>CBFHPT010000027.1:0-1239 GCA_965657905.1 Luminiphilus sp. | reverse complement strand
CGCCACTGAAGAATGCTCTCAGGCTGCTCATCCCAGCGTTGAGTCATGTAGTTCCGCAGCCATTGCTGACGATCCGCTAGCGCGACCGGTGACTGAATTTCGTTAAAGACCGGATTAATTGACGGCTGCAGCTGCAGCCGGGCCGCCAGTGGCGCAGCCGTCTGTTGAGCCCGTGCCTTTGGACTCGAAACAATTCGAACGCCCTGGTCTATATCACCCGCAAGCTCGGCCGCCGCATCTTGCGCTTGGCGATGCCCGAGGTCACTCAAACCCGGATCGGGATGTTCGCTCCAGCTCGCAGCCGCCTCTCCATGGCGAACCAACCAAAACAGCGTCACCGGTATGTCACCAGCTGTTCTTTTAACTGGGCGCCGAGAAGCTGCAAGTGCCCGACGTCATTAAAATTAGAAAGCGAAACTCGGCTGCGGCTGTAGAACAGACGTGTAATCGAACAGTTCATTACCGGCTCATAAAACTGATAAAAACCATCAGCGGCTACGCCAACCACAAGCCCAACGGCGGTTGCGATAGTACCGCCAGAGGTGAACACCGCTGTCGTCTTACCCGAGCCCACGGTCACCATGATGTCGCGAACAGCGGCTTCGACGTTATCGCGATAATGCGCCCAAGACTCTGTCTCTAACTCAGGACAACTTGGGCTGACCCAAGCATTGAATACCGCATCAATAACCTTCTGATAGTCCTTGCTTGATGACAGCCCCTTAGCGACGATTTCGGCAAGCCCTTCGTCCTGCTCACAGAGCCCCGGTAACAATGCCTTAACCTGCGCATCGTTATCGACCTCGTTAAACCTCACGTCCTCCACAAGCGCACAAGGCGCTGCTTGTGATGCCAAAACCCGTTCTCCAGTTTCCTGTTGGCGGCTCAGCCTGCCGGCGTAAGCCGCATCAAACTGAACACCTATTTGAGAAAGAAACTCACCCGTTAGATCAGCTTGACGCAGACCCAGTGGTGACAGCTGGTCGTAATTTTCAGATCCAAAGGATGCCTGGCCATGTCGAATTAAGTAAATTGATGCCATCAGGCTGCCTCAGATTGACCACGGTCGAACCGCAGCGCGCGTGGATAGGGGTAGAAGTCTTCGACGTGACCTTCTGCGAGTCGCTTTTGGAGTCCCTGCCAAAATTCAACGTCGTAGAGGTCGCTGTGTAATGCATCAAATGCCTTTCGGGCGCGTAGATTTCCCGAGAAGAAGAGCCGGAACTCTTCGGGGAAAAT
>CBFHPT010000026.1:0-1267 GCA_965657905.1 Luminiphilus sp. | reverse complement strand
CGATATCGTCGGCTGCCATGTTGATCAAAGCAAGGACGCCGGTGTTCGCAATGCCGCTAATAAATGCAAGCACCAAGATGCCCGAAAATGAATAGCCGTCGTCGGTTTCGAGAAAATCCGTGTAATGCTTGATCCCCATACGGAGCGTTCCTCGCCCTAAATCGCTGGTAGGATTCTAGCGTTTTGCTTTCTTGGGAGCTCGTGGTGATCTGAACAAAGCGATCCCCAAGGCAACAAGCAGAGGGGTCGCCACAAAGGACAATATAAGGGAGCCCCAAAAGCCAATTCGTGTGTTTCTGCCAAGTACACCAACAAAAACACAGAGAACCACGTAAGAGAGTATGGCTACGATTTGAATCACAAAATAACACCAAGCCGCTGGTAAGCGACTTGACAGTTCCTTTCAATCAAGAAGCTTTCGACTCAGTCGTACCACGCTTGGCAGTAGATCCGGCCTTGGTGTTACTTTTGCTGCGCTCAACCTCTTCTTCGAAGTACGCCCGCATCTTTTCGACGTCGAGGGTCAACAGTGTGCCCCCCATCGAAAAATGACGTATGAACACTTGGCCAAGACCATAAGTCACGGCACCGGCGAGTCCTGGTGCCACGATCGTGCTAACCACCGGACCGATAAAAGGAACAACTTTCACGAGGCTAGAGGCACCGACCGCAGCCTGTTGTGCACCAAGCGTTCCAACTAGCGCTGAAATCACGCTTTTCGTAGCGTCAGCTGAGAACTCAATCTCGTAGAGTTCCGCCAGATCGCGGACCATTTTTACTTGCACGCCGGAGGTGGCGAACAAATCAACCAGAGGAACCGGGATTAAGGATGTCCCGGCGGCGTATGCAGAATGTCTGCGAACTACTGCCGTAGCGGATTCGTCGCGAGGGATTTCTTCGAAATCTGCCTCTAGGGTAACGTCTGACATGAACCGGTCTCCACAACACGTCTGAAATTTGGACACTATCACTGGCGATAAATGAGTACAAGTGAAATGTAATATCAAATCAACGCTTTTCCGAGGATCCCTTGACCACTTCCCATCAGAACATTGAGCTGAGTTCAAGGACCACTTTGTTTTCCTCATATTTGGCGAATCCGGCGTCCGCCGCGGCGCGATTTGGATCTTGTTGAGTGTATGTGTAACCCAAAAACACCGACACGTTATCGGTCACGTGTTGTCCAAGCGTAACGCTAAATGATGGCTTGGTGTAATCCTGTTTCGTGGATAAGACCTCAGTATGCTCATAGGCCAGTTTCGATCGG
>CBFHPT010000025.1:0-1723 GCA_965657905.1 Luminiphilus sp. | reverse complement strand
AGAGTGGTTCCGTTGAATCCCAGCCCATAGGGCATCT
This sequence comes from Luminiphilus sp., assembly GCA_965657905.1. Taxonomy (GTDB): domain Bacteria; phylum Pseudomonadota; class Gammaproteobacteria; order Pseudomonadales; family Halieaceae; genus Luminiphilus. Next base: position 1,686 of record CBFHPT010000025.1, on the reverse strand, counting down.
CAGTGAAATTGGTTTCTTCGTGCCTGATATGGATGAAGCCCTGGAGCACCTGGGTTCGCTGGGTTGGAGAGTGACCACGGCTATCGAGGATCACGGTGCTCGTATGTGCAAAATTGATACGCCCGATCCGTCCGGCGTTCCTGTGGAGCTGATCGACGTAGATCTCGGGTGAGGTCAGCCGTGTATGGGGCGCCCGTGGACCCCGCGCAGGCACTCCAGAATGGCTTCCGAGATCGTTGGGTGCGCGTGAATCATGCCGGTGATGTCTTCGGGTAGAAGCTCCGCCGACTTTGCCAGCAGCAGTTCGTGAATCAACTCGGTGGCGTTGTGCCCGACGATATGTCCGCCGAGAATTTCCGATGTTTTGGTGTCGACTAACACCTTAACTAGGCCTTCAGGTTTGCCGATCGCTATCGTTTTGCCCGCTCCGTGATAGCGGAAAGTCGATTTCTTGTAGTCAATACCCCGAGCCTCCGCGTCGTCCTCTCGCAGGCCAAAGCCCGCGACCTGAGGTTCGGTATAGATAGCTGAGGGGATAAGGTCTGGGTCGATCGCGGGGGCTGAGTCGGCCAGCTTCCCGGTCATATGATCAACGGCGCGCTCACCTTCAGCGGATGCCACGTGGGCGAGAGCGGCGCTGGCGACAATATCCCCGATGGCATAAACGGTGGGTACTGTGCTGCGACCGAGATGATCAACGCTCACGAAACCACGCGCGTCGGTTTTGACGCCGATCTTCTCAAGACCGAGTGATTCCGTGTTTGGCCGGCGCCCGAACACGACTAGTGCACGTTCAGCCTGCAAAGTTTCCGATTGCCCGGCCCTGTCTGTCAGTGCGGCTTCAATAGTGTCTGAACTGCGGCTAAGGCTTTCTGCCCGAGTTCCGGTTTTGATGTTGACCCCAAGGTTTTCTAGAACGGCATGCAAGACGCTGCAGACTTCCACGTCCTCGGTGGGCAGAATGTGGCTCATAGCTTCGACGAGTGTGACCTGCACCCCGAAGCTGGCCATCACGAAAGCAAACTCACAGCCGATGGCACCGGCACCAAGGATCAGTAGGCTGCTGGGCAATTCGGTCATTGCCAGTATCCCAGTTGAAGACAGTACGCGATCCTCATCGAACTCGAAGCCCGGTACTTCCATTGGGCGTGAGCCGGTTGCGATGAGAATGTGTTTTGCATCCACTTTGGTGTCGTTATCAACCGTGACTTCTTGCGCGCCGGTGAGTTGGGCATTGCCGCGTATATAATCAACTTTGTTACGTTTGAGCAGGCTCGCCACGCCACCGGTGAGTGTGGCAACGACTTCTCTCGACTTTGTTTGAACTGCTCCGTAGTCCAGGGTATCCCGATCAATCCGAACACCGACGGCTTCCATTTCTTTAAGCGCACCGAAATGTTCCGCCTGATGGATTAGGTTTTTCGAAGGAATACATCCCCAGTTCAAACAAACGCCGCCGGGAGCGTCCCGCTCTATAACGGCAACCCGCATTCCCTGTTGCGCCGCGTGGACCGCTGCGACATAACCGCCAGGACCGGCGCCGATGATTGCGAGATCATACATAGCTTGACCTCACGCAAGTAGCAGTTCGGGGTGTTCTAGGGCGTCATGCAATGCGCTCATAAAGCGCGCTGCTGGGTCGCCATCGAGGGCCCGGTGATCGAAGGTAAATGACAGTGGTAGCAG
>CBFHPT010000024.1:0-5406 GCA_965657905.1 Luminiphilus sp. | reverse complement strand
CCGCCCGCTCGATATTTTGCCGCTCAGTTTCGATCGCCATCTTCAAATCAGGGGAGTCCCCCGCGACCGCCAGCTGCTCAGCCATCACGGACTTGGTTGCGGCACCGAGCTCAATCTCACCCATCAACTCCTGTGAATAGGCAGCGAGGCTTTGCCGGGCGACAGTCGACAACTCACCCGCCGGCAATGAGAGTTTCTGCCGGAGCTCGACGACATCAATCATAGAACTCAGGTAACGGAGCCGCTGACCGTTCAATCCTTCAACCAACGCCTCGGTCGCTATTCTTTCGACGCCGCTCAGGCCTGATGCCTCTGTAAGCGTTTGATCGATGCGTGCTTCAAGCTGGTGGAATCGGTTCTTAAAGGCCTCATCTAAAACCGAGTTGGTGGTTGTTAGCATTTCCAAAAATTCTCGACTCTCGGTCGCATCATCAGGCAGATCGACAACCTGTCTTGAAGCGGTCACAAACAGCTCGAGGAGCTCGAGTGCTCGCTGATCCTCGCGATACATGAGCGCGGTTTTTCGCTCCCCATCGGCCGACTCGACGGCTTTCTGCAGCGAGCGGAAATCATTCAGCTGTCGCTCTAGCTCCATCAGGGAGTCGGCAAGCGACAGAGCAACATCCTCGTCGCCGCTGGACTGTGCTTGCTGCGCAGCACCCGACGCCGCCAAACCAATCAGCAGCACCGCTGCCATGGCGCGAACAAGCCCCATGAGGAATCCGTTACCGATATGTTGGAAACTTCGCAGAGTTACTGCCTGCTTCATGACCGCTTCACTCTGCGCGCACTGACCGCATCGGCGAGGTTTTCCAATACCAGTTCCGTTTGGTCCCACGCCATGCAGGGATCAGTAATACTTTTTCCGTAAACCAATTCCTGACCTGCGACGACGTTCTGACGCCCTTCCTCCATGAAACTCTCGAGCATGAGTCCCATAATAGCGTCGTTGCCGCGCCTTACCTGTGTGGCAATGTCGGCCGCAACATCGACCTGACGCGCGGGAATCTTTCGGCTGTTGGCGTGGCTGGCGTCGATCATCAATCGTTGCGGCAGTCCTGCTTTTGTCAACAGTGCGCAGGCGTCATCCACCGAGAACATATCGTAGTTCGGGTTTCGGCCACCGCGCAAAATAATGTGGCAGTCTTCGTTGCCCGTAGTCTCGAAAATCGCTGAGTTGCCCTCTTTGGTGACTGACAAAAAGTGATGAGGTCGAAGCGCCGCGCCGATTGCATCCACGGCCACCTGCACATCTCCATCGGTCGCATTCTTAAAGCCGACGGGACACGAAAGACCTGAAGCCAGCTCCCTGTGAGTCTGACTCTCGGTGGTGCGCGCGCCGATGGCTCCCCACGCAACGAGATCTGCCAGATACTGAGGCGAGATCAAATCGAGATACTCAGTGCCCGTCGGCAACCCCATTCGATTGAGATCCACCAACAGTTGCCGCGCAAGATGCAGGCCTTTGTTAATGCGGAATGAGTTGTCGAGGTCGGGATCGTTAATTAGACCTTTCCAACCTACGGTGGTACGCGGTTTCTCAAAATAAACCCGCATAACGATCAACAAATCATCCTCGAGGCGCTTGGCGAGAGGAACTAAACGTTGGCCATAGTCGATCGCCGCCTCGGGATCGTGAATGCTACAAGGGCCGACAACAACAACCAGTCGATCATCCTCTCCGTGCAATACGTGGTGGATACCCTTTCGCGAAGCAGCGACGTGATCGGCAAGCGCCTCATCGATTGGGATATCAGACAGCAGCTGTTGAGGAGAAATCAGCTCCTTGAGGGTATTGATGCGAGTATCGTCGGTCAGGGCGGGCATAGGTTGCTCGGTCTCTCGTCAGAAAAGTGAAAACAGTGTGGGGGGTTACACGGGTTGAGGGTCAGCTGTCGGCTTTCAAGAGTTCATCCGTTAGCTGCCCTATCGTATTGGGCTCAACGCAGTGAGCTGCATACCAGGTGTGCAAGCACCGGATGCGGTCCGGATCTGCAATGCCGCCGATTCCCCTTGATTCAAGGGCGCCAATCATACCTTGGGAGACAAGAAATTGCCGCTCTGCCGGCGTCAAATATTGGTCTCTCAATGCGCGATGGCGAGCGTGATCCAGGTGCATTTGTTGACGCAATACATCTGACGCCGCGACCTGCGCCTGCATCGCAGCGATAGCTCCGCCCGCTTCAAGGCGGTCTAGCCGCAGATTAATATCGGGATCAATCAACCAAAACAGTGTCGGAAATGGCTTTCCACCCACCAGGGACGCCACACGGATGACCGAGGGCTGGCCGTGCTGATTAAACGCCGCCACTGCCCGCAGGCCTCGAGGTTCGCGCCCAAGTCGCTGGGTAATGTAGGGGCGCCAATGGTCGAGATCGGCGCCTACTACTTGTGATGTGTTGTCATTTTGCATGGCACGCATTCTATCAGGCCTGAACAAACCCTTGACGCAAACCGCCGTATTCTCCAGACTCCCCCGCGTTAGGTGCCTGCCAGTTGTCCAATTTGCCGATGGCTTGGGTAGGTTAAAAGGGAAGTTTGGTGACCCGAGAAGTGTTGTTCCGGGAATGCCAACGCTGCCCCCGCAACGGTAATGATTGTGCGCGTCTCGCTCAGTTTAAGCCCGATACCTGCCTGACAACGACATTAACCGCAGAGCGGAGGGCTCTGTCAGGTGCATTCCCCCAATTGGGACCCGCTCCTGAGCCGCTTTTGTGGTGCCTTCACTCCTGCTCAGGAGAAATTTATGTGGAATTCGACAGGTGTGCTCGCTTCGAACCGGCAACACCGGCACGCGGTCTTAATCTTGGCGGTTAGCTCGGCCCTTTTGACAACAATGGGACAGGCTTCGGCCCAAAACACTGCAACTCAGGACGCAGCGATCGCCAGTGCGAATCAAACGTCATCAATCGAAGAAACGGTAATCGTTGCCTCCAGAGTGCCTCTGCCAATTGATGAAATCGGCGTATCCGTAGACAGCATCGACCGTGACACCATGGATTTATTGGGCTACGTCGACATCGCTCAGTTGCTGGACCTCCAAACAGGCATTTCTGTCACCCGCGATGGGGGTTTGGGAAAAACCGCCAACGTGCGTATCCGAGGAGAAGAAGGCTACCGCACACGTATCTTATTGGACGGCATCGACATCGCAGACCCCTCCTCACCCCAAATCAGTCCGAGAGTGGAACAGCTCCTTACGGATGGGCTTCAGTCCGTAGAAATTTTACGGGGGCCACAGGGACTCGCCTACGGTGCTGATGCTGGTGGCGTGGTGGCACTGACAAGCCAAAAACCGGTAACCGGCCGACAGATGGACATCGGCATAGAGACCGGATCAGACGCGTTTAAACGGGGCAACATCAACGTAGCTTTGGGATCTGCGGGGCTGCGCGGCGCCCTATCTGCGACCCACGTTTCAACCGATGGCTTTAACGCCAGGGTATCAGACCAGAACAACCCCGATGATGACGGCTACCGAAACACCACGCTCCACGCCAGTGTCGATTGGTCAGTGAATGACAACTGGAACGTGGGTGGTAGTGCCCACGGCGTCGAAGGCGATAACGACTACGACGGCTGCTTTGACGCGCTGACCTTCGCGCCAATTAACGACTGCACCGATGACTACAGCCAACGAGCTTGGCGCCTGTTTGGCCGATGGAACCGAGATGGCCTGAGCTCTCAGGTGGGCATTGAGGAAAACCACATCGAACGCGGATTCTTCAGCGCTGGGATGCCATCGTTTGAGACCGAGGGATCACAGCAAGAGATCTCATGGTTGGGAAATCTCCAGCTTGCCAACGGCCGCCGGATCACTGCGGGCATCGACATTCAGCAACAAGAGCTCGATTCAGGTAGCGATCAGGAAAAGCGGGATAACCAGGGTTATCACGCCGAATACCAGCAGCAACTGTTCGCGGGCGTCATAACAGCAGGCATTCGCCACGATGATAACGACGACTACGGAAATCACACATCCTGGCGCGTGAGTACCGTGCAACCGCTATTAAAAACTCTGCCGATGGCCTTGCGCGCGGCTGTGGGTACGGGCTTTCGCGCGCCCAGCCTATACGAACTGGCTTACAACCGCGGGCCCTTTAGCTTCGAACCGGCCAGCTCCACAACCCTTCAAGAGGAAACAAGCCGGGGATGGGAGGTGGGCCTCGACGTTGGCTCGACAGGTAAAAAACTCTCGGTAACTTGGTTCGATCAGATCATCGACAATGAAATTTATTTTGATCTGCAAACCTTCGCTGGCTACCTGCAGCGCAGTGGTGAGTCGACATCGCGCGGCATTGAACTGGCGGGCGAAAGCAACCTGGGTAGTGGATTTGGGTTAACCGCCAACCTAACGTGGAACGAGACCGAGGACTTCAGCGGTAACCAGCGACCCTTCCGACCCGAGTTAACGGCCGCAGCTAGCATCGGCTGGCAAAATAGCTGGCTGCGCACTGCAATGACCGCGCGAACGGCCCGCGATTCGGTTGATACCCTGGGCAATCCGGTAGACGATTACGCACTGCTCGACTGGTCAATCATCGCCGATCTCAATGAGTCAGTGAGCGTTAATCTCCGCGCCGAGAATCTCACTGACAGTGACTACCGTCAGATACCCGATTACAACACCCCATCGCGCCGCTTTTTCGTTGGCGTGAACTATCAACTCTGAGGTCTATATGAGCGACTCAAAAGGCACAGCCGCCCGTGAAGAAAAGCACAAGCGAGCGATGGAAAAACAAAAAACCAGCGTGGATGCGGGAATCGCAGCGGCCAACACCGAGCGCGGCGTGGCCGTTCTATTGACTGGCGATGGAAAAGGCAAATCAAGCTCGGCATTTGGCATGGTAATGCGCGCACTGGGCTATCACCAAAAGGTCGGCGTGGTTCAGTTTATTAAAGGAGAGCAACTCTCGGGTGAGGAAATCTTTCTGCGTGAGCAGCGCAGCGATGTGGATCTCTATCAGATGGGCACCGGCTTCACGTGGGATACCCAAGATCGTAGTGGTGACGTTGCAGCCGCAGAGCGAACTTGGTGTGAAGCCGAGCGCATGTTGGCAGACCCCAGCTATGACTTGATCGTGCTGGATGAGCTCACCTACATGATTGCCTTTGACTATCTCGACGAACAAAAAATCGTCGAAGCGGTTACCTCAAGATCCGAGCATCAAAGCGTCGTCATCACCGGACGCGGCGGCGGCAGCAAACTGCGAGAAATTTGCGACACGGTCTCTGAAGTCAAAGAAGTAAAGCACGCCTACCGCGAAGGTATCGCGGCACGTCGTGGCGTGGATTTCTAATTGCAAACTAATGCCACTGCACAAGATGTGTCGGCTACTGGCATTCACTTTAGCTGGTTTCTCGCCTATAAGTTTTTGAACTCGCTGTTCTTGGGCCTATCGATCG
>CBFHPT010000023.1:0-9619 GCA_965657905.1 Luminiphilus sp. | reverse complement strand
CTTGCGGGCGACACTCATAACGCTTGGTACAGTGAGCTGCGCGACCGCAACGATCGCGTTACAGGTATCGAGCTTGCAGTAGGTGAGTCGCTGTCCCCAGAAAGCCTGCAACGCTTAACGCAGGTGATGCCCTACAACCTCGATGCCTGGGATGGCTACCCTGCTGAGCGTGAACAGCTGTATGCGGTTGCCGAGCGCCTCGACCAAAGCCTTGTCGTGCTTGCGGGCGACACTCATAACGCTTGGTACAGTGAGCTGCGCGACCGCAACGATCGCGTTACAGGTATCGAGCTTGCTACGCCGGGCGTTTCATCTCCCGGTATGGAGGCTTATCTGAACCTCGGCGAGGATCAGGCGCGCGCCTTAGCGCAGGCCTTACCCGCGCTGATCGACGAGTTACAGTACTGTGACATGCACCGCCGTGGGTTCCTTGAGGTGGTGTTCACTCGAGAGCAAGTGAGGCCCCGTTGGCACTTTGTCGACAGCGTGCTGACTCGAGACTATACAACTGAGGTGCGTGAGTTGGCGACTCGGGCCTAGTAAGGTCGTGAGGCGCTGTCTCTCCAGTGCCTCGCTCCACCTACTGATGTTAACGGGGGGTAGCTTTGGTGAATTCGCGCATGCGTCCAAGCACATCGACCCCTAACTGCCTGTAAACATCCAGCATATCGATCAAGACCCAGTTTTCCCGAATTTTGTCGCCCTCGACGCGCCAGAAGTCGAGGCTCTCCATGGTGATCGCACAGCGTCGCTTATATAGTCAGGCGTCTAGGCTTTCGGGCGGGCCCCATCGGCCGCACGCGGACATCATCGACAGAATCCTGGCTCATCTTCGCGAGAAGGAACAGGAAGCCCCTGCCCGGCCCCTCCTGGTGCCCCCAACCAGGGCGCCACCTGCCACGCTGTCTCTTTTCGCCGGGACGGAGCTGAATCAGCAGGGACGCCACTGAAAAAACCATGGCATGGACTACTGCGGGCTCTCGTTCAGGAATGGGCGGTTATGAATTGCACGATCAACTCAGCGAGCAATTTTTCAGGCCTGCAGGCGGGTATTTCGCAAATTTCTCCAGCTCAGTTGGCAGCACCAGTGAGGAAATCTACTCTCAACAGGCCGTTTATTTCTCCTATACTTGATCGTAAGTCACGCACACATTCATAACAAGACGGTTAATAGCAAGCGAGGCGGAACCCAAATGACACTGCGACGATTCCCTTTGATGCTGTTAGCAGGTATGTCACTGGCCACGCTGAGTGCCTGTGGTGGTGGCGGTGGCTCCGAGCCGATGTCAAATGCCACCGCTGACCCAGGGGACAACTCCTCCAGCTCAGGGGGCGATGGAGGCGCGAGCAGTGGCGATGGGGAGCCGAGCGAGGGTGCTGTCGGGCCCGATTTTTCGCAAGTCGATGTGGCCTTTCAGCGTTTTCTCGATGGTAACGACGTCTTTGACGGTATCAGCTATGTGCTGGTCGATGCCGAGGGCGTGATCCATGAAGGGGTTTTTGGGGATCACACTGAAGATACGGTGGTGCAGCTGGCATCTACCAGTAAAGTGCCAACGGTGATGACGCTAATGGCATTACAGGATGATCCTTCTACCGATTTCTCCATCAGTGAGCCTATCAACCGCTACCTTGCCTATGATGGTCCCTACGCCGATCGCACCGTCGAGCAATTGGTGAGTAATACGTCGGGCATACCCGGGCTTCGTTTGCTCGATCAATATGGGTCACTGACAGGACCCACGGTCGACGACTTTAATCATTTATGCCAATTTTCCGCTCAGTCCATCTTTGACTTTGAAATGTGCGGCCAAACACTGGTGCAAAACGCGCTGCCCACCTCTGAACCGGCAGGTTCAGTATTTGATTATGGTGGCAGTCAATGGCAAATCGCTGGGGTCACCGCAAGCACGGTAGCCAACGCCACTTGGAATCAGTTGGTCGACAAGTACTTAGGCACACCGTGCAATCTCGAGGTATTGACTTATGGCAACCCTTGGGAGAACCCCTCCGCGTTCACTGGCTCGCCCGATAGTCTAGCGGGTGCCGCAAACCCTAATGTCGAGGGCGGCGCCATCAGTAACATGGCCGATTACGCCAAGTTACTGCAGGTACATTTGAACGGCGGGTTTTGTGGTGACACACGTGTCCTCAGTGAAGCTGCCATTGCAAGCATGCAGATTGACCGAGGAGGTGTGGTAGCCAAGGACCCCATGCCCTACGGCATGGGTTGGTGGATACGAGACGACTTACCCGGTGTCTACGCTGACCCCGGTGCCTTTGGCGCGGTCAGTTTCATCGATGTTAACCGTGGCATCGGTGGCTACATGGCGATCGATGATTACACCGAGCGCGATCCCGGCGCACCGCCGGCATTTTTCTATGAACAGGCTATTCCTGCAATTCAAGCGGCTATTGATGCCTTTATGGAGCAGTGATCGATGGTACTGGTAATCGGGCGATAAGCTGCTCGAGAACTGGGTGATGATCGATTTACCCTGGTGGTTAAAGCAACAGGGCTTGGATGTCCTCCAGCGCATGAGTACGACGGGGGCGGTCTAGCTGATCGACGAGTTGCAGTAGAGACGTCGCTTAACGTCGCTTAGATAGTCAGGCGTCTAGGCTTTCGAGCGGGCCCCACCGGCCGCGCGCAGGATGACAAATTTGGCGTTCGAGGCCACCAGCTCAACGCGGTCAAAATGTTTCTTCAGCGCCAGGTGGTAACCCAGGTGCCTGTTGCCAATAACCCATAACTCGCCATTTGATCGCAGCACGTTTTGGGACTGATGAAACATGCGTAAAGCAATTTGATCGCCCACCGCACGCTGTTGGTGAAAAGGCGGATTGCAAAGAACCAAATCTGCCGACCCCTGTGAGAAATTTTCCAGGCCGTCGCCAACATGAAACTCCGCCGCGCGCGCGGCGTTGAACACGCGCTCGAAATTCGTCCGCGCCGATGCCACCGCCATGAACGACTCGTCCACAAAATGCACCGTCGCTTCGGGATGCCGTGCGGCCGCCTGCAGCCCCACCACTCCATTGCCACATCCAAGGTCGATGATGTCTTGGGCCCGAGGCATCAAAGGCAAATGTTGCAGAAAGAATCGGGTCCCGATATCCAGGCTGTCACGGGAAAATACATTGGCGTGGTTGCTTATGAGCCAGTCTGTACCCTCGAGTTGGTACTGCACTGGGTAGGGGGCGGGGGGCACCTTCAGGGTCAGATCCGGCGTCACCCGGATCAGCTTGGATTTCTTCCAAGCTAGGGCCGTATCCGTTGGACCCAGCAATCGCTCTAAAAGCGTCCATACGCTGCGGGGCATTGCCTTGACCATACCGGCTACCAGCACTTTGGTGTCTGGGGTCAGTAGCGGTCGTAGCCTGGTGAGTTGATCCTCTAGCAAGGCCAGGGTTTTGGGCACCTTAATAAGCACCAGTTCTACAGGCCCAACCGGCTCTTGCAGACCGTTCAGCATTGTTATGCCGGCTGGCTCGATGTCATTGGCCAGAAGGTTGTCGTACGTCGCCAGTTGGCTAAGGCGCGAGTCTGACCACGTTTGTGGCGAACGAGGCGCGAGAGCAACCGCTAGGGCTCCAAAGCTGTCGTTGATAACGAGGACGCGCGTATTCTTGTTCGGCGGTATCTGCTCCTCTGCCTCGCGCAGCAGATACTCATCTGCCGCGTCCCAGGCCCGTAGCAACTCGCGACGACGCCTTGGGCGTCGTTGCAAAATGAAGCTGCCTTGGGGGACTTCCATGGTCGTCTCGGTGTCGCTCATGTCGACAAGCCTAAGCGCCACAAGCCCCTCGCGCCAGCCTGTAACTCACGCTCAGGGGCGCTGTTCGTATGTACGGCTCTGTCGCTTGCGCTGAGGAGGTCTCGGGCTCTGAGCGGGTATGTAACTGTTCTTCAGGTAGGTAAAAGCGCTACGCCTAGTGGTACCAGCAACCCTGCTGCTTCACAGAAGTAACGTCAGTGCGTAGGCGACGGCCACCATCTGCGCGACGGTAATGACCACCGATACGCCATGCAGTACCCCGAAGCGCTTTTTGTTGCCCGTATCGGTAGCCGCATTGATCGCCGGCATCAGCAGTTGACGGGTTGGAATTGTGGTTGCTGCCACAATGGCCAGTAGTACTGCACCCATGGGCTCTACAAACGCGTAAAACATTGCACACAGCGCCGCGAGCGCGATGCACCAGGTGTAAAACAGCGGAAAGGCGCGACGTATAAGCGTGCCGGCCTGATCGGCGGGCAAGTTGGTGAATAAGAACGCGGCGAACCCGAAGGAGTACAGCACCATGCCGCCAAACAAAAATGTGGTGAGCAAGAGGCTAGTGATTACCATTGCTTAAATCCTTCCATCCTTACGAGCCCGCACAATTGCTATGCTCAAGCTGTCACGCTCTAGCAGGTCGCCAACCCTTCGGTACTGATCGCGTCTTTACGATGCGGGCACCCAGCTATTGCACCAGCCGGCGGCATGCACGCGTTTGCCCGCAAAAATGGGGCAGTTACCGTATTCGTCATCGACTTTTTGGTACAGGGCGCAACTGGTGCACTGCTGCTCAGCGCCGCCCGGGCCAGCTTTTTTGGTCCATTTCGCGACGTCCACAGTGGTGTGGTCAGCCTTATAACCTAGTGCGACTGCTGTACCGTCGGTCTCAGAGACAATTTCCTGAGCGTGGCTGAACCGGGCGATGAGTAAGCCCGCGCCGGCAACGGCTGAGGATTGAAGAAATTTCCTACGATTGATATTCGACATTGGTAGTTCTCCTATGAGTTTGATTAGCGTACGGCGTGGTGGGAGCCAATGGATCATGAGTGTCTAACCGCTGACCAGCTTTGTCGCACCAAATTGGTGCGGTTGAGAATCAATTGCATTTCCAGTCGCAACGAGGTGTGGCGCGGGCTCTGCTCGGCGTTTCCGGACCTAGGCTCTAAGGTCACAAAAGCCCCACTGTGTTGCGCAACGCGCAACTCTCGGTATAGTTTTGTGAGAATCGTATCTTGGGGTAATGGCAAAGGAAAACAGCTCAAGGCTTACTTCATGAGGGGCACATCCCGCGGCTTGCGCTCTCAACATCTACCAAAGATTAGCCGTCAGCTAGATATGTTGGACGCAGCGTCTCTTGTTTCCGACATGGATAAGCCCGGCTGGGCTCTTCATCCATTGAAAGGAGACCGCGAGGGTCTTTGGGCTGTCAAAGTTAATGGACCATGGCGCATTACCTTTCGGTTTGAAGACGGGAACGCATACGTAGTGGACTACGAGCAGTACCACTGAGGAGGTTGAAGATGGTTAGGATAAAAACGCATCCTGGAGCCATTATTCGGGAGGATTACATTAACGAGTTGGGCTTGCAGCAAAGCGAGTTGGCTGAGGCGCTCGACATCAATAAAGGGACTCTGAGTCGCCTTGTTAACGAGCGTAGTGACCTGTCGCCAGAGCTTGCGATAAAAATCAGTGCTGTTCTTGGTGGATCCCCAGAGAGCTGGATGAATCTGCAGACAAATTATTCGCTGTCAAAGGTCAGGGCTAACAAGCTGAAGGCATGGAAGCCCCGCGTCGCTGTTCGTAAGAAACGTTTAGTGAGTATTGAGAGTGGCCGTCAAAAGAAAGGCGCTGCTTGATTAAAATTCAATGCGGTGGATGTCGCGACCAGTCGGTCTTCCCGAGTTTTGTCCTCTAAAGGCGCCCGACTATTTGAGCCTGTGGTCACTTAATCCAACGGAAAGCAGCTGAGAACGACACGGGTGAACGCGAAATCACGCATCGTCCTCGAGCCTCTGACGCCGATACTGCCAGATTTCTGATTCGCTCACGTCTACATGCCTCGCCGCGTTTCTGGATAACGATCATACCCAGCCAGTGCTAGGATGGCGATCCGTTACTCGTTTAACATTCCGTTTCACGAAAGCGCGCCAGACGCAGTGCGTTTTTAATACCAAGATCCCATCCTGTCGTTTGTCGACGAGGCTTGATGTTCTTAGATCTCAGGAATCCTCAGATGATGATTGAGTTTGCGCTCGCCCTGTACCCAGCTGCAGCCGAGACACGATGGACTCGCGAGTTTTGCAAGTGATGAACCCCCTCGACGTCCTTAACGATACATTTGGCTATCAAAGCTTCAGGCCTCTCCAACGCGAAATCGTTGATGCGGTGATCGCCGGTGAGCATGCGCTGGCGCTGATGCCCACGGGTGGCGGCAAGAGCATGTGCTATCAAGTGCCGTCTATTATTCGCAAAGGTTGTGGTGTGGTTGTCTCCCCGCTCATCGCGCTCATGCAGGACCAGGTCGAGACGCTGAAAGGCTTGGGTGTTAAGGCAGAGTTTCTAAACTCCACCCTTGACTATGCCGCCGTGGTTGAGATTGAGCGGGCGTTGCGTGCGGGGGAGCTCGACCTGCTTTACGTGGCGCCAGAGCGTCTACTTAAACAGCGCACGATTGACCTGCTGAGTGATGTTGATGTCGGTTTGTTTGCCATCGATGAGGCCCACTGCGTGTCCCAGTGGGGGCATGATTTCCGCGAGGATTATCTCAAGCTCGAGGCTCTGGCCAGTTTATTCCCAGACGTTCCGCGCATTGCCTTAACGGCGACTGCTGATCCGACAACGCGACAGGAGATCGTTGAGCGGCTGCGCTTGGGTGAACGCAATCAGTTTGTCAGCAGCTTTGATCGACCCAATATTTACTACAACATCATTGAAAAGAAAGACCCTCGTAAACAGCTCCTTGGGTTCATCCGCGGTGCCTATCTTGGCTGTTCGGGCATCGTGTACTGCGGTAGCCGTAAGCGGGTAGAGGAGACCGCAAGCTGGCTTGTTGAGCACGGTATCGAAGCCCTGCCGTATCACGCGGGCATGCCTCCCGAGACCCGGCTAAACCATCAACGACGGTTTTTGGATGAGGATGGTCTGGTGATGGTAGCTACCATCGCGTTCGGTATGGGGATTGACAAGCCCGACGTGCGCTTTGTTGCCCACCTGGATATGCCCAAGAGCATCGAGTCTTATTATCAGGAGACTGGCAGGGCAGGGCGCGACGGTCTCAAGTCTGAAGCCTGGATGGTTTACGGTTTTCAGGATGTCGCCTGGATCCGACAGCGGCTGATGGAGTCTGAGGCGAGTGATGATTTTAAGCGCGTGGAGTGGCGTCGTCTGAGTGCCATGCTGGGCTTGTGTGAGGTCAGTGCCTGCCGGCGCAACGTCATCCTCGACTACTTTGGAGAAACCACGACGGAACCCTGTGGGCGTTGCGATAATTGCCTAGAGCCGCCCGAGACGTGGGATGGGACTCAGGCCGCGCAAATGGCACTGTCGGCGGTCTATCGAACAGGGCAAACCTTTGGTGCTAACTACGTCATTGATGTACTGATGGGGAAGATGACGGATCGAGTGATTCAGTATGACCATCATCATCTCCCCACCTTTGGCGTCGGTGAAGCGATACCCGTGCTCGAATGGCGATCGGTCCTGCGTCAGCTTGTGGCACGGGGAGTGCTTCGAGTGGATGTGGAGCGCCACGGCGCGCTCAAGTTAACCGAGACATCCCGCGATGTGCTCAAAGGGCAGGTCCAATTGGAGTTTCGCAAGGATCGCAGTGTGGCGGTGGGCGGCGGTGGGCGATCTAGCAAAAAGAAATCCAAGGCTGAGTCCACCATAGCGGCCCATGACCGAGATTTGTGGGATGCCTTAAAAGCCCTGAGAAAGTCACTGGCCGATACCAAGAAGGTGCCGGCATTTGTCATCTTCAACGATCGCACCCTCAGCGCCATGTGCCGAGAGCGTCCGGTTACTAAGGAACAGTTCCTGGCTATCGACGGGGTAGGCCCGAAGAAATGTGAGGAATACGCGGATCGATTTATTGCAGAGATTGTGGGGTTTAACGGGGATTAAAAGGTGGTTGTGCCATTGCGCACGGCACACCCATTGCGAAAAAAACAGATAAACCAAGCAAAACCCCACGCCATCATTTTCACCGGTGATGTAGGGAAAGCGCCAGATATTGCCTAAACCTCCGGCAAAACCGACGCTCGCCATAATAAAACCGAACCGGCTAGACCAAAGGGAGTTCCTGCTGCCATGTGTTATTGCTCAGCTAGGAAGGTTGCAGCACGTCGCGCCGCATCGAGTTTAATGGGGAATTCGGGTGCTAAGGTTGATGCTGCGTCGGGCTGGCTAGAGAACCAAACCATAACCGTATCGGTGCTGCGGTTAACGTAAATCACCTGCCCATGAATACCCACTGCACAAAACTCCTCAGCCTGATCATCGAGGATCCACCACATATCTTGATAGGCGATCCAATCAGTCTGCGAGTAGTTTGGATTGCGCGCCATCGCCTGTCGGTCGCTGTCTTTGACGTCAACCATATGCGCTAACCAAGAAGCCGGTAGGACACGCTCGCCGCGGAATACGCCCTTATCTCGGATCATCATGCCAAAACGCGCCGAGTCGCGTGCCGTAGCGTTAAACCCACCGGTTGCGACCGGAATATACGCGCGATCAACGGCAATAAAGGCGTCGTGCTCGGTGCCTAACTTCGCCCACACCTCATCACGAATCACATCATTCAGTGGTTTATCCATTAAGCGCGAAACCAACCAACCCAGAACGTCCGCGTTGGCCGAGTTGTAATCGAATCGATAACCCGGAGGCGTCTGTGGATCAGGCTCAACAAACTTTGTCAGAAAATCGTAAACGCCATAGATATCCGTCTCACCGGGTTGGAGGTCCGCCGCGCCAGGCAGGTACCCGAGGTTGAGTGCCGGGGCGTAATAGAGGAAGAAGTCACTCTTCGGGTCGACGTAGTTTTCCTCAAACGCAAGGCCGCTGGCGTGATCCAGCACCTGCTGCACTGTCACCCGATCAAACGCGCTTCCCTTAAGCTCAGGAATGTAGTCTGAGGGACTCTTCGCAAGATCGAGTTGTCCGCTTTCGACAAGCACACCTGCAATGCCGCTCACCAACGACTTGGTCATCGAGTACCAAATATGCTGGCGATGCGCGTCCATGCCGTTCCAGTAGGTCTCGTGTACCAGCGTATCGCCCTGTATCACTACAAGGGCGTCGGCTGCGTTTCCTCCAAAAATGGCTGCCAGCGATTGTCCGTCGACCGTAAAGTTGCTCAGCCGATTCTCATCTTTTGGAAAGTGATGAATCTCGCCCGCCCGCGGCACCATAACCGTATTGTTTGGTGCACCAAAATTCTGGAAAGCCCATTGACTGTAGGGCCAATCTCGTTGATTTTTCTTGGTGACCTGCGATTTTGCGGACGGCGGAAAGCCATTCATCACCGCAGGGGTCTCACTCGCTGTTGTCGACATAACACCTCCCACTATGAGAAGCACAACGACCGTCTGCAAAAACTTCATAAGCGTCTCACTTTGTTTTTTATTGGTAGATAGGCCCCAGAGCACGCTGCACCTGGAGTGTATCGCTTAAATCAATGCGGTAGCCACTCGCTATGGGAACCGCCGTTAACGCGATGGCTTGTGGGAGCGCCTCGTTGCGGTGCGGCGGGCCAAACGCTTCTGTGGGGTTCTACCCCGTCTTCTCGGACGGTTCTGAGTAGACTGCACACTGCCAGTCTCGTTTAGCCACTCTCCGTCGCA
>CBFHPT010000022.1:0-15616 GCA_965657905.1 Luminiphilus sp. | reverse complement strand
AGCACACACGCGTCAACGCCGCTGTCAGCGTCGTCTTACCGTGGTCTACGTGCCCAATCGTGCCCACGTTCACGTGGGGCTTCGAACGCTCAAATGATTCCTTCGACACTGTCAGTCCCTCTATGGTTGATTAGACGGATTAGCCCGTCTGGTTTTTTGAAATAATAGCTTCAGCGACGTTATTCGGCGCATCCGCATACTTGGAAAATTCCATGGTGTACGTAGCACGACCTTGGGTCGCGCTGCGTAAATCGGTGGCATAACCAAACATCTCGGCCAGCGGCACCTCGGCATTAATCACCTTGCCGGAGACGCTCTCCTCCATGCCCAAAATCATGCCGCGACGACGATTCAGATCACCAACGACGTCCCCCATATTCTCTTCGGGGGTCACGACTTCGACCTTCATCATGGGCTCTAGCAGCACAGCGCCGCCCTCGGTGGCCAATTTCTTGGTCGCCATGCTGGCGGCAATTTTAAACGCCATTTCGTTCGAGTCCACATCATGGAACGAACCGTCATACAGCGTTGCCTTCAATCCCAACAGGGGATAACCCGCTAGCACACCATTTTGCATCTGTTCTTCGATGCCCTTCTGGATCGCCGGAATATATTCTTTAGGAATGGTGCCGCCGACAATCTCGTTGACGAACTCGAGGCCTTCCGCCGCTCCATCTTCACCGGGCTCATACTTGACCCAAACGTGACCGTACTGGCCACGACCACCCGACTGGCGAACAAACTTACCTTCAATCTCTGAGGTGTTACGGATGCGCTCGCGATAGGCCACCTGAGGCTTACCAATATTCGCCTCGACGTTAAACTCGCGACGCATGCGGTCAACGATGATATCGAGGTGCAACTCACCCATACCCGAAATAATTGTCTGGCCCGTTTCCTCGTCGGTCTTCACACGGAACGACGGGTCTTCTTGCGCAAGCTTGCCCAAGGCCACACCCATTTTTTCTTGGTCCGCTTGCGAGCGAGGCTCGACCGCCACCGAAATCACCGGCTCGGGGAACTCCATACGCTCGAGAATAACCACGTCATTGGCAGCACACAGAGTGTCGCCGGTGGTCACATCTTTGAGGCCGATTGCCGCGGCAATATCACCAGCGCGCACTTCTTTGATTTCTTCGCGGCTGTTCGAGTGCATTTGCACCATACGACCAACCCGCTCTTTCTTTTCTTTGACCGAGTTAAACACCGCAGTCCCACTCTCGAGAGTGCCCGAATAAACCCGGAAGAATGTCAGAGTCCCCACGAAGGGGTCCGTAGCGATTTTGAACGCGAGCGCCGCAAACGGGGCATCGTCATCGGATTCACGGGCAACCACGGTTTCGCCGTCTTGACGGGTGCCTTCAATCGCTTTCACTTCGGTGGGCGACGGCAGATATTCGATGACCGCATCGAGCACCGCTTGCACACCTTTGTTCTTGAACGCTGAACCACCCAGAACAGGGACGATCTCATTGGCAAGGGTACGGATACGCAAACCACGCTTGATCTCGTCTTCGGTGAGCTCGCCGCCCTCAAGGTACTTATTCATGAGTTCATCGTCGGCTTCAGCAGCAGCTTCGATCATGTACTCGCGCATCTCGTCGACCTGATCTTCAAGCTCAGCGGGAATATCCGCGTACTCAAAGGTCATGCCCTGATCGGCTTCATTCCAGATAATAGCTTTGCGCTTTACCAGATCCACCACGCCGCGGAAGTTCTCCTCGGCACCAATAGTCAGCTGAATCGGAACGGCGTTACAGCCGAGACGCTCGCGCAGCTGCTCAATTACGCGCTCAAAGCTGGCGCCCGCTCGGTCCATCTTGTTGACGAAGACCATGCGTGGCACTTCGTACTTGTTGGCCTGGCGCCATACTGTCTCGGTCTGGGGCTGAACCCCGGAGGAGCCGCACAAAACCACAACGGCAGCATCGAGCACCCGCAGCGAGCGCTCGACTTCAATAGTGAAGTCGACGTGCCCGGGGGTATCAATGATGTTGACACGGTGTTGCTCGTACTGCTGGTACATGCCAGACCAGAAGCAGGTAGTGGCCGCTGAGGTAATGGTAATACCCCGCTCTTGCTCCTGCTCCATCCAGTCCATGGTGGCAGCACCGTCGTGTACTTCGCCTATTTTGTGAGATAGACCCGTATAGAACAGCACACGCTCAGTGGTCGTGGTTTTACCCGCATCCACATGAGCGCAGATACCGATGTTTCGATATCGCTGTATCGGAGTCTTGCGAGCCACAGAGGGTTCCTCAGAAAAAGAGCGTCAGACCGGCAATCAGAATCGGAAGTGCGAGAACGCCTTATTGGCTTCAGCCATACGGTGCACGTCTTCACGCTTCTTTACTGCGTTGCCCTTACCTGCGGACGCATCAACGATCTCGCCAGCAAGACGCTGACGCATAGACTTCTCACCACGATTACGGGCGTAGTCAACCAACCAGCGCATAGACAGCGCGATACGGCGGGCAGGACGTACTTCAACCGGTACCTGGTAGGTTGCACCACCGACACGACGGCTCTTAACTTCGACCATAGGGGCGATGTTTTCGAGAGCTTCGTCAAATACTTCGATGGGGTCACGTTTAGTGCGCTCTTCAACGAGGGTAAGTGCACCGTATACGATGGATTCAGCAGTCGATTTCTTACCGCTGACCATGACGTGGTTCATGAACTTCGCGAGAGTAGGATTGCCGAACTTGGGATCGGGCAGGACTTCACGTTTGGCGACAACGCGTCTTCTTGGCATTGGAATTACCTTTTTTCTTCAGGGTTACCCGGGCACGTATGACCCGGCCTTACTGTCGGCACTTGGCCGACTCGTTGTACCCGATCACCGCCACAGCGGTAAGCAGGGTGTATTACTGTGTTGCTTAAACTTACTTAGGTCGCTTAGCACCGTACTTAGAACGGCCCTTACGACGATCCGCAACGCCCGAGGTATCGAGGCTGCCGCGAACAGTGTGATAACGCACACCTGGAAGATCTTTCACACGACCGCCACGAATCAGCACAACGCTGTGCTCCTGGAGGTTGTGGCCTTCACCACCGATGTAAGAAGACACTTCAAAACCGTTGGTCAGTCGAACACGGCAGACTTTACGCAGTGCCGAGTTAGGCTTCTTAGGTGTAGTGGTGTAAACGCGGGTACATACACCACGACGCTGGGGACAGGCTTGAAGTGCGGGTACACCACTCTTCATGACCTTACGCTTGCGCGGCTTTCGCACGAGCTGGTTAATTGTTGCCATTCAAAAGCTCCGAAATTCGATGGAGGCACTGCCCCCAAATAAAAGAGCGCGCATTCTAAAGATGTGCACCCTATTGGTCAACTGGGATTTCCTGACAGAAAAAGCGCCCCGAAGGGCGCTGTTCCGCTGTCCTTGCCAAAAACGCTTATTCGCTCTCGGCTTCTACCTTTTCCATCTCTTCCGCGAAGCTCTCGGTGAACTCCTCGTCCGACATGGTCAACTGCAGGCTGTCGCCATCCATTTTCTTGTGTCGACGCTCTTCGTGATACGTCAAGCCGGTACCGGCTGGGATCAAACGACCCACAATGACGTTCTCTTTGAGACCACGGAGGTAGTCGCGCTTGCCGGTTACCGCCGCTTCGGTCAGAACGCGGGTAGTTTCCTGGAACGATGCCGCCGAGATAAAGCTCTCGGTCGCCAGCGATGCCTTGGTAATACCCAGTAATTCGCGATCCGCCGTCGGCGAGATCAGGCCCTTCGCTTCAAGACGCTCGCACTCTTCGAGGAAGGTGGTGTACTCAACCTGCTCACCTTTGATCAGGCTAGATTCACCCGAGCTTGCAATAATCACCTTACGCAACATCTGACGAACAATGATCTCGATGTGCTTGTCGTTGATCTTCACACCCTGCAGGCGGTAAACCTCCTGAATCTCATTGACGATGTACTTCGCCAACTCGGCAATGCCTTTGAGGCGCAAGATATCGTGAGGACTCAATGGTCCCTCTGACACCACTTCACCCTTGGCGACCTGTTCACCTTCGAACACAGACAGCTGACGCCACTTTGGAATCAACTCTTCGTAATGATCGGAACCGTCAGGCAATGTTGAGCTATCGGTTGGCGTGATGATAAGGCGACGCTTACCCTTGGTTTCTTTACCGAAGCTCACGGTACCTGAGATCTCAGCAAGAATTGCTGGCTCCTTGGGCTTACGTGCTTCGAACAGATCCGCAACCCGCGGCAGACCACCGGTAATGTCCCGAGTCTTGGAACCTTCCTGCGGAATACGCGCGATGATGTCACCGACACCCACGCTGGCACCATCTTCGAGGTTAACCATCGCGTTCGAGGGTAGGAAGTAATGCGCCGGTACGTTGGTACCTGCAAGCGTCAGCTCCTTGCCCTTCGAGTCAACCAGTGTCACTGCAGGACGGATATCCTTACCCGCAGTTGGTCGCTCACCCTGCTCCATCACCGAAATACTGGACAGACCCGTAAACTCGTCGGTTTGACGTTTAATGGTGACGCCTTCGTCCATTCCGCTGAACTTAACGGTACCCGCAACCTCAGTGATGATGGGGTGCGTGTGGGGATCCCAGTTCGCAACGATATCGCCGGCTTCAACCTTGGCGTCATCACGGACTTTAATCACCGCACCGTAAGGCACTTTATAACGCTCACGCTCACGACCAACCCCATCCAACAGGGACAGCTCACCCGAACGTGACACAGCAACCAAAGAGCCGTCGGAACGATCGACAACCTTGATGTTGTGCAACTTAACGACACCGTCAGAGTTCACCTGAATGTTGTCTTGAGCTGCCTGACCGGACGCCGCACCACCAATGTGGAAGGTACGCATGGTCAGCTGTGTGCCGGGCTCACCAATAGACTGGGCTGCAACGACACCGATCGCTTCACCCATGTTCACCTGATGGCCTCGACCAAGGTCACGACCGTAACAGGTCGAGCAAATACCATGACGGGTCTTACAGGTGATGGGTGAACGCACGGTCACTTCATCAATACCCAACTCTTCAAGCTTAATCGTCAGAAGCTCGTCGACCATGGTGCCCGCTTCGAGTACCACTTCGTCGGTACCGGGCTTGCAAACATCATGCGCGACGATACGACCCAAGACGCGATCGACCAGGGTTTCGATGATGTCACCACCATCAATGACCGGCGTCATCAGCAGGCCTTCGTCGGTGCCGCAATCTTCCTCGGTGACAACAACGTCCTGAGCCACATCGACCAGACGACGGGTCAGGTAACCCGAGTTCGCGGTCTTAAGTGCTGTATCAGCAAGACCCTTACGGGCCCCGTGGGTCGAGATGAAGTACTGAAGTACGTTCAGACCTTCGCGGAAGTTCGCCACGATTGGCGTCTCAATGATCGAGCCGTCAGGCTTGGCCATCAGACCACGCATACCCGCCAACTGACGAATCTGAGCGGGGGAACCACGAGCACCCGAATCCGCATACATATACACGGAGTTGAACGAGCTCTGCTCTTCTTCCTCGCCGTCGCGGTTGGTCACCATCTCTTTCGAGAGGTTGGCCATCATCGACTTCGATACCAGATCGTTGGTACGCGACCAAATATCGATCACCTTGTTGTATTTCTCGCCTTGCGTCACAAGACCAGCCGAGTACTGCTGTTCGATTTCTTTCACTTCATCGTAGGCTTTTTCGATCAGGGCAGCCTTCGCTTCAGGAATCTCGAAATCATTAACGCCGATCGATGAGCCCGACTTGGTCGAGTACTCGTAACCGGTGTACATCAGCTTATCCGCGAACACGACAGTCGACTTGAGACCGACCACGCGGTAGCAGTGGTTGATCACCCGCGATATGGCCTTTTTAACCATTGGCTGGTTGATCAGATCGAATGACAGGCCAGCAGGCACGATGCCCCATAGCAAGATACGACCAACGGTGGTCTCTACGATGCGCTGACGATGCTCGGGCTCTTCGTCATAGCTATGCAGCGTCTCTTTAACGCGAACTTTGATGCGCGCCTGCAGGTGAACCTGGCCGCCCGCATAAGCGCGCTCAACTTCGGTTGGGTCGGCAAACACCATGCCTTCGCCCAGCGCATTAACACGCTCGCGAGTCATGAAATACAGCCCCAAAACCACGTCCTGAGACGGCACGATGATCGGATCGCCCGACGCCGGTGACAGAATGTTGTTGGTCGACATCATCAAGGCACGGGCTTCGAGCTGAGCTTCCAGAGTCAACGGTACGTGAACCGCCATCTGGTCACCGTCGAAGTCAGCGTTGTATGCCGCGCAAACCAGCGGGTGCAGCTGAATCGCTTTACCTTCAATCAGTACCGGCTCGAATGCCTGAATACCCAGTCGGTGCAAGGTCGGAGCACGGTTAAGCAATACGGGGTGCTCGCGAATAACCTCAGCGAGGATATCCCACACTTCCGGTGGCTCGCGCTCAACCATCTTCTTGGCGGCCTTGATAGTGCTGGCCAAACCACGATGCTCAAGCTTGCCAAAGATGAACGGCTTGAACAGTTCCAAGGCCATTTTCTTGGGCAGACCACACTGATGCAGACGCAGTGTCGGACCGGTCACGATGACCGAACGACCCGAGTAATCGACCCGCTTACCCAACAGGTTTTGACGGAATCGACCCTGCTTACCTTTGATCATGTCAGCGAGCGACTTGAGCGGGCGCTTGTTAGAGCCCGTGATCGCACGACCGCGTCGGCCGTTATCCAGCAACGCATCAACCGCTTCCTGCAGCATGCGCTTTTCGTTGCGCACGATGATGTCAGGGGCGTTCAGGTCCAACAACCGCTTCAAACGGTTGTTTCGGTTGATGACCCGACGATACAGGTCATTCAGATCAGAGGTCGCAAACCGGCCGCCATCAAGCGGTACCAGCGGACGCAGATCTGGCGGTAGGACCGGCAGCGCATTCAGAATCATCCACTCAGGCTTGTTACCCGAGGTCGCGAAGGCTTCAAGCAGCTTGAGACGCTTAGACAGCTTCTTGATCTTGGTTTCTGAGTTGGTGGCCGGAATCTCTTCACGCAGACGCTCGACTTCAGAAGTGATGTCGATCTGCATCATCAGGTCCTGAATAGCTTCAGCACCCATTTTTGCCGTGAACTCGTCACCAAACTCTTCCATTGCCTCGTAATACTGCTCGTCGTTGAGCATCTGGCTTTGGTCAAGGGTCGACAGACCGGGGTCCGTCACCACGTAGGATTCGAAGTAGAGAATGCGCTCGATATCACGCAGAGTCATATCCAGCAGCAAACCGATGCGCGACGGCAGTGACTTCAAGAACCAGATGTGAGCGACAGGGCTCGCGAGTTCAATGTGGCCCATGCGCTCGCGACGTACCTTGGCGAGGGCAACTTCGACACCACACTTCTCACAGATCACACCACGGTGCTTGAGGCGCTTGTACTTACCGCACAGACACTCATAGTCCTTTACAGGGCCAAAGATCTTGGCGCAGAACAGGCCATCACGCTCGGGCTTGAAGGTCCGATAGTTGATGGTCTCGGGCTTCTTAACTTCGCCGTAAGACCATGAGCGGACCATCTCGGGAGACGCTAAGCCGATTCGGATTGAATCGAAATCGTCGTTCTTTTCCCTGCTCAGCAGGTTAAGCAAATCTTTCATAGTTTATCTCCCCTCAGAAGCCTGACGACTCGGACTCGAGATCGATATCGATACCGAGCGAGCGGATTTCCTTGATCAACACGTTGAAGGACTCGGGCATACCCGGCTCCATGCGGTGATCACCATCGACGATGTTCTTGTACATCTTGGTACGGCCTGCCACATCATCCGACTTAACCGTCAGCATCTCCTGCAGGGTGTAAGCGGCGCCGTAGGCCTCAAGCGCCCAGACTTCCATCTCACCGAAGCGCTGGCCACCGAACTGTGCTTTACCACCGAGCGGCTGCTGAGTAACAAGGCTGTAAGAACCGGTCGAGCGGGCATGCATCTTGTCATCCACCAAGTGGTTGAGTTTGAGCATGTACATGTAACCCACAGTCACAGGACGCAAGAATGTGTCACCCGTGCGGCCATCGTAAAGTTTCAGCTGACCGCTATCAGGGATATCCGCCATGCGCAGCAGCGCTTTAATGGATGATTCCTGAGCGCCGTCAAATACCGGTGTCGCCATCGGTACGCCTTTACGCAGGTTGTCGGCAAGTGCCAACAACTCGTCGTCGGACAAGCTGTCGATATCCGCATCCCGTCGGGAGTCACTCGCATGAGAGTAGATTTCCTTCAGGAATTTACGTAGCTGAGTGACTTTGACCTGTTGCTCCAGCATCTCGTCGATCTTGATACCAAGGCCACGGGCCGCCATCCCTAAGTGAGTTTCAAGAATCTGACCCACGTTCATACGTGACGGCACGCCCAGCGGGTTGAGAACTATATCGATCGGCTCACCGCGCTCATCAAAGGGCATATCTTCAACAGGCATAATGACCGAGATCACACCCTTGTTACCGTGACGTCCCGCCATCTTGTCACCTGGCTGGATTCGACGCTTAACGGCAAGGTAGACCTTAACGATCTTCAACACGCCGGGCTGGAGGTCGTCGCCGCTCTGGAGCTTGTCCTTCTTAATCTCGAAGCGCTCTTCCAACTGGCGATTCTGCTCTTCCAACAATCGCTGAGCGGCAGCGAGCTGCTCATTCAGGTCTGCGTCGGAAAGCTTCAACTTGAACCACTGCTCGCGATCCAGTTCAGCCAACACCTCATCAGTCAGTGCCGTGCCCTTGGCCAGTCCACCGCCGCTGACGGTCTTCTGACCCTTGATCAGCGTCGCGAGACGCGCATACGTCGCCTCTTCGTAGATGCGGAACTCTTCGCGCAAGTCTTTGCGGTAATCAGCAAGCTGAGCCGTTTCGATCTGCTTGGCGCGATGGTCTTTCTCGAGACCGTCGCGAGTGAAGACCTGCACGTCGATGACTGTACCCTTGTAGCTCGACGGTACGCGCAGGGAAGTATCTTTCACATCAGAGGCTTTCTCACCGAAGATTGCACGTAGCAGTTTTTCTTCTGGTGTCAGCTGAGTCTCGCCCTTGGGCGTGACTTTACCGACCAGAATGTCCCCTGCGTCCACTTCAGCACCGATGTAGACAATGCCCGACTCGTCGAGCTTGCCCAGTGCGCCCTCACCGACGTTGGGAATATCTGAGGTAATTTCCTCTGGTCCCAATTTTGTGTCTCGGGCAATACAGGTCAACTCCTGAATGTGGATCGTTGTAAAGCGATCTTCCTGAACCACACGCTCGGAAACGAGGATTGAATCCTCAAAGTTGTAGCCGTTCCAGGGCATGAACGCGATGCGCATGTTCTGGCCCAGTGCCAACTCACCCAGGTCAACCGACGGGCCGTCCGCGAGGATGTCACCCCGAGAGACACTGTCACCGCGCTGAACAATCGGGCGCTGGTTGATACAGGTGTTCTGGTTTGAACGCTTGTATTTGGTCAGATTGTAGATGTCGACAGGCGCTTCATCGGGGCCAACGCTATCGGCATCAACGCGGACAACGATACGGCTGGCATCAACCGAATCGATCACACCACCGCGACGCGCCACCACACAGACACCGGAGTCGGCTGCGACATAGCGCTCCATACCGGTTCCGACTAGCGGTTTGTCAGCCTTCAAAGTCGGCACCGCCTGACGTTGCATATTCGAACCCATCAAGGCCCGGTTCGCATCATCGTGCTCGAGGAACGGAATCAGTGCCGCGGCAATGGAGACCACTTGCTTGGGCGACACATCCATGAAGTCCACTTCGCTCGCGGGCTTCACGGTAAATTCGTTCATGTGACGCACGTTAATGAGGTCATCGACAAACTTGTTGTTCTTGTCGAGTGTCGCAGAGGCCTGAGCAATCACGTGCTCGGCTTCGTTGATCGCCGACAGGTACGCAATTTCCTCAGAAACCACACCATCGACCACTTTGCGGTAGGGCGACTCGAGGAAGCCGTACTCATTGGTGCGGGCATAGGTCGCCAGCGAGTTAATCAGACCAATGTTGGGTCCTTCCGGCGTCTCAATAGGACAAACGCGACCGTAATGGGTCGGGTGAACGTCACGCACTTCGAAGCCTGCGCGCTCACGGGTAAGACCACCTGGGCCCAACGCAGAAACACGACGCTTATGCGTCACTTCAGACAGCGGGTTGTTCTGATCCATAAACTGGGACAGCTGGCTGGAGCCAAAGAACTCTTTCACTGCCGCTGAAACCGGCTTGGCGTTGATGAGATCTTGCGGCATTAAGCCTTCGCTCTCTGCCATCGAAAGACGCTCTTTAACAGCGCGCTCGACGCGAACAAGGCCCACACGGAACTGGTTTTCGGCCATCTCGCCAACCGAGCGGATACGGCGGTTACCCAGGTGATCGATATCATCAACCACACCTTTACCGTTACGAATACCCACCAGGCACTTCAACACATCGACAATGTCTTCACGATCGAGGGTGCCACTACCAACCGGTGATTCACGATGCAAACGACGGTTGAACTTCATACGTCCAACCGAGGACAGGTCATAACGATCCGCGGAGAAGAACAGGTTTTGGAACAGGTTCTCAGCCGATTCTTTCGTGGGCGGCTCGCCGGGTCGCATCATGCGGTAGATTTCGACCAGCGCTTCTAGCTCAGTACGAGTACTGTCTTGGGCGAGGGTATCGGAGATGAACGGACCACAGTCGATCTCATTAGTGTAGATGGTCTCGATGTTCTCGATGTTTTTCTCGCGTAACAGTGCGAGCATCTCTTCGGTGATCTCGGTGTTGCACTCGACAAGAACTTCACCCGTGCTGGTATCGATGACGTTCTTTGCCAATCGACGACCCAGCAGGTATTCCTCGGGCACCGCCAAAAATTCAACGCCGGCGTCGTCCAACTGACGAATGTGCCGGGCAGTGATACGTCGGCCCTGCTCCACCAACACCTTGTCGCCGGCAATGATGTCAAAAGCAGCCATGTCACCCTGAAGGCGCTTTGATACGAGGGTCATCGTCGCCGAGTGCTCTTCACCCAACTGGAATGCCGTGTTCTCGTAGAACATATTCAGAATTTCTTCAGAATCGTATTTCAGCGCACGCAGCAGGACAGTCGCTGGCAATTTGCGGCGACGGTCGATACGCGCGTAGACGTTATCCTTGGGGTCGAATTCGAAGTCGAGCCATGAACCACGGTAAGGAATTACCCGCGCCGAATACAGGAGCTTGCCCGACGAGTGGGTTTTGCCCTTGTCGTGATCAAAGAACACACCGGGCGAGCGATGCAACTGGGACACGATGACCCGCTCGGTACCATTAATGACGAAGGTACCGTTGTCCGTCATCAGGGGAATCTCACCCATGTAGACATCCTGCTCCTTGATGTCCTTGATGGACTTGGAGGAGGATTCCTTGTCATAAATAATCAGGCGAACCTTGACCCGTAGCGCACAGGCGTAGGTCGTACCTCGCAGGACACATTCCTCGACGTCAAAAACGGGCTGGCCCAGCGCGTAATCAACGTACTCCAGTGCAGCACTACCGCTGTAACTGACGATGGGGAAGACGGATTTGAAAGCCGCGTGCAGACCGTAGTCGCCGCGCTCATCACCTTTCACGCCCTCCTGGGTGAACTTGCGATAGGAGTCCAATTGGATCGCGAGCAGGTATGGAATGTCCATTACCTTCTCAAGCGAGCCGAAATCCTTGCGGATGCGTTTCTTCTCAGTATATGAGTAAGCCATCAATACTCCCCAGCTTTTTGGTATCGGGCGTCCCCGACATTAACCGGTTTTAGAACCGGGAAAGGGCCGGAGCGCACAACGCGCCCCAGCCCTGCGAAGCCCAACAGTGTTGGGCTTGTGTTGCGCTTACTTAAGCTCAGCGCTACCGCCAGCTTCTTCAAGCTGCTTCTTGATGTCTTCTGCTTCGTCCTTAGAAGCGCCTTCTTTGATCGGAGACGGAGCACCGTCAACCAGACCTTTAGCTTCCTTAAGACCAAGGCCCGTGATCGCGCGAACAACCTTGATCACGTTGACTTTCTTCTCGCCGGCTGAAGTCAGCACGACGTCGAATTCAGTCTGTTCTGCGGCAGCAGCACCACCAGCGTCACCGCCAGCAGCAGGTGCAGCAGCGACAGCAGCCGCAGCCGTTACACCGAACTTCTCTTCCATCGCTTCGATCAACGATACGATGTCCATAACGCTCATCTCTGAGATTGCGTCGAGGATGTCTTCTTTTGAAATTGCCATTTCAGTTTCTCCTGATAAAAAAGTGTGGAATCAGCGCCGCCTGACTTAGGCTGCCTGCTCCTTCTGGTCGCGAACTGCCGCAAGCGTACGTACGAGCTTGCCGGGAACTTCGTTCATGGTCTGTACCAGCTTGGTTGTGGGCGCTTGCATAACGCTCATCAACATCGACAACGCTTGGTCGCGCGTCGGTAGCTTCGCCAATACATCCAGTTGCTCTGCTCCCATGAGCGTGCCACTGACAGACAATGCCTTTACTTCGAACTTAGAGTTCTCTTTGGCAAAGTCTTTAAACAGTCGTGCTGCTGCACCCGGATCTTCCATGGAAAATCCAAACAGAGACGGACCCGTGAGTGCGCCGTTGACACACTCGTAATCCGTTCCTTCAAAAGCGCGCTTAGCCAGGGTGTTGCGCACTACGCGCAGCATGACCTGGTTTTCACGCGCAGTTGCGCGCAGAGCAGTCATATCGCTAACGGTGACGCCACGTGCGTCGGCCACCACAAGCGATAGGGCACTGGCAGCGGTCTCGTTGACTTCGGCGACGATCGCCTTCTTTTCTTCGAGTCCAATAGCCATTGGTTTACTCCTGGATTGCTAGTTTCAGTCGTCGCAGCAATGCTGTAACGACCGCCCATTGGTGAACGTTCTCACCATCTGCGTAGGCCGCAGAGACCTCCGTTACCGCTGGAGATATCCATCATTAAGAAGCCAACAGGCCTCACCTACGGTCTTTGACAGTCTTCAGCGTTCAGCAGGGACGGTCCCCACGCTTTTTTCTAAAGACTTCAAAGTGAGCCGGTGCACTACCTCACACCGACTCAACGACACCGAACAAGCCGGGCCGCGTCGCGCCCGAAAGCGCGAATTACTTAAATATCGAGTGCCGCGTGATCAATTGTCACGCCAGGACCCATGGTCGTAGACAGGGTGACCTTGCGGAAATACACACCCTTGGATGCTGCCGGCTTACCTTTCTTAAGGTCGTTCAGCACAGCAACCAAATTGCCTTTGATCGCCTCGGGTTCAAAATCAACCTTGCCGATACCACCGTGGATAATGCCGTTCTTGTCAGTACGGAAGCGCATCTGACCCGCTTTCGCGTTGTTAACCGCACCTTCGATATCGGGGGTGACAGTGCCGGTCTTGGGGTTAGGCATCAGGCCACGTGGACCCAGAATCTGACCCAGCTGACCCACAACGCGCATTGCGTCAGGTGATGCTACGACAACGTCGAAGTCCATCATGCCGCCCTTCACCTGCTCGGCGAGGTCATCCATCCCCACAAAGTCAGCGCCGGCTGCCTTGGCCTTCTCAGCATTCTCGCCCTGAGTAAATACAGCAACGCGAACGACCGAACCGGTACCGTGGGGCAACGTGGTTGCACCGCGGACACCCTGGTCTGATTTCCGGGCGTCAACACCGAGGTTCACTGCCACTTCGACCGTTTCATTGAACTTTACGGTGCCGAATTCCTTGAGCAGCGCAATCGCATCATCAAGGCTGTAGCTCTGATTTGCGTCTACTTTCTCGCGAAAGGCCTTTACGCGCTTTGACAACTTAGCCATCGAATCAACCCTCCACGTCGATGCCAGCAGAACGAGCGCTGCCAGCGATTGTGCGTACGGCCGCGTCCATATCGGCAGCGGTGAGGTCAGGCCATTTTTGGGTAGCAACCTCTTCTAATTGAGCACGGGTAACCTTGCCCACTTTTTCGGTATTGGGGCGGCCTGAGCCACTCTTAATGCCGAGCACCTTGCGCAGCAATACTGATGCTGGCGGCGTCTTTTTGATGAATGTGAAAGACTTGTCGCTGTAAACAGTGATCACAACAGGAATTGGAAGACCGGGCTCCATGCCCTGAGTCTCGGCATTAAATGCCTTGCAGAATTCCATGATGTTAACGCCTTTCTGGCCCAGTGCAGGACCAACGGGCGGGCTAGGATTGGCCTGCCCGGCCGGAATTTGCAGCTTGATATAGCCGTCTACTTTCTTCGCCATGATGCTCTCCCGGGTTCAAACGCCATTGGCACGCTGTTGCGCCCTCAGGCTCCCCATAGCAGCCGCTACTGCGACTGTTTCATTTTGCGCTGCACCATAAGTGCAACACCCCTTCTCTATCAGGCCTTTTCGACCTGACCGAATTCCAGTTCTACGGGCGTTGAACGCCCGAAGATCAATACCGCCACGTTGAGGCGGCTCTTTTCATAATTCACGTCCTCAACAACACCGTTGAAGTCGTTGAACGGTCCATCGATAACGCGGACCATTTCACCGGGCTCAAAGACTGTCTTGGGGCGGGGTTGATCAACGCCTGCCTCAACGCGCTGCAGAATGGCGTTGGCTTCCGCCTCGGTAATCGGCGCAGGACGATCGGCCTTACCGCCAATAAAGCCAAGCACTCGCGGCGTATCTTTAACCAGGTGCCAGGTATCGTCATCGAGCTCCATCTGAACCAAGACGTAACCGGGGAAAAACTTACGTTCGCTCTTACGCTTCTGGCCACCCTTCATCTCAACCACCTCTTCGGTGGGCACGATGATTTCGCCGAAGCGATCCGTCATACCGTGACGCTCTACCCGCTCTTTAAGCGCCGTGGCGACCTTCTTCTCGTACTGGGAGAAGGCGTGCACTACATACCAACGCAAAGCCATATCGTCTTCCCCTTATCAACCAATGACCATGGAAACAAGCCAGCCCAAAATGCTGTCTAGTGCCCACAAAATCAGTGCCATTACGATCACAAACACCACCACGATCATGGTCGTCTGCGTCGTCTCCTGGCGAGTCGGCCAAACCACCTTGCGAATTTCGGTCCGCGACCCTTTAACGAGTTGCCAAAAAGCACCACCGCGCTCGGTCATGGAGGCAACCCAGCCGGCAACGATAGCCAGCACGACAAGGGCCAGCACCCGATACAGCAGCGACTGATCTGCGTAATAGCTATTGCCCACCACACCGGCAGCAACCAGCGCTACGACAACACCCCACTTAAGGGGATCAAGCCGGCTTGGAGCGGCTTCACTCATCCTTTATCCCTTTCTTGGTTTGACTCACGCCAAACCCCTCTGTTGCCACCCCTTCGCACCGAAGGAATGGCAGGCCAGGAGGGAATCGAACCCCCAACCTGCGGATTTGGAATCCGCTGCTCTGCCAATTGAGCTACTGGCCTGTGACTTTTCGGAACCGCCTCTGACAGCTTTTACTACCAGAGACGACGAAGCCGAACCCCCAAATCAGACGGTTCGGCCCGGCGTAAAACCCACCGATGAGCGGTGAGTTTCAGGTCTCGAGTGACTTACTCGATGATTTTGGCTACGACGCCAGCACCAACCGTGCGGCCACCTTCGCGGATTGCGAAGCGCAGACCTTCTT
>CBFHPT010000021.1:19367-33597 GCA_965657905.1 Luminiphilus sp. | reverse complement strand
ATCGCGACCCAGTACCACCGACTTTTCAATGTGATTTGGTTTTATCGAATATCACTCTTGGTAGAGCTGGTGATATTAGCAGGCATCACGGGGGTGCTGATTTTCCCCATCAAAGCGACACTCGCACTGTTTGTTTACTTGGGCTACCAGCTAACCTTCGCGTTTGGCAGCTACCTCGTTCGATGCGAGACCCAGCTCATCCCCGAGAAAAATCGACTCACTCAATTAGATGTTGCTAAACAAATCGGTTACCTCGCTGGCATGGGCATCTCATGGGGGGTTTATGAGGCGCTAGAAGCCCTTTGGGAGGTTGTGGAACGCACTGAACAGGTAACACTGATGCACCGGCCGCTGTTCATTCTCGAGGTGTTGATCATTGTGGCGCTAATTGGGGCATTTAAACGCTCGAGTCATTGACCTATAAAAGAGCTTTCATAAGACCTTGTAGCAGCATGCAAAGACATGTTTGACAGCGACCGATCCAATTTGTCGCCGACTCACCAACCACGCCAGAAAGACCGACAGACCGACAGACCGACAGACCGACAGACCGACAGACCGACAGTAAGCATCGGTTGCAGCTATCAGGCATAAACATTTCCTCCCGGATTCCGCCGACACGGACGTTGATTCGCGCTATTTCTTGATAACTGTGAATCTGTATGCGCGTGCTACGCTGCCAAAATTGGCCTGCACCCCAACATCCCGAGCCTACAAATCTTAGGTGCGCAACAAAAACAACTAGAGTCGCCATCCAAGACCATTGTGCTTGCGTCACAAATGTCTAAACTTGCTCGTAGCTAATCGCCTTTGGAACAGAGACATTAACTATGCGCCAGTTCGTCATAACAGCCACCGCGCTGCTAATCGCGGCAACATTCGCTCCGACGGTGCAATCCCAATCTAGCGAACCCGAAACCCAAGCAGCGGCAAACGCCCTGTTGGAATCAGTTCAATCTGCGCGGGGACTTAGCAATGCACCGATCAAGGATGGCTCGGGCGGTGGCACCCCCCCGACTGACGGCGGCGGTGATAACGGTGGCGGCGATAATGAAGCACAGGCGGTAGCCTTCTTTGAGGACAATGTGCACGATCTCATCTATCCCAAGTGCTATTCAGCGTGCCATCAGAGCGGCGGTATTGCACCAGGTCAAGGTGCCGACCTCGTGTTCGTAGGCCCAGGTCCCAATCAGATCAGCGACAACTACGACGAACTCGTGCGTTACATAACCAGCGGTGGTGGCGCTAACTTGTTGCTCAGCAAAATCGCAGGAAATGGCCACACAGGCGGTATTCAGTACACTACAGGTAGTAGCGAGTATCAAACCATCCAAGAGTTCACCGAGTTTTTCGATTGAAGAAACTCAGATAGCGATGGCTGACAAAGAAATAAAAAAAGGGGGAGCAAACGCTCCCCCTTTTTATTCTCGGTGTCCGCATGATGACGGGATCAAGCCAACTCAATCAGTCACTAATCCAACAAATCGGGCTGCTCAGCCATGATGCTGTCAAACAACGGTTGCGCGCTGAACCAACCTGCGATGGAGGTACCTATCTGACTCGCCGTGTGGCGAGCAACATCATCCGGAATCGAATGGGGATTGCCCGCTGCTTCTGCCATCAGTTGTGCCTGGCAACTTCGCTCCATGGTTACGTACCACCACACGGCCTCTTCAACGGTGGAACCCACGGTTAAATGACCATGGTTTTTAAGGACAATGGCTTTCTTATCGCCCAGAACACCCGCCAAAGCCTCGCCATCGTCGTTATCGACAACAACGCCATTAAAATCGTCTAGGAGTGCATGATCCTCAAAGAAAGCACAGGCATCCTGCGTAATCGGGTCGAGTAGACGCGCCAGCGACGACCAGGTTTTACCGTAGACTGAGTGGGCATGCGCTGCCGCAATCACATCAGGACGTGCTTTATGAACTTCGCCATGAATCGTGAATGCAGCGCCATTGAGCAAACCTTCGCCTTCCACCACCTCGCCCTCATGATTGACACGAATCAAATCGGAAACGCGCATCATCTTGAAAGATCGCCCAAATGGATTGACCCAGAACGTTTCGGGATCCAAGGGATCGCGTACCGTAATATGTCCGGCCACACCTTCGTCAAAGCCAAACTTGCCAAAAATACGCAACGCCGCGGCCAACCGCTGCTTGCGAAACACCTGCTCTTCCTGCGGATTACGGCCAGATTCGTTGACACTGTTCATGTCCGCATTCATAACCAAATTATTGGTGGCTTGATTCATAACGATGTGTCCTCGTGACGACTGTGACTTGGATGACTGTGTAACTGCTGACGCTGTCGGTTGAACTCAGCGGCGGCAATGGGCAAATTCGAATCGCTGGGTATCGGCTCACCCATCTTGCGCCTCGCTTTGACAAATTCCGTGAGCACGGTTCCAGGCCGGGTCGATACCTCTTCTGGCCGCATTGGCTCCCCGCACTGCTCACAACTGAGAACTGGTCGGGTTTCTTTGCCGCAGGCACTGTGCCAGTAACGCAAGGGCGGCCCCTCACCATCATCTATCCACGTATCACCCCAGTGGCTCAAACTCACTAACACAGGATAGAGAGCCAAACCCTTTCGGGTCAGTCGGTATTCATAGCGGACAGGCCGATCATTGTAGGGCACCTTGGTGAAAACGCCTTCGTCTACTAAACGGTTTAAGCGCTCAGCCAGTCGGTGACGCGTGACGCCCAAGCTCGCTTGAAACTCGTCAAATCGCCGGGTCCCTTTAAATGCATCTCGAACAATCAGCAGAGTCCAACGCTCCCCCACTATTGAAAGCGCGCGGGCAATAGAGCAAACCTGCTGATCAATATCGTCCCATTTCATCACATTAGCTTGAGCCTCTGCTGGCATTAACACAAGCGCCTAGACGACAATTATCAGGCACTTGATTGAAAGGTCCCAGTGAACTGATAGGTGGTAGTGAAAAGGTGGCCAGGTCTAGCCTCGCCAAACGAACGAAGCCAGACGAACTGGCTTCTTACTGGCTGCTCGGCAGGATCTATAGAAACAGCTATCGAAAAACCATAGAAACAAAAAAACCGCGAGGGGTAAGCCCGCGGTTTTTGACGATCAGTGCGTAATAGAAGCTGCACTGGAGACAATCAATAGGTATTAACCAAACTGATTCATCGTATTGTCTTCACCCGCAGCCTTGAGAGCAGCATCACCAGAGAAGTACTCCTTGTGATCGTCGCCCATATCGGAACCCGCCATGTTTTGGTGCTTAACGCAGGCGATACCTTGACGAATCTCCTTACGCTGCACGCCCCGCACGTAGCCCAACATGCCGGCATCACCAAAGTACTCTTTGGCAAGGTTATCGGTAGACAGCGCCGCTGTGTGGTACGTCGGTAGCGTAATGAGATGGTGGAAAATACCGGCCTCGCGCGCCGCATCGGCCTGGAACGACTGGATACGCTGATCGGCTTCAGCAGCCAATTCGGTCTCGTCGTACTCGGCACTCATCAGGCTGTCACGCTCGTAGGCTGACACATCGCGACCCTCTTCACTCCAGGCGTCAAACACCTGCTGGCGGAAGCTGAGCGTCCAGTTGAAAGATGGGCTGTTGTTGTATACCAGCTTGGCACTCGGTACGGATTCGCGAATACGATTCACCATCGCCGCAATCTGACCGACATGAGGTTTCTCGGTTTCGATCCAGAGCAGGTCTGCACCATTTTGCAATGAAGTGATGCAATCAAGAACAACGCGATCTTCCCCTGAACCTTTTTTGAACTGGAACAGGCCAGACTGAAGACGGGCGGGCTTGAGAAGCTTGCCGTCGGCTTTAACAACCACATCGCCGTTGGCAATGTCAGCGGCGCTCTCAATGTACTCGCCATCAAGGAAGCTGTTGTACTGGTCACCCAAATCGCCTGGCTCATTCGTGACAGCGATCTGCTTAGTGAGGCCCGCGCCCAAGGAGTCGGTGCGTGCAACAATGATGCCGTTTTCGACGCCTAGCTCGAGAAACGCGTAGCGAATCGCGCGAATCTTCGCGAGGAAATCAGCGTGAGGTACCGTTACCTTGCCGTCCTGGTGACCACACTGCTTTTCATCAGACACCTGGTTCTCAATCTGAATCGCACAAGCACCAGCTTCAATCATCTGCTTGGCAAGCAGGTAGGTCGCTTCTTCGTTGCCGAAACCCGCATCGATATCAGCAATGATTGGTACAACGTGGGTCTGGAAGTTTTCGATCTTGTTAGTGATCTCCTGCGCTTCAACCTCATTGCCCGCTTTGCGAGCAGCGTCGAGGCCGCGGAACAGCCCCCCCAATTCGCGCGCATCTGCCTGACGCAAGAACGTGTAGAGCTCTTCAATCAACGAGGAAACCGACGTCTTCTCATGCATCGATTGGTCGGGCAGTGGACCAAACTCAGAGCGAAGCGCGGCAATCATCCAACCGGAAAGATACAGATAGCGCTTGCTGGTATCACCAAAATGCTTCTTGATGGAAATCAGTTTCTGTTGCCCGATAAAGCCATGCCAGCAACCCAGCGACTGAGTGTACTTAGCGGTGTCGGCATCGTACTCGGCCATATCCTGACGCATGATATCGGCGGTGTAACGCGCAATATCAAGACCGGTTCGGAAGCGATTTTGCAGCTTCATGCGCGCTGCATATTCGGGGCTTATGTCAGCCCAGGTGCTGCCTTGCTGGCTGCACAGGCCTTCAAATTCGTTGATGGTATCTTGATAGATGCCCATGGGATGTCCTCGCTGGCGAAGTGTGATCAATACATGTCGGCCGCCTGTCGACCAACGCTTGCGCCATAGTAGGGAGAGGAATCACATTTGTGAAATATATAACTTACATTACTGCCATTCACGCAGTGAATATTTAGCGGTCAGCAAAGGCGTCATGTTACTCGCGGCGTTTTTTCTTTTTCTTTTCCGCTTTCTTCACGTGAGCCATCATGCGGCGCTTGCGTTGCACCTGACGTTGGGTCAGCTTGCTGCGCTTACCCGCGTAGGGATTATCGCCAGTACGCAATTCGATCCGAATCGGCGTGCCATGTAAATCGAGCACTTTGCGAAAGGTTTTCTCGAGATACTTAACGTAGCTTTTGGGCAGCTGGTCCGTTTGAGATCCATGAATCACGATAATTGGCGGATTCTGCCCCCCAGCGTGGGCGTAACGGGGTTTAATTCGCCGGCCATTAACCAGCGGCGGCGGATGGGTAGCAACCGCATCCTCAAGAATACGGGTTAACTTATTGGTGTTGAGACTGGTCAGTGCGCTTTCGTGGGCATTGTGAATCGACTCATAGAGATGGCCCACACCAGTGCCGTGCAATGCAGAGATAAAGTGTATGTCTGCATAGTCCACGAATTGCAGCCGACGCTGTAGCTCAGTCTTGATCCAATCGCGCTCATCAGACTCAATGCCATCCCATTTATTGAGCGCAATCACCAGACCACGACCAGCTTCAATGCACTGACCCAATAAATGGAGGTCCTGCTCAACAATGCCCTCATGCGCATCCATTAACAGAATCACAACATGAGCATCGGCAATTGCTTGCAGCGTTTTCACAATCGAGAACTTCTCGACTGACTCGCGCACGTTCTTACGCCGACGAACGCCTGCGGTATCGATCAGCGTGTAATGATGCCCGCGGCGCTCAAACTCAACGTAAATACTGTCTCGGGTAGTTCCTGGCTGATCGAAGACGACGACCCGGTCTTCGCCTAACAGTCGGTTAACGAGCGTCGACTTACCAACGTTGGGGCGGCCTATTACTGCGACCTTGATGCCGTCCTGGCCGAAGTCTATTCGCTCTTCAAAGGGTGGCAGCGGCGCAAGCACATCCTCAATCATGCCGCGAACACCGCGGTTATGAGAGGCGGCAATAGTGTGCACTTCGGAAACGCCCAGCCCATAGAAGTCAGCCGCAGCGACCTCCTCGCCAATGCCATCGATTTTATTGACGACGAGTTCGAACGCTTTGCCTTGTTGGCGCAGATACTTCACCAGCGCTTCGTCACCGGCGTGCAGGCCAGCGCGACCATCGACCAACAGCAACACGATGTCAGCTTCGTCGATAGCTGTCATCGACTGAGTGGCCATCTCCTTGTCGATGCCGTGCTCGTCACCGCTAATCCCCCCCGTGTCGATGACGATAAAGGGCTGGTCTTCAAACTTACCTTCACCGTACTTGCGATCACGAGTCAGCCCCGACAGGTTGGCGACCAAGGCATCACGGCTCTTCGTCAACTGGTTGAACAACGTGGACTTACCAACATTGGGGCGCCCGACCAGGGCGATGACGGGTAGCACGTCAGTCCAGGGGCTTCAGATCGTAAGCAACCAGATCACCGGAATTACCAAAGACATAAAGAGTGTTACCGCGGGCAATCATATCGGCACGGGCACCGTCGCTATCTGGGCGGGCACGCCCAATTAACGTGCCGTCAACTTGCGAAAGAAGATGCAGGTATCCCTCGAAATCCACCACAGCGACATAACTGCTCACCGGCGTAGGTCGGGACAACTCCCGATAGCCAAGATCAATGTTTTGCCAGCGGACGCCCTGTCCGTTGCGCAGATACGCGCTTAATGTACCGTCCTCATCGGCAACATAGACGTTACCAAAACCCACCGAGGTGCCTGAAAATGACGATACGTTGCGCTGCCAAAGCTTCCTACCCGCAGCCATTTCCAGCGCCACCAATCGCCCCTGATAACTCGCCACATACAATTCAACCCCTTGGGTCGCCATGGTGCCATCGATATCGACAATACGCTCAATCTCAGAACGTCCTTGTGAAATCGCAACCCGCGCCTCCCAAACAACGTTTCCGCCCTCGAGGGACACAGCGATCACCTTGCCGTCAGCAAACCCGGCGATAACAAAATCGCTGTAAATAATGGGTGTGGACGTACCGCGCAGGGTCAGCACCGGCACATCACTC
This sequence comes from Luminiphilus sp., assembly GCA_965657905.1. Classification (GTDB taxonomy): domain Bacteria; phylum Pseudomonadota; class Gammaproteobacteria; order Pseudomonadales; family Halieaceae; genus Luminiphilus. The sequence continues at coordinate 26,652 of CBFHPT010000021.1, read as the reverse complement.
TGGTAGGTCCAGAGCTTTTCACCGTTATCAAACCGAAACCCTTGTAGCTTGCCGTCGTAGCTCTGAGCGACGACAACCTCACCGTTGCCCTGAGGCGCCGAAAGCACTTCACCACTGACCGAGCTGCGCCAAATCTCGCTGCCATCCGTCGCGCTCAAACGCAGAACAAGGCCATCCGCCCCACCCAGTAACAGCGAATCACCCGATAGTCCGACACCTCCCGAGATGGGAATATCAAGCTCAACCTCCCAGATTCGAGAGCCATCATCGGCATCAAACGCGGCAACCTCACCGTCAGCGGAGGCGACGTACAACACGCCGTCAGCAAGCAAAGGATTGATCTTGTAAAACCCTGAACCCTGTCCATCCCCCACCGACCGGGACCAACGTTTATCGATATCGACCTTCTCTTCGATATCAAACAGTTCTACCGGTTCAGTAGGGTCGTAATCATCGTCGTCGAACCATCCACTGATCGTTTCACAGCCAGCGAGGGTCACCGGCAAGGTGAACACTAGTAAACGGGCAGCCCACTTCATCAGGATGACTCGCTGCCGGCCAGTCGCGACTCGAGACTGGTAATCTTCGCCTCAAGCAAGCCGGGCGGATTGCCCAGTTCCAGTGATGCAGCACGTGCTTCCTGATATGCAGCCAAAGCCTCGCTGTGGCGACCGGTTGTCAAATAAATATCACCGCGGGCGGTCGCATAGGCAGCGGCATACTTACCGTTTGAGTTCGCAAGAATCGTTAGCGCCCCCTCCTGATCACCCGACGCAGCCAACACGCGCGCCAGACGGAGCTGGATCAGCTTGCCTAGCTCAGACTCGGTGTCCCCCGCCGCTAACGCCCAGCGCAACTGACTCTCTGCTTCGGCAAGATCTTCTTGTTCGACGGCCAGTGCGGCAAGCTGCAAGGCCGCAAATTGTCCGTAAGTGGTATTCCCGTGTCCTTCCTTGATCGCTTCAGCCAGTTCCTGACCAGCCGCCTGCTGCTGCGGATCGGGTGATTGCAGCTGCACCTGTACGCGATCCCACGCATCGGCGGCATCCTGTGTTTGGGTCTCGCTCCAGCCTTGATACTGCTGCCAACCGACCGTGCCACCAATGGCTAAAGCCACAGCCACGAGGGTGCTGCGACCGTTCTCATCCCACCATCGCTTAAGCGCCTCTACCTGTTCATCATCTTCGAGATGATCACTCATGCTTTATTCCTTCTCTGAGTTAGTCAAATAATCCACTATCGACTGTTCTAATGTCCCGTCGGTAACAGTTATCTGCTCGCCGTGCCCGCGTAACGGTTTTACCGTTACCGAGTTGTTAGCGACTTCTGATTCTCCGTAAACCAGTGCTATGTTCGCACCGCTCTTGTCAGCGCGTTTGAATTGGCTCTTAAAACTACCGCCCCCCAAATGCTGCTGAATTGAAACCTGTGGTAAAGCGCCTCTCAATGCTTCGATTCGCGGCAGCGCATGGAGATAACTTGCCTCATCCGCCGTAACGACATACACATCCACACTAGGAATTGTCGCATTTCCAAGACTTTCGAGCAGCAGCACTAGGCGCTCGAGCCCCACTGCAAACCCTGCGGCGGGGGTGGAATTCTTGCCGCCAAACTGATCGACCAAGCCATCATACCGCCCACCACCGCAGACCGTACCCTGGGCGCCAAGGGCCGAGGTGGTCCACTCGAAAACGGTCTTGTTGTAGTAGTCGAGGCCGCGAACCAAGCGATGGTTGATTCGATAGTCGAGACCTGCGGCCCCAAGCAGCGCTAACAATCGGTCAAAATCTCGCCTCGATTCATCGTCAAGGCTGTCAGCCATGACGGGGGCGTCATCGAGTAATGCCTGGGTATTCGGGTCTTTGCTATCCAAAATACGCAACGGATTACTTTTCAGTCGCCGCTGGCTGTCTTCGTCGAGGGATGTTTCGTGTTGCTCTAGGTAATCCACCAGAGCATCTCGATACGCTGCGCGGGCAGCGGGACTACCAATGGAGTTTATTTCGAGGGTCAGGGCATCACTGACACCCAAGGCGCGCCAAAGTGCTCGACAGACCAGCAGCAATTCCGCATCCAAATCTGGCGCCGCCACGCCAAAAGCCTCGACGCCCAACTGATGAAACTGCCGCTGCCGACCTTTCTGGGGTCGCTCATAGCGAAACATCGGTCCCGTGTACCAGAGTTTGCAGGGCGTAACCGCTAAATTATGTTGCACAACCGCGCGTACGCAGCCCGCAGTGCCTTCGGGACGCAAGGACATGCTATCGCCGTTACGGTCATCAAAGGTGTACATCTCTTTCTCGACAATATCGGTGACTTCACCAATTGACCGGGCAAACAGTTGGGTAGACTCGATGATCGGCAGCCGGATCTCGCGATAGGCATACTGATTGAGAATATCTCGGGCGGCGTCCTCGACGCGCTGCCAAACAGGACTTTGCTCGGGCAGGATATCGACCATGCCGCGCACTGCGCGGTAATGACTCATACTTTATCCGTTAGCGACTGCGCGCAATCAGTTGTTCTTCTTGTTCAGCTCGCGCCGCCTCCAGCGCCGCCGCGCGCTCGCGGATCACCTGTTCAAGATGGTCGACGAAATCCTTGTTACTGACCTTGTGATCAGGCTCACCGGCTAAATAAATCAGGTTGCTCGGATCAGCACCGGTCAAACCGACGTCGGCTTCACGGGCTTCACCGGGGCCATTCACGATACAGCCAATCACCGCCACATCCATGGGCGTCCTGATATCTTCGAGGCGCTGTTCAAGAGCGTTCATCGTGCCAATGACGTCAAAGTTTTGGCGAGAGCAGCTGGGGCATGCGATAAAATTGATACCGTTGGCACGAATTTTCAGGCTTTTTAATATCTCAAAGCCGACTTTGACCTCTTCAACCGGATCGGCCGCCAAGGAAATGCGAATCGTATCGCCGATGCCGTCCATTAACAGCATACCGAGACCTACTGCCGACTTGACAGTACCGCCGCGTAATCCGCCTGCTTCCGTGATGCCCAGATGCAAGGGCTGCTCGATTTTTGTAGCGAGCATGCGGTAAGCATCGACGGCCATGAACACATCGGAGGCCTTTACACTGACTTTAAAGTCCGGGTAGTCGTAGCGCTCCAGGATTGCCACATTGCGCATCGCCGACTCTACCAAAGCCTCAGCCGTCGGCTCGGGGTACTTGCGAAGCAGTTCTTTACCCAGCGATCCCGCATTGACGCCGATACGAATAGGAATGCCCTTGTCACGGCAGCTTGCTATAACCTCGCGAACTTTTTCCTCACGGCCGATATTGCCAGGATTGATGCGCAGACAGTCGACGCCATACTCCGCGACTTTGAGCGCAATATTGTGGTCAAAGTGAATATCAGCAACCAACGGCACGCTCACCTGGGCGCGAATCTGTTTAAACGCTTCAGCGGCCTCGAGGCTCGGCACAGAAACCCTGACGATATCGGCCCCGGCATCGGCGATCGCAGTGACCTGCGCAACCGTCGCGGCCACATCACAGGTCTCCGTGTTCGTCATGCTCTGCACGCTGATAGGCGCGTCACCACCGACGGGCACATCCCCGACCATGATCTGACGGCTCACTCTGCGCTTAATAGGCGAGTGCGTATTCATACTGTCTGCCCCCTCTTACAGGACATTAGTGTACCGCGTGTTGCGGGTTGCCTCACTTTCAGATTGAGCAGCACTTTCAATCGGCTTGCTCGTCCAAAGCGCGGTCTTCAGTAAATCTGACGTAACGCTGATACTCGGCAGAATCGGGGTACATGTTGCGCAACGCCAACTCGTAGCTGCTTTGCGCATTCTTGTCTCCCTTAGCGCGGGCAATCTCGATACCCAGTATCAAACCCCGGGGAGGCTGTCGCCTAACAACTGTCCGATACACTCCGTAGTAAGTCTCGGCACTGGGTATATCATCATCGTCCAGTCTCAAATAACCCATTTCCAACAGCGCTGTGGGGTTGCGACGATCCATACGCAGAGCCCGTGAGAATGCCTCCTCCGCCTCCGCTTTCTTGTCTAATCTCAATCGAGAAAGCCCTAAATTGATAAAGGCGAGGGGTCGACCGGAGTAAAGTGAATCTACGGTGACCTGCTCAAACTCCTGCTCAGCATCGGCATACCGCCCCATGGCGAATAGGAACGCCGCATAATTATTGCGAGCCCGTGAGAAACTGGGGTCAAGCTTAAGTGCGCGCTTAAAGCTCGTCTCTGCTGCAGCGTTTTCCCCGGTGCTTTGGTAAACAAGACCAAATGCCTCGTGCACCTCAGGGCTATCAGGCTGTAAATTGGCCGCGAGCTCCAAATTACGCTTGGCATTCTCCCAGTCACCGCGACCGATGTACTGACGGGCTAACTCGACCCGTCGCTCGAGTGCCGCCTGAGGGTCGGCCTCCATCTCAGTGCCACTCGTCGTCTCGGTGACGCAGCCGGATACCAGTAGCAGCAGCACCCCAACCAATATTAGTCTCACTCCGAAACCTCCATACCGACCCGCTCGCGGTGTCGTTCGGCGCGACGGGTTCGATCAACCACATCACCAACCAATTGACCACACGCGGCGTCGATATCATCACCCCGGGTAGTTCGGACGGTAACCACAAAACCAGCATCAATCAGGATCTGCCAAAAGCGTGATACCGCGTTACCACTGGGCCGCTTGAATCCCGAATTTGGGAAATCATTGAACGGTATGAGGTTAATCTTACACGGGTAATCGGTCAGTAGATCGCGTAATTCACGGGCGTGCTCGGGCTGGTCATTCACCCCGGCGAGCATGGTGTACTCGATCGTGACAACGCGCTTTTTATCCGACTGCGCATCAATGTACTGCTTGGCGCTCGCTAACAAGCGCTCGATTGGATAACGCTTGTTAATGGGTACGATTTGATTGCGCAAAGCATCGTTAGGGGCATGTAGCGAAATGGCCAGACTGACATCGGAAAACTCAGCCAATCGATCAAGCGCAGGAACCACCCCTGACGTGCTCAAGGTGACCTTGCGCTTCGAAAGCCCGTAGGCAAGATCGTCAGTCATCAAGCTCATCGCTGCGACGACATTATCAAAATTCAGCAGGGGTTCGCCCATACCCATCATCACGACATTGGTCACAATCCGGCCGTTACCTGACTGCCAACCGTCGTAGGAGTTAATCGCCAGCCACACCTGCCCGATGATCTCGGCGGACGTCAGGTCCCGTTGAAATCCCTGCTTTCCAGTCGAGCAAAACTTGCAATCAAGACTGCAACCCACCTGGGACGACACGCACAGTGTCGCGCGATCCCCTTCAGGAATCAGGACTGACTCTACGAGACCACCACCCTCAACGCGCACCGCCCACTTTCGTGTGCCATCACTGGAATCCGATTGGCTGGCAATCTCGGGAGGACGAATCTCGGCGCAGCCTGCGAGGCGCTCCCGCAGCCCACGGCCAAGATTGGTCATCTGATCAAAATCGAGCACGCCGTGATGGTGCACCCATTTCATCACCTGCTCCGCCCGAAAACGCTTTTCACCCAATTCGGCAAAAAACGCTTCCATTTGAGCACGATTAAGCCCCAGCAGATTGACTTTTGCGGCCGGCTCGGACGAAGCGATGAGGGGTTCCTGCATAGTCACGGTATTTGCGAAGGCTCCGGCGTAAGCCGGGAGATCAGCGCTCGCAGATCTCGCTGGCAGCGAAGAAGTAAGCAATCTCGCGGGCAGCTGATTCAGGGGAATCTGAACCGTGCACTGCGTTAGCGTCGATTGACTGGGCAAAATCTGCGCGAATAGTGCCGGCAGCGGCCTCTTGTGGGTTGGTAGCGCCCATCAAATCACGGTTTTTGGCAATAGCGCCCTCACCCTCAAGCACCTGCACGACGACGGGTCCCGAGGTCATGAACGCAACCAAATCATTATAAAAAGGACGCTCTTTGTGCTCGGCGTAGAAGCCACCGGCAACAGCGTCTGAGAGACGCAACATCTTCGATGCAACGATCTTCAAACCCGCTTGTTCAAAGCGCGTGTAAATCTCGCCAATCACATTTTTTGCAACCGCGTCTGGCTTAACGATGGAAAGAGTGCGTTCAACCGCCATGATGTTCTCCGAATCAAAAGAAAATGTATGTTTTCCGAGGCCTTACGGCCATTTCAAGGGCGCGAAGTATACGGTGTTAGTTGCGTGCTGTCATTGACGCAGAGATGGAAAAACTGGCGCTTTTCCGCGCCTCAGTGACGCTCGGAAGCGTGATTAATGGTGTACTTGGGAATCTCCACCACCAAGTCTTCGTCCGCCACAATCGCTTGGCAGGACAGGCGTGACTCAGGTTCAAGTCCCCAGGCTTTGTCCAGGTAGTCGTCCTCCAACTCATCCGCCTCATTTAGCGAGTCATAGCCCTCCCGCACGATGACGTGACAAGTGGTGCAGGCACAGGACATTTCACAAGCGTGCTCGATCTCGATGTCGTTGCGCAGCAGTGCTTCGCAGACGCTCTCGCCGGGGTTTGCTTCAATTGCGGCCCCGTCGGGGCAGATTTCTTGGTGGGGCAGTACGACAATCTGGGTCACGATTCAAACTCCTGATCAAGCCGCTGCAGCGATAAGCCGCCCAGCGCTTGCTGTATGCTGCGGTCCATTCTTCGGTTGGCGAACAGTTCCGTCGCCTTACCCGCGGTTTCTGTGGCACTGCGCAGGGTTTCCGGATTGTCTCCTTCAAGACAGCCCGCGAGTGTTTGCAACGCAGTCTCCAACGCTTCACGCTCGGAATCTGACAGTAGATCTCCATCGATGGCGATCGCAGCTCGGGTGCTTTCGATCAACTGCTCTGCCTCGACGCGCGCCTCGGTGAGTTGTCGGGCCTGCATATCTTCAGCCGCAAACTCATAGCTAGCGCGAAGCATGGTGGCCACGTCATCATCTGCAAGACCGAAGGATGGCTTAACGACAACGCTAGCGGTCGTGCCCGTGGTTTGCTCCTGAGCTGAAACCTCGAGAAGCCCATCAGCATCGACCTGAAAGGTCACCAACAGACGTGCTGCACCCGCCACCATGGGCGGAATACCCGACAGGGCGAAACGCGCTAGGGATCGACAATCTTCAACCCGCTCCCGCTCTCCCTGTACAACGTGCACATCAAGCCCTGTCTGCCCGTCACGGGCAGTCGTAAATTCCTGCGCGCGCGTCACGGGTATGGTGGTATTTCGCGGCACGATACGCTCAACCAGCCCGCCGTAGGTTTCAACGCCCAAGGACAGCGGCGTCACATCCAATAGCAGCAAATCATCCTCACCCCG
>CBFHPT010000021.1:0-19267 GCA_965657905.1 Luminiphilus sp. | reverse complement strand
GTGTTAAGGCTCTAAGAATATCAGCGGACACTTCAACAGGGGTTTTGGGTCCCGCCGTGGTGGCAAATGCCAAGGCGTCTGTCGCGGCGAATGTAAGGTGCCCGTCGTCATCCACATCGGATCGATTGCGGCCCATAAAACGTTTAGCGGAGGCGATTGTGTCTTGATGCGCGCTGTCAGCGTTTTCAAGCGCCCCATAGCCAACAATCGGATCGCCACCACCGTAGAACACCACAGATGGCAGCGTCGCTCGTCCCCCTTCGTCGCCGAAGACCTGCAAGTCGGCCCCGTTAAAATGAGCCACGAGACTGTTCGTTGTGCCAAGATCAATACCTAGCCCAACCTTGCGGCGCGCGGGTGCTGGCGCGGCGGCGCCCGGTTCGGCGATCTGCAACAGAGCCATGAAAGTCCTTAGGAAAGTTGGCTGTCGAGCGCTATCTCGCTTCGCAGCTTGTCGAGGTACAGCATATGCACCCATGCAGTCCCTGCCAGCGCAAGGTCACCCGATTCTAGGCCCTCGCGGAAGGACGTTATCTCGGCATTAAATAGTGCCTCAGCGCGCGCATGGATGCTTGATCGAGCGTTGCTCGTGCCCTCTGGCAACTCGTACGCGGCCTCGCGCAATTCCATTTGCTCCAGTAAAAAATTCTCAGCAACCGGTTGCCGGCGCAGTGCTTCGAGATCAGAACCTTGGCGCTCCAACAGATAGCCAGCTCGGGGCACGGGCGCCTTGAGGGTCTGATAAGCGGCATTGAGATCAGCGGACATCTGCGCTGCCATCCGCGCCTGCGTTGCACCGCCACTCACGTGTCGGTCCGGGTGAAAATGACGCTGCAAAGTCCTGAATCGCTCACCAAGATCCTCCAAATCTAAATCGAAGGTTGGCGTCAGCTGAAACATCGCGAAGTAATCGCGGTTTGTCTCGCCAGTTGGCGATGAGACGGATTGTTGGCTGGAGGCACTCATGCTTCAGACCGTGAAACTCTCTCCACAGCCACACTCACCCGCCACATTTGGGTTCTTAAATTCCAAACCTTCGTTTAAACCTTCGCGGGCGAAGTCAACGACGGTGCCGTCGAGGTATAGCAGACTCTTCGGATCGACAAACACTTTTACACCGTGACCCTCGAACACCTCATCCATGGGATCGGGCTCGTCAACAAACTCGAGGACATAGGCCAGTCCCGAACAGCCTGATGTCCGGACACCAATTCGAATGCCCTCACCGCGCCCTCGCGCCTCGAGCTGGCCACCCACATGGCGGGCAGCGGATTCTGTCACACTGACCGGCATTTACTCGCCCTGCTTCTCGCGGTAGTTCTTAACCGCCGCTTTAATCGCGTCCTCGGCGAGCACCGAGCAATGGATCTTCACCGGGGGCAGCGACAGCTCCTGAGCGATTTCCGTGTTCTTGATCTGCTCAGCTTCGTTGATGTTCTTGCCCTTCACCCACTCGGTCAGCAGCGAGCTCGATGCAATGGCGCTGCCGCAACCATAGGTTTTAAATTTAGCGTCTTCAATGATCCCCGACTCATTCACCTTGATTTGCAAGCGCATCACGTCACCACAGGCCGGTGCTCCCACCATGCCTGTACCAATGCTCTGCTCTTCGTCGTCAAACTTTCCCACGTTGCGGGGATTTTCGTAGTGATCAATTACTTTTTCGCTGTAAGCCATGCCTTTCTCCTAAACGCGAACGCCTGTTTGCGCCTGTGTAAATTGGGGGTTAGTGAGCAGCCCATTCAATGCTATTAAGGTCAACGCCGTCCTGAAACATATCCCACAAAGGTGAGAGCTCTCTCAACTTATCGACCGCGTGACGTACCTGTTCAATCCCATGATCGACCTCTTCCTCCGTCGTAAATCGCCCGAAGCTAAACCGCAAAGAGCTGTGAGCCATTTCGTCATTCAAGCCGAGAGCGCGCAGTACGTAGGAAGGCTCCAAGCTGGCCGAGGTGCACGCAGAGCCACTCGATATCGCCAGATCCCGAAGCGACATCAGCAGCGATTCGCCTTCGACGAATGCGAAACTAACGTTTAAAGCACCAGGTAACCGCTGCTCATCAGAGCCATTAATATGTACTTCAGGGATGTCCTTCACACCATCCCAGAAACGCTGACGCAAGGCTTTCAATCGCACAGCTTCGGCGTCCATTTCCTCAACTGCAATACGCGCTGCCTCACCCATACCGGCGATCTGGTGGGTAGCCAAAGTACCCGAGCGCATTCCCCGCTCGTGGCCGCCGCCGTGGGTCTGAGCCTCAATACGGATACGCGGCTTACGGCGAACATAGAGCGCGCCGATACCTTTGGGGCCATACATCTTGTGCGCCGACATCGATAACAGGTCGACCTTCATCGTGCCCATGTCCAAAGGAATCTTTCCCGCGCTCTGGGCTGCATCCACGTGGTAAACGACCTTTGCCTCGCGACAAACTTCGCCGATACCGGCGATATCATTAACCACACCGATCTCGTTGTTGGCATGCATGATTGTGACCAGTACGGTATCGTCGCGAATCGCTGCTTTCACCATATCCGGCGTCGTTAGTCCGTCGGCATCGGGACTCAAATACGTTACCTCAAAACCCTCACGCTCGAGCTGACGGCAGGTGTCGAGCACCGCTTTATGCTCGATTTTAGAGGTGATGATGTGCTTGCCCTTCTTGGAGTAAAAATGCGCTGCGCCTTTGATAGCGAGGTTGTCAGACTCAGTCGCTCCCGAGGTCCATACGATCTCCCGCGGGTCTGCGCCAATCAGGTCAGCAACCTGACCACGAGCATTTTCCACGGCCTCTTCTGCTTTCCAACCAAACATGTGCGACCGCGACGCCGGGTTGCCAAAGGTCCCGTCAAGGGTCAAACAATCTGTCATTACCTGAACCACACGAGGGTCTACAGGCGTTGTCGAAAGATAGTCAAAGTAAATTGGTGTTTTCAGTGGTGCATTCATAATTCATCCATTTGTGGGCGTTGCCCATCTACCGCAGAACGAGTTCTTGTACGTTCCCCAAAGAGCTATTGAAGGTTTGGCGAGCACTCACCGCCTGTACCTCGTTGCGCTCGACTAGATCGCTCAAACTAATGCCGTTGAGAAACTCATGAATCTGCTCGCTGAGGTCTTGCCAAAGGTGATGCGTCAGACACACCTCGCCGTGATGACAGTTGCCTTTGCCGTGACAATTAGTCGCGTCAACTGACTCATCTACCGCATCGATAATCTCGGCAACAAAAATGGTTTCGAGGGATCGTGCCAGTCGGTACCCGCCCCCTGGACCACGCACGCTAGTTACCAGCTTGCCCCGACGCAGTTTCGCGAACAGCTGCTCCAGATAGGACAAGGAAATCTCCTGACGGCCCGAGATGTCAGCCAATGAAATAGGCTGCTTTTGGCCATGAAGAGCCAAGTCGAGCATCGCAGTGACCGCGTACCGGCCTCGGGTTGTCAATTTCATAGGTGTACCCTCCTTGGACCCTAAGTATTACAAATCCGACTAATTTACTCAACTAAAAATCTGACTAATTTAGTCGGTCTCTTCGGGTGCCGGGTCACGGGGCTTAACCTGCTTCTGAGTCTCGCTCAGAACACCCCGCAGAATGTTCAACTCCATTTCATCGAGGCGCACCCGGTTATAGAGCCTTTTGAGGCGCCGCATAAGCTGTCTAGGCGCCTTCGGGTCAAGGAAGCCAATATCCGCGAGGGTCGTCTCTAGGTGCTGGTAAAAGCGCTGCATGTCCGCTGACGAAGCAAACGGTGCGTCCCACTCATCGTCCTCGGCCACCGGCAAGGTGCCCTCGAGACTTCGCATACGAATCTCGTAGGCGACAATCTGTACCGCCATAGCGAGATTTAAGGACGGATAATCTTCGTGAGTCGGGATGTGACAGTGCAAGTTGCACAATTCGAGTTCTTCATTGAGCAAGCCGCGATCCTCCCGACCAAATAGAATTGAGACCTGCTCGCCCTCACTCGCCCGGCCGACAATCCGCTCACCGCAGTGGCGCGCATCTTGTACCGGCCACGGAATGCGGCGTTCTCGCGCACTGGTGCCAACAATAAACTGGGAATCGGCAACCGCTTCCTCAACCGTCTCAACAATACGAGCAGACTCAAGCACATCTTTTGCTGAGGCTGCCCGCCACTCGGCCTCTGGCGCGGGATACTCCAACGGCTTCACCAGCGTTAACCGGCTGAGCCCCATGTTTTTCATCGCCCGTGCGACACCACCGATATTTCCCGAGTGGGTCGTATGCACCAACACGATCTGGACGTTTTCCAGGGTCATGAACAAAAACTCATAGAACAGAAGGTGCGGGAGTGTAACAAAGCCCGTTATCCAGGGTGTTGTTGCCTGTTATCATGCGCGCCCTCAACGACCACAACAGCAATGCCCCAGGGCCAAATCAGGAGAGTGACATGGAACCGATGACCACCATAGCCCTGCGCGCAGCGCGTAAAGCAGGTGACCTCATCGCCAGAGCCTCTGATGAGCTCGATCGAATCAATCCAAAAGCCAAGGGGGCTGCTGACTTCGTCACCGAGGTTGATATTGCATCGGAAAAAGAGATTCTGTACCACCTAGGTAAAGCCTATCCCGACCACGGCTATTTGTGCGAGGAAAGTGGCAGGACTGGCGATCCCAACGCGGAGTACACCTGGATTATCGATCCACTGGATGGCACCAGTAACTTCATGCGGGGAATCCCCCACTTTTGCATTTCCATTGGCTGCCTCAAAGACGGGCGGCTCGAGCACGCGGTCATCGTTGATCCCATTCGCCAAGAGGAGTTCATTGCTTCACGGGGCCGCGGTGCTCAACTGAACGGCAAACGTATACGGGTCTCCAATGCCACTGAGCTGCGCGCGTCGCTGCTCGGTACCGGCATTCCCTTTTTAGGGCACATGGATGCCAAGTTGCCCAAGTATGCTGAGTCGATGGCGACTCTGGCTGGTCAGTCGATGGGCATACGTCGGGCAGGCGCTGCTGCGCTTGATTTGGCGTATGTGGCGGCGGGCCGCCTCGATGCATTCTGGGAGGTCGGGCTTCAACCCTGGGATATCGCTGCGGGCGCCCTGCTGATCAAGGAAGCTGGCGGCTTGGTGGCGGACATCGATGGATCGGAGAACTATCTCGACACGGGCAACATCGTTTGCGGGTCGCCCAAAATCTTCAAGCAGGTGTTAACGACCGTAGGCCCAGCACTTCGGTAGCGGTAAGCGTCCCTCCCCCCCCTGTTGCGGGTGGGAATCAAGCTCACAGGCTCAAGCTTAAAGAACTCAAGCTCAGGGGCTTAAGTTCAGGGCCTCAAGCTCAAGAATATGGTTCAGCGCCCTCTTCGGGGACACCTTCCTTCACAGGAATAGCAACATCTTCTTTACTCACACCCAGAGCAAGCAAGGTCGTCGCCGACACATAGATTGACGAGTAAGTACCAACCGCGACGCCGACCAACAGCGCCAAAGCAAATCCGTGAATCATTTCACCGCCAAATAGCGCCAGAGCCAACAGCACCAGCAAGGTCGTTAACGATGTCACCAAGGTGCGGCCGAGGGTTTCGGACAGCGAGATATCGATCGTTTCCATCGGCATGGTGCGGCGCAGTTTTCGGAAGTTTTCGCGGATTCGATCCGCGACGACGATCGTGTCGTTTAGGGAATAACCAATGACCGCCAGAATTGCGGCCAGTACCGTTAAGTCAAATTCTAAACCCGATAAGGAGAAAAACCCCAGTACGAAGATAACGTCGTGAGCCAGCGCAACTACCGCCCCGAGGGCAAACTTGAATTGAAAGCGGAAACCCACGTAGAGCATCACCAAACCCAGCGCAAGCAGCATCGCTAAGCCACCCTGCTCGCGGAGTTCCTCGCCAACCTGAGAACTCACGTAGCCAGAGAACAGCAGATCCACCGACATGTCGGTGTCACTTCTGAGCGCTTCAACAACTTCAGTGCCCACCGAATCCGCATACCCATCAGGCAGGCGCACCAGCACATCCCGGTCGGTGCCAAAGCTAACAACCACGGCACCCTCATAACCCTTTTCCGCCAGAATCGAGCGCACGGCATCCAGATCTGCACTGTCACTATATTGCACTTCCACCATCGTGCCACCGGTGAAATCCAAACCCCAGTTCAGTTGCTGGTATGCCAATGAGCCAACCGCAACCAACATGGCAGTCACCGACAGCGCGACGGCAATGAAGCGGAACTTCATGAACGGCAAAATTTTCATTGTGCAGCCTCCTGTTCACGCGCTTTCGGCAGTCGCCCGATAGACAGGGTATCGACCCGCCGGCCACCATAAATGAGGTTAATCAGTGCACGGGTTCCGAGGATGGCTGTAAACATCGAGGTCAGGATGCCGATAGACAGCGTTACGGCAAACCCTTTAATAGGCCCAGTTCCTACCGCATACAGAATCACCGCAACAATCAACGTTGTGATATTGGCATCAAGAATCGTGGTCACCGCGCGCTCAAAGCCCGAATGAATCGCCATTTGCGGTGACGCTCGGTTCGCCAATTCCTCGCGGATACGCGCAAAGATCAACACATTCGCATCCACCGCCATACCCACGGTCAACACAATTCCCGCAATACCCGGCAATGTGAGTGTCGCCCCCAACAGCGACATAAACGCGAGCAGCAGCACAAGGTTAACCGTCAACGCAACGACTGCAGCCACACCGAAGACGCGGTAGTAGGCAATCATGAATAAAACCACGAGCCCCAGGCCAATCTGCACAGACAGTACGCCAAGGCGAATGTTCTCAGCACCCAACGATGGGCCGACGGTGCGCTCTTCGGCAAACGTAATGGGTGCGGCAAGTGCGCCCGCCCGCAGCATCAGAGCAAGCTCAGAGGACTCACCCGGACTGTCGAGACCGGTAATTTGGAACTGAGCGCCAAGGGCGGATTGAATAACCGGCGCGGTCAGCAGTTTCTTTTCGTCGTAGGGCACCTTAACGACGACCTCTTCACCCATGTCGTTGGTTTCGTAGCGTGTTCGGTACTTGCGTTCGATGAACAGCACGCCCATCCGTCGCTTGATATTGCTGCGGGTAGCGCGCGACATCAGCATGCCACCCTCGCTGTCGAGGCTAATCGACACATTCGGCTGCCCGTTTTGGTCAAAGCCTGCAGCCGCACCCGACACCCGTTCGCCGGTAATAATAATGTCCCGCTCGAGCCACTCAGTGACGCCTTCGCGGGCTGCGCTGCGATATTCGAACCGTTGACGCTCAGTGATCGGCGCGCTGGTCTCGGCAACCAATCGGAACTCAAGGTTTGCGACCTTACCGAGAATACGCTTGGCCTCTGCCGTATCCTGGATACCTGGCAATTCCACAACGATTCGGTTGCTGCCTTGTCGCTGGACCAGCGGTTCGGAGACACCCAGTTCGTTTACTCGGTTTCGAATTGTTGTCAGGTTCTGCGACACCGCATAGTCAACCACCTCAGCGATGGTCTGCTCGGTCACCTCGGCAAGTAGATTCCAGCTATCGCCCTCCTCAACCCGGTCAAGAAGCAGCTCGGGATAAAGCTCCGCGACCACGCGCCGAGCAGCCTCACGGCTTTCTTCATCGCGAAAACGCAGGGCAACTTTAGTCCCCTCTAAGGTCACCAGACCGCGGATGCGTTCTTCACGCAGGCCGCGCTTGATCCCCGCCTCGTACATATCGAGCCGTCGCGCAGTCGCTGCATCGACATCAACCTCGAGTTTAAAATGCACACCGCCGCTGAGATCGAGACCTAACTTCATGGGCTGCGCGCCGCCCTTCACAAGCCATTCAGGGGTCGTGGGCGCGAGGTTGAGCGCAACAATATAGCTATCACCCAGGGCGCGATTTAACACCGTTTGGGCACGCAGCTGTTGTTCTCGCTGCTTGAGCCGAATTAATGCGGTTTTGCCACCGTCCTGTAACTCCTCACCAAAAAACTCTATGCCATCGTCGGCAAGGGCTGCTTTCGCTCCCTCTAGGGTCTCGTAGCTAATGGTTTGGGAACCACTGGCACCGCCAATCTGCAGCGCTGGATCCGGGGTGTAGAGATTTGGCGCCGCATAGTAAAAACCAAACACAACGACCGCGATGATGAGCAGATTTTTCCAAGCTGAATAACGATTGAGCATTAATGACTCGGCAATATAGAGGCGCGTAGGTTTGAGGTAATCAAACCACTGCGCAGGGAATTTGACGGCGCGCAGTGTAGCGGTTGGCGCCGCGAATGGACAGACCCCATCCAGTCACGTCGCAAAAGCCGAAGAAGCGTCTCACCCCAACCAAACCCGAGCATTACGGAATAGGCGCATCCAACCCGAGTCTTCTTGCCACTCTTTGGGTGCCCACGACAGCTGACTCCCTCGATATACCCGCTCCGGGTGGGGCATCATGATAGTGACCCGACCATCCGCGCTGCACAGTCCCGCGATGCCATCCGGCGAGCCGTTCGGGTTTGCGGGATAAGTTTGGGTGTTATGAAGCGCGTTATCGATATAGCGCATAGCGACAGTGCCGCTATCTTGCGCTTTCTCCAGCAACGCATGGGGCGCAAATTGTGCTCGCCCCTCACCATGCGCAACTGCGATTGGCATATGCGAACCCGCCATGCCTGCCATCAAAATTGAGGGGGTTGGTTCAACACGTACCAGCGCGAGGCGGGCTTCATATTGTTCAGAGTTGTTGCGGGCAAATCGCGGCCAGTGTTCAGCACCGGGAATCAGTGACTGAAGTGCCGACAACATTTGGCAGCCATTACAAACACCCAGAGAAAATGTGTTTGCGCGCTCGAAATACGCAGCGAACTCCTCACGTACCCTAGTGTTGAACAGAATGCTTTTTGCCCAGCCCTCACCAGCGCCGAGCACATCGCCGTAGGAGAATCCGCCACAAGCCGCAAGGCCATGGAAGTCACCAAGCGTGACATTTCCCGCGAGCACATCACTCATGTGCACGTCGACTGCGCTGAATCCAGCGCGATCAAAGGCAGCGGCCATTTCCAACTGACCGTTGACGCCCTGCTCGCGAAGGATGGCAATTTTTGGGCGAATACCTGTCCCAATGAGGGGCGCAGCGACATCCGCATTCACGTCATAGGTCAAGCGAGCAGAGAGGCCCGGATCATCGGCGATGATACCCGCAAATTCCTCATCAGCGCAGTCACTGTCATCGCGAATACGCTGAATCGCATGACTTGGTCGCGCCCACAGCTGCTGCAGCGCGCCTCGACGACTATCTATCAGTTCGAACTTTGGCGAATTGACCACGATGCGCTCATCACTTCTGGGCTTTGCGACAACCCGGGTGCACTCACCCAAGCCATGCTCAATAGCCAGCGCCTGCACAGCATGAAGCTCCGCGTCGGCAACTTGGATCACGACACCAATTTCTTCATTAAACAGTTCGGCAATAGCCGCGGGTCCATCAGCCACTGTTTCGATATCCAGCCCGCACCGAGCGGCGAACGCCATTTCCAGCAGCGTTACCAGCATGCCGCCATCCGAGCGGTCATGGTAGGCCGTAATCAGGTTCGAAGCTTTGAGGGCAGTAATAAAGTCAAACAGTGACCTGAGATCCTCTGCGCTAACATCAGGAGCCTGAGAGCCCATCTGCCCCCACGTCTGCGCAAGCACGGAGCCACCCATGCGCTGCAAGCCTCGACCCAGATCAACTAGTATCAAGCTTGAATCCTCGGCCACCAATAGCTCAGGCGTCAGGGTATCCCTAACATCGCCAACCGGCGCAAAGGCACTCACAATGAGCGAGACCGGCGAGGTAACGGATTTCTCTTCTCCGCTGTCTTGCCAAGCCGTTCGCATCGACATGGAGTCTTTGCCCACCGGTACTGTAATGCCCAGCGCCGGGCAAAACTCCATGCCCACGGTGCTAACCGTGTCGTAGAGCACCGCATCGCTGTCATCGTGACCGGCAGCGCACATCCAGTTGGCCGACAGGCGAATATCCTGAAGTTTGCTTACCGGTGCTGCCAGTAAGTTGGTAATGGCCTCGGCAATCGCTACCCGCGCTGAGGCGGGCCCATCTAGAACCGCCAAGGGAGTACGCTCCCCAATACTCATTGCTTCGCCGAGATGGGAATCGAGTGACACCGTCGTCACCGCGCAATCCGCCACGGGCACTTGCCACGGACCTACCATCTGGTCTCGGGCAACCATGCCAGTCACTGAGCGGTCGCCAATGGTGATCAGAAAGCTCTTACTGGCCACCGCTGGGAATGTCAGCACCCGCTCAAGACAGTCAGCAACGGGAAGGTCGGTACTGAAATCCTCATGCTTTGTAACACCGTGAGCGGCATCGCGGTGCATTTTGGGGGGCTTTCCAAACAGCAGCGACATCGGTAAATCGACGGGCTTGTTGTCAAAGCTGCTGTCCGCCAATTCAAGATGGGGCGCATCGGTAGCCACACCAACAACGGCGTAGGGACACCGTTCCCTGCGACAAATGGCGACAAATTCGTCCAAGTGCTCTGGCTCAACCGCAAGCACGTACCGTTCTTGGGACTCGTTGCACCAGATCTCGAGTGGACTCATTCCCGGTTCATCACTATTGATGCTGCGAAGCGCAAAACGGCCCCCACGCCCGCCATCCTTCACGAGTTCCGGTAGCGCATTACTCAATCCGCCCGCGCCAACATCGTGAATAAAGGCAATTGGATTACTTGTTCCCAACGCCCAGCAGCGATCGATCACTTCCTGACAGCGACGCTCCATCTCTGGGTTCTGACGCTGCACCGAGGCGAAGTCCAGCTGCTCGTCGCTCTCACCGCTGCTCATCGAAGACGCCGCGCCGCCGCCCAGACCGATCAACATGGCGGGGCCGCCAAGCACGATGAGATTAGCCCCCGGTTCAAAATCGCCCTTCTCGACGTGTTCTTCACGAATATTGCCGAAGCCTCCGGCAATCATGATCGGCTTGTGATAACCCCACACGGCGTCATTGCTTCGCCACTCAAAGGATCGAAAATAGCCGGCCAGATTTGGCCGACCAAATTCGTTGTTGAACGCCGCCGCGCCGATGGGTCCGTCGAGCATGATCTGCAGCGGTGACACAATACGGTCAGGACGCCCGTAATCAAGCTGCCAAGGCTGATCGACGCCGGGAATATCCAAATGCGACACGGTAAAACCGACCAGTCCCGCCTTTGGGCGGGAACCACGACCCACAGCCCCCTCATCACGAATCTCACCACCTGACCCGGTACCCGCGCCGGCGAAGGGCGCGATCGCGGTTGGGTGATTGTGAGTCTCGACTTTCATCAGTAGATGTATCGGCTCGTGATGGTAGCTGTACTCAGCACTGATTGGGTCGGGAAACAGGCGGCCAGCTTCATGACCAGTAACAACCGCGGCATTGTCAGAGTAGGCGGACAGCACCCCTTCTCCGCCGCAGCGAAAAGTATTTCTAATCATCGCGAAGAGGGAGAGTTCGCGCTCTGCGCCGTCAATGGTCCAGCTGGCGTTGAAAATCTTATGCCGGCAGTGCTCAGAATTAGCCTGGGCAAACATCATGAGTTCAACATCGCTGGGATCGCGACCGAGGCTCTGAAACGCCTCGGTTAGATATTCAATCTCGTCTTCAGCAAGCGCGAGACCGAGCTCACGATTGGCATCCTCGAGGGCTTCCTTGCCACCATCAAGTACGGACACTGTGCGATAACTGGGCGCCTCCGGATGCAGAAACAGCTGCTCGGCAAGCGCGGGTGTGCTGAGCACGGCCTCTACCATCCGATCGTGTAGCAGACTGTCGACATCACGCAGTCGCTCAGAATCTAGCGCACTGATACCGTCGATGGCATACAGCGTCCCCCGCTCTATACGGCTCACGTCTTCGAAGCCGCAATTGTGCGCAATATCGGTGGCCTTGCTTGACCAAGGCGAAATAGTCCCTAATCGGGGAACAACGACGCGCGTCTCGGTAGCCGTGAGCACAGTAGGATCGACCGGGGCCGCTGTGCCTGGATGCAGCAGCTTAGACAGGCGCTCCAAATCTACCCCGTCGCTGCCCTCTACCGCATAAAAATAGGCGGCACTGCGTAAGACCAGCGCTGGATCAAGCCGCTGCAGCAAATCTTGCAGCTGTGAAAATCGAGGCTTCGATAGAGCAGCTGGGCCTGGAAGCAAAAACATGGCGACGGTCCGTTGGTCGGGGGTGCGCAGTATACCCAGTAGACGCCCCAGACTGAATGTCGACGGACCAGCTGAAAAGAGGGTTACACTCGCGGTATGGGCAAGATACTTACTGCAATCGCATTGCTCCTCGGGCTGGGAATCGGTGTCACCGCCTGCAGCGATCAACGTCGGCTAGACACTCTCTCAGAGGGTGACGAACTGATTATGATTACGCGCAACAGCCCCACCACCTATTATTTTGATGGGGATCAGGCCACTGGCTTCGAATATGAACTGGTCAAGGCGTTTGCGGACAGCAAAGGGCTTCGACTTCGCGTCAAAGTTGCGTTCACACTGGAAGAGCTGATTCAACTCTTGGTTGACGGTGAGGGACACATTGCCGCGGCCGGACTCACGGTGACACCCGACCGTACGCAACTGTTCTCGGTGACCGACCCGTACATCGCTCAAAAGCCGCTGATCATTTACAAAAGCGGCAGTCGACGCCCGCGACAGCTCGAGGATCTCGCCAATCAAGATATTGTCACCCTAGCCGGCAGTAGCCATGTGGAAGCGTTAACCGATCTTGCAACCCGAGTCGAAGGACTTACCTGGCGCGAAATTCGCGCTGCGGATACCTTGGAGTTAATGCAGCAAGTGACCGAAGAAAAAGCTGATTTAGCGGTGATCGACTCTGTCGAGTTTCGAATGCAGCAGCGGCTCTACCCAAGACTGGTGGCGGCCTTGGAACTTGAGGGTAATGAAGACATCGCCTGGTATCTGCCCAACCTGCCTGGGGCAAGTGTGTTGACCGATGAGATCAACGAATTCTTTAGCCAACAGCGCCAAACGGGCCAATTGGCAAAACTCAAAGAACGTCACTTTGGAGCCCTTGCCTTTGCCTCGCGGATGAGTTCCTTCACCTTCCAGCGAAAGGTCCAATCTGCCCTTCCGCAGTGGCAAGCGCTGATTGAAGAAGTTGCCGCTGAATACCAAATGGATTGGCGACTCCTCGCCGCAATTGCTTATCAGGAGTCACACTGGAATCCACGGGCAACCTCCCCTACCGGCGTCAGGGGCATGATGATGATTACCCGCGCTACGGCCGGCGAACTTGGCATTACCGACAGGTTGGACCCCCGCCAGAGTCTGCGGGGCGGCGCTCGCTTTTTGAAGAACCTGCTGCGCCGACTGCCCAATGACATCGCAGAGCCGGACCGCACCTGGATGGCAATGGCCGCCTATAACATCGGCATGGGACACCTCGAGGACGCGAGAAAACTCACCGATCGAAAAGGCTTAGATCCGCACCTCTGGCGCGATGTCCGCGAGCACCTGCCTCTGTTGCAAAACCCGGATATTTACCCCACGACCCGCTTCGGTTTTGCACGGGGCGAAGAGGCGGTTACCTACGTCGATAACATCCGGCACTACTATTCCGTTTTACAACTGCAGTCGTTACCGGAAAATCGCATTCAACCACCCATAGACACCGCCGCGCTGGTCAGTCGCGAGCTGCAGGACGTCTTGCCCATGGCGCTGTAATAATGCTGCTATGACGCTGTGATGGCCGATAACTTTGATATAACACTGCGAGGTACACATGACACGAATTGGCACGCCATTTTCTTCTACCGCGACTAAAGTTCTGTTGCTTGGCTCTGGGGAACTCGGCCGAGAGTTGGTCATCTCGCTAAAGCGTCTGGGCTGCGAGGTCATAGCCTGCGATCGCTACGACAATGCCCCTGCTATGCAGCTAGCGGATCGTCGACATGTATTTTCCATGCTCGATGGGGACGCTCTTCGTCGCGTGATCGAGTCAGAGCAACCCCACTTTATCGTGCCCGAGATCGAGGCCATCGCCACTAAAACCTTGGTCGAATTGGAAGCCGATGGTTTCAACGTTGTGCCAAGTGCCAACGCTGTGAACTTGACCATGAATCGCGAGGGCATTCGCAGGCTGGCCGCCGAAACCCTTGGGCTTGAGACCTCGCCTTATCGATTCGCCGATTCGGAAGCAGAGTTTCACGCGGCTTTGGACGCCATCGGCTACCCGTGCGTTGTTAAACCGGTGATGAGCTCATCGGGCAAAGGCCAAAGCTTGCTCCGCTCACGGGCTGACGCAGACGCCGCCTGGCACTACGCCCAAGATGGCGGTCGCGCCGGTGCTGGTCGCATCATAGTCGAGGGTTTTGTCGACTTTGATTACGAAATTACCTTGCTCACTGTGTGCCATAAAAACGGCACAAGCTTTTGCGAACCCATTGGACATCGACAAGAACAAGGTGACTACCAAGAATCCTGGCAACCCCAAAACATGTCGGCGACTGCCTTAGAGCGCAGCAAAGCAATTGCAGAAAAAATCACAGCGGCGCTAGGTGGTTACGGACTTTTTGGCGTCGAGTTGTTCATCAAGGGCGATACAGTCTGGTTTAGCGAGGTGTCCCCAAGACCCCACGACACCGGCATGGTGACATTGATTTCTCAAGCACTCACCGAGTTTGATTTGCATGCCCGTGCATTTCTCGGGTTGCCGATTCCGCAGATTCGGCAGTTCGGGCCTGCCGCATCAGCGGTCATCCTCGTCGACGGGGAATCGCGCAGCGTTGCCTTCGATAACCTCGCTGAATCATTAAGCGAAGTCGATACCGATCTGCGCTTGTTTGGTAAGCCCGAGGTGTTCGGTCGACGCCGTATGGGAGTGGCGCTCGCACTGGATAACGATACCGGCAATGCCGTTGAGAAGGCCAAGCGGGTAACGGAGATAATCAAGGTCGACTGTTAAAAGGGCAGCCAATTAAGGGCTTTCAGGGCTCAAATAGTTGACCCCCTCCCTAATTTGCTATCCGTGGTCAGCGGCGTCGGGCGGCGAAAAACCGCTTTAAAAGGTCAGCACTTTCTTGAGCGAGGACTCCTTCATGCCACGCAACGCGATGGTTCAGCGCGGGGTTTTCGAGCACTGTTGCGGTACTCACTACGGCGCCGGCCTTTGGCTCGCGGGTCGCAAAAACCAGTCGGCTCAACCGCCCATGAATCAGCGCGCCGCAGCACATGGTGCATGGTTCTAAAGTAACGAACAGGGTACTACCGGGTAAGCGGTAGTTGCCAAGGGCCTGGCCACCAGCCCGCAATGCCAAAATCTCTGCGTGGGCCGACGGGTCACTGCTGCCGATTTGACGATTACCCGCTTCCGCAACAATCTGCCCCTCGGCAGAGACCAACACGGCACCCACCGGCACCTCACCGTGTTCCGCGGCTTCGGCCGCCGCGATCAAGGCACGGCGCATATAGTACTCATCGGCGGCGGCCGCACCGGGCGCTAACAATGCTGCATGTGAGGATTCGCGGGGCGAATCGGTCACAGCGGCGCCTCGCTATAAAATTTCCAACACAACAGCGCCAAAGCGCTTCTGTGGGGCGCGAATGGCTCCGCAGCGAGGCCCGTCTGCTTGGGCGTCGGACGCTCCTCCATACCCATCAGTCGTCCAAAGCCCGCCCGCACAGCGAGATCACCCACCGGCCAGATATCTGGACGGCCCATCGAAAACATCAAATACATGTGTGCAGACCATTCCCCAAACCCTTTCACGGCAGTGATACGCGCGACTACCTCATTATCGGGGAGCTGCGAGAGATCGGCTATCGGCAGATCGCCACTCATCACCGCCGTCGTGAGGGCGCGTAAGTAGTTTACTTTCTGACCCGATACACCAGCGGCTCTGAGGTCAGGATCTGCAGCATCAGCGATGGCCTCGGGAATGAGCTCGCCCCCAACGGCGTCAATCAGGCGATTGGTGATGGCCCGAGCAGCTTTGGTCGATACCTGCTGACCGATAATAATGCGCGCAAATGCATCGAAACCTTGCTCCCGACGGCGCTCATCGGGATAACCTACCAAAGCGACGGCTCGAGAAATTGCAGGTTCCCGACTGGCGAGTTCGTCCAACGACTTAACGATTCTTTTTTGCGTCAATTGATAACGCTTTCCTGCAGACGCCATGTTCGTTTCCCACTTTCCAGTTGTCGACATCATACCTCTTAGTGTGGCCACAGAAGGTTTGGGAGTGCAATCAGCCCCATTCGGGAAAGCGGGCTTACAACTGGCAGCACTGCAGAGCACTGGGCTAGCACGGCCTTCCAGGGTGTTGGTTTAACCGAAGGCACGGTACCGCGAGTACGAGCACAAAAAAACCCCGGTGATCGCTCACCGGGGTCTCTCAAACTGCCGTCTCGCTCTGGCTTACTTAGCTTTCGCTGCTTGACGCTCTTTCTCGGCTTCAATGACCGACGCCGCAACGTTGGTTGGGCAGGGCATGTAGTGTGAGAACTCCATCGAGAACTGGCCGCGACCCGAGGTCATGGTACGCAGCGTACCGATGTAACCAAACATCTCTGCCAGTGGAACGTCGGCCTTGATACGGATACCCGTTGCGCCAGGTTCCTGATCCTTGATCATGCCGCGACGACGGTTCAGGTCACCAATCACATCACCGACGTGATCTTCGGGCGTGAACACATCGACCTTCATGATCGGTTCGATCAGCTGGGGACCCGCTTTGGGCATGCTCTGACGGAATGCCCCTTTCGCTGCGAGTTCGAAGGCAATGGCCGACGAATCCACCGCGTGGAAGCCACCATCGTAAAGCTCAACCGCCACATCAAGAACAGGGAAGCCAGCAAGGGTACCTTGCGCCATCATGCCGCCAAAACCCTTCTCGATTGCGGGGAAGAATTCTTTGGGGACGTTGCCGCCTACAACGCTTGAGGTGAATACAAAGCCGCTGCCGGGTTCACCGGGATTGATGCGGTAATCAATCTTACCGAACTGACCTGAACCACCCGACTGCTTCTTGTGGGTGTAGCTGTCTTCGATGGGCTGAGTAATGGTTTCGCGGTATGCAACCTGCGGCTGACCGACTTCCAACTCAACGCCATAGGTACGGCGCAGAATATCGATTTTGATATCGAGGTGAAGTTCGCCCATGCCTTTAAGGATGGTTTCGCCAGAGTCCTCGTCGGTCTCAACGCGGAACGATGGATCTTCAGCAATCATTTTACCAATCGCGATACCCATCTTCTCGGAGCCGCCCTTATCTTTAGGAGCGACAGCAATCGAGATTACTGGATCGGGGAACACCATGGCTTCCAGTGTGCATGGATGGTCAGTCGAACACAGGGTGTGGCCTGTCTGAACATTCTTCATACCGACACAGGCAAAGATGTCCCCCGCTTGTGCACGATCAATCTCGTTCCGATCGTTCGCGTGCATTTCGACCATGCGGCCGATACGCTCGGTTTTGCCAGTCGCGGAATTCAGAATGGTGTCGCCCTTCTTGAGCATGCCTGAGTAGACGCGGATAAAGGTCAAGGCGCCAAAACGGTCATCCATGATCTTGAACGCCAGGGCGCGCAGAGGCTCGTCAACGCTAACCAGTGCCTTTTCACCGGTGGGGTTACCCTCTTCATCGGTGAGATCCTGTGGATCAACCTCAGTGGGGCTCGGCAGATAGTCAACAACCGCATCCAACACTTGCTGAACACCTTTGTTTTTGAACGCCGAACCGCAAAACGTTGGGAAAAACTTGAGATCACGGGTTCCAAGGCGGATACAACGCTTAATGTCTTCCAGTGAGGGCTCCTCGCCATCCATGTAAGCCATCATCAGATCGTCATCCATCTCAACAGCAGCCTCAATCAACTGCTCATGGTAGGACTCAAGATCATCAGCCATATCGGCGGGTACGTCCGTAACCTCATAATTCTCTGGCAAACCCGTGTCATCCCAGACATAAGCTTTCTTGGTCAGGACGTCGACGACACCGGTGAACTCATCTTCACGGCCTATCGGCAGCGTCATGACCAGTGGGTTTGCACCCAGAACCTTTTCGACCTGTTCTACGACGCGGTAGAAGTCAGCACCGACACGATCGAGTTTATTGACAAAAATCAGTCGTGCGACCTCAGAGTCGTTAGCGTAGCGCCAGTTGGTTTCTGACTGGGGCTCAACACCACCAGAACCACAGAACACACCAACACCGCCGTCGAGCACCTTCAACGAACGGTACACTTCGACCGTGAAGTCCACGTGTCCGGGGGTATCAATGATGTTTAGGCGGTGATCGCGCCAGAAACAGGTGGTCGCAGCGGACTGAATCGTAATGCCCCGCTCCTGTTCCTGCTCCATGAAGTCGGTAGTGGCAGCACCGTCATGCACTTCGCCGGTTTTATGGATTTTACCGGTGAGCTTGAGAATTCGCTCTGTTGTGGTGGTCTTACCCGCATCAACGTGGGCGAAAATTCCGATATTTCTGTAAAGGGATAGGTCTGACATTGCTCCACTCATCTCGTAGGGGATGTGAACCTGTTCGTCCATATCTGTCGGCCTGCTGAAGGAACCGGTCTGCAAATTAGCAGGCTAACGGCCACCTTTGGCACGCAAATCAGGTAGGAACGAGCAAGGCGTAACAACACCCCAGACCATGCTTAACACACGTGCCTGAGAGTGCCTGAATTTTGGTGCGCGAATTCAACCATATTCGAGCCCCCCGCTGAAGGGCTGGGGGTGGCAAAAAGCAGCAATTTCGACATTTATGATGGTTAGACCGGTCCTTGGGCGCCTTTCAACGTTATTTTGGTCTCAAAACGCTGATTTTAAGAACCGAACATCAAAACCCATCTAAGACCACTTCAGCATGCACAACCTCTGGCGGCGCATCAAAGAAGGGACTCACTAACTCGCGCCAACGCAAAAAGTTGTCAGATTCTCGAAAACCTACCGTGTGATCCTCAAGCTGGTTCCAAGTCACCAGTAACTGGTATTCACAGGGGGATTCGATGACACGCTTCAACTGCATACTCTGACAGCCGGTAGCCGCCTGAAACAGCGGTACCGCCTGACTCACAGCCGCCTCAAATTCTGCCTCACAACCCGCTTTAACAAACAGCTTGGCTATCTCATAAATCATTGTAAACCCTCGTATTTTTAAAGCTTCAGCCAGAATGGGGTTGCTGCAAGCGACTGGTCAGCAGCGCTCCCCGTCACCTAAGTCAGCACGTTCTCTCGATAATACTGTTCACGATCCGCTTTATTCATGCCCGCGGTCGCATCCTGAAAGCGATTGCGCGCCTCCCGGGATTCAAATA
>CBFHPT010000020.1:0-41699 GCA_965657905.1 Luminiphilus sp. | reverse complement strand
GCTCGACTTGCATGTGTTAGGCCTGCCGCCAGCGTTCAATCTGAGCCATGATCAAACTCTTCAGTTGAAGAATCTTTTACCTCTGCCGAAGCAAGAGGGGGTGATTACGCGATAACCTGCTTTACCACCCAAATCTCAGCTCAGAAACATCAATCTAGAACTATTGAATTAATAGGTCACTTGTTGTTTCTGAAATAGTTTGTGACAACTACTCCAACAAGTGCCCACACATCTGTCTTCATCTATGTTTTTAAGTAGCAACTGGTCGCTGGGACCTAGTTATTCGGCAGAGGCATCGCTCAACCGAGGCGCGAATAATACGCGCTTTTTGGATCCTTGCAAGCTTTTTCTTTAAAAAGTTTACTGGTGGTCCGAATCGCGTCAAGTGCCGTTTGATTGGCTTTTCCCGACGCGGGCTGCGCATTTTACGCAGCTTTACACTGTTAGCAAGCGTTATTTTGAAAAGCGCCTTCTAAACCAGCCTACTCGACGTTGAGAAGGCTAAAAAGCCGCCCTCAAGCAAGGGCGCGGACTTTATCAAGCCTTGGCGCGAGCGCGCAACCGTTTGTTGAGAAAAACCTTTATACGCCAGGCGAGCAGCGCCAAAAACACCGCACCATAGAGCACGGCAGCACCAATGTCCGATCGCGACAACCAGAAGATATGTAGCCATCCAAGTACAGCTACGGCGTATACCGCCTGATGAAGCGTGCGCCATCGGTGCCGCAGTCGGCGGCGCCAGCCATCGGTAGAGGTCACGGCGAGGGGCACCAACAATAACCAAGCGGCGAAGCCCACAAGGACATAAGGCCGCTCACGCAGCTCTTCGACGAGAATCGCTCCACTCCAGCCCACATATACTTGCGCAAACACCAGAAGGTGTAGCGTGGCGTAGAAAAATAGAAACAAACCCATCATGCGGCGGTAGCGAAACAATGCCGGCCAACCCCACTGTGCGAGCGGGCGCGCCAGCAGCACCACTACGAGAAACCGAAGAACCCACTCCCCCGTCATGTGCATGAGTCGTTCGGCAGGATCAGGGCCGAGCTCATTGCGGGCGACCTGCAACACGATTACCGAGAACGGAACCAACGCCACGAGAAAAACGATTACGCGCAATAAAGCAGCGCTATTAAAATAGCTGACAACGGCCCCTAGCGCAGGAGGCCGATTCACGGTGCAGGGGCCCCAGGAAATGGCGTGAACTCTCGACAGTCGCCATCAATCGCTGGAAACCGGTTCGCTAACCAGTCAGCTTTTGCCTGCTCAATGCGATCAGTACTAAAGGACACGAAGTTCCATTCAATGTGTGGGACCCTCTCCCAAGGCTCACCACCAATGAACATCACCCTCACGTTGTTAAGTGCCGTAATTTCATGCTCGTCATCGAGCATCACAAAGTCACCGGCTTTAAACGATTCATTGCCCAGCTTTATTTCGCCCGAAAGCACATACACCGCGCACTCGTAATCATCGCAGGGCCGTGCAAGAGTTTTACCCCCACTGATAATTGCGTCGAGATAAAACATCGGTGAATAGGTCTTGATTGGCGAGGTCATCCCAAAGGCCTCGCCAATAATCAGCCGAGCGAACACGCCGTCGTAGATATAGTGCGGCAACTGGGCCTTTTTGATGTGTGCGAAACTCGGCTGCACTTCTGCAAAAGCCTCGGGCAACGCGACCCAGGCCTGCAACCCATCAAGACGGTGCCGACCGGCTTTGACCTCGTGGGTTTCGCGCTCGGAATGCACAATGCCTGAACCCGCGGTCGTCCAATTTACATCACCGGGTATGATCTCGAGATTGTTGCCAAGGCTGTCGCGATGCAGCATTGCGCCCTCTAAGAGGTAGGTAATTGTGGCAAGACCGATGTGAGGGTGTGGACGGACGTCAATGCCCCCGCCGGGTTCGAATTCCGCAGGCCCCATATGGTCGAAAAAAATGAACGGTCCGACCATTCGTTGTTGGGGGTTTGGCAGGATCCGAGTCACGGAGAAACCCTCTAAATCCTTCTGTTTGCCATTGATCCGCCTGGCCATGGCTAAGCCCTCAATAGTACTTTCGTAAATCCATGTCCGAGTACAAATGTGCCACCTGAGCCTCATACCCGTTGAACATTTTGGTCGGAATCCGATTTGGCCTGAACAGGGACGATGGCAAACGACGCTCAAAGCGTTGCGACCAGCGCGGATGATCGACCTCAGGATTAACATTGCTATAAAAGCCATATTCCTGCGGGGCAAGCTCCTGCCAGCTGGTACGCGGCTGCCGATCGACAACCTTGATCGAGACAATCGACTTGATGCTTTTAAAGCCGTACTTCCAGGGCACTATTAACCTCAAGGGCGCGCCGCTTTGATTAGGGAGTGACTTACCGTAAAGACCCACAGTCATCAGCGTGAGGGGGTTCATCGCCTCATCTATCCGAAGGCCTTCTCGATAGGGCCAGTCGATGACGGATGTAAAGGATCGCGTACCACGCATCTCGGAGGGCCGATACAAGGTCTCGAATGCGACGTACTTGCCCTCGGGCAGCGGCTCAAAACGCGCGAGCAGATCCGAGAGGGGAAAGCCAATCCATGGCACGACCATCGACCAGGCTTCGACGCAGCGAAAACGGTATACGCGCTCTTCCAAATCAAACCCACCGAGCACATCCTCAAGGTTGAGCTTTCCAGGCTTGCGAACGAGGCCACCGACCTCGATCGACCAAGGGTCGATGTTCATGGCATAAGCGTAGTCAGCCGGATCTGATTTATCGGTGCCGAATTCATAAAAGTTGTTGTATGAGGTTGCGTCGCTATAGGGCGTGAGTTGCTCGTCAGTGAACAAGCCCGGGACCTCTTTATCGACGTCACTGAAGGTCAGGGGCTTCGGTGGATTTTCTGCTGCGATGCCCTCCCCCACGACCGTGCCTGCGAGCCCAGCGGCGGCGGTCTTCATGAGGTTTCGACGGTTTAAAAAGACGGCCTCGGGGGTAATGTCCGAGGACGCGATTGTGGGGTCGTTATAACTTCGCTTCGTCCGCTTCACTGCTGTCCACATCTCCATTTTGAGGATTGCTATCCGCCTCATTGTCAGAAGATGCCGACGTAGGTGCGGTAGTCGCTTCGCTTGACCGTTTGACCACATTACGGCGCAAATGTTGCACCGGACCTGAAAGCGCATAGGCAAAAAACAGTAACCACATGGCAACAGGTGGGTTCAGCGCGACCAAACCCAATAAAGCCAAGAACAACAGCACCCTGACAAACGGCACTCGCGCCTCGAGATTTAAACTCTTGAAGCTGTAATAGGGAAAGCTTGAGATCATCAAAAACCCCAGAAGAATCAGCAGCGCCGCGTGCAAAACCGCCATCGTAGGGGCGCTTGCATCAATTTCCAGCGCCTGACCAATCCAAACACTCCCAGCTATCAGGGCGGCAGCGGCGGGGCTCGCGAGGCCACTGAAAAATCGATTATCGGTTTTACCGAGCTGAGTATTGAACCTAGCAAGCCGCAATGCCGCACAGGCGGTGAAAATGAAAGCAGCTACCCAACCCGCCTTGCCAATGTCCGTGAGTGCCCAATTAAACACCAGCAGTGCCGGTGCAACCCCGAAGGAGACCATATCGGCCATGCTATCGAACTCTGCCCCGAACGCACTGGTGGTATTGGTCAGACGTGCAATGCGGCCATCAAGACCGTCGAGCACCATCGCCACAAAAATCGCCACGCTGCCCGCATAAAAGTCGTTCTGCATGCCGGCAATCACGGCATAGAAACCGCAAAACAAAGCACCGGTGGTAATGATGTTGGGGAGCAGAAACACACCCCTGGCTCGACTCTGAGCGTGCGCCTCACCCTCTTCATAATCGCCGATAAGCGAGGCAAGCGGCCTTTCTAACTGCTCTGCAGCACGCTCGAGGTCATCCGCCTGGCTATCGTCTTCCGTTTGCTTATCTGGATCGGTCATCAACACTCTCACTTCATTACTGGCTATTACAGCCTGCTCCACTGAATAGTATCTTAACAGGCTGCCCTAGCCGCCACCGGACTCTTGCAAGCGCCCCCATCAAAAGGACAGCTTTTTCTATTCGGTGAGGGTATACTGCGCGCCGATTTATTACGCACAGTCTTTCAACGCAACATCATCCCCTCCAGGAGTCTCCGGTGAGCAACTACTTCAATACCCTGCCCCTTCGCATCCAATTATTGGAACTCGGTAAGTGCCGGTTCATGGATTCTGATGAGTTTCGTGACGGTGTAGAGCCCTTAAAAGGCAAGAAACTGGTCATTGTCGGATGTGGCGCTCAAGGTCTGAACCAAGGTCTGAACCTGCGCGACTCTGGGCTGGATGTGTCCTACACGCTGCGCCAGGCTGCTATCGATGAGAAGCGGCCCTCGTGGCAGCGGGCGACAGAAAACGGGTTCACCGTAGGCACTTATGAAGAACTCATTCCCACCGCCGATGTGGTTCTGAACCTGACGCCCGATAAACAGCACACCAGCGTCGTGACTGCGATCATGCCGCTGATGAAAGACGGTGCATGCCTTGATTACGCCCACGGCTTTAACCTCGTCGAAGAAGGTATGCAGATTCGTAGCGACATCACCGTCGTCATGATGTGTCCCAAATGTCCAGGTACCGAGGTTCGCGAAGAATACCTGCGAGGATTTGGCGTCCCCACTCTTATTGCGGTACACCGGGAAAACGACCCCCAAAACAAAGGTCTGGAAATTGCTAAAGCGCTCGCGGTAGGCACCGGCGGTCACCGCGCGGGCGTACTGGAATCTTCACCCATCGCCGAGGTGAAATCTGACCTGATGGGCGAGCAAACGATCCTCTGCGGCATGCTGCAAACGGGCTCGATCCTCGGCTTCGATCGCATGGTCGAGCTGGGCGTGGAACCAGGTTACGCAGCGAAGCTGATTCAGTATGGCTGGGAGACTGTCACCGAGGGTCTGAAGCAAGGTGGCATCACGAATATGATGGACCGCCTGAGCAACCCCGCCAAAATTCGCGCATTTGAACTCGCCGAGGAGATGAAAGACATCCTCCGAGGGCTGTTTGAGAAGCACCAGGACGACATTATGTCGGGCGCGTTTTCGAGCACGATGATGGCTGACTGGGCTAACGACGATGCCAACTTACTCAAGTGGCGCGCTGAGACCAACGAGACCGCTTTTGAAAAGCAGGCACTCACTGACGACCCCATTGATGAGCAGACCTACTATGATCAGGGCATTTTGATGGTGGCTATGGTGAAGGCTGGGGTGGAACTCGCCTTTGAGACCATGGTTGACGCAGGTATTGTCGAGGAGTCGGCCTACTACGAGTCACTGCATGAGACACCCCTGATTGCCAACACAATTGCTCGCAAGAAGCTCTACGAAATGAATGTTGTCATCTCTGATACGGCCGAATACGGCTGCTACCTCTTTGACCAAGCCGCCCGCCCCTTACTGAAAGACTTCGTGGCGGGTTTGAGCACAGATGTGATTGGTGGCGGTATCACCGGCAGCAACGCGGTCGACAACCGAACGCTCATTGAAGTCAATGACGCCATTCGAAACCACCCAGTGGAAATCGTTGGCGAGGAGTTGCGTGGGTTTATGACTGGGATGCAAGCCATCTCTTCAGGCAGCTAAGCAAGCGCCTTTTTACTGGCTGCTTGCTGGCTGCGGTCTTCGAAAACTTTATTGCTAAACGCAAACCGTGTGAATCGAGGGAGCACTTCAGAGACCGGCCGGCGCGCATGCGATGTGGGCTAGTCGCGCACGCGAGAAGCACTAACAGCAGGCACTGCCCCGACCATTGCGTATAGCCCCCGGGACTCAGGAGCTATACACGGTTATCGATGCTTTGACGCGATCAGGGCGAGAGAACCTTCTCGCCCCGCGCCATACCCGCAACCCCTGAACGTACCACCTCGAGGATTTCGGTTTCGCCCAATGCGGCGACGAAAGAATCCAGCTTATCGGTGGGACCCGTCAACTGAACCACATAGGTGCTGGGGCCCACATCGACGATCTGGCCGCGGAAAATATCCGTGGTGCGCTTCACTTCGTCGCGTTGCTGACCCACTGCTTTGACTTTAACCAACAACAGATCGCGCTCGACGTGCGCTCCCTCGGTCAAATCAACCACCTTCACCACATCGATCAATTTATTGAGGTGCTTGGTGATTTGCTCAATCTTCAGATCATCGCCACTTGTCGTTACCGTTAGCCGTGACAGCGATTCATCCTCAGTCGGCGCCACGTTTAAGGTCTCAATGTTATAGCCGCGCTGTGAGAACAACCCCACCACTCGAGACAGGGCGCCCGGCTCGTTTTCGAGCAAAACAGACAGAATACGTCGCATCTTAGGTTCTCTCCGTTTTGCTAAGCCACATGTCTTTCATTGCACCGCTAGGAGCCACATGCATTGGATACACGTGCTCGTGCGGCTCAACAAAGATATCAAGGAAGACCAGGCGATCTTTGAGTGAAAATGCCTCGCGCATTGCGGGCTCCAGGTCGGCTTTGTTTTCTACCCGGATACCGACGTGACCGTAGGACTCCGCAAGCTTGGTAAAATCAGGCAGCGACGCCGCGTAATGGCTTTCTGAGTAGCGGCCGTCGTACTGCATGTCTTGCCATTGTTTCACCATGCCCAAATAGTTGTTACGCAGGCTGATGATCTTCACCGGCAAGCCGTACTGGCTGCAGGTCGAGAGTTCCTGAATATTCATCTGGATACTTCCCTCACCAGTGACGCAGGCCACTTCAGCATCGGGCAGTGCAAGCTTGATACCCATAGCTGCGGGAAGTCCAAAGCCCATCGTTCCTAGCCCGCCCGAATTGATCCAGCGCCGCGGCAGGTCAAACTTGTAGTACTGGGCGGCAAACATCTGATGCTGGCCAACATCCGAAGTGACGTACGCCTCACCGTCAGTCACGTCATAGAGACATCGGATGGCATCCTGCGGCATTGCCAGATCACTTTCGCCATAGCGACGCCCATGCCAGAGCCCGTGAGCTTCACGCCAGCTTTCAATTTGCTGCCACCAGTCCCCTAGTGCCTCGTTATCGGGCATCGGGCGTTCACTCGCCTCAATCTGGGTTTCGACCTGATTGATCAGTTCGGTCAATACCGAATCAACTGGCCCGACAATTGGAATATCCACCGGAACGATCTTGGCAATCGAGGCGGGATCAACATCGATGTGAATAATTTTCGCGCCTGGGCAGAACTTATCCACCGTGTTGGTCACGCGATCGTCGAAACGGGCGCCGACAGCGAGAATCACGTCACTGTGGTGCATGGCCATATTGGCTTCGTAGAAGCCGTGCATGCCCAGCATGCCTAGGAACTGACGATCTGAACCGGGGTAAGCCCCAAGACCCATCAAGGTGTTGGTCACGGGATAATTGAGCTGCCGCGCGAGCTTGGTCAGTAACTCGCAGCCCTCGCCCTGAATCACGCCACCGCCCGCATAGATGACAGGGCGCTTGGCGCTTAACAGCAGGCGTGCCGCTTTCCGAATCTGTCCCGTATGGCCTTTTTGCGAGGGCTGATACGAGCGCAGACTGACAGTTTCTGGATACAGGTACTCGTATTTATGTTCGGGATGCGTGAGATCCTTTGGAATATCTATCACGACGGGACCGGGGCGGCCACTCGTCGCAATATAAAATGCTTTCTTGATAATGCTGGGAATGTCCTCGGTACGCTGTACCATGAAGCTGTGCTTTACGATGGGTCGCGAAATACCGACCATGTCGGTTTCCTGGAAGGCATCTTCACCAATGAGGTGGCTCTGCACCTGACCGGCCAATACCACCATGGGAATGGAGTCCATGTACGCAGTAGCAATACCCGTAATCGCGTTGGTGGCGCCGGGCCCCGAGGTCACCAGCACCACACCGGGCTTACCGGTTGCACGGGCATAGCCGTCGGCTGCGTGAGTCGCCGCCTGCTCGTGACGCACGAGAATGTGAGGTACTGCATCGGCCTTGAATAAGGCATCGTAGATGTGGAGCGCTGCTCCACCGGGGTAGCCGAAAACGTATTCCACGCCTTCGTCTTCTAGGGCGCGAACAATCATTTCGCCGCCAGATAACTTTTCCATAACGCGTTCCCATCCGGGTTGTGTGATCATCAACTTGGCGGGAAGGAAGCTGTCGAACAGAACCATTCGAGGGGTCTCACCCTACCGCCGCTTGGTGTCGCACGAACCACTGGCCGGATCGATCCGGTCTACCATAGCCGGCACATCGATCACGAAACCCGTGTATCGGTGACCCTGCGAGGTAGCGCAGTGTCGAGCCCGATGTACGCTTGGCGTACATACCGGAACCCGCAAACAGCCCACACAACTATCCCGTCGTGAAGGTGGGTCAGAGGACGAGGGTACTCGCCAATAACCGTTGCCGTTCGCGTGACGACGCAATTCTGAGTTCGCGGGTGGTGTAAAGTCAAGAAATGTCCAGTATTTGTTAGCTATGATGTTGCCCCCGTCGTAAGTTGGGGCTAGTTTTGAGCATCATCTGCCCTTTCCGCATCGTTTTTCACTGGAGCGTACTCCCATGTTTACCCATCGGATCCGAAAGGTCGGCAGCGCCAGCATTAAAGTGAGTGCCATCGCCTTACTCAGCGCAAGCTGCGCGCTCGTAGCCACAACGACCAGCGCGGGCACCGTGTATCGCTGGACAGATGCCCAAGGTAATGCGGTGATGAGTGATCGTCCGCCGCCTGCAGGGACGGTGTATACGACTTTGAACGGGGGTGAGTATGGGGCCAGTGTGAATGCGCCAAGCGATCCAAATGCGGTGAGCCCGCCCGCGGAAACAACCGCCTCTAGCCTCAACTCTGCGCCATCTGCTGCTTCAGATGGCAACCGGGAAGTCGTCATTGAAAAGCGCCCCAAACTCTGCGAACAAGCCAAGGACAATATTTTTAAGCTGGAGACATTCCCGCGGATGCGTGTCACCGATGATGACGGCGAGGTGCGGTTTATGACGGACGAAGAGCGGGAAAGTCAGTTAGCCACCGCCAAGAAGGTGGCAGAGGCTAACTGCTAACCGCAGTTCTGCTTATTGAACGTCGATATTCTCAGCGCGGAAAGCTTCACGCAGGGATGAATCGGGCGTTGGATTTATTTCAATCGGCTCGAAACCATTGCAGCCGATACATACGTTAATCGTATCGTCCGTAAGATCACCATCACCACAATCTTGCGTACAACTCGGATCGTCGTCACTGATCTTTACCGTTGTAATCACGGGTGGAGTCGGGATTCCTTCACCCGACTCCTCTCTCGTTAGATCATCAATGCTAGGACTCCACAGGGGAACTCTGTATCCGTAGGAGGTACCTAGATTTGCACACAAATTCGTGTTGCTACCATCTGGAGTGAATGAGTTCCAGAAGACCTGGCCAAATGCTGTCGCCGCCGGGTTTACTACCTGTTCCTTATCCGCATGGACGTAATACCAACCATCAAACGCATCGATAGGGTCACCTTCTGAAAGGCTACTCACGTTTGCCATGGTAATACCGTCAAGATCCACGGGAGTCCGAGCTCGAAGATCGACGTTACTGCCCTCGAGGCCACTAAAGAACGGTTTATCGGCAAACGCGTACAGGCGATTCTCTATGTCGTCCACGTAAGGGTAATTGATCTTCAAAGGTCTCTCTCGATCCCCGGAACCCATAATCACCCAAACATATGGCTGATCCTCGGCAACAACGGGCGTGTTCATAAATCGCCGATCATCGCCATCAGTGTATGCAATTCTCGTTGCAAACCAGTCGTCTTTGCTTAACGACGTTGGGGCTCCGGTTACAGAATCGACATTGCTGAGTGAAACCCGATAAACACTACCTGGCGCAGTAACTGCATAGGCAAGGTCCGTAACACCGTCGTAATTCATGTCGACTAAAGCAATGTCGCTGACGACAGGGCCATCAGTTTCAAATGCGGTTAAATATGCCCCGGTAAGTGCATTCAACACAAAGATCTGATTGCCCTTGTCGCTAGCCGAACAGTTCATTTGCTTTGCGTCGACATCCAAGCAGTCATCCCAACCACCACCCATGAAAATTAATGGCGTGTCTGAGTCAAACCCTTCAGCGTAACCAACGACCGGAGTAGACCAAGTTTGCCCGATATCTTTTATCGCAGTGTTAGTTGTTCCTGATCCGTCCTCACAATCCGCGTCTACTGTCAGGCTGGAGCACCCAAAAGTCCATAGAAACTCTGGCTTCGCAGGAACCTCCCCTGCGTCCCCGGGTACAATATCTAATGCATAAACCCGTCTACCACCGCGTCGCATAGTCAAGAACAAATGACCACGCTCTAGCTTATCGTTATCGTCGTACTCCAACAGCGAACCCGCTGGGCCATCGAGCATGTAGCTTTTTGGCTCGGCACCAATATCCACAGACAAGGAGTCATCAAGCCCCGAGTAATCAACGGTCGGTGTATTCCGATACAAACGTTCAAGCGACTCAAAGTGTTCATACGCGATCACCGCCCAGTCTTCGGTTCCATCACTGGGGTCAACCGATCGATACCAACCGTCATTGGCCCCATAAAAAACCCTGACGACATCATTCCCGTAGTTAACAGCGACAGGTCTTGAATGCACCACATCGCCATGGACCGTCGACCTCAAACCCTTATCAGGCATTATTTCAGGCTCGTCTAAACTGGGGTTTGCAACAAATGTGTCACCGCTTGCCAGCAGCAGGTTACCGCCCTTGAGCCCAGGGTCTTCGCCAATCGCATAGCTCTTGATCAGTGAGGCTTCAGCCTCAGTAATAGCGTCAGAATCAAGGGTAGCGGCTGAGAACAGCGGCAAAGGGGTACCTGCCGACAAACTCGGTGACATCGTCAGCAAGGCTCGCTCACTGTCGTTTTGATTGTCGACTTGATTTCGAATCTGCTGAGCGGCACCGCCTTTTTCAACAAAAGGGCCGTCAGGAGAATCAGACCAAGCACTACGAGCTCCGCGGTCTGCAGGAGAACACTCGCTAGCGACACTTGGGTCAAGCCCCAAATCCACAAAATACGAGTCGTCGCGAGAGACCCCCTCAGCATCAACTACGCTACTGGTGGTGTCGCTGGTCCAGAAACTGACCGCACAATCTTGCGTAAACCCGGTTTCTGGATTAATCGCTTCATTGAGGTTGGCGTCCGCCAACTCGTAATCGTCACCAAATTTTGCAATTTGATACAACTTAAGATTTCCCGCCCATCGAGGCTCGCGATCAACAGCGGGACGGAATAGCCCCACAAAAACCTTATTGGCTGAAATCTCGCGATCAGCAGAAGTTAACGGAAGGGTAACAGCAGAAAACGCGCTGCTTTTGGCAACGATATTTCCTAAAAAGTTGGAGAGTAGTTTCGCTAAGTCAGCCTCAGATTTTGCTTGGCCGTACTCTCCGCCGCCCTGGGTTGCAGCGCTATCGATGAGCGACGAATGGACCTCACTCGGAGATCTGTTAAACACGTCAATTGTATAGGTTTTAACGCCGACCCTTACAGTTTCGTCCTCCTCGCCCGCTTCACCAGGAACTGTAATCTCAACGCCGACGTCGTAAAGAAACTTTGTCCAATCGTCTAGGTTGTAATCGACGCCATCAATAAAGTCACCAGTTGTAGAGTGACCCGTATCGACGTCGTCAGATGGCGAATAAACGGTGTACCGATACTTCTTATCGTTTCCGTTTCCTGGGCAATCAGAACCATCTGCTTTCTCTCCGGTGCGCTCGTTATTTGCCGTTGAACAAAAACAACCCGAATCGCTAGTCGAGCAGCTGTTTTGGATAGCGTCGCTTTCATTGACATTGTCAAATATGTTTGAAGTACACTCCGCTGGATCGGCGTAACACACCTCAGAATACCCAAGAGACACCTCATTGGCGTCCCCTTTATTCGATTTTGTTGTGAAGTATTCGGGCATCTCCAAGCCACCACTGGCTGCGCCGGCCAACGCTCCTGGAGGGTTATCGCCGATCAAACGCGTATACAAGGCTTCGAGAGCTGCCGAGTTATCCTCGGAATCACTCTCTGGCCCATTGGAATCGGGATTCGTAACAAAAATTACGTAGTTATCAGGACAAATCCCGCCCGCGCTCAGGGGCGACTCAAATTGTCCGAATCCGACTTTGTCAGTGTAGCCCTCAGGGTCGACAAGGCCAGGAGTACCTTCACCAGAGAAGGTCTGCGCTCCCCCTACGAGGTAAGCGTGTAAATCCCGAAATAAATTGCCGTAAGACAAGTTAGAGTTGCGCTTTTCATCGGGGCTTCCGTAACCCGCCTCAATATCGTCCAAGATGCCGTTAATTTTGGTTTCGTTGTTCCAGTACGACTGAAGATCAAGGCGAACGTAACCACCGTCCTGGCTGGCATTACCCCGAGTGGTGAATTCGAATATTGCCACGTTTAGCGGTACATCGCGGGGCAAGCCAGCCAACGCAGCTTTAATTGCTCGTGCCTCAGACTCCGCCTGAGTTCCATCGGGCCACTTCTGGCTTTCCCGCGACCAATTCGAGGTATTGTCAATGACAAAGAACACATTCGGGGCAGCGTTTGAAGCCGCCCCGCTTGTTAGGCCGCTAGCAAAGAGATCAATATCTTCAGCCACCGTTAAAGATGGCGCCACTGCCATCAACACCAGAAACCTGAAAAATGACTTTATGATTCGCATGCTAATTCCCTCTCGGGATGTGGTTCCTGACCCACGCTTCTGACAAAGACACGCCCAGCTTGAACATTAAGTGTTACAAGCTGTCGCAAGTAAATTTGTTGTTGTCCGCGTTCGTATTCCCTGCCGCACCTCCACGTTTGCGCCGGTTACCTGATCAATAGCGACGGCGACAACTTCCCAGACTGCGTCGGCACAATACGAGCTTAAACTGCCAGGCTTGTTGCAAGATGCCTCGGCGAAGTTCGATTTATCTAACTCCAAATTGGTGACCGGGACAGCACTAATACAGGTAGGTTTTGTCAATGAAACGATAATATCATTTTCATCCGCTGCGCCCGTTAGGCTTAGGCACCTAGAGTAGTGGCTGTTATTGCAACTTGTGGTGAATGCTAAATCCCCCGCTAAAAACCCAAGGTCGTTGTTTGAAGCTAGGCTCTCTTCCGTAGCAAAAGCCTCTTGGATCGCTCGCAGTGCCGCTGATCTTGCCGCGCTTCTCGCCTCAATATTCTGCATCACTTTTAGGTTTGTCTGAACAAGGCTTGCAGAAACCGCGCCCATCAATGTCACCAATGCAAGCATGATCAATGCGACAACGAGAACTGCCCCGCGCTGTTGTGCCCAACTCTTCATCGTCTAATGCCGCTAATGTTAATGAGGTCGACGGTACGGGACTGCACAGAGCGACGGAATTTTTCATTGCCGCTTGGAAACTCCCAACATCTACCCGCAACTTCATAGGATTTGGCAGTAACCCCGTCCGGCGCAGAGCCTGAGCAGTTCGCCCATTCTTCGTAAGACGAATCACTTTGCGTGGATCGAACCACGGTCCACACCTTTGCACCAACTACATTTGGCCACTCGTTCGTTATCGGATCAGTGCCCGTAACACCCTGTTTAATCTCATTGGGTTGCCCGTCACCAGTGCTATCAATATAAAACTCAAACCAAAGCACCTCCACGCCCTCAACCAAAACATCCCATGTGTAGACGTCCTCATCTAAGAATAGGCGAACCAGCCTATCGTCATCATCAACATAATAGATCCGCGATACGAAACGATACCGAGGCGCCGTATCTGGCATGGCTTCCTTGCAATTGAAAGCCAGATAAGGCAGCTCTGGTACCGAGGCGGCATCAGGATCTGCCACCTTGTAGAGCTTAATTTCACCCCCCGTGATCCCATTGTTTGGGTCATAGCAGCCATTCGTCTGTAAATGAAAATTGTTGTCACCAGAACGACAGTTGGTCGATCCGGCAGCGCAGGTGCTAACTCTACGAATTGCGATCACCTCGGAACTCCCTCTGGGAGATGGAGGACTCCCACCACAAGGCTTTTCATTGCCAAATTCACTGGTTTCAAGGTCAATACCAGCCACCGAATACACGGGAAACTCCATCGCGAATGCTAGCTCAGCTTTCGCGTTATCGACGTCGTAGGAGGAGTCGTAAGACTTGCCCGTGCCGACACACAAGGGTGGGGGGAGAGTGAGTGTGGGCGAAGGGGGGACAGATGGGGTTTCTCCAGCCACAAAAATCTGATTTTCGGCATCTACAGGGTTTCCCGCCTCACCCCAATACCCAGCCAATGAAAGGTCCGTCGACAACATCTCAAGGGCAAATAAACCATTTTCTACCTGACGTCCCGTCCGGCTTATATCGGTTAAGGTTCGACTTGTGTCCGAAAAAAGTGTGGTTACTCCCAAAATAATGACAATTCCGAGAGTCAGGGCAATTAAGATTTCCACCAAGCCAAAACCGCGTTGACCTAGGGCCTGTTTCGGCATCGATTTAGCTTCGACGAATATCATGTCACCTCACCGCCACATCTCGGAAAACAGCACGTCGGAAACCCTCATCCTCAGCTCCGTAATTATCTTCACCGCAAGTCACCGACGGTGGCACGGACTGTGTGATTCCCTGCCAAACCACTGTAACACGCACGATGGTTTCACCACTCCCGCCTGCGCCGGCTAGGGTCTCTATGCAGCCTCGAGCATTTAGGGGCTGTCCAAGGTTTGCACTCGCAGCTCCCTCAGAGTCAAGTGTCTGTTCGGATATCCCTGCAATCACTTCATTCCAGTCGCAAAGATCGCGCGCAGGCCCCTCGAACGCAGTGCAAATTGTGGCTGTCGATTGACCTCCATAAATTGGGCCTGAGGTTGCCGTATAAAGGGCCACGTCGGACGGGTTCATTCGAATTCGCTCAGCCATATCATCGACAATGGCCGTTGCTCTAGATCGCTGCAACGCCTCAAATTGGTCATTCATCGTACTGACCTGCAAACTCGCGAGTCCTAACAGTCCAATCGCAACAATGACGAAGGTCACTAGCACCTCAATCAGCGTAAACCCGGCCTGATTTGCCATGGAATTGGGGTTCATTCGCATGCGGCACTCCAAGCGAACTCCGTAGCAGCGTCAGAACAATCACTGCCGCAAGTGCCAGCGGACGAGGTAACGAGCCCGTCGGTCTCTACGTACACACAGACCTTACATTCGCCATCTTTAGTGTTTATCTGAAATTTAGGGCAACTAGCAGAAGGCCGGCCCCAAGCGGTAAATGTTATCGAACCGGGCCCAGATGGGATTGATACCGATGAGTCGACAACATATTCATTTATCGGGTTAACCGAGCAATCCGATGCAGCGTCGTCCGCCTCAAGACACCACCCATTACTCCAATCATCGCTGCGTGGCACTAATACAATCGAACTATTGCGTTTGACGGCCTCAGATCGCGCCAAAGTCAGCGACAACCTAAGCTCGGTACTCACTTGTCGCAGTCGCTGTTCCGCAATTAGCTGCGTGAATGCTGGTGCCGCAATAGAAACTAGAATACTTAAAATTACCGAGGCAACGAGCAGCTCTATCAAGGAAAAGCCTAGCTGTTGGTTGGTATTTACCACGACTCTGCTGTTCCACCCGCTTGACAATTCCGTGTGCGTGATCCGCCATTAGTGATACACAAAGAGCCATCAGATGCCTGAAGGGTATCGCCGATGGGGTCCATACGGAGACTAAAACTAGGCGGCGGGCCCGCGTCAACACCCAGCTTAGAGACATTGATCTCGTAGAACGGCGAGACATCATCTGGAACCGAAAGACCCAAGGTGCCTAGATCTTCTGCGTACGCGCGACTATTCAGCAGGTAATTCTGCTGCCGTTGGGCAACTTCCATCATGAACGCTTGGGCTGCTGCCCGATTGCCCTTTTTGACGTACTCCTGATAAGAGGGGTAGGCCACTGCCGCCAAAATGCCCACTATCGCAACCACGATCATGAGTTCAATCAGCGTAAATCCTCGCTGACGATTAGCGCTTGTGTTCGTCGTTGTCGATTCCACTTTCATAAGTACGTAACACCCCCGGTGGCTTTTAGCGCCACAGACCACCCATGAATTTGTAACCCCCTGCGCCACCTTCGACGAATAACGCGTCGTCTCCGATTTATACTACGCTCTTAATGTAGAAAGTGAACCGCTGAAAACCCAAGCTTTTTTGACTCAAATGTGACCTAGCTCACGAAAAAACCGATCGTTTGATGTGGCATAAGGCTTAATTTTAGGTGGGCGACTGGAATCCTTGCCACACCGCAAGGGACAGCTCCCAAGACGCTAACAACGGCAGGGTTGCTAGCAAAAGTAGTAGCAGTACCAGCGCTGTGGTGAAAAACCCCCCATGTTTAGCGCTTGCGGTTGGCCGGGGGCCGGGATACGTGCAGAGCCGCACTCTTACTCCAGTGTTAATTCTCACTGTTTGATCCCGTGGTGAGTCGAGTGCTAGGTTGCGAATGGGGTTGTGAATAGAGTCCCGAAATGGGTCGTATGAATAGTCGTGTTAGCAGCCATGTGATGGCCCACAGTTTCGCGCCCGTGGAGACACGCCGCCAAAAGCTCATCGTCCACCTACCAACGTAATTTCGATAGCGAGACGAGACACTGTCTGCGTTTTGTTGCCTGGGAATGGCGGTGAAGTCAATTGTTTTGCGACCACTGGGTCACCCAATAGGGTTGCCGCGGGATCGATTACCCTCCCCTTCAACAGCAACGCTACCTGAGCGCTCGTGCCGAGCAATTGATCCTCGCAAACGATTGATGGTTCGCAGCGGTATTGAGGGGTCCCACCATCTGTGACCGCCACCCGCCAGGACTCAACCCCAGGCACCAGCATCTCGGCGCGCTTAAATCCCGAGCCATCGGCTCTGAGATCTCGATAGAACAACGCTGGCAAGTTATCCCCCGGCGCCCAACTGTAGTCCCGCAAAGAAAACGCGCGGCGCCGCCAGAGCGCTATGGCAGTACTTGCATGACAGTCGCTGGGCAAGGCTCCACTGTGAACCACGCGCACTTCGGGTTGGGAAATGCTAAACAGGGGGTGGCAACCCGGGTCTAAGCGCACAAAATTCGGCCAGGTTGTCTCTGGGCAGGTCTCGACACATGGCTGAATGCTATCCACAACAAGATATCCCGAGCCATCAACTAAACCTGTCGCGGGTAAGCAAGAAAAAGCGCCACCGGCCACGAATCGAATACCGACACCGTTAGCGCTCGTAGGCGATACGCAGGGCGAACTGACGATAATCGGATCTGGCAGATTGGGCTCTTGTTGACTGGGCACTGATTGATTGGGTGCTTGTTGAAAGGACGCTGGTTGATATTCCCATGCGCCTCTCACCTCGTCGTACAATAACTGACTCGTGAACCGCGCGCGCTCAGTAAGCTCCGCTCGATCCGCCGATATCGCCGCGGCTTTATGTAGCGACAGCAGCGTCTCCGACACGCCGGCAATGAGCGTTAGGCCAAGCGATAGGGCAATCAATACTTCGCTCAGCGTGAAGCCTCTCGATGCCCGATAACCCCTCGCTTGGGCAGAGATTAGGTGTGCTCCTCGAGCCCATTGACCGCCTAATTCGCCAGCAGCAATCACGATGCTACTTGCCAGCGGCGAAACACTCTCAAGGCATCATAAGACTGGCAATCGGCAGCGTTGAGATAGGTTGTTGCAGTCAATGCGATGTTTGATACATTGGATTCAGAGTCGACCTCAGCCTCGGCCTCACCCTCGCCCACATGCGTACCCGTGAGCGCCAAACACGTGGTCAGTTGTGAACCCAAAGAATCAGCCACCGCCTCCACTTTGTCACACCAAGCCTGCAGCCAAGGAAACTCAGAATCTGCACAAACCGATTGATTGAGAGGAACACCATCGGGACCCACCGAACCCCCCAGACGCTGCGCCCGACGCGACAAACCCTCAAGGTCAATCAGCAGGGTTTGAGCGAGCGCCAGCTGCTGGGCTTCGTGATTAAGCTGCATGGTGTTGTCAGCGAGCTGAAACAAACCGAGCAAAAGCAGCGCACTCAGGAACGTTGCTACCAATACGTCAATCATCATTGCAGCGTTCTCCTAGAGCCGAGCATCTACGGCCAGACATCGGCGGGCGTGCGCCGTCCGCGACTGTCGAGAGTTATTGTGGC
Source organism: Luminiphilus sp. (assembly GCA_965657905.1). GTDB lineage: Bacteria > Pseudomonadota > Gammaproteobacteria > Pseudomonadales > Halieaceae > Luminiphilus. The sequence goes on along the minus strand of CBFHPT010000020.1, from coordinate 23,543 downwards.
GTCAGGACGTTGTAAATGATGACTCAGCGTCATCTCAAAAAATTGCCCCGTGTCCGATACCTCAACGCTGAGCTGATAAGCATCGGCCACACGACTTGGCAGCGACGCCAGTGACAGCAATGTGCTGGCATCCTGATAACTACCCCGCGCCATCCGCAGCCGCTCCTGAAGCAGCGCGAATTTTTGCAACGTCAGCGCACCCTCGGTAGCCACCGCTCGCTCGCGGTATGCGCCATAACCTGGCACGGCCACCGACGCTAAGATGGCGACAATCGCCATCACGATTAATAACTCGATCAGTGAGAAGCCGCGTAAAACTCGTGACCGCCGAGCAGCCAGCAAGCCAGAAGCTGCCGGACTCGTTGCAGCAGGCCTAACATCAGCAAGGCTAATATCTATTAGACCAGGGTCGGCTGGACTAACGTCGGCTGGAGCACAACTCGCAGCTAAAACCGCAGACAGTCGCTTTGGGCATTCAAGTAATGACAGGTGCATGAGCCAGTAGATTTCGATGGGTGTGCAATCAGTCTGCCAACACCCACGCAATCACAGCACACCATTGGCAACTCCCGATGAACCTTGGTGCCTAGGGATGCCGAATACATCCCCTCACCAGTCCATTCGACTCAGGCCGCCTGCTCACTTGCCTTCGCGAAACTCAGGCCACCATCGGCCATCACGCCGTCAATGGTATCGCCGGGGCAAAACTCCCCCGCCAAAATTGCCTGCGCGAGAGGGTTCTCGACCAACTGTTGAATCGAACGCTTGAGCGGACGTGCACCATACACAGGATCGAAACCCGCCTCCGCAAGATGATCGAGCACCTCGTCGCTCAACGTCAATGCGAGCTCACGTTCAGCCAGGCGCGCCCTGAGTGACGCCAACTGAATCGTCGCGATTCCGCGAATTTGATCTTTACGCAGCGGATGGAAGACTACGGTCTCGTCAACGCGGTTGATAAATTCAGGCCGGAAATGCTGACCCACGACAGCCATCACAGCATTCTTCATGGCATCGTAGTTTTCATCCCCCGCCATTTCCTGAATAAGATCAGAGCCCAGGTTCGACGTCATCACAATGACCGTATTACGGAAGTCCACCGTTCGCCCTTGGCCGTCGGTCAGTCGACCGTCCTCCAGCACTTGCAGCAAGATGTTGAACACATCGGGATGAGCTTTCTCGACTTCATCGAGCAGCAACAATGAGTAAGGACGTCTTCGCACCGCCTCGGTGAGATAACCGCCCTCCTCGTAGCCGACGTAGCCCGGAGGCGCGCCGATTAAGCGCGCCACCGAGTGCTTCTCCATAAACTCCGACATATCGATCCGCACCATGGCCTGCTCGCTATCGAACAAGTATTCAGCCAGGGACTTACACAGTTCGGTTTTACCCACACCTGTAGGCCCCAAGAATAGGAATGATCCATTGGGTCGACTAGGGTCAGAAAGCCCCGCCCGCGATCGTCGAACCGCATTAGCGACCGCCACAACCGCCTCATCCTGACCAACGACGCGCTCATGCAGACTGTCTTCCATGCGAAGCAATTTCTCGCGGTCGCCTTCCAGCATTTTAGAAATCGGAATGCCTGTCCAACGGGACACGACTTCCGCAACCTCCTCCTCGGTCACTCGGCTGCGCAACAGTGTCGGCGCGGTATCCTCCGCTGCATCTGCAGCGGCCAGCTTTTTTTCGAGCTCGGGCAGTATTCCGTACTGAATCTCGGACATACGAGTGAGGTCGCTGGCCCGATGCGCCGCTTCAAGATCAAGCTTGGCTTGCTCGATATCACTCTTAATCTGCGCTGTGCCTTGCACTGCCGCCTTCTCGGCCTTCCACACCTCTTCGAGGTCCGAAAACTCCCGCTGAATTAAATCAATCTGCTCGTCGAGCAAGGCAACCTGCTTCTGCGCGGCCTCCGTAGTGTCCTTCTTCACCGCCTCGCGCTCAATCTTGAGCTGGATCAACCGTCGCTCGAGTCGATCCATTGACTCGGGCTTTGAATCAATTTCCATACGAATACGGCTCGCGGCTTCATCAATGAGATCGATGGCTTTGTCTGGCAGCTGGCGATCGGTGATATACCGTTGACTCAGACGCGCAGCTGCGATGATTGCACTGTCGGTGATATCGACACTGTGGTGAACTTCGTAGCGCTCCTTCAAGCCGCGCAGAATTGCCACGGTATCTTCTTCCGAGGGTTCATCGACCAAGACTTTTTGGAATCGACGCTCGAGAGCAGCATCTTTCTCGACGTACTGCCGGTACTCATTGAGCGTCGTCGCACCCACACAATGCAGCTCACCGCGGGCAAGTGCGGGCTTCAACATATTGCCCGCATCCATCGAGCCCTCGGCCTTCCCAGCTCCGACCATGGTGTGAAGTTCATCGATAAAGAGAATCACCCGACCCTCTTCCTTGGAGAGTTCGTTGAGCACCGCTTTCAAACGCTCCTCGAAGTCACCCCGAAATTTAGCGCCCGCAAGTAACGCCCCCAAATCCAGCGACAGAATGCGCTTATCTTTGAGACCCTCAGGAACTTCACCATTGATTATCCGCTGCGCGAGACCTTCAATAATAGCGGTCTTACCCACCCCCGGCTCGCCGATGAGCACCGGGTTGTTTTTGGTACGGCGCTGTAGCACCTGAATAGTGCGGCGAATCTCATCATCGCGCCCAATGACCGGGTCAAGTTTGCCCGCCTCAGCCCGAGCCGTAAGATCGATGGTGTATTTATCGAGCGCCTGTCGCGACTCTTCAGCCTCGGCCGAGTCAACGCCATCTCCGCCACGCACGTCATCAATAGCCTGCGTCAATGTCGCTTCCGTCAGACCTGCTTCGGTTAGGGTTTTTGCCAGCGGCGAGGCCCTATCAATCATCGCGAGCAAAACCAATTCAGAGGACAGGAAGGCATCCTTGCGCTGTTGCGCGAGCTTATCGGCCCGATTCAACAGCCGACTGGTTTCCTGCGAGATGTGCACATCTCCTGCCGCGCCACTCACACCGGGGAGCTGGCTGATCAACGTGTCCGTAGCACCGTTGAGCTTGCTTAAATTAGCGCCCGCTTTCTGAAGGAGTGGGCGAGCAGAACCCCCTCGTTGCTCCAGCAGAGATTTGAGCGCGTGTGCCGGCTCAATGAATTGATGATCGCGCCCAACAGCCAGTGACTGTGCATCGGCCAAAGCGCTTTGAAGCTGATTGGTTAGCTTATCCATACGCATAATATTTCCCCTCGCCCACTTCGCAGGGCGTTGTCTCTTGACCTAATAAGTGGCGGCCAAAAAGCCTCTTTTCAAGTGGGGGCTTTGGTAAAAGCTCGCCCTTTAATCGTGAGCAAGCCCTTGAAAAACGCTGCTGAGGAAAGCGTTGAGCAACCACGCTAAAGCGTCGTCACTGCTTCAATACCAGCTTGATAAAGTAAAACGGCGTGCACTTTTACGACTACTGAACCAGCTGAAGTCACTATTGCGATCGGTAAACAATCGTCGCCATGCGCCCAGTGTTACCGTCACGGCGATAGGAGAAAAACGTCTTTCGCTCGCTAAATGTGCAGCGATCACCGCCGGTCACCTGTTCAATGCCGTAAGTATTCAGTATCAAACGAGCGAGTCCGTAGAGGTCGGCAAGGTATTTATTGTGCTTAGTTTCAAGTTGACCCGCAGTGCTCGCAGCGGCATTTGCAACCGTCGCCGCCTCGGCCAAGGGCACAAAGTGTTGTTCGACCGCGGTACCGTAGCGATCGGTAAATTGCTCGCTAACATCGGGTCCAACTTCGAAAGCCTTTGGGCCAATGGCGGGACCCAACCAAACGACGAGATCCCGTGGCGCACGGGGCAGCGCGTCAATCGTGGCCTCGAGAACCCCCGCCGCTAAACCCCGCCAACCCGCATGGGCAACAGCAACACAGCTGCCATCGCGTGCAGCAAAAACCACGGGCAAACAGTCTGCGGTAAGGACCGCACAGACCTGTCCGGGAACATCTGTCCATGCCGCATCCGCAATTGGCAATCCTGCGACCCGATGAGCGGGGACTACGTGGGTGCCGTGAACCTGCGAAAGCCATAAGGGCTCTCCGCATTTAGGAAGCTGAGCGACAAGACGGGCACGATTTTCTGCAACACACGACGCATCATCGTTGACGTGATCGCCAAGATTTAAACCCGCGTAAACCCCTCGACTTACCCCGCCGTTGCGCGTTGTCGTAAACGCAACCACACCCGCTACGTTGAGCTCAGCCTCAATGATCGCCAGGTCAAGTTCTTGGCTCAACGCCCGAATCCTCATCTTTCAGAAGCTGAATCAGTTGCGCTAAATCGTTCGGGATGGGGGTTTCGAAACTCACCCAATCCCCCGACTCAGGATGCTCAAATGACAAGGTCCGCGCGTGCAGCGCCTGCCGCGGAAAACTCCGTAAACCCTCAATCAGTCGCTCGCTGGCACCCGGCGGTACGCGCGCTCGACCGCCGTACTGAGGGTCGCCCACTAGGGGATGTTTGCGATAAGCCATGTGCACGCGAATTTGGTGAGTACGACCGGTCTCTAAGTGCACCGCCAATTGCGAGTGATGGGCAAAACGTTTGATTAAGCGGTAGTGCGTTACCGCATGCTTACCGGATCTCACCACCGCCATTTTGGTACGGGCAGTGGGATGTCGATCGATCGGCGCGTCAATGCTGCCACCCCCCGATAGTGCCCCCATGCACACCGCGGAATATTCGCGACTGACGGTGCGCTCAGCTAACTGAGCGATCAAAGACTGGTGAGCGATGGTAGAGCGCGCCACAAACATGATGCCGGACGTGTCTTTATCAAGACGATGGACGATGCCGCCCCGCGGCAGCCGATCAAGCTCGGGCGCATGAGCGAGCAACGCATTGACCAGCGTACCCGCTCGGTGGCCGATTGCCGGATGCACCACCAGTCCCGCAGGCTTGTTGAGCACAATGACATGCTCGTCCTCGTAAATGATATTCAGCGGGATATCTTCCCCTTCCCAGCTGACTTCGGGTTCACTGAGAGCCTGCAATACGACGCTCTGGCCCAAAACAACTTTGTCTCGCGGGCGCACGGGCGCCCCATCGAGGGTCATAGCCCCACTTTTCACCCAGCTCTGCAGCTTTGAGCGGGAAAACTCTGGGAACAATTGAGCCGCTGCCTGGTCAAAACGGAGCCCATGGAGTTCATCGGTGATCACAGCTTGGCGATTAATGGGTTCGGGGACTGAAGTCGTCACGGGTACTCGCGTTATCAGCCGATTGATGGCCTGTACATAAACAACATAAGGGAGGTGTCGGCCTGCCCAGCTTGGCGTTACAATCCACGCTTGTTAAATCGTAGCACGATGGAAACCAGTCGTTTGATGCAAACTCAATGTAGCAATTCTCTGACAGCAAACCCGACGCATGCGATGTCGCGTACCTGTCTATCAGCCCGGTTATCAGCCCAACTATCAGTCCCGTCAGCAGCCCTGCTGTTCCGCGGGCTATTGGCGGCCATGCTTCTCACGGTGGGCGGTTGTTCCTGGTTTGGCGACGATGAATTTGAGGTAGCAGCGGATTCAGGAGAGCAGCAGATCTATTTTGAGTCGCAGCAGTACCTCGACAACGAAAGCTTTGATTTAGCCGTACGATCACTGCAAACCCTCGAGAGCCGGTATCCGTTTGGGCGTTACGCCGAGCAGGCACAGCTGGAATTGATCTACGCGCACTATGGTGCGCGGGAGTACGAAGCAGCGATTGAATCCGCAGATCGCTTCATTCGGCTACACCCTCAGCACCCCAATGTGGATTACGCCTATTACATGAAAGGCTTGGCCGCTTACGACCTTGAGCCCGACTTCTTTGCTTCTTTTGTCCCGACAGATGACACCAAGCGCGACATCGGTCATATCAAGGAAGCCTTTGCCGAATTCGCCCAACTGCTCGCGCGTTTTCCCGACAGCACTTATGCCCCCGACGCTCGTGCCCGCATGGTGCACATGCGCAATATGATCGCCCGACACGAAATTCACATCGCCAATTATTATTTCCGTCGAGGCGCCTACTTGGCCGCCCTCAACCGCGGCCGTTGGGTCGTAGAGCACATGCAGCAGACCCCCGCCGTAGCGGACGGTCTTGCAATAATGGCGCAGGGGTATTTCCTACTGGGAATGAACGATCTCGCCTTAGACAGCGTTGCGGTACTCAAGCAGAACTACCCTGACCACCCCAGCATTAATGATGAGGGTGAGTTTGAATCAGTCTACGACTTTGATGGACTTGACCGCTCCATCATCAACAAGGTCAGTTTCGGCTTGTTTGACCCACCTGAACCACCCCAATTTAACTATCGCCCGACAAGCTAAATACCAGCCGCCGTCACCGACTTCGCCATGCCCAGGTGATGGGGTAGCGGCGGTCTCGACCAAAGCCGCGCTGGGTAATGCGTACCCCCACGGGGGCCTGGCGACGCTTATATTCATTGAGATCGATTAGTCGCACCACGCGCGTCACATCTTCTTGATTGAAGCCAAGGGCAATTAGATCATCAACGCTCGCATCCCGCTCGACATAATGCTCGATGATGGCATCTAGCACCTCGTAGGGGGGCAAGCTGTCTTCATCTTTCTGATCAGGCGCTAGCTCTGCCGAGGGGGGACGCGTGATGACACGCTCGGGAATGCAATAACTCACTGAATTTCTAAAGCGTGCCAGCGCATAGACCAGCATCTTGGGGCAGTCTTTCAGGGCGTCGAAGCCACCCGCCATGTCCCCGTAAAGCGTCGAGTAACCCACCGCCAATTCGCTTTTATTGCCGGTGGTGAGTACCAACAGATTCTTTTTATTCGAGATCGACATCAACAGCACGCCGCGACACCGAGCCTGTAAGTTCTCCTCGGTGATATTGGCGGGCAGTCCAGCAAACTCATCAGCCAGCGCAGTCATGAAACTGGTATAGATTGGCTCAATAGAGATGGACTGATAATTCACCCCGAGAATTCGCGCCTCTTCCCCTGCGTCTTCAATCGACATGCCTGCGGTATAGCGAAAAGGCATCATGACCGCACTGACCCGATCAGCGCCGAGGGCATCCACCGCAACGGCTAGGGTCACTGCCGAATCAATACCTCCCGACAATCCCAGCACGACACCGGGAAACCCGTTTTTATTCACGTAATCGCGCACGCCCAGCACAAGCGCCTGCCAGACTGCAGCGACGTCGGTGAGTTCGGGAGTGGATTCAGTGGCCACCACAGAGACCACCCCATCGTCCGAAGCCTCGACTGACACCCACCAGCTGCCCGCTTCAAACTCGGGCGCACTGACCGCGATTGCACCATCTGGGTTGACCGCAAAGGAGCCGCCATCAAAGACCAGCTCGTCCTGACCGCCCACCTGATTGACATAAATGATGGGAAAATCATGGGTCTGAGCGCGTTCCGCAAGCAACTGACGCCGCTCGCGCCACTTGCCGCGATGAAAAGGCGACGCATTGATGTTAATCAGCAATTGCGCCCCGGCATCCGCCGCACGGGTTGCTGGGGCCGGGTTCCAAATATCCTCGCAGATTGTGATCCCGACATTAATGCCATCAATTGATACCACACAGGCTGCATCTCCGGGCTGAAAGTAACGGACCTCATCGAAGACCTGATAGTTGGGCAGCACCTGCTTATGGTACTCGGCCACAAGCTCGCCCCCGTGAAACACGCCCGCGGCATTGAAGAGCCCTGCCGCAGTTTTGCGCGGATAACCGACAATCACCCACGCCTCAGGCGGCAACTCGGCACACAAGCGCGCAATGGCCGCCTCTGCCTGCTGTTCAACGCTTGGGCGCAGCAAGAGATCTTCCGGTGGATATCCGGTTAATGTGAGTTCAGGAAAGACGACAACCGCATCACGGCAGGACCCAGCAGCCTCCCGGGCCACCGCAATAATCTGATCTCCGTTGCCCGACCAATCACCCACCAAGGTGTTGATCTGCGCCATGCATACCTTCATTTACGGTGCTCCAAACACTGCAGATACTTATCCCGGCGCGAAGTGTATCGGCCGCGCCCTGCCCTGTAACCCTCTCATACTAATTGGGTTGCCAACGACTACCTATCACTGCCCATATCTACCGATAACTACCCATCACGGCTGGTATAGTGCAGCCAATGGCGATCACCAAACAACAGCTCGATACTGACCACCTGCTGCGAGGCGGCCCAGCACGGCTGCGACCGGAGAATGTCGGCAACGCTCGCCCGTTTTTTATCTACAACGGCTACCGATTGGTAGTGGGATGCTGCCTGCTGGCTCTGTTAATCATTCTTGACACTCAGGACCTGGTCTCAGGCTTTGACAGAACCCTATTTCTCAGCGGCTCGCTGCTATTAGCCGCCAGTGCGATTGTCTTGATCACGCGACTCGGCAAGCCGATTCGCACCAACGAAACGGGTACTTTTGGGCTACTGCTGCTCGACATCACTGCTATCGCATTAATTACCAACGCGGGTGGCGGCATCTTGAGCGGCTTCTCGGTGCTGTATCTGATCACCACGGCCGCAGCCTCGGTGATGCTCAGCACGCGCATTTTGGCAACCTTAGTAGCGGCGATCGGCGTACTGGCGGTGCTGTCCGATTCACTCTGGCAAGTGGGCCAGGGCACGGTTGGTATCGGGATGATGCTGCCGGCGGGAATCTTGGGCAGCCTGCTCTTTGCGGTGTCGATACTGATGCAGGTCATGGCTCACCGACTGGCGCGCGCTGAGGCTCAGGCAGATGCGGCTGAAACCCAGGTGCTGGCACTTCAAGAAATCAACCAGCAGATTATTCTGCACATGAATACCGGCGTGCTTCTGATCAATGACGAAGGCCGTATGACCCCCATCAATGCTGCCGCCCAACGGTTACTGAATTTACGGCCAGGGGAACAGTCAGAGATAGGACTGGTCAGTCATTACCTCAAGAACCAGTATGAAGAGTGGTTAATCGGGTCGCGTCACCGCCCCGAACCCTTCCGTATTCAGACCGATTCTCCGGCGTTAGTCGCCAGCTTTGCACCGCTTGATGATCGCGTCGCCCAAGAAAACCTGGCATTTATCGAGGATTACACGCCGGTCACTCAGTTTGCACAGTCACTCAAACTCGACTCGCTCAGTAAATTAACCGCCAGTATCGCCCATGAAATCCGCAATCCATTGACTGCTATCAGTCACGGGGCACAACTGCTCTCGGAAAGTACAACTGTCGATGAGGCAGACAGCCTGCTTTGCAACATCATTGTCAGCAACAGTGCTCGTGTCAGCAGCATCATTGAAAACGTTACGGAAGTGTCTCGTCGCCAAGCGCCTAAGCCCGAGCAACTCGCCATCAACAGCTGGACGACAGCGTACATTGACGAGTACAAAAGCTTGCACAATCGGAAGGTCGATATCGCGCTTCGCCCCGCTCCCTCCACGCCGATGGTGCGGTTTGATCCGCAGCACCTAGAGCGGGTTCTCAATAATCTGCTAGATAACGCCTTGCGCCATTCAGGGGAAGATCATGACGTGGACCAGGCGCGTATCGATATCATTAGCGACCCTGCGGGCAGGCAGATTTATTTGGATGTGGTCGACTACGGGTTGGGCGTTGCAGACAAGTTGGTCAGCCGACTGTTCGAACCATTCTTTACAACGGCGAAAGACGGCAGCGGTCTGGGGCTGTATCTTTGTAAAGAGCTCTGCGAGATCAATGGGGCCGGCTTGGTCTATCAACCGACTCCGGCAGGAGAAAGTGCCTTTCGGGTGAGCATGAAACAAGGTGATGTACTGTAATGGCTGCACGTAAAGTTCTTTTGGTGGATGACGAGCCTGACATTCTTCAGCTGCTGGAAATCACCCTTGCGCGCATGAATCTAACAACCTGTTGCGCAACGAATCTTGCCGAAGCAAAGCTTGCCCTTGAGGAGTTCAGCCCCGACCTTTGCCTAACCGATATGAAACTACCCGACGGTAACGGTCTCTCCCTTATCAGTTATATTCAGAATCGCTGTCCCGACATACCTGTGGCCATGATCACAGCTCATGGCAGCGTCGAGAGCGCGATTGAAGCGCTGAAACTCGGCGCTTTCGACTTCGTCACCAAACCTCTCGCCCTTGAAAAGCTTCGCGAGCTGGTCGGGCATGCGTTGCAGATTCGCCCCGGTATGAGCAGTGATGCTGCATCCACCGAGCTGATTGGCTCAGCGCCGCCCATTCAAGCCTTGCGTGGGCAAATACATAAAGTCGCGCGCAGTCAGGCGCCCGTGCACATCCACGGCGAATCTGGTGTGGGAAAAGAAGTCGTTGCTCGTCTGATCCATGAGCTTGGCCCGCGTGCTGACAAGCCGTTCATCGCCGTTAACTGCGGTGCCATTCCGCCTGACCTCGTGGAGAGTGAACTGTTCGGACACAAAAAAGGCGCGTTTACCGGCGCTACCGCCGATAAAGCCGGGCTATTTCAGGCAGCGTCCGGCGGCACCTTGCTGCTCGATGAAGTGGCTGATCTGCCACTCCCCGTGCAGGTCAAATTACTACGAGCGATTCAGGAGAAGTCGGTGCGTCCCGTGGGTGCCGACTCAGAATTACCCACCGATGTCCGACTTCTGAGCGCCACTCATAAGAACCTTGCCAATGAGGTCAGCGAAAAGCGCTTTCGGGATGACCTCTATTATCGCATTAATGTCATCGGCATTTATGTGCCAGCCTTGCGGGAGCGCAGCGAGGACATCCCGGCGCTTGCGGATCACCTGCTCGAAAAAATGAGCGAGGAACACCAGTCGGGGCGACGCCACCTGAGTCAGCCGGCGACGGCAGCCCTGCTCGAACACACATTCCCCGGCAATGTCCGGGAACTGGAGAACGTGCTGGCGCGAGCTAACGCACTGACAGAAAGCGATACCATCGAAGCTGATGATCTCGTTTTTGAATCGCTCGGAAAATCCAACGAAAGCGAGATAACCACAACCAGCAGCTCCGACATGGATTCTCACGCATCGACGGCTGGCGCATCGTTGGAGACCCACAGCGAGCAGCTCAGCACGGCATCACTGTTGGCTGCGGTGGATGGCGACCTTGAAGGACTTCTGGCGGAAATTGAGCGACGCATTCTCAATGAGGCACTCATGAAACATCGATGGAACAAGACAGCGACCGCGAAAAGCCTCGGCGTCAGCTTCCGAAGTCTGCGCTACCGGCTTAAAAAACTGGGGCTCGAAGACTGAGGCAGACTGTCAAAGCCTAAATCAGGTAGGACAGGTGCCCCAATCACGTCGTAAGTGAGGCCTTCCAACACGATTCAATACCAGCGCCCAATGGCTGGTAGTGTCTCGCGAGCAAAACAACAATGTGACATTGCGATTGCCCAACCCACGGGCATTCCAAACAATGCGCCCAGAGACCGGAGCGGTGCCCTGACGATTCAAGACAGCAATGCCCTCGCGAGCGGAATAGGTTAACTGGTGCTCACCCAGCGCACTGAGCACCGTAAACCCGCGCCCGAATTCCCCGGTGCAGGGGACGTCCTGAGCGCTCCACCAGGGACAAAGACTTACCTCGCCCCCGGTTATCATTGCCGTCCCCCGGGCAGCGATGACCGCAGCCAGCATCCGCTGGGCTTGGGCTTTGACACGCACTGCGTGGTATTGGTCTTTAAAGCTGGGCAGGCCTATCGCTGCGACCACGGCCACAATCGCCAAGGCAACTAGTAACTCGATAAGCGTGACACCGTTTTGCCCAGGAATTGAACGCCGAAGAAAACTTGGCGTCGCGCCCACGCCATTTAGTCGACACAGCGGAGACAGAGTGCTCGAAGAATGGATCAGCGTGTTCTCGCATACCTTGTTAAGCATGCAGGGAGATTAGCCAGGGTCAGCGCATAAACCCTAATACAGGGGCTTCACTTGACTAAAAACGTTGTTAAATGCCGAAAGACTCGACAGGATCACACTGCTCCGCTTGTAGGAACTAAAGGTTTTTCGCGGGGATCCGAAGTTCCTTGGGCAACGAGAAGGTAATGTTTTCAGGACGGCCTTCAAGAGAGCGCACAACACTAGCCCCAGCACGCTCGAGGGCACTGACCACATCAGCAACCAGAGTCTCGGGCGCTGAAGCCCCAGCAGTGACGCCCACAGATTTCGCCGACTGGATCCACTCAGGCTCGATCATCTCGGCATGATCCAATAAGTAGGCCGTTGCGCCACAACGCTCGGCTAACTCACGCAAGCGATTGGAATTTGAGCTATTCGGGGACCCCACCACCAAAACAACGTCAGCCTGTTCTGCCAGCACTTTGACCGCATCTTGACGGTTTTGCGTGGCATAACAAATGTCGTCTTTTCTCGGCCCTTCAATATTGGGAAAGCGCTCTCGCAGGACATGGATCACGCGCGCAGTATCATCAACCGACAGGGTCGTTTGCGTCACATACGCGAGGTGGTCTGGGTCGCGCACAACCAGTTCCCGGGCTTGCTGCTCATCCTCAACCAAGTAGATCGTGCCACCGGCTGAGGTGTCGTATTGCCCCATAGTTCCCTCGACCTCAGGGTGCCCTTCATGACCAATCAAAATGCACTCGCGGCCACTCGATGAGAAGCCCGCCACTTCAACGTGGACCTTGGTGACCAACGGACAGGTGGCATCAAAAACGCGCAAACCGCGGCCTTTGGCTTCTTGCTGGACAGCCCTAGACACACCGTGAGCACTAAAAATCACAATCGCATCGTCGGGCACTTCGTGTAACTCATCGACAAATACGGCGCCGCGGGTTCTCAGATCTTCCACCACGAAGCGGTTATGCACGACTTCGTGACGGACATAAATAGGCCGCCCAAAAACCTCGAGGGCCCGATTGACGATATCGATTGCCCGATCAACACCGGCACAAAAACCACGGGGATTAGCTAACAAAACATCCATGTCAGTGCAGCTCAGCTGCCTCCACGTTATGAATCAACACTTTGAACGTAATCGTTCGCCCAGCAAGCGGATGATTAAAATCAACCGTCACCTCGTTGTCGTCAAAGCTTACAACTACCCCGGGTAATTCGCCGCCAGCCGCATCGGCGAACGCAAACATCATGCCCTCGGCAAGCTCCACGTCATCGTCAAAGTTATCGCGCTTGATGGTTTGTATATTGTTGTCGTTGGGCTGGCCAAAACCATTCTCGGGTAGGATTTTGAACTCACCCTCATCTCCAGGCATCAGGCCAAACAACGCGCGCTCGAAACCGGGCAACAACGAACCGTCGCCAATCACAAAATCCGCCGGGGACTTGCCAAAATTCGAATCTACCTCGGAGCCATCTTCAAGCGTCAAGGCAAAATTGAGTGTTACCCGGGTGTTCTCACTGATAGAGAGGTTGGTCATGTTTTCTCCGATTACGTTAAAGTCGCGTTATCCGGCTCGTCGCCACGCAGGCTGTCCAGAATCAGCAGCACCGCACCCACAGAAATCGCAGAATCAGCGATATTGAAGGCCGGCCAGTACCAGTCACCATAATGAAGCGATATGAAGTCGACAACATAACCTTGCACAACCCGGTCCCACAGATTGCCGACCCCGCCACCCAAAATTAGCCCCAAACCAATGCCGAGCCAGACGCGGCTCTGAGGCAGCCGGCTTAACCACACAATCATAAAAACGCTGACTGCGCCGGCGACGGCGGTAAAGAACCAACGCTGCCATCCCCCGGCATCAGCCAGAAAACTAAAGGCAGCGCCAGTATTGTGCGCAAGCATTAGGTTGAACCAGCTTGTCATTTCGACGGGCTGCCGATACTCAAGTGCAGCTGTGGCCCAGTGTTTGGTCCACTGATCGAGCACCACTATCACAACAGCAATGGCATATCCTGTCAGCGCCCGACGGGATATAAAGCCCGAGCCGCTGGCTCTTAAACCCTCAGGCATAGTGGCGGATCTCACCATCACCCTCGATATTAGTAATGCATCGTCCGCACAGTGTCGGATGCGCTGTGCTCTCACCGACATCCTCCCGACGGTGCCAGCAGCGCTCGCACTTCTCAGCAGTGGCGGCAGTGACGCTGACCTTCAAGCCATCTAAGTCACCCGTAAAGGCGTCATCGGTTGCATCGGTCAGGGCACACACCGTGGCTTCAGAAGTGATTAACACGAAGCGCAACTCGTCACCCAAGCTCGTTAACGTGGCAGCAAGGTCATCTGCCGCATACAAGGTCACGCTCGCATCGAGGGAGCCTTTTACTTGGCCGACTGCCCGGCTGGCTTCAAGGGCTTTATTGACCGTCTGGCGGACGTCGAGCATCTGACTCCAGAAGCCATCATCCATGTCGCCCGCACCTGCTTCATCGGGTAGCGCCGTGTACCACTCACTGAGTAGCACCGACTCTGCACGCTCGCCTGGTAGGTTTTCCCAGATTTCCTCGGCGGTAAAACTCAACACAGGCGCAATCCAGCGAACCAGAGCTTCGGCAAGGTGATACAGAGCGGTTTGGGCGGAGCGGCGAGCTAGGGAATCTTCGGGTGTTGTGTACTGGCGATCTTTAATGATGTCCAGATAGAACCCGCCCAACTCTGCGCCGCAGAAGTTATGCACCTTGTGGAAAATCTGATGGAACTGATATTGATCGTAGGCGCCGATCAACTCGCTCTGCAGCGACGCGGCTCTCGCGCAAATCCAGCGATCCAATGGCAATAAGGATGCGGTGGGCAGTCGGTGTTGGTCGGGCTCAAAGCCAGCGAGGTTGGCGAGCAAGAACCGCGCGGTATTGCGAATGCGCCGATAGGCATCGCCGGTGCGCTTGAAGATTTCATCCGAAGCAGCAAGATCCCCGCGATAATCCGCAGAGGCCACCCAGAGGCGCAGGATATCCGCGCCGAGATCATTCATCGCTTTCTTGGCGGGGATGATGTTACCCAGTGATTTGGACATCTTGCGTCCGTCCCCATCAACGGTAAACCCGTGGGTTAGCACCGTTTTGTAGGGCGACTCACCAAAAGCCCCGATACCCGTGAGCAGCGATGACTGGAACCAGCCGCGATGCTGATCCGAGCCCTCGAGATAGAGATCTGCGGGGCTTTGTAGGCCTTCGCGGGCTCGCAGCACACAGGCGTGGGTCACTCCCGAGTCAAACCAAACATCCAGCGTATCGGTCACCTTGTCATAAAGCTCACTGTCAGCCCCGAGTAATTCGCTCGCATCAAGATCAAACCAGGCATCGATACCCTCGGACTCGATGCGCGCGGCGACCTGTTCAATTAGCGCCGATGTATTGGGGTGCAGTTCACCGGTCACTTTGTGGGCAAACAGCGTAATAGGGACGCCCCAGGTCCGCTGTCGGGAGACACACCAATCGGGTCGCTCCGCCAACATGCTGTCAATCCGCGCGCGACCCCAGTCCGGTACCCATTGCACTGTCTCGACGGCAGCCTTGGCACCGTCGAGCAAGCCGTTTTCATGCATCCCAATAAACCACTGAGGCGTGGCACGGAAGATGATCGGCGTTTTATGCCGCCAACAGTGAGGATAGGAATGCTCGTAAGGCTGATGACATAACAAAATGCCGCGGGCCTGCAGCTCAGCAACAATCCCGTCGTTTGCCTTAAAGATGTGTTGCCCTTCAAAAATGGGGGTGCCCGGCAAGTACACGCCGTTACCACCCACGGGGTTGTACACCTCAAGGTCGTACTCTTTGCCCATCTCAAAGTCTTCGAGACCGTGAGCTGGGGCCGTGTGAACGCAACCGGTACCCGCATCGGTAGTCACGTGACCACCGAGCATCAGCGGTACCGTGAGATTAGCAAAGGGGTGGCAAAGGGTGAAACCCTCCAATGCGGCACCCGAGACCCGCCCAAGGACGTTGAGTTCGTCAAGGCCGTAGCGAGACGCACACTGCTCGGCAAGCGCTTCCGCAACGACCACAGCGCCATCACCGGCTGCCAGCAGGACATAGGTCAAATCGGCACTGATGCTAACCCCGCGGTTGGCCGCAAGCGTCCAGGGTGTTGTTGTCCAGATAGCAACGGATACCGGACCTCGCCAGTCTGTATCAAAGGCCCCTAAAAATTCCTCGGCCGCGGTTACCGCAAAAGCAACGTCTACCGCCGAGGATACTTTGTCCTGATACTCGACTTCGGCTTCGGCGAGGGCCGATGCGCAATCCAGGCACCAGTGCACGGGCTTAAAGCCCTTGTGAACGTGACCATTGTCGATAATGCGACCGAGTGTTCGGACAATTTCTGCCTCAAACTTAAAATCCATCGTGAGGTACGGGTTATCCCAGTCGCCGATAACGCCCATACGCACAAAATCGTCGCGCTGCTTGTCGACCTGACCCCGCGCATAGTTGCGGCACTTCTGCCGAAATTCGCCTGCACTCACTTTGTGACCCGGCTTGCCCACCTTCTTCTCGACATTAAGCTCGATAGGAAGTCCGTGGCAGTCCCAGCCGGGTACATAGGGCGCATCAAACCCGGACAGCGTGCGGGCTTTGATAATCATGTCTTTGAGAATTTTGTTGACGGCGTGGCCGACGTGCAAATCACCGTTTGCATAGGGCGGTCCGTCATGGAGGATGAATTTGGGCTTCCCCTGACCCACCTCACGGAGCTTTTCGTACAACCCCATTTCCTGCCACTGTTTGATGCGCGCCGGCTCCCGCTGGGCCAGATTGGCCTTCATCGGAAATCCTGTACTGGGCAGGTTGAGGGTGTGCTTGTAGTCACTCATCGTCTATGTCGCTTTCAGCTCTCTGGATGAACCGCCAACCATTGGCGGGCGTTGTCGATATCGGCCCCAATACCTGCTTTCAGATCGTCGAGGGAATCATATTTTTTCTCGTCTCGCAGCTTATGCGCAAAACGCACAGTCAAACGCTTACCGTATAAATCTACTGAGCGGTCGAGCAGATGGACTTCTAGGTTAGCCTTTAAACTGTCGCCGATGGTTGGGCGGGTGCCGACATTAGCCACCCCGTGAGCGCCATCCAAACCGGCCCCATCAACGCGGACCGCGTAAACTCCGGAAAGCGGGCTCTTTAACCGATTGAGTCGAATATTCGCTGTGGGTGCCCCCAACTCGCGCCCCAATTGTCGCCCGTACTCGACGCGCCCCGTGAGCGTAAATGGCCTGCCCAGCAGGCGCTCAGCGGTCTCAAAATCGGCGTTTGCGAGCACTTCACGCACTCGTGTGCTGCTAACACGCTCCCCGTCTAATTCAAACGTTGCGGTTTGCTGTACCTCATACCCGTACCGCTTAGACGCGGCGCGGGCGTATTCGTAATCGCCCTCTCGGCTATTACCGAAGCGAAAATCGTCTCCCAACGCCACATACTCACCACCGAGACCGTTGACGAACACCTCACTGATAAACTCATCAGCGGACATACTGCGCAAGGCCGCGTCGAATTTGAGTACCAGGACGCGATCAATGCCGGTCCCTGCGAGAGCCTGTAAGCGCTCCCTGAAGTTGGTGATTCGCGGCGGCGCTTCAAATGGCCGGAAATACTCTCGGGGTAGCGGCTCAAAGACAATGACCGCCGATGGCAGGCTGCGCTCTGCCGCACGCGCTCGCAGGTGCGCCAATACCGACTGATGGCCACGATGGATGCCATCGAAGGCACCCACGGTCAGCGCACAGCCGCGGTGCTCCGGACGCAAATTGTGCAGGCCGCGGATTAGCTCCATGAAATCAGGTATCAGGTTCGCCAATAAACCTTGAAGTATATAGAAAACCGCCCGAACTGGCGCTGTATCAGCGGCGACCTGACGGTTAATTTGTCGGGAATACGCTAATCGCCCGCGATTGAATCAGGCTGGACCCCGAAGATGGCGGACACGCAGCCCCCCAGCCAACAAAATCCCAATGTAGACAAGCCCCCCGAGGGCGACGATCGAAGCCATTGTTTGGGCCCGTAGCCAGGGTGATTGTTCGAGCCACCACTGCAGATCGGGTGTCACCCAGTAGAGCGTTGCGGCCATCGCTAGAACGCCACATCCAGTGCGAAGCCCAAAGATGCGCCACCCGCCATCAGGGCTTAGCGTATTGTCTCGGCGCAAACCCCGATAGAGCAGTGCGGCATTGATGAATGCCGATGCGCTGGTCGCCAGCGCCAGTCCCACGTGCCCCAAATCGTAGCGCCACATCAGCGGAAAAATAAACACGGGATTCAGCACCATATTTGCCACCATGGCGATGATGCCAATACGTACCGGCGTTTTCATATCCTGGCGAGCATAGAACCCCGGTGCTAGCACCTTCACCAACATAAAGGCGGTAAGCCCTAAGGCATAGGCCTGCAATGAAAAGCTTGCCATGTGGACGTCTCTTGCTGAGAACTCGCCGTACTGAAAGAGCGTGACCAGAATGGGCTCTGCGAGTAGCAGCAGTGCTGCCGTCGCGGGGAGCGCGATCAAAAGCACGGTTCGAAGGGCCCAGTTGAGGGTGACACTGAACGCTTCGCCACCGCCCTCAGCATCCGCGCGGGCGCGCTGTGACGACAGCGCCGGCAAAATAACGGTCGCGATCGCGATTGCGAAAACGCCCAGAGGTAATTCAGTGAGGCGATCGGAGTAGTACAGCCAAGAAACACTCCCCGCAGGCAGCAGCGATGCCAGAACGGTATCCAGTAACAGGTTGATCTGACTGACCGACACACCGAACAATGCAGGCACCATCAGCGTCAAAATTCGGCGTACACCTTGGTATTGGGTGTCCCAACGGGGACGCGGCAATAGTTCCAGCCCGTAGAGCGACGGCATTTGAAACAGCAGCTGTAGCGCGCCTGCAATCAGCACGCCAATGGCAAGCGCGTAAACGGGCTCAGTCATCAGTGGTGCGAGGAATATCGCCGCTGCGATCAAACTAAGGTTGAGTAAAACAGGGGTAAATGCCGGCACGCCAAAGCGCCCGTAACTGTTCAAGATGCCCCCAGCAAACCCCGTCATCGAAATAAGAAACAAGTACGGGAAGGTGATCTTGATAAGGTCAGCGGTTAAAGCGAGCTTCGCCGGGTCGCGGGTAAAACCCGGAGCAAAGACCGTCGCCACCAGAGGCGACGCAATAATCGTGATCGCGGTGAGCACGAACAGCGTACCGCCCAACACCCCGGCAACACGATCAACTAAGGCTTTGACCGCTGCTTTACCGCCCTGCTCACGGGTCTCGGACAGTACTGGCACAAAAGCTTGCGCGAAAGCACCTTCAGCAAATAAGCGCCGAAGGAAGTTAGGGATTTTAAAGGCTACAAAGAACGCATCGGCGTTACTGTTGGCACCCACCAACGCCGCAAGGACAACGTCTCGAACAAGCCCCAAGACCCTCGAGGTCATCGTCGCGCCGCTCACCAAGACACTGGAGTGCAGCAAGCCTCGACGCTTTACCCCATCGTCATCGGCGGGTTCGGGGTTTGTCGGCGTCAGCTCAGCCATTGCTGTCGCAATCTCTCACCATGGCGCGCGAGCCACTGCAGTGCAATAAGTGTGTGCCCATTGTTGATCTGCCCGGCATCCAATAACTGCAGCGCGGCTTCACGACTGAGGGCATGAACCAACAAGTCCTCCTGTTCCTCATCAAGACCGTGCACCTCACCAATCCCGGCCTCGGTCACCCGGCCAACGAACAACCGAATCTGCTCAGAGCAGGCACCAGCACTTGGATAAAAGCTGGCAATTGGCTCTAGTCGATCCAGGGTACAGCCCGCCTCCTCCCGCGCCTCGCGATGCACAACCGCTTCATCGTCCTCGCCGTGTTCTACGGTCCCAGCGACTAACTCGAGCATCCATGGGCTGTTAGCATCGCGAATCGCACCGACGCGAAACTGCTCGACGAACACAATCTCATCCTTAATCGGATCCCAGGGCAGTACCGCTACCGCATCGCCGCGCTCAAAAAGTTCCCGAGTAAAACATTCGCTCCACCCACCCTTAAATAACCGGTGTCGAAGGCTGAGTTTGCTGACCGAAAAAAATCCGTCAAACACCCGCTCACGGTCAACGATCTCCGCATCATCGGCAGCAAAACGAAATGGAAATTTCTTCAAAACCGCCGCTCAGTTACCCAATTCACGTCGCGCGCGTGGCTATCAACCTGATCCACAACGTCCAGGATCATAGCGAACAGCGCCATGCGTACCAGCACCCCATTGTCGGTCTGGCGGAAAATCGCCAGATTCGGATTGTCGTTGAGATCCACATCCAGTTCCTGGGCCCCTGCGCGGGAGTCCCGGGGCAGTGGATGCATGATTACGGTATTGGGCTCGCAATTTGCCGTGTAAACACTCTGGTTAAGGCGGAAGCGGCCGCGATAGAGGTCCGCCTCGGCACGACTGGCAAACCGCTCTTCCTGAATGCGGGTTGAGTAAACGATGTCTACCCCTGCAATGCCGGTCTCTAACTGGTCAGTCTCCAGCACCTCATGGCCGCCTTCACGCAATTCTTCAATAATTTCAGGGGGCATGCGCAGCTCATCGGGAGATACCATGCGAATATTTAACTTGCTGTACAGCTTGAGCAATCGCGAAAGCGAGTGAACGGTGCGTCCATAGCGCAGGTCACCCACCATGGCGATACGCAACTCATCTAACGGGCGATTGCGCGATACCAGCTCGCTGCGAATGGTGTAGAGGTCAAGCAGTGCCTGACTGGGATGTTCATTAGCGCCGTCGCCACCGTTGATTACGGGTACGCGACTTGCGGCTGCGAATTCTGCGACCGAGCCTCTCTCGGGGTGTCGCATCACGATCACGTCTGAATAGCCGCTCAATACCCGCGCCGTGTCATAGAGCGATTCGCCTTTTGCGATAGCCGAGGTTTCGAATCCTGTCGTCTCCCTGACTTCGCCCCCCAACAGGTTAAAAGCGCTACCGAAACTAATGCGGGTCCGGGTGGAGGGCTCGAAGAACATGGAGCCCAGAATCGCCCCTTCAAGCACACGGGTAATACGCTCGCGATGCGCATAAGGGCGCATGGCGTCAGCAACGGCAAACAGACGATCGACATCCCCTCGTTCGAACTGTCCAATGCTCAATATATGACTACCGGGAAATTGCACTAATTTCTCCAACCAAGACCCACGCCCTGAAAGTGTAACCCGAGGCTGATTCCTGACATAGACACGATCGTGCCGAAGGGCCGTGACTCGCCGAGCTAGCGACTTACCTAGCCAGCGACTTGCTAAGCCATTAAAAAGCTAGGCGTCCACGCCGCTGCTCGCCACGGCAAGGCTCTCGATCAGTTCATTTCCGTAACGCTCGAGATCATCCAGAGCCGAACGCTGGCGATCGCTCAAGTCGTGCTTTGACAGTTCCTCTGCGAGATCCGTTTCGAATTGCGCAATCGTGTAGGACCCGGAATTCGTGAGGTGACCATGGCAGTGCTCTCGCCACTGGGCGCGCTCTGTCGGAGACAAACTGTCAGGGTAGTTACGTGCGCGGTATCGAAACAACAGCTCGGGCAAACGCTGATCCTTGAACACCCAGCTGTTGCTACTCAGCTCTTCGGGGGTTGCCCCCTGAATGCGGGGTAACTGAGCGCTATCACTACGATCGAAGAAACCACCGTAAAGCATGGTGTCGGGATCCGTGCGGGGTGCGAACTGACGGTCCGTATAAATGGCCTGTATCTGGCTTTTAAAACCCTGCGTATCGGCGTCGCGCACAGCCCGAATTGCCGCGAGGGACTGTCGGTGCTGGTCGCCATTAAGACCGAGCCGTTCGGCAGTGCCGTCCTTGAGCCAATCGGTCGTCAACACAACGGGTGACCGATTCAATTTAATCGTCTTGATCGAAGGCCGCTGAACTCCGGGCGCTAAATCTTTTTGTGGGGTGAATAAGCGCTCGCGAACCGTTTCCAAGGGCAAATCAAGGAACTCAGGATCGCGGGCCAGATCCGCGCAGATAATCTCGTTTCGGTTAGTCGGGTGTTGCGCGAGGGGCACTATCACCGCTAGGTTGGAGCGCTCGGCACCGAACATACCCGACACATGAATCACCGGCTTCATGGCCGCCACATCGAGCAAGGGGGCCACTGCCTGTTTTTCGCGCAGCGCATAGAGCGCATCAAACAATGCGGGCTGCGCGTCGCGGAGCAGCCTAGCAAGACCGATGGTTGCCATCACATCCGATAACGCATCGTGTGCCTGCCCATGATCAATGCCGTTGGCAGCAGAAAGCTCTTCAAGGCGAAAGCTTGGCAGTCCATCTTCGCGTTCGGGCCAGACGATACCTTGTGGTCGTAACGCGTAAAACGCCCGCGCCACATCGATCAAATCCCACCGGCTCCGCCCCTGTCCCCGTTCACGGGCGTAGGGATCAAAAAAGTTGCGATACAGGGCGTAGCGGGTAATTTCGTCATCAAACCGAATTGAGTTGTAACCCACCCCGCAAGTACCCGGCTGGTTCAGCTCATGGTGAATCTGCCCAATAAAATCCCGCTCAACACAGCCCTGCTCCATCGCCGTGTACGGGCTGATGCCAGTTATTCGCACCGCAGCGGGATGGGGTAGGAAATCAGGGCTCGGCCGGCAATAAATCACCAGTGGCTCGCCGATTACCTCAAAGTGTTCGTTGGTACGAACGCCGGCAAACTGCAAGGGCCGGTCTATGGCGACATCGGCCCCTGAGGTTTCATAGTCGTGCCAGTAAAAGCTCTCAGATGAGCTCAATCGCTTGCTCTTCGATTTTCTGCTTCCAGCTTTGCGGACCCGTGATGTGCACTGACTCGCCGCGGCTGTCGACAGCGACGCTGACAGGCATGTCCTTAACGGTAAACGCGTAGATAGCTTCCATTCCCAAGTCTTCAAAAGCGACCACCTTGGCATCGGTAATCGCTTTAGAAACCAAGTAAGCCGCACCGCCAACGGCCATTAAATAGACCGCTCCGTGTTTCTTAATCGCTTCAATCGCTATCGGGCCGCGCTCGGCCTTGCCGATCATGCCGATCAAACCTGTTTGCTCGAGAATATAATCGGTAAACTTGTCCATCCGAGTCGCGGTTGTGGGTCCAGCAGGGCCGACCACCTCTTCTCTGACAGGATCGACGGGCCCCACGTAATAAATAAACTTCCCTTGCAAATCGACCGGCAACGACTCGCCGTTTTGCAACATTTGCGTCATGCGCTTGTGGGCTGCATCGCGCCCGGTGAGCATGGTGCCCGACAACAAAATTGTCTCGCCTGGCTGCCAGGTCTGAGCCTCGGCCTGGGTGACGGTATCGAGATTTACGCGACGAACCGACTCTCCCAGCTCCCAGCTGACGTCCGGCCACTCACTCAGGTCAGGCGGCGTCTGTAACGCCGGCCCTTCACCGGTCAGCGTGAAGTGCGCATGGCGGGTTGCGGCACAGTTTGGAATCATCGCCACCGGCAAGGAGGCAGCGTGGGTTGGGTAATCTTTGATTTTCACGTCAAGTACGGTGGTCAAACCACCCAACCCCTGCGCACCAATACCCAGCTTGTTTACGGCATCCATAATCTCAAGGCGCAACTCCTCAACCCGGTTGGATGGACCCCGCTGGCGTAACTCCTGAATATCAATGGGATCCATCAGCGACTCTTTGGCCAGCACCGTCGCTTTCTCGGCGGTGCCGCCAA
>CBFHPT010000019.1:0-43115 GCA_965657905.1 Luminiphilus sp. | reverse complement strand
AATAAGCCGAATAGGGATAATGTTGGGATTGATCGGAGGTCAGCTCCCGTTGTTGGCAGCACAAGGAGCAGTGGGTCCCTAAGATAACCGTGACGTGGGTCTTCGTCTAAATCATCAATTTCAGTACATGCATCCAGATAATTTATATCGCCGTTAGGACCGTAACTAATGCCATCATGACACCCTCTTTTCCAAATCCTACCTCCCGGAGTAGTGGCGTTATCAAATAGCTTATAAATCAAAAATGGGCCTACAACTTTCGCCCTTTTTAAGTACTGAACCTCGCCATTCTGTAACTTTCCCGCGCGGAGACCACTCGGCAAATCTTCGCCAAAGTCAAACACTATAAGCGGATCTTCCACCCACTCACGATTGCTCGGGATGCAATTGTCACCGATGAGAAAGTCAATTTCAGCTACTGCGCCCGGTATAGCAGAACTAGCATCGGTAAGTGTTGCCTCTTTGAGCTCGCACTCAGGTACATTATCGGATGCAGATATTCTCAACGTCCCTTGACCAGTCTTAAAGGTCCGCCTGTAATCTGAAATCTGCTGCGGGTACTGCTGTGCCGGGTAGATCGCGTCAAATAAGCCTCGCACTTTTATCTCTAGCTCAGCGTCGCTAATGCTACTACTGTCCAGGCAACTCTGATTAACACCATTGATAGTTGCTGGGCCAAACTCGACACTCCTCATAAGTGCCGCTTCTGAAGAGAACACTTCACCGTCGTCGTAAGTTTTGACGTTCGGATGAAGAACGAAAGGCAGTTTTAGATCTGTACACAGCTCCCCGGGATTTACATCTGCCAATAGGTTAATCTCGGTTACACTTTCTAGTGCCTTGATATTGACCAGTGCTCCGTTGTTTCCAATCCCAATTTTCTCAACGAGAGTAACGCTCTCCAGACCTGATAAATCATGTAATGTAGTCGTATGATGAATAATTAAGCTACCTATAAACGTTATAGGCACACTCATTTCGCTCAATGAGGATAAGTCAGATACGTCTCCTGTTATCTCTAAGCAACCCAAAGTGCCATACCAAGGTTCGGGTAGCCCTTCTTCGTTTTCTCTATACAACCATGGGTTGCTGGCTGTTCTCAGCGCAGTAACATCATCGTCGCTGGAAAGAATCCAATTACTAACTCCATCTCCATCTATGTTGTACTGGGGCTGATCGCAAAACCGTGACTGTAAATTCATCGAGTTTTGGCTCAAGACATGGTTCGGTCCGAGCAAGAAAAACACTACGGAGAACGCATAAACAACTTGTTTCAGCATCAATCTATTCCTCTAGCGCTTGGCCGGAAACCATATTCAAAACAACTATCTTGCGCTAGAGTTTTGTTTGCTACGTACACGGCGGAGAAGATACACGTCAGGTTGTAGAAATTGGCACGGCTAATCCCCCCTGACACCTTTTTCAAATCCGCCTCTAATGCGCCTGTCCAGAATCACTTGTCATCGTATGCGCGTAACTCTCTCGGGGGCCTGGCAGACAAGCTGGCTAGAAGTCTGTATTTTTGGTGTAATCTTGCCGAGAGCGTTCACTATTTTCATGTTGCAGTGTCCTTGTATCGCAATGGTGAATGCCTACAGGTCTACTGCACCGTTTGAGTCGGCACTACGTGTTTCTTGGTCTTAAAGAGCGTTACAGAAACCGGAGTAAGGAATATTCAACATTTGGAATGGATAGCTCGCCCCCCCAGCATTGGGAAGCAACCTCAATACTAGTTCCCTCCGCTCAAACGCGTTTCCCGTTGGCTGAAGATTTCCCAAATCAATGCTGTCGACTGGAGTGTCGTCAATAGTGAATGAAACAATGAATGATGCCGGAATCAAGTCGTCTCTCACAATTTCTAGCGATATACCAGAATCGTCCTGATCCAGTGACCACTGCGACATCAGCCTGTCGTCTACGCCCGGCACATTTTCGTCAAAAAATACTACCGATCCGTAGGCTCTGCGATCATCAAAGTCGAGAATCAGAGACGCGCTTGATGCTCCATCCCCATCACCGGATGTGTCGGCAGCATCAAGAGGGATCAAGCCAGAGCAGCTGCCAGTTGGGAAGGGGAGTTCCGGCACAGCACCAACGGCACTCAAAGAGAAGATAGAAAACATCGCTAGAAACAGTTTAGTCATGGATGAAACCCCTTATTTCGTTAAAAAATAGAAAATGCGGCGGCGACAGCGGACGCCTGTTGAGCTGGACTAACCTCAAATTGAACAACCAACGGCGACGATGATGCTTCTCCTCCATCGCCCGAACACGTGAGAGAAAATGTTCGCTCGCCTAGGCCATAGGCTTGCTGCGTTAGCGTACCTGATGGGTCTAGAGTGCCCGTCCAAGACCCTAAAGCCTCACATGAAGTTGCATCTGTCGATGACCAAGACAGGGTAAAGCTTTCCCCGGACGTTACAGCTGCGCTATCAGTTTCCAAGCTGACAGTGGGTGTTGCTGGAGGCGCTGGTGTTTCTGGAGTCGCAACAGGCTGTGGCGGTTCTGGCGTTGCTGGATGCGCTGGTGTTTCTGGAGTCGCAGCAGGCGGTGGCGGTTCTGGCGTTGCGCCAGTTCCGTTACCCGAATCACCCCCACCGCAACCGGCTAAGAGTAGAGAGCAAGCCGCTGCTGCTATCAAGAACATAAAACTATTTATCTTCATAAAGTGCCTATGGTTTGTGCTTTGGTACAAGTGAGTTTCGACTTGAGTTACCCGTAGATTCTAAATTGTTGAGCAGAAGCCGTGGAACGGGGCGTTTAGCGTTTGGATGATATGAGTAGCGCCCCCAGCCGTGGGCAGCAAACGAAAGCGCAATTCATAGTTTTTGAACCCAGCATTACCAGTCGGCTCAACACCCACAAGGTCTGGAGTAAAAGCATCATCGGGGAATTCAACTGTGATAGATCCAATGAACGAAGCTGGCAGGAGATCATCGCGCTCAATGTTAAGCGCCATACCCGATCCATCTTGATCCGCCGACCACTGTGCAAATGCCTCATTATCGCCGTCCCAATCGTCGAATAGAAGGAATACTCCGAATGCTTCCGCGTTATCAAAATCGAAAACTACCGTAAGGTTTGCGTCACCATCAAAGAAGTCAGGACTTTTTTCTATTAGGTCTGGATCGCTAATTGGAATGATGCCGGAGCAGCCGCCTGTGGGAAATGGTAACTCCGGGAGGGCGCTTGCGGAGAGAGGAAATAATAATAGTGATGCTAGCGATATAACACGAATCATGGATTATCCTTATGAGTTTGGAGTGCAAATGCTCTTACGTCAGGATTTATTGGTTGGATTAGCGATGCCTTAACCGCTGAACACCCACACACTGCAAAGACCAGTAAATGGCCCGTGCACCAGTCACGCACAACGGCCATCTACTTTCACTAGAGCTGCAGCCTGTGCGACTCCTTTTCAAGTTCACCTCTAATTTATCTACCCCGAACCACTTGAAATCGTACACGCGTAATTCCTCCGGGGGGCTGCTTAGACGCGCTCATGCTGCAGTCTCACAAACAAAAAAGCCCAACACGTGGCTGGGCTGCTTAGATTAATCCAGTGGTTATTTCTTGAGTTTACGAAGGCCAAAGAGTCCGACTAGGCCGCCTAGTGCAAGTAAGCCAGACAGGGGTAGTGTGCGGATTGATCGGAGGTCAGCTCCCGTTGTTGACAGCACAAGGAGCAGTGGGTCTCGTATATAGCCGTGACGAAGGTCTTCATCCAGCATATCGGCGGCAGTACAAATTTCTTCTGGTGAAAGCAACTTCTGAACTCCATCGGTAGGGTCCACATAAGTCTCGTCGCGAGCAGCACAACCTCTGATAAAATTACCGGCACGATAGCCGCCATAAGCTTCGTAATCATCCCAAAGCTTATAAGCCATATACGGACCAACAATCAGGCTTTGCTGTATCTCTACGAATTGACCATTCTCGACTTTACCTAGCTTTATGCCAGTTGGTAGGTCTTCACCGAAGTCGTATATAACAATGACCGCTTCTGGATCGTCCTCTCCATCGTCATAATTGCGGCAATCGTGTAACCCAAAATCTATTTCCAGCAATCCGCCGGGGAAATCCGTATCTTCAATGGCGATATCCGTGAATTTACAATTGGGCAATATGCTCATTGCAGCGACCTGAACGTTACCTTTGCCCACCGTAAATCGCTCGCGATTATCACCAATAGCTGTTGTATTCTGTACTGAGAGCTGCCCGTCAAAGATGCGTTTGATTAATGACACTTTTTCCGCGTCAGAGGGTTGCGCATTGTCCCAGCAGCTACGATTGACACCGCCGGTGGCGAGATTGCCATAGATGACATTGTCGTCTTCATAGTCCAACGCCACTCGGTTGTCAGGGAACAACAGGCGGTTTCCAATTTCCGGATAAAGCAGAAACGGCGCCTTTAAGGATTGACACAGCGAACCCGGCGTCACGTCTACCAGTTCGTTGATAGCGCCTACATTTTCAAGGGCCGATAATTCCTGCAATGCAGCGTTGTCAAAGATTTCAATATTGTCAACCTGACTCAGCATCTCAAGGCCATCAAGATTTTGAAGACTTGTGGTGTTATCAACATAAAATTCTGAGACGTATACAAGGTCTAGCGAGGACAACGCACTCACAGACGACACTGAACCTGTAATCCTAAGACATTCCATATATGACGTTGTGGAGGGCGTTGCACTTGCCAATGCAGCGACATCAGAATCACTTGAAAGCGTCCACGCGCTGCTTGCATCGGTGGGGTTCGTCCCAGTGCCGCAAAATGCTGACTGCGAGGGTGTCACACTCTGACTTAAGCTAAAACTTGGTGCGACTAGTAAAAACATGATCGACAATGAATGAGTAATGGACGTTAGCATTTATGAATTAGCACCCTACTTGTTGCTTGAAAGCTCTCATCATAACCAAGCTTGGTTGCTTTACGATATCGGATTGTTGTCCACTACAACCTCAGTATTAGTAGATCTGCTTTTCTTTGCTCTGCATCCCTTTCTGGTATTGCGCCGTGCAGCAGTCATGCGCACCTCTCACCCTACTTTCACTAAAGTAGCAGTCTGTACGACTCCTTTTTCAAATCCACCTCTGATGTATCTGGGCAGGAACAATAACGATAACACCAGAGCATCCACGTCCCCCGGGGGGGTATCTCCAAAGCTAGGCCACCGAAAGTCACAGGCAACTGACACTGCCGCTTGTGCTAGATTGTGTGCTATCTCTATACGCTATCCGACTTAAAAGCCAATTATATAAGGGGTTTATATGGGTAGTGGCGCCCTCACCAGGACTCGAACCTGGAATCACCGCTTAGGAGGCAGTAGTTATATCCTGTTTAACTATGAGGGCTGCGGGACGATTATGCCAAAACCGAAGGGCAGAGTGACAGGGAAAGTACGCTCCAGAGTGCGCAAAGTGATTAAAGAGCCTGCGTTCGAGGGGATTGTGCGCGATATCGCCAGTGATGGACGTGCTGTTGTGGGTCATCCTGACGGGCGAACGTTTTTTGTTTCAGGTGCTTGGTTGGGGGAGCGACTTCGTATCCTACCCGCCGGCCGTCAGGGAAAGGTGGGCGTCGGGGCTCTACTCGACGTCCTCGAACCCGCTGATGGTCGCCGCGAAGCACCCTGTTCGCATCATGGATACCAGCCTGACCGCTGCGGTGGATGCGCCTGGCTCTTTGTCGATTACGCCGATCAGTTAGTAGTAAAGCAGCGCCGCTTGGCGACTTTGATCATTAACATGGGCATCGATGGCGATGTACTGCAGCCTATCATCGCTGCCCCCGAAGAACTCGGATATCGTAATCGGGCGCAATTAAAAACCGATGGCGAGCGATTGGGCTACATGGCCGCTGGCAGTAATCAGCTGGTTGATGTTGTGGACTGCCCCGTTCTGTCCCAGAAGAACCAGATCACCCTGGCAGATCTTCGGAAGCAATTACCGCAACGAGAATGGCGCCCGGATAAGCGGCGAGGTCGCCACTGGCACACCCTTCATATTGACGATCAGATTGACGCTTTTCAGTTTAACCAGCGACTGCCCTTTAGACAGGGGAATAGTGCGCAAAACGCGCGGATGCGGGCATGGCTCACAGAGGTAATCGCCCCGATTGAGAGCGATGCACCGGTGCTCGAACTCTTTGCTGGCAGCGGCAACTTCACGTCGATATTGGGTCAGCACTTTCACGCGGTGGTTGCCGCCGAGGGAGGCGAAGGGGCGGTGTCAGTCCTCGATGACCTTGGCTTGCGCGGCGTCACCTCGCGCCAGTGCGATTTATTTGCCGATGAGTCCATGGAAGCGTTGTTGAGCGAATGCGGTAGGAGTCGTGTCTTGGTCGTCGATCCGCCCCGGGACGGACTGGTGATCCGAGCGCCGATACTTCGTCAGCTGAAGCAGCTCGAGTGGGTGATTTATATCTCTTGTGACCCTGCCACTTGGTCCCGTGATAGTCGGGATTTCATGGCCGAGGGCTTTGTCGTTGAGCAGGTCACTCCTATCGATGTCTTCCCCCAAACCCCTCACATCGAGGTTTTGAGTGTGCTCAGACGTCGTACGTGATGAGAAATTCTCGCACGTCAGTGGGTGGTCCACGGAATACGATGCGATCAAGACGATCATTCAACTGGTAGTCATACATCGGGTCGTAGTAGTCCCGAAGCAGGGGTTCGATCCAAGCTCGGTGCTGAGTTGAGTCACCATTGCGGTGCGTTACGATTGCAGCTTCCATGACCTCACGCAGTTGTCGATGACGCTCGCCTCCCAGTCGTTTGCGAATCCGATCGAGGGAGTCGAGAAGCCCGCCCGCAAAAACCTCAAAGGCCTTGTCGGCGTCCTTTAATTGCTCGGCAAAGTCAGTGAGATTGGCCAGTATGTAATTTTCGAATGAGTGCTCCACGCGCTCTTCTAACGTTGTCTCCAGCAAGACGAGAGGTGCGCGTTTGAGGGTTTCCTGAAGCGGCAGCGGTAGCGCGCATCGACCAATTAATCGACTTTCGTCTTCGGCGATCACGGGCTTTTGTGGATTCGCTTTCAGAGTACGAAGCAGGGCAACGGTCACATGGTTCTCAAAATCGATCTGGCTGGGCTGCCCCGTTGCACGGCGTCCAAAGGACGAGCCTCTGTGGTTGGCGAGACCTTCGAGATCGATTGACGTAGGAATCGGGCCGCCGTTTACGCTTTCATTGAGCAGACGGGTCTTTGCACTGCCGGTTCTACCACCGAGGACAACGAATGGCTCAGTCGCGCAAATGTGTTCGAGTCGATCGATTAACCATCGGCGCATTGCCTTGTAGCCGCCTGCGACGCGCGGGTAGTGAATCCCCGCGTCTGCCAGCCATTGCTGACTGATTGCCGAGCGCATACCACCGCGAAAGCAAAACAGCGCGCCCTGTGGCTGTGCCTTGCTAAAAGCCACCCACGCAGCAACGCGTGCAGCTTTGGTTTCTCCTGAAACCAGACGATGGCCCAACGCCACAGCAGCGTCTTGCCCTTCTTGCTTGTAACAGGTGCCTACAGCAGCGCGCTCCTCATCGGTCATTAGAGGCAGGTTAATAGCGCCGGGAACACTTCCCTGGATGAACTCGATGGGTGCTCGGGTATCGATGAGGGGCGTTTGCGCCACAAACAAATTGTCAAAGTCCTCAATCAGCAAGCGTGACTCTCGCGGATTTTCCCGCCGTGGCGCATAAGCTGCCCAGGGGCTCACTGATGAGACCCGCATTGGACAGGATTCGACTGACCTCGCTCGACGCCTCGGGCGCCACGGCTAGCAGCAAGCCGCCGCTGGTTTGTGGATCGCACAGCAGCGCTTGGACCTCGGGTGTCATTTCACCCAGTTGTTCGCCATAGGCATTGAAGTTGCGCTGGCTGCCCCCTGGCACACAGCCCGCTTGGATGTAGTGCTCGATGTTGGTTACCCGCGGCACACGCTCAAGCTCAATCTGAGCGTCGAGCCCAGCTGCGGTGCACAGCTCCAGCAAATGGCCCATTAACGCGAAACCGGTCACGTCGGTCATGGCATGCACGTCGGGAATCTCGGCTAGCTGTGTACCAATTTTATTGAGCTGACACATTAGCCCGGTGGCCAAACCGCGATGTTCGTCTTTCAGCTTGCCCTGTTTTTCTGCGGTAGTAAGGATGCCAATCCCCAATGGCTTGGTAAGAAACAGAAGGTCTCCTGCTTGCGCGCCGTCATTGGTCTTTAACTGCTCTATTGCAACCTCTCCGGTCACTGCGAGTCCAAAGATGGGTTCGGGGGCATCGATGCTGTGGCCTCCTGCTAGTGCAATCCCTGCTTCGAGGCAAACGGCGCGACCACCCGCGATGACCTCGCCCGCGACTGCGGCGGGGAGTTTGTCCACAGGCCAGCCCAGAATTGCGATGGCCATCAGGGGCCGACCGCCCATGGCGTAGATATCGCTGATGGCATTTGTCGCCGCGACCCTACCGAAATCGAAGGGATCGTCGACAATCGGCATAAAAAAATCTGTGGTGCTGAGAATGGCGCGACCGCCACCGATATTGACGGCGGCCGCGTCATCGCGGCTACCGTTGCCTACTAGCAGATTGGGGAATTGGGCATCTTTAGCGAATGCGAGACTACCCGCGAGCATGGTGTCGAGTACATCAGGCGCGATTTTGCACCCGCAGCCGGCGCCGTGGCTGTATTGAGTGAGTCGGATCTGAGCGTTTTCCATGGTGCTTGCCGAGTTGTTTTCCAGTGATTGTGACATGGTTCGCCTCAAGCGTTGTGCCATTGGCCTTGAAATACGAGTGTGTTGTTGGGCTAGACCGGATGTTCTCGAAACTGTGCTTGAAACTCGCGGCAACAGCTTACATGCTGTTGGCCTTGATCGCCGCATTCATCACATTTGGCTTTTGGAGTATTCGTTGTCCCCGTTCTTTTCAGTCTCTCGCCTGAATCCTGGTTTTGTAACCATATTCATGGCCCTGATGCTTTTGCCGGCCCTGACGATGCCCGCTGGGGCGAGCACAGTGGATGCACGTAAGGCCTTTACTGAAGCTATGACCGAGCTGCGAACTGGGGTCGGTCCGCGTTATTTACAGCTTAGAGAGCAGCTCGAAGACTACCCGCTGGCCGAATACCTTGATTATCAAGTGCTTGTGGAGCAGCTGCACGACATGCGGCCCGCAACAGCGCGTGATTTTCTCGATCGTGTTCGAGATTCACCACTCTATGGCCGTTTTTTAGCGGCCTACCTTGAACATAAAGGTCGAGATCGCCGGTGGCGGGATTTCTTGGCGGTTGCCGATCGACAGCCGCGGGATGTCGCACTGCAGTGCTATTACTTTCGTGCCAAGCGCGATATCGGCGCCAAGGCAGAAGCGTGGGAGGGCGCTCGGCAGCTGTGGAATGTGGGTAAGTCTCAGCACAAAGCCTGTGATCCATTATTTGAGCGATGGATAAAGAACGGGGCCGGCCCTGATGATGCCCTTGTCTGGTCGCGAGCGCTCAATGCCTTTGATTCACGGTCGCCACATATTATTCGCTATATCCGTCGGTACGCGTCTTCGGAACTGAAACCTTTGCTTGATGAGCTGGCTGAGGTTTACCGACACCCCGACCGTTTGGTTGCTGATGCCCATCAAGCCAGTACTCGCCATGCGGAGCTGATGACTGCCGGCATTCGCCGCCTTGCCCGAGTCAACCCCGAACAAGGCCGGCTTGCATTGCTCAATGCGATTCCAGTGCAGTCGTTCACCCCCCAGCAGGTCCGTGACATGGAGCTGATGATTGCCCGCCACAGCTTGTTCGCGCAAAGCGCTGCGCCGGAGAGTTGGTTGATCGATACATTGGGTGAACTCCGTGACGATGAACTGACTGAGATTTACTTGCGCAAGCAAGTTGAAGAGGGCCACTGGTCAGCGTTGCTCGAGGGCCTTCCCTGGCTCTCTGATCGTGGGCGCGCCAAGGATCAGTGGCGTTACTGGCACGCCCGCGCGCTTGCTGAGACAGGTAATGCAACAGAGGCAACCGTAAAGCTTCAATCGTTGGCGATGGAGCGCAGTTATCATGGGTTCCTGGCGGCCGACAAGGTAGGGACTCCTTGTAATTTAAATGCCCGGCAGCCCGAGGATACATCGCCGCCCTCTGACCGGGGCATTGAACGCACCGCAGAACTGCTTGCGCTGAACCAGTTTTCCGATGCGCGTCTCGAATGGCGAATGGTTGTTCAGCGTGCCGGGTTAGCTGATCAAATCGCGCTCGCTCACTTGGCAATAGAGCGGGACTGGCCATACTTTGCCATTGATGCGGCAAATGAAGCGAAAGCATGGGACTACGTCGGTTTGCGCTTTCCATTGGCCTTTGTGTCGGTTTTTTCCGAGGCAGCACAGCGCGTTGGGCTTGATCCCCACGAGATAATGGCAATTGCGCGTCGTGAGAGTGCGATGTTTCCGCTGGCTCAATCAGGTGTCGGTGCCCGTGGCCTGATGCAGGTGATGCCTGCAACAGGACGCTTAGTCGCTCGGCAAACAGGCACACCCTGGCGCAGTGCGGGATTGTATGAGGTTGAGTACAACGTGAGCATTGGAAGCCAGTACTACCGCGGGCTTCTTGATCGCTTTGATGGTCATCGTCCTAAAGCGCTGGCCGGCTATAACGCCGGGCCCCATCGCGTTGATCGCTGGGCTGAGACTGATATTCCCGTCGATCAATGGATCGACAGCTTACCGTTTCGAGAAACCCGAGAGTATGTCCAAGCCGTATTAGCTTACACCGTCATCTATCAACAACGCGCTGGCGAGGCGGGTTCGGTAGTGAAAGCCAGCGAATGGAAACTGACAAATCAGAAGGACAACCTATGAAAAGTCTGCAAATGCAGTCCTGTGTACAAGAGTCGGGCGTTGTTGAGTGTGCCCTGTTCGAAGTGGATATACCCGAGCCGGGCCCCGATGATGTGGTAATAAAGGTTGAAGCCGCGCCGATCAACCCTTCTGATCTTGGTTTGATGTTTGGGCTTGCAGATACCGACACCGCGCAGGCAGCCGAGCGCAATGGACACACTGCTGTTCAAGTACCTTTGTCCGAGGGTCTGCAGCGGGCGATGGCGACCCGTCAGGGGCAGTGGTTACCTGTTGGCAACGAGGGTGCGGGCACTGTCATAGCGGCGGGATCCAGTGATGCGGCACAAGCGCTGCTAGGCAAGCGCGTTGGCGCGTTTGGCGGAGAGCTGTTTGCGCAATATCGAAAGCTCTCACCCATGCAGTGTATGCCGCTCAATTCCGATACGACTGCGGAAGAGGGTGCTTCATGCTTTGTTAACCCCATGACCGCTCTCGGTTTTGTGGAGACCACCAAGATGGAAGGACACAAAGCCATCGTCCACGCTGCCGCGGCGTCTAACCTGGGTCAAATGCTCAATCGCATTTGTATCGAGGACGGCATTCCTCTGGTAAACATTGTCCGATCCGACGAGCAGGTGGCTCTACTGAAGAGCCAGGGAGCAGGCATCGTTCTTAACTCTAGGGACGCGAACTTCACGGCAGACCTGCAGGCGGCCATTGAGGAAACCGGCGCGACCATCGCCTTTGATCCCATTGGCGGTGGGACCTTGAGTAACCAGATTCTGATGGCTATGGAGGTCGCAGCACAAAAGCGCATGTCAGTTTGGAGTCGCTACGGTTCTGAGGAGCACAAGCAAGTCTATGTCTACGGCATGCTTGACCCCTCACCAACACAGCTAACTCGTGGCTACGGCTTTGCCTGGAGCGTCGGCGGCTGGCTGCTGACACCGTTTCTCGCTAAAGCCGGCATGGAGCGTTTGATTGCTATGCGTACCCGCGTCTTAAATGGCCTGAACACGACCTTTGCGAGCCAGTACTCGGATCGCGTGTCGCTGGAGCATTCACTGGATCTGGAAGTGGTGAAGCACTACGGACGCAAGTCCACCCGGCAGAAAACCTTGATCGTGATGGGCGATTAACCCCCTGCGAGTTTGCAGCGGAACCCTTGGGCTTCCAGCGCGACACGACAAGCCTCCCGCTGGTCGCCCTGTATTTCAATGACGCCGTCTTTAATGGCGCCACCCACGCCACATCGCTGTTTCAGTTTTTTGGCGATGTCTTTCAATCGATCGGCGCTGACCGGCAGTCCCTCTATTACCGTGACGGCTTTGCCTCCGCGGCCTTTGGTCTCGCGTCTTATGCGTGCAATGCCATCGCTCTGCGTTGTTGACGCATCGCTGCCACAGACACAATGAGTGAGTTTACGTTGGCATTGATGGCACAGCCGCCCACCGTCGGTGGAAAAAACTAGTCGCGAATCGGCTTTTCGCTTGTTCAAGAGATCCCCCAAAATACTTCTTCGAACGCTTTGGCCCTATAATACGCTTTGTTTCCCTCTAGCTGAAAACCGCGCAGAGCGGTGGGACGGTAAAACACTTATGTCAGATGGCGATACTCGTCTCGCAGAGCTTGAGGGTCAGATTGCGTTTCTCGAGGATACAGTCAATAGTCTGAATTCAGCTCTTGGCGCCCAGCAGCAGCAAATACTCGAACTTGGTGATCAAATGCGTTTATTGCACCAGCAGCTAAAAGAGCAGGGTGCACGGCTCGACACCTTTGATGGGCCCAATGATCAGCCACCGCCCCATTATTAGTCACTCCCTATAACAATCGCCCTAGAGGCTCTCAGGTTTAAATCAGGAGTTCGTTAATGTCGTTACGTGTAGGTCTTTCAGTGCTCGCCGCATTTATTGCGGGGCTATTTGTACTTTTCCAGATTGCGACACGGCCTCCTGAAGCGCCAGCGCACCAGGTGATTTACAACGGTCAGGTGCTCAGCATGGACACAGATAACCGAGTATTTGAAGCGATCAGCGTGCGCGGTGATCGTATCGAGGCCCTGGGCACTAGCGAGGAGATGTTGGCCCTCGCCAATGACGACACCACGACCTTAGACCTACGTGGTCGAACACTCATGCCCGGTTTTGTTGACGCTCATGGGCATTTCCCGGGGTCGGGACAAGTCGTGTTTTCGGCAGACCTCAACAGTCCGCCGATTGGCGATATTGAAACCATGGATCAGTTGATAGAGCGATTAAAGGCTTTTGGTGAACAGCGCCCCGATGGTTGGATAAAAGGTTGGGGGTACGACGATACCTTGCTTGCCGAGATGCGACACCCGACGCGGGAGGATCTCGATAAAGTCTCTACTACGCGGCCAGTGGCTATAAGCCACATCTCAGGTCACCTAAACGTGGTTAATTCGGTGGCACTGGCCGAGCTGGATATTGATGAACAAACTCCCGACCCTGAGGGGGGAATTATTCAACGGGATTTGGATTCGCCAGACGGTCTCAGACCCAACGGTGTGTTGGAGGAGACCGCCGCCCGAGTCGTTACTAAAAAGATGTTGGATCTTGGGGTTGGCGATCTCGTGCAGATGACCACCCATGCGGCTCGTACGTATGTTAAGCAGGGTGTGACGACAGCTTCTGCGGGTGGGATGCCGCTTGGTTTGGTTAAGATCTTGGGGCCCATGAGCCGCATCAATCTGTTTCCTCAACGGGTGGCACTTTTCCCGCTGCTTGAAGACATTGAGGATCGCGTGTTGGATGAGGGGTTTCGCCCCGAGTCCATGGAGTCGGGGCGCGTTGAGATCCCGCGGGTCAAGATTATTGCCGATGGCAGTATTCAGGGTTACACGGGGTACCTTAAAGAGCCTTACTACATGCCTTATCACGGCGATCTAGATTATCGGGGCTACCCATCGGTGTCCCGGGAGGACCTGATTCGCCAGGTCACAGGGTTGTTTGCGCAGCGGGTGCGAGTGGCGATTCACTGTAACGGCGATGCTTCGATTGACGATGCGCTCGACGCAATTGAACTCGCTGGTCGGGCGCATCCATGGCCTGAAGCACGCCCACTGCTGATACACGCGCAGATGTCGGGGAAAGATCAGGTTCAGCGCATGGCCGAACTCAACGTGACGCCGAGCTTTTTCTCGGCACATACGTACTACTGGGGTGATCGGCACGTCTCAATATTCATGGGACCCGAGCGCGCTGCCAACATGAGCCCTGCCCGATGGGCCATGGATGCGGGGGTGCGTTTCAGTTCACACATGGACACTCCGATCGTACCCATGTTGCCGTTACAGGCCGTTTGGAGTCAGGTCCATCGCAAAAGTACTAGCGGTGCCGTGATTGGCCCCGATCAACGCATTCCGATGATGCAGGCGTTACGGGCGGTGACCATCGACGCGGCATGGCAGGTGTTCATGGATGATGCGGTGGGGTCGATAGAGCCGGGCAAGTTAGCCGATTTGGTAGTGCTATCCGGTAGCCCACTCGAGGCGTCTGATGTGCGAGAACTGGTGGTGGAGAAAACACTGATCGGCGGTGCTGAGGTGTATAGTCGGCTCTGACTCGACCTTGATTCGGGATGGCGAGCAAGGCGCTAACAGGCTTGCTGCGCCCGATGTGCTCAATCTTGGGCGGTAGAGCCATCCTCAAAAATATTGTGCTTGGGCTGTACAAATAAGGCTTCAGCACTGACTGTGAGCGTGCCCTCACAATGCATCGTAGCAACCACTCGGGTTTTTCGGTCACCAATAGGCGTGATGGTCGCTTCAAGGTCGAGCGCTGTATTGATGGGTGTCGGTCGCCGGTACCGAATATCGAGTCCCCCCGTCATACCCGGCTTGCCAGTGCGCATGTGAGCCATGCCCATGAAGTGGTCGAGTACAGCGGCTACCCAGCCTCCATGGACATGTCCCGGTGGCCCCTCGTAGGCCCAGTCAAAAGTGACCGCGCCTTTTACCAACTCACCATCATTCCAGTGACGGAGGCCCGGGGCTATAGGATGGCTTGCGCCGCCCACGCAAAGAATCTCGTGATTGGCGACGGGGAAGTTGCCATGGGCTTTCGCGTAGGCAACGACACCGTGTAACTGACGATACTGTCGCAGTCGACTAGAGATACGCTGTAAGTCTGCCGCAATGTCGTCGGCATCTTCAGCAGCAATATCGCTAACGGTACTGGCCTCTATGAGCTCACGCATCGCCTCTGCTACTTTGCGCCGTGCCAACCAGTATTCAGAATGGGGCTCGCTAATATCCTCAGCGAAGAACGGGGACGTAAATTTTTCCATGGTGCTCAGTGTCCTAGTGGGGATTTGCCCAGTGCGGTGTGCCAGGTCCGAATCTCGTGAACAAGCAATTCGGGCACCTCAAGCGCGGAGAAGTGGCCGCCCCGCGGAATCTGATCGTTGAAGTACATGAGGTTCGTGAACCGTTTCTCAGCCCAGCGCTTACTCGCGCGAAAAATTTCGGAAGGGAACAGTGAAATCCCGCAGGCTTGCTCAATGGTCCTGAGATCGGGTTTGCCAAAACTCTCCCAGTACAGCCGTGCAGAACTCGCGCCGCTGTTGGTTATCCAGTACAGCATCACGGTATCGATGAGGTCGTCGCGACTAATGGCATTTTCAGGGTGTCGGAAACCATCCCGTTCACAATCAGTCCACTGTGCGTACTTCTCAACTATCCAGGCGAGTTGGCCCACGGGTGAATCCGCTAGGCCATAGCCGAGGGTTTGTGGCCGAGTACTCTGAATCTTGGCATAACCCGATTCCCATTCTTGATAAAAGTTATAGACCTCGCGAGCCTTGATTTCCTCGGGAAGCGGATCTGCAAATGTTGCGGGGTCGGGGGCAACGGTCGGCAAAGTGATATGTATGCCGCGGCAAGCGTCACTGTCTGCGAGGGCCAGCCCTTGGGTGACCATCGAGCCCCAGTCGCCGCCGTGGGCGAGAAAACGCGGATAGCCAAGGCGTTCCATTAACTCGATCCAGTAGCTGGCGATGCGGCCTATGGTGGTGCCCGGCTGCCGAGGCTTGCCTGAAAATCCGTAACCCGGAAGTGCGGGAACCACGACGTGAAAAGCGTCCTCGGCGCGGCCGCCAAAGCGTGTAGGATCAGCCAGACGATCGATAACGTGGCGAAACTCCAACACTGAGCCCGGCCAGCCATGGGTCATCAGCAGCGGCGTCGCCGCGGTGTGCGGCGAGCGAACGTGAATGACGTGAATATTTATGTCATCAATCTCAGTTATGAAATTTGACCACTGGTGCAGCGTAGACGCGGCTCGCTGCCAGTCGTAGTCATGGCGCCAGTAGTCTACTAATTCGCGTACATAGCCTAGGGGGATCCCCTGAGACCAGTCGCCGACGGTTTCTTCATCGGGGAAACGCGCCAACGACAAGCGTTGCTTGAGGTCGGCAATCTGCGTTTCGTTTATTTCGGGATGGAAGGGCTTGAGGGGCGAATGCATGCTTGAGGTTAATAATTGCGGGTCAATAGCTTAGCCTTCCCTTAGCCATTGGTGCCACACAAATATTCGTCGCCGAGGGGCGGTTATCTATCCCAAGTACCAATATTGGACCCCCAAAGCACTAACACTCGACACTTAGGGCTAGGCTGCTTGGGCTTTTCCCAGCTGTTCGTCAAGTAACTCAAATAGCTGATCCCGCTGATCTGAGCGTTCGCGGGTGCTGTCAAGCAAGTAGGGTGTGCGCACTTCCCGATCTAATAGCAATTTCCCTGAAATTTGATCGGCTTCGGTCGCCCGTGCCAGCCAGATTATCGTGTCCGCGCCTTCAGCAGAATTTCGAAGCACCCGCCGCGTCACTGATCGAAAAGTGGGTAGGGCACTGGCAACGCCGGGAGTATCGGCCCACCCAGGATGCATGGCGTTCACTACGATGTTGTCTGCCCGCCATTCTTCCGCAAGACTCTCGGTGGCAATCATTAAGCCGCGCTTTGCCCGAGCGTAGGCCTTAGCGCCTTGATAACCTTCCTCGGACATAACCAAACGTTGGCAGCTGAGCTTTTCGGTGTACATCCCGCCCGAGACCACATTAACAACCCGAGCGGGCTGCGTATGCCCAGCCAGCAGCGGTTTTAGACGCTGGGTAAAATGCCAGGGGCTCAACAGGAGTAACGCAAAGCTGCGTTCGATGTTCTCCGGCGTTTCATCGTACTCGTTGAATAAGGCCCCAGCATTATTGATGAGCACATCGATCGGCTTGCCGCTAGCGATGAGCCGATCGGCAAGGCTATTGACTTGGGATATCAGCGACATATCCGCTAGTTCAATAGCGATATCCGTTCTGCCAGTTGCCTCTCGAATTTGGTTTTGAAGCACATCAACGCCGCTGGGATTTCGGATAACAAGCGTAAGGTCCGCTCCGGCTTCAGCTAGCGCGATGGCTGATGCCAGCCCCAGACCCGAACTCGCGCCGGTCAAAACCACATGCGTGTTGTGCATAAAGCGGCTCATGGGCTTCCAGTGCTTTAAACCGCGCTTATAACCCCAGCGGGTGAAGTGGGCGATGCCAGGAACCACCCAATTGTCGGCCCGCTCGGTGCATTCGCGGGTTTCGGGGGGTGGGTTGCTATCTTCGAGGGCCTTGCGCATGCCAGCGAGACTGGCGGCGCCCATCGCCCGCATACCAGCTTCAAATTGCATCGCGAGGCTCTCTAGGCCGGGGCGGTATTGAAACTCGGCTGTGTAGTCAATGTGGGTGTGATCGCCCAGGTCCGAGAATACGATAGTGTCCAGCACGTCAAAGAAGCGCCCTTTGCCCCGCAACACGATGCTATGCCAAGGCTGGTATTCCTCGATTTCGTAGATGAGGTTCAGCGATGTGGGTCCGACGGCGCAGTCGAGATCAAAACGGCTGCCGAGACCGACGGGGCCTTCAGTGACTTTGTCTGCCCTGATGGCGGTGGCATCCCACTCGACGGCGGTTCGAAAATCCGCAATGTAGCGAAAACAATCTTCAACACTGCGCGGGACTGTAATTTCCTCATGGAGGGTAATCATGGTGCACCGAATATCTGAAAGGTTCGGTGCAGGTACGGGCAGGATCGGCCTTTAGTTCACCCGAGTATTACTCTTCGATCCAAACGGTTCGAAGGGCCTCTCCGAAGTCATCGTAGATGACCTGTTTTCTGCGCCGTGGTTTGCGACCCCTGCGCGCGCCAGCGGACGACTTGCGCTTTTGATCTCGCCTCTCGTCGAGTGCCGCAATGACATCGTCAACGGGTGTTCGTTCAGTCTTTGGCTCGTTGAATAGGGGGGCGCGTAATGGGGCGGATCTCGCTTCCAACCCTGTCTCACCTTGCTGCACCTGATGAATGTCGCCACCGCGCTGCAGAAAAGCGTCCACGTCCTTGTCCAGGCTCTCGCGTATGGCCTGTTTACTGGGCGGTTTCTTAAAAGACGATTTGTTCATCACCCGTCAGTATACAAAGCCATTTGTCTATCGCCTATCGCAATGGCGAGCAATTAGTGCGGCTCTTGTACGCCGGTTTCGGCGAACCAGTGTCCGGGATGGTGTAATTTCTGCTTTAATGCACAGAACATTAATGTGAACGCAAACTCAAAGATGACATACCTCGCCATTGTTCTCGTGCTTTTAGTGGCTCTGCTGCTGTTTCGCATGGCACACGGGGCTGATTTATCGGAATTCGACAAAGGTTATCCAGCGCCCATCGCAGGAGATCCACCGAGTGCAGAGGTGCACAGTGTTGTTCAGGCAGTGGAGGGCTTTGCCGCGGCTTCGGGAGGCAAGGCGCCTCGACGTGAAAAGGTGCGCCTGCTGCGCAAAGCCCTCGATGATATCGGTCGTGAGCGTGGGTACACCGCCAGTATCGAGCCAACCGCGGAATCTGGCCCGAAGGGTGAATGGGTGCTCGCGGCTCACAGCAATCCCGATCTAAGGCTGCTCTACATACATGGGGGCGCCTTTATCGCCGGCAGTCCTCTCAGCCATCGCAGTATTACCAGTGCGCTCGCCGAAGTAACCGGCATGTCGGTTTTCTCCCTCGATTACCGATTGGTGCCCGAGCATCCGCGGCTCGCGGGGTTGGAGGACTCGATCGCTGCTGCTGAATGGCTTGCTGTGAATGGGCCTCAAGGTGCTGGCAGCGCCGAAAAACTTGTCATTGCAGGTGATTCGGCTGGCGGCAACCTGACTCTCTCGACGCTTCAGGCATTGCGTGATCGGAATTTACGCCAGGCCGATGCAGCCATTGCCCTGTGCCCAGCAACCGATGCGACATTGAGATCGCCATCCTTCCATGTCAATCAGGACAGTGACGTCATGCTGGGAAAATCAATGGGCGAGCTGCTGCGGATTCCCGTATGGTTACGTCATCTGGTTTTTGGTGTTGCCGGGCGGCAAATGCCAGCAGCACCGGCGTTGTCACCGGTTCGCGGTGAATTGGCCGATTTGCCACCCACACTCATTCACGTGAGTTTGAGCGAGATGCTGCTTGACGATGCTACTCGCTATTATCACCGTGCAAAGCAGGCGGGCAGTCCGGTTGTTTTGGAGACCTATGCCAACATGGTGCATGTTTGGCACTTGTTCTACCCGGAACTCAATGAAGCTAGGATCGCCTACGAGCACATTCACCGATTCCTGGCGGAGCACCAATGCTGCAAACATCCCGATTGGTCGGCTGAGGAGCAGGGCGCCGCATGAGAGCTATCCGCTCCGTCGCTGTTTTTCTGTGGATGGCGACTTCAGTTATACCGTTTGGCACCTTGTTGCTAATTTTCTCAGTCTTTGTGAGCGCTGACCGGCTCTGGTGGTGGTTTGCTCAACCGTATCTCAAAGGTGCGGTGGGAGCAGCGAGGCGTATCGGCGGCGTGAAATATCATGTTCGCGGCCTTGAGCACTTGCCGGCGAAATCAGACAACCAGCGCATTATTCTGTGCCCCAAGCACCAATCCACCTGGGAAACCTTTTTCTTCCCAAGCATGATGCCGCACCCACTGGCCTACGTTTTTAAACGAGAGTTGTTGTACGTGCCGTTCTTCGGTTGGTCGATGGCGCGCCTCGAGATGGTGCATATCGATCGCAGCGCACGCAGTGCAGCGTGGCAAAAGGTTGCGACTCTGGGCGCAAAGCTCATGGATCGAGGTAAGTGGGTGATCATGTTCCCGGAAGGGACACGCACCCCACGGGGTGAGAAGGGCGATTATAAAACCGGTGCTGCGCGCCTGGCGCTGGCAACAGAGGCCAGCATTATTCCAATAGCGGTGGCATCGGGTCGGTGCTGGCCCCGCAAAACTTGGCGATTTATTCCGGGTGTTATCGATGTGTCAATTGGCCCCGCGATTCATCCCATGCCCGATGAGTCGCCGATGGAGCTTATCGCGCGGGTTGAAGCTTGGATCGAGATGGAGATGCGCCGTATTGACCCGGAGGCTTATCCG
This sequence comes from Luminiphilus sp., assembly GCA_965657905.1. Taxonomy (GTDB): domain Bacteria; phylum Pseudomonadota; class Gammaproteobacteria; order Pseudomonadales; family Halieaceae; genus Luminiphilus. The sequence continues at coordinate 22,857 of CBFHPT010000019.1, read as the reverse complement.
GCCGGGGAAGTAAAAGAAGCACTCAGCCTAAATCAAAGTACACCTCCGTTAGACAGCCCGTCTGAAGTTGTCGCTGTGGCGACCGATATGCCGCCGAGCGAAGAATCTGCCGTGGCTGAAGGCGCGGGTGTTGAAGCGGGATCGGATGACTTAGATGTGGTGGCTGCTGGCGATGGCGGGCAAAGGGATCCTGGCGGGGACGTCGCCGAAAATCTCAAAACAGCACTTACGGATGCCGATCAAAGTGATCTGGGTCCTGGTAGCACAGTGGGCCTCGAACAAGACACCAGCAAGAATTATTGGCCATTTAACTACAGGAGAAAACCGCGGCATGCCGATTCAGACGCGCCTGATTGAATACCAGCACGATGACGTCACTCTGCAGGGGGAGATGGCATGGGATGATGCTCAAAGCTCGGCACCCGCTGTGCTTGTGGCGCACACCTGGGCTGGACGAACAGCCTTCGAAGGCAATAAAGCGCGAATGCTCGCGGAGATGGGCTATGTCGGGTTCGCGATCGATATGTATGGCAAAGGTGTAGTGGGGGAGGGTGTCGAAGCTTGCTCTGCGCTAATGACGCCGCTCGCTAAAGATCGAGCCCTGCTTCAGTCGCGTGTTGCTACAGCAGCAGACGCCATACGTCTTGAGCCTGAAGTAAAAGCAGCGCCACTCGCTGCGATTGGCTTTTGCTTTGGTGGTATGTGCGTTCTAGATCTTGCTCGTACCCGCGATGATATCGCTGGCGTTGTGTCGTTTCATGGTCTTTTGGGCGCACCAGATAATATCGAGCAGCCCGTTATTTCTGCACGGGTTCTGGTTCTTCACGGTTATGAGGATCCCATGGCGGATCCTGATGCGATGCGTGCTTTCTGCGATGAAATGACCGCCGCGGGTTGCGACTGGCAACTGCACGCGTACGGGCAGACACAACACGCATTTACCAATCCGGCAGCGAACAGCGAAGCCATGGGCACGGTGTTCAATGCGACTGCTGCCGATCGATCGTTTGCATCGATGAGTAGTTTTCTTAAAGAGGTGTTGATCTAATGGGTTTTTACGATCGGTTTATTTTGCCAAAGCTAGTGACATGTGCCTGCGGCACCAAGCCGATTCTTCGTCAGCGCCAAAAAGTGGTGCCGAAAGCTCGGGGCAAAATCTTGGAGATTGGTCTCGGCGCAGGCCACAATATTCCTCACTACGACCACGCGGTCGTCGATAAGGTCATCGGCGTAGATCCCTGCGAAATCTCCTGGCAGATGGCCCAGGAGCGCGTAGCGGCAGTGCCCTTTGACGTTGAGTTTCTCGCAGGTAGTGCCGAGGACATTCCGCTCGAGGATGATAGTGTCGATTCAGTGCTCTTGACCTTTGCACTGTGCACGATCCCTGATCCTGAAGCGGCATTAAGTGAGGCGCGACGCGTGTTGCGGCCCAATGGACATTTAGTGTTTTGCGAGCACGCCAAGGCACCTGATGCCAATATTGCGCGATGGCAGGCGCGATTGAACCCCGTTTGGAAGCGTTTATTTGGTGGCTGTAACCTCAACAGGGATATCCCCGCATTGATTCGAAAGTCGGGTTTTCAAGTGGACGATATGGAACATATGTATCTGCCTAGTACCCCTAAAATCGCTGGATTTAATGTGTGGGGCACCGCCCAACCACGCTAGAAAAATTTTCGAATGATAAAAAGCATCGATTAGCATTCGTGAAACTCATACGACGAACTTGTACACACAACCAATAAACAGCGTCTTTCGCTAAAGGAGACAGCCATGCATCGTCCAGACGTTAATTACAACTTAGCCGCGCAAGTTCTGCGCCAGTGTCAGTTGAGCGCAGAACGAACCGCCATCATCTTTGAGGGGGTTGAAACGACCTACGCCGAGTTTGGTGAGCGGGTCCGCAAGATGGCGGGTATGCTGAAAGCGCGTGGTGTCTGTATGGGCGATCGCGTCGGTTTTTTGGGGTTTAACCAGCCGGCACTACTTGAGGTGATGTTCGCCGCAAATACCTTAGGTGCGATTTTCGTGCCGCTGAATTTTCGGCTGACGGGTGAGGAGTTGACGTTCATCATTGGCGACGCCGGGGTGCACACGCTGGTAGTTGACCCTGAGCTTCTGCCGGTTATTGAGCCCGTTACTCCTGCGCTACCCTGTCGGCATTATTTAGCGGTCGGTGACGCTGCGACCGGTGATTTTGCGGCACTTGATGCTGCGGTTGCTGACGCCGAACCCGTTGACGAAGCGGTATGCCTAGGTGCTCACGATACGCTACTCATTATGTACACGTCAGGCACAACGGGATTGCCCAAAGGCGCGATGCTGAGCCACGGTAATATCCTGTGGAATAACATCAATGCGTCGTTTGCATTTGGTGCCCAGCGCTCCGATGTGGCCTTGACCGTAGCGCCGCTATTCCATATCGGCGGTCTCAACGTGCTCACGTTATCAACCTTGCAGATGGGCAATACGTTGGTGCTGATGCGTCACTTCGATCCGGCAGGCGTACTCGATATTATTCCGCAGCACGGCGTGACCCACATGTTCGGCGCTCCCGCGATGTTCTTGTTCATGTCTCAGCATCCAAACTTTACCTCCGCTGACTTGAGCTCAGTGGAAATGTTCATTGTGGGTGCGGCGCCTTGTCCCGAGTCGTTGATTACCTTGTACGGTGATCGGGGAATTCAGTTCTGCCAAGGTTACGGCCTGACGGAAACCGCACCGTTTGCCTCGTTCCTCGGCCCAGACAAGTGCATCGAGAAATTGGGTTCTGCTGGGTTGCCGCCGCTGATGACCGACGTGCGAATTGTCGACAATGACAATCAGCCCCTAGGCGTAGGCGAGCGGGGAGAGATCTGTATTAAGGGACCCAATATCATGAAAGGTTATTGGAACCGTCCCGAGGCGACTGAAAAGGCGATTGACCCCGAGGGCTGGTTCCATTCGGGCGATGTGGGTTATTTCGATGACGAGGGATATCTGTTCATTTGTGACCGCGTGAAGGACATGGTGATTTCCGGTGGCGAGAATGTCTATCCAGCGGAGGTCGAGAGCGTGCTCTTTACCCATGAGGCCATCAACGAGGTAGCCGTGATCGGTTTGCCCGATGAGAAATGGGGAGAGGCTGTGACAGCGGTTGCCGCATTGGCCGAGGGTCAAACGCTAACCATAGAGGAGCTTCGCGAGTTTGCTGGCGAGAAGTTGGCGCGCTATAAGCTGCCGATCAAGCTGTTCGTCGTCGATGCACTGCCGCGAAACCCAGCGGGCAAAGTACTGAAGTTCAAGCTTCGCGAGGACTTTGCGGAGAGCTAGGTTATCAGGTGCTGGGTCTGACACTTGGGCCCGGTAGCGAGACGTAAGGCTTTCTCACGTATTTGCTGGGGCTTATCGGGGGGCTGGGCTACACTAAGCTTTATGAAAACCCGTTTAAACCTTTTATTGATCGCTGTGCTGCCACTATTCGCGGCGCTGGCTGGCTGTCAGTCGAGCCCGGCGGAGCAGCCGATAAGCTACGCACCATCGAAGCCCGTCGATATGTCGGGCAATTGGGAGGTCGATCACGCGCGCAGTGACAATATCCAGCGCCAACTGAATACCCTGGTTCGCCAATGGCAGCGCGAGGCTGAGCGTCGTGCTCGAGCGGCAGAGCGCGGTCAGGCCACGGGGCCTTCAGGGCTGGGGTCAGGGCGCCAACTGCTGGCGCTCGCGGAAATGGCCGAGTTGATTACAGCCCCCGAACTGCTTGAGGTTGTCCAGACCGGCAATGAGGTTCGCCTTAAGCGCGAGAACAGCTTTGCATTGATCTGCCGCACCGATCAGCCACCCCCAATTGTCACCACGACGCCTTTCGGGGTAGAGCAGTGTGGCTGGGACGGCCATCAGCTGTTTTTTAATATCAATCTGCCGGATGGGCTGCTGATTCGGCATCGGATTACTCGGTCGAACATGGCAGACGCGTTGATCATCCAGACGGCGGTTTACTCGCCCGAGGTCAACCAGCCCTTCACCGTGAATAAAGTGTTTACCCGATATGACCCCAATACTGCCGGATACCGCTGCACCCAGACTCTGAGTAAAGGCCGCGTTTGTACCACCGAGAAACCCGCGTCATGACCACTTCGATGCGATTGGTGTTTGTGCTGCTAATGCATTGCTTGTTACTCGCGTGCTCGGGTTCCCGGTCATCGACGGCGGACACCGATGTTCTGGTTTCCGAGGTACCTACGGATTGGCCTGCCCCTGTTAGTCGGGCGCCGCTTGTGAATCATTCTGAGCCGTTCCCGATCGAAATCGGCGTTGTTGTGTTTGAGCCGGGGCAAATGGCGTTTGATGAGCGCGATGCCAGACATACGCTTCGGAAAGTAGAAACGCGCCTCGCCACCGCTTATTTGCGAGATGTGTTAACGGAAAGCAACAACTGGGGGCCCGTTAGAGTGCTGCCCGAAACGAGCGAGTTTGCCCAACTGACCGTGCATGGGCGGTTTGTTCATTCTGACGGTCGCGATCTGGTGCTCGACATCGAAGTACGCGATGCCACGGGTCGGGTGTGGATGGATGAGCGGCTGCGGGCGATGGCGACATTTGAGGACTACACTCAGCTCGCACAACGAGATCCGTTCCGACCGCTATTCGTCGCAGTCGCCAATCGTTTACAAGCGCAGGCAAAACAGCTTTCCCAGAAGGAGCAACGAACGCTGCTCGAAGTCGCCGAGCTGCGATATGCCGCAGATCTAGCGCCCGAAGCTTTTGATAGCTATCTCGTTGAAAACCAGAGCCGGTATGCCCTTGCCAGGCTGCCTGCTGACAGTGACCCCATGGTTGCCCGTATAGCGCGTATCCGCAATCAAGAGGCGTTGTTTATCGATACGGTCGACGAGCAGTACCTTGATCTGCGCGCGACCCTTGGGCCCACTTATAACCTTTGGCGACGCTCAAGCTTTGAGCAGGCTGAATATCTTGAGGACTACACGGCGCGGGCCGCCGATCGAGATCTATCCGCCCCGCGAGGCAGTTACGCTGCGATGCAGCAGGTTTACTCGACCTATCGGTCTGTGCGGATTCAGGAGCAGGATCTTTTTGAACTTGCCAGTGGGTTTGATAACGAGACTGCGCCCACCGTGATGCGATCGGGAGAGCAGGTTGTCAGATTATCGGGCTCCCTAAACAACCAATATCAGCAGTGGCGCGATATTCTGGCCCAAATCATCCAGCTCGAACGAGCAGCACTACCTTGACCACTTTGAAGTTCATGGCGACCTGTCCAAAAGGGCTTGGCAGCCTGCTGGGGCCGGAGCTCGCTGAGTTGGGCGCCGTCGACGTGCGCGAAACGGTTGCTGGTGTTGAGTTTTCAGGTTCGTTGGCGGTCGCTTATCGTGCCTGCCTGCACAGCCGGTTTGCCAATCGCGTGCTGTTGATACTGAGCGAATTTGCGGCGGCTGATGCCAATGATCTGTACGAGGGCGTGTTAAGACTTCCTTGGCATGAACACATAGCCGAGCGGGGCACGCTTACGGTGGATTTTGCTGGCCGTAGCTCGGATATTCGCAACACCCAGTTTGGTGCTCAGCGGGTAAAAGATGCGATTGTTGATGGCTTTCGCCGGCGCGGCATGGAGCGCCCCAATGTCGATACTCGAAACCCTGATATGCGTATTAATGTCAGGCTGTATCGCGGCAAACTGACGGTTGCTATCGATTTATCGGGGAACAGTCTGCATCGTCGCGGGTATCGCTCGGATCCAGGAAAAGCGCCACTTAAAGAGAATCTTGCTGCCGCCATGTTGGCGCGCGCCGGTTGGCCTGCTGCCGCAGAGGCCGGTCTCTCGCTCATCGACCCCATGTGCGGCTCGGGCACTTTGCTTATCGAAGCCGCGCTCATGGCAATTCGCCGCCCCGTAGGGCTGGCTCGGCAGGGTTATGGTTTTGATAAATGGCTGGGTCACAACCCCGAGCAGTGGGCCGCGATTGTGGCCGATGGTCGAGCGCAGGAGTGTGCGCCACCCGAGGGCATGGAGATTCGAGGCTACGATGGCGATATTCGTGCTGTTCGCAGGGCAGAGTCGATCGTTGCCGAATTGGGTTTAGAACAACTGGTCCGCGTGCGGGCTAAGTCACTTAATGAACTTACTCGACCCAGCCACCGGCCTATGCCCAAAGGCCTATTAGTATGTAACCCGCCTTGGGGTGAACGCATTGGCGAGGTGGCAGCAATGAAGCATTTGTATCGCCAGTTGGGCGAAGTGATGCATCGGGAGTTTCAAGGCTGGGATGCGGCAGTGGTTACGTCAAACCCCGACTTGGGTCGTGCAGTAGGTCTACGAAGTCATCGCCAGTACAGCTTTTATAACGGCGCGATCGATATTCGACTGCTGTTGTTTGCGCTGACAGCCGACAATCATCTGTCGCCACAGCCGGGCTATGCCGTTTCGGGTGGGAAGGGAGTTGGGCTCGCGGCAAACGTTTGGGCGAGCGCGACTGCCGCGGTGAGTAACGACGCCGACGATGATTTAAATGGGGCGCCGAACGATGACGCTGGCCCCACTCAACAAAGTGCTGGCGCAAAGCAAATCGCAGGCGCACCACAGGCCAAAAGCCATGCTCAGGCCGCGGCCCTGACCGAAGGCGCGCAGATGTTCGCCAATCGTCTTCGGAAGAACCAGCGGAAATTAAAGTCGTGGCTGCGTCAGAGCGGCGTGGGTTGCTACCGACTGTATGATGCGGATATGCCCGAATATGCTGTGGCCGTCGACATTTACGAAGGTCACATCCATGTTGCTGAATACGCGCCACCTAAAAACATCGATGAGGCATCGGCGACCAGACGGTTTGATGAGGTGGTCAGCGGTATTCGTGCCGTGTTTGAGTTGCCGGAAAACGTCGATATCGCGACCAAGCGGCGACAGCGGCAGCGGGGCACCGAACAGTACGGAAAGTTTGCCCAGCGTCAGGAGCAGATTGTTGTTCAAGAGGGTCGGGCCAAACTGCTTGTTAACCTCCATGATTATCTCGATACCGGTTTGTTTCTGGATCATCGACCGCTACGTTCATGGCTGGCAAAAGAAGCCAAAGGTAAGCATTTCCTCAATCTGTTTTGTTACACCGGTGCCGCCTCGATTCAGGCCGCGTTGGGTGGTGCCACGACCTCTACCAGTGTCGACCTGTCTAACACCTATTTGAATTGGTATCGCGAGAATTTGGCGCTCAACGGTTTGTCAGAGCGCCAGCATCGGGCTGAGCGCAGCGACTGTGTCGCGTGGCTCGAGGCCTGTGAGCGCACCTTTGATCTGATTTTGCTCGACCCACCATCGTTCTCGAATTCGAAGGCCACCGAAGAAAGCTTCGACGTTCAGCGGGATCACACCGGGCTGGTTGCTTTAGCAATGACGCGATTGGCACCCGGGGGGGTGATGTATTTCTCAAACAACCGCCGCGGGTTCAAGCTCGACCCATCACTCAGCGATACCTTCGCTGTTACCGATGTTACTCGAGAGAGCATTCCCGAGGACTTCAGACGCGGTTCAGATATCCATCGTTGTTGGCGGTTTTGGCATCAACCTTAGTACTTAGGTCTGCCCAAAGCTTACCGATTTGTGACCTTCGGTAACACATCGTTGCGTAACAGCCGAGCAGGGCGCTTAGGCTTGATTAAAAAGTTCTGCACAATCTTGATTTTCGCTTGACCCACGCCGTTCAAACTGCATTCGCTCAACCTGAGTATTACAAATTTAATTTAAGAAATTGAAATATATAGATTTTTCAGGTCGTCACCATGGTGGTGGGGCTCAGGTGCTCATTGACCCTGTGGAAAACTTTTTGTCGACAATGATTTCTGTCCCCCAAGTTATCCACAGGCTTGAAGACCAAAAAATCACCTCAGTAGGTACTTTGATGCTCTGACGGTTAGCTTAACCCACCTTTATCGAGCGCTATCGAAATCGGCGCCGTCGAACCTGCTGTGCCCCCAATATTATTAGACCTAGTGCAAGTAGTAGCCAGGCGTGGGCTGGCGTTGCGTTAACGGGCCTTGGCGCGCCTGACGTCACGCTAGCAGTGCTCGTAACGTCGGCTATCTCATTAGACGCTATCGTCACACGATTGGTCAGGGTGCTGTTTGCTCCAATGACGCGCGCAACCAGCGATAGGTCAACGGGCCCACTACTGGCAGCAACGGTACCTGGGTTCCAGGTAATCGTATTGGCGTTCCGATCGATCACACCCCCGGCACTTGCCGATACGACCTGAAGCCCGGCGGGGAGGGTGTCGGTAACAACCACCCCGGTGGCATCGGCATTACCTAGGTTCTGGAGATCAATCTCAAAGCTAACCTGGCTACCGGTGTCGACATCGGTCATTGGCGTGGTTTTAGCAAGCACCCATATTGGCGAGCTGCTGATCGCAAACGTCGCAGTCTCCGAGTTGGGTTGTCCCAGGTCGGCTGTGATCTCCGCGACGCTTTTTAGGGTCGTGCCGTCAATCAACGGACTGTCGGTGGTGACCGTGAAGGTGGCCGAGCTATTCGCGCCGGCCGCAAGGTTGCCGACCGTCCACTCGACGACGCCACCAACGAGACCGCCCCCGGCAGTTGCCGAGGCAAACGTGGTGTTGGGGGGTATCGTGGCAGTGACTACCGTGCCGGTCGTGTCTTGATTGCCCGTATTTGCCCAGCTGACGGTAAACGTCTGGTCGTCACCGGCCGCCACCGTGGGTGCGGTTGCCGCATTGGTTACGATCAGTTCCGTGTGGCTGCGCTCAATGGTGATGGCATTGGCGACTCGGCCGCCGCCGTTGCTGGCGCTTATAGACGCGATGTTACCGATTTGCGTGCCGTTGGTGATGCCGGGCGCAGTAGCGACCGTCACCTGTACGTTGCCACCGCTGAGCGGGTCAACGTTACCGATGTTCCATTGCACGACGCCGGGAGATACCTCGGTGCCGCCATTGGTTGCCGAGGTGAACGTGACACCGGGTGGCAGCAGATCCTCGATAACGACCGCGCTTGCTGTGCCGTTACCACTATTGAAGTAATCCAGCCGATAGGTCATCGGATCCCCGGCTTCGACGCTGTTCGGCGCGGCTTTAATGAGGGTTAACGCGGGATTGCTGCCAACAACGTTAAGCGCGACAGCGCCTGTAAACGGCGCGTTGGTTGCCTCGATGCCCGCCAAGACCAGTTCTAGTGCCCCGTTCGCTGTTCCGATGGGAACGCCGACACTGAAGTTCAAGGTGATTGAGCCCGCGGGGGGCAGAGCGCCGATTGTCCACAGTGCGTAGGTATCAGTTCCCGAGGGCACAAACGCGCCGCCATGATCAATGACTTGTGGTGTCACGTTGCTCGGTAGCAGTGACGCGACCTCGACACCGGTGGCGGTATCGGTACCCGTATTGGAGATGGTGACTGTGTAAGCCACGCTCTCGCCCGCCAATGCAAACGGCTTGTCAGTATCCAAGGTGATATTGAGCACGGGGCTACTGATGATCGATAACACCGACGTTGCCGACGCTGGGGGTAAAGCATTGCTCGCGCCATACTCGGCAGTCGCCGTCACGGTGTTAGTGAGCTGAGTGCCATCGGCGATGGGCGGGGGATCTATGACCGCCTTCACCGAAACGGCCACACTATTGTTTGCTGTAAGCTGCCCTGACAGGGCGGCAATATCCCACTCGACGATTCCAGGTGAGGTCTCAACACCGCCGCCACTCGCACTGACAAAACTGGTGTTCGCCGGCAGCGTATCGGTGATCAGCACATTCTCTGCGGTATCAGAGCCAATGTTGTTGAGGGTGATGTCCCACGAGACGGTTTGGCCCGGTGTGGCGTTGCCGACCACACTCGATTTACTCAGCTGAAGCTTGGGCTGACTACTGACGACGATGTCGACCGGCACCGCGTTGATGGTCGGCGTGGTAGCGCTGCTTAGGCTCGCCGTGTTGTGGAGAACCAGTCCGTCGCGCAAATCATCATTGGTCTGCGCGGTGACCAATACCGAGCCTTGTTGACCCGCGTTGAGCGTACCGAGATCCCACGTGAGCACACCGCTTGCTGTGGACGTCGGTTGTGGCTGAGCACCCAGATAGGTCACGTCACTCGGCAGTTGGTCAATAAGCGTAATGCTGCTCGCAGGCGCGGTGCCGAGGTTGCTGTAGTTAAGCTGGTAAGTGATCACCTGCCCGGGTGTCGAGGTGGCAGAAACGCCTGCCTGTGCCGTTGCCGTGTCGGCGGTTTTGGTCAAGGTGAGCCTGGCATCCTGTACCGTTACTGTTGCTGTATCACCCACGGGTGAGGGGGTCTCCGTGCTGATGACAGTGGCGGAGTTGGTCAATACGTCACCGTCGGCCAGATTGGGGTCGACAATACCGCTGACCACAATGACGCCCCCGGTTTTGGCGGCTACCGAAGGCAGCGTCCAGGTCAGACTGTTGCCGTTGACGACCGCAGGCGTGCTTGTGCCTTGTAATAAAAAGCCGGTCGGGAGTTGGTCGGTAATCGTGACGTTAGTGGCAGAATCGCTGCCAATATTGGTGTAGTCCAGCGTGTAGCTCAGCGCACCATTGACGGTCGCAAAGTTGCCCGTTGACGCGGTTTTATCCATCGTGAACAGGGGCTGGCTGGTTGCCGTTACGGGGCCCGTAGAGGACGTGGCAGTAGTCGAGATGGCGCTATTGCCAAAGACATAGGCGCTCGCCTGATTGACCAACTGCGTGCCGTTGGTGATCGGATCTGCTACATGCACAGTTACGGTGACCGAACCCTGTTGTCCCGCAGCAAGTGGGGGGAGGCTCCAGGCCACGACCTGCGGGTTGACCCCGTTACTGCCATTGTCGCTTGCGCGCACAAAGCTGGTGTTGCCCGGCAGCAAATCTTCGATCACGACGTCACCCGCCGTGGCGGCATTGCCGACATTGCTGTAGGTGAGGGTATAGGTCAGCTCGTCGCCGGCTTTCACGCTCTGTCTGCTCGCGGCTTTGCTCAAGGTGAGCACCGCTGCACCTTGGACCGTGATATCAACCGGGTTGGTACTCGCGCTGCCGACCCCCGCCATGGTGGTGCCGATGTGAGCGGTGTTGCGCAATATCGTGCCATCACTCAGACCGTTGTCCACGCGCGCGCGGACCGTCAGGGTTTGAGGATTGCCGGGCACCAAGGTGGGGAGCGTCCACGTCACCGTTTGGCCACTCACTGAACCCGACGTACTCGCTGGGTCAATCGTCAGTTCCTGGGGCAGTGTGTCCGTGATCGTGACCCCGGTCGCGACGGCATTGCCGTTATTGCTTGCGGTAATCGTGTAAGTCACGGAATCGCTGGTGCCAGCCCCCGGGTCGGAGAACACCGTTGCTGTATCGGCCGATTTTGAGATAGTCAGCACGGGCGCACTGTGAACAACGGTTGTGACCGTATTCGATTGGATGCTGCCGATAACCTGATCAGCGACAACCGACGCATTGTTTATCAGCTGGGTACCATCGGCGAGGGGTGACGCAACCTGAGCACTGACGTGAATGACCGCCGGCGCGAAGCCCGCAGGGAAGTCCGGCAGTGTCCAAACCAGATAGCCGTTCGCCGAGTCAGCATTCAACGCGGCATTGGCATTCCCAGAGACAAGCGGGTAGTCAGATTGGATGGTGCTGTAGTCCAGCCCTTGGGGCAGTTGATCGATGACAAAGGCATTGCTTGTTGCATCGCCATTTTTCTTAACATCAATGGTGTAGTGGAGGGTGTCGCCGGGACTCGCATCAAACTGATCGACCGCTTTGGTCACCGTAAAACTGGCACTGTCGGATAGATTGATTAGCGTACCAACTGCCGTACGACTCTTATCCGAGCGGATGTCGGCTTGGTTGGTTACTGTTACAACCGGATCGTAGCTACCCGCGGGTACGGTTGCCCGGACGATTTTTGATCCAGAACTGCCAGGTGGCAGTGTGCCTAGATTCCAAGTGAGCTTGCCCGCCACTGGCTGGATGTTGTCCGTTGCTGACACAAACGTCAGACCTGCTGGGAAGGTGTCCTCGAGCACAACATTCTGGGCCTCGCCTTTACCCTTGTTACCGAAGCTAATGGTGTATTCGACGTCTTCGCCCGGGTGATAGGTGGTGCGGGGCGTGGTTTTAATAAGGACTAAATCGGGTGCCTCGCGCACGGTCGAAGCAACCTGAGCTGATTTCGGCTGGGTTTCGTTCGTGGTGATTTCGGCGCTGTTTGTGATAACGCCCGTGGTCCCCGAGTCCACCTGGACCTTAAGGACTACCGTGCCGCTCTTGCCCGGATCCAAACTGCCAAGGTTCCACAGCAGGGCTGAGGGCGGTCCGTTGAGGATTTGGTCAAAGGTAGGTGTTGCACTGACCAGTGTCGTGTCTGAAGGCAGTGAGTCCCGCAAGGTAATGCCGGTTAGTGGAAAGCGCCCGATATTGGTGTAGGTCAGGGTGTAAGTGACTTCCTCACCGGCGATGACATCGGCCTGACCCGCCGCGCGACTCTTGATCAGCTCAATTGCTGCATCGCCTAAGGTGTGTGTCAGCGACGCTTGTGCGCTGCGATTACCGTTGCTGAAGCTTGCATCAGCGCGGTTAATCACCACATCGCCAGGTATTGCCGTGCTGGCGACCCGGGCCTTGATGACCAGAGATCGACTGCCGCTTGTCAGATCAGCAGCAGGCGTCGCGATGAGTGTGCTGCCATCGGGCTGATTAAAGGTCACCACATTGGGGTCAGAGGCACTCACAAACTCGAGGTTTGCAGGTAAGCTATCGAACAGCCGCAGATCGTCGGCACCGGTCTGGGTGAGCAATTGCGCGGTCAGGGTGTACTCGATCACCTGACCCGGGAAGAGCGGGGTGGTGTCCGGTGGGCTGGACGATTTCGTGAGTGAAACCGCAGCGGGCAGGTTGTATCGGAGCACGACAGGCGCACTGGTTTCACTGTACTGGCGACCGGCGGAATCTACCGCATCCGCGTGGGCGGCATTGCTGAGAATGTCGCCATCGTTTAGCGAGGATCCATCCACGGTCACCGTGACGCTAACCGTGCCACTGCTGCCACCGGCCGACAAACCGCCACCCGTCAGGTCGCCCAGTGACCAAGAAACCGTTTGCCCTATTTGGGTACAGTTGCCGGTACAGGAGTCGAAGGTAAGTCCTGCAGGCAGCACATCCGTTAGCGTGACATTGCCATCGGTGGCTTCGGTACCGGTATTGGCCACCGATAGGTTGAAGGTGACCTGCTGCCCGTCACCCAACAGGCTGCTGCTTCCCGGGGCGAGCGATTTCAGAGGTTGGAGTTTTGGCTCACCCAACACCGTTGTCGTTGACTGGGCTGTTGTCGTTAAGGTGCCCGGAAGGTTATCCGCGGCCATTTCTGCATTGTTGATGAGGGTGCCGTTGGGCGTGCTTGGGTCGACGGTTACGCGATAGCTAAGGCTGTGCAGCTGATTGTCTGGCAGCAGGTCGGGCAGCGACCAGGTCAGGGTGCGGGCTGCAGCGTCATAGACCGCAGAGTAGGAACCGGGAACCGGTGTGACGCCAGCGGGTAGCCGGTCGGTAATGGTCGGATTGGTGCCCGTTACAGAACCAATGTTGCGATATTCGATGGCGTATGACAGATCATCGCCAGGGGACACCACAGAAGGGCTGACCCGTTTGTCGATCCTGAAATAAGGCTCGGCGAGGGTATAGATATTGGCTGTGGCGCTGCCAACCGTTCCCGGTGCGGCTACCGTGCCTTGTGCCGTATTGTCGAAATCGCCGGCAGTGAGTGAGGGGTCGATCTGCCCGATCAGCGTTACCGTGCCGAAAGCTCCCTTGGGCACCGAGTTAAGCGTCCAAGTTGCAGTACGGGTGCCGGCTGCGTAGTTGTTGCTGTCACCACCGACCAATGTGATTGGGTCGAGAATTTCGCTAGGCACCACGTCGGAGATCACGAGATTCGACGCATCACCGCCGCCCACATTTTCATAGCGAATCTTGTATTCAATCTTTCGACCGGCTTCGCGTTGCGCCGACGTGGTGGTGTTGTCGTCGACGGTTTTAAACAGCGCTATGTTCGGGTCGCCATCGACCTGAATCGACACCGTATTGCTCGTCACCGGGCTTAGGCTGTCTGCATCAATGGTTGCGTCGTTGTTAATAATGCCGTTTGGCGCACTGGGATCCACCTGAGCGGTCACTTCAACCGTTTGCGGTGAGCCAGGAGGCTGATCGCCGAGATTCCAGGTAACAGTTTGCCCTGCCACCGCGTAGGTGCCCGTCGCTGACACAAAATTGAGGTTGGCGGCTAGGGTGTCGGTAAGTACGACGTTATCAGCCGGGTCGCTGCCCGTGCTTTGAAATGTCAATCGGTAGGTGATGGAATCCCCGGGGGCGACGGTGGTATTGCCCACCCCTGACAGTGCTTTGGTTAACGACAGTGCGGGTTGTGGTGTCGCGACAACTACCGGTGGTGTCTGGCCGCCTTGCAACGCATTAGATTGGCCGGCACCGCACCCGGACCAACTGATGGTCGGGGTTAGGCTGCTTATGCCAGTAGCGGGATTTGGAATCGTAAAGACAGTGGAAAACCGGGCGATTTGGCCGCTATGAATGCGATAGGATCGTGGCGTTGTTTGAGAGGGTAAACCCGAGATCGTTACTGTAAAATTCGTGTAGCAGGGTTGGCCTGTAGAGCCAAAGACGGAAGTTGCGACGGTGATACGGTCGCCCGGGGACGGTTGACTTGGACTCACCGTGCTTACCACCCGAGTGACATTGGCACTGGCGGCTTGGGAGTAGCCTGCGCACATGACAACCAACAAGAGTGCGTGCAGAGCGACAGAAATGACCCGTGCTTTATTCTTCAATGCTATACTCCGTCACTCGTACCGATCTCAAAGTTTGGTTCTATTCTGCCCGGAAAGGTGGCTCTACATCGGTTTGGTGACGTAGCCCTGCTGCGAGTACCTAGAATAACCCGTAGGCACCGAGCAGGCGACCCTGACTGGGATTCGCGAACACATTTACTGTTGCACAAACTGTTGCAAATTGGAGACCCGTGACATGGGCCAGACCCTCTATGACAAACTTTGGCAAAGCCACCTTGTCGAGCAGCGCGATGACGGCACGGCGCTGATCTACATCGATCGGCAGTTATTGCACGAGGTGACGTCACCCCAAGCCTTCGAAGGCTTGCGGTTGGCAGGTCGAAAACCCTGGCGTATCAGCGCCAATATCGCAGTGCCTGACCACAACGTCTCGACGCTCGCCGACGAGCGTGCCGCCGGACTGTCAGCGCTCAAAGACGATGTGTCGCGAATTCAGCTCCAGACCCTCGATGATAATTGTACTGCGTTCGATATCCCGGAGATTCCGCTCGACGATGTGCGCCAGGGAATTGTGCATGTCATGGGCCCCGAACTTGGCGCCACGCTGCCCGGCATGACGGTTGTGTGCGGCGATTCCCACACTTCGACCCACGGCGCACTGGGTGCGCTCGCTCACGGCATAGGGACATCGGAAGTCGAGCATGTGATGGCAACCGGCTGTTTGATCCAGCGCAAGATGAAAAATCTACGAGTGACCGTTACAGGCCCGCTTGGCTTGGGCGTCACGGCCAAAGATGTTGCGCTGGCAATCATCGGAGAGATTGGCACGGCTGGCGGGACCGGTCACGCGATCGAGTTTGCGGGGGAAGCCATCCGCGGGCTAACCATGGAAGGCCGAATGACCCTGTGCAACATGGCGATTGAAGCGGGTGCTCGGGCGGGCCTTATCGCGGTTGATGATGTGACCTTGGAGTATGTCCGTGGTAAGCCCTACAGCCCAACAGGGGAGCATTGGCAGCAAGCCGAAGCCTGGTGGCGAACTCTGCACAGCGACGACGATGCGGTGTTTGATAGCGAGGTGGTTTTAAACGCCGCCGATATTGCGCCCCAAGTCACCTGGGGAACATCCCCGGAAATGGTGCGGTCGGTGCATGATCGCGTGCCGACCCCTGAAGAAATGACATCAGACAGTGCGCGCAAGGGCTTAGAGCGAGCGCTTGAGTATATGGGTCTAGAGGCGGGCATGGCGATTCATGACATTCGCCCAAACGTTGTGTTTATTGGTTCCTGCACTAACTCGCGGATCGAGGACATGCGCGCCGCCGCTGCGGTGGTGAGAGGCAAGCGCATTGCCGAATCAATTAAGCAGGCCCTGGTAGTCCCGGGCTCAGGCTTGGTCAAGCGTCAGGCGGAAGAAGAGGGGCTCGACCGGATCTTTGTTGAGGCAGGGATGGAGTGGCGCGAGCCCGGCTGTTCCATGTGCCTTGCGATGAATGCGGACAAACTCCAGCCCGGCGACCGATGCGCGAGTACCAGCAACCGTAACTTCGAGGGGCGCCAAGGTTTCGGTGGTCGCACCCACTTAGTGAGCCCGGCGATGGCTGCGGCGGCTGCGGTCGCCGGCCATTTTGTCGATGTGCGCGAACTCGAAGGGCAGTCTGATACGCAAGCCGCAGGGAGAGCAAGCTAATGGACGCTTTCACAATACTTAAGGGATTGGTCGCGCCCATGGATCGCGCCAACGTTGATACCGATCTGATTATCCCTAAGCAGTTTCTGAAATCGATTAAGCGCAGCGGTTTTGGTCCCAATCTGTTTGACGAGCTTCGCTATCTCGATGAAGGCCTTCCCGATGCTGATAACAGCAACCGCCCTCGTAATCCCGATTTTCCGCTGAATTTTCCGCGGTACGAGGGGGCTTCTATTTTGTTGGCTCGCGAGAACTTCGGTTGCGGTTCTAGTCGTGAACACGCGCCGTGGGCGTTAGTCGATTACGGCTTTCGCTGCGTGATTGCGCCGAGTTTTGCCGATATTTTCCGCTCCAACTGCTTTAAAAACGGATTGCTTCCCATTGAGCTGAGTGAGCCAATCGTCGATGGCTTGTTTGCCGCTATGTATGACAAAGAGGGCTATTCGCTGGTGGTGGACTTGCAGGAGCAGGTGATTCAGCGGCCCGATGGCTCGACCATTCCTTTTGAGGTCGATGGTTTTCGGCGTGACTGCCTGCTTAAAGGCTTGGATGATATTGGTATCACCCTGCAAAGCGAAGCGGCCATTAAGACTTTCGAAGCGCAGCACCGAGATCGTTTTCCCTGGGTTTTTGAGACGTTGGAGGTCTCGTGAGTCACAGTATTTTACTATTACCCGGTGATGGCATCGGTCCTGAAGTGGTAGCCCAGGGCGAGCGTGTCCTCCGTCATGTGGCCGGCCAGCATGGCCTAGCGCTTGAAATCAAGACGGGGGACTTGGGTGGCGTGGCGATCGATCGACAGGGCGCTGCGTACCCGGAGACCACCAAAACCCTCGCTCGCGCGGCGGATGGCATTCTGCTGGGTGCCGTGGGCGGGCCCAAATGGGATGCGCTTCCAGCCGGCGAGCGTCCTGAACGTGGCTTGCTGGCTATTCGCGCCGATCTGGGTTTGTTTGCCAACCTTCGACCTGCATTGCTGTTTCCTCAACTTGCGGCAGCATCCAGTTTAAAGCCAGAGCTCGTGGCAGGCCTCGACGTCCTGATTGTGCGAGAGCTCACCGGTGGCATTTATTTTGGTGAGCCGCGGGGCATTCGCCAGCTAGAGTCGGGCGAGCGCGAGGGCTTTAATACCTACGTCTACCGTGAGAGTGAAATCGAGCGTATCGCGCGCTTGGCTTTTGAGCTCGCGGGCAAACGCGATAGTCGCGTGACCTCGGTCGACAAGGCCAATGTTCTTGAGGCCACGATGCTTTGGCGTGAAGTGGTAGAGCGGGTCGGAAGTGATTTTCCCGACGTGGAGCTCAGCCATATCTATGTGGATAACGCTGCCATGCAGCTGGTGCGCGCGCCTAAGCAGTTTGATGTACTCGTCACCGGAAATTTGTTTGGGGATATTTTGTCAGACACCGCAGCGATGCTGACAGGGTCGATCGGCATGCTGCCGTCGGCCTCGCTGAACGAACACTCCCGTGGGCTTTATGAGCCGGTTCACGGTTCCGCGCCGGATATCGCGGGCGAGAACAAAGCAAACCCCCTCGCAACGATACTCTCGGTCGCTATGATGCTGCGCTATTCTCTGGATTGCCCCGCCGCTGCGGACCAGATCGAAGCGGCCGTTGCTAAGGTGCTCGATACAGGCTTGCGCACTGGTGATATCGCCGAGGCGGGCGCCGATGTAGTGGGCACCGCGGAAATGGGTGATGCCATACTCTCCGCTCTGAGCTGAGTGGGTTACTTTTTTTTGTTTTCAGTGTTTCTCCATAAACACATTTGGAAGTCGTTGGGTTATGAGTAAACAAATAGACGTTGCCGTTGTCGGCGCCACCGGCGCTGTCGGTGAAGCCATGATGGAAATTCTTGAGCAGCGGGAGTTTCCCGTGGGCAATCTGTTCCCGTTGGCGTCATCACGGTCCGCTGGTAAAACGATCCGATTCCGAGGCAAAACGCTCACTATTGGTGATCTCGCTGAGTTCGACTTTAGTCAGGTACAGATTGGATTGTTTTCCGCCGGAGGTTCGGTATCTGCAGAGTTTGCGCCCAAGGCCGCCGAAGCGGGCTGCGTGGTCATAGACAACACCTCACACTTTCGTCGCGACGAGGACATTCCACTCGTGGTTCCCGAGGTGAATCCACATGCCATTGCCCAATATACCAATCGAGGCATCATCGCGAACCCAAACTGTTCGACCATAGGAATGCTGGTCGCATTGAAGCCCATCCGGGATGCGGTTGGTATTGAACGCATTAACGTGGCCACTTATCAGGCAGTGAGCGGCACGGGCAAGGATGCGATCGAAGAATTGGCGACCCAAACGGCGCGTTTGTTGAATGGCCAAGCGGTTGATACCAAGGTTTATCCGAAGCAAATTGCCTTTAACGCACTGCCGCACATCGATACGTTTCAGGACAACGGCTATACCCGTGAAGAAATGAAGATGGTTTGGGAAACCCAAAAAATTTTTGAGGACGACTCGATTCGGGTTAATCCGACCTGCGTGCGCGTACCTGTTTTCTTCGGCCACTCTGAGGCTGTGCACATTGAAACCCGCGATAAAATTTCTGCCGAGGGCGCCCGTGAATTGCTCCTTTCAGCCTCCGGGGTGACGGTCATTGACGAGCACGTAGATGGGGGTTATCCCACTGCGGTGACCGAGTCCGCAGGGCAGGACCCGGTCTTTGTGGGACGTATTCGGGAAGATATTTCCCACCCGCGTGGACTCGACTTGTGGGTGGTATCCGATAACGTCCGCAAGGGTGCAGCGCTTAATAGTGTTCAGATCGCGGAACTCTTGTGTAGGGGTTACCTGTAAATTCTTGCTAGGACTACAGGTGGTCGGCGCTAGCGGTTAGTGTTAAACCAAATCAATGTGTGGTGAGAGTTCGAATCCCGTTTGGGTTGTGGTACGAATGAATGTTCTGGTGAGGAGCGAATGAAACCGTTTAAGCGCACTGCTCTGGTAGCGGCCTTCTTGCCGTTGGTAATGCACTCAGCATGGGGTCTTGGCCTTGGTGATGTCACCATGCGCTCTTTTTTAAACGAGCCGCTTCGGGCCGAGGTAAAACTGCTAGATGTCAAAGACCTGACAGCCGAGGATATTCGTATCCGATTGGCAACTCAGGAGGACTTCGATCGTCTCGGCGTCGAGCGGGCTTACTTCCTTACCAGCATTCAGTTCGAGATCGTGGTCGATGGCGATGACAGTAAGATCATTATGACCACCGAGCAGCCCTTGCTCGAGCCTTACCTTGATTTTCTCATTGAAACCCGTTGGCCCGCCGGTCGACTGCTGCGCGAGTACACGGTGTTGGTCGACTTGCCACGTAAGGCAGAGACCATGCGGGTTGCGTCATCGGCGAAGGGGCCCGCAGTGGCGGGTAGTGATACCGCCTCTGAAGCGATTCGAGCGCAAAGTACCGAACCGGCGGGGGAGCCAACCTTTGTTACCCCTGACACGCGCCCTGATCGGGCCTACGATCGCGATGCCGAAGACAGACCTGCGGCGGGTGGTCAGTACTTGGTTCAGGCCAACGATACGCTTTGGGATATCGCCCGCTCTGCGCGCCCAGATGGAGCGACCATTGAGCAAACAATGATCGCAACAGTCGCGATGAATGCCAGTGCTTTTACGGGTAGCAACATCAACGGCCTCAAAGCCGGCTATGTGCTGGAGTTACCCGCAACTGGAGAGATTTATACATCTCAGAATGAGGCAATTGCCGAGGTTGTCCAGCAAAATAGTGATTGGGCAAGCGGGATTCGCCGAGCACCCGCCTTACGTGTGTTGGCTGACAACGAGATGGACTTATCAGAGGATGAATTTGATTCGGCGAAAGTGGACATGGGGACTCCAGTCTCAGATGCCGAGTTGGGTGAAAGTGATGTTATTGCCTCAGCGGCTGCTGGCATGGATGACTCGGCAGGAATGGCTGAGGAAGCCGGTACAACTCAGTCCATGGGCATGTCAGAGGAGGCTGATAAGCCACCGGCGATGTCAGCAAATCCAGAATTGGCCGATATCCAAGCGCGGCTGGGCCAGTTGTCTGAGCAGGTGGGTAGCCTCCGCCAACTAGTAAACGTTAAGGACCAGCAAATTGCAGCGCTGCAGGCCGAGATAGCAGCACGAAACCAACAGGATGCCGAGCGTGCAGCAGCACCGCCAGCCGTCGCCACGAACCCCACGCCACCTCAGACAACATCCGATATTGCCGGCATGCCTTGGTGGGTCTTCGCTTTGGGTGGTGTGATTTTAGCTTCCCTCGTGGGTGTTTTGGTTACCCGCCGGAGTGCAAGCAATAAGGAGCCTGCCCCGGTGCCGGCTAGCCAGCCGTCTGCCACGCAGCGTGATCCGGTGTCTTCCGGTAGCACCGCAGCGCCCACCAAAGCAGTCGCTAAGCCGGCGCCAGTTGGTGCTGTGCCCAGTGATGAGGCTGTCGCACAAGATCAAGAGCGCGAGGACTCAGCGGCCCCGAGCGGCGAGCGGGGCTACGGTCAAAAGCTGCATAACGATTATGCGGAAGAGAGTGCGGTCTCCGATGCCATCGCAGAGGCCGCTATTTATGTTGCCTATGGCCGTCATCAACAGGCGCTCGATTTATTGGCGACCGCATCGGTCGCCGATCCGACGGATTCGGCGGCCTATCTTAGAATGATTGAGATCTATATCGCCAATGATCGACACGAGGAGGCCGAAGACCTGCTGCCGGCCGTTGAGGCAACCAACGATGCTGGTGCTATCGAGCAGGCTAAGGAAATGCTTGAGAGCGCGGAGCCAGCATCGACTCCGGATGTCGAGTTGGGTGAACTCTCCGACGGTGTCCCGGGAGCTGATTCCGAGCCCGCATCAACGGCTACAGAGGCACCTGCGTCTGAGTTGGCCCCGATGGAGTTCGAGCTTGCAACGCCCATAGCGTCAGCGCCGACAGGCACGGAAGAACCCGCGGCGGCCTTAGATCTGGAGCTTGATTTTGAACCAGTTGAATCAGCACCGGCACCGAAAGAAGACGAATTGACCCTGTCTGCTGACGAAGACCTCGCTCCAGCAACAGCGCCAGCTCCAGCACCCGATTGGGGTGATCTATCTGAGACAGTCGATAGCGGAGATCGTTTACCACCCGAGCAGGCCGCAGTGCTCGGCAGCGACGTACCGCCCCCTGCTAACATGACAAGTGATGATGAGGACAACGAGCTTATCTACGCGTCAGAGGCCGATTCCATTGATACCAAGCTCGATTTGGCGCGCGCATACCTCGATATGGGGGATGAAGAGGGCGCCCGACCGGTACTCGAAGAAGTGGTGACCAAAGGGGACTTGCAGCAACAAGCGGAAGCTCGGGAGCTTCTGATCCGTATCGATTAAGCCTGCCGTGACGCTCGTAAACACGCCGCTTGCGCCCGGGACCCGGGTGGCTTTGCGGGTCGAGTACCACGGGAGTGCTTTCCACGGGTGGCAGGCTCAACCCCACTTATCCTGCGATACCGTGCAGGAGGCCCTAGAGACGTCACTGACTGCGATTGGCAATGCGCCGGTCCGCACTCACGCCGCCGGTAGGACCGACACAGGTGTTCACGGCTATGGTCAGATTGTTCACTTTGATGACCCCGTTGGCCGCAGTCCCAAGGCTTGGGTAATGGGCACAAATACTCGGCTGCCGGCCTCGGTTCGCGTCCATTGGGCCCAGGCCGTTCCTGCAGACTTTCACGCCCGATTTAGCGCAACCGCGCGCAGCTATCGTTATATCTTGGCTAACACCACCGTTCGTCCCGCACATCTAACGGGTTTGGTCAGTTGGTGCCGGCGGCCGCTGGACAGTGACCGGATGTCCGAGTCGGCGGCAGCGCTCTTGGGTGAGCACGATTTCTCAGCGTTTCGCGCCGCTCAGTGCCAATCAAAAAGCCCCATGAGGGAGATCACTCGACTGGTGGTGACGCGGCATCGTGATTTTGTGATCGTCGATATCCGCGCGAATGCGTTCCTGCACCACATGGTCCGAAACATTGTGGGCAGCCTCCAATTGATCGGTGCGGGACTCAAACCTGTAACTTGGCTGGCGGAACTGTTGGAAGGCAAGGACCGGACAGTCGCAGGGGATACTGCATCCGGCGCGGGGTTGTATCTAGTGTCAGTGGATTATCCTGAGCGCTTTGGAATACCCGAGACCCCTGAGGGCCCGGCGTTATTCACGGGATTCGTTTAAAGGTTGATTCCTCTGGTATACTTTGCCGCCGGTTTTTAACCCTGGAGCGCGCCTTGCAGGTAAAAATATGTGGCCTAACCCGTCCTGAAGATGCTCAGCTGATCAGCCAGCTTGGTGTCGATGCGGTTGGGCTGGTGTTTTGGTCGGGCAGTCGGCGCGCTGTTGATGTGGGTTTAGCGCAGGA
>CBFHPT010000018.1:0-45756 GCA_965657905.1 Luminiphilus sp. | reverse complement strand
TCGCCTTTGCTCAGCGACTGCGCGTCAATCTCTATGGTGCCTTCGGGGGGAGTCGCATCGATCTCGACCGACTTGGTGCGCGCCAAAATGCCTGGGCGCAGTACCCGTGAGACCTCGTTGCCTGAGCTCACTGACAACAGCGAGCCCGAGGTCAGCTGCAAGCCGCTGACGTCTAAATCTGCACTGCTGGCTGAGGCGTCTGCCGCGACGGTGTAGCTAAACACTAAGGTGTCTGTGCCGGTGCCGCTGACATAGCTGGCTGTCGCGCCGTTGCTTAAATTAAGACCTGGAGTGCCTGCGACAGAGACCGCTTCGCTTAGCAGCACTTCAAAGGTGATCTCGTCGCCGGGCTGGTAAATACCATCCGCACTCTCAATCGTACGCACGTAAGGCGCTTGCGCGCTAATCTGCACCTGATTGCTGACGTCGAGGTTATTGCTTGTGTTAATACGCACGTCTGCCGCGTTACCCGCGGCATCGACTATCGCCGCATCGTTCTCGGCCACACCCAGCACGGTAAGCTCGGTGGCATTCCTGTCTGAGGCTTGAATCGCGTATCTAAAGCGCAACACGTCACTGCCTGATCCACCTTCATAGATCGCAATGCCGCCGTTGCTTAAAATCAACATCGGGACGCCAGAGCTGGCGTCCACTGTCACCGACTCGCTCAGCTTGAGCTCAAAGGTCAGGACATCGCCGGCAACAAAGGTATCGTCGCCGTTGACGCACACCACGTTATTGATCACCGGGGCGGTGGTGTCTGCAGGGCCTGTGGGCTCGTCGGGATTAGAGGTAGTCGAGCCATCGCCGGCAATGGCGATGTCTACCGAGGATAGGAGATCGTTCTGACCGGCCACAATCGCCACATCGGCCACGTTGCCACTTAAATCCGTGACGCGGCCGCCGTTTAGGTCAAACGACGCAATATTAATATCACCCGCTACCGGGTCGCCTTCGGCGACTTCGTAGCGGAAACGCAGACTCTTGGTGCCTGACCCGCCCGCGTAGCTTGCCACAACCGGCAGTAACTCACCGCCTGACAGCAGGCCTAGGGTCGGAAGACCCGCGCCTTGGCTGGCGTCGACACGTACCACTTCGTTAAATGCCACCGTGAACTCAGCCACGTCACCCGGTCGATACACTCCAGATTTAGAGGTGACAGACAGCAGTTTGGGGGGAATGAGATCAAGATCGGCGTTCAGCGTGTCAATCGACAGCGAGACCGGCGTTGCCGCCTCGCTCAGCACGGTGTCATTAGCCTGCGCGCCGCTGCGGCGCACCGTCACGTCGACCTCACCCGTGGCGGACGACAAAACCGCTCCATTTTCGGCAACAGCGAGGACTTTCAGGCTGTCCACCGGGCGGTCAGACGCCCCGACAACGTACTCAAATATCAGTGAATCTGTGCCAGAACCCGCGACATAGCGGCCTAGCGCGCCGTTGTTAAAGACCACGATAGGCACGCCCGCGCGGGTATCGACGCTGACTACATCGCTGAATTGCGCGCGCACACGCACTACTTCCCCTGTTCGGTAAGTAGGCGCAAGGCTGACAAATCTGTCTAAAACAACGCTCATTGCTGTGTTAACTGTCCTAATCTAGTCAAATATGACATAGCGAGCACAAAAAAAGTGGGGCAGAACCCCAGCTACCTCGCTAGATTAGACAGGAGAGACAATTATGTCAACACCTAAAACACATTAATTGACACTAACAACAAGAGCCTAGGCGGCCTGAGCAAGCCGCAGATTATTGCCACTGGTAGGAATATTCCTCTGAAGTGAACTCTTCACCCCCGCTCTTGGTGACTTTCACAGCCAGCGAGACGCTTTTTGTCTTGCATCTGATCTCGTGCGTTCAAGTCATAGTTATCAAGCTTGTAGCTATCGCTCGAAAGCTGATCGTCGGTTGGCGCTGTGAGTGCAACCGCCACGCCGTCCACCATGGCTGCCTCGGATGTCACTGAGACATTGGAAACTGCCATAATGGTACCCAGATCGTCGGAAGGCAGAGTTCGTCACAAGCCTCGCCTGCAATCAGATCACGGGCCCTGGTGAAGGCCAGGGCCATAACGAAGAGGAAAATACACAGCCTACAATTAGCAGGTTAGACTGGAGAAGCAACCGGCAGAAGTGTCTCTTAGAAAACGGCCCGATTGGCGCTATATCCTTTTGACGACGTACAGTACGCAAGCTGCGTTGATACGCTTTACCTTCGCTTGGTATCCAAAAGCGAATGTACCAATAACCACCACTGTTGGCAGCTTGGAAAACCCTCACTTCCTCACCAAGCAGCGTCACAACATGTTTGCTCTGATCGAAGCGTTCGTTTTCCTTTGGGGTTTTCGCCACAGCAGTACCAGCTTAGAAGCTTAAGCGTCAATAATTACTCCCACTCAATCGTAGCGGGTGGCTTACCTGAAATATCATAGGTGACCCGGGATATACCGGAGATCTCATTGATAATGCGATTTGAAACCGTTTCAAGCAGCTCGTAGGGCAGATGCGCCCAGCGCGCTGTCATGAAATCCACGGTCTGCACGGCACGAATAGCAATCACGTATTCGTAGCGGCGCCCGTCGCCGACAACGCCAACAGACTTCACCGGTAGAAAGACAGCAAAGGCCTGGCTGGTCTTGTCGTACCAACCCGAGCGCCGTAATTCTTCGATGAATATGGCGTCGGCGCGGCGTAGCAACTCCGCATACTCTTTCTTCACTTCGCCGAGGACTCGAACCCCGAGACCCGGGCCAGGGAATGGATGGCGAAACACCATGTCTCGGGGCAGTCCCAGCTCAAGACCGATTTGACGCACCTCATCCTTGAACAATTCACGCAGTGGCTCGACCAATTCAAGGGCCATGTCCTCGGGTAACCCACCGACATTGTGATGGGACTTAATGACATGGGCCTTACCGGTTTTGGACCCTGCGGATTCAATGACATCCGGATAAATAGTGCCCTGAGCCAACCACTTCACGTCGGTGATTTTGGTGGCCTCTTCATCAAAGACATCGATGAAAGTATTACCAATAATTTTGCGTTTGGCTTCCGGATCAGCCTCTCCCACGAGCCGGCTTAGGAAGCGGTCCTCGGCGTCGACCCGGATCACTTTAACGCCCATGTTGCGGGCAAACATGTCCATAACCTGATCGCCCTCATGAAGACGCAGGAGCCCATTGTCGACAAAGACGCAGGTTAATTGATCACCTATGGCACGGTGCAAGAGCGCGGCCACAACCGAAGAATCGACGCCGCCCGAGAGACCGAGCAACACTTTGTCGTCGCCCACCTGTGCGCACACCCGGGCGATCGCATCGTCAACAATATTGGCTGGAGTCCAAAGGGCCTCACAACCGCAAATCTCAAGCACAAAGTGCTCGAAGATTCGCTTGCCCTGCAGCGTGTGCGTCACCTCGGGGTGGAACTGAATACCAAACCAGGGTTTTTCTTTGTGCGCCATCGCAGCGATCGGACAGCTATCGGTTTCAGCGAAGCATTCGAAGCCATCGGGCAAACCAGAGACCTTGTCTCCGTGGCTCATCCAGACATCAAGGAGCATGCGCCCCTGCTCATCTAAATGATCTGAGATATCGTGCAGCAATCCGCCATCCACTGTTCGACGAATTTGGGCGTAACCAAACTCGGATGTGTCGGACCCCTCTACGGCACCACCGTGCTGGACAGCCATGGTTTGCATGCCATAGCAGATACCAAGCACCGGAACGTCCAATGCAAACACCACGTCGGGCGCGCGCGGGGAGCCGGGTGCTGTGACCGACTCTGGGCCGCCGGACAGAATGATGCCACTAGGATTAAACGCCCGAACATCCGCCTCGCTCGTGTCCCAGGGATGGATTTCACTGAAGACCCCGACCTCTCGAACACGTCGGGCGATCAGCTGAGTATACTGGGAACCGAAGTCCAGTATCAGAATACGATGCTTATGAATGTCGGTGGTCACGAGGTCCTCGCCGTCAGGGGAGTTCAGCGCACGGGATAGTTGGGCGCTTCCTTGGTAATAGAAACATCATGAACGTGGGACTCGGACATACCCGCTGCAGTGACACGCACAAACTCGGGCTTAGTCCGCATGCAGTGCATATCCGCACAGCCAGCATAGCCCATGGCCGAACGTACACCGCCCATCAGTTGGTGAATAATGGCTGAAACAGGCCCCTTATAAGGCACCCGCCCTTCAATGCCCTCGGGCACCAATTTCTCGGAACCGGAACTCGCATCCTGAAAATATCGATCCGAGGATCCTTGTTTTTGTGCCATGGCGCCGATGGAGCCCATGCCGCGATATGCTTTGTAGGTGCGGCCTTGGTATAGCTCAACTTCTCCCGGCGCTTCCTCGGTCCCCGCAAACATACTGCCCATCATCACGGAATGCGCACCTGCGACGATTGCCTTAGCAATGTCCCCCGAAAACCGCACACCACCATCGGCAATGATCGGCAGATCTTTATCACCCAATGCTGCTACCACGTTTGAAATGGCGGTTATCTGGGGCACGCCGGTGCCGGTCACGATACGAGTCGTACAGATAGACCCCGGGCCAATACCGACTTTCACACCGTCGGCGCCCGCCTCATACAGCGCCAGTGCCGCCTCGCCTGTGGCGATATTGCCGCCGATAACATCAACATCGCTATGTAGCGATTTGATTCGCTTGACCCGGTCTATCACGTTTAGAGAATGACCGTGGGCTGTGTCAACCACCAAAACGTCCACACCAGCATTGACTAACGCCTCAATCCGCTCATCGGTGTCAGCACTCGTCCCCACTGAAGCGCCCACCCGCAGTCGCCCCTGACTGTCCTTACAAGCGAAGGGGAAACTCTCGGCCTTATCGAAATCCTTAACGGTAATCATGCCGCTCAGGCCGAAGTTATCGTTGACGACCAAAATTTTCTCAATGCGATGCTGGTGCAGTAGTTGCTGCACCTCGTCAGACGGTGCACCTTCACCCACCGTTACCAATCGCTCTCTAGGGGTCATGATGGCCGACACAGGCTTAGTCATATCGGTTTCAAAACGCATATCACGGCGCGTCACGATGCCCACCAAGTCGTCACCGTTGAGCACGGGAACGCCTGAAATACCGTTTGATTGAGTGAGGGCAAGCAACTCTGTGATGGTCGCGGTGGCCTGAATAGTGATCGGATCCTTAACGACGCCGCTTTCGAATTTTTTGACCCGACGAACTTGCTCGGCCTGCTCGGCGACCGTCATGTTCTTGTGGATGATGCCAATACCGCCCTCTTGGGCAAGGGCGATGGCAAGTCGGCCTTCCGTGACGGTGTCCATCGCGGCAGACACCAGGGGAATGTGCATTTGGATGTTGCGCGACAGGCGGGTGGTCAGCGACACATCTTTGGCGGTCACATCCGAGTAGCCCGGTTGGAGTAGGACATCGTCGAACGTCAGCGCTTCCTGGGCGATTCGCAGCATGAGAGCCTCTTAATGACCAATAGGTCTGGTAAACTCCCCATTGTAGCGGTCCCAGCAAATCCGGTAAATAAAAAGGCGCCCTTTCAACGTGCTATCTACGTCCGACAGCCCTAACGTCTTTAGCGTCTCCGAACTCAATCAGCGGGCGAAAAACGTGCTGGAGTCTCACTTTGATGAGATTCGGGTTGAGGGTGAGATTGGCGATTTTACGGCGGCGAGCTCAGGTCACTGGTACTTTACCCTGAAGGACAGTGACGCCCAGGTGCGCTGTGCAATGTTCCGAGGCGCCAATGGCCGCGTCAAAGTCCGCCCACAGAAAGGCGATAGCGTCAGGGTTCGTGGCCGCATCTCTCTGTATACCAACCGCGGTGAATACCAGCTCATTTGCCAACATCTCCAGCCCGCAGGCGATGGCGCGCTGCAACTGGCCTTCGAGCGACTCAAGGAAAAACTCCAACAGGAAGGCCTGTTCAGCCAAGATCGCAAGCGCCCGGTGAGCGCTGAGGCCATGCGTGTCGGTGTTGTCACATCGGCGACAGGCGCAGCCATACACGACGTTCTGAGCGTGCTCGCTCGACGCAGCCCCATGACAGAGGTTTTTCTGTTTCCGGTGCCGGTACAAGGCACCGAGGCTCCAGCGGCGATTCAGTCAGCCATTTTGCAAGCCAACGATCTTCATATTCGTGGAGATCTCCCGCTCGATGTGCTGATCGTTGGACGCGGTGGTGGCTCTCTAGAAGACCTTTGGGCCTTTAATGATGAAGCCGTTGCGCGAGCGGTTGCAGCCAGCACCATCCCCGTCGTCTCAGCTGTTGGACACGAAACCGACTTCAGCATTTGTGATTTCACCGCTGATCAACGGGCAGCCACCCCGTCCGCCGCGGCAGAGCTCGTGAGCATAGATCAAGCAGAGTGGGCCCAACGCTTCGACAGAGTCGCCATGATGCTGCAATCCACCATCGAAAGACGACTGCGCGCGCACACTGAAAGGCTGGCCCAACTGCGTGCCCGCCTAAGACACCCGGGGACCGTTTTAGCTCGCCAGCAGCAAGACCTGATCGGTACACGGAAGCAACTAGCGCGACTGATAAAGCAGAACATCACTCAAGAACGGCGTCAGTTGGATTATTGGCAGGCTCGCCTGGCGGCTCGCCACCCTCGCACAGGCTTACGACTAACCGCCGAAACCCTGAAACTCAGCAAACGTCAACTTCGAACCGTTATGAATCGACGGCTGCAGTCCTCGCGGGAGCAACTAGCACAACAACGCCGGCTTTTGGCGTCGCTAAGCCCAACTAACACCTTAGCGCGAGGTTACGCGATTGTCACAACGACTGGGGACCAGATTGTGCGAAGCGCAAGTGAAGTCAGCTCGACTCAGCCCATCAACGTCCGTCTGGGAGAGGGCGAACTGGCAGCAACTGTTACCAAGATAAGCCCGGCAAAAGACAGTTAACTGGTCTGGTTTGCGCTGCCCAAGGACAGCGCGAACCAAACAGCTACTGGGGCAATCAGTATTTGGCGGGTAGGCGCGTGTTGATAATGATATGGCGCCCTTCAAAGCGAATATATTCGCCAATCGTCAGGTCTTTCAGAATTCGAGCGACCATTTCCCGAGAGGCGCCAACTCGGTCGGCAATATCCTGCTGGGTTAGTTTTTCGGGGATAAACAACGTTCCGTCACCGCGCTCTTCCGAAAGGTCCATCAGTACGTTTGCCACGCGTCCGTAAACGTCCTGCAACGCCAGACTCTTCACATCCGCGGTCAATTTACGAACCCGTCCGGCCAGATTACTGATCAACTGACGGGCAATGTTGGGGTGGTCATCAAGAACGCGGTTAAAGTCATCCTTCATCACAACCCGGAACTCACACTTCTCGACTGTGCGGACCGATGCGGAACGCGTGGCGTCGTCAAGAAGAGCCAACTCACCAAAATACTCGCCCTGACCCAAGGTATTCATAATGAATTCCTTGCCGTTCTTGTCACTGCAGTAAACTTTTACTCGCCCACTTTCAATGACGAACAGAGAATCCGCCGGATCGTTCTCATGGATAACCACTGTATTCTTGGGGAACGACCGCGAGGTGCTGCTGGCTTCCATCGCCTTGAGCTCATCCTCTTTGAGGCCGTGAAATATTTCCACTTGATTCAACATTAATAGTGTGTCCCAACCGTTTATCGATGGAAGAGATGTTACCTCAAAGATATCTGAGGGACTATCCCCTAAAGGCGAATACAAGACCTGAATCCGCATCGCTTTGGGCGGTATACTCTTCAGCGGATTTTCAGGAGCGCGGTTTTGCAGAACTCGCAGGACAATTCAAATGAGTGGGCCGACCGCGTGGTTTCGGCGGTGACCGGGCTTTCTGCTGTGATGGCGCGCAGCAGTATCTCGGCTGAGCCCATGGTCGAGCACGATATCAGCGCGCTTCTAGAGGCTGCGCGCAAGCTGGCGGCCATGAAGAACGAAACGGGATCCACCGCGCGGCATGACATCATGAACGTGATTGGCGCAATCCGAGGCTATGCAGAGATGCTGCAGGAAGACCAGGCGATGCTCCACACCGCTATCGCAGAAACACTGCCAGCAATCCTATCCGCCGTGGAGTCACCGACAACCTCAGAAACAGCCGGCTCAGCAGCCTCCAAAAGCACGACCATGGCTGCCGACGACCCTGGTGTCATTCTTGCGGTCGACGATATGCCCGAAAATCGAGACCTCGTATCACGTCTACTGGGTAAAGCTGGACATACAGTACTGACCGCCGAATCAGGAGATGAAGCCCTGGAGCTACTGGCCACTATGGGTGTCGATGTGGTGCTGCTAGATCTCATGATGCCGGGCATTGGTGGCGCAGAGGTTCTTCGCAGACTCAAAGAGGACCCGCAGCTACGCGCCACCCCCGTGGTGATGATTAGCGGACGGCAGGATATGGATCAGATTATCGCCTGTATTCAGGCCGGCGCCGATGACTATCTGCTAAAACCCTTTAACCCCGTTCTTTTACAAGCTCGCATTTCGGCGGGCATCGAGCGGAAGCGGTGGCATGACCGCGAAGAGCGCTACCGGGTCCAGCTCGAACGGAGCGAAAAATTCATCCGAGCAACATTTGGGCGCTATTTATCTGACGAAATCGTCAACGAGATTCTCGAAAGTCCAGAGGGCCTTGAACTCGGCGGAGACCTGCGCGAGGTCACCATCATGATGTCAGATATCCGTGGCTTCACTACTTTGAGCGAGCACCTGCCCCCTCAGCAAGTCGTCGCAATGCTCAATCGATATCTGGGGCGCATGACGGACATCATCATTGAACATCGCGGCACCATCGATGAGTTTCTCGGCGATGCCGTTCTAGCGGTGTTTGGTGCCCCGCAACGCGGAGATGATGATGCTGAGCGAGCGGTTCAATGTGCTATCGAGATGCAGGCGGCAATGGAGGAAATAAACGCCGCCAATATTGCCGACGGACTGCCAACACTTGCAACGGCAGTAGCACTCAACACCGGCACCGTCGTCGCCGGCAACATTGGCTCTGAACGCCGTTCGAAATATGGCTTTGTCGGTCATGCAATGAACGTTACATCTCGCATCGAAGACGAAACTGGTCCCGGCGAGATTTTGATTTCTGACAGCACGTTGACGAAATTGACCGGCAACTATGAAGTTGGCGAACGCCGCTCCCTCGATGTTAAGGGTATTGGTGAACCTGTTATCGCGCATTCAATCGCAGGAATCGAAAAATGAACGCCGCGTCCGACATCAAAATTCTTCTGGTCGAAGATAACGAAATCAATCGCGACATGTTGGTTCGGCGACTAAAACGCGTCGGTCACGAGGTCATTTGCGCTGGAGATGGGGAAGAAGCGCTCCAGCAGATGCGCAGCCACCAGCCAAAGCTCGTTCTGCTCGATATGAATCTCCCCGTTAAGGACGGCTGGACAACCTGTCGCGAGGCCAAGGCCGATACGAGCATTGCGGATATTCCCATCATTGCGTTGACGGCCCACGCCATGGAAGCGGATCGCCAAGCGGCACTGGATCTTGGTTTTAATGACTATGCGACCAAGCCGATTGACTTCCCCGACCTGCTTGCCAAGATTGAAGGTCAACTAAACCTGTGAAGCTGCGCCGTCCTGCCCTCAGCCTTCGGGCGCGCCTCTACCTTTTTTCGGCCGCCATCCTCACCTTGTTCGCGGTCAACGTCGCAACCCACGTGTGGGGAAGCTTTGCACGAAGTGAGAGTTTGGTGGCATACCGCGACGCGGTAACTGCATCTCAGCTCATCACAGATCTAGAGCAAAGCCTTGAAAGCAATCGCCAACAGGTTTTAGTTTTGGCGACCCTGCGCGAGACCACCGAAGCCCCCCTCGATGCCCCCGAACGCCAAGCCGCCGTGCAGGAGCTCGACAACATTGGCCTTCGTCTTCGCCGACTCGGCGCATTGGGCGGCGAAGGCACCGAGGACTACTATCGCCGCCTGCACGAAAGCGCGAGTATTCTGCTCGGAGAATGGCGCGAGTTTTATGAGAATTACAACAACGCCGAGGCCATCCTCGATTTGGATTCGCCCGTCCAATACAACAACACCCAACAGCGTCTACAGGAACTCGATCAGCGTCAGGAATTTCTGGCCGTACAACGTTCAAACGCCATTGACCGAACGATTACGATTACAGACCGTATTACCGTCATTGGCTTCGTCACTACCATTGCGGTCACGATGCTGCTGGTCATTGCCTTGATTCGCAGCACCAACGCCAGTCTGCGGCGACTCAAGACCGGGGTCCGACGATTCGGATCCGGCGACCTTACCTATCGCATTGATGTCAAACGCGATGCGGGGGAAATTGGCGATCTCGCTAGAACCTTCAATGACATGTCATCAAAGCTCCAATTCGCGATCGATGAAGCGAACAACGCCAGAGCTGACGCTGATGCGGCAAACGCTGCTAAATCAATGTTCTTGGCCAATGTTAGTCACGAGTTGCGCACACCGCTCAACGCGATCATTGGCTATAGCGAAATGTTGCAGGATGAAGTTGGAGACCCTCAGGAGATTGATCGCGATCAGTTTCACCATGACTTGGGCACCATCATCTTTTCTGGGCGCCAGTTGTTAAGTCTTATCAATGACATTCTGGACCTCTCCAAGATGGAGACAGGCAAAATGCAGGTAGGGTTGGAGTCGTTCCAGCCAGCAGCTTTGGTATTCCAGGTCTGCGACTCGCTGGCCCCCTTGGTTGAGCAGAAACACAACACACTCGAACTCAGCATTGACACCGAAAACATGGGAGAAATGCACAGCGACCCGAGTAAAATACAGCAGATTGTCACTAACCTTTTCAGTAACGCCTGCAAATTTACCGAACACGGTACGATTACAGTTATCGCGCGCATGGAGAATGAGGCGTTAACCATCATTGTCGAGGATACGGGAATCGGCATGAATGAGGAGCAGCAGGCGCGGGTCTTTGAGGCTTTCGTTCAAGCAGAGGCGAGTACTGGTACTGAGTACGGCGGCACTGGCCTCGGGCTAGCCATCGTGAGGGAATTCTGTCAGATGCTTGGGGGTGATGTCGCACTGAGCAGCACAGTGGGAAAAGGCTCGCGATTTACGGTGACACTTCCTGTTGACCCAAGGTCAGGTCACGAAGCCGCTTGAGCGCTTCCTCGCGCTTTTTCAAATCTTTAGACAAAGTCGCGACCAACGCGTCTAGGGACTCAATACGACCCTCAAGTGTCTCAACTGCCGCAAGGGCCAATATCATGACCTCTGCGCGCTCATCCACGCCTACAGCGCCATCCTCAGAGGCATCTCTCACCTGGTCGCTCATGAGGGTAACAAAGGCGATGCCGACGTCCGCCTCCCGCTGCGCTTCACTGCTCCCGTCCTCGCGGTGGCGCTCAAAGTAGTTTTTCGCCTGCTCATAATCCCGCGCAGCCAATGAACGCACACCCCGATCAAAGTAATTCTCTACGAGCGTATCGGCCTCATCACAGGGGCAGGCTTTAAGGCCCGGTTCCGGAAGATTGAGCGCTGCGGGGGGTGGTGCCGCAATGACGGCTTCGGTGGTTGGCTCAGGCGCAGAGGCACAGCCAATCATCACAGAGGATACAATTACCAAGACGGGGATGTGCGGGGCTAATAAGAATCGCACGGCGCTACTCTCATCTAGTTTGCGCGAGCATAGCACCAGCGAAATCAGGCGACCAGTAAAATTACTCGGGCCGCATGTGGGGGAAAAGCAATACATCGCGAATAGACGGTGAATTGGTTAGCAGCATCACCAATCGGTCAATACCAATGCCTTCACCCGCCGTTGGTGGCAGACCGTACTCCAGCGCTCGCACATAGTCCTGATCGAAATGCATCGCTTCTTCATCACCCGCATCTTTCTCGGCAACCTGGGCGCGAAACCGCTCTGCCTGATCTTCAGCGTCATTAAGCTCGCTGAAGCCATTGGCCAACTCCCGGCCGCCAACAAAGAACTCGAAGCGATCGGTAATAAACGGATCATCGTCGTTGCGGCGCGCCAAGGGCGACACCTCAGTTGGGTACGCGGTGATAAACGTGGGCTGCTCAAGGCGATGCTCAGCGGTCTCCTCGAAAATCTCAATCTGTAGCTTCCCAAGACCCCAGCTGGGCTTAACGCTAATACCCAGGTTCGCTGCGACCGCGCTTGCGCTCTCAATGTTATCGATATCCCCTGCGGTCAGGCCGGGGTTGCACTTGAGAATCGCGTCAAAGACCGACAATCGATCAAAGGGCTTTCCAAAGTCGAGTTGAAGGTCGCCATAGGTCAGATTCGTCGAACCTAACACCGCCTCCGTTAGCGCTCGCAACAGCTCCTCGGTCAAGTCCATGGCATCCTGATAATCCGCATAAGCCCAATAGAACTCAATCATGGTGAACTCTGGGTTATGGCGCGTCGAGAGGCCTTCATTGCGGAAATTGCGGTTGATTTCGTAGACCTTCTCAAAGCCGCCAACTGTGAGACGCTTCAAATACAGTTCCGGGGCAATACGCAAATACATGTCCATATCCAGCGCATTGTGATGGGTCACAAAGGGCTTGGCCGCCGCACCGCCAGGAATGGGGTGCAGCATGGGCGTTTCCACTTCCATAAACCCACGCTCGTCCAAAAAGCGCCGGATAAAGCTCACAGTTTGCGAGCGGATCCGAAACACCTCTCGGCTATCCGGATTGACGATGAGATCCACATAACGCTGACGGTAACGCAGCTCCTGATCGGCTAGGCCATGGTATTTGTCGGGCAATGGGCGCAGCGCCTTAGTGAGTAAACGCGCCTCCACCATGTTGA
Source organism: Luminiphilus sp. (assembly GCA_965657905.1). Lineage (GTDB taxonomy): Bacteria > Pseudomonadota > Gammaproteobacteria > Pseudomonadales > Halieaceae > Luminiphilus. The sequence continues at coordinate 32,973 of CBFHPT010000018.1, read as the reverse complement.
TGTAAAGATCGCCCTTGCCACTCTTATGTATCGGCCCGCGCGCCGCGACGATGTCGCCAAGGTCCCAGGATTTAATCTGCTCAAGCATCTCAGGCGCTAGACCCTTGCGATCGATGTACAACTGAATGGTGTCAGAGCCGTCTTGGATCAACAAAAAGGCGCCCCGGTTTCGGATCAACCGACCGGCGACCGAATAGTACTCGTCAGCCTCTTCGAGCGCCGGCTTGCTCAACTCACCGTATTTCGCTTGCAGATCACCCGCGAGGGCTGTTCGACGAAAATCATTGGGAAACGCATTCCCCTGTTCCCGTATCGCTGCAAGCTTGGCACGACGCTCGGCAATGAGTTTATTCTCATCAATGGACGCTGGTCCCTGTGGGTCAGTCATAACACTCTCCGTCAGAGCCCTTTTTTGAGGGATGCCTCAATAAACATATCCAAACTGCCATCCAATACCGCTTGGGTATTTCGCGTTTCTACCCCGGTGCGCAAATCCTTGATTCGGGCGTCGTCCAACACGTAAGAGCGAATCTGGCTCCCCCAACCAATATCGGATTTGCTGTCTTCTAGTGCCTGTTTTTCCGCTGAGCGCTTGAGCATCTCGAGCTCATACAACTTGGCGCGCAGCTGCTTCATCGCATTGTCTTTGTTCTGATGCTGAGAGCGTTCGGTTTGGCAGCTCGCCACGACGCCCGTTGGCTCGTGGGTGATTCGCACCGCCGAGTCAGTGGTGTTGACGTGCTGTCCGCCAGCCCCGCTTGAGCGATAGGTATCTACCCGTAAATCAGCAGGGTTGATCTCAATTTCAAAATTGTCATCAATCTCGGGGGAAACAAACACTGAGGCAAACGAAGTGTGCCGTCGGTTGCCACTATCAAAGGGCGATTTCCGTACCAGGCGATGGACACCGGTCTCGGTGCGCAACCAGCCAAACGCATACTCCCCTTCAAACTGAACGGTGGCGCTTTTTATGCCGGCTACATCTCCGTCGGATGCCTCCACAAGGGTGGTCTTGAAACCCTTGTCCTCACCCCAGCGCAAATACATGCGCAGCAACATCTCGGCCCAATCCTGAGCCTCAGTGCCTCCCGAACCTGACTGAACGTCGAGAAATGCGTTGTTGGGATCCATCTCACCGGAGAACATCCGCCGAAACTCAAGCTTCTCGAGCTGAGCGATAAGCTCCGCTACATCAGCTGAGACTGCATCGGCGGTTTCCTGATCGTCCTCAGCCACCGCCATCTCAATAAGGTCACTGGCATCCTGATGGCCAACTTCCAGGGTCTCAATAGTGACGACAACGGCTTCTAGCGCCGAGCGCTCACGGCCTAACGCTTGAGCCCGCTCTGCATCGTCCCAAACGGACGGCTCCGCCAACTCAAGCTCTACTTCAGCAAGACGATCTTTCTTTGTAGGATAGTCAAAGATACCCCCTAAGCACGTCGGTGCGGGCGCGAATGTCCTTGAGTTGATTCAGTAGCGGAGCAACTTCCACAGTCTTTTGATGTCCTTGATTTTTAAGGGTCGTGAGTCTATCGAAGGCTAGGCTGTCATGCCAGCGGGACGGGGCAAAGTGCCGAGACAATCAACTGCAGCTTTCGCTGCCCACGGAACTCATTGATGTCGAGGCGATACGCCGCAGTAACCTCGGTGACCTGCTCATCGGGCCAGCCATCCGCCACCACATTGAAAGCGATTGCATCGAACTGCACGCCACCCGCCTCAAGCATCAATTTTAAATGCTTCTCCCCGACCACCCGTTGGCTGACGATACGGAAGCGTCCGTCAAATGAGGGCTCCGGAAACTGCTGGCCCCAAGGGCCGCCAGCGGCGATTTCTTCTGCAACCGGCAAGGTCAAATCACCGAGCGAAACCTCGCCATCGGTGACCGTGACAGGCTCAGGAGCCTCGCCACTCACTGCTTCTCTCACCGCTGCGTCGAACGCGGTAGAGAAGCGAGGGTAATCGGCTTTCTCTAGGCTTAAACCTGCGGCCATCGCGTGCCCGCCAAATTTTGCGATCAAGCCCGGATGCGTCGTCGCAACGCGATCCAACACGTCGCGGATATGCACACCCTCAATCGAGCGGCCAGAGCCTTTGAGCGAGCCATCATCGGCATCGGCAAAAACAATCGTGGGGCGGTGATAACGCTCTTTCAATCGACTCGCTAGAATGCCGACCACTCCCTGATGAAAACCCGCATCGTACAAACAGAGACCAAAGGGCAGTGCTGCCTCGCCCACGTCGATCTCGGCAAGTTGTGCCATCGCGTCACGCTGCATGCCCGATTCGATATCCCGCCGCTCGCGATTGAGGTCGTGAAGCTGCTGTGCCAATGGTCGTGCCGCTAAGCTGCTCTCGGCGAGCAAGCACTCAATGCCAATCGACATATCCTCTAGTCGCCCCGCCGCGTTAAGACGTGGACCCAATACAAAACCCAAGTCAGTGCTGCTCAGGCCGGCTGCTTCTCGACCAGCGACCTCTAACAGTGCCTCAATCCCCGGTCGCGATCGCCCGGCACGTATTCTGGCAAGACCGGCAGCCACTAGAATCCGGTTGTTGCGATCAAGCGGAACCACATCAGCCACCGTACCCAGCGCAACAAGGTCGAGCGCATCGCCTAGATTTGGCGGCTCAATTCCCGAGGCGTCAAACCAACCGCGGCTGCGTAACTCCGCCCTGAGCGCGGTTAATACGTAAAACATCACGCCGACACCGGCGAGGGACTTACTCGGGAAGCGACAGGCGGGTTGATTAGGGTTGACGATCACATCCGCCGTCGGCAACTCATTTCCCGGTAGGTGGTGATCGGTAATTAAAACGCTGATGCCCAGTCCCTGAGCCGTGGCGACCCCCGCATGGCTTGAGATGCCGTTGTCGACTGTGACGATCAGATCGGGCTCACGGTCTGCGGCGATCGCGACAATTTCGGGAGAGAGGCCGTAGCCAAACTCGAATCGATTGGGCACGAGATAGGAGACCTCCCGCAGTCCCATTTGTCGCAATAGGGAAACTGCGAGGGCAGAACTCGTCGCACCGTCGGCATCGAAATCGCCAACGACCACCACCCGGGCATCGCCCTCAATGGCATCTGCCAACAACGCTGCAGCGTCGCTAGCACCATACAAGCGACTGGGTGGAATCAATTCTGAGAGCGCAAGGTTCAGGTGATCCGGCGACTCTACGCCTCGATTAGCGTACACCCGTTGTAGCAAGGGCGACAGCGCCGATCGTGCAAGACTCGGCGGGATCGGCAGACCACGGCGTTTAATCTGCAGGGGCTTCAAGCGCTGACGGTCGTTGCCATGTGCCGTTGAACAACCTCCAGATCGTTTGCAAGCACTGTGAACCGCTCTTCCCGATCAAATAGGTCTGCAAGGTGCGCAGGCAGTTCTGGCGCCGTATCAAGGCCACTGTCAGCGATCGCGTCCGGGAACTTTGCCGGGTGTGCTGTTGCCAGGGTCACCATCGGCGTGTGCTTGTCAGCAGCCACTGTGCGTGCTGCACAAGTACCAATTGCGCTATGAGGATCCAACATATAACCACAGCGCGCCCACACTCGAGCGATTTCCGCACAGGTCGCTTCATCGGAGACTCGGTGGCTGGCAAATAGCTTTCGGGCTTCGGTCATAGCTTCATCAGACAACGCGATCTCGCCGCTGTCGAAGGACTTCATCAGCGACTGAATTGCCGCACCGTCACGACCGTAAAGATCGAACATTAGCCGCTCGAAGTTAGAGGACACAGAAATATCCATACTCGGCGACAGCGAAGGTTCAAGGGACTGACGCGCATAGATCCCAGTAGTTAACAATCGATGCAGGACATCATTGCGATTGGTGGCAATGACCAATTGATCGATGGGAAGCCCCATTCTCCGGGCAAGGTAACCCGCGAAAATATCGCCAAAGTTGCCCGTCGGCACCGAAAAGTTAACCGCTCGATCAGGCCCACCCAGGGCAGTCGCCGCATAAAAATAATAGACGATCTGGGCCATGATCCGGGCCCAATTGATCGAGTTGACCGCCACAAGTGAGCGCCCTTCAGGAAGAAACGGTTCGGCGACAAAGCTCGCCTTCACCATGGCCTGGCAATCGTCAAAGTTGCCGTTGATTGCCAGATTATGAATGGTGTCACCGGGCACCGTGGTCATTTGGCGTCGCTGCACCTCTGACACTCGATTGTGGGGATACAGGATATAGATATCGATATTCTTACAGCGCCGGCAGCCCTCGATAGCCGCCGAACCCGTGTCACCCGAGGTAGCCCCCATGATCACGACTTTCTGATGGCGCCGCTCTAAAACATAGTCAAGCAATCGGCCCAGCAGTTGCAGGGCGAAGTCTTTAAACGCCAGTGTGGGCCCATGAAACAGCTCTAAAACCCATTGGTTCTGGTCTATTTGTACCAATGGCGCCACTGCATCGTGTCGAAACACACCGTAGGTGTCTCGAATAATCTGCTGCAAATCATCTTGGGGGATGCTGCCTTCAACGAACGGTTTGAGCACTGTATAAGCGAGTTCATCGTAAGACATGGACCGCATAGCCAGAATCTCATCGCGGGAGAACTCGGGGAGTCGATCGGGCACATATAGACCCCCATCGGACGCTAACCCAGCAAGCAGAACCTGCTCAAAGTTGAGACTGGGGGCCTGACCCCGGGTGCTTACGTAGTTAATCGGCATCACTTTCCTCCCGAAAATCCTCGACCCGGAGCTTGCTGGCCGCGCCATGAATGCTATCGAGTGACTCAATGTTAGCGACAGCGCGTTCAATGCTGCTGCAGGCGGCCCGATCGGTCAGGATCACAACGTTCACGCTGCGCGCACCCGCAATTGGGGGCCGCTGAATCAGCGTTTCAATGCTAATACCCTGAGCACCCAAGAGCTGCGTGATTTCTGCCATCACCCCCGGACGATCGTCCGCTTCAAATCGTAGGTACCACGCGGTCACGACATCACCACGAGGAACGACGGGCAGTGTTTTGAGCCTGTCCCCCGAGACACCGACTAACGGCACCGGACAAGTCTGGCCACGACCCAATTCGCGGGCAAGGTCAACAAGATCACCACACACCGCAGATGCGGTTGGCAGCGAACCTGCGCCAGGGCCGACTAGCACCAATTCGCCGACCGCATCGCCGCGAATCATCACCGAATTGAGCACACCATCGACATTGGCGATCGCAGCGTCAGCGGGAATCAGCGTTGGGTGAACACGTAAATCCACCGAACCGCCCTGCCGTCGAGCTATTCCCAAGTGTTTTATGCGATAGCCCATTTCCGCCGCAAACCGGAGATCCTCAGGCGCTACCAGGTCGATGCCCTCAGTGAAAGGCCCATCCAACTGCAGCGGCGTGCCAAAGGCCAAGGCTGCCAGAATCACCAACTTATGCGCGGCGTCAGTACCATCGACATCGAAGGTCGGATCGGCTTCCGCATAACCAAGCGCCTGCGCCTCCGCGAGGACATCATCGAACGCGCGTCCCGCTGCAGCCATCTCGGTTAAGATAAAATTGCCGGTGCCATTGATGATGCCTGCGATGCCTTCGATGGCATTTGCAGACAATGATTCTCGCAGGGTTTTGATCACAGGAATGCCGCCCGCTACCGCTGCTTCATAGCGCAGTGCCAGGCCGTTTCGTTCTGCGAGCGCAAACAATTCGTTGCCGTGTTCTGCGATCAGTGCTTTGTTGGCGGTTACCACGTGCTTGCCATTGTTGATCGCCGCTTCAACCAACTCCTTCGCGGCAGTGGTACCGCCAATTAATTCGACGACCACATCGATCGCTGGATCTTCGGTGACCGCAAAGATATCTCGGCTCACCTTAAACTGGCTGGTGTCACAGTCGGGGTTATCACGACGGGCGCCAATATGCCCAATCGCCACTGGGGTGCTACTTCGAGCCTCGAGCAAACCTTGGTGTCGATTGAAAATGTTCACCACACCACTCGCGACGGTGCCCAAACCGCAAATACCGATATTGATCTGCCGCTGGCTCATGGGTTTATCTCCCCCGATCCGGATAGACCATTACGCAACATACGCTTGATTCCACGAATCGCTTGTCGAGTACGATGTTCATTTTCGATCAGCCCAAAACGCACATAACCCTCGCCATACTCTCCAAAGCCCACCCCGGGAGAGACTGCCACGCCTGCTTCCTGAAGCAGCCGCTTACTGAATTCGACAGACCCAAGGGCTTTGAACGGCTCGGGAATCTCAGCCCACACAAACATCGTCGCTTTCGGGGGAGTCACCGGCCAGCCCGCCTCGTTTAACCCCGCACACAGCACATCGCGGCGGCTTTTGTACATCGCGTTGATATCACTCACGCACTGCTGATCACCCTCTAGCGCGGCGATCGCTGCAACTTGAATCGGTGTGAAGATCCCGTAATCGAGATAGCTTTTTATGCGCGTGAGCGCCGCAATCAGTTCCTGGTTACCGCAGCAGAATCCGACGCGCCAACCGGGCATGTTGTAGCTCTTTGACAGGGTGTAAAACTCGACTGCAATGTCCATAGCACCTTCAACTTGAAGGATGCTGGGAGCGACATAGCCGTCGAAACAAAGGTCCGCATAGGCAAGATCATGGATGACCCAGATGCCCGCCTCACGCGCAACCGCCACCACTTTTTCAAAAAAACTCAGTTCCACGCAATGGCCCGTCGGGTTCGAAGGGAAATTGAGTACCAACATCTTGGGCTTGGGATAGGTGTTTCGAATTGCGCTTTCGAGTTCCTCGAAAAACGTTTCCTCGTCGGCCATGGGCACATGACGCAAATCGGCACCTGAGATGACAAACCCATAGGGATGAATGGGGTAAGAGGGATTTGGTACGAGAATCGAATCCCCCGTGCTCGTGGTCGCTAGCGCCAAGTGGGCAAGCCCCTCTTTGGAGCCCATCGTAACGATGACCTCTTTGTCGATATCGAGCTCGACGTCATAGCGCCGACGATACCAATCGGCCATAGCGCGGCGAAGTCGCGGAATACCTTTTGACTGGGAGTACCGATGGGTGTCGCCCCGCTGCACGGTCTCGGTCATTTTGTCGACGATATGTTGGGGCGTGGGCTGATCGGGGTTACCCATACCAAAATCAATAATATCTTCGCCCCGCGCCCGCGCGGCGGTTTTCAGTTCCCCAATGATGTTGAACACATAGGGTGGCAAACGCTCGATGCGTTGAAAATTGTGATTCACAGTGGTGTCGCTCCGAAGAGAACCGTCGCCGGGTAACACCCGGCGGAAAGACTTAGTTGAGACCCAGAATACTCTCGAGGTCATCTGCTGATTTGTAGCCAGGGATCATTTGGCCCGAGCTGGTTACGATCGCTGGCGTGCCGCGAACACCCATAGCGACACCCATCTGGTATTGATCCGCAATCGGTGCGTCGCAGGTCGCCTCGGGTACGGTGGTACCCGCCTTCAGCTTCGTTAATGCGTCCTGCTTATCAGCGGAGCACCAAGCTGTCGTCAGTTTGCGTGCGCCATCTGACTCCAGGCCACCGCGTGGATAGGCGAGATAACGCACTTCCACCCCACGGGCATTGAGTTCATCCACCTCGCGGTGCAGTTTTTGGCAGTAGAAGCACGTCACGTCAGTAAATACCGAGATATAATCTTTTACCTCACCCTCAGGGGAAAACACGATCATATTGGCAACGTCGATTTCCTCCATGGCGAGCTTGCGATCCGCCGAACGCTTCTCTTCAGCAAGATTCACCAGACCCGACGCCTTGATGGCGTACAGATCCCCAACGACAAAATGATCGCCTGATTCTGTGGTGTACAGCACTAGCCCATTTTCCAAAGTGACTTCCAAGAGCTCATCAGCCTCGGTGGGCTTGACCGTGGTGACACGAATTGTGGCGCCCGCGTTCTCAGACAAGACGGCAGACAGACGCGCAGCCAGCTCGCCATGAGCCTCGTCACCGTCCTCTGCATGCGCGGGTGTTAGGACCGGCACTAAAGCACACGTGACGATCACGGCAGCACATGCACGAACAAACCGACCACGTAGGCTTAAACCGACTGCCAAAACGCCAGTTCCAAAAATCACTGTACTGCTGCTCATAACACTACTCCGTCGCCACTTTGGCGAATTGGCTGCCCCTATCCGCGGGGATGATGTTGCGCGTGCAGTTCCTGCATTCGTTGCCGCGCCACGTGGGTGTATATTTGAGTCGTGGACAAATCGCTGTGCCCCAATAACATTTGCACAACCCTGAGATCGGCACCGTGGTTCAGCAAATGCGTCGCGAAAGCATGCCGCAAGGTGTGGGGCGACAGCGCCGCCCGAATATCTGCGCGCTGGGCATAGATTTTAATACGATACCAAAAGGTCTGGCGAGTCATTGCTGTCCCTCGATTGGAGGGAAACAGCACATCCGAGGGCTTAGCATGCAATATTTCTGCTCGGGGGCCGGCGAGATAACGCTGCAGCCAATCAAGAGCATCCTCGCCCATTGGAATGAGCCGCTCTTTGCTGCCTTTACCCACAACGCGGACAACCCCCTGATTGAGGCTGATTTGACTCACCGTCAACTGTGTCAGCTCGGACACGCGGAGTCCGCAGGCATAAAGGAGCTCGAGCATCGTCCGGTCACGAAATTCGATCACATTGTCTAACTCGGGGGCATCTAAGAGCCGCTCAACATCACCCTCTGACAGGGATTTCGGCAAAGGCCTGCCGACCTTGGGACTCTGCAAGCGCTGAGTGGGATCCGCATCGATTCGACCTTCACGGAGCAGCCACCGATAGAAACTTCGCACCGCCGACAAGAATCGTGCACTGGAGCGCGGCGAACGCCCCTGTCGCAATCGCTCACCCAAATAATGTTGCAGTGCCGAGGGCGTCGCGTGCTCAATGTCGGTGTTTTGTTCTGCCAACCACAGCGCAAACGCGAGCAGGTCGCTCCGGTATGCCGACAGGGTGTTTTGGCTTAAGCCCCGCTCAAGCCATAAAGCGTCTGAAAACTGCTCGATAACCTGCTGACCAATAGGCGAAGGGGCTGCGCCCTTGCCGCCTTGGTTTGAGTCATCTTGAGCATCGTCAGAGGCTGGTGTCATCGGACAGACCACCATCGCGGGGTCGATCTCGTCCCTAAAAATCCCTTCCCCCTAAAACACAAAAAGCCGCCGGGGCTGACACCCGGGCGGCAATTGGAAAGCAACGTTTTCCGAATTAGTTGGACAGTTTTTCCTTGATGCGAGCAGCCTTACCGCTGAGCTCACGAAGGTAGTAAAGCTTCGCCTGACGAACGTCACCACGGCGCTTGACGGTGATGCTATCGATCAGCGGGCTGTAGCTTTGGAAGGTACGCTCTACACCGACACCGTGAGAGATCTTGCGCAGAGTGAACGCCGAGTTCAGGCCACGGTTACGCTTGCCAATGCAAACGCCCTCAAAAGCCTGCAGTCGCTCACGAGTACCTTCTTTTACTTTCACTTGTACAACGACCGTGTCGCCGGGGGCAAAGTCAGGAAGACCCTTGGTCATCTGCTCTGCATTGATCTCGGAAATGATCTTGTTGGTGCTCATGACACTCTCCAGTTAAAACACTGCGACTCACGTCGCTTTATAAAAACGTCTCGCCGCCCCGCTAGGACAGCCTCTCAATTTATTTGTGGGTCTCAGCCCACTCGGCCAAAAGACGCTGGTCGTCCTCTGACAAATTCTCATGACCTAACAGGTCGGGGCGCCGCGCCAATGTTCTTCGCAACGCCTGCGCCCTGCGCCATCGCGCAATGGCACCGTGATCTCCGCTCATTAATACCGGCGGAACCGCTTCGCCTTTGTATACCTCAGGCCGGGTATAGTGAGGGAAGTCCAGCAACCCCTCGGCAAAGGAATCTGCCGCGGCTGACTCCTGGTGCCCCAATACCCCAGGAAGCAGTCTGATCACTGCATCCAACACCAGCATCGCTGGTAACTCACCACCGCTGACGACAAAGTCGCCGACGGACACTTCCAAATCCACCGAGCGATTCAAAAAACGCTCATCAAACCCTTCATAACGCCCAGCGACCAGTATCAGGCCATCGTACCCGGCCATTTTCCGCGCCATAGCGTCGTCAAAAGGCCTTCCCTGGGGCGTCATCGCCACCACTCGCGCGTCGCAGCCTGCGCTCGCTCGAGCTGCGTCCAGCGCCTTATCGAGCACCGCCGCCTGCATAACCATGCCCGGACCACCACCATAGGGGCGATCATCCACGGTACCGTGACGATCAGTGGCAAAGTCACGGGGGTTGACCAACGTCAGGTCACACAGTCCCCGGTCAAAAGCTCTACCGGTCACGCCCCAGTTGCGCAGCGCATCGAACATTTCCGGAAATAGCGTCATCACCGAAAACTGGGACGCGGCCCGATCAGTCATCGACAAACCAATCGACCCAAATTTCTCTCGCGTCGAGATCCACCCGGGTCACAACCTTATCAACCAACCACGGAATCAACCGCTCTTGATCGTCAATACTTTCGTCACTGGGACGCACCACCAACACGTCATTCGCACCTGTGTCGATGAGGTGATCAACGTCACCCAATAATGTCTCTGTCCCAGCCTCCAGGCACCAGACCTGCAAGCCGATAAGGTCGCGCCAGTAATAACCATCGTCCCCGGCTTCGGGGAATTGATCGGCGTCAATCTCTAGTCGCCAACCCTTTAATGCCTCAGCTGCCGTTCTGTCTTCCAAACCAGCGATTTGAATGACGGTGCCCTTTCCTTGGGCACGACAGCTGACAACTTTTACGTCTTTTGGAGTATCAACAGGCTGCCGGCTTCTCCCCGGCACCAATCGAAGCCCTTCAAGCCGCGTAAGCGTCCCCGGCTGCTCAAGGTAAGGCTTGATTTTCAGCCAACCTTTGATGCCATGGACCCCCACGATATCCGCTAGTGTCAGTATCTCAGCCACAGCGAGACAACACCGGCGGGATCACGCCACCGATTAGGTGGATTAGGCCGCTTCGGGGGCCGCTGCCACCTGCTTCTCAGCGTCTTTCACCAGTGCAGCTACCCGCGGTGAAACCTGCGCGCCTTTAGCCACCCAGCGGTCGATCGCATCACGGTCAACCCGCAGTCGCTCTTCCTGACCACGAGCAATCGGGTTGAAAAAGCCCACACGCTCAATGAACCGGCCATCGCGCGAACGACGACGGTCAGTCACGGTGATGTGGTAGAAAGGACGCTTCTTGGAGCCGCCGCGTGATAAACGGATAACTACCATCTTGTTGATTCCTCAGTAAAAATTTTGCGCGGACACACGCGCAACCCGCAGATGCCCGCAAATTAAGGACGCGGAATATACATGAAACCAACGCCCATGAAAAGGGCGTTGAGGGATGTGGGAACGGGAATTTAGCGCCCTGGCGGAAAGCCCCCAGGAGGCATACCGCCACCGCCGGGCGGCATCATGCCCCCCATGCCGCGCATCATTTTCTGCATGCCGCCCCCTTTCATTTTCTTCATCATCTTCTGCATTTGCTTGTGCTGCTTCAAAAGACGATTCAAATCCTGAACTTGGGTGCCAGATCCGGCCGTGATTCTACGCTTGCGCGACCCTGAAATAACATCGGGGTTACGGCGCTCTTTAGGGGTCATCGAGTTGATAATCGCCTCCATTCGAGCAAATTGCTTGGTATCGACATTTTGCTGCGCCATCTGCGCCATGTTGCCCATGCCGGGCAACTTGTCGAGCATGGCACCGACACCACCCATGCTCTTCATTTGCTGCAGCTGGTCTCGAAAATCCTCAAGATCAAAACGGCCGCCTTTCTGCACTTTTTTGGCGAGCTTGGTTGCTTTTTTCTTATCAACCTTGCGTTCAGCTTCCTCGATCAGCGACAACATATCGCCCATACCAAGGATCCGCGACGCGAGCCGATCGGGGTGGAACCGATCTAATGCCTCGGTTTTTTCACCGACCCCAAGGAACTTGATGGGCTTGCCAGTGATTGATCTCACGGATAACGCCGCACCGCCGCGGGTATCGGCGTCGACCTTGGTCAGAATAATGCCAGTCAGCGGCAGCGCATCGCCAAAGGCTTTTGCGGTATTGGCAGCATCCTGACCCGTCATCGCATCGACCACGAACAACGTTTCGACCGGTCGCACAGCGCTGTGGAGCGCCTTGATCTCAGCCATCATGGCCTCATCGATTGCCAAGCGACCTGCCGTATCGACCAGCAGCACATCGCTGAAACCGACCTTGGCGCTGGCCACCGCTCGATTCACAATATCGACGGGCTTTTCGTCAGCGCTGCTGGGCTCAAAGCGAGCACCAACCTCCGACGCCAGCGTCTCGAGTTGCTTAATGGCCGCTGGGCGATAGACATCCGCACTGACCACGGACACCTTCTTTTTCTCACGCTCAATGAGGTAGCGGGCGAGTTTAGCAACCGACGTGGTTTTACCAGCACCTTGCAGACCAGCGACCATCACGATCGCGGGCGGCTGGGTGTTTAATGTCAGCGCCTCATTGGCCTCGCCCATCGTGGCCTGCAGCTCACTTTGGACAATTTTGAGAAACGCCTGCCCTGGGCTCAGGCTCTGCGCCACCTCAGCACCCACCGCGCGCTGCTTAACAGCCTCAGTAAACCCCTTAACTACCGGCAGAGCGACGTCTGCTTCCAGAAGCGCCATGCGCACTTCGCGCAAGGTGTCACGTATATTGTCTTCGGTCAGCCGGGACTTGCCCGCCATCGACTTGAGGCTCGCCGAGAGCCGTTCACTTAATCCGTCAAACATGTAACCTCTAATAACACCCGAGCGCGAGTGCACATCACATCGCAATAAAGGCGTAGTATACGTGCCTGATGACATTCGCCCAATGACCCATTCACATCAGGACCCCAAGTGACCGACAGCCCCGACCTTCTTAATGCTGGCCTGGCCGTAACTACCGCTCTTCTCTACGTGGCCGCAGCCGCTCGCTACCTGCTCCACTTAGACAGTAAAACGGCTCGCGCGCCGCGGCGTACCGTCATCTTTTTGGCACTGACAGCCGTTGGTGCGCACTTAATAACCGCATTGCTGACAGTCAGTGACGGCGCCATGAATTTTGGCGTATACAAGGTAGCGTCGCTCATCTTTCTGACCATGGCACTCATCAGCATTGCTATTTTGATTGTGCGGCCACTGCATGTTTTGGTGATTGTGACCTTCCCACTCGCCGCCCTCGCTGTGCTCATGAACGCCTTTGGGCCAGCTACCGGGCCCGGCGCCAGCAATTTGAGCCCAGGCCTGTTATTTCACATCACCCTGTCATTGGTCGCGTTTGGCGTGCTCACGTTGACCTCGCTGCAAGCGGGTCTGGTTTCCCTTCAGGCTCAGCGACTCCGCACCCACCGAACCCGCGGTGTGATTCAAATTCTACCGCCTCTGGACTTAATGGAGCGCATGTTCTTCGAACTGCTCTTTGCAGGCGTTGGGCTGCTGACGATAGCGATTGTAGCTGGTGGATTTTTTGTCGATGACCTTTTTGGCCAGCAATTGGTGCACAAAACGGTGCTGACGGTACTGGGTTGGGCGGTGTTTATGATCACATTACTGGTGCATTTAAAACGCGGCTGGCGGATAGGCACAGCAGTAACACTGGTAACAATTGGCTACACGTGCCTACTGCTCGGCTTCTTTGGCTCCAAATTAGTGCTGGAACTCATCATCTAGCGTCGCCAAAAGCCTTGGTTTTGTCGCTTGTATCGGACCGAGTTTTTCTCCACCATCCGTGTTTGGCCACAACCTATTTACGAGCCCTTTGAACGACGCCCCGCTGGGACTACTTTTTGCCGCACTAGCACTGCTCATTCTGATTTCGGGATTCTTCTCGAGCTCGGAAACCAGCATGATGTCACTCAACCGCTATCGGCTGAAACATCTGCGCAGCCAAGGCCATCGAGCAGCGGATCGCGCTAGCAAGTTACTGGATCGCCCTGATCGACTTATCGGCCTCATCCTGATTGGCAACAACCTTGTGAACATTCTGGCGTCAGCGATCGCCACGGTCATCGCTATCCGACTCTATGGTGATGCTGGCATCGCAATCGCCACCATCCTTCTCACAATCGTGGTATTGATCTTCGCGGAAATCACGCCAAAAACTATTGCCGCGCTGCACCCCGAGCGAGTCGCGTTTCCTTTTAGCCTGATACTGTTGCCGCTTCTAAAAGTGTTTATGCCGCTGGTCATGGCAATTAACAGCATTACCAACGGCATTCTGAAGATAATGGGTTTTAAGCCTGAGGATCAGGAAGGCGAGGCGCTTTCCCAGGAAGAACTCAGAACTATTGTCACCGAGTCCGCCTCTATGATTCCAAGCCGACACCGCCGGATGCTGGTCAATATTCTTGATCTGGAGCAGGTCACCGTCGACGATATTATGGTGCCTCGAAACGAAGTGTTTGGCATTGATTTGCATGACGAGGACGATGAAATCCTCGAGCAGCTTCAACACAGCACGCATACACTGTTGCCCGTCTGGCATGAAGACATTAACAACATCAAAGGCGTACTCCATATGCGCAACCTGAGCAGGGTGCTTGATGGCTCAGGGCTCAATCGAAGCGCGCTAGAGACCGAGATGGAGAGCCCCTACTTCATTCCTGAAAACACGCCCCTGCACACACAACTTCTACAGTTTCAACAGAAGAAATTGCGCCTTGGCATGGTGGTTGATGAGTACGGCGACGTAATGGGACTCGTCGCTCTTGAAGATATTCTTGAGGAGATCGTTGGAGAGTTCACCTCGAACCTAGCACAGGACAATGTCGAGGTACGCACACTGAGCGACGGCAGTACCATCTGCTCGGGAACCCTGAGCATAAGGGATCTCAACCGTCAGCAAGATTGGGATCTGCCCACAGACGGGCCAAAGACGATCAGTGGCTTAGCGCTGGAAGCGCTGGAAGCTTTCCCTTCTGGGCAGGTCGCGGTCAGAATTCCGGGTTACCTGCTGCAGGTCGAGCAAATCGACGGCAACCTCATCAGTCGCGTCATGATTAAACCCCTCACCAAAAGCAAATCAGAGCTGACCTCTAGCGCGGCTTGAGCCGCGCTCTCGATGCACTAGAGCAAGGTAACGCGGCTGCTTTGACGACGCCGCTCTTCGCTGGCGATCAAAATTTCTCGCTTGCGCGCAGCATCAGCCATAAACCAGTCAGTGATTTCCGGCCCGGTTCGGAAGCAGCCCTGACAGACGTCATTTTCATCGAGCGCACAAATTGACACGCAAGGGCTTTGAGGGGGGTTATCAGTCATCCATCGGCTCCAGGTGCTCAGCAAAGTGAGCCGCATTGTGCACGTAGTGCTCAGCCCCAAGGGCCATCGCTGCAACCTGCTCATCCGTCAGCGTTGCCTTAACCTTGGCCGGGGAACCCAGCACCAGAGAGTTGTCCGGTATTTCCGTTCCGCCCGTTACCAAAGCGCCGGCACCGATTAAACAATTTTTGCCAATCACTGCACCATCGAGTACGACCGCGTTAATGCCCACCAGAGAACCCGCTCCGATGGTACAACCATGGACCATCGCATTGTGACCAATAGTAACCCGGGGCCCGATCAGGCACGGCGTACCCGGATCTGCGTGCAACACAGCACCGTCTTGCACATTGGCACCCTCGCCAATCTCGATGTATTCCACGTCCGCACGTACCACCGCAGAAAACCACACGCTGGCACCCGCCTTGAGCAGGACGTCGCCAATAACAGCAGCGCCGGGCGCAATAAAGTGCCCCTCTCCTTCCAGACGCACCCGACGATCTCCAAGTGCATATTTCATCGTAATGCTCCGTTGCGAATCAGAAAAAAATGTATCCAGAACTCAGCTGAACCTTAATGCTCGAGCGTCGCCTGCCCCGCGTAAAAATCGTCAGCGAACGCGTCCAGCGTTTGGGTTTCAATCGCCGAGCGTATGCCCTGCATATGCTGCTGGTAATAGCGCAAATTGTGGATGGTGCACAACTGCGAACCCAGAATTTCGTTGCATTTATCAAGATGGTGCAAATACGCCCGAGAAAAATTGTTGCAAGTATAGCAATCACAGTTCGGATCGACTGGTTCAGTGCTGGTCTTGTGTCGCGCGTTACGCAACTTAATGACACCGCGACTAGTAAATAAATGGCCGTTGCGAGCATTACGCGTTGGCATCACGCAATCAAACATATCAACGCCACGCCGCACTCCCTCGAGCAAATCGGCGGGCGTTCCCACACCCATCAAATAACGCGGCCGATCAGCCGGTAACTCACTGCCGATTTCGTCTAATACCGTCATCATTTCATCTTTGGGCTCACCGACCGACAAGCCACCGATAGCGTAGCCATCAAAGCCGATATCCACCAAACCCTGCAAAGATTCCCGTCGCAGGGCTGGGTACATACCGCCTTGAACAATGCCAAATAACGCCGCAGCACTGTCACCGTGGGCGGCTTTACTGCGCTCTGCCCATCGCAGGGAAAGCTCCATCGAGTCACGGGCTTCCTGTTCAGTAGCCGGGTACGGCGTACATTCATCAAAAATCATGACGATGTCGCTACCCAAATCGCGCTGTATACGCATCGAGGTTTCGGGATCAAGAAACACTCGGTCGCCATTGACGGGCGACTGAAAGGCGACACCTGCCTCGCTGACTTTACGCAACTCGCCGAGACTGAAAACCTGAAAGCCTCCCGAGTCGGTAAGAATGGGACCCGGCCAGCCCATAAAATCATGCAGGTCGCCGTGCTGGCGAATAATCTCCGTGCCTGGACGCAGCCATAAGTGAAAGGTATTCCCAAGAATAATCTGGGCCCCAATCGCTTCTACGTCGCGGGGTAGCATGCCCTTCACCGTGCCGTAAGTGCCCACCGGCATAAATGCGGGGGTCTGTACCTCACCCCGAGCAAACACCAAAGCTCCTCGACGGGCACGGCCCTGGCTACCCGTTATCGAAAACTTCATGACTCCTGACCTCGCAAAGCCATCGTCTCGCGACATGGCGTCACAAACATGGCATCGCCATAACTGAAAAATCGGTACTGTTGTTTGACCGCCTCGCGATAGGCTGCAAGCACCTGCTCTCTGCCCGCAAAAGCCGATACCAACATAATTAACGTTGATTCGGGTAGGTGAAAGTTTGTGATCATGGCATCAACCACATTGAAGGACTTGCCGGGATATAGAAAGATATCACTATCGCCTCTAAACGGCCCAAGAACTCCGGACTGCGCGGCCGTCTCTAGGGATCGGACAGCCGTGGTGCCCACCGCGATTACGCGGCCACCGCGATCTCGACACGACGCAACGGCATCACAGACGCTTTGTGGTACCTCAATATACTCGCTGTGCATGTGGTGATCTTCAATATCATCAGCACGCACTGGCTGGAATGTCCCCGCACCCACGTGCAACGTTAACTCTATCGATGCCACACCTCGAGTCGACAGCGCTTCTAGGAGCCCACTGTCAAAATGCAGCCCCGCTGTCGGCGCAGCAACCGCACCCTCTTTTTTGGCGAAAACAGTTTGGTAACGATCGCGATCCTCTGCCGTATCACCACGCTCGATGTAAGGGGGCAGCGGCATATGACCGTACTTGTGCAAGATTTCAGGCCACTCAGCTGCCTCAGGCTCTAAGTGAAAAAGCGCCCCCTCCCGGCCTAAAACCCGCAGCGAAAACTCTCCAACATCCGAGTCGGCATCGGCGCTAATCTGCAAACAGCTCCCTGGTTTCGGGGATTTACTCGCCCGGACATGCGCCATCGCCGTGCCGTCTGCCCTCATCCGCTCAAGCAATATTTCGACCCGCCCACCGGTCTGCTTCCAACCATACAAGCGCGCAGGTAATACCTTGGTATTGTTGAAAACTAGTAAGTCCTTTGAGTCAATCAGGTCAACAATGTCCGTAAATCGGCAATGGTCGACGGAGCCGTCAACGCCATCTACCACCATCAACCGCGAAGCGCTGCGTTTCTCTAGCGGCGCCTGCGCAATCAATTCGGTAGGCAAGTCGAAACCAAAATCCTGACGTTTCATGGCTAATGTGGTCTACGGTTCTTGAAAATTAATTCCGTTACAAAAAAGCCGGCTCTGAGCCGGCTTTTAGTTCGTGGCCGGATGTATACCCGGCAGTGATAGCTGACTGACCCGCTTACTCGGCTTCGGCCTCGGCTTCTGCTTCTGCTTCGGTCTCTTCGACCGCTTCCGCGTCGTCCGCGGGCGCTTCGGGCTCTGGCTCGGCAGGCAAGGTGACCTTGATCAGCTCTTCAGCGAGTAGAATTTTTACCTTCTCTTCACCGTTAACCGGCTTGCCGCTGGAATCTTGAATTGCGAAACGTTCGTCACCGCGTTTGAAGATTTTATAGTCGTCAGTTTTTTTGATGAGGGTCATCGCCATGTCTTTTCTCCATTGGATACTCAGAAGCGTGCCACCGGGATGGACCCCGGCGCGCTGAGTCATTTCCGAGTGTACCGCAAAGTTCCTTTAAGTTCAGCAATCCATTGCTGTTTCTGAGCCAATTGCTATACTTCCCGCGCTCAATTCAGGGCCGGAGTGGTGGAATTGGTAGACACAGGGGATTCAAAATCCCCCGCTGTAAAAGGCGTGCCGGTTCAAGTCCGGCCTTCGGTACCATACAAAGCAAGGTCTGCGATCAGCGCCACAGCGCGGTGAATCAGTACCAGATTCTAGCGAGCCAAAACGCGATCTAATCCGTGAGCCGCCCTCAGCAGACCTCTTCGCATCGCCATCTGCTCGATCCGCGTAGAAAGGAAAATACGCCATGCCGACTCTTTGGACTCCATCACCTGATCGCGTGCAGCAGTCAAACCTTAAGCGCTTCGAAAAACGACTAAACACAATCTACGATGAGCAGTTCGCTGACTATGGGGCACTGCATCAATGGTCAACAACTCATCCAGAGGAATTCTGGCGGTCAGTTTGGGAGTTTGCGGACGTCAGGCATTGTGAGCCCGCGACAACCGTTCTCAGCAACGGAGACCAATTCATCGGTGCCAAGTGGTTCGAAGGTGCCCGACTCAATTTCGCGGAAAATTTGCTGCGCCGGCGCGACGATAAACCGGCAATCATAGGTCGACTGGAAAATGGCCAGCGCAATGAACTCTCTTGGGGCGAACTTTATGATGCAGTTGCCCGCACGGCTGCAGCGCTTCGAGCTAGCGGCGTGTCTGAGGGCGATCGCGTAGCTGGGCTGCTGCCCAACATCCCCGAAACCGTGATTGCGATGCTGGCAACAACCAGCATCGGCGCGGTTTGGTCGTCCTGTTCGCCTGACTTTGGCACCAACAGCGTCATGGATCGCTTTGGGCAGATCTCACCCAAAGTTCTTTTTACCTGCGACGGTTACTTTTACAACGGCAAAACCATTGACTGCCGCTCAAAGGTAGCAGCGCTTGCCAATGCACTAAAGAGCGCAGTGAGCGTGGTTGCTGTACCAGTCGTTGGTTTAGAGATCGCGACCAACAGCAGCATCGTCGCTTGGAGTCAGTTCTTGGGTGATGAATCCCCGCCGGAACTGGCCTTCACCCAACTACCCTTCGATCACCCGCTTTACATCATGTTTTCATCGGGCACTACCGGCGTGCCCAAGTGTATCGTGCACGGTGCCGGCGGCACGTTATTGCAGCATGTGAAAGAACATCAGTTACACACAGGACTGAGACCGGAAGACGTATTGTTCTATTTCACCACCTGCGGCTGGATGATGTGGAATTGGCTGGTATCTGGTCTTGCAAGCGAAGCAACGCTACTTCTTTATGACGGATCGCCCTTCTATCCAAATGCCGAATCCCTGTGGGACATCTGTGATGAAGAAGGCGTCAACATTATGGGCGTCGGTGCCAAGTTCATTTCGGCCACCGAAAAAGCTGACGTCAAGCCGCGACAAAGCCACCGGTTAACTAACTTGCGCACATTGCTGTCGACGGGTTCACCGCTCTCCCACGAAAGCTTCCGCTTTGTCTACAACGACGTAAAACAGGATCTGTGTCTGGCTTCGATCTCTGGCGGGACAGACATTATCTCCTGCTTCGCTCTGGGCAATGAATGCCTTCCGGTCAATGAAGGCGAGCTTCAGTGTCCCGGCTTGGGTCTTGCCGTTGAGGTCTGGGATGAACACGGCCAGCCGGTTGTAGGTGTCAAGGGCGATCTTGTGTGCACCAAGCCTTTTCCCTGCACACCCCTCGGGTTCTGGAATGACGCCGACGGATCACGCTACCGCTCAGCGTACTTTGAACAATTCCCTGGTATTTGGTCGCAGGGCGACTACGCCGAAGTCACCGCTAACGGCGGTTTCATCATTCATGGCCGCTCTGATGCGGTATTAAATCCAGGTGGCGTTCGCATTGGCACTGCCGAGATCTATCGCCAGGTAGAAAGCCTGGACTACGTTGAGGAAAGTATCTGCGTGGGCCAGGAATGGAACAATGATGTACGCGTTGTGCTCTTTGTCGTTCTTCGCCCTGGCGTCAAGCTCGATGACACGCTCTCCGATGAAATCCGACAGCAGATTCGCCGTGAAACCACGCCTCGTCACGTGCCGGCAAAAATCATTCAGGTATCCGATATCCCGCGTACGCGCTCAGGGAAAATCGCGGAAATCGCCGTGCGCAATGCGATCAACGGCAAGCCCGTTGGCAATCGGGATGCGTTGAGCAATCCTGAGGCTCTCGCCCAATACACTGGACTCACCCAGCTTTCTTCGTGACCGGTGTTTTCGCGTCGCGGTTACAAAAAAACGAGAACCGCCACAGCCACCATGAGCAACGCCGCTACCTTGTTGAGAATCGCCAGATTTTGATCGTCGCCCAAAGTCTTTGCTAGCCAACTGCCGCCGCTAGCGTAGAGCGACATCGAGAGAAACTCGGATATCAACAAAATACTTAACATCGTTGCCAGCTGAGTACCCATGGAGCGCTCTGCGTCAATGAAGCCTGGCAACAGTGCGATCATGAACCCCCACCCCTTAGGGTTCATAATCGCCGTTGTGAAGCCGAGCGTAAGGAGTGCCGGACGGCTCAGCTTACCGGGCGTTTGCTGGCGGCCAAAATGATCCCGTGCCATCCAAAGGTTGCGCGCCATCCAAAGCAGATAGAGCGCACCGAGAATGGCCAGAGTATTGAAATAGATCGGCTCCAAGGTACGAAGCCAGGACAATAAAAAGAAGGTACTGGAGACCACGATGGTAACCCCGACCATCTCGCCGATCATCATCCAGAGTGTACGACGATAGCCCTGCGTCAGGCCCATCGAAAACGCGAGGGTCATACACATTCCCGGCGTCACCGAAACCGCGATAATGGTCGGAATAAAAAGCAGTAGCAGTTCTGTTTCCAAAAAAAAAATCCTAACAACGAGAACAGGTCAGAGCAGACCATCTGAGCCCACAAGCAACGTGTTGGCAGCGTAAATAAACACAAATCATCGTTGACGCTAAATAGTGGCAGAGCGTCGAGCCACCTTTATACTCGAACTATCACGGGGGGATCACTCATCATGGAAACAGTGCACGATTTTTTGCTGAACGTTATTGAAGCGGGCGCTCTGCTATTGGGCTTTTTGATTCTGCTGGGCCTCATCGCAGTAGTGATCTTATACATTCTCGATGTCACTCAAACCGAGCAGGCAATCCGAAGGAACTATCCGGTTATTGGTCGCTTGCGATACGTGTTTGAACACATGGGCGTTTTTTTTCGCCAATATTTCTTTGCCATGGATCGAGAAGAGCTACCCTTTAATCGCGCTCAGCGCTCCTGGGTTGCACGAGCGGCCAAAAACATTGACTCGACCATTGCCTTTGGTTCGACCAACCCTCTCGATAAACCCGGCCAGATCCTGTTCCTCAATGCGATGTTTCCCCGACTCGAGGAAGAAGAGCACGCTAAACAGCGAAAGCCGATCGTTTTTGGGGAGGGCTTCGCGACGCAACCCTATTCGACCTATTCAATTTTTCACATCTCTGCCATGAGTTATGGCGCGCTGTCTGCCCCTGCAGTTAAAGCGTTATCGGCGGGCGCTGCAAAAGCAGGCATCCTCTACAATACGGGCGAGGGTGCACTGTCACCCTTCCATCTTGAGGGCAACTGCGACCTCACCTTCCAAATTGGCACCGCCAAATACGGTGTTCGCGATGCGAGTGGCCAGCTAAGCGACGAGAAGCTGAGCGAAATTGCTGCTCATGAGGCCGTCAAGATGTTCGAGATCAAACTGTCTCAGGGCGCGAAACCGGGCAAAGGCGGCATTTTGCCAGGTGAGAAAGTCACCGACATCATCGCCAAAACCCGCGGCATACCCGAGGGAGAAGACTCCATCAGCCCTAATCGCCATCCTGATATCGCCGATACCCAAGACCTCCAAAACATGATCGAACGGGTCAGACGCGTCACCGGAAAGCCAGTCGGTATTAAATTTGTGCTGGGCCACGCGGGCTGGCTAGATGATTTCTTCCTAGAAGTGCACCGTAGAGGCCTTGAGTATGCGCCGGACTTTATGACCCTCGACAGCGCTGACGGCGGGACCGGTGCAGCACCCCAAAGCCTGATGGACAATATGGGGCTACCGGTGGGCACAAGCCTGCCATTGTTAGTCGATAAGATGAACGAGTACGGTCTGCGCCATCGAATCCGGATCATCGCGTCGGGCAAAATGGTCACCCCCTCGGGCGTCGCCGCAGCCCTGTGCCTTGGCGCGGACTGCGTTAACACCGCACGCGGCTTTATGTTTTCACTAGGCTGCATCCAAGCGCTGCAGTGCAACAAAAACACCTGTCCCACCGGCATTACCACCCATGATAAAGACCTCCAGAGAGGCCTCGACCCAACAGTCAAATGTGAGCGTGTTGCCAACTACGCAAGCAATATCATAAACGAAGTGACAACCCTTGCTCATAGTTGCGGTGTCGACAACCCACAGGATCTCAGTCGACGGCACGCGTACATCGTCAACGAAAACGGACTTCCGGTGCCGCTCATGCAACATTACCCCGAGGTAAGTCCGATGCCGCAGTATCGAAAGCTAGCCAATACCGCGTGAAAATCAGTACGCGCTATTCGTTACTATCGTTCTCAACGGCTTTAATCGCCGGCATCACGCTCGTCGTCTCACTACTGATCGCAGAATTTGATAACCGACGTACCCGCTGGGTTGCGAGTATTGAAACAGCTGTGGCTGCCAACACCGGATGGGCGATCAATCTCCACTATCGCAACCGTGAAGCACTGGAGCGCGAGTTGGCGTTTCTTGCCAACCACGTCAATGCACTAACGTTTGGGGCCGCTCATCACATCGATGGCGAGCGCGTTGGGCTCTACTCTGATATTGCGCCCTTGCCAGCGCGCTCACCGCGCACTCGAGAGAATCGACTGGATGAACTCAAGCAAGTTTTAGCCCCCAGCAGCAATTCAGGCCCGTCGAACAGTTGGCTTGAAAACATTCCTTTCGCCAAGTCTATCTACGTGGTCTCGATACCCATAATGAGCCCCGTTAATCCGTCGGATTCCAGTGTTACCTACGTCAATTACAACGCTTCGGTAGCCCAGGATGCAGGCACCGGCGCTCGCTTTGTCGCCGGCTATGTGGAAGCCGGCATACAGCTATCCTCTCTGGTCGCTTCAATGGCTCATAACGCCCTAATGATTCTTGCGGGTGTCACCATTGGTCTGCTCTTCGCCCTTTTGCTGATCCGCTCCGCAGCGCGGGCCATCAGCCAGCCCCTCGAGCAGTTGGCCGAGGTTGCCCACGCGATTACTCAAGACGACCTGCCCAAAGATCCCCGCCTACCGGTCAACCGGCATGACGAGGTCGGCGAAATCGCATTGGTGCTAAAAGGTGTTATTGATGGCGCGCACCGTATTCAGGCCAAGCTGGACGTTGACCGAACGCTGCTTTCGATGAAAGTCGACTCTGCAAGCAAGAAACTGAATAAAGCTGAGGAACAGGTAACCCGCACCCGCAGCCAAATGAAGCGTGTCGCTTACTTTGACCCCGTCACGGGACTACCCAATCGCCGCCTAATGCTCGAGCAGCTTGCCATGCTCATGCAGATTGCAGCGCGGGAACGTCGCCACCTGGGTGTACTGCTTATCGATTTGTGCGGCTTGCGCCGCATCAACGATACCCTAGGTCGCGATATCGCCGACAGCATGTTGCGAGAAGTTTCCGAGCGGGTTGTCGACACCATTCGACACAGCGATGTCATTAGCCACGATGAGCAACCACAGGATGTGTCTAGGGTTGGCAACGACGAGCTGTGCATCATTCTGCACGGTATCAGTGCGCCCGATGATGCCGAAGCGACCGCCATTCGCTTGTTGGCGGCGCTGCAAAAGCCCATCGCTATCGACGATAAAGAACTTCAGCTCAGTTTTTATATGGGCATCGCACTGGCACCTGATCACGCCAAAAAACCCGAGGAACTCGTTCGCGCAGCCGATGTCGCGGTCAACCACGCGCGAGAAAATCACCTCAAAGCGCCAGCGCTATTCAACGCGGCCATGGATGAAGCCGGCAGCGAACGCTTTCAGCTAGAGCTTGATCTGCGCGAAGCGGATTTTGATCAGGAACTGGTGCTGCACTATCAGCCCCAGATCGATACGGAAACTGGCCGTGTTATCGGCGCAGAGGCTCTCGTGCGCTGGAATCACCCCACGCGTGGCCTGGTGCCGCCGTTCAAGTTCATTCCCATTGCAGAAGAAAGTGGCCAAATTCTGGCGCTGGGCAACTGGATTCTCAATCAGGCCTGTCGAGACATCGCTGACCTCAAAGCACGAGAGGTTGCGCTACCCAAGGTCTCGGTGAATGTCTCGGCGCCGCAGTTGACCCAAGACTTCGTCAGAGACGTGCGCGACGCCGTTAATCGCCATCAGCTGCAACCCGAGGAGCTCGAGCTCGAACTCACTGAGAGTCTTTTGGTTCAGAACATGGAAACCGTGATGGAGCGGTTAACAACTCTCCGAACTGACGTTGGCACTCGGCTATCGGTCGATGACTTTGGCACCGGCTACTCGTCCCTCGCCTACCTATCAAAGTTCCCCCTCGATGAGCTCAAGGTGGATCGCAGTTTTGTGATGGGAATGGAAAGCGATGAAACGGCGGCAAAGGTGACCGGTGCCATCATTGCAATCGGCCGCGAGCTGGATTTAGAAGTGGTCGTGGAATGTGTTGAAAGCCCCGCTCAGTACCACAGGTTACGGGAGCTTGGAGCCAACATTATTCAGGGGTTCCTATTTAGCAAACCGCTGCAACTGGCCGAATTAGAACGCTTTATTGTGGACAGCGGTTTTCAGGAAAACCCTTCAAGAACTCAAGCGCTGAACTAAGACTGCTCGTTCTCAATCTCGGCGCCCTTCCCTTCAAGCTCCTGCTTTCGCGCAGTCTGCACTTGCTCAAGGCACTGGCGGTAGGAATCGACTACTTTATCGACGCCCGTAGGGTTCAAACCACCAGCATTGCCAGCGACGGAATAGGTGGCATATACCGCCGAGGCGGTCATCATTGCCCAAGAAACCACGTGGGTAGGCGTACCATCGCTCTTCATTTCATTGGCAACAGCAATAAATCGGTTCATTGCTTGAAGATGCTGATCTTGCTCTGACATTGGAAAACCTCGTTATTTGGCAAAGAGGGCAGAATACCAGAGCGCCGAGCATCGCTCACCTAGAGATAGAACATTAAGCAACATAATTGAGCTGCACGACCCCATGCAGTACCCTCCTATCTTCTCGGCACCTAAGCCAGCCACGGCGATCCATGCTGTTAACCACACGACACAACGCCTTGCATTTCCTTCTCACCGCCATTGTCATGATGGTCGTGCCTCGGCTGGCGCTCGCAGAAACTGAATTCACAGGCGCATTGGGTTTAGGCTATGAATACGACAGTAACGTTGCAGTTGATGAGTTGGATCGTGCCAGCAATTTAGGCGATAACGCGCTGGTCTCATCCCTTGATCTCGCGTTGGATTCAGACCTCACGGACAGCACCGCGGCGTCCTTATCCTATGGCTACTCCCGCGTTGATTATCAGTCTTTCGATACCCTGAGCCGAGAGACACACATGTTGGGCGCGAATTTGAGTAGTGATTGGGGTGCTGTCACGACGGGCATCAATTATTTTTATATCGCCGCGCTACTCGATGGCGACGACTTCCTCACCTACCAACGCATTTCTCCCTCGCTGTCTGGCTTCGTTAGTAAACGTTGGTTTTTACGCGGCGCCTATGTGCATGGCGAGAAAGATGTGTCCCGTCGCAGAGGTCGTAACGCCATCAATGATGGTTTAGAGCTTGACTCATATTATTTCTGGCGGGGACTGAGACGTTACTTCAACATTGGCTACAACTACCGTACTGAGAACAGTCAAGCTGACCGCTTCGACTACGATGCTCACCAGGTCAAAATACGCTTCGTTCAGCGCTTCGAATTAGGCGACCGGCTAGCGACCGTTGAACTCGGGTTGCGTCATGAGGTCAGGGACTATACTGGCATTACCCCCAGCATCGGGGAGGAACGTAATGACGACCGAACGCGCTTCAAAATAGAAATGGAAGTGCCGTTTGGTGAACACATCCAGTGGCTTGTCTATGCGGGATATAGTGACTACGTCTCCAACCTGCCCGCCGCAGACTATGAACAATCGCTGGTAGGTACTCGCCTTGAGATTTTGTTCTGAATTCAACCCGCCAATTACAGACCTACGGCGTTAGCATTCCGTAACCGTAGATGTCGTCACGCCCAGGTGGGCCGAGATCAGTAGCGCTTGCATACAGCGTGGCCAAAACGTCAGCGCCGGGCTCACGATGCTTCAGGCGCGCAGCGGCGGTCGCAGCAAACGGCACGGCAAATGAGGTGCCCGAGGACGCCGCATAACCGCCTCCAGCACGAGCGTGTCTAAGATTGACGCCGGGAGCAGCCAGATCAAGATAATCTCCTCGGTTGGCGAGACGGAAGGCTCGCCCCTTGTTGTCCACCGCGGTAACGGCAACAACCGTTTCATAGGCCGCAGGATATTTGGGTCTGGCCATCGGACCACCGTTACCCGCAGCTGCTAACACCATGACGCCTTGCTGAGCGACACGCTTCAGCGCGACCTCTAGGAGCCGGTTGGGGGGGCCTGCGAGGCTGAGATTAACGGCATCAACCTCTGACGATAAAAGCCAATCAAGGGCTTTAACGAGGCTCACTGTACTCGCAATTTCCCCTTGATCCGCATCGCGCTCAAAGACAGAGGCCGTGAACAGCTCGGCATTGGGTGCAAGGCCCTGCAGCTCTGGATTATCCCCTGCGAAAATTGACGCGATAGCAGTGCCATGAAAATCAGGCACATCATCAGTGTCATTAGTAAAAGCACGCGCCTTGATGTTGGCCTTTTCCAGGGACGGGTGCTCGGCATCGACTGCACTATCAATAATGCCTATGCGCATCGCCAGTACATCCATGTCCTCGGGGAACACCATGGCATCTCTCGGCGATATCCCTGACTCGTAAGCCAGTGTTTCGGGTGCACCCGCGGTATAAATGTGGTTGAGATCAACCTCGGCGCGATCAGAACCCACCACATCCATAATACCTTCGCGTGCTGAGGAGATATCGAAACTGGCTGGCGCCGCTACCTCGGCGAGCCGGAGCCCCAGGCCAGGAAGATCGGTATAACTGTCAAACAAATAACCTTCATCGGCCAACTCCTGGAAAACACTGGGCTCTGCCATGACCAACCATTGGCCGCGATGAATGCGCTGCTCATCGATATCGATTTCAGCTTCGATCGTATCCAGTATTTCATCAACTTCGGCCTCCAATCTCGCCTCAGTGGAAGCCAGCAATGCCACTTCAAGAGCACCCTCGGAGCTTATTTCAACGGCATCAGAAATCTCCGACTCAAGGGCGCCTTCAACCGCCGACTCGGTGGCCTCGGTAGTGGTTTCAGCGACCTGGTCAACAACAGCATCATCGGCGGTTGCAACCACAGTTTCGGCGATTGTATCTTCCGCCGAATCAGCCACTGCATCCGCTACGGCATCGTCGACAACGTCCTCTGTAGAATCATCAAGCGCGGAATCAACTTGTTCGCTGGTCGCATCCGCCACCGACTCATCAACCACGGCAACGACCGCCTCATCAACAGCATCTTCTGTAGAGTCGTTAACCACTTCATCAACTTGCTCAGTAGTGGCATTCGCCACAGATTCCTCTACCGCCACCGCAACCGCATCATCAACGGCGTCCTCGACGTCAGATTCCGAAGCCTCTGCAATCTGATCTTCGACTTCTGCCTCGGCCTGCTCCTCGACCGAGGACTCTAGGGCGTCTGCCACCTGATCTTGGGCCTCGGCCTCTACCGAGGAAGTCACCTCTTCTTCGGTGGCCGCCAACACTGAGTCCTCAACCTCATCGGTGAGCGTGTCCTCTACCGTTTCCTCAGTAACGTCGACGATCTGCTGCTCGGTCGCTTCCTCGACCTGCTCTTCGACAGATTGCTCTGACTCATCAGCCACCTGGTCTTCTACGGTCTCCTCGGCTTGATCGGCGACCTGCTCCTCAACGGTCTCCTCAGCTTGGTCGGCAACTTCTTCTTGAACGGCATCTTCGGTATCGTCAACCACGTCGTCTTCGACCTGCTCTTCTACCTGTTCGTCAACCTGCTCCTGAATGCCGCCAAACGTGAGCTGATCTTCAACCTCGTCTTCGGCAGCGTCGACCACCTGCTCTTCAACCACATCGTCCACAGCGTCTTCCGCTGCATCGGTGGTCTCCTCGTCGACCACCTCTTCGACTTGATCCTCGACTTGCTCTTCAACTTGTTCCTCGACGTCATCCTCAGCCACCTCAACGCCGCCGAATGTCAGTTGCGCGTAGGACGGGGCCGCCAGCACGCTGAGCGCCAGCGTCGCGGTTGCGACCACTAGCCAGCGACGAACCAATTCGGTATTTCCTGTGGACTTAATCTGCATCTCTCGTATCCTTCAACCCCAGCGGGCCGCATACATTGAAGACGTTTCACCACCCCTCGACATTCCCTCGCCGCATCAATGGAATAAAAACCGCCCCCTAACCGTCAGGATTCTAACAGGCAAGCGATGACAGTGCTCAGCGACAATCAACGGCAGACCTTGATGACCGAGTTGGCGGGTCTAAAGCGGTTTTGCCGATCACTCACCGGCGACAGCACCGACGCTGAAGACTTATTACAGCTGACCGTTGAACGTTTGCTGGAAAAGGGCATGCCGGCGGACGCTCACGTAGCGAAGTGGAGTTACCGGGTTTGTCGCAATATCTGGCTAGATGAGCTCCGTTCGAGGGAGGTTCGCAGCAGATATGCGCAGAATGAGGTCGCGGCTAACAGTGACCTTGGCGTAATTGGTCCCAGTGGCGATACACAAATCGCACTGGAGCGCGCCGGCAAGGCAATGGAAACCTTGCCCGAGGAGCAACGATCTGCACTGCTGTTAGTGGCAATTGAAGGCAGGTCTTACGCGGAAGTTGCGGAAATTTTGGATATTCCGCTGGGAACAGTAATGAGTCGAGTGGCGCGTGCGCGCCGCAGTTTGGCAGATAAGCTGGACTCATGAGTAAGTTTGATTAGCAAAATTGGAGTTGGGGTCATTGAAGCGCCAAAGAGCGCGACCCGGCACTAGCACCCAAAATCGGGTGCGCACCCCCCGCTTGGGAGGGGGGGAATTATTTGGGAGACGGCAATGGCCGACATTCATAGTTTGGACGCACAAGGACAGCAGGACGATCAACTGTTGTGTCGGTATATCGACGGCGAGTTGGGTAACGACGAGCGCCTTACTCTTGAACTGCGGCTTAAGAACGACACCACGCTGGCGGATAGCCTTGAGCAGTTTCAGCGCAACGACGCAACGCTGCGCGCCTTGCAAGATGCCGATCCGGTAACGGTATCCCCTTTATTGGCCGCCAAACTCTCAAAGCAACCGACCGCCGTGAGCGGGTTTCGCCTGCCTATGGGGCATGTGGCGGCCGCTGCAACAATCACGCTCGCAATTGGCGTAGCCCTGCAGTTCTCCGCAACCTCCCCCAGTGCGACCCCGGGCATGGACAATGCCTTGGCCCAGGCCCTCGATACCCTGCCCTCGAAAGCCGAGGGCTGGGATGCCCTTGCGGATGGTCGAGAAATGCGCGCTGTACTCACTTTTCCCGCAGCAAATGGCGCCTGGTGTCGAGAATTCATGCTGGCGTCAGACGAAAACCACTGGCGGGGTGTCGCCTGTCGCCATGATGGCAGCTGGGTCACCCAAGTCGTGGGCAGAGAGGTATTCCTTGATCAGGAAGCAGCATACCGTCCAGCGGGTAGCGGCGACCTAAATTCGGTCGCTCAATTTATAGACTCTGCAGCGTCTGGCATCGCCCTTTCGGCCAAGGAAGAAAACGGTCTCATTGCGCAAGGCTGGCCAGCGCCCCAGTAAAGCGATATCTCCCAGCCGCGCATTGGGCTGGCACATACCGAACCACAGAGGTCTACGAGCATCACTGCACTGCTCCTAGCGTCTCAAGCACCCGCACGAGATAACACTTGGCTCTCACTCGGACCCGTCTCCGTATTCGGCGCTTCCTGACACCCCGTGAACATAAGGTTTATACTTTGCGGTCGGTTGATGATGGCTTACGGCTAAGACCGATACCGCACCAACGAATACCGCCTCAGACTGAACCGGCAGACCGTATAAATCGTAGATCGGGTCTCGATCCACGGGACCAGCGGTCGCGGTCTCAGCGAGGGTCATAAACAGAGTTTGGAGATCACAATGGAAGCGTTCTTGCTCCCGATTGCCGGGGGCGTATTGATTGGCGTCGCCTCCATGGGCTTACTCGCCACCATGGGACGTATTGCGGGAGTATCCGGTATTTTATGGGGCGCAATTGGCGGCCCGGATCGAAGCTGGCGCTGGCTGTTTATCGTTGGCTTGGTCGCCGGCGGCGCATTGGCGCATACCATTACCGGCAAGCCCATACCGGTGCCGACTAATAGTCCACTGTGGCTCGCAGCCTTGGCAGGCTTGATCGTTGGCGTGGGGACCCGCATGGGTAGCGGCTGCACCAGTGGTCACGGAGTTTGTGGCATCGGTCGTCTATCCGTTCGATCACTCATCGCGACAATCACTTTTATGACAACTGGTGTGGTAACCGTGTTTGTGACACGCCAGTTGTTCGGGGTACTGACATGAAGGACTGGCCAGCACTATTGACCGGGCTAATTTTTGGCATTGGCCTTGCGCTGTCGGGTATGACTGACACTGCAAAAGTGATCGGGTTTCTTGATCTAGCGGGCAACTGGGATCCCGATTTGGCGTTTGTGATGGGCGGCGCCCTACTGGTCAGCTTGGGCGCGACCCCCTGGATAATCGCGCAATCAAAACCGGCGTTCGCGGCGGCATTTAATCTTCCCACGAATAAGGCGATAGACACACGCTTGCTTGTCGGCGGCGGTCTGTTTGGCATTGGCTGGGGTATTTGGGGGTATTGCCCAGGACCGGCCATTGCAGCACTCGCGTACGGGCATCATTCGACAATCGTATTCTGCGTAGCGATGGTTGCCGGGATGTGGCTCGCGGGCAAACTCAACCTCATCGTCTCGCGTCTAGACCCCTGACACCCGCGAGTGTGCTAGCCGTTTACTCCGAGCGCTCTAGCGCTGGGGTGCTTTCCCTCTGGAGTGCTCCATCAATGCCCAGAGAATGTTACTCGAGCTGACCTGACCGACAAGCTTGCCGTTTTGTATAACCGCATTGCGGCGTTGGTGCGAATCGATCATCCGTTGAGCCACCTCCACAATGCTCTCCTCGGGCGCGCAGGCATGCACTTCAGTGGTCATGGCCTGCTCAACCGAGACGTTTTCGGGGTTGCCATCGTTATAAATCGCGTTCAACACTGCGCGGATGCAATCCAGCTCTGTCACTTTGCCACAGGGCACGCCCTCATCATCAACCACGGTCAATCCAGTTAGCTTGAACTCAACCAGCAGTTCGATGGCTTTTGCCAGCGGCGCACTGGTCACAATCGTGAGAGGGTTGCGGTGCATGCAGTCGCGGATACTGGTAGGAGTGCTCATGATTTTCGAACTCTTGCTGGCCAAAGACATAACCCACCACCGCGGGCCAAACGTGGCGTATGCGGTGGCAAAGTTGACTAGCAACATCATGGCAAAAGCGCCCGCTGATCGCCATACCTTAAGCGTTCAAAGCGGGGGCCCCACCAACAACTTTCAATCATTTAAAACGGGATAGAGGACAAAACCTCGGCCATGCACTACCCTAAGATGACGGAAAACGAAGGATGACCCTATGCACTTTCATCGCGTTCTTGATCGCACCGCGTCTATTCTCGTCCAGCCCCAGTGGTATTTCAGCGACGATACCGATGCGCTCGATTTTGGCGACGGCGCCACCTACGTCACCTTGCTGTCGACAACGGGTGCTGTACTCGCGATGGTGCTCGGTGGTGGCTTGTTTTCGATGGGCGGCACCGGTCTGCTAGGGAGCTTGTTTGTGCTAGCGCTCACACCGGTTATCGCAATTGTGATGGCATTCATCGCTGCCGGCATCATCCACCTCGTTATTGGCTTTCTCGGTAGCCGCCAAGATTTCGGAACCAGCTTTTCTATCGCCGCAGCTTCGGCGGCGCTCTACCCAGTGACCGTCTTCACGGGGATGATCCCGGTGATTGGCCCACTAATCGGCCTAGTGTGGTCTTGGTGGCTGGTGAGCGAAGGGGTTGTAGGCGCGCACCACATTGACCGGGGCAGTGCTCGGATATGCTTTGGCATCCTATACGGATTGCTCGGTCTCTTGTCCCTACTAGGCTAGAGTCTCGACTGGGCTAGCAACGGCAAGGTTACGTCGCAGACAGCGGCACTAGCACGTCGGAACAAACACTCATTTTGCTTGAATATTTGCGGAGACAACCTCGGCAGGTATTGTTGCGACGAATGCACCGCGCAAATCGCCCAGTGCAAAACCGGTCG
>CBFHPT010000017.1:0-46028 GCA_965657905.1 Luminiphilus sp. | reverse complement strand
TATATACGCAGCACGGCGAACCGATACTGCAACCTACACAGATAACGACCCAATGCCGCTATCTGAAAATGGAGCTCATAACCGGATTTGAACCGGTGACCTCTTCCTTACCAAGGAAGTGCTCTACCGACTGAGCTATATGAGCATTAATACCGCCTGCTCTTCGGATTATGGAGCGGGTAGCGGGGATCGAACCCGCATCATCAGCTTGGAAGGCTGAGGTTCTACCATTGAACTATACCCGCGGGGTTTCCCTCAGGGCCTCACACCACACCTGCAACCAAGTCCCGAAAACCGGCACTATTTGCCCTATTCTTGGTGGAGGGGGGTGGATTACTCAGGCCTGCGGCCCTCGCCCTCCGGGTCGTCGCTGCGCGACGCTCTCTCGGCAACTTACAGTTGCCTCGAGTCGAACCTGTGGTTCGAACCCACTCACACCTCTTCACCTACCAACCAAATCCGCCACAAAAGCAGTCTGATTGCCTATTCTTGGTGGAGGGGGGTGGATTCGAACCACCGAAGCTCGCGCGTCAGATTTACAGTCTGATCCCTTTGGCCACTCGGGAACCCCTCCAAGAGGGCGCACATTCTCGTGACGTCAAGGCCTGATGTCAACTGGTTTTGGGGGTTAATTTGTTACCTTCTGTTGGTTTCGGAGGGCTCAAGACACCTGAGCTGGGACGGTACCCCGCACCGAACTCGCGGACAGCCCCGAAACCCCAGACCCCAAACGGGGCAGCGCACTACCAGGCCGACCCTAATTGGATATAAAACACCGTATCTTCGGGGCCACGGGCGACGTCAACGCCAACATGCAAACCATAACTGCGCGCTATCTTGTAGCGAACACCGGCACCGCGGGCTGCAACCGTTGAGGCATCACTAAAACTGTCGCTATCCGCCCACGCACGGCCACCGCCGACAAATCCCAGCAGCGACCATCGATCCGTAACCTGCCACGTCACCTCGGTTTCAAGGGACGCGATACGATCACCCTGATAGCGCGCCGCTGGCACCCCCCGTAGCTGTAAGCTGGGGCGCGCATAGGGTGGCAGCGTTCCGTCGGATTCGACCATCTCGCCAGCGCCCTTCACACCCAGACGCCATCGCTCAGTCAGCGGGTAGTAGTACTCCGCATCGAGGGTATACCCGTCAAACTTGATATCACTACCCAAGAAATCCCGATTAAAGAGGGCTGAGCCGGCAACATGAAGCCCGGACGTGGGCGTAAAGAAGTTGTCCCGGCTATCCCACTCAACGTCGACCCCAATTGACGACAGAGTCGTATCGACACTGAGTAGGTCAGTGATGCTGTCCGCAATATCAGAGGGCGTATCGGGCGGTAAATAATCTTCAAAGTCAGCTGGCTGAAGCTGCGCATCCACGTATCGCTGCTTGGGACCAATAAACAGCGGGATCTCTCCTAGCTTCCACTTGAAACTATTGATGACCGCGAGCCCCTCGGTCTTCAGGGAAAACGGTCTTTCAAGTTCGATATCACCCACTGAATAGTAGTCGAGCTTGACGTCGCCATAGCCGGCAAAGCCCAGGTAACGCTGAGCGCCTTTATTGAAGAAGCCCACGTGCCCGCCGCCGGCGAACCATGAGTTGTTGCCAGTAATCGCCCCGCCAACGATGCTAAGGCTTGGAGGAAGAAGCAATTTCGCGGCGTCGGGCGATTCTTTCAGCAAGGCCTTGCGCCGTGCCGCCTCCTCTTCTGACTCATGAAAGAACAAACCCATCATACCGACGCCGTTATCAACCGCCGGTTCCGTGATGATCACGGGGACTGGCAGGAAACCAAAAGTGTTCTCTCTGAGGTATTCGGAGACGTCAAAAGCGCCGTCAAACGGGTCGGGAAACTGCCCCGCCACAGCCGCGGGCGCTGACAAGCTTGTGAGCAACATCACCAGCGTTAGCAGCAACCGACTGCCTCGATTAGCCTTCAGTTCATGGGGATTGCTGCCTGCCGGGGGCCAGCCGAGCTTAATCATAGATATTGGGCTTTTTATCGCTCGGCTGGGCGTACCACCAGAGCAATATCAAACCGCCAATAATAGGAATTAATTGCAACAAGACCCACCAACCCGACCGCCCAATGTCATGAAGCCGGCGCACGATCACCGCAAGGGTGGGTAGGAAAATGAGCATACTCACTAACGCGCTGAGAGGATTGCCAGCATCTGGCGCAAACGCTTCAAACCCAAGCGACGGGGCTATAATCGCTCCCTCAATCAGCGCTAATACAAAGAACAGGATTAAGAGTGCTAAAAACCAATACCAGAGCTCAGAACGTTCCGCGCGCCCGTGAAAGATGGCGTACTTGCTGAGCACTGTCTTGGTGGCAATTTTCAGACCCACAAATATTCCTATCTGCGACACGCTATTGGTTCAATTTGATCCCGGCACACAGAATAGTACGCACCCCGGGACAATAACGATTAACCCTCGATTTACCACCGATGACACAGCGAAAGCCATGGCTAAGTCAGCGCCGCATTTGCTAGCCACAGACATTGTCGAGGTGGTGCGTCGCGCCGGATTCACAGCCGTCACGTTGGATGAGTCAGAAACTACTATCCCAGCCGACGCCCTCAATCTGACAGGACGCTTCACCACCCTTGATCCGGGTAATCAGGATCTGAGGGTCTGGATTGGTTTTGGCGCCGATCAAAGCCAGGTGTGTATTGAAGGCGAGATCACTGACTCAATGGGTGAACCCCTTGCCGACTTCGCCGACTGCCGAAATGCTTTGGGATGGGGGTCTAGCGCCCCGCAAGTGAGTGAAGGGGCAGAGATACTCGTCGAGCGAGTCGCGAAATTCCTTATTGAGTGGGCTGATAGTTAGCCGCTCAGCAGTTCTGTTCAGCGAAAAATGAGCAAAGAGGTACCGGGGAGTCTGGTTCTCTTAACCAAACTCGCCCATGTGAAGTGAGCCAAAAGACCTGACAAGTCTGAACAAAAAATGGAGCTGGCGAGAGGAATCGAACCCCCGACCGGCTGATTACAAATCAGCTGCTCTACCTACTGAGCTACGCCAGCGACGCGTGGGAGCGCGAGTTTAGACAAAGGTTCCGTCGGTTTCAATGGCCCCGGCGTTAATTGCTAGATTATGCAAACGCCGCAAGGCTGGCACGACGCAGGAACGCGGCGTACAAATACCGACCGTCTAATGCGCTCAACACCCCAAGGAAAGATTCAATACGTAAGCTCAGGCTACCGATCGGTGCTCTAACATGCACACCGGTGCAGGCAGGCCCAGATAGTGAATAAAGCCGGCCATGATGTCATCGGCCTGATAGTACGTCGCCCTGAGCTGCGCGCTGCTGCGCATTTGTGCGGCACGGTCTTCACCCTGAAAGTGGTCGACGATTTGTCGCGCCATGTCGGCCGCAGTGTCAACTAGGTAGCCGCTCACGCCGTGCTCAACAATGTCCTTGGGCCCTTTGCAGTTGTAAGCAATAACCGGCATACCGTACACAAAGGCCTCGAGAACGACGTTGCCAAATGTGTCGAAGCGCGATGGGAATACAAACAGATCGAGCCCCGAATAGAGCTGGGCCAATCGCTGCTCGTCGATCCAACCGAGAAAAGCGGCGTCGGGCAGCACTGCCCGCAACGCCTCTTCATCGGGACCGCTTCCTGCGATCACCAATCGGACATCCGGCAAGCTACGTCGCGCCTCGGCCAATATTTCCGGGAGATCAAAAATACCCTTCTCGCGGCTCAGCCGACAGGCGACAAACATCACCGGTGTTTCCGCGGTGGCATCATCAAACAGATCACGCTTATCCACGGGGTTCAGCTCAGCAATCGGCTTGGGAGCATGATGCGCGGTGATGTGGATCCGCTCACTGTCCAACAACATTTCGTGACCAACAAGCCACTCCCGGTGGTCGCTATTGAGCACAAACACGCCCTCGAATTGGCCGTAGAGCAACCTAAGCAAGCGCCGTATCCGATCACGCTCATGCTGCGTGGCATTGGTCGTACTCTTGATGTACTCGATCCAGTCCGTGTGCATGAAAAAGTACGCGGGCACATTAAATTTATACTTCAGGAACAGCGCTGCGAGCGCCATCGGTCCTTCTGTGGAACAGATAACGCGATCATAACCGCCCTCATAAAAGATACGGGCAATTTCCATCAGGTCGGGCATCCGGAGTTGCTGCTCTCCCGAATCAGGCAGCGTATAAGTTTCAAGCGGGCGCAACACATGAAGGTGTGGCTCCGCCTCGGCAGACTCATGACAGACGAGAAAATCGATGGCGATATCGTTCTTCTGAACCTGGCGGAGCTTGCCCTCCAAAGATCGAGAAACACCGTTCTTATCAAACAGGGTATCGGTCAGATGCAGCGCGCGGCATTCGTGCTGATTAACGCCCAAGTGAGCTGCAAAGTCATTGAGGAACTCTCGGTTCTGATAAAGGGCGCGGGTGCTCGCCATGCTGGCGCCGTTGAGCACCATTGAAATCATGGCTGGAAACGAGAGCTGACCCACCAATTTGCGCACTCGGCAATCCCCGCTTTGCGCATATTTGCTCTCGCCGCCGAACACCAAGGCGGTAAGCTGGCTCGGCAACTCGACGTTGCGGGTCAAATCTTGGGTAGAAAGGTCCTGCAGAAAGCTCCCTTCAAGCAGCAACTCTGACTCGCGGATACGCGCAAACATGAGCTTATTCAGTTCTTTAAATAAATCGGCGATGACCCGGTTTACCGTAGCGACGAAGAACTCAAGCGAATGATTGCGGCTATCGGCGATCTCCTCGAGATAACCAATGCAGAACCGATATTTCTTGGGCACCTTCCACTTCAGTAATTTATTGGGCCGCTTGCCCTGTAACGCGTCATGGATGAACTCAAAGAACTTCTTCGAATGTTTATGCTTTTGGAGCTCTAGAAGGACGTTACTGATCGCAAAGCAGGCCAACTTGTCCTTAGTCTCACCCCGGTGGAGCAAGATACGTAGCAAGCCGGGGTCCTCAATCCGCGTCGCGACTTGAGCAAAATAATCGAGCAGCGCGATATTGAGTTTTTGGTCCTCTCCGACGCTGCCGTACGGTGCAACTCGCCCTGCTCTCAGGGCTTCCAACGCTAGCGCAGAGGCTTTCTCAGTCTTCAAGCGCTCTTGCAGATTAGGCACCATCAGATAGGAGCCACTCTGCCCCGCAAAAATACCCATGTGGTCGTCACTGCCCCCAGTGAGCACTTTGGGCTTGTCGGGATCGACGCCAAAGTCCCTTGGGTTAAGCTGATGTTTCTTGGCCCAGGCGCGGATTTTCATGGGGGTCAAACTCTCCACCCAATTGAGTGTCAACGTGGATTGCCACACATCCCGCTGTCCGTTCAGCACTTCAAAACACTGGAACATGACCGCCAGTTTTTCGAACAGCTCCATGTCGATATTTTCGTTGCGCGAGTAAAAATACAGTGGGTGTGGCAGCACCACCGGAATATCGTGGGACGCTGCGAACCGAAGGAAGTCGTAGATGTCCTCCCGCTTGGCATCGAGGATGGCTTCCTGCTCGCGATCAAAACCGTATGCCAGCACGTGACAAAACAGATTCATCTCGGGGAAGTGGCAGGTGAATTCCGCGGCAACCAACACATCTGCGCCGGCCTCTAACAAGTCCCAGCATGACCGCGCGTTGTTGTGATTAGTGATCGTCACGACGTCACTGCCATTGGCACGCAGGCACTTCACCAGATGTTTGGTCTTTAGCCACGTTTCGGGCAGACCTAGAATCCGTCCCCAGAGTTCGTCGGGTTTGTCGCTGTTGTGATCGTGACAGTGAAGATCTATGCGCAAGCAATCCTCGGGAGCAAACCGCCGGGATTCTCGCTCGATGAAGTCGCCAAACTCATTGGCAAGTGCACTTCGAAATTCGCCGGGCCGTACTGAACGCAAAGCTGTCACTGAACTCATATGCCTGTCTCCGAGTCACACTCAGGCGCTGGGCTGATCACTCGATGTCATGTCACCAGACATGACCGTCGCGCCGGGATCAAGCGCAGCTTGACGACCGGAGATGACAATCCCATGGCAGATTTGCGAATTTATTGTTGCAGGAAGCAGCGCAGGTTTGAACAAGTGATGCACTAGCAAGCACCCGCGGATGCGCTTATGACCATCACAAACGACATCGCTAAATGGCGGAGGTAGTCACAGCTCCATACCGAACACAACGCCCAAGACAAAGAGCTGCTCACCGTCCACAAAATCGACGTCGACTTGCGGAGAAATTTCGTATTCGCCAAAGTGGAAACCGTACTCAAGCCCCACACGCATCAAAAACTCGGAGCCCTCCTCGCCGTCCTCAATGCCCGGACCGGCATACACCTTCCACGGACCGCTGTGCAGGGCAATTGGCGCCACAAACACATTGGTATCAAACTCACCGGCAACGTGCTCGGCGGTAATACCAAGGCCCAGCAATTGGCTCACCCGATACTCGTATTCCAAACCCACCGTAAAACCATTT
This sequence comes from Luminiphilus sp., assembly GCA_965657905.1. Lineage (GTDB taxonomy): Bacteria > Pseudomonadota > Gammaproteobacteria > Pseudomonadales > Halieaceae > Luminiphilus. The sequence goes on along the minus strand of CBFHPT010000017.1, from coordinate 39,546 downwards.
CGTCGATCCTCATTGGTATCACCAATAAAAATCCCAACCGTGCTGTGGGGCTCATGGCTCGCTTGACTGTCATGCTCCCTCGCAGGGTGCTCCTGGGCACTCACGCCAGCGGATAGTAAAGCGCCGAGCACTAGCGTCAGTGACAGCGGCGCGAATGAGCGGTAAAGGCTTGATGACGATGCAGCGCTGTCAGCTGCCATTAGCGATTTATCAATACTCATACCCCAAGCCTCTTCTGGTTAAATCTTATTTCGTGGACTTCATTATTGAAGCGGTGTAAGGGCGATATGTGGGGGGCGCGACAACAGAAAGCCACGATCCCACACCAAGCCAAGCCCCTAGGCGAGAGAATGAACCCAATCGCCCGCCATATCCGTCGCACTTATCGCTATTCCAATCGCCTGAATCACGATAGACGTCGCCAAACACGCCCACGTAACCCGTGGCACTTGACCCAGCGTCACCTTGTCGTGAATCACCACTGACAACAACAGCGTGAGCAATACCAAAGGAATCACTGGGCCATCTTCTCCCCCAAAAAAAGGCCAGCGGGATATGCGCGCAACGGCAGGTGATATGATCGCTAGTGATGCGAAAGTGATTAAACGCTTATGCATAAAGGGCTTCGATCGCCAGACAACCGCTGCCAGGAGCAACACAGCGAACACTAACACCGCGCTTAAATTGCCGAAGACCAGCGTGCGCGCGAATTCATCAAAGGTCATGCTCTCGATACCATGCGGCGGGTATTCGCTCATATTCGAATCCCAATCCAAGCCCTTTGCCTTGAGCCGACTGACTGATCCCAGCGTCGCAAGCGGCCCGGAAAAAATCGTTGCCACACCAATTAACACACCGATTTTGCCCATTGTTCGATGCTGTTGCGCTCGGCCCAGGCGCACCAATGACACCTGAATCGTCAGCCAGATAAACCAAAGGCTGAGCACGGCGCTGTGAATGATCAGCCTCGCAGGGAATTCACTGGCAACCTCCGTGGGTACTAAATAGAAGGTCGGCGCGAAACCCACCAGCACCAAAACCAGAAGCACCACATTTATCCAAAAGAAAAATTGTGTGCGTTGCGCTGTCATGTGCTGTTTCCCAGCTGTTTGCCTGAACTCACGTGACTGTATCTCTCGAAAAATCTCGAACATAAACGCCGACTGCGACGCTGCTCTGGGCGCAGGTCATCCAACAGAGTGCGGTACCACACATCACTGAGCAGGCTGACTCTCAGCGGCAGCTACTAACGCTAACCCCTCGAGCACGAGATTAGGGCGCCACTCACCCACCAATCCCAGCTCCAATAGCGCTTGGCCATCGCCGCCAGTGACCATTACCTGATAGTCAGGATATTGCTGGACCACCCACTGCACGGAACCAAACGCTGCAACCCAGACCCCCGCGCTGACACACTCGGCAGTAGAGCGCCCAGGGTCAATGGCACGCTGAGGCTCACCCTCATACCGAACGCGCTGGGTTTCTCGGGTCAGTGCGCTATCCATGAGTGCAGCTCCCGGGATGATGTAGCCTCCTTGGTGCTGCCCACCCCCCGTCACCAAATCAATCGTGATTGCCGTCCCGGCATCCACAACCACAACCGGCGAGCCAAGGTCTTTCCAGGCAGCCAGCATCGCTAGCCAACGATCAACACCCATGCGCTGGGGTTCTTGGTAACTGTTTATTAGCCCAGCAAACTCAATCTCACTGTGCACAAAGCGGACCTCTGCCGACAGCGCAGCCGCTATCACTGTCTGCAACTGCTCATCGAACTCGGTACTCGCGACACTGCCAACCCAGACCTGCGATACCGTGAGCTGTTGTTCTATCACGTCGGCTATAAACGCCTGTGGATCTCGGGCACACCGGTTCACGCGGGTAAACAATTCAGCATTACTCGTCGAATCGTCTTGATAAGTGGCGGATTTGAGCTCACACCACTTCAGCGCAGTGTTACCCACGTCAACGAGCAACACCGTCACGACGACACCTTTCGCAGGGAGACATCTCCCGCCAACACCGTCTCGCGCCCTGTCGCTGTTCGAATCATCAAAGAACCCGTTTCATCGACACCGTCCGCGATGCCTTCCAACGACACTCTACCCTGAACCGCGACGGGGCAGCCATACAGCAAATCCCGCTTCGACCATCGCTCGCGCCAGCCGCTAAAGCCAACCGATTGGTAGCTACTTAAGAGAGGAAAAATCGCCGACAACATGACCGCTGCGACCTCGCTGCGGGTGATCGGTGCTGATACAACGGTCGACAGATCTGTCCAGGGCTGATCGATTTCCGAAGCCGCTGCCTCAGGCATCTTCACGTTGAGGCCGACACCAATCACCGCCGTTGCCAGCCCGTCACCCTGTCCAATCACGTTGATCAAGATGCCCGCCAGCTTGCGACCATCCGCATAAATATCGTTAGGCCATTTGAGCTGGATGGCACACCCCCACACGCGCTCGAGTTGTTCCGCAAGTGCAACACCGATAGCGAGGCTCAAACCCTGCATCGCGGCAATACCAGCATCGAACTGCCAACCGATCGAGAGATATTGATTACGAGCTAAAGGGCTCACCCACGGACGACCGAGCCGCCCCTGCCCCGCCGATTGCCGCTCCGCGAACAGCGCAACGCCGTGGATGCTGCTCGATTGAGCCTCCCGGGTGAGGGTTTCATTGGTCGACCCCGGATCGAGCTCAACGGTCAGACGGGTTAAGCCCTCTAGAAGCCCCCCTCCCGACCGCAAAATCACGTCGGGATTGAGCAAATCGAGAGGTTCAAGGAGGCAAACTTCAATATTTACGCCAGCACGGGGCTCAATAACAGTCTCGGCGCTGCCGTTACTGCCTGCCGCAGGGTGCTCGCGGTATTCAACAGCAATATCCAGGGCACGCAAATCATCAATTGCAGCTTGTACTGCACCTACATCGGTTTCAGCCATGATCGCAAGCTTGTTGAGCCCAACCGGCTTCCCCGCAGCAAGCAAACGCAAAATATCGAGAGTAGTCATCAGAGCGGCACCAACCGAACCGTTGTTATTACGTAAGCACATGGGGTGCTACGACATGAAAGAATAAATTGCCGGATCACGGGTCTCGCGTAGCCCTCTCCCTGCATCGCCCTCTGTCTCCCTCCCTTGCTCTCTCGCCCAATCCACAGCTGCGATCACAACACTGGAAAGCTGAAAAGACGCGGTGCCGAAATCAGATTAAGCTAGCCTTTATAGTGGACCACAAGACATTGGACTATTGGCTATGCGATCTGGAACCATAAGCACGTTATACAACTTTGTGCACTGGTTCGTTTTCACCAACTGCGTCGCGCTCAACGCAATGGGTTACCGACGCCTACCCGGTACGCCACCATGGTAAACCAACAAGGACTACCAGCTAGTGATCAGTCAGCGCGATTAGCGTGTTGGCGGAGACGATGGCAGATAAGACAGCTGAGTGCGACACTGTGAGCGATCTGTATCGACTTCGCGGTCTAAACGGACCCGCAACGCGCTTAATCGCCAGTTACCTCGCGCTTGCCATCGGAACCCTCCGCATCGCGATGCTCTGGCTTGAGCCCTTGAGTATGCCTGTCCTAGTCGATGCAGGGCGCGGCGCTATTTTGCTGCTGCTGGCATTGGGGTTGATGGGCAGCGAGCGACTTTCTCTGGTTGTCACCATAGTGGTCACCACCACGGCGATTTTCCAACTATCGGGTGCGATAGGATTAGGGCTCCTGCCTCCCCTGCTCGAACTCGCTTTGTTAGTCTTGGCGGCAATTGCATTACTCAAACAACCCAGCAATCGGGATGATTCACGTGCAGTTACTTGAGCCCATCATCATTGGTGTCGCGCTTCTCTGCGGCATGGCAAGCCGAGCAATCGGCTTTCCAGCGCTGATTGGGTATCTCGCCGCCGGTTTTGTTCTGCATGAGCTCAGCATGAAAAGTGGTCCTCTGCTTGAGATCCTAGCGGAACTCGGCATCACGCTCATGCTGTTCACGATTGGACTAAAGCTGGACCCGCGCCAACTCCTTGAGACCAAAGTTTGGGGCACAACTCTAGTGCATATGTTCGTCACCCAAGTGCTGATGTTCTTACTTTTAATGGGCCTGTCAGCACTACTTCCCGGGCTCGAACTCACACTCATGGGTGCCGGTATTGTTGCCTTTGCCCTCACCTTCTCCAGCACGGTTTTTGTCATTCAAACCATGCAGGAACGGGGCGAAACCCAGTCAGGTCATGCTGCACTTGCCATTGGCATCCTAATTGTTCAGGACCTCGTTGCCGTTGGCTTTCTCGCGCTCTCAGCCGGCAAAGTGCCCACTGTCTATGCGCTAGGCCTGCTGCTGATTGTTCCTTTGAAGCCCGCAATCCTCAAATTATTGTCGATCGCAGGGTATGGTGAACTGCTGACACTACTCGGGCTTGCCCTCGCAATTGGCGCCGGGCAGGTCTCGGAGCTCGTGGGCGTAAAGGGTGATCTGGGTGCGCTCATGGTTGGCGCAGTATTGGCAGGACACCCAAAGTCCAAAGCCATGGCGGGCAATTTAATCCAACTGAAAGATTTGTTTTTGGTGGGCTTTTTCCTGTCGATCGGACTGAGCGGCTGGCCATCGCCCACGCTGATTGCCCTCGCGATAGTCATTGGGCTCCTTGCTGCCGCGAAGCCTATCCTTTACTTCCCTCTGATGACACGACTTCACACCAGCCCGCGAACCGCCGTACTCGCCTCGGGTGCGTTGAGCAACCACAGCGAGTTTGGCCTCATCGTGATCTCGGTCGCCGCGGCAGCCAACTGGGTCAACCCCGAATGGAACGCCGCACTATCCATCGCTATAGCGGTCAGTTTTGTTGTTGCAGCGCCTATGTCGTCTGCCACCCACAACTTTTACTTCCGGCATCGTGATCGACTGCTCAAATTTCAATCTAATCAGTTAATGCAGGGATTCGAACCCACCGATGACGCGAGAATTATCATTCTCGGTATGGGGCGAGTTGGCACGGGCGCTTACGAGGCTCTCGCGCCAACCTACGGCCATGGAATTTTGGGGGTGGAGTCCACCGAAAGCCAAGTCGAGGTTCACCGCTCACAGCAACGAAGGGTCGTGCATGCAGATGCTTCTGATCCTGACTTCTGGTATCGGGTGCGCTTCAGTGACATTGAGCTAGTTATGTTGGCGCTAACTAACCACCACGAGAACATGTTGGTCGCTGAACTGCTGAGATCGATGGGTTATCGCGGTGAAATTGCAGCGGTTGTGCGCCATGAGGGGCACGCCCAGGAAATGTCAGAGGTTGGCATCTCAGCCTTTAATCTGTACGGACAAGCGGGCGCCGGTTTTGCGGCTCACGCCTCTGGTTTGATGGGCTCGACAGCAGGCGATGGGACAAATAACGATGACTGAGACCACAGTCTTTCAGCGGTTACTGCCAACTGAGCTGGGTGTACTGATGCTCGAAGCGACGCCGGCAGGTCTCAGCGCTATAAGATGGCCAGAGCAAGCTGGCTATGACTCAGCACCAGTCCATCAAACATGCCCAATTCTCGATAAAGCCGCCGAGCAGCTTGAAGCCTACCTAAAGGGGAAACGCCAGTCTTTCGATCTGCCGCTTGCACCCGAGGGCACGCTATACCAGCAATCAGTCTGGTCGCAACTATTGGAAATCCCCTATGGGGCGACAACGACGTACGGGGTGTTGGCCGGGCAGCTCGGCAAGCCAACCGGTGCTCGAGCGGTGGGTGGTGCGACCGGCAAGAACCCACTGTCCATTATCATTCCCTGCCACCGAGTCATCGGCACGGCGGGAAAATTGACGGGGTTTGCGGGGGGGCTCGAGCGAAAGCGCTGGTTGCTGGCCCTCGAGGGTGCCTCAGCGTCTTAAGGCTAAAAACCTTTAAGCATTTAAGTCGGGGATCATGTCATCCTTAAGACGTTCGATCGCGTCTTTGAGGCTGAGCTTTTCTTTCTTGAGACGCTGAATCAACAGTTGGTTCTGATACGGCAAGGTTTGCATCTGGCTGATCTTGGCATCGAGGGCTTTATGGCGCACCTGCAGGGTCATGAGGCGCATTGCAGGCGTCATATCCTGATTCGCTGCATCACCTCCGTCGTTTGCCATTTGCCTAGCCACCTCGTCGAGTCATCGGGAAGTTACCTCTTGGTACAGTGGCTGACAAGCCGATTTTGTCAGGAAAGTAGTGTCACCCAATCGACACTGCTGTCGGTGCCGGCAATAAAGTGCTCGACTAGCAAACTTTTGCGCCGGTTATAGCGCAGCGTCTGACCCGCTCCGTCGACCAGAAAGCCACCAGCACCATGAACGAGCGCGTCCCCCGCGGCCACATCCCATTCATAGCAGGGTGAAGTCCGCGGATAAATCACTGCCTCACCCTCTACCAGCGCGCAAAACTTCAAGGCGCTGCCCGCGTTGATACGCACAACACCGTCCCCCACCGACGACAGCTTCGAGAGCACCGCCTCGACCTTCTTGGGGTGATGCCGTTTACTTGCCAACACACCGACAGGCTTTTCAGTGTCCACCTGAATCCCCCGCAGCGGAGTGACCTCACCGCTTTTTACAACCCACGCACCCTGCCCGGGAATCCCGAGGTAGTGATGGGCGCGCACCGGCACGGAAATAATCCCCAGCACAGGGCGCTCGTCGACGATCAGGGCAATGTTGATTGAGAACTCATCGGTGCGACCAATGAACTCTTTAGTACCGTCCAGGGGATCTACAACCCAACAGGCAGGCCATGTCAGACGTTCGGCGACCTGCTCATCAGGCGACTCTTCCGATAGCACTGGAATATCCGGTGTGATGCGGTTTAAGTCCGCTTTGATCGCTTGATGAGCATCCTCGTCAGCCCGAGTCACCGGACTGTCATCCGCCTTGCGCGTCACCGCGAGGGGGTCAGTGTTGTTATAGTGCTCGAGTAGCAGGCCGTCGACCCGCTCGAGCATCTCCACGAGATCGACAATCAAACGCTCTGGCAGCGCCAGTGAAGCGCGCAACGACTCGGGCAGTGACGGTAAATTTTTAGCAGATAAGGACATCGTCCTAGGTTACCACTCTCCATGGCACTCACCATCGCAAATTGCCAATCAGTCACTAAGATAGACTGGCGTCAGATTGATACCGTATTACTCGATATGGATGGCACACTGCTCGATCTGCAGTTTGATAACGTATTTTGGTTGGAGACCATCCCCGAAACACTCGCGAGTCATCGCGGCATCTCGGTTGCCGAGGCGACAGCGCAACTCGCACCGATCTTCGAGCGGGAGGCGGGCAAGCTAAATTGGTACTGCCTTGACTTTTGGTCGCAGGAACTCGGTTTCAGCGTCGCTGATGTCAAGCGGACTGTCGCAGAAGGCGTCGACTGGCGACCCGAGGCCCAAGCATTTCTTGAACGATTAAAAGCGAGTCATTGTGATGTGGTTCTGATTACCAACGCACACCCCGATACCCTCGCGATCAAACTCGAGCAGATAGATCTGTCACCGTGGTTTGACCGAATGTTTACCTCCCACCAGTTCGCGGCACCCAAAGAATCTCCTCTGTTCTGGTCCGGACTGATGGCGGCGCACCCATTTTCGCCCGACCGTACGCTATTTATTGATGATTCTGAGGCCGTACTCGCTGCCGCCGAGAAGTTCGGGGTGGAACACCTCATCACCCTGCGCCAACCGGACAGTTCGAAACCCCTTCGCAGCGCTACCCGCTATCCCGCCATACATCATTTTGACGAGATTTATGGAGGCATTCCCCGTCATGACTAAATCTAAAGAGACGGGCTCTGAATCAGCAATGGCAGGGAAATTACGCATCGACAAATGGCTATGGGCGGCGCGATTCTTTAAAACCCGCTCACTCGCCAAGGCTGCAATTGAAGGTGGCAAGGTGCACCTCGGAGGCCAACGTCTCAAAGTATCCAAAGAAATTAGCCCGGGTGACCTGTTGGTCATTCGCCAGGGCTGGGATGAAAAAGAAGTGCGCGTATTAGTGGTCAGTGATCAACGCCGCTCTGCAGCGATCGCACAGTCCTTATATGCAGAAACCGACGCGAGCATAGAGCGAAGACAGCGGGCGGCAGCGGCACGAAAAGCAGCGGGTTCTATGGCGCGCCCCGAAAACCGGCCAGACAAACACGAACGTCGCCAGTTGTCGCGCATGCGACGCTACCTTGATGAGTAACGCCGGCCTGGCCGTAGCTTACGCTGTGCTTCCAAACGTTGTGCCGCTCGACGTAGTTGTGCTCATTGGCTGATATGTAGACAGCGTAATAGTGTTGCGTCCTTGCTCCTTACTCGCATAGAGCGCCCTGTCGGCGGCCTCGAGTAAGTCCCGGATGGATGTGTGCATGTCTGGCACAACCGCAACCACACCCTGACTCACGGTGAGAATAGTGTCATTTGGGGACGAATCGTGGGGTATTTTGAGCGCCTCAACACGCTGCTTGATCTGCTCCGCCGTGCTTACCGCATTACCCTCTGTGGACCCCGGTAGCAAGAGTAAAAATTCTTCGCCGCCCATTCGCACCGCAACCTCACCCGCACGAGCGGTAATCGCCAACAACACCTCAGCGACGCGCTGCAGGACTTCATCTCCCGCTGGATGCCCATAGGTGTCGTTATAAAGCTTGAAAAAATCCACATCGATCATGATGAATGCCAGCGATGTCCCCGCGCGTTTTGCGCTACTGATCTCAGTCTCGAAGGCGCGATTCACACCCCTTCGGTTCCGTAATCCCGTGAGCGCGTCGACGTTGGCGATGTCGGTGAGCTGCTTGCGAGCCTCCTGCAACTGGACATTACGGAGACGTAAGCTCTCAGAAAGCCCTGCGAAGTCCTCAGTCATGGCTTTGTGCTCGAGGCGAGACTCCACCATTTGGCCGAACGAGCGACTCATCCAACCACTGACTAACGCCATCAGAAGCGCCAGACCTGTCAGCAAAACCGCCATAACCAGATTGGAAGGGCGAGCTTCGTACTCCCAGGCAAGTAAGCTAGCGATGGGGATTAACGTGGTAAACAACTGGGCCAAATACACTTCGCGGACCACAGACGTCACAGCGATGGTGGCAACACTGATAACGGCGACCACCAAGAGCAGTAAATCAAAGGCTTGATTTGATGAGTAGAAATTGAGCCAATAAACCGAAATCGACCAAGAGGCTCCAGACCAAATCGCCCCGAGCAACAGCCCCCAAAAAACCGACACTGCATGGGCGTGATACCGCTCTTTAGTCAGTGCCCTCGACATCCTGACTGAACGAACCAGTAACAACAACATCGCCATCGCCCAGCCAAGCATTGCAGACCGAGGCATTTGGAACCACAGCAAAAGAGTGGTCGCAACAATCCCCATCGCCTGCACACTGACGAGTGCATACCGCCCCTGCTGGAGCTGGAACTCCAACTTGGCTGCCAGAACCTCGGCGCGCGCGATTTTGCGTTGATAGAGCATGAGATAACTTTACCCTACGACCGACGTTTTTTGCCGAAAATAGTGACACAATGGGCTCATTGATCGACTGATAGTTGATATATGGTCGGACAACGTAAACTCCATCACACTTAAACGCAGTCACTTGAGCGGGTAATGACCCCATGATCTCACGCGATCTACTGCTAGGGTTGTGTCTCATCATCCTAATGCTGCCGGTTGTAATCGGTGCGTTTCGGGTCTACACCAAACATGACAGCGCTTGGTACGCGGAGTGTCCGGAGATTACCGAGCAGCTAGAGCAGGCAGACGGCCTGTCGCCAATTCCCGACGACGGCATATTATTGATTGGCTCTGAACTCTTGTGGGACTGGCGACAGCCTCCGCGTCGAATAAACGCCCGCGACACGATTGTGCGCACATCGCAGCGTCTCCACCCACCCGGCATTGCCGAATGCTTCCAGCGCACGGTAGGCTACTACCAACCTCGAGCCACGGTGATTTTTCTAGAAACGGAAGACGCCTACGAGCATCCCCAAGAGTCGCTGACAGCTCTTAAGCTCATCGGCCAACGCAGGGATTACTTGGGAGTGACACCGCATTTGGCCATCTTGCTACCGCTGCGCACCCCCTCACGATGGGCAACTAACGGGACAACGTTTAGGGGGGTCTCTCATCGGCATAAGTTGGGTTATTATTCTTGAATGATTAGAGCGTTCCCAACTTCCGCACCGACGACTCCCTTGCTTGATGAGATCGATCGCGATCGCAAACAACTCGCTGCCATGTCAGAGGAGCAGTTGGTCGAGTTGGCCGATGAGATCAGATACTTCTTGCTTTATAGCGTTGGAGCGACGGGCGGACATTTCGGCGCGGGTCTTGGGGTCGTCGAGCTGACCATCGCACTGCATCACGTGCTCAACACACCCGACGACCGCATTGTCTGGGATGTTGGGCATCAAACGTATCCCCACAAAATTCTGACCGAGCGACGGCAGCGGATGAACAGCATCCGGCAACAGAGTGGACTGTCTGGCTTCCCCAAGCGTTCCGAAAGTGAGTTCGATACTTTTGGGGTTGGCCACTCCTCCACCAGTATCTCGGCCGCGATGGGCATGGCAATTGCAGCCGAGAAGCAAGGACTTAGCCGCAAGTCCGTGGCGGTGATTGGCGACGGTGCTATCACGGGCGGCATGGCTTTTGAGGCACTGGCGCATGCGGGACATGTTCGCCCCAACCTGCTGGTCATCCTCAACGACAACCAAATGTCCATTGGCCACAACACCGGCGGTCTAGCCACCTATTTCGCCAAAATATGGGCGAGCCCTACCTATATCTCGCTCCGCGAGGGATCCAAGCGAATTCTTGAACACGTCCGCACCGCCTGGGAGGTCGCCAAGAAAACCGAAGAACAGTGGAAGAGCCTCGTGGCACCGGGCATGTTGTTTGAGGAATTGGGCTTTAACTATGTGGGTCCTCTCGACGGCCATAACCTACCGCAGTTGGTTCAAACCTTGCGAGCGGTGGTTGAACTTAAAGGACCTCAACTTCTGCACATACGAACCGTTAAAGGCAAAGGGTTTGAACCTGCAGAGCAAGATCCCGTTGGCTACCACGCGATCAACAAAATTGAAGTCAAACCAACTGACACCAAGGCGCAAACCCCAGCGCCAGTAAAGCCGCCCAAATACCAAGACGTGTTCGGTCGATGGCTGTGCGACATGGCTGGCAAGAACGACCAATTGATCGGTATCACACCCGCCATGTGCGAAGGCTCGGGCATGGTGCAGTTTGCTGAGACTTTCCCTGACCGCTATTTCGACGTCGCGATTGCCGAGCAGCACTCGGTAACCCTTGCAGCAGGTCTCGCGTGTGACGGTATGAAACCGGTAGTAGCGATCTACTCGACCTTCCTGCAGCGGGCCTACGACCAATTGATCCATGATGTGGCCCTGCAGAACCTCGACGTCACCTTTGCAATCGATCGGGCAGGTCTGGTCGGGCAAGATGGCGCCACGCACCACGGCGTGTTTGATCTCAGTTATTTGCGCTGCGTCCCCAATATGGTGATTGCGTGCCCGTCTGATGAAAATGAATGCCGGCAAATGCTGTACACATGCTTCGAACATAAGGGGCCTGCAGCAGTGCGTTATCCACGGGGCAACGGGCCGGGTGCCTTGATCGCTGAAGACATGTCCCAATTGGAAATCGGCAAAGGAATCGTACTGCAGCGAGGGGCACAAGTAGCCATTCTCAACTTCGGGGTTTTGTTGTCCGAAGCCCGTCGCGCTGCAGAGCAACTGGGCGCCACACTCATCGACATGCGCTGGGTCAAACCACTCGATGAAGCGCTGGTGCTCGAGATCGCGCAAAGTCATGAGCGCATCGTGACCGTTGAAGAAAACGCGCTAGCCGGTGGTGCAGGCAGCGCCGTCAGCGAACTACTAGATCGTCACGGAATAGAGTGCTCAGTGCGACGAATTGGCATACCGGATCAGTTCTGTGACCACGCAAGTCAGGATCAGAATCGCATCGATGCGGGACTGACCGCCGAGGCGATTGTGGCCGCAGGCAACGTTACAGCTTCGACGCAGGAATCAATCGCTCTTATCCGCTAGCGGCCATCAACATTTAACAGACGTCTCTTCATCGTTCGACACCCAAATTAGCGGCGAGCAGGAGTAACAGCAATTGACCAAAAACACCGATGACAAACAGAGTGCTGGCAGCCTTGAGCAGCAGATGACGGCACTGGGCACACTGGTAGAAAAGCTCGAAGATCCAAATGTTTCCCTTGAAGAGTCTCTGGCACTCTACGAGCAAGGAATGAAGTTGGTCGGCGAAGCGAGCCAAACCCTTGAGGCCGCTGAACAGCGCGTTGCTATGGTAACCGCTGATGGAGAGCTTCAGGCTCTCGACGAATGACCAACAGCGATCAACTTGCCCACTTGCTGCACAGTGACGATGCGCGATTGGTCTCAGCCACCGAGTACGTACTCAGCAACCCGGGAAAGCAGATTCGCTCGAAGTTAACCCGTGCCGCCTATTCAGCTGTGCAGGCAGATGTGAGCGGAAGCGCCGGACTCATGACAGTATCAACTGCCATCGAGTGGTTGCACAGCTACTCATTAGTGCACGATGACTTGCCGGCGATGGATAACGACGACCTCCGTCGTGGCAAGCCCACGGTTCACAAAGCCTTTGACGAGGCGACAGCCATCTTGGTCGGCGATGGGCTTCAGGCCGCGGCTTTTGGCGCCATCGCAAGTGAAACAACGTTATCAGCCGATCAGCGGGTGCGTCTTATTGCCCTCATTGCTGATGCCGTCGGATTTGGCGGCATGGTAGGTGGTCAGGCCATGGATATGACCGCCGAAAACCAACAGGTCAGCCTCGAGGCACTACAACAGATCCACCGACAGAAGACCGGCGCGCTCATTCGCGCTGCTGTTCTCGCAGGAGCTGTTTGTGGTCAAGCCGACGACGACAGCTACGCACGTCTCCAGCGCTTTGCCGAAGGTATTGGTCTCGCCTTCCAAATCATCGACGACGTACTTGACGTGACGCAATCAAGCAGCGAATTGGGTAAGACTGCGGGCAAAGATGAAGCGGTGAACAAATCCACCTATGTGAGTTGTCTCGGACTAGATGCCGCGCGAACTCACGCGGAAGACCTTCTGGACCAGGCGCTTATCGAGATCGCGCCTTTTCATGAGCAAGGTGCGCAGCTTGCTAGCCTCGCTACGCAGATCGTACGCCGGCTCAACTGAGCAAGGTAGTTACACCCCAACGTCAGGCTTCAGCTCAGTAGTACGAATGGCATGAGCACAATGCCGGCCATCAGTCCCGCTGCGATGTCATCCAGCATGACGCCCCAAGCGTTCTTGCAATGGAGATCAAAATATCGGGCAGGCCACGGCTTTACGATATCGAACAGCCGAAAGAGTGCGAAACCCGCAAGGAGAACCGCGCTATCAGGAGAAAAGCCCGGTACCAATACCAGTGGCACAGCAAAGGTCAGGAGTTGACCGGCAACCTCGTCGATGACAATTGCCCCGTGATCGACTTTTCCCAAGGCCTTGCCGGCAATGCCTGAAGACCACACTCCCAGCAAGAAGACTATCGACGTGGCAGCCAACAATTGCGGTGTGCCCAATCCAATCAACCACCAGGCCAGAGGAATAGTCACCAAACTCCCTGCTGTGCCCGGGGCAACCGGCGATAAACCGCTAGCGAACCCTGAAGCGAGCAGCAGCGCAGGTGATGGCAGCGTCTTCCCGAAGCTGGGCTTTGCCACCTCCGTCGCTGGTGTCTCAGTCCGGCCAGCCTCTGTGTCAGCCCCTGAAATGGTCATACCCCTGACCCTTTGACATCAGATCATCTCCTGAATATTCCGTACACGTGACCCCATCGCCGTCGGTCACCTGACCGATATGCGTAACACCGTCCGGTAGCGATGTCCCCTTGGGGACAGTCATCACAAGCTCATAGTCGTCACCGCCCGTAAGCGCCCACCGAAGCGCCTGCTCTCTCGGCAACTTACTGAGACTCGCAGATAACGGAACTTTCGTCGCATCGACACGACCACCAACACCCGATGCGCGACATAGGTGGCCGCAATCAGCCAGCAGGCCATCGGAAACATCAATGCAGGCTGTGGCCGTCTGACGAAGCCAATCTGCCAGGGCCAGTCGCGGTGTGGGGCGGTAAAAGCGTTGCTCCAAATACTGCTCATCATCCGGATCCAAGCAGTCACGATCGGTGAGTTCATCGGACATCAACGCCAGCGCACAGGCTGCATCTCCGAATGAACCCGACGCACACAGCCAGTCTCCGACTTGTGCGCCGGTGCGCGGCACCCACGACCCAACCGGACTGTGCCCGAGTACGGTCACACCCAAGGTCAGGCTTCCACGGGTCACATCGCCGCCCACCAGCGGTAGCGATAAATCGGAGACCACCGCCCCAAGCCCCATGGAAAAGCTGTGCAACCAGAGTTCATCAGCCTCGGGCAGCGTCAACGATAGGGTCATACCGAGCGGCGTGGCGCCCATGGCGGCTAGATCACTGGCGGCAGCCGCGACGACGCGGTAGGCGAGTTCTTCGGGCAGTGTATCCGGAAAAAAATGAACACCCTCAACTTGGGTATCGCTGGATACCAACAGCTCGTGGCCTGCTGGCACTGACATCACCGCCGCATCGTCACCCACGCCGAGCACGGTATTCGGGCCCGTCCCGAAAGACGCCAAATAACGATAAATGAGATCAAACTCGGAATGTGCCACGACAAAGAGCTCCGGTGTCGGTTAACCCTCGGCCGCTATCTCAAGCTGACGCAGGTCACGTGCCACCTTATCGAGTACGCCATTGACGTAACGGAAACTATCGGTAGCACCAAATTTCTTCGCCAAGGCCACTGCTTCATTGATAACAACCTTATAGGGCACGTCGATCCGGTCGCGAAGCTCAAAAACACCCATCCGCAGCAGCGCGCGCTCGATGGGATCGAGTTCACTGAGCTCACGATCCAGCTTATCGATGTACAACGCGTCCAAGTCGGCCGCATTCTCGGAGGTGCCCACAAGCAGCGCGTTGAAGTACTCGCCATCGACGTTACTGAAATCATTATCAACGCGAAACTCAGCCTCGATTTCGCTCACGGCGGCATGGCTCATGGACCACTGGTAGAGACCTTGTAACGCATAATGTCGAGCCCGGCGACGTTGCGCAGCCAGTGGGTTTACAACACCCATTACTGGTTGAGGTTAGCTAGCAGGCTCACCATCTCCAGCGCGCCCATAGCAGCCTCGGCACCTTTGTTACCCGCCTTGGTTCCCGAGCGTTCGATGGCCTGCTCGATGGAATCCACGGTCAATACACCGAACGAAATCGGCTTGCCGGTTTCCATCTGTACTTGCGCCAAGCCTTTGGTGCACTCCCCCGCCACGTGTTCAAAATGCGGGGTGCCACCTCGAATCACCGCACCCAACGCAATGATGGCATCGCAATCAGGACGAGTTGCAATATGTTGGCAGGCAAGCGGAATCTCGAAAGCGCCGGGCACGCGAACGATCTGTAGTTGTTCGTCAGCGATACCGTGGCGACGCAAGGTATCTACAGCGCCCTCAAGTAAGTGCTCAACTACAAAGCTGTTCCAGCGCGCCACAACAAGCACGTATTTTCCCTGGTTGGCGCCCAAAGTGCCTTCCGTTGTGCGAATTCCCTGGATACTCATCGGTTTCTCCTGGCTCTCTCTGTAAAGTTATTCGTGCTATCAAGTTATTCGTGGCATTACGATTTTCGTGCCGCCCATTACTCGGGAGAATTACTCGGGAGAGGCGAACTCAATCACCTCCAGACCGAAGCCCGACAACGCATTGTACGTGAGTGGCGCGCCTAAGAGGCGAATTTGACCCACACCCAGCTCATTGAGAATCTGGGCACCCAAGCCCACTGAGGCATAGCTCTCTTTCGCCGAAGCTACCTGAGGCGTCTCGGGGCTCAGCAAACGATCGACGCTTGCCAGCAGCCCCGTTGTCGTCTCAGGTCGGGTGATAAGCACCAGCACACCGCGATCCGCCTCAGAAATCGCTGCTAAACAGCGATCGAAAGTCCAACTCACCTGACCTTCCAAGGTTGTACCAATCAGATCGCGGAATACCGACGTTGTATGCACTCGCACCAGAGTCGGCTCATTTTTATCGATCTCCCCACGGGTGAGGGCGAGATGCACCGTACCATTGTGGGCCTCCCGGAACACACTGAGTTCCATTTTCCCATGTGCCGTTTCGATGACACCGGACTTCACACGCTCGATGGTTCGCTCATTCGCAAGCCGATAGTTCACCAGATCAGAAACACGCCCAACGGGTAAATCATGGGTTTGGGCAAACTGGAGTAAAGCGTCACCGCGCGCGATGTCACCCTCTTGATCTAACACCTCAGTAAACACCGCTGCGGGCAAAAGCCCCGCAAGGCTGGTCAAGTCAGTTCCAGCCTCCGCTTTATCAGGGCGGGACAACACGCCGCCAGCGGTCGCGGCAACCGGAAAAATATGACCAGGCTGCACCAAGTCCTGAGCAACGGTTTCAGGGTCTACCGCAACACGCACGGTTCGGGCCCGATCGACTGCTGAGATACCCGTATCGATACCGGTTGCGGCCTCGATCGACAACGTAAAAGGTGCCGAGTCATTCTGGCTCTCAACCATCAATGGTAAACTAAGCTGACGACATCGCGCCGATGTCATCCCAAGGCAGACTAATCCGCGGGCCTGGCGAGCCATAAAGGTAATGTGCTCGGGCTCGCACAACTCCGCAGCCATCAATACAATGCCCGTCGCACTGCCCTCACTGTCGTCGACCAGCATCAAAACCAGACGACCATGGCGCAGATAGCTGATGAGGTCCTCGGTGCTGCTAAAGGTGTTTGTATCAGTCATTGACGTATCCCGCCTCGCGTAATGAGTCCATGGTCAGTCCTTTTCCCAACGCTGCCTTGTCACCCATCAGCAATCGCTCGAGGTAGCGTGCGATCACATCAACCTCAAGATTGACCCGAGTACCCACGGCGTAGTCGGAGAAGACCGTCTCCTCAAATGTCTGAGGAATAATATTGAGGTCGAACTCACAACCACTCACGGCATTCACCGTCAAACTCGTACCATCAATAGTGATGCTACCTTTATGGGCGATGTATTTGGCCAACGATTCGGGTGCGGCAATAACATAGCGCCACGAACGCCCCTCTCGCGTAACCGATCGAACTTCACCGACGCCATCGACGTGCCCGCTAACAATGTGGCCACCCATCCGCGCCGTCGGCGTTAACGACTTCTCTAAATTGACCCGATCGCCAGGCTTTCGATCTGCTAGCGTGGTGAAATTCAATGTCTCCAGAGAGACATCGGCCCAGTATCCGTCGCCGGGCAATTCAGTGACCGTCAGGCAGACTCCGCTTGTCGCGATACTGTCGCCTAGCTGTACGTCGTCCAGCCCCAATTTGCCCGTGCGAATGCGCAGCCGCAAATCGCCACCGGCGGGCTCCATGGCTGCTATTTCGCCAACAGCTTCGATAATTCCTGTAAACACAACGGGGTCCTTTTGGGGTTGGTAAATTCGTTTGATCTGTCGAGCTTGTTAAATAGCTTTGTTGTAAGTGGCGTTCGTTAACTAAAGCTATTCTAATGGCACTTGTTTAATGGCGTTGGTTTAGTGGCTTTTGTTCGGCGTCGCGATAATACGCACATCGGCACCGATGCGGGTCACTTCTTTCACCTTAAGCCTAAGGGTCTCAGCCAAGGTGGCGTACTCAATATTCAGCATCGGGCGCGCTGACGCGCCGAGCAGCATGGGCGCCTGGTAAACGATCAACTCATCCACCAAACCTTGCGTCAAAAATCCCGTTGCCAACTGCGGACCCGCTTCAATCAACATCTCATTGCCACCACGCTCTCCCAGACAGCGCAAAGCTGCGCCAAGATCCACACAGCCATCAACTGACGACAGCACCTGAACGTCGGTCTCATTGTCATCTTGGATCAATGCGACGCTTCCGGCTTGCGCCTCGGGAGCGTCCGTTAACAACACAAGGGTTGGAGCGTCGCCATTAACAATTTGCGACCGCGGTGGCGTGCGACCTCGGCTATCGAGCACAACCCGCAGGGGCTTACGACGCAGGACGCGCTCACGCTCTTCTTGCGAGAGTGGCAACCGCTCGGAACGCACGGTTAGCGCGCAGTCATCGGCGAGCACCGTCCCCACGCCGGTTACAATCATGGAACTCTCCGCCCGCAGCACCTGCACGTCCGCCCTTGCCTCTGGGCCCGTGATCCACTGACTTTCACCTGACGCCATCGCAATACGCCCGTCCAAGGACGCTGCGATCTTGAGACGTACTCGCCCCCAACCCCGGGTCATGCGCAGCAAAAAACCGCGCAGTTCGTGTTCAATCTCGGTGTCCAGCAACCCGAAGCTGACTTCAATACCGGCCTCAGCCAGCCGCTTGAGCCCCCGGCCTGCAACCTGCGGATTTGGATCTTGAATCCCAACCACTGCCCGGCGAATACCGGCTGCGATCAAGGCTTCGACACAGGGACCGGTCCGACCCTGGTGAGCACAGGGCTCTAGGGTAACGTAAGCCGTTGCACCCCTGGCATCGCCCGCACATTTAAGCGCCTGAATCTCTGCATGATCGCCACCCGCGGGCTGGGTAAAACCACGACCCAACTCAATCTCATCTCTAACCAGCAAACAGCCCACATGGGGGTTGGGAGCCGCCCAAAACCGCCCTTTGCGCGACTCAGCGAGGGCCTCGGCCATAAAGCTGGCATCGCGCGACCGGGACGGCATAGGGTTGCTCACAACTCAGGACCCTTTGGCCGGCTCGGCTTCTAATCGCTCAATTGCATCACGGAATTCAGAGAGGTCTTGAAAACTTCGGTATACCGACGCAAAGCGCACATAGGCGACCTGATCCAAGGCTTTGAGCGACTCCATTACCAATTCCCCTAGCTCGCGGGATTTAATCTCTCGCTCACCGGTGGCACGCAGACGGTGTTTAATCAAACCAATCTGATTTTCAATGTCTTCAACCGGCACCGGCCGCTTTTCTAGAGCGCGCAAAAATCCGCCCCGCATCTTGTCTTCATTGAAGGGCTCGCGGCTGCCGTTCTGCTTGATGACTCGCGGCATCACCAGCTCGGCAAGCTCGTAGGTAGTAAAGCGCTCCTTACAACTCAAGCACTCTCGTCGGCGTCTGACCTGACCGCCCTCGGCCACCAATCGAGAATCGATAACTTTGGTTTCATCGGCAGTGCAGAACGGACAATGCATGGTCTAACTCCGGGGGCCACTAAGGCGACAGCGACGGACGATCAAGCACCGTATACGGGTAAGCGTTTACACACTGTGAGCACCTTGTCACGGACACTTGGGATCACCTGCTCAGCGCTTCCGTCCTCCAGGGAGGCCAGCACATCGCAAATCCAGTGCGTCAGATCAGTAGTTTCAGCTTCGCCGAAGCCTCGGGTCGTAATGGCGGGTGTGCCCAAACGCAAACCGGAGGTCACAAACGGTGAACGGGGGTCATTGGGCACCGCGTTCTTATTGACCGTGATGAAGGCCTCTCCCAGCGCCGCGTCCGCGTCCTTACCGGTGTATTCCTTGCCGATAAGATCGAGCAGCATCAGGTGGTTGTCGGTGCCACCGGACACAATTTTGTGTCCGCGCTCAACGAACGTGGCCGCCATTGCTTGCGCATTGCGAATAACTTGCTTCTGGTACTCGACAAACTCGGGTTCCATCGCCTCTTTAAACGCAACCGCCTTCCCTGCAATCGCATGCATTAACGGGCCGCCCTGCGCACCAGGGAAGATGGCTGAATTGAGTTTCTTTTCGAGATCAGGGTTGGACCGAGCCAAGATAATGCCACTGCGCGGCCCCCGGAGGGTTTTGTGGGTCGTGGAGGTCACCACATCGGCAAAAGGCACAGGGTTGGGGTAAACACCAGCCGCCACCAAGCCCGCCACGTGCGCCATATCAACCAACAAGTAAGCACCCACTGAATCGGCAATTTCTCGGAATTTCGACCAGTCCATGATCCGGCTGTAGGCCGAGAAGCCCCCAATGATCAGTTTAGGCTTGTGCTCCAGCGCCATCGCCGCCAATTCGTCGTACTTAACCAAGCCGGTATCGTGATCAATGCCGTACTGCACGGCGTCGTAAAACTTACCTGAGAAATTAACCTTGGCGCCGTGGGTTAAATGACCACCGTCAGCTAGGCTCATGCCCATAACTGTGTCGCCCGGCTGAACCAAGGCATGAAACACTGCAAGGTTGGCACTGGAACCTGAGTGAGGCTGAACATTCGCGTAATCCGCGCCAAAGAGCGCCTTAGCCCGATCAATTGCCAGCTGTTCGGCGACATCCACAAACTCACAGCCACCGTAGTAGCGCTTACCCGGATATCCTTCAGCATACTTGTTAGTCAGCACCGAACCCTGTGCCTCAAGCACTCGGGGACTCGCATAGTTTTCCGATGCAATCAGTTCAATATGCTCTTCCTGACGGCGCGATTCCGCACTCATCGCACTCCAAAGCTCGGGGTCGAAGTGCTCGATTGTCTGGCTTTCGAGGTCAAGAAACTGGGAGAGCTGGGTAGCCGCTTGATTCATGAAGGAGATCCTGAGTTGGCGCGGGGCATGACCCCGAGAAATAAGTAAGGGGCCATATTTTATCCGAATGCGAGGATCAGAGTAAGCGCAGCATACAACCGATCTCTAACTCGCCAAATTCGGGCAATAGCAATTGGCCAATAGCGAAAGAATCTAAATATTTGGGCAATGAGCCGAGCTCTGTAACAAAAAAGTAACTTTACTGTCATAAAGTTGCGGCTTCTTAGGTTTGCCATCGAGTAATTAGGGGGAAATCCCATGCGGATCAGTGTTTTTGGCAGCGGCTACGTTGGTTTAGTCCAAGCCGCAGTGTTCGCGGATGTGGGCCACCAGGTCATCTGTATGGATATCGATGAAACCCGCGTTGCTCGCCTGAAACGCAGTGAAATCCCCATATTTGAACCCGGGCTGGCGAACAAGGTTCGCAGCGGGATTGATCAGGGCTTGCTGACCTTCACCACCGATGCCCGCGCTGCAGTGCAAGCCAGTGACTATTTGTTCATCTGTGTCGGCACCCCCTCCGGAGACGATGGCAGTGCCAATCTGGGCTACGTCATGTCGGTGGCAGATAGCATCGCCGAGCACATGAACAGCCGCAAAGTGGTGATCAACAAGTCTACGGTGCCCGTTGGCACTGCAGATGAAGTCGAAGCGCGCATTGCAGCATCCCTTGAGCAACAGGGACGCGCCATCCCCTATGAAGTCTGCTCAAACCCCGAGTTCCTCAAAGAAGGATCGGCGGTCGCAGACGCTATGAAGCCCGATCGCATCATCGTTGGCGTGAAATCTAACGAGACTTGCGAGGAGTTTCGACGGATGTATCAAGCGTTCAACCGAAACCATGAAAAGCTGATGTTTATGGATCCCCGCAGCGCCGAGCTCACCAAATACGCTGCCAACGCCATGCTAGCAACCAAGATCAGCTTTATTAACGAGATCGCCAATATCGCCGAGACGGTAGGCGCCGATGTCGAATTAGTCCGCAAAGGCATGGGTTCCGACCCCCGCATCGGCTACCAGTTTATCTACCCGGGCGCTGGCTACGGCGGCTCCTGCTTTCCCAAGGATGTGCGAGCGCTCAAACACCTGGCTCACAGTGAGGGCTGCAATGCGGCCATTCTGACGGCGGTGCATGACACCAACCAGCGGCAGAAAAACAAGCTCGCAGAGCTGGTAATGCGCCGGTTGGGAGCGAATCTGCAAGGTCGAACCATCGCTGTCTGGGGACTCGCATTTAAACCCAATACCGACGATATGCGCGAAGCGCCCAGTCGATTTTTGCTTGAGGGCATCTGGAGCTGCGGTGGTAAAGTCCGAGCCTATGACCCGGAAGCCATGCACGTCTGTCAGGAAATCTATGGTGATCGAGACGATATCGCCTATGTCGACAGCAAAGAACAAGCGTTAGATGGCGCCGACTGTCTGACCATATGTACCGAGTGGAAAATGTTCTGGTCACCCGACTTTGACGATATCAAACAACGCCTCAAGCAGCCCATCATCGTTGACGGGCGGAATTTGTATAACCCCGCGTACATGCGGGAACTTGGCATTGAGTACTACGGCATTGGTAGGGGCCTGTCTGTGACGCAATTCGAATGACGCCATCGTTACTGCTCGGTTGGCGGGAATGGGTAACCCTGCCCGATCTGGGAATCCCCTGGGTTAAGGCCAAAGTCGATACCGGGGCGCGGACTAGCGCGTTACACGCGTTTTACATAGAACCGTTTCAGCAAGACGATAAAGAGTGGGTGCGCTTTGGGGTTCACCCTGTGCAAGGTGATTTCGATACTGTTATTCATTGCAGCGCTCCACTACTAGATGAGCGCGACGTTACTGACTCGGGCGGACACCGTGAAAAGCGGCCAGTAATACTCACCACGCTTGTGATGGGCAGTGAGACGCGCACGATCGAGATGACCCTGACCGACCGTGACAGCATGCGCTTTCGTATGCTGATTGGACGAACCGCAATGAAGCGCGGGATCATGGTATGCCCCGGCAATTCCTTTAAGCTGGGGGGTGATCGATCGCGCCCCCCCGAGGCAATCTCATGAAGATCACCGTACTTTCGCGCAACCCCAAGTTGTATAGCACAGCTCGACTCATCGAAGAGGCCACCAACGCGGGCCATGAGGCGCGTGTGATCGACACCCTCAAATGCTACATGGACATCACTTCCTCAAACCCATCGGTGTGGTATCGCGGTGAAAAGCTTGACCGTCAGGATGCGGTAATACCGCGTATCGGCGCATCGATCACGGATTACGGGACGGCGGTCATTCGCCAGTTTGAGATGATGGACACCTACTGCCTAGTGGGTTCTATTCCCCTGGGGCGATCCCGTTCAAAGCTTCGAGCGCTGCAGTTGCTGTCGCGCAAAGGCTTGGGCATGCCCGTCACCGGATTCGCCCACGATGTACACAACACCCGAGAGCTCATCAAACTGGTGGGTGGCGCGCCGGTTGTTGTGAAGTTGCTCGAGGGCACTCAGGGCCGCGGCGTGGTGCTGGCCGAAACCGCTAAAGCAGCCGAATCGGTGATTGACGCGTTTATTGAGCTCAAAGCAGACTTCCTCGTGCAAGAATTTATCAAGGAAGCCGGCGGCAGTGATGTTCGGTGCTTCGTCATTGGCAACCGGGTCGTCGCGGCAATGGAACGCTCTTCCGCCCCGGGAGAGTTTCGGTCCAACCTACACCGGGGTGGCAGCGCTCAGCAGACCAAACTTACTCCCGCAGAGCGCCGTACCGCTGTAAAAGCAGCACAAACCATGGGGCTGAACGTTGCTGGGGTAGACTTGCTTCGCTCAGCGCGCGGCCCTCTGGTCATGGAGGTGAATTCCTCACCAGGCCTGCGCGGCATCGAAGACTCAACAGGAATTAATGTGGCCAAGAAAATCATCGATTTTGTTGGAGAGCACGCTGAACCGGGTAAAAACAAACCCCACGGTCGTAACAAGGGATGAGCAACTGATTTGAACGCCGCAGCACGCCGACGCTACAACGAGCCACTGGAGATCGGAGGCGAATCGGTGCTTCCGGGGGAGCAGCGTACAGTCGAAATTCAGGTTGCGCCCACGTTCAGTAACGACGATCTATCGATCTCGGTGCAGGTTCTCCGGGGAGTAAAACCCGGCCCTGTCATGTTCGTCTGCGCAGCCATCCATGGTGATGAAATCAATGGTGTGGAGGTCATTCGGCGGGTCGTGAAGGCGCTCGATGTCAAACGCATCTCGGGAACGCTGCTGGCAATCCCGATCGTCAACGTTTACGGATTCAACACCCACTCCCGTTACCTGCCCGATGGCAGAGATTTGAATCGGTCCTTTCCGGGGTCCTCCAGCGGCTCACTGACAGGGAGGCTCGCAGACACCTTTATGCGCGAGATCGTCCAAAAATGCACACACGGGATTGATCTTCACACTGGTGGGCGGCACCGCTCTAATTTCCCGCAAATTCGCGCTGAGCTCGATGACCCCACCGTGCGCAGCATGTCTGATGCTTTTGGGGCGCCGATTATCATTGACTCCAAGGTACGCGATGGCTCCTTGAGAGAATGCGCGACTGAAGTCGGCGTACCCGTATTGCTCTATGAGAGCTGTGAAGCGCTGCGGTTTGATGAAGTCTACATTCGCGCCGGCGTCAAAGGCGTGCTCGATGTCATGCGCCATATCGGCATGCTCCGAAAAAGCCGCGCCAAGCAGCCCCACAAGCCAATCGTGTCAAAATCTACCCAGTGGGTTCGAGCGCCCGCCAGCGGTATTCATCGAGTGCTTATTCCCTTAGGGGCTCAGGTCGAAAGAAATCAGGTGATTGGAGTGATTGCCGATCCGCTGGGCACCGAAGAGACCGAGGTCACCGCCACCGTCGCCGGCATCGTCATTGGCCGCTCAAACTTACCCTTGGTCTACGAGGGTGATGCGCTGTTTCACATTGCCAAAGTCGCCGCCCGCACCGAGTTCGAATACGAAGAGTTTCACGAGGACTTACTGCCCTCAGATTACAGCCATAATGACGATGACCCCAGCGACGCGCCGATCGCCGGGTGACTGGGTGCCAAATTCAGCTGCGCCATAATCCCGGTGGAGGAGTACTGTTTCGCCGTGCTTCACTTCGAGGAACAATGTTTTCATTAGCTTACCGAAACCAAAGGTCACGTCGAGTACATCACCGGCAACTGTGATTTGATGGGTAGACTTAAGCGTAAAACTAAACCGAGTGCTTACTAATTCGTCGTCCACCCAGGTTTTCTCTCGGGGTGACCACGTCGAATTGTGCACGACTACCTGACGCCCCTTGTAAACAAAGGGAATGAAAACACCCGTTTTCATTAAAAAAATTTATCGCTATTTGATTCGTTCGACATTACAGGTAATCGTTTACATGACCTGCCGTCAGTGTCGCGGTCGAAAGTGCCGGTTAACACTCCAAAAACCCGCCTGTCGTCTTTTTGTCAGGTACCCGACAGATCGCTGACGCCGCTATCTTTCGCTTCTTGTCGCTTTCGGCTGCTCGATTCTGCCCTAAGGCTAGCGAATCATCGCCCTCGTTGTTGTCTCGGAGCGGTCAATCGGCCCGGCCTTTGCTATCCTGCGCCCTCATCCGAATAGCACAGGCGCATCGCACACCATGGCTCAATACGTTTACACCATGAATCGGGTCGGCAAGATAGTCCCACCCAAGCGAGAAATCTTAAAAGACATTTCGCTGTCGTTTTTTCCTGGCGCTAAGATCGGCGTCCTTGGACTTAACGGATCAGGGAAATCGACACTACTTAAGATCATGGCGGGCATCGATACCGACATTCTAGGTGAGGCGCGCCCCCAGGCCGATATTAAGATCGGCTATCTCCCTCAGGAACCCCAACTCAACCCCGATAAAGACGTCCGCGGCAATGTCGAGGAAGGTGTTCAAGAAGCCATCGATGCCCTCGCCGGCCTCGACAAGATCTACGCGGCGTATGCCGAGCCCGATGCAGATTTCGACGCCCTCGCTAAAGAGCAGGCACGACTGGAAGATGTGATTCAGGCCAAAGATGCTCATAACCTCGAAACGCGACTCGAAATTGCCGCCAATGCTTTGCGTCTTCCCCCTTGGGACTCGAATGTGGACACCCTATCGGGAGGCGAACGCCGACGGGTTGCTCTCGCGCGACTGCTCTTATCTGAACCCGATATGCTGCTGCTCGACGAACCTACCAACCACCTCGATGCTGAATCGGTTGCGTGGTTGGAACGGTTTTTGGAAGGCTTCCCAGGCACCGTCGTCGCAATTACTCACGACCGGTATTTCCTCGACAATGCTGCCAGCTGGATTCTTGAACTCGACCGCGGACGCGGCATTCCCTACGAAGGCAACTATTCGACCTGGCTTGAAGCCAAAGAGAAACGCCTTGAACAGGAGCAACGTACCGAGGCCTCGCATCAAAAAGCCATAAAGGCCGAACTCGAATGGGTGCGCAGTAACCCGAAAGGCCGCCAGGCAAAGAGCAAGGCGCGTTTACAACGCTTTGAGGAACTCAATTCCCAAGAGTTCCAGACTCGCAACGAAACCAATGAGATCTATATTCCACCGGGTCCTCGCCTTGGCGACAAGGTGATTGAAGTCCAAAACTTGCGCAAGACCTTCGATGATCGCCTGCTCTTTGACAACGTCAGCTTCACCGTTCCCTCAGGCAGCATTGTTGGCATCATCGGTGCCAACGGCATGGGTAAATCCACACTGTTCAAAATATTGATGGGCATCGAAGCCCCCGATGGCGGCGACGTGGTGGTTGGCGAGACCGTGCAGCTTGGCTACGTCGACCAGTCGCGGGACGATCTCGATGGCACCAAAACCGTTTGGGAAGAGGTCTCGGACGGTCTCGATATCATTCGCATTGGCAGCTATGAGGTTCCCTCGCGTTCCTATGTGGGCCGTTTCAACTTCAAAGGCTCCGATCAGCAGAAATTCGTTAAAGACCTATCGGGGGGTGAGCGCAATCGCCTTCACCTCGCCAAGCTGCTCAAGCAAGGTGCTAATGTACTGCTGCTAGATGAGCCTACCAACGACCTCGATGTCGAAACCTTGCGTGCTCTCGAGGAAGCGATTCTGGCGTTTCCAGGTTCTGCACTGGTCATTTCCCACGATCGCTGGTTTCTGGACCGAATTGCAACGCATATCCTCGCCTACGAAGACGACGGCAGCGTGGTATTCCATGAAGGCAACTTCAGCGATTACGAAGAGGATCGACAAAAACGCATGGGCAAGGATGCGGACGTGCCGAGCCGAGTTGCCCATCGCAAGCTGATGTGACGTGAAGTGGAGTGGAGTGAAGTGAAGTGAGGTTAGTCCAGCGCCTCCAATGCCTCAGTCAGTCGACTCACCGGTATCACTTCGAGACCCTTAATCGGCTGTTTGGGTGTATTTCCCCGAGGCACCACCGCGCGCCGAAAGCCGTGCTTTGCCGCTTCACTCAAGCGCTCTTGCCCGGAGGGCACGGGTCGAATTTCACCCGAGAGGCCCACTTCACCGAACACCACTAAATCTCGTGGTAAGACGCGATTGCGGAAACTCGACACAATTGCGATCAACAACGCCAAGTCGGCGCTAGTTTCAACCACGCGCACGCCACCGACTACGTTGGCAAAGACGTCCTGATCACCCACTTGAATACCGCCATGTCGGTGTAACACCGCCAACAGCATGGCCAGTCGATTCTGCTCAAACCCCACGGCAACCCTGCGAGGATTACCCAGCGAGCTGTCGTCTACCAACGCTTGAATCTCGACCAAGAGCGGTCGCGTGCCTTCCCAAACCACCATTACCGTTGTACCTGGCGCAGGCTCCTCGGCCCGATCTAGAAAAATGGCAGAAGGGTTTTTGACTTCTCGAAGCCCGCGATCAGTCATCGCAAAAATGCCCAGCTCGTTAACGGCACCAAAGCGGTTTTTCATACCCCGGAGAGTACGAAACCGCGAGTCCTCCTCGCCTTCTAACAGGATCGAACAGTCGATCATATGCTCGAGGACTTTCGGCCCCGCAAGACTGCCATCTTTAGTGACATGACCCACCAAAATGAGCACCACCCCCGACTGCTTCGCAAAGCGAGTCAGTTGAGCTGCGCACTCACGTACCTGGGAGACACTACCTGGGGCTGATGCAATCGCCGCCGAGTGCATTACCTGGATCGAATCCACCACCATAATGCGGGGCTTGTGCTTATCTGCGGCGGCGACGATGTCATCGACATCGGTCTCGGCCATGAGTTGCAGCGAGTCAACCGGGAGCTCGAGTCGCCCGGCACGCATCGCAATTTGCTGAGGGCTCTCCTCTCCCGTCACATAGAGTGCCGGGTTGGTTGCCGCCAAATGGCAGAGGGTCTGCAACAGCAACGTGCTTTTGCCGGCACCCGGATGCCCACCGATCAGGATCGCCGAGCCAGGCACAAAACCACCGCCCAATACGCGGTCGAGTTCACCGATGCCGCTAGTGAAGCGCGGTACCTCAACGAGATCAATATCTTTGAGACGTTGCACATCGGCTGTCTTACCCGCAAACCCTCCGCGGGCAGACGGGCGACTACTGCGAGCGCCACCCGTAGCAGGACCGAGGCGTATTTCGGTCACCGTATTCCAGGCGCCACACTCGCCACACTGCCCCTGCCACTTGCCGTAATCGGCACCGCAATCGTTGCAAACAAAGGCGGTTTTTGATTTGGCCATGGGAAAATCCTCTGTTATGGGCTCGATTGGCCAAAAGCCCTATAACCGAGGGCACTTCGTCGTTATGCTATCAAACTTAACAACCAGCCAAGCTATTCAATGTCCTCAGGTTCACTCATACCCGATCGTCAATTGACGTTTTCACCGGATCTAGCCGCTACCATTGGCCTGGATGAGGCGATTCTGCTGCAGGGCATAGGGCATCAGCTGCCGACCACCCCCGGGCGTTGGCATGCCTTGGTTATCTCCGCCCTTGAGAAGCAATTTCCCTTTTGGCAAGCCGATCACATCCGCACATTGCTCAACAAACTGGCGGATCTCGGCATCATCGCGGTGCTTGCAGATCGGGACACCAACACGCTGCGGGTTGCGATCGCGACGGGGCAAGACCGCAGGCCAGAACGCAGACAGGCAATGCCTCAAGAAAGTTGGCAACCCTCTGGGCCTGTGCTCGATCTATTGACGCTCAATCATGGGATTGATCGGCAGTTTGCATTGGCGCAATTGGCAAGCTTTGAGCGGGGAACCGCCGATCACACCCGAGAAAGCCGCTTTCGCCAACACGTATTAGGTGCCTGGCGCAGGCAGCAGAGCACGCATCAAGCCTTTGAGGTCCACGAGCCCCCTGCTTTTGATAATCAATGGCAACCGAGCCCAGATGCCATGGATATCATGGCGCAAGCTGGGGTCGACCCCGAGTTCGTCGACGCTATTCGCCCTGAGTTCATTCTCTACTGGCGCGAACGCGGTGGGCCGCCAAAAGAGGTCAATAGCAAGTTTATCGCTTTTGTTCGGCAACGCTGGACGCGCTATAGCGCAGGACTTAGTCACAGCACCGAACCCACTCGAATGACCCGCGACTGGCATCCCCATGAGCACGTATTCGATATTCTTGAGTTGGCGGGTATTGGAAGAGATTGGGCGGGACAAAAACTGCCAGAATTTATTCTCTACTGGTGTGACAGCAACGAGCTACACACATCGTGGAACAGCAAATTTTTGCAGCACGTAAAACATCAGTGGCGTTGGGAGCAACGTCAGGAGCAGGGTCATGGCGGACAGCAAGGAAGTGGGGCAACTAGCACAGGCGGTCGTACGCGGGACCGCAGCATCGCAGACGACCTCAGCGACACCAGCTGGGCGGAGTGAGCCTTCAGCGCATGGAGAGCCTTCAGCGCATGGAGAGCCTTCAGCGCGCGAAGAGCCCTCAGCCCAACAAGAGCCCTCAGCAGAGGAACGTCAGTCACTGGTTGAAGCGATCAACCAGGTCTTCGCGCTGTTTCGCCTGAACTACCACAATCAGTTTTACGCCGCATTTCCCGACAATGATCAGCTCAAACAGCTGAAACGCTTGTGGCTCGAAGCGCTGTCTGACTACCCCACAGAAGTCATTCTGCGGGGAGCGCGTCACGCCATCGAGCACAGCGAGTACCTGCCAACACTCAATCGGATGCTCGAGAGCTGCCAGCAAGGCCTCACCGATCAAGGCATTCCGACACCGCGATCGGCGTTTATTGAAGCCTGCGAAAAGCCCTCCCCCAAACTCAAGCAACAGTGGTCTCACCCCGCCGTTTATTTCGCAGGGCGCGATAGTGACTGGTTCTTTTTAGCCAACAACGGTGAGCAGCGCACCTGGCCTGTTTTTCAGCGCCACTACGAACGCTACCTGATCAAAGTGAGTCGCGGCGAGCGGCTAGAAATGCCTGTGCAAGAGGAGTTGCCGCAACCCAAATCAGCGCCTATGACCCCAGAACAGCGTCAAGAAGCGCTCAAAGCACTGCGGGAACAAACCGGGCTGTAGAGATCAGAGGCGTTTGCTCAAGTTGCAGGGGATGCAACTGGCGAGCCCCACGAATCCAGCGAAATCTGAACCAGCGAAAGCCTAAACCATCGCGGCCTAAAGCTGTGACACCGTCACCGATGCGCCATCCGACTCTAGAGACACGACTGTGCCATCCTGCCCAAGGGTGACATCATCGAAACGCTCCGCAACGCCATCGAGAAAGATCTGATCCATACCCGGCAGCGGCAGGGCTGGTACGATGTGGTAAAGCAGCAAGTGGTCGACCTCAGCTTCCGCAGCGATTTCTGCCGCGACTGTTGGGGTGGTGTGGTAGTCGGGAATGTCATGGGTAATCTTAGCCACCACCGAGTTCCCCGCCGCCTCTGCGGTCCGGTGCATTTCTCCCACTAAGGCCTCGGACAAGGCTTCGTGTACCAGCAAGTCGGCACCGCGGCTCATCTCGACAAGATTTGCTGAGCGGCTGGTATCACCGCTCACCACCACGGTGCGTCCTTGATAGTGAATCCGATAACCCACGGCGGCCGTCACCGGAGCGTGGTCAACCCTGAACATGTCGACCGTCAGCCCGTCCTTCTCGACGACAGTCCAGGTCGTTCCTTCCGCGGGAAGTTCAAATTCAGCCGGGCGCATACCTGCGCCGCGTTTATCCGCCACTCCATCACCGTGGTGATCGTGTCGATAATTTTGATCTTGTTGGTAAGCGACATTGAAACCAGCCACCACTTCGGTAACCCCCTCGGGTCCAATCACAGTCAACGGCTCGGTGTTGCCTCGCTGAACCCAGCGAATGGTGCTTAACTCCCCCAGCCCATCGATGTGATCGGAATGAAAATGGGTCAGCAATACCCCATCGAGTTCACCGACATCAAAGCGAAAGCGAGCCAGATTACGGGCAGCACCAGCCCCCGCATCAATCAATAACTGGGTATCACCGGCGCGCACTAACAAACACGGCGCCGACCGCTTGGCATCGTAGAGCGGTCCACCCGCGCCACAGAGCACAATATGCAGTCCATCACCAAGTTTGTCAGCCAAGCGAGCCTGTACCGCTTTTGCCATCAGATTTGGCAGCATAGTCTGCACCACTGCGCCGCGTTGCCACCAAGCCACACTGAACACAAGAACAACAATAAGAGCGAATGCCGAAGCGATAGTCTTCATCAACTAAACCTCAGTGTGGGTATGCAAAGAGAGTGCGAACGATAAGCCACCCCACACCACGACCGCAACACTGGCTTGCTTGGAACACAGATTTGCATGGAGTACTTACTGGTCCCGTTGTCCCGGGAACAATCAGTTGTAATCGTCGTAATGACTGCGGGCTAGGTTTTCAAAGCGGGTGTACTCGCCGCGGAATGCCAGTTTGCAGGTACCGATCGGACCGTTACGCTGTTTGCCAATAATGATCTCGGCGACGCCACGATCGGGGGAGTCCTCGTGATACACCTCGTCCCGGTAAATGAACATGATAACGTCTGCATCCTGCTCGATTGCCCCAGATTCGCGCAAATCGGAATTCACCGGCCGTTTATTGGGGCGTTGCTCCAACGAACGATTCAACTGTGAGAGCGCCACCATCGGGCACTTAAATTCTTTGGCAATCGCTTTCAGGCTGCGAGAGATCTCGGAAATTTCAGCAGTTCGACCTTCGTTCGATCCCGCGACCCGCATGAGCTGCAGGTAATCAATCATGATCATGCCTAACTGCCCGTGCTCGCGGGCCAGGCGTCGCGCTCTTGATCGGAGTTCAGTAGGCGTCAAAGCGGGGGTGTCATCAATGAATATCCGCGCCTCTTTGAGTTTATTCATCGCGGCTGACAGCTTCGGCCAGTCACCCTGTTCGAGCTTGCCATTACGCACCCGTGTCTGATCAATTTTACCCAAGGACGACAGCATACGAATAACCAATTGCTCTGCTGGCATCTCCATTGAAAAGACCAAGATCGGCTGCTCGGAATTACCCGCGGCGTTCTCGACCAGGTTCATCGCAAAACTGGTCTTTCCCATAGAGGGGCGGCCCGCGACAATCACCAAATCGGAAGGTTGCAGGCCCGATGTCATCCCATCGAGATCCAGAAAACCGGTGGTCAGGCCGGTGATATCACCCCCTGAGTTAAATAGCTCTTCGATTCGCTCGAGCGCGCCGGTCAGCAAGGGTTCCATGCTGCGCGGACCGCCGGTTTTCGGGCCGTCCTCAGAGATCTGCATAATGCGCCGCTCGGCTTCATCTAACAGTTCTTCCGCAGAACGACCATCGGGTCGAAATCCTGTATCGGCAATGTCTTGGGCCGCACCGATGAGCTTGCGCAGCACCGCGCGTTCATGCACTGCCGTAGCGTAAGCGCGAATATTCGCCGCGGTGGGTGTCTGTTCGACGAGGTCAGCGAGGTAGGAATGCCCCCCTGAAGCGGCGAGCTCATCGGTGGCTTCAAGGCGATCGGCCACGGTGATGGCATCAACGGGCTCACCGCGATCCACCAACAAGGCGATCTGTCGAAAAATGGCTCGGTGTTCCGGGCGGTAGAAGTCGCCAGCAGTGACTAGTTCGGAAATCGCATCCCAACTATCAGGAGACAGTAATAATCCACCAATGACAGAGCGTTCCGCCTCAATGGAATGGGGCTGCATGCGGATGCGGGCGATGTCCGCATCGGGCTTGGGGGTGTACTCTGCTCGGGCCCCGTAGTCACTCATGAAGGTGAAGTCCGTGGTTCATAGAGCAGATCAGGATACCCCAGTGGGGCGGTCGATAGGCAAGCACACGCCGAAAAATATCGGCGCATGACTCGGCCTTCGTGTCGTGTTACTCGGGAACGACAGCAACTTCGATAGTGGCGGTAACGTCACCGTGCAACTGCAGCATGATCTGGTAATCACCGAGATCACGAATCACGCCTTCTGGCAGCTTAACTTCCGACTTATCAATGTCCTGGCCGGCAGCAGTGATGGCGTCGGCTATATCACGGGTTCCCACCGAGCCGAAGAGCTTGCCTTCTTCGCCAGCAGTGGCCGGAATCTCGACGCGCGCCAGCGCTTCAATTGCAGCAGCGCGCTTTTCAGCGGCGGCTAAGGCTTCAGCCGCTGCGGCCTCAAGCTCAGCGCGACGCGCTTCAAATTTAGCCAAGTTATCCTTGGTCGCGGGTACCGCTTTACCCTGTGGAATCAAAAAGTTGCGCCCATAACCGGGCTTTACAGCAACTTTGTCACCCAGGCTGCCGAGGCTGCCTACATTTTCCAGAAGAATTACGTCCATCGCTCAGTTTCCTCTTGATCGGGCGAACCCGATTGCTTGCAAAAATTGATGTAACCGACACCTTAGGCGCCGTTGTCGTCCCCGCTGGCTGTCCATCGGGAACGAAAATCCATTACTCCATCGATCACAACCAGCGCCAGTACCAGCACCTTGATCGGATCAAAGATGAACCAAAGTACATAGAAGGCCGTTAGCCAACCTGTACCGCGTCCTTTATGGGCTGCCCTGTGATGCACAAGTGCAAAACCGCAAAACATTAGTGGCACTGCCGCCACAACCGCCCAACCGCTGTACCCCGGCGCTTGAACCCACAACAGCACGGCCAATACTGCCAGTGCAATCGTCCAAGGTGCTGGCAACCGCAGGCTGTGAAACTCCTGCTGAAAACCACCCGGGTTGTACAACACTGCCTGCCAGTACCGCGCGAGCAACAAACTCAAGACCGCCGTCATCGCATTGCCCGCAGCCAAAATACCGGCCACTTGCACGGGTGTTGGCCGACCTAAGGCCACAACCGCACCGTTCTCCGCTTGCAGCCCTGCTTCAAGCTGCTCGAGCACCGCTCCAAACACTTGAACCAACTGCTCGAGAAACGCATCGCTCAGCAGCAACAAACTGCCGCCACTTGCGAAGCCCACCACCACACTCGCAGCAATCGCAAGTGACAAGCTCACTGTCGCGCGTAACACCAGTGCTAGGGCAAATGTGCCACCGAGCAACAGAACACTACCCGAGTCACCGCTAAACCATGCCGCTACGATCGCAGGCAACAGCGCCCATAACACCAACCAACCACCGGCTGAGGCCCCCTTGCGGAGGGTGACCAGCGCTACCGCAGCAGCACTGATCCAGCCAAACAGCAAGCTGCCAGCGCCAAGAATCGCGACCGCCAGCGCCTGCCAGCGGCCACGCATAATGAATTCAGCGAGGCCGCGCACACGTATTCCTTACTGGTGAGAATCCGTATAAGGCAACAGTGCCAAGTAACGCGCACGCTTTACTGCAGTAGCAAGCTGGCGCTGGTACTTGGCCTTGGTACCTGTAATACGGCTAGGTACGATCTTGCCCGTTTCAGTGATGTACTGCTTCAGGGTATCGAGATCTTTGTAATCGATCTCCTTGACGCCTTCAGCGGTGAATCGGCAGAACTTTCGACGTCGGAAAAAACGTGACATGGATCAATCCTCGCTCTTGTCGTCAGTGTCGGCAGCGCCGTCACCGGAATCATCGTCACTGGCTTCACCAGCATCATCACGGCTCGTTTCAGCAGCTTGGCGCTCCTGATATCGAGACTTACGCTCACGATCTTCTTTTTCAGCCTTCATGATCAGCGACTCTTCGGTAACCGACTCGTCGCGGCGAATCACCAGATTACGGATAACGGCGTCGTTATAGCGGAAGGTGGTCGTCAGCTCTTCCATTGCTTCGTTGGAGGCTTCAACGTTCATCATGACGTAGTGCGCTTTGTGCACTTTGTTGATGTGGTAAGCCAGCTGGCGCCGGCCCCAATCTTCAAGACG
This sequence comes from Luminiphilus sp., assembly GCA_965657905.1. Lineage (GTDB taxonomy): Bacteria > Pseudomonadota > Gammaproteobacteria > Pseudomonadales > Halieaceae > Luminiphilus. Next base: position 4,648 of record CBFHPT010000017.1, on the reverse strand, counting down.
ATGCACCTGTCCGCCATCTTTTGTGATGACAGCCGTATAGCGTTCGATCATGCCGGGGACTTGTTCAGACTGGTCAGGATGGACCATGAACACAACTTCGTAGTGTCGCACTCGCGTACTCCTTACGGGTTAATGTCGCCCGACAGCTTATGCAACGGTGCGACAAGGAGAGTAGGCCATAGGAGGCCCGTCTAATTTTGTGAGGCGCGGAGTCTACCTATACCGCAGTGGGAATGCAATGCGTGAAAATTGCACCGCAAATCACTCGGCACGCGACATTCGCTGGCGGACCGCTTCGAACAAGCAGACCCCCGTCGCGACGGAAACATTCAGACTTTCAACCGCTCCGGCCATCGGCAACTTCACCAGATAGTCGCAGTGTTCCGACGTCAACCGTCGCATACCCTCGCCTTCGGCTCCCATCACAATGGCCAGGGGACCCGACAGGTCCTGTTGATACAACAGGGTATCGGCCTCGCCAGACGTGCCGACGACCCACAATCCAGCATCTTTAAGGGCAGCCAGGGTACGTGCCAAATTGGTGACCCGCGCGAATGGGATCGACTCAGCCGCGCCGCATGCGACCTTACTCACCACCGCGGTCAGATCGGCACTGCGATTTTTGGGGGTAACCACCGCGGTCACCCCCGCCGCATCGGCGCTGCGTAAGCAGGCACCTAAATTGTGGGGATCAGTCACGCCATCGAGAACGAGCACCAAGGGTTGCTCGGCTGCAACCACCAATTTAAGCAGCGCCGCCTCGTCTAGGGGTCCTTCCGCCGCAACCGATTCAACCTGCGCGGCAATACCTTGGTGACGACCATCGATTTCCTGATCTAGTCGATAGCGCTCGACCCTCTCAATCCGCACGCCCTGATTGCTCGCCAAGGTCTCAATAGCCTGAGCGCGCTTGTCCCGGCGATCGGCCTGTAACCACAGCGCAGTAATACGCCGAGGATCGCGCTTCAGGACACCATCGACCGCATGAAATCCATAAACCCACTCACTCATGATTAGCGCTTGGTCTTCTTCGATGATGGCGAAGAGCGGCCTTTAGGCTTGCCGCCTTTGCCGCTACTAGGGGCCTCACCGCCGGACTTTGCGGATTTGCTGCGCTTAGGTTTGGGTATCTGGGCAACACCACTCTTGGCGCGGCCGCTTCCTTTCGCCTTTGATTTACCCTTAGCCTTGCCGACCGACTTACCTTTTGCCCCGCTGGGGCCGCTCTCTGAACCCGCTCGTCCAGCCGCTCGCCCAGCCGCTCGCCCAGCCGCACCGCGGTTGCGACCCGGGCGCGAGTCACCGGACTTTGTCCCGGTGGTTTTACCGCGCGCGTTTTTGGGCGCCGGTGCAGGCATACCATCCATTTCAAGATCAATTTTGCGGTCGTCCAGATCAACTCGCGCTACTTTTACAGTGACTGCGCCACCCAACTGAAAGACTCGCCGGGTGTGTTCACCGATCAGGCGCTGTTTGGGTTGATCAAAGTGATAGTAATCACCCGGTAAGGCGCTGATGTGGACCAGCCCCTCGATATACAGATCGGTGAGCTCCACAAAAATGCCGAAGCCCGTAACCGCCGCGATAACCCCCGGATACACCTCCCCCACTTTGTCTCGGAGGAACTCACACTTGAGCCAGGCCTCTACTTCGCGGGTTGCGTCATCGGCCCGGCGCTCGGTCATTGAGACCTGTTCGCCGAGTGCCGCCATATCCGCCGTTGTGTAAGGGAATATCTGTGATTTGGACAGCAGGCTTGCGCCGCTCACCCGTCGCACTCCTGGCACGTTAATCTGCGATCGAATCAGGTGTCGTATCGCCCGGTGAACCAAAAGATCCGGGTAACGCCGAATGGGTGACGTAAAGTGCGCATAGGCGGGGTAGTGCAATCCGAAATGACCGTTGTTCTCGGGCTGATACACCGCCTGACTCAGTGATCGCAGCATCATAGTCTGGATTACCGATGCATCATCACGCCCTTCAAGCTGCTGTAGAACCGTTTGGTAATCCACGGGGGTCGGCGCCTCGCCACCGGGCAACTCCAGTGCAAGCTCACCTAAAAACGTCCTGAGGTTGGTCAGACGCTCATTGCTGGGGCCTTCGTGAACACGGTACAAAATAGGGAGCTCGGAGCGCTCTAGAAACTGTGCGGTGGCGACGTTCGCAGCCAGCATGCATTCTTCAATCAACTTGTGGGCGTCGTTTCGATGGACGGGAATGATCGCCTCGATTTTGCGCTCGTCGTTAAACACAATCCGCGTCTCGACTGTATCGAAATCGATCGCTCCGCGACGATCTCGCGCGCCACGCAGCACCTTATATAAGCCGTGCAAACGGGCGATATCCGGATAACGGGCTGCATCGACGTCGTCGTGCCAGCCCTCAGCTATGACCTCGCCGACTTGGGTGTAGGTAAGCCGAGCATGAGAATGAATAACCGCCTCATAAAACTGGCTGTCCGTTAGCTCACCGTCATCGGAAATGGCCATTTCGCAAACCATGGCCAAGCGATCAACCCGCGGTTTTAAGGAACACAAGCCATTAGATAACACCTCGGGGAACATCGGCACCACGCGCTCGGGAAAGTACACCGAGTTACCTCGATTGATCGCTTCCTCATCGAGGGCAGAACTTGGCGACACGTAATGGGAGACGTCAGCAATGGCGACCCATAATCGATAGCCCGAGCCCTCGCTCTCACAATAAACCGCGTCATCAAAGTCCCGGGCATCCTCCCCATCGATGGTGACGAATGGATAACCGCGTAAATCGACCCGCGCTACCTTATCAGCCTCTTCGGGTTCATCGCGCAGCGCGCCTGCCTCACTCAACACCGCCTCAGGCCATTCCCAGGGAATGTTGTGGGCGCGTATCGCAATATCGATCTCGAGCCCGGGATCCAGATGATCACCCAGAATTTCAGTGACCTCGCCCTTGGCACCCAATACGGCAGTGGGATAGTCGGTAATGCGCACCGAGACCATTTGTCCCTGCTGCGCACTGGCTTTTTTGGTGGGTGGTATGAGGATGCGCTGAGCAATGCGCGTGTTGTAGGGCACTAGATAGCCGATTCCGCTCTCTTCCATGTAGCGTCCGGGCAACTCCTCAACCGCATGTTTAAGCACTTCAACGATCTTACCCTCAGGCCGGCCCCGCTGATCGACACCGGTTTGAGCAACCAAAACTTCATCACCGTCAAAGACACGCTGCATGTCGCGGCTCGACAGGAAAAAATCATCACCTTCTTCGAGCGGCTTCGCAAAACCGTAGCCATCCCGGTGACCGATCACGCGGCAACGCTTCAGCTCCAAACGCGCTGCAAGACCAATGCGACCACGTCGATCAATATGTACCTGCCCATCGCGCTGCATTGCATTCACCCGGCGGCGCAAGGCTTCAAGATTATCCTCACTATTGAGGTGCAAACGCGCGGCAAGTTCGGGCAATCGAAACAACTCCCCCGATGCCTCTAATTCGGCACTGATGACCTCTCGACTGGCGATCGGGTTCTCGTACTTGTCAGCCTCACGGGCGGCATGGGGGTCGGAGGGCGGTGTTTCAGGTTTTTTAGGTTTACTCAAGAATGATCCCGACCCACATTAGGGTGCGTTAGTTGAATGTGCGGACAGTATACGCGCCCTTGCCCTTCCACCACACGACCGGGGGCGCCGACAGCAAAACAGTGCTTCTTGCATACCCCGCAAAACACTTACTTTTTGTGTTACTTTTATGGAGAGCGCATTGACGAAGGGCAGATAGTGCCCAACCCACCGGGAGGCGCCACATCAGACTCACCGCTTACACCAACTACAGCTTACGCACCCTGATGTACTGCGCCCTGCATCCCGGCCAGATCGTGCGGATAGAGGATATTGCTAACGCCTTTGGCATTTCAAAAGCACACCTTCTGAAATCTGCCCGACAGCTTGGACAGTTGGGCTACCTCAACACCATTCGCGGTCGAAGCGGTGGCGTTGAACTAGGAATGGCCCCCGAGCGCATCAGTATTGGAGCGGTCGTGCGAGCGCTTGAGGGAGACAGTGAAGTCGTTGAGTGTTTTAACCCTTCCACCAACACCTGCCCATTAATCGGTGAGTGCAAGCTAACGGGGTTGTTTCACACCGGTCTCGAAGCGTTTTTTCAAGAGCTCGATAAAGTGACGCTTGCTGAAATCACCAAAGATCCCGATGCTCTTCGCGATCGCCTCCCGGTATTGGAACTCGGTTAACGGGGTCACCTCTGGCGGCAACTTATTGACAAACCTCAACACTCACAGTAGCCTGCGCGCCCTCTGATTCGTCAGATTTTCTCCCCTGCCCAGGTGGTGAAATTGGTAGACACGCTAGCTTCAGGTGCTAGTGCTCGAAAGGGCGTGGAGGTTCAAGTCCTCTCCTGGGCACCAATGACCTAAATAGCCGCAAACCTAGGCGCATAAACACTTGCCTCTAGCGATACATACCCCGTTTTTACTGTTATTTGTGGTCACGTTTGTGGTCACGCTTGAATACCTATGTAAAAACATGGGCGGGGAGGGGTAAAAGTCTCCTGCTTATACCAGTGATACTGCTGAGACACATTAGAAGCCAATTTAAAAAAAAGAAGAGTTAGCCACGTGTTCAATCACCAGTGGTGCTGGGTAGGTACAGTG
>CBFHPT010000016.1:0-46542 GCA_965657905.1 Luminiphilus sp. | reverse complement strand
TAGCGGACATGTGGAGGAGCCTCGTTTACGTGCCGAGCAGCGAACGGTTGGAGTCGCCTCAAAGCTGCTTTTAGCAAGCGGCAGCGGCACCCCGTGCCAGCGAGTAGCTCAACAGCCCCCCCCGCCCCCTTTGAGACCCCCGCCCCCCCATTTGTGCTGGCAGGGGGCAACAAAAGGCACACTCGCTACGGCTGTCGCGGATACAGTGGGGTAGATTAGTGGGGTAGAAACGCGTCCGTGGGGTAGATCAGTGGGGTAGAAATGGAGATACCAACAACCCAGACCCTAGTGTTTATGCGGTCTGCAAAGGGTATTGGGGTAGATGGCGGAGCGGACGGGACTCGAACCCGCGACCCCCGGCGTGACAGGCCGGTATTCTAACCAACTGAACTACCGCTCCGGGTAGACGACACTAAAGCATCGGTTGCTGCTGTGGTTTGTGGGCCAACTCCTGCGCTTAAAAAAAGCGATTTAAGAGAGTTGGTGGGTGATGACGGGATCGAACCGCCGACCCTCTGCTTGTAAGGCAGATGCTCTCCCAGCTGAGCTAATCACCCCAAACCGAGCGGCGCATTATAAGCGCCCCCTCTTTGCTGTCAACGATTTCTGCGACTAAATTTTCGCGAACTGCCGCGCAAGCGTGTAAACTCGCGCGCCTGTTGAATGAATAGACACCCTATTGCGCGGTAGTGCTGACCGAGAGTCGCAGCCCAATGCCGTTAGGACGCTAGGAGAGCACCGTGGAACTGTACAAAGACTTCCGTTTCGAAGCCGCACACCGACTGCCCAACGTCCCCGAGGGACACAAGTGCGCGCGGCTTCACGGCCATTCATTTTTTGTCCGGCTGACAGTCACTGGCGACGTCGACCCCGTGACCGGCTGGCTGATGGATTTCGATGACATTAAACAGGTTTTCGGCCCCCTGCTCGACCAGCTGGACCACTACTACCTCAACGATGTCGCTGGGCTCGAGAATCCGACCAGCGAAAATCTAGCAAAATGGATTTGGGATCGCGTCAAGCCAGACCTGCCAGAGCTCACAGCCGTTGAAATCAAGGAAACCTGTACCGTCGGATGTGTTTATAGAGGCTAACCGATCTGCTGGCGTCATAGCTGCGACCAGAAGTTTTCACGTAACGAGCAACAGGTCTCAAAAAATATTCGCTGAGCCTGTTGACGCAAAAAAAAGTTTATGCACACCCGAATAGTTACGATAACTTTACGTCATGTTACAGCAATATGACGGCAAACCACTGAAAGTAACGAAGGTAAGCATTTGATTTTAAAGGCTGAATAGCCATTGGTTAAAAATTAACCAATTTGTAAAATCGCTGATAACTGTTGACGTAAAGTCTCGCTTAAACAAATTACCCACTGAATTATCCACAGGTTCTGTGGACATCTATTCCGGTCACCGGCTGATAAACAGACGGATTAACCAACCCCGTCCGAATGACCGTCACCCTCTCCCGCTCCTATTCGCCTGTTGCTACTAAGCCGTTTCCAAATACGCAGGCATCTCTGCGAGAGCCGGGCCCCAGTGTGGCGTCAGAGTAGGAAATCCAAGACCAATTGATTGAACGCTTTCGGCTTCTCGGCGTGTAACCAATGCCCCGTTCCTTCAATAGTCTCGATGCGATAATGGCTAAATAACCGCTCGATCGCGGGTTCATGCGCTTCCTGCACGTAATCCGATTGCCCCCCTCGAATGAACAGTGTTTCACCATCAAACGGGACCTCGACTGTGGGTGCCTCGCGAAATCGCTCGTAAGCTTCCTCAATGCCCTTGTGGTTCAGGCGCCACTCGCACGCTCCCTCCCCCTCACGTTTAAGGCTCAGCAGCAAGAACTGGATAACACCGGGCTCCTCAATGGTCTGTGCGAGAATCTCTCCAGCCTGCTGACGGCTCGTACAACCCGACTCAGCCACGTTGCGCAGCCCCGCAAGCACACCATCATGGCCTGGCGGATATGCCACAGGCGCAATATCAGCAACTACAAGTCGATCCACAAGCGCGGGCTCGGTGAGCGCGAGCTGCATCGCTACCTTACCCCCCAGAGAATGGCCGACGAAGTGGGCCATTGGAATACCACGCTTATGCATCCAGCCGCTAACCGCTTCTGCGTAGCTGGGGATGCACGGTCGGTCACTCCAGGGCGAGTGACCATGGTCGGGTAGATCAGGGCTATGCACCTTGAACTCGTCTTGTAACGCGCGTGCGATACTCCCAAGGTTGCTTCCCTGGCCAAATAGACCATGCAAGAGCACCACATCAGGGCCGTTTCCGAGCACACTGTCGTGCAGCTTGTTGTCCATCACCACCTCTCCTTTGTTAGCATGCAACTCTTTTGACTACTTCGACCACTTCGATTACTTCGACTACTTCTTCGACTACACGGAATCTTGCAATGACCAAATCAGTGCGTCTACGCCTTAATGACCACCTGCGACTTATCCTAGCAACGTGCGCGGTATTTTTCTTGACCAGTTGTGCGACAGATGGCGGCTACAACCCCACCACACCGGATAACGTGCTCAAAGAGGAGGTTCTCGCCTCAACGAACATGCGTAATATCGTCATCGCTCACGTCAACCTCGGATCCCCCTCGAGAAACTATGTCTCAAAAGCTGAACCCATGATTGATGGTCGAGTGGCTGCTTACCTGAAGAGCAATGGCTACAACATTTTGCCCCAACGAGAGTTCAGTCAGCGCTGGGAGAACGCCAAACGTATTTATGGTGACCCCATTGACCCAACAACCGGGCGCGTAAATACCAAAACGTTCATTCAGTTGATTGCAACTGTGCGCGATGAAATGAAGGAACGCACGAATGTGGACGCTTTCGTGTTTACCGATCTAATTGAGACTGAAATCACGATTGCCGGCGGCATTAATCGCGTGGCACGTTTCGACGGCGTGTCTCGCAAGCCCACTATGCGCGGCCCCGGAGACGGAGTCAGCACCGAGTTTGATTGGAATCAGCCAGTTGCCGCAATTTCAATTCAAGTCGCCGTATACAACACGGAGCTTGAGCAAGTGTTTGCAGGGGTTGGGGGCATTGATCTCACGGATGCCATCGACACACGCTCAATGCGCAACTTTATTCGCCGCAAAGACATCCTCGAAAACGAGGACTTTATCGACCAAGGCATCCAAATCGCATTCCACCCACTGATCAAAATGGAAAACTGGCCAGGCAAACCTGACTAACACCAACGAAAGCGAGCGGTTTGTAGCGACCTTCTCATCCGCGATGGGGGGGGGCGATGGATAGGTCGATAGATGGGTCGATGGAGAAATCGATGCGGTTGCGCCTTGGTAAGCACTTTACGGCATCCGGCATGAAGGACTTTTAGGGGGCCAACACCTCCAAACCGCGCTCGATACACCACATGGCACTCAGACTCCCAAGCACCAAGACGGGAATCTGTGAGAGCGCCGGAATGCGCTCCTGCCAAAGTCGTGCGGCAATGCCTCCTGCAACCAACAGCAAGGCAATAAATACGAGCTGACCAAACTCAATCCCAATATTGAAAAAGAGCAGTGCGAGGGGGATGTTGGTTTGGGGAAGCCCTGTCTCCCCAAGGGCCCCGGCAAAGCCCATTCCGTGAAGCAAGCCAAATCCGGCGGCCAGCCACCAGGGCTGCCGCCACAAGCGCGAGGCGCCTGCCTCCCGAGTCAGTTCTACCGCGAGCACGAAAATAGACAGTGCGATCAGAAATTCAATCAGCGCAACGGGGTAGTCGAAAACACCCAGCGTAACCATTGCGAGGGTGACACTGTGGCCCACCGTAAATGCCGTGATTGTCCAAACTAGTCTTCGACCGCGACCAACCAGCAGCAGGAGACCCAGCACGAACAGCAGATGATCAAGCCCGGCCCAGATGTGCTCGGCGCCAAGCACGGTGTATCGCCCCACAACCGACCAGCGATCCGGCTCCTCAGGCACGGAGAAAACCGGGTTGTCCGGCGTGAGAACCCCTTGATGGCTAATGTCATTGAGAAGGTTCACAGTCACCATGACAGAGCTCTGATTTTGAGCAAGACCGGCTACTCGAATCTCGCTCCCGACCAACCCACGGGAATCGCAGCTCAGCGAAATCTGGCGCAACTTACCGGTCCCCTCTTGGACCCATGGAGATTCCACTTCGGTACGGCAGACTGCCGGAAACTGCGGTTCAAGCGCCACGGGGGCCACAGTCTGGATCGGAGTTTTCCAGCGCACACTGACTGCGTCCTCTGAAACTTGATCAAAGACCAATGAAGAAGGTGCAAAGCGATGAGCCTGCGCGATGCCCGGCAGGAGTAGTAGGGCCAATAGCATCCAAGCGAGCGTTTTAAACGACTGATCAAATCCAACACGACTCATCGTCGAAGCACCTGATAACGAGCCATCAAATTTTCTACCGCAGCCTCCAGAGCTTCATCGTTCGCCTGCTGCTGCAGATCCCAGGCAATCTCATCGGCGACCTCGCTCAGCGCTTTGGCTCGTTCGGCAACCACGCGCTCTAAAAAGACTGCATGCAAACCAAACACGGATCTAACGGGACCGAGCCACTGCCCCGAGATCGCCCCATTGGCCACACGGTCGCGTAAATCGGCACTAAATGCCTTGCCAAAACGGCTCGTCACAGCAGTCCAGCTCAGGTTATCCACGTTGTAGCCTGCCAAAAATGCTGTTCCCAACTGCAACGCTTCTGCGGGCGTCATTGACTCAGATCGAATCTTGTCCAAGCGTAAATCCGCTTCGTTAATGGTTACTTCACCAAAAAAAACGTGTTTGAAAGACGCTGTCGCAGGTGCTTGATAGTCATCAGGGTTAGCCTGATAGGCGAGCGCGATGGCCTCTTGGGTTGGCGCAGGCACCTGTGCAGACGCAATAAGTATTTGCTCCATCATCTGCACCAGACGCCGCCTGATGACCTCGTCGGTCAGGTGCATATTCAGCGCCAGCCCGCGCTCCACTCGGGCTGCATCCGTTGACGGATTATCTGAATCAAGAAACATCATGTTGCGAATCAGACGCTGCTCCACCGCAGAATCGGCAAGATGCAAACCACTGCGTATTGCTTCGCGAAACAGCAACTCATCGCGCAGCTCAAGATCAACGAAGCGTTCAATATCAGCTTCGCTCGGAATCTTGCCCGCCATGCGTGCGTAGTTATCGTACAGTAACTGCAGCCGAACCGAGTCTGGAGGGCCCAGCACCGGGGGTGGCTCAGGAAAGAGCGCCCCCCGCGCCAGAAACAATACGATCCCTATTAGAAAAAAATGCACCCATGCAGGGCCAGGGATCCAACGCATGGTGATCAACCGCATCATCCTCGTTGTCTAATCGAGGAATTTAGCCGCGCGCTTTTCAAGAGTTGCGGTCATCGCCTCTTGAACATCGAGCTTGCTCATAAGCGCCGCGTTCCATAGCGCCACGTAGCGCAGCCCGTCTTCAACCGAGTGATCACGGGTGTAGTTCAACACCTGCTTGGTACCTCGCAGCGCTAGCGGCGTTTTGGCCGCCAGTGTCTCAGCAATCTCGCGCACGCCATGCATGAGCGCGTCACGATCTTCGAATACTCGATTAAGAAAACCCGCATTGAGCGCTTCCTTGGCGTCCATATTTCTGCCCGTGTAGGCTAATTCTCTTACGAGACCCTCAGGGATTAAATGGGGCAAATTTTGGAGCGTGCCGACATCGGCGACGATGCCGATATCGATCTCTTTGATACAGAAAAATGCCGACTCGTCGCTGTAACGCATGTCCGCATAGCAGGTCATATCGATTGCGCCGCCCACGCAAGCACCGTGCATCGCTGCCAGCACCGGTTTGCGGCACTCGCGCAGAGATTCGAGGTTTTTCTGCAGGCCACGCACATGTAGCAAAAATAATTCGTTGGCTCGCGCAGGGTCGTCGTGCTCAGTGTGCATATCGGTGAACATTTCGAGATCAATACCAGCGCAAAAGTGTCTTCCCTCGCCGGATAAAATCACAACGCGCACGTCGGCTTCAGCATCAGCCCACTCAAAAGCGCTTTGAATTTCCACCCACATTTTCGAATTCAACGCGTTAGCATTTTTGGGACGATTTAGGCGAACCTCGAGAATGTGAGCATCGAGCTCAAGTTGCAAAGTACTAAATGTCGGCACGGTCACCATGCGTTTCTCCATTATCTATGGCTGTAGACTTGCCCGCCTGTTATCAGCCGGGTGGGTTGAACCCACGAAAAAACTTAAAAATAGCTGAGGTAATCATCGACAGCTTCGACGCATAACGGCTTCTGAGGGCCCTCGCGGGTTCCCAAATAGAGGAAGCCGATGACCTCATCCTGGGGCTGCCCTCCAAGCCCGGAAACCACAAGTGGATCACGGGCATAACCGCCCGTACGCCACATGCTGCCAAAGCCGAAAGTGTCAGCAGCAAGCTGCATACTATGCAGCGCGCAGGCGACCGTCGCCACCTGCTCGACTCGGGGAATCTTAGGGTGGTCCTTCGCCCTCAGCAAACCAGCCAGTATGACGGGCGCGCGCAGCGGTGCATTTCGGGCTTTGCTCACCTCGGCTTCGCTGGCCTCAGGATTGTTTAGCCGCAGTGACTCTACAAATAAGTCACCTAATGCGCTGCGGCGGTCGCCTTCGATCACTACAAATTGCCACGGCCGCAGGCGTCCGTGGTCGGGAGCACGCAAGCCCGCTGCAACGATCGTCTGCAGGGCAGCCGCATCGGGCCCCGGCTCCACCAATTGGGGATGGGAATTACGCTGGGTTAGGGCATCCAACACTGCCATAAAAACTCTCTGCCTAATCTATTCGGGCGACAGAATAGCGCTTTAGGGGCTGAGAGTCAGGTCAAGATTCAGCTCAGTGACCAGCCTTTGGGTAGCGGTGTCCGCAGCGAAATCTCTCGGTCAGCGAGGCGCAGCCGTGAGCTATCGAGACTGACGTCATCACTATCGATCACGCCGTCATTAAAGTGATAATCGGGTGACCACTCACCGGCCAAACGGCGGGTTTCGATTGCATCGCGCTCAGCCGCTACGGTTTCGGTTTTGCGCTGCCACGCGGTTAGCTCCGAGGCACTGTAGTGAGCCGCGAGCAACTCCTTTGTCGCGCTGCCACTTAGTAGCGCTGCCGACGCGTTGTTACCGCCAAAACCCTTGCTGTTGATAATTGCGTAGTCGTCAATCGCACGCGCCTCAGTGCGTAGGTTAAATGCAAGACCCTCGGTCGCGACATCCTCGGCAAGCCCATCGATGGTGGTGATTCCCGGGGTGACGCCCGTATCCCAAACCCCAAGGGCGGCCGAAAGCTGATCTCCCGACGCAGCACCCAGTGAATGACCGATGTAACTCTTGATCGCCATAACTGGCCAATTATCAATACCAAAAGCGCCCGCAACGCGGCTGATAATTTCTGATTCGGTCACCCGATTTTGTGGCGTACCCGTGCCATGCGCATGCACCATACCGCCCCGAGCAAGGCGCTGTTCACCCAGTACGGCGTTGAGTGTCGCAGCAGCTCTTGCCATCGTAATGTAGTTGCCAACACCCGGACCGCTCACGGATTTTTTTGCGCCATCAGCATGGACAAACACATCGGGCACCGCCGCGCGAATCGGCGCACCAAGCTCCATTGCCAGCGCATCATCGAACAAAATAACAACTTGCGAGGACTCCGCCATGGTGAAGCCGCAGTTTTCCCCAAACGGGCGACAGGCACGATGCAATTGCGGAATCTGGTCTTCAGCCAGCCCATCAAGCTCTCGCAGTCCCTTATTCGTCGCCAGAGCACCCATGGCGATATAACCCTCCATCACCTCGGCGACAACGGGTGCCTCTGAGGCACCCACGATGGCTACGCGGGCACGACCTTCACGAATATCATTGACTGCCAGGCGCAGGTTATAAAGAAACGTTGCACAGGCTCCGACCGCAGGGCCGGTGGTTCCCATGGAGCGCAAAATATAGGCATTGATAAAGTCCCCTGGCATCTCTGCAAAGCCAAGCGGGCACGATTTAGAGGTCACGCGCTTGCCCAGCGCCCTACCCCGCAACATGCCGCCGGTGCCGTCCTCATCCAACTGCCCCATGGAACTGCTGACGTAAACACTGATCGCTTCCGGCGAAACCCGCGCCTGTACATCAGCCCAGGGAATGCCGAGATCAGCCAGAGCATCGGATGCCGCGTAGACCGTCATTTGAAGACCACGCGGATGGTTCCGGGACCCATAGAGACTGCCGGGATCAAAACCGGTTGGCAGCTGTCCCGCAGCCCCGACCTCAAAGGTACGCGTGCCCGGCAGCAACATTTCGGTACCCTCAGGTACAGTGACTGCTATCCGTCGACCCTCGGATGCTCTTGGGGAAAATTGGTCGGGCAATGGCTCAATAACCTGAGTTGCGGCCATATCAGCTGTGACATCGCCCTGCAATGACACCCGACGGGCCCAGGGCACCGCTGCAGGATCAAAGTGACTGGGTTCTATACCTCGGATTAACGTGCCTTCATTTTGCGCTTCAGCACTCGCCACACCCATCATTTCCGTGAGTGCCGCGCGGGTGCTTGCCCTCAGCCTCTCGGGCAATGCATCGATAACCATCCGTCGATAAGCGTGACTGTGTGACGTTCGACCAGCGCTGTTAACACCGCCGGCAGCCACCAAAATTGGGAGACGAAGCATAGGAACTCTGTATCGATCGCATGTGGATGATGACGCTGACCACCGAGTGGGTTGACCTGAGGTCGGCGCGAAGTCGGCAGTTTACGGAGGTAGCCACACCATTTTATGAATAAAACGCCAGTTTATGCGACCATACAGACATGGCGTCGAATTTTTGGAAACCCGTGTGAGTTCAGAATCCACGATTACCGTTGCTGCGCTGGGTCACGAACGCATATTGGCGACTTCGGTGACACTCCCGCTCGAGATCCTTCGAGCGGCCGCGCAGGCAAGCGAACTGCGCCCCAAGCCCCGGGTGACCTTACAGCTGATGACCGCTGACGGAGGGCCGCTCTCGCTGGTCGATGGCCTGTGTTTGTCCAGCTCGCCCATCGATACTCGTCTCGAGCCCGACGTATTACTGATCCCCGCCATATGGCGACACCCTCGATGGGTGCTGCGAAGACACCGATGGCAGTTAGACTTCATTCAACGTTGTGTTGCCCGGGGAAGTTGGGTCTGCGGTGTCGGCAGCGGAAGCTTTCTCATCGCGGAATCCGGTGTACTCGATGGCGGCAGCGCCACAACGCACTGGCAATGGTTTGATGATTTCCACGGCCGCTATCCGAACGTGCGATTACATCGAGATCAGCTGATAACCCAGAGCGGACGAATTTTCTGCGTGGGCTCAGTGAATTCCATCGCGGACTTGATGGTGTATATGTCGGGCTTGCTGATCTCCCGACGCAGCGCCGTCGCCATCGAAAATCAATTTTCCCCCGAGATTCGTAGGCGTTACTCCCCCCACGCACTGATGGGAACAAGCCAAGCTCATAACGACGAGCAGGTACTCGACGCTCAACTCACCTTGCGCGCAAACCTGAGTGAGCCGCTTGACCTGCGCCAGCTATCAAAGTCAATCGGACTGACACCGAGAACCCTCAACCGCCGTTTTAAAGCTGCCACCGGCAGTACTCCTGGCGAATACCTGCAACAACTTCGTATCGAAGAGGCCCGAAACCTCTTGCATCACAGCAACCTACCCATCGGTGAAGTTGGGTGGTCAGTGGGTTTTCGGGACGCTTCAAATTTCAGCAGACAATTCCGTGAGGTAGCCGGTGTATCACCACGCCGGTATCGAATGGCAGTTCGAGGGAAGTCATTTAGCGTGCCGATGGATACCCAGAGCACAGACCAATACCGAGATATCAACGACGCGGATTGAGTGAAACCGCTGGGTGTGGCTAAATGCTGCGCCTTTACAGCCAGATTAGATCACGATCAAAGCACCGGCATCGCCGAACACGAAGGAGAACAGTATGAGCGAATCAGTTTTCATTGTAGGTGGCGCTCGCACGCCAATGGGTGGATTGTTGGGCGACCTTGCCACCATACCCGCCACTGAACTCGGCACAGTCGCCATCAAAGCAACCCTCGATAAAACCGGCGTTGCCGGCGAACACATCGACGAAGTGTTCATGGGCTGTGTGTTGCCCGCAGGTCTAAAGCAGTGCCCTGCCCGGCAAGCAATGATCGGCGCTGGCATTCCCACCAGCACCGGTGCAGTGACCGTGAACAAGGCCTGTGGTAGCGGCATGCAGGCGACAATCTATGGGATCGACAGCATCCGCGCGGGCACGAATTCCCTCGTAGTGGCCGGTGGTCTCGAAAGCATGACCAATGCGCCCCACTTACTCCCTGGTAGCCGAAAAGGTATTCGTCTTGCCCACGGCGCCGTACTCGATCATATGTTCACCGACGGCCTCGAAGACGCCTATACCGGTGGCGCCATGGGTGCCTTTGCCCAGAAAACCGCCGATGAAAACGGGCTTACGCGAGAGGAGATGGATGGCTTTGCGATCGAGAGCCTTATTCGCGCCAAACGCGCCATCGATGACGATCTAATCAAAGACGAAATCGCGCCTGTGACGATAAAGACGCGTAAAGGTGAGCACATCATCAGTGACGATGAGCAACCCCACAAAGGGAACATCGATAAAATCCCCACTTTGAGGCCAGCGTTTGCAAAGGACGGCACCATCACTGCCGCCAACTCCAGCTCCATTTCAGACGGTGGTAGTGCCCTGTTACTCGCCAGTGAATCAGCGGTGGCAACCCACAAGCTGCAACCCATGGCACGCATTGTTGCCCACAGCCGCTTTAGTCGAGCCCCCGATGAATTCACCATTGCACCGATTGGGGCGATTGAAGCCGTGCTAGCCAAAATGGGCTGGACGGCAGGTGAAGTAGACCTTTGGGAAATAAACGAAGCGTTCGCCATGGTTACCATGTTGTCGATGCGCGCCTTCGACCTCGATCATGCCAAAGTAAATGTTCACGGTGGCGCCTGTGCTCAGGGACATCCGATCGGCTCTACCGGTTCCCGCATCATCGTGACGCTCATGCACGCACTGAAACACTATGGCAAGCAGCGTGGTATTGCCGCTCTGTGCATCGGCGGCGGCGAAGCGACCGCGGTCGCGATTGAAATGATCGGTTAAAATTAAGCTTGCGGCGACTTTAGCGCAATGTATTCGAACCGATTCACACTGTGAGGTAACACCATGAGCTTGGCGTCAGTACCCGAGATTCTCGACGACATTCGCGCTGGGCGAATGGTGATTCTCATGGATGATGAAGATCGTGAGAATGAGGGCGACCTCATCATTGCAGCGGAAAAAGTCACGCCAGAAATCATCAACTTCATGGCTACCGAAGCGTGCGGCCTCATTTGCATGCCCGTCACAGCCGACCGCGCTCGGCAGCTGCGCATCCCACTGATGGTGCGCGACAATCGCTCACAACACGAAACCAACTTTACCGTATCAATCGATGCAACAGAGAAAGTCGGACCCGGCATCAGCGCCGCTCAGCGTGCGCATACGATTTTGAAAGCCGTAGCGCCTGACGCGCAACCGGCGGATATCCAGCAACCCGGACATATCTTTCCGCTCGTTGCCAAGCCCGGCGGCGTCCTTAAACGCGCCGGCCATACTGAGGCGGGTGTCGATCTGGCGCGCATGGCCGGACTTGCGCCCGCTTCCGTCATCGTTGAAATCATGAATGCCGACGGCACTATGGCACGACGTCCGGAACTGGAAGTGTTCGCTGAGACTCACGGCTTAAAGATGGGCACGATCGCCGATCTCATCGAATACCGCGCGTTTCATGATCACTCAATCGAGTTCTGTGAGAGTAACGAAGTGGAAACCGAGTGGGGGGTCTTCACTCTGCACAGTTTTCGTGACTTGATAGATGACACTGCGCATTTCGCGATGCAGCGGGGAAGCGTCGCTGCGACAAGCCCGCTTCCCGTGAGAGTTCAGGCCGTTAACACGCTTCGGGATGTCCTTGGAACGACCCTGTCATCGGGGCGCAAAGGCTGGTCGTATCGAGCTGCGATGGCACATATAGCCAGTATTGATCGCGGCGTGGTTGTAATGGTCGGACAACCGGGCAATCCTGAGGATTTGCTGAAGGACGTCCATCAGTTCCTCGGTTCGGGTGAACCACCTCCCCAGCCGCAGAACTATCGACTGATTGGTACCGGCGCGCAGATCCTCAGACACTTAGGGGTCGAGCGTATGCAGCTACTTTCAGCACCCCTGCGCTTTAATGCCTTGTCGGGCTTCAATCTCGAGATCACCGAGTTTATCAGCGCACCCTAACTAACCCACCAAAATCACACCTGCTCAGTGGACATCGGCTCGATTAAAATTGGCGTTTTTGGCACAGACCCATTCAACCCCGCCTTGGGGCTTAGTTGTGGAACGTGACCACATCCTCTAACTCTGCCCTATCAGTTCGCACCGTGTTCACTGCATCGCTGGTATCCGGGTAGCCGAAAGACAAACCAAACACCAACTTTTGATCATCGGGCAAGTTGAGCGCCGGCCTGATAACGTTAGCGAGAAAGCCCAAGGCGGTTTGTGGGCACGAGCCTAGGCCATGAGCCGTCAGCCCCAGCATGACCGTTTGCGTGAACATTCCGAGATCACAGGCCTCCCGCAGACCAAACTGCGCAGGCAATGTAAAAAAGCAAACCGCGGGGGCATCGAAGAAACTAAAATTGTTCATAAACCAGCTCTGCCGACGTGCTTTTTCCTCACGCGGAATACCGAGGGCATCGTATAAGGCCTGAGCGGAGGCATACTGGCGATCCCGATAGACGCCATCATATTTACCGTCATATGGAAAGTCTGGGGCCACACCTCCGGCAGCAAAACGCTTCGGCAACTCTGCCCTGAGCGACTCCAGCAACTCTCCCGTGACAATATGAGCAAACCAAGGCTGGGTATTACAGTTACTTGGGCTTTGGATTGCAGCGGTAAAAACCTCGTCGATGACTTGGGTGGGAACAGCGTCGGGAAGAAATGCCCGCACCGAGCGCCGCGCCTGCGCAATCTCAGAAAAGGTTTTCGCTTGGTTGCCATAATCGGCCATTCATCGCACTCCTTTGATTAACTTGTTTGTGTCTCAAACCAGCGACAACAAAACCTGTAACACCCGCTTGTCGTCATAGTAGGGGACGCTTTGCTGGCTTATTAACGAAACATCCAGCAGCTCGATACCTATCCCCTGAAGTGCCTCCTCGGAAACAGCTGACGGATAGCGGCCACGCTGTCGATCAACCAAAACATAGTTCAGAACATCCGTCGCTTTGAGGTCGCTGTCATCTCGGGTGAGGTAGTGCACAAGCTGAGTCACCAATTGATCAAAGCTCATTCCGTATTGCTCGGGATCGCTGCCGAGATTGGGTATGTACACTTTTGGACACCCGTTATGCGCTATCGCCTCGGCCACACCGTGGGGCAACAGGGTCGCAACCAAGCTCGAGTAGAAACTGCCCGGCGCGTAACAAATCAACTCGGCATCGCCAATTAACGATGCATTCTGAGGCGCAAGATTGAGCTCTATAGGCTCGGTCAGGTCAGAGCGCTGCGTTAAAAAAACCCGGTCAATCGCGGCATCAATTGGCGCCTCTTCCTTACCAGTGAGGCGATGTTGTCCGATGATTGTCTGTCCCGTGGCTAGTACTGCACCCAGGTGAGCATTGTCATTGACCACCGCCCTCACTGTGCCCCGCACACTCACCAACTGCGAGAACAGCTCAAGAGTTGCATCAAGATCTCGGCCATTACTTAAGTAGCTACCGGTCAGAATAAGATTGCCGATCGATGCACCCCGTAGGTCAAAGTCATCGGGCAGTGCATCTAAAATATTTACCAGCTGGGTATGAATTCGCCCCCCAATAGACTCAGGGATATCTGCCACCAATTCGTGGTCGCCCGCCGCCATTGACTCGAGCGTCAAGGACAACTCAGATGGGCTGGCATCGTGAGGTAGCCGATGCCTAAATAACGCGTAGACCTCTGGACTGCCTAAAACCGATTCATCCGCTAGCGCCATTAAACGATGCCGTAAGTCGCCAACCGCTGGCATTTCGAAACACTGCCTTAAAGTCGCTGAACTGCCGCCGCTGTCAAACGGCGTTAACAAATGAACACTATTGTGGGTATATGATCGAATTTTATGACTGAGGCCATGCAGCGCCGTGCCGCCACTAAAAAACAGAACCCGCGGGCCAAGTTCAGGTGCTTTTGCGTATCGACTGATTTTCACGAGATCGGGAATCTCAATCGTTCGGGTTACGCGGAGGCGCTTGCTACGGACATTGGGCATAGGGATAGTTTCGGGGCAAGCACCCCGTCTGGCAAGCATTGCGTGAGGATTACCCACCATAGTAGCGCCGATGGTATTCTGCGCGGGATTCAGACTTTTCGACGGTCTATTTTTGAACCAGTCAGACCTGTCGTTGATGAAGCTCAACACAGCATGGCGGCCTCGCCTTTTTTTATAGCACCGGAGAACCTATGCAAATTCCCACTGCAGTGAGGGAAAACCTGCAGTTTTTAGTCGCCGAGGTAATCGCTCAATGCAAAACTCTGCGCAAGGCGTTGGTCAGAGAGAACCCTTCGGGGGTTCAGCGACTTGTTGACCGCGCGGGCTACGCGTCCAATCTCAAGGGTCGGGTTCAAAGCGGCACCATCAGCTACATAGCACAAAACGATATCGACGATGCACGCACGCGCATTCAACTGGGCGAGTACGCCGAGATTGCCCATCAATTAGAGCGTGTCACCGACAAATTTCGGGATATCGGCCGTCAATATTCAGAAGTCAAACATGTCCACGTGCTCGCCGGGCAACGCTTTAAAACCCCGTTGACGCGTATCGCAGAAACACTGAACAACCTCGCCGATGATTTACCGCCGACTACCGGTGAAAGCGCCATGGCGCTTACCCGCTGTGCACGGCGACTCGAGCAGCAGGCAGACAAACTGCATAACGACTTAGTTAGCGCACTCGGACAGCACCCCAAATATGCATCCGATGTCAGCCGTGGCATTTTAATGACTCATAGCTTGAAACAAATTGGCGATTGCGTGCTTCGTATCAGTGAGAGCCTGCTGACGATGCAGCTTGGGCGCCAAATGAGCTTTGATCGTTACAAGTCACTCCAATCTCTAATTAATGACAACCCCGAATTCTCTGACGCTGAAGTCAATACCATTGCGGCAACACGATCGGGAAGTTCAATCAGTGGACTGCGATCAAAGGTGCCCGGCAAAACCGCTGCGGTTTTCAAAGATGGGTTGCGCAGAAAACTCAGAGAAGAGCGCAAAGGCGTGGAAAGCTGGCACCAGGTCTTCCCGGGGCTCGCGCCGCGCATTTTGGATTATCGTAAGCGTGGAGAATCCGCGGCATTGCTCATCGAGCACTTACCTGGCATCACCTTTGAGCAAATACTCATCAAGGAGTCGGAGCCTCTCCTGAGAGCCGCCAGCAAAGCGCTCCAGAACACGCTTAAAGATGTCTGGAAAGCCACCCGCAGCGCTGATCAGGTCTCCGCAAAGTTCATGTCACAACTCGATGACCGGCTCCCTGAAATTCGCTCAGCTCACGGCCCACTGTTACAAGATGGCGCAAAAATTGGCCGGTTTCGACAGCCGTCCTTTGAGCAGCTAATGAAGCGCGCAGCGAAAGCCGAGAGTCGTATACCGCCGTCGTTTTCGGTCTATATCCACGGTGATTTCAATGTCGACAACATTATTTATGATGCTGACGCTGATAGAATTCACTTTATCGATTTACACCGTTCTCGCTACATGGATTATCTGCAGGACGTGTCAGTCTTTATGGTGTCCTGCTTTCGACTTCCCGGTCGCGACGATGATGCCAATGAACGCGTCCAGATCGCGATCACCGAGATGGATCGCACAGCACGTCGCTTCGCCCAGCGCAATGACGACGACTATTACGACTTCCGCCTAGCACTTGGGCTAGCGCGCTCTTTTGCGACTTCGACGCGGTTCATCGCAGATCGAAAAGTGGCTCGCAGCATGCTCGCCCGATCTCGCTGGCTAATGAATTGTGTGCTCGACATCGACCCCGCTTACGCAGGCGAATTCAAACTACCGATCAAGGAGTTGTTCCGTGACACCTCTCCCCGCTAAACGCATTGGCGTTGTCGGCGTACCCGGCAAATGGTCAACAGAGAGTCTTGCAGACGCCCTCGAGGCTCGAACGGGTTTCCGCCTCGTAATTGACATCCGCAAAGTGAGTCTCGATCTCGAGCGAGGTGCTCTGTGGTACGAGGACGAAAACTTATGCACGCTCGATGGCCTCGCCATCAAAAAGATCTCAACCCAATACAGTCCCGAGACCCTCGAGCGCCTCGACCTACTCCGGGTTGCCGAAGCAGCCGGCGTTAGATGTTTCAGTGGCGTTAGCAATGTGCACCGCTTAGTCGATCGACTGAGCTGTACAATTAACTTGCGCAACGCACATATCCCCATGCCACCAACAACCATCACCGAACGAATCGACACTGCCATTGACGCCGTGTCACGCTACGGCCAAGCGGTTTTGAAGCCACTATTTTCGACCAAAGCGCGGGGCATGGTGGTGCTCTCGGCGTCACAGGGAGAGCGCGAACTCACCGAGAGGGTTTCAGCATTTCGCGCGAAGAACCCAATTCTGTATGTGCAGCAGAAACTGAATCTAGCGGGCGAAGACTATGGGGTTGTTTTCATCGGCAACGAGTACCTCTGCACCTACTCGCGAGTAGGTGCAGAAGGGAACTGGAATACGACAATTAACAGCGGTGGAAAGTACCGAGCTCACGATGCCCAGCCCGAGGTGATCGAACTCGCGCGACAGGCACACGCCATCTTTGATCTCGATTACACAACTGTCGATGTTGCGGTGACAGAGATTGGACCTGTTGTCTTCGAGGTATCGGCATTCGGGGGGTTTCGAGGGGTACTGGAGGGTTGTGGGATCGATGCTGCGGACCGCTATGCAACTTACATGCTGTCACAGCTCGAGGCATCCGGATGATATTTGACGACTATGCCTCTCAGCTTACCGGCGCAACGGCGACCGAACACAAACTCGATCTGAAGTTTGCAAACTGTTCAATCGGGCTAGAAAGTAATAGCCGACCACTGCTTGACCAACTCGCCGAGTGTTTCTCCGAATACACGGGGGTCTTTGATCAACCAACATTGCGACTGCGTCTAATTGAAAGCGATCCCGTATTGCCTCCGCCCGCACTCGCAGACTGGCCTCGCCCCGCAGATAAAGGCCGGAAAGAAGCCGTGCTTGACCTGACCGACGCGCGACTGATTCATAAAGTACGCACGGGCGTGCTATTTCTTCAAGGACATCAGCGCGGCATTGCTGTGGGCGAACTCAGTGACAATTTGAATCAAGTGATCAACTTCATAAATAACCAAACCATCAGCCACTGGAAGCGCGAGGGGTTTGAAATTTGCCATGCAGCAGCGTTGCGGGGTTCACAAGGCATCCTGGCCCTCGCCGGGTTTTCCGGTGGCGGTAAATCAACGCTAATGTTGCATCTTATGTCCAGCGCCCTCTATCAATACGTGAGCAATGACCGGCTCCTGATACAGAAGCAGTTAAGCGGGGTATGGGCCCGCGGCGTCGCCAAAATGCCTCGTGTAAATCCTGGCACGTTACTTAACAATTCGTCGCTTACAGCACTACTCCCAGAGGGACGTGCTCAAGAACTCGCGGCGCTGCCGATGGCTGCGTTATGGGATCTCGAGGAAAAATATGATGTTCCCATTGCTGATATTTTTGGTGCCGAGCGCATCTCTGATGAGGGCTATTTATCAGCGCTCGTGATTCTCGACTGGCGTCACGATAGCGATATGCCAACCACGCTGGAGCAGGTTCAACTTCATGACTCACCCTACTTACTCGAGGCTTTGATGAAATCCCCGGGGCCATTTCATGCAGACAATGATGGTGTCTTCACTACAGGGCATGAATCACTTAACACGCAGGATTACCTCGATGCTTTGGTCGGCGTTTCCACCTATGTGCTGCGTGGCAAAATTGACTTCACGAAAGCCGTTAGCCTGTGTGAAGGCCTGATAGCCCCGGTAACAGCAGACGGCACTGACGAGACCATCAGTACCAAGTCCGCGCACGGGGTCGTCTAGCGTGTCCTCTGAAGTGGCCTCTAAAGCGCCCTCTGAAGTCGCTCACGTCGCGCTGGTGCGACACGGTGACTATTATCAGGACCGCTCGGCTCCAAGCGCTTGGCAACCGTGGCCATTAAACCCAGATGGTGAGCGCCAAAGTATCGAGGGCGCGACAATCCTTGAACAGTTCCTCATAGACCAAAACATGTCGCTTCATCCAACACTCTACAGCTCAACGCTATTGAGGGCGCGTCAAACAGCAGCAAAATATCAGTCCTACTTTTCAACACCCAAAACGCAGTTATCGTGCTCAGATGCATTGACCGAAAGGTCAGTTGGAGCCGCGGCTAATCTGAGTATTACTGACATTGAAGAGGCGCTGGCTCGTGATCCGGACGTCGAGCCGCCGCGCTCCGGCTGGAAAAGCGACCCCCATTACCGATTGCCCCTGCCAGGGGCCGAGTCCCTCATTGACGCAGGTCAGCGAGTCGCTACCTGCCTCACCGACATTGCCGATACCCACGGCGACACCGCCTCTGTGTCGCTGGTGGTTGGCCACGGGGCAGCATTCCGTCATGCCTGTGCAGTCTTAGGCTTATTCAGCATCTCCGAGGCTGGCGCCATCAGCATGTATTACGGCATGCCGATTGTACTGCGACGCAAACAAGGTCAATGGTCACAGGTCTTCGGCAACTGGAAACCCCGATCTAAGGAGCGCCGCGTTGATTAACCCGCAGCAGCAAGCTAATCTCTGGCGTCGCGCGCGCTTTCCCGTCGGAAACGAACCTTGGCACGCCACGCCCAGTGTCAGTTTCGACGCTTCTGTCTCCGTGGCCGGCCTGTCAGAACACCTAAGTCAGATTGAACAGCTTGGAGAGTGGCAGTGGCCCGAAAGCCCGATCTACTTCATTAGCGATGTCCACGCTGATGGTCGCGCTTTGGTGGAATCACTGGCCATGGCCGATCTGGTGTTGCAGAAGGGAACCAAGATCCGCGACTTCGAGCTAACCAGCGCCGGGCGCGAGAGCATTATCGTTATCGGTGGTGACTGCCTCGACAAGGGCCCCAGTAATCTGAAGCTACTCGATGCCATCAGTGAACTGATCAGGCAAGGTGCGCGAATTCAACTGCTTGCGGGCAACCACGATTTACGGCTGCCCCTCGGTTTGCATTGTTTTTCAAAGCCCGTAGATGTTTTTACTGAGCATTTGTTTGTTCGCATGGGCGCGAAAACCATGCCGTTACTCGCGGAGATCTGGCAACGCAGGTTAAAGAAGCGACGCCGTCCATTGAAAGATGTTCCTGAGAAGAAAATATGCAAGCGACTACTGATGCCCGAAGATTGCTGGCCTGAACGCTTTCGGACGGCGGCCAAAGATAAAATGCTGGAAGAAGCACTCGACCGCGAGATCAATCGCATCATCGAAAAGACTACAGAGTTTCGTGCCACCTATAAAGATCAGGGCCTGGGCATACGACAAGTTTATGCCGCTGCACGCGAGGCTCATCGATTGTTTATTGACCCGAAAGGTAAATATGCGTGGTTCCTACAGTCACTGGATTTAATGTGGCGCCAGGGCAGCTTTCTGTTTGTGCATGCGGGTCTCGATGACAACACCGCGGCATTGCTCTGCACAAAAGGGATCAATCACGTGAATACGCAGTTTAAAAGGGAATTTATGCAAGATCCTTTTAACTGCTATTCGGGAAGCCTTGGTAATTCGATGCGCACCAAGTATCGCCCGGTTGATTATCCACTCTCGGAACGCGGGGTTGGAGCGCTACACAAAAACGGAGTGTTCGCGATTGTTCATGGCCATCGCAGCAATCGAGCAGGACAGCGGCTAGCGCTCCGCTCCGGGCTTCTCCATGTCGAGGGAGACGTTACTCTCGATCGAAACACACGCCGAACCGAAGGCTTTGAGGGCCCTGGCGCCGGCATCATCGAAATATCACCTGAAGGGCTGCTGATCGGCAAGAGTGCTGACCACAGGTACTGTAAAGTCTTTAGTCCTACCAACCATCCACCAGCTCAGGAGAGTGCCCCACTATGAGCTCCGTTCAAAAAAGCTTTAGTCATAATTCCCTGCAAGATGCCGATAGCATAGGCGATCTGCTTGACGCCATTACTGACGGACTGCGCAGTGGCAAACTACAGCTCAGCGATGACGATGGCAGCATGGTGTTGCGCCCTCGGGGGCTTCTCGAACTGAAGGTGGATGCCAAGGAGGACGGCAGCATCAATAGTCTGAACCTGCGAATTCGCTGGAATGACGCCAGTCGCAAAGTCGACCGAAAAACCTTAAAAATTCGCTGAGATTACGGTTAGCTCGCCGAGACGTTATTGCACCCATGGGGTTCGTTGGAACAAACCGTGAGGTGCATGTGCCACCTCCCATCCTGAGTCCGGCAAACTGCGAAATCCAGTCACGCGCGAAGCTTCGGGATTGCCGCAGGTACCTGTATTCAGCCAATCTAGGGCTGTTCTCAACGACACCTCGGCGGGATCCCCGAACGGACGGGTGATATCGTCTTGTGCCGAGCACAGGGTGAAGCGTCCGGTACTCGCAAGGCCCGTGTAATAGCCCCCCTGCCCTTCGCCATTTTGCAGCT
Organism: Luminiphilus sp.; assembly: GCA_965657905.1. Lineage (GTDB taxonomy): Bacteria > Pseudomonadota > Gammaproteobacteria > Pseudomonadales > Halieaceae > Luminiphilus. The sequence continues at coordinate 25,761 of CBFHPT010000016.1, read as the reverse complement.
CAAAACTCACCAGACGAAGACGGGTCTCACACCCAGGAAGGTCAAACGCATATTGACCCACCGCCTTCCCTAAAGTGTCACTGCCCACCAAAACCGTTTCCACATAGGGTGCCAAAGAGTTGATGACAACCTCACTGGCGGACGCCGTCGCCTCGGTCGTAATAAAAGCTATCCGGAGCGGCGATAAGGTTTCTGCAAGGCTTGCAAAATCTGCAGAGACATCCTCGTCCCGTTGCTTATCATTGTGGGTGATCCGGAAACTCGCGGCACCCCCTGCGATATCACCGCCCAGAAGATTAAGAACGCGTTCTGTCACCTCGAGTAAGCCGCCACCGTTATACCGTAGGTCTATAACCAGGTCTGTGACGCCCGCCTCTCGGAACTGCTGCGTTGCCTCTGCAAACGGTGCGCTTGCCGACAGTGTGAAGCTGCGCAAATTCAGATAGCCCACAGGACTAAGACCGTCGCGGGCAAGCAAAAGTGGCTCGCCAACAAGCGGCGGCGTGTCCAGTTCACGCTTGCTGAGGACAACATCCCGAGTTTCATCGCCACGCAGCACGCGAAACCCCCGCTCGACACCCGCTTCACTGGCGCCAAAGAGCTCGGCAGTCGTAGCTCCCCGCGCCGCCAACTCATCGAGGGTCTCAAAGCCGGAACCGCTATCGATCGCGACTACCTCGTCGCCACGATCGAGGCCGGCATCTCCCGCAGGGCTGCCTTCAAAAACATCGACAAAGTAAAACCGGTTACCTGCCGCAATGTTGAAACGAAATCCAAAGCCGACAAACGCACCGCTCGTAAACCCTGCCTCATCTTCTGTCCGAGTGGTCACATACGAGAACCCGGGATCGCGGGCATCTGGCGCCAATGGAGCGGTCAATGCGCGCAGAAACGCGTTTGCGCTGTCATAACTGCTCGCATCAGCAGGAGCTAGCTCGTCATACCAGAGGTACCATTCATTGGCGACATCAGAGACGAACGCCTTTTGTGCCTCAACACCGCAGCTATCGGCCGCCGGAGGATTCGGTGTCACCGACCCGCCCGTCCCTTGCCCAGGACTTGAACCACCGCCACCGCCACCGCCACCACCGCAACCTGACAGCGCATACACAAGGCATAGCAATACGATTACTGGTGATTTTTGATTACTTCTTTTCGACATAAAACCCCTGAACAAAATGCGGTTAAAAACTTATCTCGTCACTAGTTACTGTCCTATAGTATCCAATAAGTTCTTCGCAAAAAGGAGCTACCGCCCATGGATGTCAGCCACCAAAGTGAGCTAAGCCAAGAGAAACGCGGCCGTCAGCCCCCGGTACCGTTTGGGTTTGAGGCGCTGCTCAACGACGAACAAAAAATCCTTATTGAAAAGTGTCGAAATTTTGGTTGGGAACTGGCGTTCATCCGTCGGCCTCTGTTTCAATCACCTACGGTTGTGATGACAGATGACGATCACGGCAATGCATGGCAAGTGGCGGAAGCAGGCTCCCTCGAAGCATTTAATAACTTACGAACAATGCATTAACCAACAAGCTCAAGGGTATCGCCCGAGGCCACTCGTCCTTCCCGCGTCACCTTGGCATAAATTCCCAGGCTGCCATTAGCCTCATGCACCAACTTACGCATCACGCCGGGGTCTTCTGGCAACTCAGCAAAGCCCCGCGTCGTCATTGAACAACGGGGGCAATCACCCACGATCTCAAATTCGGCCTCACCCAACCTAATGGTTTTCCCAATCAGTGACAGCTCAGGGAACGGCGTTTCAGCAGCGGGCATATCGAGCAAAATATTGGGCCGGAACCGACGCACATCGATGACTGACTCGGGACTACGCTTGGCCATCGTATCCAATGACTGCTGGCTTAATAGATGCACAGGAAACGCATCGAAATAGGTTCCGGTGGGCGACTCAAACTCGATCACCTCGGCAAACAGCGACAGATCAGGCAAGGGTTCATCAGGCAGCCGGCCAAATACCGCCCGCAGCTCTACTTCAAAATCCTCATGATCCGGCGCTCCTCGACGATAGTGCTCAAGCTGCTCGGGGGGCAGCAATGGCCAGAAGCTAACGGGATGATCGAGTGCTGAACTGAGCCAGTCATTTATATCGGACGCAGATGCCATGCGCGACTCTCCGTTAGGAGCAACAATCTGAGGAGCACTTTCATGGGATTCAGCACGTAGCGTCATCAACTGTGGGAGCTTCTTCCCACCGCGGATACCACCAAGTTTTTCATCCCGCACTGCCCAACTTCGGTCGCCTAATAAACCTTGCTGACTAAACAGCCCCTCCGCGAGGGCCTCACCCATCATTGATTTCACAGGGTAACGATAAAGGGCACTGATGCGCCCTGCAGTGACATCACTCATTTGATTTTGCTCCTTTAATGTACCGGCACCAGTCGACGAAGATTGCTACAGATCGACCGTTTTGGCCATCCTCATCACAAAACCATGGTTGTACTAGCCCCAACCGAACCCGTGTAACGAACTTTTCCAGCAATAAGGTTGCTTAGCCACGTGCGTTAGAGGTGTGAGGTGGGCCGCAACGCTACTGGTCAACAATGTCCAATGGCGTCACACTGAGCGTCACACGAATACTATTAGCCCGGTAGTAATCCAGCTGTAAGCAGGAGAAAGCCATATGAATCAGTTTGCGGGGAGCCCTCAGCTCAACGTATTCGGCGAGAGCCTAGAACTTTGCTGCACTAGCCCAATGACCGGATATTTTCGCAACGGCTTCTGCCAAACGGGCCCCATGGATGTCGGCACTCATACAGTCTGCGCGGCAGTTACGCAGAGCTTTCTGGAGTTTTCAGCATGGGCCGGCAACGATTTGATCACTCCGCGCCCAGAAATGGACTTTCCAGGGCTTAAGGAAGGCGACCGGTGGTGCCTCTGCGCTACGCGATGGCTAGATGCGCATAAAGCGGGTCGCGCCCCCAAGGTGCACTTGCGCCGCACCAACATCAAAACGCTGCAGCTGATTCCTCTTGAGATTCTAAAACCTTACGGCATAGACCTTTCTTAAACGCACGGTGCAGTGTGATCGCTCAGTCAGTCATTACAGGTCATCGATCTGTTTGCGCAGATTTTCACGACCATCCGTTACGATTGTCTCCAGCGCTGCCACGCGTTCTTTAAGCGCGTCTAGCTCTGCGAGCATCTCGCTTTGTGACTCGCCATGATCGGCGGTCTTTTCCTTGTAGCTAAGCCAGCGCATGAACGCGGCGAAACTAATGCCACCTATGACGGCTACCAGCGGGATAAGGATTGGGTTAATTGACATGAAATGTATTCTCCATCGATACACCTTGCGGATATGCACCGCACAAGCTCTAGTTTGCTACAGGTCTGCCGGACAGACGAGCCAAGATCGGTAATGATAAAAAATAAATCACTTCACTAGGTTTAAAAGCGAGAGCACCGATGACCGGACCAACCATCACCCCCAAAGCTAGCCGCAGCCCCAAGCGTGGCGCGATTCCAATTAAGGCAGTGCTTTTCGATACCTATGGCACCGTGTGTGATTTCTATCGCCCCATGAGGCGTGTTCTGGGTGAATTTGCAGCGCATAAAGGAATCGACTGCAACTCTGGTGACATGGCGATTGACTGGAGAACTGCCTACCTGATCAGCACCGCTACCCAAGCCTTTGAGGAGCAGCCTTTCGTGCCGCTCAACACCATCAACCGCACCAACCTAAAGCAGGTGATTAACAATCACCTAGGGTTAGATGCCACGGATGACGAGTTAACGGCACTTAACAGTATCTGGAATGCGCTTGATCCGTGGCCTGACACCGTGGAGGGACTAACGCGCATCAAAGCTCATGCGGTGATTGCGCCGTTATCCAACGGCAACTTTGCTGACATGGTGTGGCTGTCGCGCTACGCACGGTTGCCGTGGGACATTATTCTCGGCGCCTCGCTGTCGGGGTATTACAAACCCCACCCCGACACATATCTGAAGTCTGTCGCCGCGCTAAATCTCGCTCCCGAGCAGGTCTGCATGGTTGCTGCGCATCAGGCTGACCTGGCCTACGCAGCAGGGCACGGGATGCAAACCGCCTTTGTTACGCGACCCGAGGAATTTGGCGGCGCTGTGAAACCGGCGCAACCCGAACCGGGCGTGAGTTATCACGCCGCCGCGGAAGTTCATCCCGAGAGTGATTGGACGTACATTGCTACCGATTTTTTTGATCTGGCGAGTCAACTGGAAGCCGACTTGAGCTGATAGCGTGTCGATCTAAACCGCCCACCGGGGGACACTGTTAGCAAATAACCTTCGATGCTTACCGACAGAAAAAGTGTAGCCCCCAAACGTAGTCATCTCGGCTTCTTCATCTGGGTGCTGAGGCCATGTCTTCACGCAGAGTTTTGCTTGCAAACCAAAAATGTACCGCCGACCACGTCATAACCGGGGGCAAAACGTAAAGCATTGCGTAACGCAAAGATTCTGCGCCTAAGCTGGGCGCCAAGAGATCACTGACAAAACCCACCAGCCACGGCCCCATGCCCAGACCTATCAAATTGAGCACCAAGAACAGGATCGCTGACGATGTCGCCCGCATCTGAGGACCGACAATAGCATGGGTCGTGGCGATGGTATTACCGAGGTACGCTTGTGTGAGCAGCCCCGGTATCACCATAAGGGCGAGGGCGGTGTAGGCATCTTCCGCAAGAAAAATAGCGACGTGCAAGGGCACGATCAAAAAACCTGCAATGCAGGGCACCCACGTGTACCAGCGCAAATCTCGCGTAGCGAGCTTGTCCGCCAGCAGGCCGCCAACCAAGGCACTGATTGCACCACCCAAACCAATAATACCCGCGAGCCAAGTACCAAGCTCACCGGTAGACATCTGAAAGGAGCGAATCATAAAAGACGCCGACCAATTGGCCAGTGCGTAGCCGCAAAAGGCGTTGAGCCCAGCGCCCAGCGCCATATGTATGAACGTCTTTCGGGATCGCAATAACGCCAAAACGTCTTTGAAAGGGACAGGCTCTGTGCTTGCACCGACGCCGTCATGAATCCCACGAATGGGCTCCGCCATCGTCAATCGCAGCACGATGGCGAGAAGGACACCCGGTATCCCGACCACAAGAAAAGCAACGCGCCAACCAAAAAACTCGTTTAACCACCCACCAGCGAGGAAGCCAAACAAAATGCCGATATTCACTCCCATAGAGTAAAAACCGATTGCTGATGCGCGTTGGTGGGGCGGGTAAATATCCGAGATCATAGAATGGGAGGGAGGACTGCCACCGGCCTCGCCCACGCCCACGCCTATGCGGGCCAGCAACAGTTGCGCAAAGCTCTGAACGAATCCGCTGATCGCTGTCATGCCACTCCAGATGAGCAACGACAAGGACACGATATTGCGCCGGTTTCCTCGATCGGCCCAGCGGGCGATTGGAATGCCTGCGGTGACATAAAAAACAGCAAACGCGAATCCGGTGAGCAGTCCGAGCTGACTATCTGACAAAACCAACTCAGCTTTGATTGATTCCTGAAGGATCGCGAGCAACTGCCGGTCGATAAAGTTAAAGCTATACACCACAGTAAGAATCACCAGCGCATAACCACTCGCAAAACTCGAACTGTAAGGGTTATGTTTGTTGGGCTCGGTAGTATTAGAACGGGTGGCGTTGGATTCTGTGGTGTTGGAATCCGTTGTCGGAGTCGTCATGTATCGCAGCTTCCCTTCATTAGTAAAATTTGGCGGATTGCTTGCATTCAGCTGAGCTCGTAGCGTGAACAACTCATCCACCAATAAGGTGTGGTTGCCAACAGGCCTCAAGCCGATTGAGCCTAACGAGCAACATCTTATACCAGCAACGAATACGGAACACATACGGTGTTTCAAACAAAGCCGTCGTCCCTTCGTCCACTAATCCATCTATCTACTAGCCCACATTGATGCACCTGTTTGTACACATTTCTTTTTGCGCTCACCGCTCAAAACAGATCCCTCAGTACAAACCCCCTCAATACATACCCCTCAGTACACGCCAATCAGTACTCGCTCCTCTGTATACCTCCCAATTCCGCGCCCCGCGTTGAGTTAAGTTATCCCTTGGGCAGTACTTTTGCGGGGTTGAACTTGTGGATTAGCTTCAGTACAAGGGTAGAAGTCTCGGACATAAACCGTGGACGTGGGGGTAACCTATGAGCCTTTTCAACCTACCGAACAGCCCGCCTCATCACAAAGGTGGATCGTTGTGAGGAAACCGATCGAGCCGTATATCATCGATATTGAGGCTTCAGGCTTTGGGGGGCTAAGCTACCCGATCGAGGTTGGCATCGCCCTCGAAGGGGGGCATAAATTTTTTACCTTGATCTCGCCGGCTCCCGACTGGACTTACTGGGATGCTGACGCCGAGCGAATCCACCACATTTCGCGAAGCACGCTGCAAACAAGTGGCCGACCGGCGTATGAAGTCGCTGAAAAACTGAATGAACTGCTCGAAGGAAAAACTCTATATAGCGATGGTTGGGTAGTCGATAAACCCTGGCTTACTACACTTTTTTACGCCGCTCGCACACCCATGCGTTTTTCGGTGAGTCCACTAGAAATGATTCTCTCTGAAGAGCAGATGGCCCAATGGCATGATGTGAAAAATGCGGTGTTGGCCGAGAGTAAGCTCATTCGTCATCGAGCCAGCAATGACGCCTGGGTCATACAACAAACCTTCAAGAAAACACTGACGATGCAGCGTCTGACTCACTGATAAGCGCGTATCGTTTGCCAGCGCTACCACTCGTTCCGAGTCAAGCAACATAGTGGCAAGCCGCTCTTCAGCCGCGCTGAGCTTGTGCTGTAACGCTCGATTTTCAGACTTAAGCTCCGCATTTTTAGCCGCCAAACTATCGTCTTCCCCTCTGTATGGCGACTTCGAATCAAACACGGCGTTACTCCTGAGATATCGCGTGCTCTTTCAGTACTGAAACTATTCAGCGCTGAATACCCCAGCGACATAGCTTCGTCAGACGGACACAAGCACCCAGCCTTTGATGAATCCTATGGTGTGAAGCGCGCGCATCTCATAAGATCAGCAAAAAATACGGGAATGATCTATGAAAACTCTTCTTGAAGGGGGCTGCCACTGCGGAGAAGTGCGCTTCCGCATCACCATTAATGAACGGCGGGCCGTCGCCTGCAACTGTTCAATCTGCGCAAAAAAAGGCTTTGTCAATGTCATCGTCCCGCCCGAAGACTTTGAGCTGCTGCGTGGCGAGCAATCTCTGGAAAGCTACCGATTTAATACCGGCCAGGCTGACCACAGATTTTGTCGTCGATGCGGCATACACCCGTTTAGCAGACCGCGCTCACACCCCGGCGCCTTCGACATCAACGGTCGCTGTCTGGATGAACCCCTCGATGACTGGCATATTGTCGAATTCGACGGACAGCACTGGGAAGAAAATGTCCATCAACTTCAGCAGTGAGCGCTGTAGGTAACGGGGCAAGAAAAGGCTTCGGTCAACCCGCGGTCGATGGTCTGACGTGGGACTCCCATAACCGCGATAGCCCACAACCGCGATAGAGTGCACGACCCAAAACACATGGTCAGTTGATAGTATCGTCGGACTTCTAATCGACCGGAGTGACTCATGGCACAAAACAACCCATCGAAGACGGCAAACAACGCCTCGCCCCAGCACAGGCCAGCTGATGGTGACCAGCTGCTGATAGAAAATAACGGTCCTGTTCTTAAACTCACATTAAACCGGCCTCAGCAGCGCAACCCCTTGTCCAGCGCGATGATTTCAGCACTGACCAATGCCATTCAATCCGCCAATGACGACCCCCTCGTCCGCGTGATCGTTATCTCTGGCACCGGACCCGTTTTCAGTGCAGGACACGATCTGCAAGAAATGAAGCGCCAAGCAAATGAATCAGATGCGAACTGGCAACTGCGGGTCTCAAGCGTATTGGAAGCCTGTGCCAAGATGATGCTCGGCATTATGCATTCTCCAAAAGCCATTATCGCGTCGGTTTCGAATACGGCTACCGCAGCGGGCTGCCAGCTTGTCGCTGCCTGCGACCTAGCAATCGCAAGTGAGACCGCAAAATTTTGCACGCCTGGGGTCAACATCGGCGGTTTCTGCACAACGCCGCTGGTCACGATCGGCCGGAATATCCAGCGCAAACACGCGATGGAACTGGCACTCACGGGTGACCTGTTTTCTGCTGAGGATGCGCTCCGGTTCGGCCTGGTGAACCGTGTGGTACCCGCCGATGCTCTTAGCCGCTCGACAGACGAATTAGCAGCGCACATTGCCTCAAAATCAGCGCAGGGTATTCGTGAAGGAAAGGAGGCGTTTTATCGCCAACTCGATATGCCGGTTGAAGCCGCGTTTGCTTATGCCAACGAGGAAATGATTCGAACACTCACCTCACGCGAGTCGGAAGAAGGCGTCTCCGCGTTTCTAGAGAAGCGCACCCCCACATGGCAAGACGCCTAGCTAGCGTGCCACTTAACAGTGACATGGATATTGCACGGGTGCTCAGAGATGCTCGAACGATTGCAGTACTGGGCGCGAGCCATAAGCCAGCGCGACCAAGTTATCAGGTAATGGACTATTTGCTGACACAGCACTACACGGTGTATCCAGTTAACCCGGGACTTGCGGGTGCAACGGTGCTCGGCAGGACGGTTTACGGATCGCTGCGAGACATCCCTGAAGCCATCGATCTGGTCGACGTCTTTCGTCAATCTCAGTATCTGCCCGAGATCGTCGATGACGTTGTTGCAGTGGGCGCTTCTGTTTTATGGACCCAACTGGGCGTCATTGACGCCAACGCGGCGGCCAAGGCAGAACATCATGGTGTTGAGGTAATTATGGATCGCTGTCCCGCTATTGAAGGCCCAAGGCTAGCAGGGCTGGGTTTCCTTGAACCATGACGCAAGAGATGGCTGCAACCTACACCAATGCCTATGTCTCGAAAACCCCTCTCTTGAGGTAACCAGATCGGGCACCGCTCATGGCTGAAGCCAGTCTAGAAATTACAGTGCCAATGTCTGGCCATCCACCAACGCTGTCGCTTCGATTTCGATCTCTAATTCGGGCAGTGCAAGCGCAGACACTTCGACAATGGTGTCAGCAGGATAGGGATAACTAAAATACTTTTCTCGAAGGGCAATAACGTCTGAGAAGTGTGCCATATCGGTGAGATAGATCGTCACTTTAACGACCTGATGCAAGCTCGACCCGGCGGCAGCGAGGACTTCGGCAAGGTTGGCGAAGGTCTGCTCGGCTTGGCAGCTAAAATCACCAACCCCAACGAGCTCGCCTTCCTTGGTGAGCGCCGCCTGCCCCGATGTGACGACCAAGTCGCCGACTCTGAAGGCCTGAGAAAGCCGAAACGGTTCCATTGGGTCGGGCTGTGTTTTGACCTGAACTGCATCCATATTCTACGTCCTTTTCTCACAACTATTTACAGTACGTTTTTATGGACAAGGCTAGATGAATGTTTCGAGTAAGGCGAGGGCCGCCCCAACATTTGTTTCGCGCAAAAAAAAGCCCCAACACGATGGTTGGGGCTAGCAAGAGGGAGTCTCAACGCCAAAGCATTATCCCTCCCGGGTCACCTAATGGTCCGGAAGTGAATTGAGTCGATGAAGGGTAAGTTGATACCAGGGCGGCGCCGCATGGCCGGAAACCACAGCAATTAGGCCCATGGCAGCATTTATAACCCACGCTCATCGCGCCAGTATTAGGCTCCTGCCGTGACATCCCGCGTCACTCCTGTTTCGGGGAGTTAGCCACGGCAGCGCGAGCACGACTTTTGTGGCGGGAACACATTTGAAAGCGGCCGTCAAAATGGGCGGCAACCTGATATACATGGCAAGGAGACGGACCATGGACCAATGCGTAAACGACCTACTGGATACTTTTGGCGCAACCGAAAGGACTCGCCTCTTTCTTGCGAGCGAGAAAGGTCATTTCATTGGCGGTAGATGGGTTTTTGGTGATCCGAGCATGTCCACGCTCGACCCCTCCTCCGGCGGCGTGATTTCTCAGTTGCCCGCTGGCGATAAGTCGATGGTCGACAGCGCCGTAGCAAGCGCACGCACCGCGTTTGATGACGGCGAGTGGTCCACATGGACGCCCATTCAGCGTGAGCGGGTGCTGACTCGCTTAGCAGAGTTGGTCGAGCGCGACTTGCAAACCCTTGCCGAGATCGAGAGTCTGGATGCTGGTAAAGCCATCGCGGGGTGTAAAGAAGTAGACATTGGCGGATCCATCGATGTCCTGCGCTACATGGCGGGCTGGGCAACGAAGATTGATGGCGCGACACGCAGCGTGTCGATACCGGGCGACCACTTCGCATTCACCCTAAAGGAACCCATTGGTGTCGTAGGCGCGGTCGTGCCGTGGAACTGGCCATTCAATATGGCAATCTGGAAACTTGCCGCACCGCTTGCTGCGGGCTGTAGCGTCGTTCTTAAACCCGCGCAGCTGACGCCGCTTTCGATTTTATATTTCGCGGGCCTTTGCCAAGAGGCCGGACTACCACCCGGCGCGCTCAACATCGTGTTAGGCAAGGGCTCCGTGGTCGGCGACGCTCTCGTCAATCATGCAGGCATTAATAAGGTTTCTTTCACTGGCTCAACGCCAGTTGGGATCGATGTGGGCAAGGCCGCGATTAACAATCTGAATCCAGTCACACTGGAACTCGGCGGCAAGTCACCGATGGTCGCATTCGCGGATGCCGACATACAGCGCATTGTCGACGCAACGCAACAGAGCGTTTACTTCAATACGGGGCAGGTCTGCAGCGCCGGTTCGCGCATCTATATAGAGCGGCCTATTTATGACGCCGTGGTCGATGCCATCGCAACCCGCGCACGCAGCATGATTGTGGGCCCCGTACTGGACGAAAATACAGAGATGGGCCCTGCGATCTCTGCCGCTCAGAAAGCATCAGTGCTCGACTACATCGCTCTGGGAATATCCGAAGGCGCGAGACTAGTCTGCGGCGGCGAGGACCCAGGGGGCGAAGGCTACTATCTTCAGCCGACACTGTTTGCTGACTGCGACAACACTATGCGTATTGTGCAGGAGGAAATTTTTGGTCCCGTTCTGGTCGCGATCCCTTTCGACACCGAAGAAGAAGCCATATCTCTCGCCAACGACAATATTTACGGCTTAGCGGCAAGTGTTTTCACGCAGGATGTATCGCGGGCACACAGGGTGTTACGCAAACTCGATGCCGGCACCGTTTGGGTTAACACGCATGACATGATCGATGCCAACACGCCCTTTGGTGGCACTAAACAATCCGGATTCGGCAAGGACCTCGGTCCAGAGCAGCTAGACCATTACCTAGAAACTAAAGCAGTGTGGATGCAACTCTAACTAACGCCCGCGGATTGCCCCAGCGATCAACATCGCAGCGACACCGACAAGGATTGCGCCACCGGCTACGACCAATACAACGGTAAAGCTCCCAGACTCAGCCAACGTGCCCGCCGCTGCGGGCCCTAGCATTGCGCCAAAGCCGATAGCGGGCACACTTAAAATCACAAACCGCCCATCTGAATCGAGTTTAGCAACCTCAGCAATTGCAAAAGGCAGACCCATACCGATAGCAAAGGTCAGAACTCCAGCACCCACCGCGTAAACCGTGAAAGCGGGCTCACCCGCCAATAAATACAAAGCAATCAGAAAAAGACCACTACTGACGATAAAGGGGCCCGCGTTGCCGAAACGCTGACCCAACCACGCCGTCATTAACGATCCAGCGGTAGCAGCGATCAATGAGACGGCCAAGAGGTTGCCGATCGCCTCTGCCGTGAATCCAAGTTGCGCGCCCATACGCTCAATGAAGGCCCACATACCCGAAGCAGCGCTGAAGAACGCAAAGGTGGCGATCAGCGCTGCCCAGACGGCACGTCTATCCAAGTCGAGAAACTGCCGATCCAAATCGGCCTCACTCAGCTCATTTAACTCATTGCGTCCTGCCGCAGGCAACGTGAAGGCAGCCAGCGACAGCAAGATAACCATTGCCAACAACCCCATGACGACACCATTAAAGCCGTGGCTATCAGCAAGCGTAGCAGGCAGCAGAAACAATAGAATGGCGCCGGGAAACGCTTCCGCAGCAATTTTAACGCCGTACCAGCGCGCGGGGTCACTGGTATCGGCAAGCACAGTAGTGCCGATCCCATACACCGCAGCGAAGCCCCCACCGGCCACAGCGGTGGCGATCAAAAGGACAGCATAACTTTCTGACAGCGTTCCAGCACCAAGCCCCAATAAGGCCACAGGAATCCATGCCGCCGTTGCTCTGCGCCAATTCCACCGTCTTATCCAAAAGAATGCCCAGATGGTCACCAGGTTGTAGCCGAGAAAAAACGCAGCAGTCAAAAATCCTATTTCTTGATTGCCCAGGCCACGATCGTCCTGTGCTGCACCCAGGTACAGCGGCAGCACGTTGTAAAACAGCGCGCCAATCGCAGAAATCGCCAGCGCGGGCACAATGACCCGGGCGCGGTCGAAGGGGTTAGGCAGCGTTGTATGTGCCATGATTCATCTCCCGATATCGTCGCCAAGCAGGGTAGTAGACACCGAAGGCCCATATCCACAACAGCGCGGTGACCAAAAAGGCGAGGCTATAGCCTCCTTGGACAATCAAATAACCAACCATGAGTGGCCCGAGACTATTGCCCAGCGTCTGCATCGCTGGAATCAACACCGTGAAACGGCCTGTGGTATCAAGCTTGGACACCAACCCCATGCGGTACGCGGCGCCAAAGTTCCAAGACCACCCATTAACAAAGGACGCCGCCATGAGCATCGGCACCCCGTTTTCCATCGCCATCATCGCGACAGATACAATCGACAAAACAATGGCTATCACCATTGGCCAGAGGTAACCGAAACGTTCGCTGACCCAGGCGGCAGATAGCGACCCACAAGCGCCAGCGCCGAGATTCACACTGACCAACAATCCGCCCACCTCCTGACCAAACCGGGCGTTCCCGATCCGCTCAAGAAAAATCCATACGCCAGCATCACCGGTGAACACGAGCAAGATCGCCAGCAGCCCTAGCAACACTGGAACCGGCGGCAGTGCCATACCCCAACGACCGCTGATACCGAGGTGACCCTCATCTTGGCCTGCAACCTTACGACTCCCTGATGGCAGCCGATGTGCCAACGCCACACAAACTGACCCCACCATAATCATCAAGGCGGCGCTGAAGGACACGATCTGCGCGTACGATAGCGCCATCGTCATAAGTGCACTGACACTGACACCCAGTGCAACCTGAAGAAAGAACACTAATGCATAGCCGCGTGCGGGCTGCTCCTGCTCCCCTAGCGTCGCCATAACTACCGCGTAGGCCACGCCTAGACCTAAACTGGCAACAACGTGTCCAAGCGCGAGCACGGTGAAAGAACTATTGATAAACAACAGCGCAAAGCCAATTGCTGTGAGTAGAGAGCCGACTTTGACCAAAATGACCCAATCGACCCGGTGTATCCAGAACATGCTGGAGACTGTGGTCAGAAAAATCCCCGCCGAGTAGAGGCTTGCCAGCAGTCCCAGACGATCTTCTGCATAACCGCGGGTTTCGGCTAGCGCACCGATCACCACCGGCAAAGTCACCCAGTACAGGAATAACAACGACCCGATAAGGATCGCCACCGCCTGCTCCGAACGCCATCGCCTAGCCACGTCGCCTCACAACCAGACTCCCTTGCCTTCCAGAAAATAAAAGGCCCGCTCGAAGCGGGCCCATTGATCGCTCAGCAGCTATCCAATCCCCTTAGAACTGGTAGCGCACCTCGGCGCGCATTTGGCGACCGAAACCCGGTGCAGACATGGGCAGCAAAAAATTAATCATTGCATTGGCGTACTCTTCGTCGGCAAGGTTTTCACCAATCAGTGATACACCCCAGCCAGAAGGGCTGTTGTAGTCCACACGAGCGCCAATCAAGCTGTAATCCTCTGCCTGTAGATCGGGCGAGTTATCGGCCGTGAAGAACATGTCGTCGACGTAAGCGTAATCTACGCGAGCATCGATCTGTTCAGTGACGTTCCAGGTTGCAGCAATCGAGTAGGTATTCTCTGGAGCACGAAGCGCCTTATTACCGGATAGATCAAGCAGGTTTCCGTCCGCGTCAACAATGACGCCCTCCTGAAACTCGGCATCGAGATAGGCATAGGTGAAGCGCAAATCAAAGGTATCGGTCACCAACCATGTTGCGTCGAGTTCCCAACCTGCCGTTTCAAGATCCGCAACGTTCTGAATAAGAATCGATGCGTTGTCGTTCGTTTCTAACTGATAATCTGAATAGTCATAGTTATACAACGCAACATTCAGCCGTAAGCGACGGTCGAGCATCTCAGCTTTCAAGCCAATCTCGTAAGCGTCGTTCTCTTCAGGGTCGAACGCCAGGATATCGGTACCGCCGGGAGTCGTAGGCTGACGGTTAAATCCGCCCGACTTAAAGCCCTTTGCATAGCTTGCATACAAGAGCATGTCTTCAGCCAGCTTGTAGTCGATCGCGACACGCGGGTCAGTCGACGTCCAGGAGTCGGATGCCTGAATCGTACCGGGCGTGTAGGAGAAGATCGCGTTATTTGCGCCGCCGGTCACAGCACCAATCAGTGCGGTTGTGGTTGAGTCCGTTAGCGGCGTTGTAAGATCCATTTCTTTTTCTTCGTCCGTGTAACGAAGTCCGAGGGTCAATGCCAGTCGATCGGTCACGCTCCACGTAACATCACCAAAGACCGCATAACTGGTCGTGGTGTTCTCAGCGTCGCTGCTTTCCACGTGAATGCCGCACTCTAATCCGAAGTCCTGAGCAACAAGACACAAGCCTTCATCACCAAACAAGACATCAAGACCGGGGTCCTCATAAATTGTAACGGCGCTCACCGCGCGAGCAGTCTCTTCGTAGAAACTTACTCCAGCGAACCAAGTGACGTTGTCATTGCCACCGTTAATTCGGAACTCTTGCGTAAGCTGCTCGAGATCCCAGGGCTCAATGAAGTCCACAATCGGCACGTCGCCGGTATCCGCATCGGTAGGAAGCGCAACAATCTCACTGTTGTAGTAACCGGTGGTCGACGTCAACGACATTGAATCATTCATGTCCCAACTAACTTTCAGAACCGAGAAGTCAGCATCAATGCTCTGCTCAGGCTGCCCGTTCACGTTAATGGTATCGGCGTAGAGGTCATTGCCCCAGAGACCGAAGTTATCGACCATCTGCCAGCGGTTCTGCATCTGGAAGTTTTCCCAGTACCAGTTAACCATTACTGCATCGCTCGCGGCCCAGCTAAATCCGACGCGCACCTGATCATGATCACGCCCGTTCAATTCGTCGCCTGTTACACCATTTTCGAAAGTGCCATCGCGCTCGTCATGCCGAGCCGCGACGCGCACGGAAAACGTATCTGAGACCGCGAAATTACCAATACCTTCTAAGAGCAGCTGACCCTCATCGCCGGCGGCAGCGCGGACAGAGCCATTTGTTTCGCCCAGCTCTGCGAAATTATTAGTGACACTGATTGCACCAGAAGAAGTGTTGCGTCCGAATAGCGTGCCTTGTGGGCCCTTAACGACTTCCACACGTGCAACGTCGAGATAGCCAAGACCACCGATATTGCGGCTAACGGGGACTTCATTGAAGTAGGTGCCCACGCTGTTGTCTGCACCCGGGCTGAATGCACCCGTACCAATTCCGCGGATTGTCAGTACGCTTTGCGTATCAGCGTCAGCGCTACCCGACAATCCGGGTGTGTTAAGCACGATACTTCTAAAGCCTTTCGCGTCCATGGCCGCGAGCTCATCTTCCGAAAACGCACTGATGGCAATCGGCACATCCTGAGCGCTTTGGGCACGCTTTTGGGCAGTAACGATCACTTCTTCAAGTTGCGCAAAAGCCGTGTTGGCAGTAACCGCGCTCGCGATAGCGACGGCGATTGACAGTGAACTCTTCTTCATCATGACCTAGGGTCCTCGTTATTTTTGGCATTCGACCGCGACAGCGTAGGTCTAAGTACTCGAGTACTGAATGATATTTAAGACCCTTTGGAATACATTTGTGTCCTTAAGCAGACAGCTCAGCATCAATATTTCGCGCTCGAAAGTGCTCGGGCGCAAGGCCATAGGTCCGCTTGAATGCTCGGCTGAAAGGCGCCGGCGTCGCGTAGTCCAGCAAGTAGGCAATCTCCTGCACGGACAGCTCGGTATCTACCAGATAGTGCCGCGCTAATTCCATGCGTATCTCAAGCACAATATTTTTGTAGGACGTGCCAAATCGATACAGTCGTTTGCGAAGCTGACCGGGCGTTAAACGCAGCTGCTCTGCCGCCTGATTCAGACTCAGCATTTCGCGGCCCGCCCGACTCAGTAAAAGTCGCCGCACTTGCTGCGCCGGATCGCGACTTGAACCTCCCGGACCCAAAACCCGCTCACACATGGCGGTGTAAACCTCAGAAAGTGCTCCGCTTCCTCGGTGTACCGGCTGCTCCAACCAACTCGTCGGGAAATAAAGCCCTGTGCTCGATGACTCAAACTCGCAATTAGGGCCAAAAATCTGCCGATAGGACTCAGCGTACTCGGGCTCGCGGTATTCAAATTTGAAGATTGCCTCTGTTGCATCAACCTTCGGCCCCAACAATAGCTGGAGCGCCCGCCAGTTTCCGCTGAAACTATCCTCACAGATATTCTGAAAGTCATCTCCGTAGCCCGGCAACGGAACGGGATGCACCCGCACCAGATTCTCTTCACGCAGAAGTTGATCTGTATACCGATCCGACGCGAGACTGTGATATTGGTACATCACGCGCAGCGCAGTACCGATTGAGTCGGAATTAATCGCAGCATAGCCGACCAAGCCCAAGTCGAGAATCTCGGCTCGGGCAAAAAGAAGCAGCGTAATTTCAGGAATATCAGGACGCAGCAAAGCGAGTACGTTGTCGAGATCACGCTGATGCAGACCGATACCGCTTTCCAGCTGTTGCTCGTTGAGCGCAACACGATCTAGGGCGCTTTTAAACAGTGGTTCTCTTTCCGGCCCTACGGTGTCACGAAGCCGCTCTAGCCAGGTCGCAACAATACGCCCTTCTTCGGCTTCTCGACTGGATTCCGCTGTGCGCTCAAGGACCATCGTGGTCAGGATGGCGCCGCATCTTGGCCGGTAATGCGCTTGAGTAACTCGGGGGTTACCCCGGCCGACCACCCGCCATCCACCTTGAATGCCTGTCCGGTGATATAGCGACTCGCGGAACCCGCGAGAAATGCATACGTGCCAACAAGATCCTCGACCGTGGCGGGTCTACCTAACGCTGTGAATGCCTCGCAGATCACCTTGCCTTCATCACCACTGCCCATAGCGGTATCGGTATAACCGGGGCACACGCAATTCACCCGAATACCTCGACTGCCTAGCTCGACGGCAGCCGTCTCGGTCAAACTCACCACGGCACGTTTACTCGCGGAATAAATTGATGCACCTGGAAGACTGAGGAAGGCGGCCAATGACGACGTGCTAATGATACTGCCGCCATCGTGCATGACGGAGGGTGCGTGCTTTAGACCATATACGACACCCCAATGATTGATCCGGGTGACCTTCTCGATCAGATCCTGGTCGACCTCGGTCAGTGTGGGACCCACGTCGCCTACCCCCGCATTAAGCACAACGATATCAATGGAGCCGACTGTGTCGCGCGCGGTGTTCAGCGCGGTCGACATGCTCTGCTCGTCCGCGACATCACATTGCACTGCGCTTGCGCCAATCGCCTCGGCCACATCAGAAGCATCGATGATATCGCCGATCACGACCTGAGCACCAAGTTCCACGAACGCTTCGGCGACGGCACGCCCAATTCCCGAGGAACCACCCGTGACGAAAGCGCGCTTACCAGACAGGTCAAACATGGCCAAGCCCCGATTGAAGTGATGAGATTCCAGGCAGGTTCGCAAGGTTTTCTTCAGGCGTCGGAAACTCAGCCAACTCGACAATGTTGCCATCGGGATCGCGGATGTAGACTGCCGTAATACCCGCCGACTTTTGTGGGGCACCCAATGCCTGCGCGCCCAACTCGAGCAGCCTCTGATATTCGCTCTCGACATCATCGACATAAAAGCTGATGTGCCGAATGCCGCGCTCATGGGGACCAAGGGATGCTGGGTCGGGTCCGCACTGCTCAGGAGCGGTGAACTCAAACAGCTCAAGGTAGCAATTGTGTCCCGCGAGCATGCAACCGTTTACTGCCGACCCGCGACTTCCGATAGCCGCGTCAATGTCGACGTTATCGCTCCAGCTTTCATGTTCCTGACTAAAGCGCTTGAAGCCAAAGCCATCACAGTAGAAACGGATCGCACGCTCGAGATTTGAAACGACGATTGCTGGATGAGCAAAACCAAGGATCATCCTAAGCTGCCTGCGCAAGTGAGGCTGCAGGGGCGTAGTGCTCGGTTAACATAATGACGTTGCCACCACAGGGCTCTGCGAGGAAGGCGGTCAATAGTCCTGTGAGCGGATCTTTCGTGGGCGCCTGCACTTCTTTCATCCCTGCCCACAGTCCGTCCTCCCAAGCGCGCTGGACATCCTTTGCCTGGTAAATGATCGAGGATATGTAAGGACCATGCTCGGCCATATGCGCCTTTTCAAAGTCATGCCGAGCGTTTTGCAAGATGAACAGACTGCGCCGTCCAACGGGATCATAGTCGCGATCGCTCATGACAACGACACTGTCGCCTTCGCTGTCAAAGCGCTCGAGCACGCGCAGGTCCATAACCCGCTCGTACCACTCGACCATCGCCTCCACATCGCGGCAGATCTCGGCGTTACCCACCATTTCTAACCCACATTCACCGGAGGGTGCGTGGGAAAATTCTTGCACGCGGAAGGTATCGTCGGTGTACTCCATGATCTCGATCCAACGTCCTTCCGGGTCATGCACAACAAAGCCGTCGTAGGTTGGAAACTCCTCAAAAGGCATTACCTCAGTCGCGCCATTAGCGAGGAGGTGATCCATCGACGCGCGGGCGTCCGACGTTATCCAGCAGATATGGTTATAGCCGCGTCCATGATCTCGCCACCAGTTGCGTTCGTATTCGAACTGGAACGGCGGCGCTTCGATTTGGATTTGGTACGCGCGACCGCCACATCCCATAAACGTGTAATCAGAATGGCCCTCGTCGGTCACATGAAACACCGCGCCTGAGAAAAAATTGGTAATGCCATGGTGCCAGCGCAAATACGGAAACATGTTTTCACGGGGCTTATCATCGTAAATACACAAGTGATGGAGGCTATAGTCGAGTTCGGTCGCGTTTTTCATGGCTGTTTCCCTTTCAGACTGAGATGACCCTGAGCTTAGAGAGCTTCGCTAGGCCGGCACATGGCTCCAGAGGACAGATCCACGGTGATCTCCGGCCAACCGACAGCAGGGACTCTAATATCATATGATGGCACATAAATATCATTAAGGTAGCCCCGCTGGGTGTCTACACTGCGTATCAAAAGTCGATAATGAAAGGCGCAACGCGTATCCATGAACGCAGCATCCGAAAAGAATATAGCGCTCACCATCCCGGCACCAAAACGCTTCGAACTTGTCGAACGCCCCTACCCGTCAATCAAGGCTGGGTATGCAATCGTTAAAACCGAGATTGCGCCGATCTGTTTAGAGGGATCGCGCATTTGGTCAGAACATGACTTTGAGTTTCATGACGACCCTGAGCATCTTGGTCACGAGGGTGTTGGCACGGTCACTGAGGTTTTGCCCGGCTCGAACTTTTCACCGGGTGATCGCGTTATTGTGTTTCAAGGGGATCACTGCGGACACTGCCACGCCTGCACACAAGGGCTATCACCGACCTACTGTGACGCTAATGACCCCGATATTCATGGTGTTGAAGGCAGTGCAATGCATGGCATTGAGCGTCGTAACGACAGCGCATCAGGCGGATTTGCCATGGAGCGTTTTCGTATCGCACCCGAAGCGAATCTCATGCGGATTCCCGATGCATTGGACTTTCGATATGCCGCCGCCGCGAACTGCTCCTTTGGTGTGGGCTTCTCGAATCAAGAAGCGATGAATGTCCGCGCTGGCGATACGGTGCTTGTGGGTGGCGTCGGCTTTATCGCGCTTGGTCACATTATTTCAGCGTTGTATCGAAACGCCACCGTCATCGCACTTGCGCGCAACCCTTATCGAATTGGCCTCATGCGTCAAATGGGGGTCGAGCATGTAGTGAACCCTGACGACTCAGATTGGCTGGAGCAGGTCCGCGCGTTGACCTATAACGGCCAGGGTGTCGATCATGCCATTGACGGTTCGGGCGTCACCTTTTACCAAGAACGATTAATGAAGGCCGCGCGCAAGTACGGACAAATCAACTTCAGCGGTCACACCCCCGGCGCATTTATCGAACTGAGTCCACTGCACCATGTTATTGATCCTGCCCACACACTGTTCGGACAGCACGATGTGCGCCGCCTCGATCGCGAGCGACTTGTGCGAGCGCTGTGTGACGCTCGGGTGCAAAAGATGGTGGACGTAATGGTCACCCATGAATTCCCTATGTCCCGTGCCGGTGAGGCTTTTGACATTCAGGTCAGTAAACAGTGCGGCAAAATTTATTTATGGACGCAACAGTAAGTTGCGCAGCGAGGTTCCCTAACGATGAATTCACTAGCGGGTAAAAAAGCGCTCATTACCGGCGGTACGTCGGGTATCGGCCTGGCGGTGGCAAAAAATTTCATCGCCGCGGGCGCAACTGTCGGCATCACCGGCCGCAGGCAGAGCGGCGCACAGTTGGCAGCGGAGATCGGCGCCACGTTCTACTCCTGCGACGCGACTGATGAAACCGCGGTACAAGAAGCGCTGGCAGCCGCCGAGGCGGAACTCGGAGCATTGTCGGTGCTGGTAATCAACGCAGGCACTGCTGAAGACGAGGGCAGCATCGAAGAGTTTGATTCTGCGGGCATGCACGCGCTCGTTGATCTAAATTTAAAGGGCGCTTTCTATGCTCTCAAACACGGGCCACGACATCTGGAGGATGGCGCTTCGATAATCTATACCGGCTCAGTTGCCGGCTCGGGGATCACCCACGCAGGCTCAGGGGTTTACGCCGCAAGTAAGGCTGGGGGCGCATACCTCACCCGGACCAGTGCAATTGAGTTGGCACCCCGCGGTATCCGCGTGAACGCGGTTTGCCCGGCATTGATTGCCGACACTGGCATGATGGTCGCTGACGACGGCAACGAAACGGCACAGTTTCTCAGCACCCTCAATGCCTTCGGTCGCATGGGGCGCCAGGACGAAGTCGTGGGCATTTACAATTTTCTCGCCGGCGACGGATCAACCTTTATCACCGGGCAGGAAATGCGCGTAGACGGCGGCATGTCTGCTGGTCTTGGCATACCGCTGTTTGGCGCGATTTCAGGCTAAAACAGGGCGGTGCTTTATCACCGGTCAGCCGTTGGTCCGTGCTGAGTGCGATAGCTACCTGGCGTTTCACCAAAATAACTATTAAACGTTCGGTGGAAGTTTGAAGCGTCTGCATACCCGGCGAGAAAGGCGACCTCCTGAATACTCATTTCTTGCCCTTTGAGGTAACTCGCCGCCAATTCCATACGAAAATCGAGAACGACCTCTTTATATGTGGTGCCCTCCTCGGCAAGCCGCCGCCGGAGCGACCGTTCACTCATTGCGAGACTCGAGGCCGCGTCTTCGATCGAGGGATGGTGACCCGGAGCATTGGCAAGCAACTTCCGAACTTGGCCGGTAAACCCTTGCTCGGTACGCAACTGGCCTAGCAGCGCCGCACACTGTTGCTCGCACAAGGCAGCAGCCTGCTCATTTGCAAAGTTAAGCGGTGCATCCAGCAGTTCTGCGTCAAAAAGCAACTGCGTGTGAGCGCAATCGAAGCATAACTGCCCGCCTAGAACCTCCTCGTAGCGATCGCGACATTGGGGGGCCGGATAATCGAGCTCGATGCTCCGATACCACTGTTTCGTCTGCCCGAATGTTGGGCCTATCTCCGCCCACTGAGCCAACAAACGCTCGGTCTCGTAACGCAGCTTTGCAGGCGTGTTGACAAGGTCGGGTCGAACAACTCGCACGACGCGCAAACAGGCTACGGAGCCCTCAACGAACAACCTCGTGTGAAGCGCTGCACCGATGACATCCTGGTATTTGGTATGCCGTTCGATTGCTTTACCCAGTGTTTGGCTCGCAAACATCGCATAACCGAGCAGCCCGTGGTCGAGTAGCGTTACCCCTCGGCCATCGAGCAATCCCAGTCCCTGGTCGGGGTAACGCGCGGTGACTTCATCGAGGAGCGCGCTGTAGGTGGCCTGGGAGAGTTGATCCTCCTGTGAGGCCAACGCGATCCGGTTAATACCGAGGCGATCCAGCATGGGCGCGAGCTCGATTCGCTCTGCCTCGAGAACGCTGAGCGTATGCCGCACGTAGGTGTTGAGTTCTTTTGCCTCGCCGCTCATGAGAATCACTGGCCGGAAATGACAAAGACTAGGCCTACGGCTCCATTGTTGTCAATCAGACCGGGCTCCACTATTTAAGCTGCGATATCACCGATAGAGGCGACCACGTGACCTTGAATAACGAGCAAAAAATTGCGCTCTTTCGCAATCTGATCCGAGCGGATGAATTCAACCGCATGATGTATCGGCGAATGATGCAGGGAAAGCTCATCGGCTTCTATCACCCCGCCGAAGGGGCCATCGCCCCGGGCGTGGCCGCCAGCACATTCCTAAATCAGGATGACAACTTATCACCACATCACCGCGGCCATGGTATTACGCACATGCTGTCGAAGGGCATCGACATCAAGTACTACCTCGCCGAGCACACCGGCAAAGACACCGGCTGCTGCAAAGGCCGCTCGGCCTTCCACTTCAGCTTCCCAGACCACAAGGTGTACATGATGTCCGGGTTTATCGGCTACAACTTTGCGCCCGTGGTTGGCTGGGGGTTTGCCGCCAAGCGTCGCGGCACCGGCCAGGTCGTTATGAACTGCTCGGGTGATGGCTCCTACGGTCAGGGGCGCGCTCACGAAGCGCTGCTGATGGCTCAAAACTGGAAGCTTCCCATCATCTTCTTTTGTGAAAACAATGGCATGAGCATTTTCTCAACCGCGATGGAAATGCACCCCAAAGAGCATATTTCCTCCCTCGCAGATGGCTTCGGTATGCCCTCGGTGATCGTCGACGGACAGAATGTTTTCGAAATCGCCGAGGCGGTGCTGGATGCCATCGCCCGGGCACGGGCCGGCGATGGACCAACGTTTCTTGAAGCCAAGACCCTACGCTTCAACGAGCATGATATCGGCACGCCCGATCTTTCGGGCTGGGAAGAGCGCAGTGACGAGGAGCACGCTGCCATGCGCGAGCGAGAGCCCGTGCATATCGCCACGCAGCAGGTATTGGCCGAGGGGGTACTCACCCAGACCCAGATTGACCAACTCATCGCCGACGCACAGGCCGAAGTCGAAGCCGTGGAAACATTTGCCGATGACAGCGATATCGCCCGCCCATCCGTCGAGACACTGCTCGACGGCGTCTTTGCATCTTAGGAGTCGAGCATGAGAAACATCGCCTTTATTGACGCCATCCGCGAGGCCATCGAAGAAGAAATGCGCCAGGACGCCGACGTGTTCGTCGTCGGTCAGGATGTCCGCGGCGCAATTTTCCCTCACACCAAAGGTCTGGTTGATGAGTTCGGCCCCGATCGCATCGTCGACACACCCATTGCTGAATCGGGCATGTACGGGGTAGCGTTTGGCGCAGCACAGGAAGGCATGCGGCCAATTTGTGACTTTATGTTCGGGGGGTTTTCCTACGTTACGTTCTCCGAATGCTCTGTCACAACGGGTCAGTACCACTTTCTCCACGGCAGTCAGCACCCTCTTCCCCTGGTTATCACCGCGGGCGTCGGTACAGGCCAACGACTGGCTAACGACCATGCCATGAGTATCCACGGCACGTTCGCCCATCACCCGGGGATTAAGGTGGCCATGCCTTCCACTCCCTATGATGCCAAGGGCATGTTTAAAGCTGCGATACGCGACAATAATCCCGTGGTGATTCCTTGGCACATGGGCATCATGATGCTCAAAGGGGATGTTCCCGAACTCGGTGATGATTACATCGTGCCCTTGGGCGTTGCAGACGTAAAACGAGCGGGCAGCGACGTCACGGTGCTGGCTAATTCACTGCAATTGCAACACGCACTTCAAGTAGCGGAAAAGCTAGAGGGTGAAATCTCAGTCGAGGTCATTGACCCGCGCAGCTTCGTGCCTTTCGACATGGAAACACTGCTGACGTCCCTCGAAAAAACCAATCGACTCGTCGTAGTTGATGAGGATTGGGAGTCTGGCGGCTTTGCAGCGACGGTATCTGCCCGGGTCATGGAGCAAGGCTTCGATCTTCTCGACGCGCCGGTGACCCGAGTCACCCTACCCAACATGCCGGTACCCGGAGGCTACATGGAAGAGTATGTAGCGCCCAACCCCGAGCGTATCGAGGCCGCTATTCGTGCGGTCTGCGCCTAGGAGGTTTTATGGCTATCGATTACACCATGCCCAAGCTCGCTATGGCGATGAACGAAGGCACCATCGCCGAGTGGCTAGTCAGTACAGGTAGCTACGTCGAAAAGGGTCAACCTTTGGCCACAATTGAGACCGAAAAAGTTGCCTACGATGTGGAATCTCCTGAAGCGGGCTACCTACAGATTGTCGTCTCAGCAGGTGAGACTGTGCCCTGCGAAACCCTCATCGCTCGCTTTTGCGATTCGGAAGACGAAGCCACTTCTGCCGAGTCGCAACCTATAGAACCCGAAAAGCCTAGCGCGCCGGAAACCCCGGCAAGCACGAGCCTGTCTGCGGCAGCCCAAGCCCCTGCGCAATCAACCGGTGGCACACGGATAAAGGCGTCACCTCTAGCACGCAAACTCGCTAAAGATGCTGGTCTTGATCTCGCACGCGTTACTGGTACAGGCCCTGGCGGACGCATTGTTAAGCGTGACGTGCTTGCAGCTGAAGCGGTTGCACCAAACGCTCGCCAAATCGGCGGCGAACAGGTGCTGGCTGAAGTGCCACTAACCGGCATGCGTGGTGCAATCGCTGGGCGCATGCAACAAAGCCTCGCAAACAGCGCGCAACTGACCTCCAACTGGGAGTCAGACATCACTAATCTTTTGGCACAGCGCAAGAGTTTTGTAGAACGGGAAGCGGTGCTCGGTACGCGAGTGTCCTTCAACGCATTTCTCATTAGGGCACTGGTCTATGCTATCCGTCGTGTACCCATGGCCAACGCGTGTATCGGTGACGACAGCATCACGGTGTACGGCAATATCAACGTTGGTATTGCGATATCCGTTCCCGGCACGGATGACTTCGACGGTGGACTCATGGTGGGTGTTTTACGCAACATGGAAAGCATGGGCGTCGTCGACATTGATCTGGCCATGCGCGCACTCATCGAGCGGGTACGCTCGGGCAACGCAACTCCCGAGGACTTGACCGGCTCCACCATCACGCTGTCGAGTACCGCAGGAATCGGCCCGCCCGGATTGATGAGTACGCCAGTACTCAACATGCCCAATGTCGCCCTACTCGGCCCCTCAACTCCGATCGAGCGTCCCGCGGTCGTTGACGGCGAAATCAAGGTACGCACCCTGCTACCACTGTCATTTACCTTCGATCACCGGGCCCTCGATGGCGACCCAGCAGCGCGCTTTATGAGCGCATTGCA
>CBFHPT010000015.1:0-48719 GCA_965657905.1 Luminiphilus sp. | reverse complement strand
GCGGATCGTCAGCAATGGCTGCGGAACTACATGACTCAACGCTGGGATGAGCAGCCTGAGAGCATTCTTCAGTGGCGTGGGGATATCCTAGAGTCGATCAGGGATTTATCTGGCCCAACGGTGATCTTTACGCATTTTCTAGTGATTAATGCGGTGCTCGGCCACATAGCGGGCAGTGATAAGACGTTGACTGCCTGGCCTGACAATGGCTCCCATCACGCATTTCAGACAAAGGATGGAGTCATCGAATTACTTAGTCTGGGTCGCCAAATGGAAACGGTGGTTAACTAACTGCCCAGACCATGGACAGACTAGCCTAAAGTTCTACACCCAGTATGACTTCTTCCCAGCAACTGCCTTGCTACTTGGGCGTGGTTTGTGTCTTGATGCGCATCAGGCCCTCCTGTGTAGTGGAAGCAACCAGGGTTCCATCGGCGCCCCAAAGGGTGCCTCGATTGAATCCTCGGGCATTTCCGGCCCACGGGCCCTCGCATCGGTAAAGAATGAGCTCGTTCATGTCGACCGGAGCGTGAAACCATATCGCGTGGTCGAGGCTAGCACCCATAAAGTCTTTGCTGAGACTGTCTTTCCAATGCGGCAGCACGGAACTCATCATCAGCGTGAAATCTGAGATCATTGCTAACGCTGCCTGATGGATCCGCGGATCGTCTTCAAGTCGGCCCTGCATGGCGAACCAGTGTTGATGGGCTGGCTGGTTGGCCCGAATCTCCGATTCGACCTGCGGAATCTTCCAACGACGGACTTTGTAGAGGTCAATCAAATTTGGTTTTGACACCGCGCGCGTTGACCTTTCTAGTCCCTTCTCAGACAAGTCAGGTGGCGACACCTCGGGTATAGGCTCGCTGTGACTAAAGCCTTCTTCATGCTTCTGAAAGCTCACTGAAGTGTTGAATATCGCCTGATCATGCTGGCGTGCGACAACGCGTCGGGTGGAAAAAGAGCGTCCGTTGCGGATAGGGTCGACTTCAAATTCAATGGGTACGTTGGGGTCCCCAGCGCGCAGAAAGTAAGCATGCATAGAATGTGCAGTCAGTGACTCATCAACTGTTTGATTTGCCGCTAGCAAACATTGTGCGAGTACTTGTCCTCCAAAAATGCGTCCTTGGGGGATTGGGCTTTTACCTCGGAACCAATATCTACCGACTTGCTCGGGATAGATAAAGTCCATGATTTTCTGGATGTCCTTCATGGGAACGCCCTTTTGGGGGATTAGGTGCGGGAGGTGGACAGTCCGAAATAGAATACGTCGAAGTAGTCGACAGCCGCTTGATCCACGTCGTCAACTTTTCTCCAGAGCGCGATGTCCATGGACGCATTAATAGCACCCTGAAGCATGCTCTCGACAACGGGCACGTCTACCTGTCTGAAACTGCCGTCGGCTTGTCCTGTGCGAATGAAGCTACCCAGATGTCCACTGGTAGCATCTGTCCGCGCTAAGATTTTACGCCTGATGGGTGGTGGTAGGGCCGTGATAGTGTTGTAGCGGATAAGTGGGCCAAGGTCAGAATTTTGCACGTTGAAAATACGACGGCATGTAATATCAAGTTTACTGGCTGCGGCCATGTCGTCATCGTGAATTTCAGTGTAGATGGCCTCGAGCTGATCGAGGGAGTAGTCGTAGCACTGATTCAGGAGCGATTCTTTGTTGGCAAAGTGATAGTAGAAAGCACCCTTTGACACTTGAAGGTGCTCGGCGATTTCGTCGAGTGAGGTGCCATTAAAGCCTTTGCGATTAAAGAACCGGGTTCCTGCTTTGAAGAAGGCTTCCTGCTTCAAGCGGTTTTGGGCCTCTCGATCAAACCCCCGCGCGGGTGCCGCCGACTCGGGGGAGAGTGGGTGTTCACGCGGAGAGTAACGACAGCTTGTGGCGTAGATGCCGTTGCGCACCACATCTCGAAGTCCTTGAGCGGCGTTTTCAGCCTGTTCTTCTGGCATTTCGTACAGCCAATAAAAGGACCAGTCTAAGGCGCCAATGAGTGCGCGAGTTGTCGTTGTTGTATGACAGGGCCGAATAGTGCCCTGCTCAATGCCGGTTCGAAGATATTCACGAACCCGTAAGAACATGCGCAGATACTCATGCTCGAGTATTTCTCTGTGCTCGCTCTTTAACGAGGCCAACTCTAAAGGTGCAGCGAAAAAATCACCGCGGCCTGCTAGCGCGTCGAGAATGGTTTCCATGTGGTACTGCATGAACAGCAGCACTCGCTCAAGGGGGTTATCTGTCGCTGCCTCAACACGGTCGAGGGAATGGTGCGCCTGACCCATAGCCGCGTCGTAGCACTGGTAAATCAGATCCTCTTTGGTTTTTACGTAGTAATAGAGGCTGGTTTTGGTGAGTCCGAGTTTCTGTGCGACATCACTGAGCGTGGTTGCGCGGGCACCTTTGGTATTGAACAGCTTCGCCGCCCGCGACAGGATGGCACTGTGCTTTGCTTCATGCTGAATGCCCCGATTAAACGGTGAGCCGCTTTCACCTACGCTACTCATGATGTCATCACCCTTCTCTGATGGGGCGCGTTGCTGGCAGGTTGATCTGTGCCAAGTTTAAGAAGTCCCAAGTTTTATAAAGTGCGGCTTGATGCTCAGCGTGTGTAAGCATTCTCAAGATTCGATTTTTTGAACTTTAAGTATTTTTTTTGTCCTTGTCCATGAACTTTGCTCGATTCATGCGGTTTGGGATGTGCGAAGATGCTTAATACCTGCCGTAACCGTGAGAAAAATAATGTCTGCCACAATCTGTTTTGAGCAAGTTGGTGGTGTTGCTCGCCTGACCTTCAATCGTCCGAGACAACACAATGCACTGGGTCATGTTGAGTTGGCGGCCATTGAGTCAGCCCTCGAAGCCGTCGATTCGGATACCCGAGTACTTGTTATTGGTTCGGAGGGCGGACGGACTTTTTGTGCCGGTGCCGATTTGGCTCAGATCTCTAGCGGCGAGTTGAGCGGTGAACAGTTTCAGGCGGTCACTAACAAAATCGCGGCTGTCCCGGTTCCCACGATTTGCGCGATCAACGGCAATGTATTCGGTGGTGGGGTTGAACTGGCTGTATCTTGCGATTTCCGTGTCGCCGCTGATGACATCGTTATGCGGGTGCCCGCTGCGGCTATTGGGCTTTGTTACCCCACCGACGGTATCGAGCGCTTGGTCAAGCGTCTTGGCGTTGATGTAGCAAAGCGAATCTTGGTGGGCGCGGAGGAGTTCTCGGCCCCCGAGATGAAGTTATTGGGTATTGTTAGTTGGACGGCGTCGCCAGCCGATATTATGCGCTCAGCGATGGATGCAGCTCGACAGGTTGCTCAGCACGGACCCCTCGCGGTGCGCGCCATGTTAGCGATTATAAAGCAGGCCGAAGGTCATGGGATTGATCATGTTAGGGCCGCTGAGCTAAATGAGATTTGTAGAAACTCAAGCGACCTGCAGGAAGGATTGGCTGCGAAGCGAGAACGTCGACGACCGGTATTTCAAGGCCACTGATATTCAGTGTGGCTTACGGCTCGTAAGACTTCAGCGCCTTAACGGTTGCTTCAGCGAGTGTTTCGAGGGTTTCAAACTCGCGCTCGGTGAGCGGGCTGCGACCATCACGTGCATCTGTTTCTATTTCATTGGTGTACGTGGCTAACGCTTCAGCACCGATATTAACACTCATGGACTTTAAAGCGTGCACCCGTTTGCGCAGTTCGTCAGCATCGTCCACACCGACCATCTGTCTGATGACCTCTAAACACGCGGGGAGTTGGCTGAAGAAACTGTTAATCACGCGCTCAAGTAATGCAGTGCCAGTACGCGGATTAATGGCGAGAATGGACTGAATCGTGTGGGGGTTAATGAGCGATTCATCCTTGGTCAAGACTTGCTGTTCATCCTCGCCTGGCATGGCCCCCGAGTCGTCGGCATCATCGGCCCGCGCGGTTCCTCGCACGTCTTGTTCAGCAAGATCTGACAGCAGGAACGGCGCAATGCCGGCTTCAAGTTCCTTGGCATTAAAGGGCTTGGTCATGAAGTCATCCATGCCTGCATCCATAGCACTCTGATATTCCTCGCTGCGAGCAGCGGCTGTTAGAGCAAGTATAGGTGTGCGCTGACGGTCGGTACTGGCCTCGAGAGCGCGGATTTTACGAGTGGCCTCAAAGCCATCCATCACCGGCATTTGGCAGTCCATTAGAATGAGGTCGTAGGGTCGTTTAGTGACTGCATCCAACGCTTCCTTGCCATTTTCAGCAATGGCTACCGAGAGACCCATCTCCTGCAGGATTTCATTGGCTAAAATCTGGTTTACTTTAGTGCCCTCGGTGACTAGCACGGTGCCACGGAAGCGAGGGCGCGCGATACCGGATTGGAATGTTTCGGGTATGTCGCTAATAGCCTCCACTAGGTTTGCTGCGGAAACCGGGCGATGCACACCCACCCAGATGTCATTGCCAATTCGCTCAGATAAGCTTCTGATCGATGTGACGAGAATGTGCTGTGAAACGCTGGAGAGACGTTCAAGATCGTCAATGATTTCTGAAGGGAGCGTTTCGTCAACAACGATGGCGTCGGGGTGGAGTTCCTCGATTTGTTCAATCGTTAACAGATGCGTGCATTCGTAGCCGAGAACGCTTGCATGCGCGGCGATGCTCTCTACTAGCGCGATATCATCGGCAAAGATCCCCAACGACCCGGTCATTGCGGGCGAATTCGGTTTATGGATTTCGAGGGGAAGCCGCACGTTGATTTGCGTGCCCGCACCGCCTTCGGCATCTTCGATGGTTAACTCGCCGCCCATAATCTCGGTGAAATTTCGGCAAATGGTGAGGCCGAGACCTGTGCCACCGTACTTGCGCGTGGTGCTGGCATCGGCCTGGGTGAATTTATCAAAAATGCGCTCCCGAGACTCAGTCGGAATGCCTATTCCGGTGTCTGTGAAGACTATCATTATCTCTGTTTCAGAAATTGGTCGAGCCCTGACAGTAATGCGGCCACGGTCAGTAAATTTGATCGAGTTGCCGGTAAGGTTAGTCACGATCTGCCGGATTTTTTGTGGATCGCCGATATAGGTCTGAGCAAGACCCGGCGCAGGTATGAAGTCGATCGTCAATCCCTTGCGTTGCGCGGGTTCACCCTGGAGGTAACACACCTCGTCAATCAGTTTCAGAAGATCAAACTCAACTGATTCAAGCTCGACCCGCTCCGCTTCAATCTTGGCTAAGTCCAACACCTCATTGATAAGGTGAAGCAGCGTTTTTCCACTGTTGAGGGCCGCCTTTGCGAACCGTTGCTGCCGAGGAGTGATCTCTGTTTTCAGTAGCAAGTCATTCATGCCAATCATGCCGTGCAGCGGCGTACGAATTTCATGGCTCATAACCGCTAAAAATTCAGACTTGGCTTGGTTAGCCGATTCGGCTTCGAGCTTGGCTTTTTCCAAATCGATGGTTCGTTCTCGCACCCGCTCCGAAAGTTCCCGCTCACGCTTTTGCGCTTTGCGAAGACCCATCTGATAGCGCCAGATAAATAGCAGGATGAAGAGTAGGACGGCTATCACATAGCTGACATAAGCAGCCTGTGATGCCCACCAAGGGGGCCGAACGATGATGGGTATATCCATCGCTCCCCAGTTCCAGCCGGTCAATGTGCCTTTTGCGGCAAGCTCGAGGTTGTACTTGCCGGCAGGTAGCGTTGTCAGGCTGACCGTTCGTTCATTGCCACGGAATATCCATTCCTCTTCGAGCCCGCTGATCCGATAGGCGTACTGGATATCCTCGGGTGCGACGTATTCCGCACCGAAGAACTCAATAGTGGCAATCTTGTCTTCGAACTCTAGTTCGAGGTTATAGTCTTCTAGGTCGTTGGGGAGGTCCACAAACCGATCCATTACCTTTATTGATGAAAGGCCGATGTTGATAGGCGGTCGTTCTTTTTCATCTTGCAGGGTTTCTAAAATCGCTAGTCCATTATTCCCGCCAAAGTAAATCTGGCCGGATTTGGTGCCGAGAGAAGCGCCCATGTTGAACTCGTTGTTATTCACGCCGAGTTGGCTGCTGAAATGCTGGAACTCAAGCGATGCCGGGTCAAATCGCGTAAGTCCTTCGTTGTGTGATAACCACAGATTGCCTTTAGCGTCAGCGTGTATACCCGTAATGCTCAGGCTAGGAAGCTGAAGATCGCGAGAGTAGTTCTTCACTGCAACGACGTTAAGTCTCTCGTCACGCTCAACCTTTAATAGCCCGGTTTGATATGTGCCGATCCATAACGAATTATCGGATCCCCTGAAAATCTCCCACAGGTTCAAGTTCTCGCTGGATCGACCTCCCCCCGTGAGCTGGTCAGCGACCGCTGTATTACTAACACGATCCAAGTCAGCCGATAATTTCGCGAGCCCTCTTTCATGACCAACAAGTACGCCGCCGTCTCCGTCTGGGTAAAGTGCTAAAACAACATCACTCACTCCACTGCCAATAGTTCCGCGTAGGGTTCTTTTGACATAACCGTTCTTGTCCACTACCGAGACGCCGCCACCGAATGTTCCAACTACAACAGTTCCGTCGGGACGCTTAAGCAGAGACGTGATGCCATTACTGTGGATAGCATTTGGAGCATCTGCCTCTGTAGCAATCCTACTGATGGCATCTGTCTGTCGGTCTAAACGATATAGCCCGCTCTCGAACGTCCCTATCCAGACCAGTTCTTTTGTAGCGGCAACAGCCATGATGGTGTCGTCTGCTAATTCTGAGTGAGTGGAAGAGTTGATTGATTGAAATTTTGAACTTCCTGGCGTCCTGTAGTTGAGCCCATTTTCAGTGCCGACCCAAAGAACGCCATCAGATGAAATATCTACAGCATTCACAATGTCGTTCGATAGATCACTGTTTGTCGAATTTAAAATGTAGGTCACGCTTCTCCGACCTTGCGCTAAGCCGACAAGCGTCCCTATCCAGTAGGTGCCGTCGCTTGAACGGAACAGACTATAGATGGGGTCATCGGGAAGGCCGTTATTGAAGTCCGCGAAGACGTGGAAGGTTCTTCCCCAATCATCGCTTACTGCGAGGCCTTTGCTGGTGCCTGCCCACACTCTATCTTTGTCCACCATAAGTGAATTTATGGTGTTTGATGGAAGGTCTAGGCTCGATGGGCCTGCAGAAATATGTCTTTCCTCCCCCGTTTCTAGATCCACAAAGAACAAGCCTGAATCTAGGGTGGCTAGCCATAGCTGGTTTTTAGCTGTCGCCAGGCGATAGGGTTTTGCAGCTTTCGCTGCTTCTGAGAAAATGACGGGAGTGGTTTGGGCTTTATCTCCCTCGAGATACACCTGATGGACGCCGGCGTCTTGTGTCGCTATGAAAATATCCCCATTTGCTGAGCTGATGATTGACTCAATCTGAGGGCTAATTCCGAAATCTAGTTTGGGTAACTGAAGATCAAAAAGCCGGTTTGTTTGTGGAGCGAAGAGTTTCAGTCCATCGTTGGTGCCAATCCAGACACGTCCGTAAGTGTCT
This sequence comes from Luminiphilus sp., assembly GCA_965657905.1. Classification (GTDB taxonomy): domain Bacteria; phylum Pseudomonadota; class Gammaproteobacteria; order Pseudomonadales; family Halieaceae; genus Luminiphilus. Next base: position 41,225 of record CBFHPT010000015.1, on the reverse strand, counting down.
ACCTGAAATGCTCGAAGCTGAAACTCGACGTTCTTAAAGGGTAAAGGGGTTCGGAGCGAGCGAGTGGATCGTGAAAACTCCTGAAGAGCAGTTTGCGTTGCGACCCAGATCCTACCGTCAGGCCCCTCGCGGACCCCGAGCAGATTTCCAGTGGATAGTCCGTCGGCATCAACAATGTTGGATCGATAAATTTCTACACGCTTTCCGTCGTAAAAATTCAGACCCTCTTGCGTCGAAAGCCAAATAGCGCCAGTTGAGTCTTGAAAAGTGTCAGTAACAATACTTTGGCTTAAGCGCTTGGATATTGGGGATTCCCAAAAAACCAGATCAAAAGTCTGTTGTGCTTCTAAGTTGGATGACCAGAAAAGTAGAGAAGTTAGTATTAAGCTCAGAAATTTGATCATTGAGCTGGGCTCTAAAAAGGGTTGGCGTTGAAGACCCTAGATTATGCCGCTGGAGCGCTCTCAGTAAAAGAAAAGCCCAGCGATTGCTGGGCTTTATGTGCTTTATTAACTTTTATCGAAGAATCCAGCGATGCCGAGCCTGATCGGCATCGTTTCGTAGGATCCATCGGTGACGAGCTTGATCTGTATCGTTTCGTAGAATCCATCGGTGACGAGCTTGATCTGCATCGTTTCGTAGAATCCATCGGTGACGAGCTTGGTCCGCATCGTTGCGCAAGATCCAACGGTGACGAGAAACGGAGGCGTCTGTTTTAGCTTCTGCCACAGACTCTGAGACACCTGGTGCAGGTTGTGCCTTAGTCGCCCACTTAAAATTCGACTGCGAGCTCTGCTCCTGGTCAACGTCGAGGAATATCAGGTCAGCCTTTTCGCGGGTGAACGCCGACAACGCTTCTATGCCGTCGGCCGCCTCCACGACCTCCATGCCTGCCTCTTCAAGACACTCCCGAGCAAGAACACGCACCATCTCGTCATCGTCGCAGACAAAGATCTTGGGGCTCTTTCGCTGAGATTTAACGTCAGTCACCGGAGATCGCCATAATGTAGTGTCCGAAGGTTAGCATTTCCCTGCGCGGCCATCATCCACTGACGCGGTACTAGTGGTACTTTGTGCTAACATCTTCAACCAAGGCCCACCTCAGTGAGTAATTCGCACTCAATCCCCTGACTATGTCCATCGCCCAAGACAAGCTAATTCGCATCCGCGAACAGGTTCAGCTGCACCTCGATAATGCTGACCAAACCCGATTGAACCCCGAGCAGCGCACGCGGCTCGAGGCCCAAATTCGTGCCAACTTGGAAAAGCATAACGCGGTAATCGTTGCGCACTATTACACGGCCCCGGAAATCCAGGCGTTAGCGGAAGCTACCGGTGGTTGCGTGTCGGATTCCTTAGAGATGGCGCGATTTGGCCGAGATCATCCCGCCGATACGCTGATCGTGGCGGGGGTCCGGTTCATGGGCGAGACGGCGAAGATCCTCACTCCGAACAAACGTGTTCTGATGCCAACGCTGGAGGCAACCTGTTCTCTGGATCTGGGCTGTCCCGTCGAGGAATTCTCGGCCTTCTGTGATGAACATTCTGACCGCGAAGTGGTGGTCTATGCCAACACGTCTGCGGCGGTTAAAGCCCGTGCAGATTGGGTTGTGACGTCAAGCATCGCTCTCGATGTGGCCGAGCACCTAGCCGAGCAGGATAAAAAAATTATTTGGGCACCCGACAGGCATCTAGGTGATTACGTTCGTCGCACAACCGGTGCGGATATTCTTATGTGGGACGGTGCGTGCATCGTCCACGAAGAGTTTAAGGCCCGCGGAATTGCCGATTTGAAGCGAGTGCATCCGGGTGCCGCAGTTTTAGTACATCCGGAATCGCCGGCCTCGGTGATTGAGATGGCGGATCATGTGGGTTCGACGACCCAGATCATTAAAGCCGCACAGGCGATGCCGCAAAGCACTTTCATTGTCGCCACTGATCACGGCATTTTTTACAAACTGCAGCAGGCCGCCCCAGATAAGCACTTTATTATCGCGCCGACCGCGGGAGAGGGTGCCACCTGTCGCAGCTGCGCCAACTGCCCATGGATGGCAATGAACGACTTGGAACGACTTGCTGATGTGTTCGAGCGGCAAGATAACGAAGTGTTTGTTGACCCCGAATTGGGCGTCGAAGCCATGCGCCCCTTGAAGCGCATGCTCGATTTTGCCGCTGAACTCAACACAGGTGTGATCGGTAGGGCCTGACGCTAGTCCTGATCGAGTGCGGCGCGCATACCGATGACCGACTTCAGCCGGTCGTTTATTGCTGCAGAGGTTGTGAAATCATCCCCCGCCAGCTTCAGTGCATAGGTAAGCTGCCGCTGAGCCGCATCCAGGTTGCCAACTAAAATAAAATACTCCGCTCGCGATTGATGCAGTCCAATGATGTTGCCGCTAAGGCCCTGTACTTCAGCAAGTTGAAACCACAGCCCCGGGTCTCCCGGTTCACGCTTAGACTGCGCGGCCAATACCTCTTCTGCTAAGTGAGCTTGCCCCCCTTGCTGCAGCGCGTGCGCATAGGCCATCGTCAGGGGGTGGTTGCCCGGTGATAGTTTTAAGCGTCTTTCCAACTTGTCTGCCGCTCGCTTAGGGTCTCCGCGGGCGATGTCGATTTCTGCGTCCGCTAGCACATACTCGATGCGATCAGTGTTTCCCGACCATATGCCATCCAGGGTCAGCGCTGCCTCGTCGGGCCTGCCCGCCGCCGTCAGTGCCAATACCAAGCCGTACTTTGCTGCTTCCTCGGAACGGGGGCGGCCTTCAAGTTGCCCGCGAAACATGGCAACGGCCTCTTCCGGCGTCTTGGCGAGTTGGTTGGCTACCCGTGCCCGCATTAATTGGTAATCCAAACTTACCGGGCGAATCTGCTTGGGGTACTGCATAGCCCGGTTGCGGGTATCCGCAATCCGTTTTTCAGATAATGGATGCGTCCGCATGAACTCAGGTATTCGCGCGGCGTTGGTATAGCGTGACGCAGCCAGCATCCGTTCAAACATCGCGGGAGCCGCATAAGGATCCATACCAGCGTTGTAAAGCGTGCGCATGCCCACGCGATCGGCCTCGGCCTCGTTTGAGCGACTGTAACGCAGTTGCTGATCCTGCAGGGCTGCTTGCGTTGCCGTCATGGCTGCGAGCCCAGCGTCGGTGCCCGCAGTGGCTGCGAGCAGGACCCCGGCGAGCAATCCTGCGATGTTGAGTGTCGATTGGCTTTGGGCCAATTCCACTCTGCGCGAGAAATGGCGTTGGCTCAGGTGCGCAATTTCGTGGGCAATGACAGTGGCAAGCTCGTCTTCGGTCTGCGCGTACTGAAAAAGCCCGTTGTGCACGCCAATGACGCCCCCGGGGACCGCGAAGGCGTTGATGGTCGGATTATCAACAATCACTAGCTCAATGCGACGGTCTTGCAGTTCGCTGTGCTGAACCAGCTCAAAAACCAGAGACTCGAGATAGCTGTAAAGCAGAGGGTCGTTCACGGTGGGTGCTTGGCTTCGAAACACTTTTAGCCAGGATCGGCCGATCTGATGCTCGAAGTCCGCCGAAAATAAACTGGTGCTCGACTCCCCCAAATTGGGGATTTTCAAGTTCTCGGTGGCGCTCAACGATAACGACGATGTGGTGACCATGAGTGCCGCAAGGGCTGTCAAAGCCGCGGGTTTGCAGGCGCGAGCGACCTGCACGGCAATACGATATCCTCTGCGGGCAAGGGGCTTAAACAGGTTGTCGATGCGCGATGACAGCATAAGGGCACTTTAGCCTAAGTCTGCAGTAATTGATGCCAGATTTGCGCAGGAGTTCATTTGCTCCCTACGCATCATGGCGGGCTGTGGCTATACTATATGGCTGAATTTGAAGGTTGGTGCTCAATGTCCCCGGAAGCTGCAAGTCCTGACAAACAGGTCGATGCCCGTGATCAGAAGTGCCCGATGCCGCTGTTAATGGCAAAGCGGGGGTTGCGCGAACTCGAATCGGGCCAGGTGCTGGAGGTGCTAGCTACCGATCCGGGTTCTGAGCGTGATTTTCGCTCACTCGAGCGGCTGAATGGTCATCGAGTGGAAACCCAAAAGCTCGATGACTGCCTCTTTCGGCATCTCATTACCAAGGCCTGACCATGATCGACATCATCAAGCGCTGGTACGACCGATATCTCAGCCACGAGGAATCCATCCTCCTGCTCGCACTACTCGCGGGCGCGCTCGTTGTGCTGGCGACGGTGGGTGACATTCTTGCGCCGGTGTTTGTGGCCATTGTGCTGGCCTATCTAATGCAGGGTGTGACCAATCAGTTGCGCGATTGGGGTGTCTCCCCATGGTTGGGGGTGTGGATTTCGACCTTACTCTTCATTGGTGCCTTCTTTGGCTTCACGCTGGGCCTGGTCCCACTCGCCTGGCGACAGTTAGCAAGCCTCGCTCGTGAGGCCCCCGAGATGGTTGAGAAAGGCCGGCAATTACTATCAGTGTTACCCCAGGATTACCCCGCCCTCGTGAGCCAGCAACAGGTCAATCAGATCATGGGCTTGATCGAGGTGGAATTGGCTAGCTTTGGCCAGATTGTGGTGACCAAGGGCCTGAGCAGCATTCCGGGGCTGTTGGCGCTGCTGGTGTATATGGTCCTGATTCCGCTGATGGTTTTTTTCTTTCTGAAAGATCGCGAAAAAATTAACGGCTGGGTAGTCTCTTTTTTGCCCAGTGAGCGTCCATTACTGACCGGTATTTGGTCGGAAATGAACCTGCAGTTTGCCAACTATGCCCGGGGCAAGGTCATCGAGATGATTATCGTGGGCTCGTTCAGCTATTTTGCCTTCGCACTCTTTGGATTGAACTACGCGGCGCTGCTCGCATTACTTGTCGGGCTTTCGGTGATTATTCCTTACATCGGCGCCGCCTTGGTGACCGTGCCAGTTGTTGTGGTGGCATACTTTCAGTGGGGTGTTTCCCCCGACTTCTATTGGGTGTTTTTTGCCTATGGCATTATTCAGGTGCTCGACGGCAACGTGTTGGTGCCGCTATTGTTCTCTGAAGCGGTTAACCTGCACCCGGTGGCTATTATTATCGCAGTGCTGTTTTTCGGCGGCGTTTGGGGCATTTGGGGCGTGTTTTTTGCAATTCCCCTGGCGACACTCGTGAACGCAATCGTGGGTGCTTGGCCAACAGCGCCTCAGGAGTTTTTGGCCAAGGCCGAGCACGCGGACGGCGAGTCGTCATAAACAGTTATTTACGCAATATATATTGGAGAGATTAATCATGGATGATTTGAAGATGCGCCGCCCTGTATGGTGGCTTGGGCTTGCGGGCGCGCTATCGGTGGCCGTCACTGCCTGTACGACCCCCGCTGACAGCCCTGAACCCAAGGATCCGATGGTCGCTGCCGCGGCGGCGCTCGAAGTAGCGAAGAGCCCCAGCGATCCTCGCGAGTACAAGACCATCACACTTGAGAACGGCTTAGACGTGTTGTTGGTGTCAGACCCGTCTGCAGAGAAGTCGGCTGCGGCCTTGAGTGTGGGTGTGGGCTCAATGTTTAACCCCCGAGACTTCCAGGGGCTGGCGCACTACCTTGAGCATATGCTGTCCATGGGCACTGAAAAATTCCCGGAGCCCGACGAGTACGATGCGTTTTTGTCAGAAAACGGCGGCATGAACAACGCCTACACGTCACTTCTGATTACCAATTATATGTTCGAGGTGAAGTCCTCGGCGTATCAAGAAGGGCTTGATCGATTCTCCGATTTCTTTAAAGCGCCGCTACTGAATCCTGAGTATTCTGACAAAGAGAAAAACGCGGTAAATGCTGAGTGGCTCATGCGCAAGGACTCGGATTATATTGCCTTGTGGACCTTGGGCCGCGAGTTGCACGGCGAGCACCCGTCGAACACCTTTGCAGTTGGCAACCTCGAAACCCTCGGGGATAAACCCGACGCCACGACACACGCGACCATGTTGCGCTTTTACGATCAGTACTACTCGGCCAACATCATGAAGGCGGTTCTGCTCAGTAATCGCTCGATTGACGAACTCGCTACCATGGCTGAGACCTACTTCTCGGCGATCGAGAATAAAGCGATTGAAGCGCCTGAAGTCACTGCGGAAATGGACTTGGGCGAGGCCGCGGGCAAGTTGGTCCACTTTGTGCCCAAAGAGGATCAACGACAACTTCAAATCGAGTTTCTTATCGATAACAACGGTGATCAGTTCAAGTCCAAACCAAACGAATACCTCGGTTACATAATCGGCTCTGAAATGCCCAATACACCGGCTTCAGTGTTTAAGCAGCTGGGTTGGGCGAGCTCACTGGGTGTGAGCTCGTCGCCGGATTATTTCGGCAACTATGGGGTTTTCGATATCACGATTGAACTCACTGAAGAGGGCATGAAACACCGAGAGGCGATGACCGACATCGTGCTGGGCTTCATCGAGAAACTTCGACTCGACGGCGTTGACGACCGGTATGCGGATGAGTTTGCAACTTCTATGAAAAATCAATTCCAATTCCTGGAAAAAATAGGCGACTTCAGCTACGTCTCGCAACTCGCTGCATCCCTTCAGGTCTATCCGGCCAATCACGTGATCGATGCGCCGTACACGTTTGACGGGTTTAACCAGGCAGCGGTAGACGATGTATTGGCGCAACTGACCCCTGAGCGGATGCGAGTTTGGTACATATCCCAGGACGAGCCGGGTGATGAGACGCTGCAATACTACGGCGGTAGGTATTCCATCGAGCCTCTCACGGTAGGTTCTCCCGAAGAACGATTGGCTAAGTTAGACGAGTTCGGCTTGGCTATGCCGGCTTTGAACACCTTGTTACCCGAGTCGTTTGAGTTGAAACATGCCAGCGCAGAACCGGAGAAAATCATTGATGACGCGGGTTTCGAAATCTGGCTGCAGGGTAGCGAGCTCTATCAGGAGCAGCCCAAAGGCTTTACCCAAATCTACTTTAATTCTGGTGCGCGGCAAGAAGATCCATCGGCTGCGGTCATGCTGTCTCTCTGGACCGATCTCTATCAGCTAGGGCAGGCGCAGCTTTTCAATGAGGCGGTTGTTGCCGGCATGACCCCAAGCGTGTCTGCGACAAATGGTCTGCAGATGACCGTTTCAGGCTTTACTGACAAACAACCCAAGCTCATAGCACAGGCGGCAGCCGCACTCGATATTGATTTTAGTGAGGCTGAACTTGCTCAAGCCACTGACCGTTACGTCCGGGGTATCCAGAACCGAAAGTTTGAGTATCCGTTCCGTCAGGCTTTCCCGATGTCACGCCGCATAACTCGGACGGGTAACTACAGCGATGACGCACTGCTGGCAGCGGCAGCAGAGGTTGACGCGGCTGGGTTGAAGGCCTTCATTCAGCGTGAGTTGAGCGCCTCCCGAGTGCGCGTCTACATGTTTGGCAATTACTCAGAAGCCGACGGTAATGCGCTTAAAACCACGCTAGAGGACTTGTTGTCCGCTCGCGATACGAATGTTTACGTACGCTCGGACGTGTATGAACCACAGCCCGCGCGCAAGCTTGTCTATCAAGATGACGTGCCCGGGGAAAACTTGGCAATGCTGTACATGATGCCATCGACCCGCACGGATTTTGCAGCTAGAGCCAGTGCCCAAGTGCTCTCAGAGCATTTTCACGATCGCGTATTCAATCAGCTTCGGACGGAAGAGCAGCTTGGGTATGCAGTGTTCGGTATTGCCACACAGTTGGGTGAGCATCCGGTGATGGGCTTTTTGATTCAAACACCCGTGATGAACCCAGCAGAGATGTATCAGCGGTTTGATGCATTCCGAATGGAGTATCAAGCGGTACTCGATGAGGTCACGGAAGAGGAGTTCGCAGCACTCAAAGAAGGCATCCTGTCTAATTTGACCGAGCCGCCGAAGAATCTGGCGGCAGAAGCGGGTCCGTTTATCTCAGATTGGTCCCAAGAAAAATATGACTTCGACTCGAAAACGCGATTGATAGCTGCGGTACAGGGCGTGACGTTGGCAGAGGCTAAGGCGTTTTATGCGGAGACCATGCTAGCTGACGATTCGCAATTGTTGCTGGTTCAATTACGGGGCGAGGCATTTGCCGAGTCGCCGTTTGCGAAGGTCGCCGGTGCAGAAGTCGTGACTGACATCGCTGCATTTCATGAAGCCATGCCAGTACAGCCCAAGTAGTAGCCGCTAAAGTTCAAAGCCCCCATCACGCAGTGGTGGGGGCTTTTTTTATGCGCCCGTTTCAGGGGCTCTTTATGGGGTTCGTAAGTTTCATGGGTTCAGGCTTTGCGATGTGATGAGGCACTTATTGCCCACGCATGATTTGCACGCTAATCGCGGGCTCGAGGGATGGATGGCAATGAGCTCCTGCAGTCGGCTGTTGCACACACTCTTCCTTGCAGAGGGGGGCGCCTTGCTCACTGACGACGCAAATAAGTTCTAATACAGAACTGTAATGCACTTTTGTATTTATTCGTGTATTTTTCGAACATCAGTGAATGCGAATATAAATTCTAATTTAGAACTTACAAGGCTATTTATCCCTTCTTCGTCAGATTTAAGCGTCGGAGTGGGGGGTAGATGGGAAGTCAACACGGCAGGGCTGTCGGCCCGAGGAGTCTACTTTGAGTGACGCATTGATCGATCCGCAGGAGCAGCAGGAATGGGTTGACGCCCTCGATTCGGTGGTAAAGCACGGGGGCAAAGCCGCAGCGGGAGATCTCCTGCGCTCAATCTCTGAGCACGCCGAAGACACGGGTATACCACTGCCTCAGGCTATCACCACGCCGTTTCGAAACACCATCGCACCGGAAAACGAGCGCCCGATGCCCGGTGATCTGTTCATGGAGCGTCGTATTCGTTCCTTAGTTCGTTGGAATGCCATGGCCATGGTGATGCGTGCCAACGACAACGAAGATGGTCTGGGCGGGCACATCTCAAGCTTCTCTTCGAGCGCAACTCTTTACGATATTGGTATGAACCACTTCTTCCGCGGAACCGGTAACGGCCACCCGGGTGATCTGGTGTTTTATCAAGGCCACAGTGCACCGGGCATGTATGCACGCTCATATCTTGAAGGTGTACTCACCGAGAAGCAGTTGGAAAATTTCCGGCGTGAAGTCGATGGTAACGGCTTGTCGTCCTATCCCCACCCCTGGTTGATGCCCGACTACTGGCAGTTCCCTACTGTCTCTATGGGCTTAGGCCCCATTCAGGCGATATACCAAGCCCACGTCATGAAGTATCAGCAGAAGCGTGGCCTTACCGATCACCGTGATCGCAAGATTTGGTGCTTCATGGGTGACGGTGAGTGTGATGAGCCCGAATCATTGGGTGCGATTGGGCTTGCTGGTCGTGAGCGACTGGGCAATTTACATTTCGTAATCAACTGTAATCTTCAGCGCCTCGATGGACCGGTTCGCGGTAACGGCAAAATCATTCAGGAACTCGAAGGAGTCTTCCGGGGTGCTGGTTGGAACGTCATCAAAGTCATTTGGGGTCGTAAGTGGGATCCGCTGCTCGAGCGAGACAAGACCGGCAAGCTGCAGCAGATTATGAACGAGGTCTGCGACGGTGAGTTGCAGAACTGTAAGTTTAATGGCGGCGCCTACACCCGCGAGCATTTCTTCGGCAAGTTCCCCGAGACCCTCGACTTGGTCAAGGACCTCAGTGACGAAGACATCATGTACCTGAACCGCGGTGGTCACGACCCTTATAAGGTGTATGCGGCTTACGCGGCGGCATGCGAGGAGACTGAGCGCCCAACAGCCATTCTCGCTATGACCGTTAAAGGTTATGGCACCAGCGAGGCCGGTGAAGCGGCGAACGAGACGCACTCATTGAAAAAGTTGGACCTGAAGAGTCTCAAAGCCTTCCGCGATCGATTTGGTGTGCCGATTAGCGACAAAGATCTCAAGGACGTGCCTTTCTATCGTCCGCCAGAGGATAGTCCCGAGATGAACTATATGCGGGAGCGGCGCGCTGAACTCGGCGGCCAGATTCCACAGCGTCGCCCAAAATCGATCTCGCTGCCCGCACCCGCGCGCACGGCTTATGCCAGTCAGTTAAAGAGTAGCGGCAAGCGCCAAGTCTCCACGACGATGGCGTTTGTCCGAGTGTTGTCATCGCTGGTGAAAGACAAGCAGATTGGTGAGCGCATTGTACCGATCGTACCCGATGAGGCGCGTACCTTCGGTATGGAGGGCATGTTTAGGCAGTTGGGTATTTACTCGTCGGTGGGGCAGCAGTACACCCCTCACGATGCAGGTCAGATTTTGTATTATAAAGAAGCCGAGACCGGGCAGATTCTTGAAGAGGGCATCAACGAGGCGGGCGCGTTCTCGGCTTGGCTTGCGGCGGCGACTTCTTACAGCGTCTCCGATTTGCCCATGATTCCGTTCTACATCTATTACTCGATGTTTGGCTTCCAGCGCATCGGCGATCTTGCCTGGGCCGCCGGCGATAGCCAGGCACGCGGGTTCCTGATTGGCGCCACCGCTGGGCGCACCACCCTTAACGGCGAAGGGCTTCAGCATCAGGATGGCCACAGTCACCTGATGTCAGCGACGATACCCAATTGCATCAGCTATGACCCGACGTACTCCTACGAGCTTGCGATCATTATTCAGGACGGTATGCGACGGATGTTCGAAGAGGGCGAGAACTGTTTCTACTACATCACAACCATGAACGAGAATTACTTCCACCCTGATATGCCGGAAGGTGTTGAAGAGGGCATCGTAAAAGGGATGTACCGGTTGCGCGCATCGGAGGCGAAGAAATCTCATCGGGTGCAGTTGATGGGTGCGGGTGCAATCCTGCGTGAAGTCGAGGCCGCGGCAGACATTCTTGAAGCGGACTACGATGTGGCTGCCGATATCTGGAGCATGACCAGCATTAACGAACTGGCTCGAGATGGCAAAGACGCAGCGCGCTGGAACATGCTGAACCCCACCGAAGCACCCAAGGTGCCCTACGTCAGCGAGTTGCTTTCAGGTGCAGAGGGTCCATTTATTGCGGCTACCGATTATATGAAGGCCCATACGGATCAGATTCGAGAGTTCATTCCCGGTCGCTTTACTGTGCTGGGTACTGACGGATTTGGCCGCAGCGATACACGCAGAAAGTTGCGCGAGTTCTTTGAGGTGAGCCGGGAGTTTATTGTGCTCGCTGCACTGAAGACCCTCGCGGATCAGGGCAGCATCAAGCCCGATGTGGTAGCGAAGGCTCTTGATAAGCTCGGCATCTCACCCGAAAAAATCAATCCACGACAAGCCTAAGCGGCTCGAGGAGAAGGACTGTGACAAACATTACGATCACTGTACCCGACATCGGCGGCGCTGAAGGGGCTGAAGTTGTTGAAGTTCTGGTCGCCGTTGGCGATGTCATTGAAGTCGAGCAGAGCCTCATCGTGCTTGAATCCGATAAGGCCTCTATGGAAATTCCAGCCACCAGCGCCGGGAAAGTGCTCGAGCTCAAGGTGGCCGTTGGCGATCAGCTATCTGAGGGCGACATGGTCCTGGTGGTTGAGGCTGAGGGCGCCGGGGCGGAGGATAATGCAGGGCCTGACACGGCCTCCGATACCAGCAAGTCCCCAGAATCGGAGGCCGCTGCGGAACCCGCTGCTGAGTCGACCGCATCGAGCGCTGAGCCAGCTGCTAACCCGCCTGCTGGCGGCGGCGGGGTCACGACCATTGAGATTCCTGATATTGGCACCGATGGCGAAGTCGACCTGGTCGAAATTGCCGTTGAAGTTGGCCAGGCGGTCGAAGAGGGCGAATCCCTCGTTGTTCTGGAGTCAGATAAGGCGTCGATGGAAGTGCCAGCGCCGAGTGCTGGCAAGATCACAAAAATTTTGGTGGAGGCGGGCGCGACGGTGAGCCAGGGTACGGCGATCGTCGAGCTCGAAGTTGCGGGCGGTGCTGCCGCGAATGCGAGCTCCGCGGCTGCGGCGACATCGGACGTCGCTGCGAAGAGTCCTTCCAACGAGAAACCATCCTCGGCACCGTTTTCAGTACCCGCTGCAGCAACCCCCAGCGCGGACGAAGCGAAAGCGACACCCCCCAGTACCCCAGCCGCTAATTCGCAGGTATCGACCTCTGATGCCGATGTTTATGCGGGTCCTGCGGTGCGAAAGTTGGCGCGGGAATTCGGTATCCCTCTCGCTCAGGTGCTTGGGTCGGGGCCCCGCGGCCGTATTCTCAAAGAAGATCTGCATCAGCATGTGAAGCAGTCCTTAGCATCCGGTGGGCAACAGCCCGCAGCGACAGCGGGTGGAGGGGGCAGCGGCATCCCGCAGATCCCTGAGGTAGATTTCAGTAAGTTTGGTGAGATCGATCCTCAACCTCGTACCCGGATGGACAAGGTAACCGCTGCAAACATGAGTCGATCCTGGCTTAATGTGCCGCACGTCACCCAGTTTGATGACGCGGACATTACTGACCTTGAGGCGTTCAGAGCCTCGCTCAAGGCCGAGGCTGAAAAGCGTGGTACCAAGTTGACGCCACTGCCCTTTATTCTCAAGGCCTGCGCGGTAGCACTCAACGCCAGTCCGAAGTTGAAGTCGTCTCTGGCAGACGGTGGAGACACCCTAGTTTACAAGCACTACTGTCACATCGGTATGGCGGTTGATACGCCTGCGGGCTTGATGGTGCCGGTTATTCGCGACGTTGATCGGAAGTCTATTTGGGAAATTTCAGCCGAAGTTTACGAAATGGCCGGGCTGGCCCGGGATAAAAAGCTGCGCCCCGATCAAATGCAGGGTGGGGTGTTCTCGGTAAGTAGCTTGGGCGGTATCGGCGGCCGTGGTTTCACGCCTATTGTGAATGCCCCTGAAGTTGCAATTCTCGGCGTCTCTAAAGCAAGCATTCAACCGGTTTGGACGGGGGCTGAGTTTGAGCCTCGCAAGCAGCTGCCGTTGTCCCTGTCTTACGACCATCGGGTCGTCAATGGCGGTGATGCGGGACGCTTTTTGACCCAGCTGGTGGATCTGTTGTCGGACATTAGGCGGGTTATCATGTAACTCCTGCGCAGCCCGTCTAACACAGCAGTCTCGCGGGTTTCAGTGGCCATCCATCGTGTGAAGGTGGTCACTGAACGAATCTGTTTCAGTTGCCTTCATTGCACGAGGAAGGCATCCTCAGCCTATGTTGTCGGCTCAGCAGCTCATTTCCGCGGGTAAAGTATCGCCAGATTTGGCTCGGCGACTGTCCTTTTGGGTGGTACCCGTTGCAGATGCTCTTATGGAAGATGCTGCGAGTCGCGAAGACACGTTGGTCGTGGCGCTGGCGGGTACCCCTCTTCTTCCACTGCGGTTTTCGCAGCTTTTCTGGTCGATGCGCTGAGCGAGTTAGGTCTACCGACCGTTCATCTTGGGCTCGCTGATTTTGAGCTGAGTCGTCACGCACGGCAGCGTCTCAGCGCCAATGTGCACCCATTGCTTGAGTATCCAGGCCAGCCCGGTACCCATGACACGCAGGAATTTGTGCGGCTGTTGAAGATTTTGAAAGCAGCCAAGTTCAGTAAAACGGTCCATCTTCCGAGTTTTGACCCTATTTTTGATGTGCGACTACCGTTTTCGAAGTGGACAACGGTCAAAAATCCCCCAAAAGTTATACTCGTCTCGAGCTGGCTTTTGGGCTGTATTTCTGAGGAGCGGGCTGCGCTTGAGAAGCCGATGAACAGTTTTGAGGCTGAGCAGGATCCAGAAGGGGTTTGGCGGTCTGCTGTTAACAATTTCATTCGCCGCGATTATCAGCCGATGTACGAACTGTTTGATAAATGGGTGTACTTTAAGCCGCCCTCCTTTGAAACCGTTGCCGCTTGGATGAGAGACAACAAAGCAGAGTGGCTGCGGGAAGCCCCGGAAAGGGGCGCGCCCTTGCAAAATGCTTATGCCCGCTGGTCTGCTGACTACCCCTCGCTTGTCGAGCGAACGTTGCGCAATACGTTACGCGCGTTGCCCGCGCAGTGTGATTACCTGATGACTTGGGATGAGAATCGACGCATTTCATCCTTCAACCGTCAACGGAGCACTTAGCCAGTATTGCGCATTCCCGCGGCGACTCCGGCAATCGTGACCATGAGTGCTTGCTCTACTGCTGGGTCGTGGGTCTCACGGGCACGACGCAGTAATTCCGCCTGCAGTAAATTAAGCGGCGCGGTGTAAACATTGCGCAGTCCAATCGACTCCAACACCCAAGGGTCATGCGATAACAATGCCTCACTTTCTAGCAGCGAGAGTAAGGTTACTTGGTCGCTTTCCAGCTGATCACGCAGTCCACTTCCTAGCGGCTTGAGTTCCGGTATGACCAACATTCGGTCATACAGCGCCGCGATCACCAGATCGGACTTGGCGAAAACCATTTCGAGCATTGACAGCCTCGAGGCAAAGAACGGCCAGTTTGTCGCCATCTCTTGAAGGGTGCCTAGATTCCCCGACTCGATAGAGGCTTGTAGCGCTTCACCCGCCCCCAGCCATGCGGGCAACATAAGGCGATTTTGAGACCACGCAAAGATCCACGGAATCGCGCGCAGGCTCGCAATACCGCCATCCGAGCGCCGTCGCGCCGGGCGAGAGCCCAGAGGCAGCTTGGCCAGCTCTTGTTCAGGTGTCGCCTGTCGAAAGTAGGGCACAAAGTTTGGCTCATCCCGTACCCAGCGACGATAACCGTCACATGAGCGAGCGGCGAGCTGATCCATCAGCGCACGCCATTCGGGTGGCGGTGCCGGCGGTGGCGTGAGGTTGGCCTGTAAGATCGCACTCGCGTATTGACCCAGTGTGTTGACGGCGAGAGGTTTTAATCCGAGTTTTGTCCGAATCATCTCTCCTTGCTCGGTCACACGAAGGCCGTTCTTGAGCGTTCCTGGCGGTTGAGAAAGCAGCGCTTGCTGGGCGGGAGCACCGCCTCGGCCAATGGTTCCGCCGCGACCGTGGAATAGCTGAAGCGATATCTGGTGTTCGTCGCAGACAGCAAGCAATGCTTCTTGAGCACGATACTGTGCCCAGCCCGCCGCGAGCATGCCGGCATCTTTTGCGCTGTCTGAATAGCCGATCATCACCACAAGCTGTTGCTTGATCCGTTGCTTGTAGGCTGGGTCATTAAGCAGCTGGTCGATCACTACAGCCGCGTTATCCAAATCATCGAGGGTTTCAAATAGCGGCGATACCGGCATATCCAGCGGACAGCCGGTGGCCTTGAACAGCAGCTGAACAGCTAAAACGTCCGAGGGTGTACCCGCCATCGAAATCACGTAGCAGCCGAGCGCTTGCCGGGGTGTCTCTGAAATCGTTTTAAAGGTGGCAAATACCTCCTCAACCGGGGGTGAGGGCTGCCAATCATTGGGGATCAATGGTCGTGGGTTTAGCAGTTCTGCATTCAGCCAGGACTGGCGTTCTTCCTCTGACCATTCGGCGTAGTCGCCCAGCGAAAGCGCTTGGGTGAGTTCGCTCAGGGCCTGTGTGTGTCGCCCACTCTCCTGACGAATGTCGAGTTTGATTAAGTGGGGGCCAAAGCAGTGAACGCGTCGCAGGGTGTCAAGTAAGCGCCCGTTGGCTACCGCGCTTACCCCGCACTCGACGAGGGATTGATAGCAAAGCTCAAGCGGCGACAGTAATTCGTCAAACGTCAGGGGAGCCGGGACGTCGCCAGACTCCTCATTAATCGCTCTTTCCAGTCGTTGGCGTTGTTGTATTAACGTTTCCCGCAAAGGCTTTAAAAGGGCGCGATAGGGTTCTCTGGCGTTATTGGCCTGGCGTTGTAATGGGACGTTCGCGGTCGTGACCGACAGCTCTTCAATCAACCCGCTGATATCCCGAAGAAATAGGTCGCAGGCTTCCCACTGTGCCAGTAGCAGTACCCGTCGAGTAACCAAAGAGGTGACGTTAGGATTACCGTCGCGATCACCGCCGATCCAACTCGACATTTGTACGGGATGCCAGTCGGTAAGTCTTGCGGCTAACTGGTGCTCGGCACACAGTTGGTCGACGTCTCTGAGAAACGCAGGGATAGCGTCCCACAAAGAGTTTTCAATCACGGCAAAGCCCCAGCGTGCTTCATCAACCGGTGTCGGGCGCTCGCTGCGAAACTCTTCGGTATGCCAAATTTGAGCGACTAGTTCGGACAATCGTTGACTAAGTTCAAGCCGCTCGGCTTCTGAGAGGTTGTTTCGATCGAGCGCAGATAGGCAGCGATTTACTTCACCGTGTTTGTGTATCAGTGTCCGTCGGGTAATTTCCGTCGGGTGTGCGGTGAGCACCAAGTCAATTTTCAGTTCGTCGAGACCGCGGCTGATATCGGCCGACTCCTGTGACTCACGAAGCACAGAAATAGCCCGCGACATTGTTGCCGGCGCCGAAAATCGCTCGGCGGTTTGCGTTGAGGTGGTGTGGTACTGATCGGCGATGTTGGCCAGATTAAGGAACTGTCCAAACGCTCGAGCGATGGCGAGAATCGTTTCGTCTTCGAGGCTGCGTAACATGTCGAACAGCGCATCGAGGGTGTCATCGCCGCGGGCGCTTTTGGAGCACTTGCGGATTTCTTCGACCTGCTCGAATAGAGCCGGACCTTCACTGGCTCGGATGACATCCCCAAGGATTTGTCCGAGCAGCTTTACGTTTTTGCGAAGTTGAGTCGTGTCGAGTTCGGTCGTCATTAGATTGTCATCACTGGTCTACAGGTTTATCCGTTTTCTGACGGGAAGCGAGTATCCTTTAAGCTGTCTTTTATGCGCGCCAAATGCGGTGTAAAGCCTTCACCGCGCTGCAGCGATACACCCACGGCCAATACGTCAAGCATTACTAACTGCACAAGCCGTGATGTCATCGGCAGGTACTCGTCGGTGTTTTCTGTCACAGTTAGTTCCAGCGTACAGTGACTTTGGGCTGCTAGTTGTGAGCTTGGCGCCGTGAGCGACACTACGGTGGCCTCGGTTTTACGCGCTAGCTCGGCAGCTTCCACAAGCACTCGAGTGCGTCCCGTATGGGAAATGAAGAAGAATAAATCACCCACCCCGGCGCTAGCGGCAAGCATCCGCTGCATTAATGGGTCGGTGTGGGTCGCCACCGGAATGTTGAAGCGGAAAAATTTATGTTCGGCGTCGCGGGCGACCGCGGCTGATGTGCCGAGTCCGAAGAAGTACACCCTGCGCGCTTGTGCAATATGGTTTACCGCACGCTCAATGGCTTGGTACGGCAACTGGTCGCGCGCGATCATTAGGGCGGCAATGCTGTTATCAAACAATTTCTTGGGGTAAGTCTCGATGTTGTCATTGGGCTCGACAGCGCGGCTCATGTAGCGCACGCCAGATACCAGCGATCGTGCAAGTTTCAACTTGAAGTCGGGAAAGCCTGTCGCACCAAATCGCTTGCAGAACCGGTTGACGCTTGGCTCACTCACGGCAGCTGCCGCCGCCAGCACCGCGATGCTCGAGCGCGTCGCAGCCTCCGGATCCGCCAGTATGGCGTTGGCCACCTTGATTTCTGACTTGTTCAGCTGTGGCATCGCAGTGCTCAGCTGTGTCAGGAGGTTTGTGTCGCTAGTCATAGTCGGTACCAAGCTCGTCTTGGGTGTCAACGTAACAAGGCCAAAAGTTGCCTGTCCGCGGCTAAAGCCCCAATCTTATGCTAAAAACATGTAATAAAACAAAAATAAATCGCTTTTTGGGCCTGCAAAGGGTGACTTTTATGTAATAAAACTACATCATTGCCTCATCGAATAGGGTGCAGCCACAGCCGCTTTAGGGAGGTTTGTCATGATAAATATCGCTATCAACGGGTACGGACGTATTGGACGAAACGTGCTGCGGGCTTTTTATGAGCGCCCCGAACTGGCTGACCACATGTGCATCGTTGCGATTAATGACCTCGGTTCGCCAGAGATCAACGCTCATCTTACTCAGTTCGATACCACCCACGGCCGATTCGACCTCCCTGTGCGTGCTGAAGAGGATGGCATTGTGGTGGGCGATGATCGTATCGCTGTGTTCGCAGAGCGCGACCCCGCTAAGTTGCCTTGGACGTCATTGTCCGTAGACGTGGTGTTGGAATGTACGGGGTTTTTCACGAAGCGGGATGCTGCCGCCCAGCACCTTGAAGCGGGGGCAAAAAAGGTCGTGATCTCGGCACCCGGTAAAGACGTTGATGCGACGATTGTTTACGGGATTAACGAGCAGACTCTGACCGCTGACGATCACGTCATCTCCAATGCGTCTTGCACAACCAATTGTTTGGCGCCCGTTGTTAAGCCACTTCACAGTGCTATCGGCATTGAACAGGGATTGATGACGACCATTCACGCCTACACCAATGATCAAAATTTAAGCGATGTCTATCATTCAGACATGTACCGGGCGCGCTCCGCGACTCAGAGCATGATTCCTACCAAGACCGGTGCCGCAGCTGCTATTGGGTTGGTGTTACCAGAACTTAAAGGGCGGCTCGATGGTATGGCGGTTCGCGTGCCTACGATTAACGTTTCGCTTGTCGATCTCACCTTCACTGCTCAGCGCGATACGACGGTTGAAGAGATTAACGCTGTGATGCAAAAGGCAGCCGAGGCTGATACTAACGGTGTGCTTGCTTACAACGCGCAGCCACTGGTTTCGGCGGACTTTAATCACACCTGCTGTTCCAGCAATTTCGATGCTAACCACACGCGTGTGAATGGCCGTCTCGTCAAAGTTTTAGCCTGGTACGACAATGAATGGGGCTTCTCCAACCGCATGTTGGATACCGCATCGGCACTGATGGCAGCGACAAACAGCTGAATAAGTTTGGGCAATCCCCGCTCCAAGGTGTGGGGATTTTTCGGGAGGCCATTGGCCTCCCTTTTTTTGCTGCCTTGCGCTCTAGGGTCTTGCGATTTAGGACCTTTCGCTATTGCGCCTTAAACTTTAGGTGCGTACCAGACGTCAAAATTACCCCGAGGGGACACGAAGGCACTAATCGGTGCTGAGCGTGACGTGGGTGAACTCTGGGCTTGTTTAAGCACGTCGAGTTTATCTTCGCCCACGATATGGACGAGTCCGTTGGCTGATTGCAGCAGTCGGGAGCGTGACATTGACACACGACCGTGGGGTGCGGTCTTGGGGTGGGTCATTAGGACTGCGTCTTCCGTTGATAATCCGTCGTCGATCTCGGCGCAACAAGGGAAGAGTGACGCGGTGTGGCTATCACCGCCCATACCCAGGATAACCAGATCAAACTGATCAAACGCTGCTAGCGCGTCGCTGACAGCCTGCAGATTCTCAGTGGTATTCAGGTACTTTGGTACCAATGAGACAAAGGTCGCCGCCGTGGCTTTATCCGTCAGTAGCAGTTCTTTGACCATGCGTTCATTCGAGTCATCGTGATCTGTCGGCACCCAGCGCTCATCGGCAAGCATGATGCTCACGTGCTGCCAGTCGAGCGCAGATGTTGCCAGTCGCTTGAACAACCCTTTGGGGGTACTTCCACCACTCACGACCAAGGACGCGGCACCGCGTTTTGCGATGGCGTCAGTCAGGATATCGGCAATTTTGGTCGCAAGCGCAATATCGAGTGCGTCGGGATCAGCGAATACGTGCTCAGACATGCCAGCTCCTACCATCTTTCTCAATGAGGATCTCAGCCTTGGCGGGACCCCAGGAGCCTGCATGATAGGGCTTGGCATTCACGCCTTGCGCTTCGCATGCAGCGACCAGAGAATCACACCAACGCCATGATTCTTCGATTTCTTCACGGCCAACAAACAACGATTGATCGCCGTTGATCGCGTCGAGGAACAGTCGCTCATAGGCATCGGGAATCCGATCATGGTCGGTGCCTTCCCGGAAATCCAAATTCAGCGTGTGGTTAAGTAGCGACAGCTTTTCCTTCAGGCTCTGGCGCTTGGATACCATGGTCATCTCGATGCCCTCATTGGGCTGCAAACGAATGGTGAGTTTGTTCGGAATGTTAGCGCCGCCGCCAAAGATGTTATGAGGCAGCTCTTTGTATTGAATGATGATTTCTGTCACTTTCTCGGCCATGCGCTTGCCGGTTCGGAGATAGAAGGGCACCCCCGCCCAGCGCCAGTTATCGACGTGCGCTTTAATGGCAACAAACGTTTCGGTGTCACTACTGCTGGCTTTACAGCCTTCTTCTTCCATGTAGCCCGGTACCGCATTGCCTAAAGACCAGCCCCGGCTGTACTGCCCACGGACAACGTGATCGCCAACGGTAGTCTCGTCAATCTTGCGCAAGGCCTTGACGATTTTTACCTTCTCGTCACGGATGCTATCGGCTTCCAGTTTGTTGGGGGGCTCCATCGCGACGAGGCAGAGCAGCTGCATGAGGTGGTTCTGCACCATATCCCGCAGCTGACCAACATTGTCGTAGTACGACCAGCGCCCTTCGATGCCCACAACCTCCGCCACGGTAATCTGCACGTGATCAATACAGCTGTGATCCCATTGGGAATTGATGAAGCGGTTCGCAAACCGTAAAGCCAGCAGATTCTGAACGGTTTCTTTTCCGAGATAGTGATCGATCCTGTAGATCGAAGTCTCATCGAAATAACGGGCGAGGGTGCCATTAACTACCTGCGACGTCTCGAGGCTTTCGCCAATTGGCTTCTCCAGCACGATCCGGCAGTCACCAGTCAGACAATTATTGGTATTGAGATGATCACAGATGGGGGCGAATAGACTGGGTGGTGTGGCTAAATAGAACAAGCTTGTTCGATCATCGTTGAGCCATTTCTTCAATCCATCGTATGCTTTTGGGTCTGCAAAATCCGATTTCACATAGGAAAACACACGCCTGTACTGCTCCCACTCATCGTTGGTGGGTGCGTTGTCCCCCATGTAGGAGGTCATGCGTTCACGCAGGCTCTCCAGAAATACGTCGATAGAAACATCATCACGAGCGATAGCTGCGATGCGGAGATCTTCCGGCAGCAGGCCGGCACGATTCAGTTGAAAGAGTGCTGGGAACAACTTCCGGGCAGATAGATCCCCAGAAGCGCCAAAGATAATCAGATCGACTGGTTGCATGGCGTTGACCTCAGTTTTGGGTAATCGTATTGGCTAGGGCGACAGCCTCACTGGCGAGTCGCGTGATTTCTGTCCAGTCGCCGTTTTTCACGGCATCAGATGGGATGATCCAAGAGCCTCCAACGGCGGGCACATTGGGCAAACCCAAATAATCCTTCAGGTTCGCCGGGCCAATTCCACCGGTGGGTACAAACATTGCGTCGGTAAACGGACCACCCAGAGCCTTAATTGCCGGCGCTCCACCTGATGTGCTTGCAGGAAAGAATTTGATGATTGGGAAGCCTGCATTGCGAACCCGCATGACTTCGGTGGCGGTTACCGCGCCGGGCAGCATTGGAATATCTAACGTGGCACTTGCGGAGAACAGCGCTTCCGATGAGCCGGGTGAAACGACGAACTGCGCACCGTGATCGACAGCTGCCCGGAAATGCTCATCATTGCAAACGGTGCCCACACCGACATCCGCGCCTTTTACGTGTTGTGCAATGTCAGCGATGGCATCCAAGGCGCAGTCCGTGCGTAGGGTGATTTCAAGAGTAGTCAATCCACCGGCGACAAGTGCTTCAGCCATTGGTCGAGCCTGGCTCAGATCGGTAATCACCATCACCGGAATAACGGGAGCGCGGATTACAAATTGGTAGTCGGATGGCAGCATGATTTTCCTCAATCGTAGATGGACTGTGCAGCGCCCAACAGGCCAATGCCTGAATGAGTGATGACATAAGTTGGAATGGTGGACAGGTAGTCGGCAAACCTGCCTTTGGCGAGAAAGCGGGCGCGGAAGTCGCTGCGGCGAAGTAAGTCTATGTAGCGAGGGGCGATGCCACCAGCGATAAAAACACCCCCAAGAGCGCCAAAGGTCAGCGCAAAGTTACCCGCTGCTCCGCCGAGCACTGAGAAAAACATCGCCATCGTTTCCCGGGCCAAGGGGTCATCGCCAAGCTGTGCGGCTTCCCCGATATCCGCAGCGCGGGTCATCTCCGGGCTGACTACCCGATAATTCGCCAGCGCCTGGTAGATGTTGACGATGCCGTCTCCACAGCACAGGCGCTCGATGGACACCCGTCCAAATCGTGCACGCAAATGTTTGAGTACTGCGGCCTCGACATCGGTGACCGGTGCAAAATCCACGTGGCCGCCTTCACCGCTAATAACGGTCGGTGACGCGTGTTTACAGTCGATAACAGCGCCGACACCGAGACCTGTTCCCGGGCCCAGGGCCACCCGTGCAGCATCGGGCTGTGGACTGCCTTCACCGATCTGAATGAGATCGTGGGGTTGCAGGGCCGGCAAAGCGCGCGCCACAGCGGCAAAATCATTAATGATATGGGTGCGTGCGACGCCCGTGCGTGCACTGACGAGATCGCGATTGAATCGCCAACTGCTATTAGTGAAGCTGACGGTTTCGAGGTGCGGAGGTCCTGCGACAGCGAAGCAGGCGCTAAGCGGTGCGCCCTCAGCAAGTCCCATCCGGTGCACGTCTGACATGAGATGCACCAGCACATCGCTAAAGTCGGGGTAGTTGGCGACCTGATAGGTTTCTATGTGTTGAAACGCAGTGCTCCCATCAGGTGTCAGACCAAATCGGGCGTTGGTGCCACCGATATCACCGATCAGGTGCCATTGTTTGTCTTTCACGCATTTCCCCCGCTTTTATCTAGAGCCTGTCTCGTCGCTGTGTATGGGCGTCATCAATCGACTCTGTTGACGTGCGCTTTGGATTCAGTCGAGCAAAAAGCTAGCGCCGCGTTCGGCATCGGACACTAACCGCCGTGCTCCGCCAAACAAACCGCGACCCACGGTGGCCGGCACCGAAGGCGCCTGTGCGGGTGATCGCTGCGCTAACGTTTCCTCATCGACTTCGACATTGAGCTGACCAGTTTTGGCATCGAGTTGGATCATATCGCCATTTTGAATCAGCGCGATTGGTCCACCCGAGATGGCTTCGGGGGTCAGGTGGATCGCCGCGGGTACTTTGCCTGATGCGCCACTCATCCGACCGTCTGTTACCAGGGCTACCGCAAAACCTCGGTCTTGAAGTACTCCTAGCATCGGTGTGAGCTTGTGCAGCTCAGGCATGCCGTTGGCAGCCGGTCCTTGAAAGCGCACCACGACGATACAGTCCTTATCAAGCTCTCCCGCCTCGAAAAGTGCCTTTAGGTCGTTTTGTGATTCGAGCACTACAGCGGGTGCCCGCACTGCCTGATGTTCTTCAGCTACCGCTGAAATTTTGATGACGCTGCGACCCAGATTGCCAGTGAGCAGTCGTACACCGCCCTCGGGCGCGAAAGGCGCCTCGGGGGTGGTCAGGATGGCGGGGTCGAGACTGGCTTCCACTGGGTCATTCCATGATAGCTCGCCGTTTTCAAAAGTGGGTTCGCGGATGAAGTCCGCGAACGGCACACCCAAGCAGGTTTTTGCGTCGCCGTGCATGAAGCCACCGTCGACTAGGGTTTTAAAGAGTAATGCGGTCCCGCCTGCTGCGTGGAAGTGGTTGATATCAGCGCTGCCGTTTGGATAAACCTTGGCCAGCAAGGGCGTTACTTTTGAAATCGCATCAAAGTCCGACCAGTTCATGGTGTAGCCCGCTGCGCGGGCAATGGCAATGAGGTGAATGCAGTGGTTGGTTGATCCCCCTGAGGCGAGCAACGCAACCAACGCATTGACCAGTGCCTTGGCGTCAATCTGGTGACCCATGGGTGTGTAGGTTGCGCTCATTGAAGTGAGGCGGGTGACCTGTTGCGCAGCGAACTCGGTAAGTGCATCCCGCAGTTCCGTGCCCGGGTTCACAAAGGAGCTACCGGGAAGTTGAAGACCCAAGGCTTCGACCATCATTTGGTTCGAGTTGGCAGTGCCGTAGAACGTGCAGGTGCCCGCTGAATGATAGGAGGCGCTCTCGGCCTCGAGCAGCTCGGCGCGCCCAATTTTGCCCTCGGCAAACAGTTGGCGAATGCGCACTTTTTCTTTGTTGGGTAACCCCGATGGCATGGGGCCCGCGGGCACCATCATGACCGGAAGGTGGCCAAATTGCAGCGCACCGATTAGCAGTCCGGGCACAATCTTGTCGCAAATCCCTAGCAGTAACACTGCATCAAACATCTGGTGAGAAAGCGATACTGCGGTCGCTTGCGCAATCACGTCACGGCTGAAAAGACTCAGCTCCATGCCGTCCTGTCCCTGTGTAACACCGTCACACATTGCGGGAACACTTCCGGCAACTTGGGCGGTTGATCCAACAGCGGCGATGGCCTGCTTTAATAGTGGAGGGTAGGTCTCGTAGGGCTGATGCGCCGACAGCATGTCATTAAACGCCGTGACGATACCGACGTTTGCGGCCTCCATGAGTTTGATGACTTCTTTCTCTTCAGGGCTGCACGCGGCAAAACCATGGGCGAGGTTGCCGCAGCTGAGTTTTTTTCTGTCGATTGGGTGCTGCGCCATATCATCGATCATGTCGAGATATTGCTGGCGACCATCATGGCTTCGGCTTTCGATTTCGTTGGTGACGCGTGCAATTTCCGGGTGCATACCACAACCTCGACAGTGGTTTTCTTTGATGTAATAAAATCACACATCGATCTCGAAAATCCAGCTTAAAACGGTCAAAATGTAGTTTTATTACATATATACCAAATGGTTTTTACCCGAGTAGCGTATCAGCTTTACCGTGAACCGATATAAGCGCGGGCGGCAAGGCGGTGTCACCTCAATACCTGCGTAGTGGCACTGTGGCCACTGAAGGCCGGTCTCCGTTGCCTAAGCGGCTTGCTGAATAGCTGCATAGTTCGGGAGCTAACTGCGGTTAACGTGCTGACGTTTAAGGCCTGCCGTCTAAGTGCCGGGGATTGAGAGGTGCAAACAGGGCGGGCTTACAGCCATAATCAATCGGTTATTGATAAAAACGAGAAGACACTTTGAGTCAGCAAGAGCCATTACAAATGTCCGACATTGCGCGCTTGGCGGGTGTCTCCAAATCGACGGTATCGCGTGCTCTCGCGGATTCACCGCTCGTCAGCGACAAGACAAAAAAGCTCGTGAGGGAAATTGCCGGACAACACAATTATCGGGTTAACGCGTCAGCTCGAAACTTCCGGTTGAAAGAATCGTTGACGGCGGCGATGTTGATTCCTGCGGCCGAAGGGGTCGATTGGACTATCTCGGACCCGTTTTTTCTGGAGATGACCGCCGCAGTTGCAGAGGCTCTCGATGAGCGTGGACATTCGCTGCTGGTATCCAAGACCTCGCCGCAGCCCAGCGATTTCTTAGAAAACTTCGTGGCACAGCGTAGGGCCGATGGTCTTATCTTGTTGGGTCAGGGCACTCAACACGAAGTCATTCAGCGGATTGCCACGACCTACCGCGGCATTTCCGTTTGGGGTGAGACGGTGCCTGACGCGAAATATCCTACGGTTGGATCTGATAACGCGCTTGGTGGTCGCCGGGCTGTGGATCACCTGCTGGCGCGCGGTTGTCGGCGGATAGCATTTGTGGGGCACGGCACTGGGCCAGAAATTGATGCTCGGCTCGATGGTTATCGTGCCGCTCTGGGGGCAGCCGGTGTAGCGATCGACGAGTCGCTAATATTTGGCGCGATTATTGGCACCGAGGAATCCAAAAGCACGATTGAGAAGGTCGTATCGCTTAGACGTCAAATCGACGGCATTTTCGTCGCGACGGATATGCAGGCAGTGGCGCTAATGACTGCGCTGATGCAGGCTGGTGTTTCAATACCCGACGACTGCGCAGTGGTGGGCTACGATGACCTGTCTTTCGCAGAGCAGTATCACCCTGCCTTAACAACGGTGCATCAGAGTTTGACCCTTGGCGCGCGCGTGCTGGTTGACAACCTGCTGGCGGGTATCGAGGGTCGTGACACCGCCAGTGTTCGGCTTGACCCGCAACTGATTATTCGGGAATCGGCGTAGCGGGCGTTGCTGTACGTGCCAGCGCATAGGCGCCGGCCAGCCCCGATAAGGGAGCCAGTTCGGGTAACTGAATGAGCGACGCCATTGCCTCTGATGAGTCGATGTCAGGTAGATAGCCGCCCAGCAATTGCTGCGTCCTCACGCGAACCTTGTCTATCAGACCAGGAGTTTGGGCGACGCCTCCCCCCAACAGAATACGGTCGGGCACAATCGTAAGCAGCAGATTCAGACACAGACTCGCGAGGTAGTGTGCCTCGATCTCATGGGCAATGTGACCGCTCGGCAGCTGTGACAGATTTTTACCCCAGCGCTTCATAATGCTTGGGCCTGCAGCGAGTCCCTCGAGGCACGCACCGTGGAAAGGGCAGTACCCGGCTTCGGGCAGATCGTCCGAGTGTTTCGCTAACAGCATGTGACCCAGCTCTGGGTGCGATTTACCGTTGCTGACCTCGCCATCAATGATAATGCCACCACCGATGCCGGTGCCGATCGTGACGTAGCATACTCGTGCTAAATCTCGCCCCGCCCCAAATTGGTGTTCCGCCAGTGCCGCACCGTTGACGTCACTGTCAATGATGATAGGCACATCAAACTCTTTCAGCGCTTCAATGAAACTAAAGCCAGACCAGCCCGGCTTGGGGGTGGCACCGATGGCGCCGTAATCTGCGCTACCTGGCTGAATGCCGATGGGGCCGAAGGACGCCACACCGATTGCCGCAAAAGGAGCTTGCTCAAACGCCTTCCGAAGCACGGTGAGGGTATGCGCCAGCGTCTCCTTGGGGGACGTGGTTGGGATGGTGTGACAATTCGGGGATGTCCAATCTTCTCCTGTACTGACAACAAACTTGGTGCCACCCGCTTCAATGGCCGCTACTCGGGGAAATTCGCCCACGGATACTCCTTTCTTATTCCTGTTATCGCGAGAGCTTCCATGATTTCTATGGCGCTTGCAACCGATTGCAGGGATGCGGACAGTAACATCCCTGATGCGGGTGCATGGTAGACTTCACGATCGTTAAACAGATCAGCTTTCGGAGCCCTCATGGTTATTAAACCCCGCGTTCGCGGTTTCCTCTGCACAACAACGCATCCTGAGGGTTGCCGCCAGAACGTGAGCAAGCAAATTGAATACGTAAAGCATAACGGCTCTATCGATTCTGCACCCAAGCGGGTGCTCGTGCTTGGTGCTTCGACTGGCTATGGTCTAGCGTCGCGAATCACCGCAGCCTTTGGCGCTGGAGCTGCCACGATCGGGGTTTTCTTTGAAAAAGAGGGTACTGAGAGGAAACCAGGTACCGCAGGTTGGTACAACTCAGCTGCATTCCATCAGTTTGCCGAGGCAGAAGATTTATACGCCAAAAGCCTAAATGGCGACGCGTTTTCCGATGACATGAAAACGCGAGTTATCGAGTTGATTAAATCTGATCTCGAGCAGGTGGACCTGGTGGTCTATAGCCTTGCGGCGCCGCGCCGAACGCACCCCAAAACCGGCGAGGTTTTCACTTCGACCCTCAAGCCCATCGGCAAGCCCACGACCCAAAAAGGGGTAAACACCGATAAAGAGATCATTCAGGAATATCACCTCGAGGCCGCAAGCCAGGAAGAAATAGACAACACCGTCGCAGTGATGGGTGGCGAAGACTGGCAAATGTGGATCGACGCACTCGACGAAGCCGGCGTGCTGGCAGAAGGCGCCAAAACCACCGCGTACACCTATATAGGTGAGAAGATCACCTGGGATATTTATTGGCACGGGACGATTGGTGCCGCCAAACAAGACCTCGATAAGCGCGTTGTAGACATTCGAAGCCGGTTGGCCGCGAAATCAGGCGATGCACGAGTGTCGGTGTTGAAAGCCGTGGTGACGCAGGCCTCCGCGGCGATCCCGGCGATGCCGATTTATCTGGCGATTTTGTTCAAAGTGATGAAGGCGCGAGGTGTTCACGAGGGCTGCATAGAGCAGGTCGATCGATTGTTCAGAAACTCGCTTTATGGTGACAAGGTGGGCCCGGATGATGAGGGTCGCTTGCGGGCAGATGATCTTGAGCTCGATCCAGAAGTGCAGGCCGAGGTCGCCGCTATCTGGAATCAAATCGATACCGATAATCTCAAATCCCTGTCGGATTTTGACGGTTATCGTCGAGAGTTTTTGCAGCTGTTTGGTTTCGAGGTCGACGGCGTTGACTACGAGGCCGACGTAGATCCCGTTGTCCCCATCAAAAACCTCATAAGCTGATATGCAGTCTGATGAGTTCCAGCCCTATGGCGAAGCGCGCACGATTTCGCCAAGAGTGCGAAGGATTGTTGCGCCCAATCCCGGACCCATGACAGGTCCCGGCACCAACACCTATTTAATTGGCGATCAGTCGGTGGCGGTGCTTGACCCCGGACCCGCCATTGATGCACACATCGACGCGATTCTTGCTGCTGCGGGTGATCGCATTACGCATATCGTTTGTACCCATACCCACTCCGATCATTCACCAGGTGCGGCGGTGTTGGCAGATAGGCTGGGCGTTCCAATGGTGGGTGCGATCACTACCGATGACCAGTATCAGGACCTAAGCTTCCAACCCGATCACGCGGTGAAGCAGGATGATGTCATTGAAGGCAACGACTGGCATCTGCGCGCGATTCACACGCCGGGGCATGTGGATAACCATTTCTGTTACCTGCTTGAAGAGGAAGGGCTGGTTTTTGCGGGCGATCACATCATGAATGGCTCTACCGTCGTGATCATTCCGCCCTCGGGTGATATGAAGGCGTACATCGATTCATTGCGACGGTTGCTTGACTACGACGTGAGCGCCATTGCCCCCGGGCACGGGGAAGTGATCCCCGATTGTCGCGCGGAAGTCGATAAACTCGTGCAGCATCGACTTAAGCGGGAGGCGAAAGTTGTGACTGGATTGCAAAACGTCGGCCCTGCGACACTCGACGAACTGGTTGTTGTTGTATACGACGATGTGCCCGTGGCGTTGCACGAGTGGGCGAAGCTGTCTATGACGGCGCACCTGCTCAAGCTACAAACCGAAGGGCAGGCAAAGGTTGTTGATGAAGGCCGGTGGACTGTCTGTGCAGCCTAGCTATATTTTGCGGCAACCATGCAGCTGAAGGTTTCAGGGTGCTGTGTTGTCGCTCCGGATTGAAATAGATTAGAACGCTCTTACATTACACAGATAACAGAAAACCAAAAAAGAAGAGGAGATACCCCGATGCAAGGTTTGATGATGGATGTGCCACTGACGATTACTTCAATAGTGCGTCACGCCGAACGAGTACATGGTGGCAAAGAAATTGTCTCGGTTACTCGCGATAACCCGAGGCACCGGTATACCTACCGCGACGCCTTCGCGCGCTCCAGAAAACTCGCGAACGCAATCGCGGGCTGGGGTCTTGCAACCGGCGATCGCATTGCAACGCTGGCGTGGAATGACTACCGACATTTCGAGACCTACTACGGTTCGGCGTGTTCGGGCTATGTTTGCCACACCATTAACCCTCGCCTGTTCCCCGAGCAGATTGTCTACATCATTAACCACGCAGACGATCAGTATGTGTTCTTGGATCCTGATTTTTGGCCTCTGGTCGAGGCCGTAGCAAGTCAGTGTCCGGGTGTGAAGGGCTGGGTTGTGATGACCACGCCGGAACACATGCCCAAGACCTCGGTTGAGAACGTGATCTGTTACGAAACCCTCATTGCCGATCAGAGCGATGCCTTTGAGTGGCCTGAGATCGATGAAAATGCCGCTTGCGCCTTGTGTTACACGTCGGGCACAACGGGAAATCCGAAAGGTGTTTTGTACAGCCATCGTTCAACCGTGCTGCACACCTACGCGACGCTGATGCCCGACGCACTCAACATTTCGGGTTCCGACGTGATTATGCCGATCGTACCCATGTTCCACGTTAATGCTTGGGGCAATCCCTACGCCTGCCCGGTTGCAGGTGCAAAAATGGTAATGCCGGGGAATAAAATGGGCGACGGCCCGACCCTCGCTGCGCTGATTAATGAAGAAGGCGTGACCATGTCAGCCGGGGTGCCCACCGTGTGGCTAAACTTGCTCACCCACCTGCGCACATCCGGCGAGACCATTGAGTCGCTGGACCGGGTGATTGTTGGCGGTTCAGCGTGTCCTCTCTCGGTCATGGAAGAATTCGACACCCACGGCGTTGACACTCGTCATGCTTGGGGTATGACCGAGATGAGTCCCCTCGGCACGGGTAACTCCTCGGGTGCTCATCGCGACGCCTATTCCCCCGAGGAATTTGCCAAACTCCGAACCAATGTTGGCACGCCTATCTGGGGTGTCGAGATTAAGATTTGTGACGACGACAACAACGAATTGCCCTGGGACGGTAAGGCCTTTGGGGCACTCAAAGTGCGCGGCCCCTGGATCTGCTCAAGCTACTTCAAGCTCGACGGCTCGGACGCCCACGCTGAGCCCGGCTGGTTTGAAACCGGCGATGTGGCGACGATTAGCCCTGACGGCTACGTCTCAATCACCGATCGAACCAAAGACGTGATTAAGTCAGGTGGCGAGTGGATTTCTTCCATCGAAGTTGAGAACTGCGCGACGGGTCATCCTAAAGTGGCCGAGGCGGGGGTTATTGGGCGCATCCATAACAAGTGGGGCGAGCGACCCTTGTTAATTGTCGTCAAAACTGCTGACGGCGGTGATTTGGAGCCCGAAGAGCTCAAGAGCTACCTCGACGGCAAGATCGCTAAATGGTGGATTCCTGATGACGTGCAGTTCATTGATGAGATGCCGCACACCGCGACGGGTAAAATCCAAAAGGTGAAATTACGGGAAATGTTTGAGGATTATCAGTTCCCGGGAACCTAAGCAGCGGCTGAGGATCGAAGCACCGTCGGTGTTACTATTCCCGTTCAGGGATGGCGCCGTCGGTGTGAATCGTTATCACAAAAGGCGTCTTTGACAGGACACTGCGTGACGTATCAAGAAACACCTTCGGGTGTTTCTGCATTTTTATGGGGCTTGAATGCAGAAGATTGGCGAAATTCTGATTGCGAAGGGCAAGGTGTCAGAGCGAGACATCGAGCGCGCCCTGCTCGCCCAGCGAGAAATGGGCGAAATGATCGGACAGGTCCTCGTGAAATTGGGTCTGGTATCCGAGTTGGATATGGCCCAGGCGCTTTCTGAGCAACTCGATATTCCGCTAATGCTGGGCGGTGAATACCCGGAAGAGCCCGTCGAACTGCCCGAAATCGCTCCTGATTTTTTATATAGCAATCACGTCGTGCCGGTCGCGCGCACTGATGATGAAATTGTCTTCGCCACGACCTCGCCCCAAGATCCCTTTATTTGCAAAGCTCTCGCTATGGGGGCGGGCAAGCCGATTCGCGTTGTCTTCGGTCTTGAAACCGACATAGCCAAAGCGCTGGAAGCCCGTAGCGGTGCCGCCGAGGGCGATGATGAGGATGAGTTTGGCGACCGATTCTCGGGGCAGAGTGACGATGAGTTTATCGAGCACCTGAAAGATCTCGCCAGTGAGGCGCCGGTCATTCGCTTGGTGAACCAGATCATCCACCGCGCGGTCGACATTGGCGCCTCGGATATTCACATCGAACCCTTCGACGACAGCTTACATCTGCGCTACCGGGTTGATGGGGTACTGCAGGAACAGCCTGATTCGCCGGCGGGTAATTTGGCACCGGCCATTGCTTCACGCATCAAGCTCTTGTCGGGCATGAACATCGCAGAGCGCCGACTGCCACAGGACGGTCGTATTATGACGCGGGTCAAAGGCCACGAGCTCGATCTGCGGGTGTCGACCATACCGACGGTGCATGGGGAAAGCATTGTAATGCGCGTGCTCGATCGCGAGAGCATTCGCTTGAGCTTGTCTGATATGGGTTTTTCAGACGACACGCTGGCTCGCTATCAGCAGCTGCTGGCAAAACCTCACGGTGTGCTACTGGTCACCGGTCCAACGGGCTCGGGAAAAACCACAACCCTCTATGCGTCGCTGGCTTCCATTGACTCGGATACGCTCAAAATCATCACCGTGGAAGACCCTGTGGAATATCAACTGCAGGGTGTTAACCAAATACAGGTACAGGCTCAAATTGAGCTGACCTTTGCCCGCGCACTGCGATCTATTCTTCGCCAGGATCCCGACATCATCATGATCGGTGAGATGCGTGATACGGAAACCGCGCAAATTGGCGTGCAATCGGCGCTGACAGGGCACCTTGTATTGTCGACCCTACACACGAACACTGCGGCTGGCGCCATCACGCGGCTGGAAGATATGGGTGTAGAGCGATACCTGATTACATCGTCAGTCAACGGAGTGCTGGCCCAGCGCCTCATCCGCACTTTGTGTTCAAGCTGCAAAGAGCCCTTTGAGCTCACCGATACCGCGATTCAAAAATATGGCCTTCGCCGGTTCTTGGCGGACGGTCAGCGGACGGTCTATCAGGCAAAAGGTTGTGCCACGTGCGGTCATACGGGTTACATCGGGCGCACGTCGATACACGAATTGTTCTTGCTTGATGAAGAGATGCATCGAGTGATTATGTCTGGTGCCGATGCGACCTCGCTGCATAGCGCCGCGCGCAAGCAAGGCATGATCACTTTGTATGAAGATGGTTTGCGCAAAGTGGTGCAAGGCGTTAGTTCCCTCGAGGAAGTCATGCGGGTCACCCAAGATCAAAGTGCCGATGATGAGATGCCCGCGAATGTCGGTGCACGGACGCTGGGTAACGCTTCGAGTGCCACCGACAGCGCTATCGCTTAATGCCGGCATTTACCTACAAAGCCGTCGGTCGTGATGGCAAAGCGCAGCAAGGAGTGATCGAAGCGGATGCCCTCGATGCGGCCACCCGGCAGCTGAGGTCTCGGGGTCTGACCCCACTCAAAGTCGAAGAGGGTGATACTACGGGCGATTCGGGCAAGCCGCCGACGCGCCGGGAAGTGTTGTCGATGACGTCTGAGCTGTCGGTGCTGCTGCGCGCTGGATTGCCGTTGGATCGCGCACTGAAAGTGCTGATTGATATGGATGGCCAGCCGCGGATGCGGGCGGTCTTGGCAGAGCTGTTGAAAGCAGTGAAGGGCGGGAAATCGCTCTCCAATGCCCTTCAGCCCTTCGATGATGTTTTCGGCGGCTTCTATCTGAGTATGGTGCGTGCCGGCGAGGCCAGCGGCCAGCTATCCTCGGTGCTTGAGCGGCTGGTAGAGCATTTAGAAAGCTCCAAGGCAACCCGCGATAGTATCGTCTCGGCGCTTATTTACCCCAGTATTTTGCTTGTTGTGGCGGTGATTTCGATCGTTGTCATGCTCGGTTTTGTCGTGCCTCAGTTTGAGACGTTATTCAATGACATGGGTGACGCACTGCCTGCCATGACCAAAGCGGTCATCGGCGCCGCTGAGTTCATTAAAGCGTGGGGGCTGCTGATGGGCATCGTGCTTGTCGGGCTGGTGATTGCTTTTCAGCGCTGGGCTGCGTCCCCTGCGGGTAAATCAAGCCTTGATCGCCGGCTGTTGTCGTTGCCAATCGCGGGCACGATTGCCTTTGAGTACGAAATGTCTAAGTTTGCTCGCACGGTGGGTACGTTGCTTGGTAACGGTGTGTCACTGCTGAAGGCTATTCAGATAGCGATCGATACGGTGGGCAGTGTGCCGCTGAAAGAGGCCCTTGATGTGCTTCCCCCGGCGGTTAAGGCAGGTAAGCGCATGTCGATCGCGATGGAGGAAACCAAAATGTTTACCCCCATGGTGATTCAGATGACGCGGGTAGGGGAGGAGTCGGGTTCTCTCGATGGCATGATGCTGGAGCTTGCTAAGGTCTTTGAGAACCACGTGTCGTCGGGTATCAAACGTTTGCTGACCCTGCTTGAGCCCGTACTCATTCTGACGATGGGCTTTATTATTGCGCTGATAATTATTTCGATTCTGATGGGTATTTTGTCGGTCAACGATTTGGCTATTTGACATAGACCCAATAACGGCTTTGTTAATGAGAGGTAGAAAGATGTACACAAAACGATCTCGTCGTCAGCGCGGTTTTACGCTGATGGAACTGCTGGTGGTGCTTGCCATCCTTGGTCTGTTGGTGAGTTTGGTGGGGCCTCAGGTACTCAATCAGTTGGGTGGTGCCAAGTCGAAAACCGCCAAGATCCAAATCCGTGATCTTGAGCAAGCGTTGGAAATGTACAAACTCGATGTCGGTCGCTACCCGTCTACTAACGAAAGCTTTGATGCACTGGTTGCTAAGCCGGGGGATGCGACGGGCTGGAACGGCCCTTATCTCAAAGGCGGCAAGATCCCGAAGGACCCTTGGAACCGCGAGTACAACTATAAGTACCCGGGTGAGAAGGCCGAAATCGATATCTTTACTTATGGCCAGGATGGCTCTCCAGGCGGTGAAGGTGAAGACGCCGACGTCAATAACTGGGACTAAGCTGCGCGGCGAGGGTTTTACCCTTGTTGAGATCGTTGCTGCTATTACGGTAGTCGGATTGATTCTGGCTATTGCCGTACCCCAATCGATTAAATTCTATGAGTCGATGCAGTTTCGCGCTGCAGTGCGCGAAACCGTTACGTTACTCAATTCGGCGCGACACGCTGCTCTTGCCAGGGGCGTTTCCCAAGACGTACTCATCGCACCCCATGAGGGTTGGGTGCGCTTCGGCGACGAAGTCGCGACCTTTGATCGAGAGGTTGAATTGGCAGTGCATTCCGCCAAAGAGGTTAATCGCGACAGTCTGGGAGTCATTCGGTTCTATCCCGACGGCGGGGCGAGCGGTGGTGGTGTGGATATTCAGCGTCCTAACGGCGATGTGATTGCCATTGCGGTCGACTGGTTGGTAGGGCGTGTCACGGTTGGGTCCGATTCGGATACCCCGCGTCGTGGTGCATCCTAATGGCGGGTTTCATAGTGAGATTCATGGTGAGTTTAAGCCGAGGACTGCGGTGATGCGACAGCGAACCGGTTTGGTGCAGCCGCGGGCTGGGGACTCTTTAGAACCCGCTGCGGACTCTCTCAAACCCGCCGCGTACTCTCTCAAACCCGCCGCGGGCGCTGCAAAACCCGCCGCGGGCCGGATAAAGAAAGCGCGCGGTTTTTCCCTGCTAGAAATGATGGTCGCCATCGCGATCTTGGGCATTGCGCTGGGCGGGCTGTACCAAGCCGCCTCGGGCGCAACCCGTAATGTCCGCGCTGACGAGCGGTATGCGTTTGCTGTCGAGCTTGCACGTTCGATCATGGCAGATAACAGCCAGGTTCCCCGAGCGGGCGTTAGTCGGGAAGGTGTAACCGAGGGCGGCTTTAAGTGGTCTGTACAGACGCGCCCTGCAGCGACGGGGCGCTCGGGCCTACAACCGGGGACTTTGCAAGAAATTGAAGTGGTGGTGAGTTGGGCCGATGGACTTCGCGATCGACGGGTAACCCTTGGGTCAGTCGTAGAAGGTCTGGAAGTGCAGGAAGGCATCTGATGACTTCCTGTCCCTCTGAGCGTTTGTCCTGTGCGAATTTTGTCCTGTGAGAGTTCGTGCGGTGTTAGCCACGTGATGGTGCGACGATCTAGAGCTAAGCGAGCAGACACGAGCGCTCCTCGCGGCTTCACACTTGTTGAGGTGGTTGTTGGGCTGGCCATTCTCTCTTTAGTGATGCTGGCGACGGTCACTGGGTTTCGTACGCTGGGTAACACGGCGGGCACGATCAATAAAATGACGGATCGCGTCGATGAGTTGCGCAGTGTGAGTTCGTTCTTGCGGGATGCATTGGAAAATTCTGTGGTTGGAGCCGAGAGCGGAGGCGGAGGCGGTCTATCCTTTGGTGGCAATGGTGGTGGTTCTAAACCATCGGCGTTTTTTAGATTGAAGAATGGCAGTCTTGAGTGGCGCTCGAAGATCCTCTTTGGTGAGGCCTATGGCGGTAGCTATTTTTTGCGGCTGGGTAAGCGCGGGAATCGCCTAGTGCTGCAGTGGCAGGATCCCGAGGGACGCACAGAGCCGAAAGAATGGGTTAAGTCTCCCCAGCGCGTCGTGCTTGATGACCTTGAGCTGTTCGAGGTCACATATCGAATGAATCCTGGTGAGCCTTGGCGTCTGGATGATCTTGATCGCGATGTCCCCAGCCATATCAAGCTCGCTGTTAAAGCGAATGGCCGGTTTTGGCCTGAGATGATTATGCAGGTGCAGCGATGATGACAAAGCCAGCATCTCGTAGTCGGCAGCGAGGCGTCGCTTTAGCGATCGTGGTCTGGTTCATCGCCGGCATGTCCTTGCTGGTCTCGGGAATTGTTGCGGAGGCGCGCGTCGATACCCGCATGGCGCAGCTTCATTATTTTCGGGCACAAGCAGCGGCAGCTGGGGACGGCGCGATTAACCTCGCGTTGGCGGAGCAGATAGGATTAAAGGCGAGTGGTTCACGGGGCGCTGATCGACAGCAGGCTTACCGCGTCGGTAATCACGATGTAGAAGTGCGGATGATTCCTGCGGGTTTACTCGTCAACATCAGTACTGAGAAGGCGGCAGGTCTACGGTCACTGTTTTCGCAGACCGACGCGTCCTATCAGTTGAGCCCTAATCGGTTGGCTAGCGCCGTGGTAAGATATCGAGAGGGGGCGGAGCGAAAACCCGGACAGCAATTTCACAGCCTCGAAGACCTGTTACGAGTACCGGGCGTGGATCGAGGCGTATACGACGCGGTGAGAGATTTTATTGTGGTTGAGTCGTTGGCGTCGGGATTAAGCGGCAAGGCGCCTGCGCCAGCCCGCATACGCATGATTGATGCGGCGATGCGCGGCGAGGGTGCGCTATTAAATGGCCCGGTGCAGCATGCGGCTGAGAGTGTCCGCGTTGATGCGATCGTGAAAATCGGTGACCAAAATTGGATTAGGCGGCGCTGGGTAACTTTTGAAGGCGGAGGTTATTCGGCGTTACCTTGGCGGGTCGTGCGCAGCGAAGCTGCGCGCCCGCTGATGTTTGAGGATCGGGGCTAATGGCCACCAATCAGTTCATGGTGTTTGGGTATGACGTCCGCGATTACGGCCGGCTGTGGCTCGCCGCGTGGCGAGACGTGCTGTTCGGTGACGACTCACCGATCCGAATTGCGCTGGATTCCGTTGTGGTTTTGGAAGAGGCGAACGGTGATCGGTCCCCATTTCAGGCGGGTTCCCGCCTAAGTCAGCCAAGAGACGGTCAAGGCGGCTCACCAAAAAACGCTCACGTGGCATTGGGCCTGCCCGAGGATCTCGTGCTTTCGAGGACACTGCGTTTGCCCGCTGTTGCGGAAACCGACCTTGATGCGGCACTTCAATTGGAGATCGGTGCGAGTTCACCGTTTGCGCCCGATGACACCACCGCGGGCTGGCGTATAAGCCGCAGTGAACACTTCGACGGTTTGATTGTTGATTTGGTGATCGTCTCGCGCAGCGCCGTCATGAGTTACCTCGGAGAAAAACACGGTATTCATGATCCATCGGCGCGTGAGGTGTGGGCACGCTCGGGCGATCAATGGGTCATAGTGCGGGGTTTTGGTGAGGCGGCGCGGGAAGCGGATTATCGCCGGCGTTTGATTCGAACTGGCAGTCTTGTGTTGGGCAGCTTTTTACTTGTGTTGGCGCTGGTTGGTACATCGGCGTTTCTGAGCAAATTAGAGCTATCTAAGTTGCAGTCTGTGCAGGAAGAGGCCCGCGCTGAGGCGCGCGATGCGATGGCGCTTCGTGAGGAACTTGCGGCGGTTAACGGCACCATGGACGAACTCAATGCGCTAAGTCGACGCTTGCCAGCCCCGCAAATTGAGCTGGCACGCATAACCGAGCTGTTGCCCGATTCCGCTTACATCACGCAATACACCCAGAACGGCCGCAAAATTCGACTCAGAGGTCGTGGAGAAGATGCGGCCCCGCTGCAGCAAGCGCTAACGGAAGAGCAAGTGTTTTTGTCGGTGACTGCGCCACAGGCCATCAGTCGTGTTGGAAACACCGGGCTCGAGCAGTTTTTCCTCGATGTTGAGCTGAGGTTGGTTCGATGATCTGGTTGTGGATACAGCGGCATCGGCGTTCTGCGCTGTTGATAGCGCTCACATTGTTGGTGCCCGTCTATCTGTTTTTTGCGGTGTTGGGGTCAGCTCTCGCAGTCAGGAGTGATGCGACCGACGAGATCGCGTCGATTGAACCTCGAGTAGGAAGAATGCTGGGCTTGATTGATGAGGAGGCATCGTTACGCGAAGCGCTGTCTGGCGTGAGCGACGTTGTCAATAATTACGTGTATGCCAAAAGCTCCGACAACGCGGCGGTTGCGGCATCGTTGCAGGCGGAAGCGCGCCGGATTATGGGCGATGCGGGTCTCGAGGTAACTAACAGTCAGGTACTAGCGCCACGTAAGCGCGACAGCTTCGATTACGTGGCGGTAAAGGTTGTCGCGCGTGGAACCCTAGAACAACTCGATCAAGCTTTGGCGGATATCAATGCCTTCAGGCCTGTTATTTTTGTCGAGTCCTTAGATGCTTTTCCGAATCGTCGCCGTCGAGGGGATGATGCGCAGGAACAAGTACTGACCGTGTCGCTCCAGATATTGTCCTTAAGAAAGGTGTCCTGATGCAGTCCGTCTCCTTGCTTTCTCGTTACCGCGTTGCTGACAACCCGCAAAAAACCGAGCGTCGTGTCGAACTGGTTTTTTTGGCGGTACTGCTGCTTCTAGTACTATGGATTGCGTTGGGTTTCATGGGGTACGCGGCGAGCGGTGCGCCCGACCCCGTTGCACCTGCTTCGGATTCGTTGCAGGTAAAGCGCCTGACTCTCGAAGAGCCACTCACACCCGAGAGCTCGGCGGCGATGCTGGCGAGACCGCTGTTTTGGCAGGAACGTCGACCGTTTGAGGCTGCGCCGGTGGTCACGACCAAGCCAACGACCCAGAAAAAAGTGGCTAAGTTAGACGGCGTTCAGTTGCATGGCGTGTTCGGTGCGAGCGACTCACTGGGTATTATCGCAACCGTCGATGGCAAGCTTGGGCGGATCACTCCGGGTGATACGGTCAAGGGCTGGCAATTGCAGTCGTTCAAAGATGGTGTGGCGAGTTTTACGAATAGCGGGCGGACTCAGGAGATCGTGCTGGCGGTGACAACGCCCAGTGTGCGTGTGATCAAAACATCACCCGCGCCCGCGCAGGAAGAACAAGAAGCACCCCGGGCGCAACAAGGGGGCGGACTGAGTTTTGGTGGAAGTACCGCGCGACCCAAACGTCAATAGAGTATGGTCGGCGCAGTGGTGCGACGCAGTGGTGAAAAAAAGCTCGTCGAGGACCCGGGCGTGACAGCCGGTCAAAGTAGAGGACAACCGAGGTAGGTCCGCAATTAGCAAAACCCGCCTGTAGATGGCAACTGTTTGGCGGCGTTGCCATGCTCCATAGAGCGGTTGATGACCTGATTTGAGAAGTAGTTGTTGAAAGATCGAATCTGGGCTTTGGTGTTTTTGATGTGCGTAACGCACATAAATGCTTTAAAGCTCCTAACGTTTTGAAAGGTGAGAATCACCCCATGAATTGGAATACGAGCGAAAACCCAGCGGCCAGTCGTTTCGCTATCTCTTTGTTGACCTTGGCGCTAGCGAGTTGTGCGGGCATGCCCAACGAACAAGAGTCGGGTTCGGGCAGGTCGGTGGATGCCAATATCCCCTTGGCGACTTCGGCGGGCAGTCTCGCCGAAGACAACGCGGGCGCAGAGGCCGACGAGATTGCGGACGCCGAGGCGATCAAATATCGCGGTACCGATCAGGTCGTCGATTTAGGCGAGCCTCGGGAGCCTGTGCGGTTTGTTGGTGATGCCGTCACACTGAGTTTCGAGAACGCACCGCTCAGCGAAGTCACTCACGCGGTACTCTCGGACATCCTCGGCGTTGACTATCTCATCGACGGCCCTATCCCCGGCGAAGTGACGCTGCGTACACGGACGCCCATTTCCCGTGACAGTCTGTTAACGGTGCTGGAATCGCTTCTGAAAGCGAACAATGTGTATCTGATTCGTGGTCAGGATAATCGCTACATCGTGAGCAGTTCACAGGGTGCCTCTAAGATCTCACCTCGGATTATCAGTAAGGATGAGCGTGCGGCAGGGTTCTCCACCATGGTGATTCCGCTGCAGTACATCAGCGCAGGAGGTATGGCCGAAATACTTAAGCCCCTCGCGGATGACAAAGCCATTCTGCGAGTGGATAACGCGCGAAACCTGTTGATGTTGGCGGGCACTGAGGCGCAGCTATCAGGGTGGCTCGATATCATTAACACCTTTGATGTGGATATGCTGGCAGGCATGTCCGTAGGGCTTTTTCCGCTGCAGTACAGCGGTGTGGAAGAACTCGTTGAAGCACTTAACCAGTTGTTGGGTGCGGCATCGGGTGACGAGGGCAAGGGTGGTCTTGCCGATATTGTCAGGGTGATGCCCTTTATTCGGCTAAACAGTGTGCTGGTTATCACGCCGCGGGCTCATTATCTTGATCGAGTTGAGACCTGGATTGAGCGATTGGACAGAGCTCCTGAAAACGGCGCCGAGCGCCGGCTTTATGTTTATCCAGTACAAAACACGACTGCAGGCCGATTAGCCACGCTGTTAAACAGCATCTATGCCGGTGGTGGTCAGGGCGCTGGTAACCGTCAAAATGTTGGTGATGCGCGCAACGTCGCCCCAGGACTCAGCCGAGAGAGTGTTGGCTCCGCTCTTGGTCTCAACACCCGCGGCAATGGTCAGTCGAACATTGGACGCAACGCAGGAGGCGGCGGTAGTCAAACCAGCGTATCGGCGTTGACGATGAGCGATGAAGGCGGTGCCAATGCAACGTCAGAGGTTCGGGTCGTTGCCGATGACGAGAATAACTCGCTGATGATTTACTCGACCGGGATGCAGTACAAGGTGATTAAGTCAGCGTTAGCGAAGCTCGATACGCCGCCTACGCAGGTGCTGATCGAGGCGAGTATCGTTGAGGTGACCTTAAGCGATTCACTGAGGTACGGCTTGGAGTGGACCTTTAACGGTCAGTTGGGTGGCTCGGATTACAACGGTACCGGCGTGCTCTCCGATGGTGAATTTAATTTCGGTGGTGGTGATGGCGTTGCTGCACAACTGGCCAACGGTTTCAGTTACACAGTCACGGGCGGTGCTGGCGACATTGTGGCCGTGTTGCAGGCCCTGTCGACAGAGTCCTTGATCAATGTAATCTCGACCCCGTCAGTGATGGTCCTCGACAACAACACGGCGAGCATCAACGTGGGTGACCAGGTACCCGTGAATCAGGGCTCCACGGTAACCGGTGGGGGCAACACGATTCAGAATATCAGCTATAAGGACACCGGTGT
>CBFHPT010000014.1:0-51120 GCA_965657905.1 Luminiphilus sp. | reverse complement strand
CTGCTAGAGCAGATGTGTTTAACTATATTGAGATGTTCCACAACCCGCGAATGCGACGGAGAGTGGCTAAACGAGACTGGCAGTGTGCAGTCTACTCAGAACCGTCCGAGAAGACGGGGTAGAACCCCGAGCGTTGTGGCTGTGGCAGAAATAACGAGTTTCATCGCGACTCCAGAATGGGCGTTACCCAGGGTTTGTGTTCGTTGATCTCTTGCCGGCTGAGACCCTGTAATTCGTAGGGCAGTACTAACCAGTCGGCGGTTTCATGAAGGTAGTAATCGGGCGTGCGGCCGCTTTGGTTACGGGCGGGTTTGTAATAGGGCACAGCGATCCGGACGTCTTGGGGCATGTTGCGCTTACATTTGGCTTTGAGGCGTGAAATCACGGCCTCGATATTGTTGCCCGTGCTGAAAACGTCATCGACAAGTAACAA
The DNA here is from genome assembly GCA_965657905.1 of Luminiphilus sp. Lineage (GTDB taxonomy): Bacteria > Pseudomonadota > Gammaproteobacteria > Pseudomonadales > Halieaceae > Luminiphilus. The sequence goes on along the minus strand of CBFHPT010000014.1, from coordinate 50,687 downwards.
GCGGTCATCGCAGTTAAGCCGTTCATACAGATACTGCAGTCCATGGACGCGAATCGTCTCAGGAGTGTTGATCGACTCGAGATAGCTATCCATGCCACGGTAGGAGGTGCGGATGCTGATGTGATCGGTTTCGACGCCGAGGAACTGAAGGCATTCCTGAACATAGATACCGACGGTTGAACCACCTCGCCAGATGCCCACGATAAAATTTGGCCGGAATCCACTCTCAAAAATACGAACACCAAGACGGAATGCATCGTTGAGCAGCATTTCCTCTTCGACGAATTGCTTGTTACTTGGTCGTTGCATCGACGTCATAACGCACCCAACAGTCTGAGATGGACTTTGACCTGTACTCCTTGAAGCTTAGCTGCCAAGATTCAAACATGACAGCCAAAACCTATCTTTCTGCCCAAAAATTGTTGGAAGACTCGTTCCAACTGGGTGCTAATGTCGTTGCCAGTGGCTTTCAGCCATCGATCATCATCGCCATTTGGCGTGGCGGAACGCCCGTGGGGATTGCGGTGCAAGAAATGCTCGCTTATTCGGGTATTGAGACTGACCACATCGCGATTCGGACATCCTCCTACGCGGCTGCGATTGATGGCCGGTCCTCGAATATTCGAATTCACGGCATGAACTACCTGATTAAGACAGTCACCCATGAAGACCGACTGCTGATCGTTGATGATGTGTTTGATACTGGCCACACCATAGACGCGGTGATCCGCCATCTCGAGACCAAGGCGCGTCTTAATACCCCGAGTGATATCCGGGTGGCGGTGCCTTACTACAAGCCCACTCGGCGGCAAGTCGATCGGGAGCCCGATTATTTTTTGCACGAAACCGAGGCGTGGCTGAAATATCCTCACTCGCTTGAGGGTTTGACGCCCCAAGAGATCCGCGAGCATCGGCCCGAACTGTTTGAGATTCTCAAGGCGCATATCTAATCCCTTGACCCAGTTCGTTACTCGTCGGGCGCTCCAGCACTTATCCATTGACCCAGTAGCGCCCGTTCTTCATCGGTCATTCCGGTCGAATTTATCAGCGGCATCGCTTGAGAATCGACTGCCTGAATTTTGATATTTGGCGCCCACTGCTGAATAGACGCCAGCGTATCAAGCATGACGCCCCCCGGCGCTGCGGCAAACAGTTCGCTGGTGGGGTTTTCCGCATGGCACGAAACGCAGTGGCGATTAATAATGCCTTGCACCTCAACGGCGGATACCTGTTGGCTTGTTGAGCCCGCTGGCGCCGATGTGGGTGTGGGCATGATCGCCCACGCCAGCGCCGCGGTAGCGATAAGCGAGATTACAATGATCGATGGTTTGTTTACCCCGCGATGGCGCAGATTGAAGTAATGGCGCGCAAACGCGGTGATGGCAATGATGGCCAGTAGAATCAGCCAATTGTTGTCCCCCGCGTAGGTCATGGGGTAGTGGTTGCTGATCATGATGAACAGCAGCGGTAAAGTCAGATAATTATTGTGGGTGGAGCGCAACTTTGCCTTGGCGCCCCAGGCAGGATCGGGGGTGTCTCCGGACTCAATGGCGGCCACGAGCGCGCGTTGGGACGGCATGATGACCCGAAAAACGTTGCCCGCCATTAAGGTGCCAATCATCGCGCCCATGTGAATAAATGCGCCACGACCGCTAAACACATGCGTCAGCGTATAGGCGCTCACGATCGCGAGACCAATAAGCACTAGACCAAGTAAATAGCCATTCTTTGCCAGAGGCGTTGCGCAGAGTATTTCGTAGATCACCCAGCCACCGACTAGCATTCCCAGCCCGATAGCAATTGCCTCAAATTGAGTGAGATCGGCAATGCGGCGATCGATCAGGTAGGCATCGGCCCCGACGTAGAACACCAAGGTCATGAGCACCATACCGGTTAGCCAGGTGCTGTATGCCTCCCACTTGAACCAATGCAGCGTCGCGGGCATTGCTTCGGGGGCGAGTTGGTACTTGGCGACTTCATAAATACCACCGCCATGGATCGCCCATAGATCGCCTTTGATGCCTTTGTCTTTCTTCCACTGCGGCGGTGTTTCCAGATTGTTATCGAGCCAGACAAAATAGAAAGACGCGCCAATCCAAGCCACCCCTGTGATGACGTGCAGCCAGCGGAAAATCAGTTGTAGCCAATCGAGAATATAGCTTTCCATGTCAGTGGATTCCTTGCGGGTCGCGACGATGCAAGCATCGACCAGCAATGTAAGTGGCAAAAATCGTTCGGTCATCGCCGAGCATGGCGAGCACAAAGAGCGTTTCTAAGAGTGACCGGCAGTGTTGAATACGAAAGTCGAGTAGGGGTGTTGCAGCAGGGTCGAGAACGAGGAAATCGGCTTCCTTTCTTACCTCGAAATTGCCGATGTACTGGTCGCTGTCGAGGCTGCGCGCGCCGCCCAGTGTTGCTAAGTAAAAGGCTTTGAAAGGCGTGAGGGTATTGCCATCCATTTGCTGGGTTTTGTAAGCATCCGCCAGGGTTTCGAGAATCGAGAACGTGTTACCCGCGCCGACGTCGGTGCCCAAACCGACTTTGATACCCTCGGCTACCGCACGACCAAGTTTGAACAAGCCGCTCCCCAGAAACAGATTCGAGCCCGGGCAAAATGCAATCGCCGAATCGGTCTCTGCAAGCCTTCGCCATTCGGCAGCCTCGAGGTGAAGACAGTGCGCAAAGGTGCTGCGTGAGCCCAGCAAACCTGCTTGGTCATAGGTGTCGAGATAATTGTCAGCGCTTGGAAAGAGGCCTTTCACCCACTGGATTTCGGCGAGGTTCTCCGAGAGGTGGGTGTGCATGTGAACGCCGGGGTGTTCCTTGAGTAACTGACCTGCCAGCGCTAGCTGTTCTTCAGAGCAGGTCGGCGCAAAGCGGGGGGTGATTGCGTAGCGCAAGCGTCCTTTCTCATGCCAGGTTTCGATTAAGCGTTTGCTGTCGGAATAACCTTGCGCCGGCGTGTCGCGCAGTGCCTCTGGTGCATTACGGTCCATGAGTACCTTGCCACAAATCATGCGTAGATTGCGTTTCTCGGCAGCCTCAAAGAAGGCGTCGACTGATTCGGGATGCACGGTGCCAAACACTTGTGCCGTCGTTGTCCCACAGCGAAGTAATTCATCGAGAAAGCGCTCGGCTACTGTCGCGGCATAGGCTTTATCGGCAAACTGAGTTTCCGTGGGAAACGTGTAGCTCTCAAGCCAAGACAGCAGCTGTTCACCATAAGCTGCAATCATTTCTTTTTGGGGATAGTGGATATGGGTGTCGACGAACCCCGGACAAAGCAGTTTTCCTCGGTAGTCGATGACGTTGTCCGATGAGACGGGCGAGTGCTCCGACGTTAGCAGCGTTTCTGCATCATCAAGTGCACTGATGTGACCGTCTTCAATAACGAGCAGTCCATCTTCAAAATATTGGTAGCTTTGCTCGGGGTCGACACGATCCGGGTCGTCGATGAAATGAAGAACCGAGCCCCTGAACCCTTGAATCATTGGGCCGCCTCATTCACATCAAACAGCAGCGGTTCCTCCAGTGTGATCTCGTCGCAGTTATCGTTGGGACCGCTGCGATCGACCACCAGAAAGTTACTGTGTTCAGCTAAGGCGAGGCTGTAGTGATGCCATGTGCCCCGATGATAATTGACCCCTTGCTCGGGGCTTGCAAGGAACAGTTCTACGGCGGCGATATCAAATGCACCTGGCGGTGCCACCGCCACAAGATACGAGTGTCCCGATAAAGGAATAAACGCCTGGCTGCCAAGAGGATGTCGTTCCATCACTGTCGCTTTAAACGGCAGTTCGGCGGGCTGACTGCTAAAAATATTCATAATGGCAGTGTCCTCCGAACCACTAAGCTGTACTTCGCTGAGGGCATGATGGCGAACGGTTCGGCCGTAGTTGATCGACAACTGCTCGTTCTCGGGCGAGATTTCGATGACGTCGCCGTATCGAGAGAATCCCTCCGCAGTGAGCGGCTTTGCCATGATTTTCCGCACGCTATTCAGCTTCCTCGGTAGGTGGAGTAGCCAAAGGGCGATAGCAGCAGGGGAATATGGTAGTGATCGCCACTGCCATCAATGGTGAAAACCACGTCCGCCCACGGATAAAACACCGGTTCACCGATGCCTTCGAAGTAGTCCGCCGTGGAAAAACGCATGCGATAGGTGCCTTCTGGTAGCGCCTCACCCGCTGGGCAGAGGTCAGCAATCCGCCCGTCGTCGTTGGTTTCTCCCTCGCCGAGTGCGAGCCACTGTTCGTCTGCTAACCGGCTCAGCGTGATGGGCACACCCGCGGCGGGGCGGCCGCGAGCAGTATCGAGAATGTGCGTGGTTATCTGACTCATAATAGTTTCTTTAAGCGGAGATGAAATATTTTGCGCTGTTCTTCTGCCGCATTGACGAGTTCATCTTCGCGGCTGTTGTGTAAGCGTGCCTCGAGTAACGCCAGCATTTCGGTGGTGCTCTTACCCGTCGCGCACACAATAAAAATAAATCCATAACGCTGTTCATAGCGTGCATTGCCTTCGGCCAAGGCCTGAATCACCGAGTCGTCAGCTTCGTCAACCGAGGACTGCTCACCTGCCGCTAAGGCTTTGGTGTCCGCGTACTTGGCTTTGAGCGAGTTGACGTCGCCAATCTTTGGGTGCCCCTCGAAGGCTTGTAAAAAGTCGTTCTCTGAGAGTTCAGACCAAATGGCATCGGCCTGGGTGGTGCAGTGCTCGTCGGAACTGAACGGCCGTGCACTGACCATGGCATCAACCCAAGCCTCGCTAGTACAGCACTGGCGCATCAGCGTTCGGCACTCATGCGCCGATGCAGCATTGAGGTCGGCGATACTCAAGCGGCGCTTTCCCAATTCGGTTCGCCGATAACGCGCAATCGACTGACGCCGCCATCGGGATAAATACTGAGACGGACGTGGGTGAATTGTTCGGTGGGTGATACTTGGAGCTCGTCGATGAATAAGTGGGTGAGATCCGCCTGCAGCGGGGTTTTTTCGATCACCGTTGTCCACTCGGTGTTTGAGTCAGCGTATTCTTCATCGAGATTCGCAGCCTCCAGACTGAAATGATCGGGGTAGTTACCAAGATAGTGTGCGGTATCGATAACGATTTTTCGAATGGTTCCGGGCAAACCCAGCTTGATGATGCTCCAGTCATTGTCTGCATCCCGGCGTCGTTTGGTCTCCCATCCGTCACCCATATTAGTGCCGACATAGGGCATGAGTAGGTTGTTGGGTGAGCTGTAGAACATATCGCTGCATTGCTGAACTCTGCCACCGACAACAACACTGGCGAGATCGAGGAACTCCCCATCAACGTAGTGCTCACGTCGGGGCAGAGGGCGTCCCCATGCGCGTAGTCGAGCGACACCACCATCGGGAAATATTTTGAGCCTTAAATGAGTGCAGCGCCGGTGCTCATGGATGGCAAAGACGTTGTGCGCGTCGGCCTCGGTGGGGGTTTTTGGAAGTAATTCGAACCACTCTGCGTCATCGGTCAGCGAACCCTCGACCCATGTCCCCTCTATCGATGCGTAGAGCGGCGCATTACCGGTGAAATGGGTGGTTTCCACGTCGACGCCGTATAAGCCGCCGGCAATGCCAAGACGGAGAATGCACCAATCGTGATCGGTGCCCGATTCCTCCCGAGCGCGCCGTCCAAAGGAGCGGCGAGATTCCCAACCATCCATCCACTGGCCGGTAGCGATGAAGTAACCTTTCTTGAAAATCGGTTCATCAGCCTTAACAAGGTTGGTACTTTCGGCAAACCATTCATCCGAACAAGCCAGGGCTTTACCGCCCACGCGCTCATTAACTAGGTCGGTAAAATCCCTTTTGAAATCTTCAGGTCTCATTAATGATGTCCAATATTTTTCAGCAGCGGCCTACCAAGGGAAGTTCCCTGAATCTCGCCGTTACTGAAAACCGTACTACCCCTCAGCAGGGTGCGTTCAATTTTGCCTGTGACCGGACGCCCCTCGTAAGGCGTTATCTTATGGCGATATTTGATGATGTCAGCGGTGATCGTGTATTGGGCCTGGTCGTCAAACACAATGAGATCGGCGTCGTAGCCTACCGCAATGCGCCCTTTACGATCTCCAAGTCCTGCGAATTTTGCAGGCTCTGTTGCCATCCACTCGGCGATCTGAGTGAGAGGGATGCCTCGTGACATCGCTTCGGTCCAAATCAGTGACAGGCCAAATTGGAGCGATGATATGCCGCCCCAGGCGCGTTCCAAGTCACCGCTGTCGAGATGCTTGAGTTGCGGCGTACAGGGCGAATGATCAGACACGACGAAATCAATATCACCGCTGATCAGGCCGGCCCATAATTGATCGCGATTGGCGTCCTCACGAATCGGCGGACAGCACTTGTACAGGGTTTTGCCATCGGGGCAGGCCTCTGCAAATAGGGTCAGGTAATGGGGGCAGGTCTCCGCTGTGATCGTCAGACCTGCTTCCCGCGCCTCATGAATTGTTGGTAGCGCCTCGGCGCTTGATAGATGCACGATATGCATATGCGCGGTAACGCCGGCGTCAGCGGCTTCACGCGCCAAATCAATCACGAGACTGATGGCATCGTTTTCCCAGCGCTTTGGTCGTGAAGCCAGAAAGCTCTGATAGCTATCGCCGATTTCTGGTGGCGGGGTCTCGTCGCTATCAAGCTCCGCGTGGATCAAATACGGCAGCTGGTATTTTGCCAATATTGGAATAGCACGGCGCATCTGCCCAGCATCAACTTGGGGGAAGTCATCGATACCTGAATGAATCGTGAACGACTTGGCACCTAAGATACCCGCTGCGCAAAGGGCTTCAAGGTCGTCCAGATTGTCGGGCACCACGCCGCCCCAGAAGCCGCAGTCGACCCAGAGTTGATCGCCGAGTGCGTTAAGCTTTTGCTGAAGTGCGTCTGCTGTTGTTGTCACTGGAGTGCAGTTGAGAGGCATATCCACAACCGTCGTGATACCGCCTGCGGCAGCAGCTTGGGTGGCGGTATTAAAGCCTTCCCACTCGGTGCGCCCGGGTTCGTTGATATGAACGTGGGTGTCAACGAGACCGGGCATTAGAACGAGATTGCCCAGATCTTCAACGTGGCAGCCTGGGTCGACATCAGCCTCGACAATGGCGCTAATGCGACCCTGCTCGATCACCACCGTTGCGGAAACTTCAGCGCCGTCGATGAGTACCCGTTGGCTTTTCAAGCCATACCGTTGTTGATGGTCTCCACTACTCATGGTTGATGCTCTCACTGCTTACGACTAACTCCGAGCTCAGCTGTTCCTCAGCCGTCTGCAACGCTCGGCGGGGTATGCCTTCAACCGATGTCACAAGCCCTGACGCCTGATAGCGCTGGATAACGCCGGCTGCGACAGAGACGGCCACTTCCATCGGGCGCTTGCCCTGCACCTCGGGGTGACCGATGGGGCAGTCGACAGCAGCGATCTGGTCTGGGTCGACGCCCTCGTGGGCCAAGCGCATTTGAAACCGTCGCCACTTGGTCTGCGATCCAATCATGCCAATATAGTGCGCATCGTCCCGCTGGATAGCGGATTTCAGAATCGCGTAGTCCAACTGGTGATTGTGAGTCATGATGATGAACCAGCTATTTGGCGGAAGCGTGTTGACGTCCATCGCGAGGTCATCGCTGAGCATGGGTTCCAAGCCCGCCGGCTGTTCGCTGGCATAGTCCTCACGGCTATCAAACCATTGAAGCCGGCAGGGCAGCTGCGCCAGAAGCGGTGCTAGGGTTTGCCCAACGTGACCGGCCCCAAATAAACCGATAGTGATTCGAGACCCCACGAAGCTTTCAAACAACACGCTGGTGCTACCGCCACAACACTGCCCGAGCTTGGGTCCAAGTGGAAAATATTCGACGCGCTGGGTAGCCGAACCGATGAGCGTCGCAGCCAACTCGCCAGCGCATTGCTCGAGGTGGCCGCCACCAATCGTGCCAAAGCAACCTTCCCGTGAGAACACCATTTTAGTAGCGCTGTCCCGGGGGGTGGAGCCGCGAGTGCCCAGCACTGTTACCAAGACGTAATCTTGGCCGGAGGCCTCCAATGCTTGGGCTGCATCGAGCCAGTTACTGTGTGTACTCAGCGTCTTCATGGCGCATCAAGCTTGAGGATGTTCACGATGAGCGCTCCAGCGGGGAGGGTGAGGTGGAGAGCGCGGTCATGCGGCCACGCAACTGCTCACAGGCTCTAAGCACCCGCTCGGGAGTTGCTGGCGCATCGAGCACCGGGCTCAATGTGTAATCAGCAATACTCGCTACGGCGTCCCTTAAGGCCGACCAGACCGAAATGCCCAGCATGAGCGGTGGCTCTCCCACAGCCTTTGAGTGGAACACCGTGGCCTCAGTATTGGGGCTGTCGGGTAGCAACTCGACATTGAAAATAGGTGGCGCGTCGCCTACAGCCGGAATTTTATAGCTGGCGGGTCCCGATGTGCGCAGTTGGCCACTGTTATCCCAAACAAGCTCCTCAGTGGTGAGCCATCCCATACCTTGAACGAAGCCACCCTCGATTTGGCCGATATCAATTGCGGGGTTTAGAGACTGACCGACGTCGTGGACGATGTCAGTTCGCAGCAGTCGGTTCTCGCCAGTCAGCGTATCAACAACCACCTCGGAAGCCGCAGCGCCATAGGCAAAATAGAAGAAGGGTCGGCCCGACGCCTTTTCCCGGTCGTAATGAATTTTGGGCGTGCTGTAGTAACCCGTTGCTGATAGAGAAACGCGCTGACGGTAGGCCAGTTGAGCCAGCTCAGCAAACGAGAGTTGGGTGTCGCCGCAGGTGATCATGCCATCACTAAACTCAATGGATTCCGGGCTCACCGCGAAATGGCTGGCAGCACAGGAGACTAATCGCGCTTTGATCTTTTGTGCCGCGTTGAGTGCCGCCATGCCGTTCAAGTCGCTACCCGAAGAGGCGGCAGTGGGGGATGTGTTGGGGACTTTGTCGGTGCGGGTTGATGTGCAGGTGATGCAGCTGATGTCCACTTGGAATTCGGCTGCCACCACTTGCGCGACCTTGGTGTAAAGGCCTTGGCCCATTTCGGTGCCGCCGTGATTGAGCTGTATCGAGCCGTCGGTGTAGACGTGAAGCAGCGCACCCGCTTGATTGAGATGCTGCAAGGTAAACGAAATTCCAAACTTCACTGGGGTCAGTGCGAGCCCACGTTTGAGTATAGGGCTGGTTTGATTGAAGGTCCGAACAGCCTCTCGCCGCGCGCGGTAATCCGAGCGCGATTCGAGTCGCTCGACCAGCGGCCCGATAATGTGTTGCTCGATCGGCTGCCCATAATGGGTGGTATCGCGCCCGTCGGTTGCCCGATAGAAGTTGTTCTTTCGGACGTCGAGGGGGTCGAGACCGGTGGACGAGGCGATCTGCTCAATAATATTTTCGATTGCGAGCATGCCTTGTGGGCCACCAAATCCGCGAAACGCAGTGTGCGACACCGTATTGGTTTTAATGCGGTGACCGCGAATATCAGCTGCAGGCAGGAAGTAGGCATTGTCCGCATGAAACATCGCTCGATCGACAATGGCATCGGACAGATCGGGAGACATGCCACAATCGCCGGCGAGATCTAAGTCCAATCCCTGGATCACACCGTGTTCATCAAAGCCCACGGTGTATCGACTGTAGAAGGGATGACGCTTGCCGGTGGCGGTAAAATCGTCCGCTCGGGCGAGACGTATTTTCACGGAGCATTGGGTACGGCTAGCCAGCAGGGCAGCGATACACAGCCACTGGTTAGCATTGGTTTCTTTGCCCCCGAAGGCACCTCCCATGCGGCGCACGTCGACAGTGACGCGCCCCATGGGAATATCAAGCACTTCGGCAACCAGCTTTTGTCCCTCGGACGGATGTTGGGTCGATGCGTGGACTAACATACCCCCGTCCTCTTGGGGCACCGCCATTGCGGCCTGGCCCTCGAGATACATCTGCTCTTGACCGCCACTGCGAAACTCCCCGGATAGGGAATGGGTCGATGCTGCGATTGCGGCTTGTGCATCACCGCGATGTTGACGATGACTTGGCCGAACAAACTCCTCGTTTTCCAACGCGGCAACCACATCGAGTTGCGGTGCCTCGTCTGCATATTCGATGACTGCGAGCCTTGCGGCGCGCCGCGCAGCGAGTTGACTGGAGGCGGCCACCGCAAAGACTACCTGCCCGAGGAAACTCACGGTCGAATCTGCAAAAAGCGGGTCGCCGGGATAAACGGGCCCGATGTCAGTATGCCCGGGGACGTCTTTCGCGGTCACAACATCCACGACCCCCGGAGCCGCGCGGACCGCAGACAAGTCGATGGAGACAATTTTTCCACGCGCAACGGTGCTAAACCCCGGATAGGCGAAGAGGGTGTTGGATTCTGAGGGGATGTCATCGACGTAGCGTGCGCCGCCGGTGACGTGTTTTACCGCGCTTTCGTGCTGAAGGGGTGTGCCAGCCAAGCCGGCCGTTGTCCGCGTCGTGCTGTCGCTCGGCAGTTTACGCATACTCAGTCACCTGCAATGCACCGGCGGGGAGACTGCGGGAGTAATACATCCGTTTTAACAAATTACCTGCGGTAATAAATCGGTAGTCGCTGCTGGCTCGGAAGTCGCTGATGGGCGCGAAATCTTCAGAGAGCGCCGAGATCGCCGCTTCGATCGCGCTCTCGTCAAACGTCCTGCCTCGGAGCGCAGCCTCTGCACGCGCGGCGCGTTTGGGCACCGCAGCCATGCCACCAAAACCAATGCGTGCCTCGACGACGTGATCGCCTTTGAGCGTGATCGCAAAAGCACCGCAGACGGCCGAGATGTCATCCTCTAAACGCTTGCTGATTTTGTAGACCCTAAACAGGGTGTCATCACTCGAGTACGGTATGTGCACCCGCTCGATAAATTCGCCCTCTTGGAGGGCGGTTTTGCGGTAATCGAGGAAGAATTCCTCAACACTTAACTGACGAGTTTCGTGTTCACGCCGCAGCACTAGCGTCGCATCTAATGCGAGCAGGACTGGTGGCATATCGCCAATTGGCGAGGCGTTACCGATGTTACCGCCAATGGTGCCTTCATTGCGTACTTGCTTAGAGCCCAGGCGTTCGAGCATTTCAGTTAGCGCAGGCCAGTAGCTGACGAGCGAGGGCATCGCGGCACTGTAGGTTACGGCTGCGCCGATCGACAGACCGTTGGGCTGCTCTTCTAACTGCCGCAGCTCCGGTACTCGACCCGTGTGGATTAGCGTCTCGATGGGCTTGAGCATTTGGGTATGTTCAAGGCTAAGATCGGTGCCCCCCGCAACAAGTCGTGCATCAGGTTTCGCCGCTTTGAGCGCGGCGAGCTCGTCGAGGGACGTGGGAGCGAAAAATTGCCGGTCGCCCATCGCTAGGCTGGCTGGTTGATTTTTCAGAGCTCCCAGGGTTGCCGCTGTAGTCGCGGCCTGATCGCTAAATTTATCGGTTAGCCCATCAACGCCGTGGTTGGCGGTGTCTGCAGTGTCGGGGTCATACATCGCGACGGCTGCGTCGACGATCGGTCGATAGCCCGTACAGCGGCACAGGTTGCCTCCAAGGGATTCAAGGATTTCGTGGCGATCGGGCTGACTGTGGTTTTTTCCGTGAGCAAACAGGGACATGACGAAGCCGGGAGTACAAAAGCCGCACTGGGAACCGTGCTCGTCCACCATGGCTCGTTGCGCAGGGTGTAACTGAGCACCGGTAGCGAGATCTTCGACGGTGATGAGTTGCTGGCCGTGAATGCTGCCGAGGGGTGTGATGCAAGCGTTGACGCTGCGGTAGTGCAGGGGGTTCTTATCGTCGTCATCGTCGTCGACAGGTCGCGCGATGACGACGGTGCATGCGCCACAATCTCCCGATGCGCAGCCTTCCTTGGTGCCGGTCTTACCCAGCTGGCCCCGAAGATAGTCGAGCACAGTGGTCTGGGGGTCAATGTGATCGACCTGGTGCGCAGTGTCATTAAGCAAAAATGTGATCAAGAGATAGCCGTTGAGAAAACTGATCTAAGTTATAGAAAATACAGCAATTAACATGCCGAATCGACGCCCGTGGATGGCGAGTATCCCCATCAATGCCCAAGCTGGGCAAGCCCCTGAAAATTCATGGTTTTAAAGCGGGGGAGTGGGGCTGAACCCGCCGATTAAGTTTAGCGTAAGACGACCAGATGGTTTTTTTTTATCTGCCCGCGTCATTCTGGTGCAGGGTTTTCACAGAAGAACATTGGCGGTCCTAGCAAACCTACTGAATCGATCGATTCTCTGCGCAAACTCACCACGATCACATCATCAGGCGTACCGAGTAACCAGCGTTTTGGCGTGTACGCGCTGTTGGGATTTCAATGCCTCAAGGTCTACGTCAGGGATAGCGCCATCAATAACGCGCCAGGCGCCTGCCACCATGACGCGGTCGGCCTGCTGGGCATTGCAAAGCAGTAAAGCTGCTAATGGGTCATGACTGCCTGCAAAACTGAGTCCATCGGTTTTAAAGAGGGCCAAATCCGCTTGTTTGCCCACCGCGAGTTCGCCGATATCAGTACGCCCGAGCACCGCTGCTGAGCCCGCGGTTGCCCAGCGCAGAGCATCAAGATGACTGACTGATGCGGCGCCATAACGCAGTCGCTGGAGATACATGGCCAAGCGCGCTTCAGCGATGAGATTGCTGCTGTCGTTAGACGCTGAACCATCGACTGCCAACCCAACGTTCACGCCTGCACTCTCAAGCTCAAGGTTTCTGCAGATTCCCGAGGCGAGCATCATGTTAGATCCTGGGCAGTGCGCCACACCCACGCCGGCTTCCCCAAGGCGTCGAATTTCATCGTCGTCAAAATGGATGCCATGGGCAAGCCAGGTACGATCAGATAACCAACCGACCCGTTCAAGATAATCGACCGTGCGGCAACCGAAGCGTTCCAGGCAGAAGGCTTCCTCATCAAGGGTCTCCGCGAGATGAGTATGAAGCCGGACGTCGAGGTCGTCCGCAAGCTGCGCTGATTCCCGCATCAGCGACTCGCTCACTGAGAAGGGCGAACACGGTGCCAGCGCAATTTGCACGTGCGCGCCGGCACCGGGTTGATGGTATCGCCTGACCAGCCGGTCAGAATCTGCAAGGATTGCTCGCTCCTCTTGCACCGTCGACTGAGGGGGTAAGCCGCCATCTTCCTCGCCCAAGGACATCGAGCCGCGAGTCAGCGTGACCCGTGAGCCGATGGCCGCCCGTGCCTCGACTTGGATATCGATGGCGTTTTCCATTCCTGACGGAAACAGATAATGATGATCTGCTGCCGTTGTGCAGCCCGAGAGCAACAGTTCAGACAGTGCCACCTGAGTCGCCGTGAACAGCATGTCGGGTTCAAGTCCCGCCCAAACCGGGTACAGGCTTTTGAGCCAGTCGAATAATTCTTTATCAAGGGCGGCGGGTAGGGCACGGGTTAGCGTCTGGTAGAAATGGTGATGGGTATTGATCAGGCCCGGCAACAACACGTGGTCTTTAGCATCAAAGGTTTGATCGACCGGTTGCGTTGGCGCTTGGCCATTAGGGATTAACTCGACGATGACGTCGTTTTCGACAACCAAACCCCCGTCTGCACATCCAGCTCCAGCAGTAAACGTCGCTTTTGGGTGTTTGATCCAGAGTCGATGTGTCATGGGTGGCGCCTGCGAAGGTTGAGTTCGTCGCGTGTAGCGAGTTAGGTCAGTAGTTTACATGACCGTCCTTTCCCGTCAGGCCAACAGCTTTGATCAAATCAGCTGCGGTGAAGCAATCGATCGGATAGGTCGCACACCCCTTGAAGCAAATGCGCGAGCACACCATCGGGTCGGCTTTTTAACGCGCGCTCCTCACCGTCGTAAAGCGCCATCGTTGCATTGAAGCCCAACCAAGGCAGTGGCTCTGGCTCCCAACGCCTGAGCGCGGTTGCCATTGCACCTTTGCGCACCCAGGGCATTTCTGTCCGCACACTGTGTTGTCCGCAGATCAATTCTGCCAGCGTGCGTCCGAATAAAAAGCTTGCGCCCACACCTTCACCCAGATAACCCCCGGCCGTGCTGATGCCGCGTTCTTGATCAAATACGATTTGAGGATGGAAGTTTCTGGGCACCGCCAACGTGCCACTCCAGGCATGAGTGAAGCGGACGGTCTCGATCATCGGGAACAGGTCTCTTGCCAGCCTTTGACGCTTGGCCGTGTCTTGGGGGCGGGGCGGCAGGTTGCCAAGTTGATGGCCTTGGGCTTGATAGCGACCACGGGCGCCAATGACCAGACGGTTATCGGCGGTGCGCTGCAAATACGTGGACTGACGACTGAAATCGCAAAAAGCCTCCCGCTGTCTAAATCCTATGTTTGACCACTGCGATTCGCTGAGCGGCTCGGTTGCGACCATGCCGCTTTGAACCGGGAGCAGAGCGCGATTCAGGGGCGATGTTGTGCCGGAGTAGCCCTCCGTGGCAATGACAATGTGATCGGCACGCACCCGACCATCAGGAGTGACCACATTACCTTGCGCAATTTGGGTGGCGGGGGTGTTCTCATAGATCTCAACACCTTTAGTCGCGACAACCCGGGCGAGGCCTTTTATCAACAGCCAGGGGTTGAGCGTGGCCACGTGGGGCGTATACACGCCCCCCAATGCCTTATGGGTGTTGATACGGGAAGTGAGCGCGTCCGCTTCAAGCCAGCGATAGTCTTCGGCGTCAAAGCCTAGGGATTGCTGCTCTTTAAGAAATGCCTGGGCACGGGGTAACTGTTGCGGATGGCGGGCGGCAGCGAATATCGCGCCACCGTGGTTCAGGTCGCAGGAAATACCCTCCTGCTCAGTGATGGCAAAAAGGGAGGGAATGAGCGCTCGCAGTTCACTCAGTAACGACGCCGGTAGTGTGTCATGTTGGTTTGTCTGGTATTGGCCGAGTCCTTCAAGACTGCCCATTAACCAGCCGCCATTGCGACCAGAGGCGCCCGCACCGCAATGCTGTGCTTCTAAAAGTACGATTCGCAGTTTGGGGGCGAGGGTCGACAAAAAATAGGCGGTCCAGAGTCCTGTGTATCCGCCGCCGACGATTACAACGTCAGATTCAATCGGATTATGAAGACGCACTGGCGCACGGGTTTTTCCCTGAGGATCTTTGTTGGGTGACGGCAGGCCTTCAGTGCCCCTTACCCATGCGGGTTCATGAGAAATGATCATAAGACTGTTTTGTCAGAGGGGATCATGATAGTGCGTCATGAGAAATGATGTCGTAAAAGCCATCACAGAAGCCATCATAAGCGTTATCGCGAGAGCTATCGGATGAGGTGGATGGTTAGCAGTGCCGCTGGCAAAACAGTATTACGTATCCGTCACAGGCTGACCACTGACAGTCATTATTTTTCCAATGTGTCCTCCTGAGTGATGCGTAGCTGAAAATCCCTATGACTGACGACTGGTGGCGGTGTGCTGGTCGCGATACGCTTAGGCGGCACGGACCGGGGTTTCCCCGAATAGCAAAACGACAATAAGGAGAACGTCATTGAGCGATGAATCCATAGCGACACACCATCGGGCCTGTCATTTATGCGAGGCGATTTGTGGCGTTGTTATCGAGACTCGCGGCGCCGAGATCATATCGATCAAGGGTGATCCGGATGACCCCTTGAGTCGCGGGCACATTTGCCCCAAAGCGGTAGCGCTGCAGGATATTCACGAGGATCCTGATCGATTGCGCAAGCCCGTGCGTCGAATACGGGATGGCGCCGGATTCCGACAGGAAACTATCGAGTGGGATGAGGCCCTTGATCTCGCGGCCAATGGGTTGATCGACACAATCAAGAAGCACGGCGTGCACTCTGTGGGCGTGTACCTCGGAAACCCATCAGTACACAACTACGGCATGTTGACCCACCAAGGTGCACTGTTTAAACACATTCGAACCAACAATCGCTTCTCAGCGACCTCGGTCGATCAGCTACCTCACCATCTGGTGGCGATGTGGCTCTTTGGTCACAAGCTGCTGTTTCCCATCCCAGATATCGATCGAAGCGACTATTTTTTGATGTTGGGTGCCAACCCGATGGCGTCAAACGGCAGTATTTGGACGGTGCCCGATGTGCGTAAACGCATCAAGGCGCTGCGAGCTCGCGGGGGTAAATTGGTGGTGGTGGACCCTCGGCGAACAGAAACCGCTGAAATGGCGTCCGATTATTTTCCGATTAAGCCCGGTACCGATGCACTGTTGTTATTGGCGATTATCCACACCTTGTTTGATGAAGAGCTGGTTAATTTGCGTCATCTAGCGCCTATGGTAGACGGGCTTGACGGTGTTCGAGACGCTGTTAATGGCTTCACTGCGACATTGGCGGCTGAATTGACCCAGGTGCCCGCCGAGGCCATTCGGTGCATGGCGCGGGACATGGCTGCCGCAGAAGGAGGAATCTGTTACGGACGTATGGGCGTTTCGACCCAGCGTTTTGGTGCAGTTTGTCAGTGGGCGATTCAGGTGATCAATATTCTTACCGGCAATCTGGATCGTGAGGGCGGTAGCCTGTTTACCCTGCCTGCAGTTGACCAGGTGACCGGGACAGGCCCTGGTGGTTTCGCACGCCATCATTCGCGGGTTCGCGGTTTACCCGAGTTTGATCGCGAGTTGCCATCCGCGGCATTGGCAGAGGAGATAACGACAGCAGGGGAAGGGCAAATTCGCGTGTTGTTCACGGGGGCGGGTAATCCCGTGCTGTCAACGCCATCGGGACGTCGATTGGCCGAGGCGCTGGAGCAGCTCGATTTCATGATCTCCCTCGACCCGTGGATTAACGAAACGACTCGCCATGCGGATGTTATTTTGCCGCCAACGTCCCCCTTAGAACACGATCATTATGATTTGGCGTTTCACGTCAATGCCGTGCGCAACACGGCGCGCTTTAGTCCTCCGGTGTTTCCAAAGAAAGAGGGTGCGTTGCACGATTGGGAGATCTTCGAGGCGCTGGGGCGTCGCGTTGCTGAAGGCTTGGGGCAGGACCCTCAACCCCCTACGCCTCCGGAAGCCATGATTGACTTTGGCTTAAAAGCGGGTCCTTACGGGACAGCCTCTGATCATAAACTCGACCTTGAAACACTCAAGCGCAACCCATCCGGTGTTGATTTGGGGCCACTCAAGCCCCAGTTGCCCGAGCGGTTGCGGACTCCCGAAAAACGCATCGATGTGGCGACGGCGCAGGTGCTCGCCCAGCTTCCGGCATTGATGGCGGAACTCACGGACTGTCCCGACGGCGTGGAGCATCCCTACCGACTTATCGGTCGACGACATGTGAGGGATAATAATTCCTGGATGCACAATTATCGGCGCCTCGTCAAGGGGCGTCCCCGCTGCACGTTGATGGTTCATCCGGATGACGCCACTCGCGAGGGTTGGAGTGATGATCACTGGCTACGGGTGGAGAGCCGTGCCGGGGCTGTGGAAGCGCCCATCGAGATCACTGATGCGGTGATGCCGGGTGTCGTCAGTCTTCCCCACGGCTATGGCCACGCCCTTGACGGTGTGCGCGCTGAGATTGCCGCGCAGCATGCGGGCGTTAGTTGTAACGACGTGACCGATGCGCTGTACCTCGATCCGCTCAGCGGTAATGCCGCTGTCAACGGTGTTCCTGTTGCTGTCGCTGCATGTCAGAGCCCTGAACCCGCGGTGCAGAGTCTTTGAGCCATCTTTAGCTAGGCAAGGCAGAACGGGATATACTAGGTCGCTGTTCAGAAAGGGTTTTTTATGTCTTCCAAGCTCATTCCGAGTGTGCAGATCGACAGCGGCGAAAAATTTGTTAACGATCGCGGTATTCACGCAATCAAAGATGGGATAAAACGCAGCGCCGAGCAGCCCTCGTCACTGCCCAAGCCCGAGTGGTTGCGTATGCGTATCAAAAGCAGCCCCAAGTTTGAATCGGTGCGCACGATTGTCCACGAGCATCGGCTGGCAACCGTTTGTGAAGAGGCGAAATGCCCCAATATGAGCGAGTGCTGGAGTGCCGGTACTGCGACCATCATGTTGATGGGGGACGTTTGCACGCGGGCCTGCCGGTTTTGCTCGGTCAACACCGGAAACCCCCGAGGTTGGCTCGATTTGGAAGAACCTGAAAACACCGCGCGAGCCGTGGCACTCATGGGGCTTCGCTACGTCGTGCTAACCTCGGTAAACCGTGATGATTTGCACGATGGTGGTGCGGGTCACTATGCCAGTGTGGTGGCTGCGGTGAAGGCAAGAAACCCCGAGACTGCCGTTGAAGCATTAACCCCCGATTTTCTGGGTGATCTGTCTGCGGTTGAGGTGCTAGTAGACTCAGGAATCGAGGTCTTTGCTCAAAACGTGGAAACCGTCGAGCGACTCACCTATCCCGTGCGCGATCCGCGCGCTGGCTATCAGCAAACCCTCTCGGTTTTGGCCCATGGCAAAGCTCATCGACCCGATGTCATCACCAAAACCTCGTTAATGTTGGGTCTCGGTGAGACCGAAGATGAGTTGAAACGCTGTATGGACGATTGTCGGGCACACAATGTCGATGTGCTGACGCTGGGCCAGTATCTTCAGCCAACCAAGAACCATTATCCCATCGACCGGTATGTAACCCCTGAAGAGTTTGAGCGCTATCGAGAATGGGGCTTAGAGCGCGGTTTCATGGAGGTTGTATCGGGCACCTTTGTGCGGTCGAGTTATCGGGCCGAGCGGGTACTTGAAGGCAATAACGTCGGACTCGACTAATGGCCAATGATCGGCCCGCGGGCCTACCGAGGCTGCTTTATATTTGCCCGGTGAGCCGGGTGGCGGGCGACAATGTCCTGTCGTTGGATGCGCGCATCACGGTTGGCGTATTGAGCCGGGACTTTGACCTCTCATTGGCGGTGGTGGGCGACGTGTCGAGGGTTGCGATGAACCGCCTACGCATTGAGTTGGGGCCGACAAGAGTCACGGGCGGCTACGATACCAGTGGAGCAGATCGGCCCGCAGAGCGCGGTTTGCGTCGCTATCTGCTGGAAACCCTCGACAGCGATGTGGTTAACGCCCGACTGCAAAATGCCATTCAGGGCAAAGTGCATGATTTCGATAGTGTCATTATCGACTCGCTGGCTGCATGGCCTTATCGCCCAGCTGGCTTCCGCGGTCCCATTGCATTTATCGCCCGCGCCCTTGCGTCATCACAAATGTCGAGTTCAGGACTTATTTCGGGCTTCAGAGCGCGGCCGCTGAAAGACTATGAGCTTGGAGTGATGGCACAAGCCGACTGTGTTTTTGCTTCCCCCGAACTTGCAATGGCGCTCTCTCAGCGCGGTGTCGCCATGCGTGTTTTGCAGTGCAGTTTTAGCCCCCCAGCGACCATTCGTCCCAGCCTGACTGACCCCGATTTTCGTCTGACGCAACCGCGCATTGGTTATCTGGGGTACCTCTCCGATGCAAAGAACATCGCCAGTCTCAACTGGTTTCTCGATAACATTTGGAGCTTTGCCGCGCAGACCTTGCCCGACGTTGAGTTTCACATCATCGGCAAGTCGCCATCAGAGGGTTTACGGGAGCGTGTGGCGAGTTTTGATTCAGTGCAGCTCCATTGGGGCAGCGATGATCGAGAGCTGTTGAACCTCAAGTGTCGATTGGTCATTGAGCCTTTGATGTTTGAAGATCATGTGGATGCCAAGTTGATCAACGCCATGGCTCGCGGTATTCCAACGGTGACCACGCGAGACGCATTGAATCGTGCCCATTATCGGCTCAAGTCCGGTATTGTTGCAGCGGAAAATCGTGAAACTATGGTGCTGGCGATAAGCCGTCTCATGTCAGACCCAAACGTTGGACGGCTTTGGCGCAGGCATCGATGGATGCGGCGCGGGGTGAATTGCCGGCGTTTGAGTTGGCTCACTGTATTCGGCGAGAGATGGTGAAGTATCGAATCGGGGCTCCTGAGTCATGAAGGCAGAGATCAAAGAGTGAAACAGCACTATGACGAGTGAATTTCAGAGAGTGGGACTGCTAGGGCGGCGCGAGCACCCTGGGGTGTCTCAGGTCGTTGCCGATTTACTTGCGTTACTCGATCAACGGGGGGTGGATGTCACCATCGAAGATCGATTGGCAACCCTCGCGCATTTTGAGAAACGTGCGATGAAGCCCCGCGATGTGATCGGCGAGATGGTTGACCTCGCAATTGTCATCGGCGGTGACGGCTCGCTGCTCAGCGCTGCGCGAACACTGGTGCGACACAACACGCCAGTGATCGGCATCAACCGGGGGCGGCTGGGTTTTCTCACCGACGTCAGCCCGGATGAGTTGGCGACTCAGGTCAATGCTGTGCTCGATGGCGATTACAGTCGCGATTCTCGCTTCCTGATGGACGTGCAGGTGATGCGCGGTGATGCAGTGATTGGTGAGGCGGAGGCGCTCAATGACGTCGTCGTCAACTCGGGCACATCCGCCCAGATGATCGAGTTTGAACTGACCATTGATGGTGAGTTTGTGTATCGACTCAATTCCGACGGTTTGATTCTTGCCACACCCACGGGTTCAACGGCATATTCCATGTCGGGAGGCGGTCCCATTATGAATCCGGCGCTCGATGCGATGGTCTTGGTGCCGATGTTTCCACACTCATTAACCAGTCGACCCATCGTCGTTCATGGTGACTCTGAAATACGCATCGACGTCGTGTCACGCAATCAGATTCATCCGCCAGTGACTTGCGACGGCCAGGTATCCCTCACAGCGCTTCCCGGGGATGCGGTCATCGTGCGCAAGAAAGCTGAGCGTCTAACGCTCCTGCATCCGCCCGGATACAGTTTTTATGCCAGTTGTCGCGATAAGCTGCGCTGGTCCGATACCCTTGCCAAATAGCATTCGCAAAGCGCCGGCGGCCTTCGGCCTAGTCCTCGCAGCTGTGCTGGTGTTTCTGTTTTTCTATCAGTTCAGGATCATTAGCCTGTTGCCCCTGTTAAACTTTGTACCCTTCGAAGTGACACCACTTGGCACGCGTTTTTACGAGCCAGGGAATGATTGGTGGCGTTTTGTCACGCCGACGTTATTACACTTTAGTTGGATGCACTTAGTTTTTAACTGCCTTTGGGTTTGGGAGTTCGGTCAGCGAATCGAGAGCCGTTTAGGGTCAATTAACCTCTTCGGACTGTATGTCGTCTCGGCTATTTTCAGTAACAGCGTGCAGTACTTCTGGTCGGGTCCGTCGGTGTTTGGCGGAATGTCAGGAGTTGTCTACGCGTTTTTGGGCTTTATTACTGGAGCAAACTTGCTGCGCCCTGGTTGGTTACTGCCGCTTCCCCCGGCGATCCTTGGCTTTATGCTGATCTGGCTGTTGGTCGGTTTGACCGGTGCGCTTGAGTTTATCGGGGTTGGCGCGATTGCGAATGGTGCGCACCTTGGCGGCTTGATTGCGGGCTTTCTGTTGGGCGGTGCAGTCGGCTTAATCTCCCGGGCAGGTAGCCGTTAAAATGACCTGCTGCCAGCGATTTTTTGGCGCGACGGTTTAGATTTTTTCTTACATCAAACAAAGCGCTTAATTTACCGAATTGAAGGGCACCCAAAAGGAGGTCGCCGTGGAAGACCCTTATCTGGATACCATCAAGAGCATGGGACGCGACGTTTACGATCGGATGTTGAACGCACTGGCTACCGGCTTGTGGCCAGATGGCAAGCGGGTTTCTTCAGACCAGCGCGCTCACTGTATGCGCGCAGTAATAGCATGGGGTGAGTTGAATCTGCCCCCTGAGGAGCGCATCGGGTACATCGACAAAGGTCACAAAGCCGATGACGTTTGCGATGAGCCAACACCTTTGAAGTGGCAGAGCGAGGAGGGCGGCTTGTGACTGGCATATCGGGAAACATCAGCAAAATGTCGGCAACACTGGCACAGCCCGTGGCGTATCGCTGGCGAGCAGGGGATGAAGATTTATCCCTCAATGAACATTTGGGTGCTCGCCTGAACATTAATTTTCTCGGCACAATCAATTGCGTTCACTGTAACCGGCTGACCAAGAAAAGCTTTAGCCAAGGGTATTGTTATCCGTGCTTTCAGCGCCTAGCCCAGTGTGACAGTTGCATCATGAGTCCGGAGAAATGCCATTTTGAGGCGGGGACTTGTCGGGAGCCTGAATGGGGCGAGGCTAACTGCAATATCGATCATTTTGTTTATCTGGCGAATACCTCAAGCTTAAAAGTGGGGATAACCCGCGGAACTCAGATTCCAACACGCTGGATGGATCAGGGTGCAAGCCAAGCGCGCCCCATTGCTCGAGTGGCCACCCGGTTTCAGTCAGGGCTGCTTGAAGTACTCATCAAACAACACGTCAGTGATCGCACTGCATGGCAGACCATGTTGAAAGGCAATGGCGAGCCCATGGATCTCGCCGCTGAGCAGGCGCGTATTGCGGATCTTTGTCATGAGGGCATCACTGCCTTGCAAGATCGCTTCGGGGTGAACGCCATCCAGTGGCTCGAGGATGCCGAGTCGGTTGCTATCGAGTACCCGATAACCCAGTGGCCCACCAAAGTGAAGGCTCACAACCTCGATAAAACCCCTGATATTGAGGGCACTCTTATGGGCATTAAGGGGCAGTATCTGATTCTTGATACGGGCGTTATCAACATCCGCAAATACGGCGGTTACAACATCGAACTTAGGATCAATTGAATGCGTGACAGTGCGCCAAAAACGATTTATCGAACTGACTACCAGCCCCCAGCATTTGCGATCAGCAACGTTGATATGCACGTCGATATCTACGATGGCTACACGCTTGTCGCGACGACGTTATCCCTAACGCGGCAGGGACCCGCGGCGGCTGACCTCATCTTGGATGGTGAGGCATTAGAGATCGAGGCCATTGCCATAGATGGGGTGGGGCTTGGGGAGGCGAGTTACCGCTACGCTGACAATCAACTCAGCATTTCCGATGTGCCTGACAAGTTTGAATTGACCACTCAGGTTCGAATCTACCCAGAAAAAAATACCTCCCTCGAGGGTTTGTACCGTTCTGGCGTGATGTATTGCACCCAGTGCGAAGCGCAGGGCTTCAGAAAAATCACGTTTTTTCCGGATCGCCCCGATGTGCTTGCCACGTACCGTGTCACGGTTGAGGCCGATCAAGCTCAGTGTCCGGTTCTTCTCGGCAATGGCAATTTGGTTGGGCAAGAGCGGTTGGCGGAGGGGCGTCACCGCGCTGTCTGGGAAGATCCCTGGCCCAAGCCCTGCTACCTTTTCGCGCTTGTCGCGGGGGATCTAGCCTGCGTAGAGGATCACTTCGTCACCGGATCCGGGCGTCGAGTCGATTTGAGAATTTACGTTGAAGCAAAGGACGTGAACTATTGTGGTCACGGAATGGAGTCGCTGAAGCAATCAATGCGATGGGATGAGTCGGTCTATGGCCTCGAATATGACCTGGATCTATTCAACATTGTTGCGGTTGATGATTTTAATTTCGGGGCGATGGAAAACAAAAGCCTTAATATTTTCAATACTTCCTGCGTGCTTGCGGCGCCGAACATTACAACCGATGCCAGTTATCAGCGGATTGAGGCGATCGTCGCCCACGAGTATTTCCACAATTATTCGGGTAACCGGGTTACCTGTCGCGACTGGTTTCAGTTGAGCTTAAAAGAAGGCCTGACCGTGTTTCGCGAAGCCGAGTTCGTGTCAGACATGAACTCCCGAGGGGTTAAGCGGGTCGAAGATGCCGCGTTCCTGCGTACCTATCAGTTTGCCGAGGATGCTGGCCCCATGGCGCATCCGGTTCGCCCCGACAGTTTTATTGAAATATCAAATTTCTATACCTCGACGGTGTATGAGAAAGGCGCGGAGGTTGTCCGCATGCTGCATACCCTTCTGGGGCATGAAAACTTCATGGAAGGCGCTAGCCACTACTTCAAACACTATGACGGGCAGGCGGCTACCTGCGACGACTTTGTGCAATCCATGGAAGTTGTCTCGGGCCGGCAACTTGATCAATTTCGGCGTTGGTACGAGCAAGCGGGCACCCCCGAGTTATCCGTTGAGACTGTCTATGACGCGGGCGCTCAGCGTTGTTCGCTCGTGGTGCGACAGTGCAATCCCCCACGACCAGGCGAGGGCGATAAGCCACCTCTGCATATTCCATTAGCGATTGGTTTGCTTGTTGACGGGCAGCCGGTTGAACTGGGCGAGGGTGGCACAACCTGTCTGCTGGAAGTGACTGAGGCCGAACAGCGATTTGATTTTGAGAACATACCGGCAGCGCCGGTTGCTTCATTGCTACGGGGATTTTCTGCGCCGGTGCGGCTCATCTCTGATGACTCGGAGTTAACACTGCAAACGCTGATCGCTGGCGACGATGATGATTTCGTGCGCTGGGATGCTATGCAACGTTATGCAGGAAGGGTGCTGGCCTCGATCGGGAATGGTCAGTCGCCGAAGTCCGGGTTTTTCGGAGCATTTGAACGGGCACTGTGTGCAGATACTGATCCCGCGATGAAAGCGTTGCTGCTTTCGTTGCCCTCCGAGGCCTACCTAGCCGACAGCAAGCAGGGCAACAGGGTTGTTGATGTTTTTGAAATTCATAACACCCGAGAGCAGCTACGAGTGGCACTCGCTGAGCGCTTTAGTGCCCAATGGGAATCTCTCTATGAGGACATGGTGGTCGATGAGGCTTATGCTGCCAATGGTGACCAGATTGGGCGGCGAGCGCTGCGTCATCTGGCGTTGACTTATCTAAGCAGTTTAGAGGGCATTGAAGAGCGCTTGGCGCTGCCCTTATTCTCGGAGGCCGATAACCTGACAGATCGGTTGGCGGGCTTGCGTGTACTTGTTGACGGAAATTCTGATGCCCTCCGGGAGCGGGCGTTGACGCAGTTTTTTGATGACTGGCAATCGGAAGCGTTGGCCGTAAATCAATGGTTTCGTGTGCAGGCTGCGCGCCCTATGAATGATGTGGTGGAAACGGTACAGCGGTTGCAAAACCATCCCGCTTTTGACTGGCGTAATCCCAATAAGGTCCGGGCGCTCATCGGCACCTTTGCCAACGCGAATCCGATTGGTTTCCATCGACGTGACGGCGCTGGCTATCAGTTAGTGGCAGATGCCGTTATTCGTCTCGAGCGCGACAACGGGCAACTCGCCGCAGGACTCTGCAGTTCGTTGAGTCGTTATCAGCGTTACGCTCATGGGGTCGAGCAAATGCGCGGAGAACTTGAGCGCATCATCGGGGTGGATGGCTTAGCGCGCGACGTGGACGAAATCGTTGATCGAGCGCTGCAGGAAGCTTAGGCGTCGAGGGGCTTGTAGCGCTCGTAAATCGCTTCGATATCCCGGTGCTGAGCGAGCAAAGCCTGAAGCACTCGGGGGTTGAAGTGGTCGGGCGTTGATTTTTCGTCGCCGTTTACGATGATGTCGAGTGCCTGATTATGAGGCATGGCCTGCCGATAGGGGCGCGGCGCACGCGCGTTATCGTATACGTCGACCACATGGACAATCGCCGCCTCAATCGCGATTTCATCCCCTTTAAGACCCTTGGGATAACCCGTTCCGTCAAAGTGCTCGTGATGTTGTTCGGCGATCCGTCGAGCCATATCGAACACGGGCTCGTCGTAGCCGTTCAAAAACTCAGAACCAATGATTGTGTGCTCTTTAGTGCTATCAAATTCGGCTGCTGAAAGCGTGCGGTGGGCATTGTAAAGCCCGGCCGAGCCTTTCAGTTTTCCAACGTCATGCAACACGCTTGCGATCCGGATCATTTGGCACTGAGCATTATCGAACCCCATACGTCCCGCCAGACAGGCCGACATTTCACTAATGCGATGCAAATGTAATTCAATGCCTGGAATGTAGTGTTCAGCAGACAAGGCGAGTAGTTCGGCAGCGGCACCGAGGCCACTTCGAAGTTCATTGGTCAGTCGCGAAATTTGGTTGGTTTTGGATTCAACCTGCGCTTCGAGGGTTTCTTGTTGGAAGCGGCGATAACGGCGCTGGTTAATCGAGTCAGCGGCCTCGCCAATTTCCTGAAACCACTGTTCGACGACAATGGGTTTGAATAAGAAGGAAAACGCACCGAGTTTCAGTGCAGAAATGACCGCTTCGCTATCGTTGTTGCCGGTGATAAACATGGCTTCAAAAATACGATCGTCGCCGACAGCAATCTTTCTAATGGCATCGAGAGTCTGGAGCCCAGTGCACCGGGGCATACGGATGTCGAGCAGAAATAACTCGATGTCCATATCAGCCCGAAACTTTTCAAACGCTTCAATGCCATCCGCAGCTGTAACAACCTAATAGCCTTCATCGCTCAGGATCTCGCGCAGCTCCGCGCGTACCTGTGGTTCATCTTCGGCTAAAAGAATTTTCATACACTACTTCTCGAAAACTGTTAATCGCATCGGGTGATTTCACACTCATTGCGCCGCGACACACTGCTTAACGGGTTGTTCACTCGCTCGGTCTAGAAGCACGCTTCGCTGCTTACCAATTCGAAGGCCTGATGCTGACTATCTTGACCCTTGGAACTTAATACGTTCGATGCCCAGTGGGGGAGCGTCAATTTCGACGACTCTGTCCCAAATTCGACAATTACTCTACCCGCTTGGATACAGAGCCGGTGCCTCATGGTCTTTGGCTTTCGTTAGTGATGATTGTTGCCGCACGGCAGCAAACAACTGATCGCCGCGCCAAGCTTCTTTGGCGTCGCCATAGAGGGCGGTATCTAGGCCCAGAATTTGCTCCTGCAGTGGTGGCTCAACCACCTCGGCCAGGGTGTTCAATGACGGTAGTGTTGGGCTCTGCATAAACGTTTGGCCCCATATCCTCAGCGCCTCCCGAGCAGCGGTGGCATTGTTCTCGCTGCAGGCCAGTCGCAGTGGCACCAGCTCGCGATTCCCGATTGTCGGGCCGGGTGAGCGTGCTGCGGCAGCAGGTTGTGGGATAGGGCGCCGACGCCATAGCAACACGCCAAGGACTGCGCTCAATATCCAGCCCGACAGCGAAGTGGCTTGCCAGAACGGTGAGGATGTGAGGTCAGCCACGGGTGCGGCGTTATTCACGGTGGGGGAGACTCCACCCAATTCATCTGCCGTGGTTATAGTTTGTCCTGCATCGACAATGATCTCAGCTGCCGGAATCCGAGCGTACTCGAGGCTATCGGTCTCGGTGTTCCACCAGGGTACAACGAGTTCGGGCAAATCCCAGCGTCCACCCTCAGTAGCTACGAGCGCCTCGCTTTGCAGACGATATCCCTCAAGACCTGTGCCAATTTCACGTTGCTCAACGGTTTCTTTGTCTGGATAAAACCGTAAACCGGTGCGGCTTCCACTGACACCGAGGCTGGTGATGGGCGGGAGCTGGCTACCTTGTAGCCCCTCAGCAACCAATTCGATGGTGCGGGTGGTCGAGTCCCCTACCAGAAGCGCTGCAGGTGGTTTGGTCCAGCTGTCAGATAAGGTGAAACTTCGCGCGGGAATCCAGACGTCGCCGGGGAAGCTTGCTGGAACTGGTTTCACGTCGATACTGAACGCATCAGTGCTTAATGAAATCCGGCGGCCGAGACGTGCGCCTAGCAGTGACCGGCCGGGCAAAAGCTCCCGGCCAGAGAAGGTGATAGGAGGGATCTCGAGGGTGTCCGATTGCTGTGGGAACAACGCGTAGCGCAGCTCAGTAACCTGCCAGAGTCGCCCACCGATTCGTCGCTGAAACGATTTTTGCTCGAGCTGCTCGACATAGGTATTGGGAATATCCAGTTCGGAAACCGCGCGGTTATCGAGGTTAATAGCCTGTTGCAGTGTGACCGTGAGAATAAGCTGCCCCTGAACATAGACTGCATTACGGTCTACTGTGGCGTTAAAGGTGACCAGCTCGTCACCCTGTTGAATCTTGGGTTCAGGGTCCACCTTAATCGCGATCGGCGTCGTTTGACGCCCCCCGTAACGGAGTGCTGGAATGGCCAGCAGGCCGTCCCGTTTTGGTGCAAGTTCTAACTCGAGGGTTCGAGTGACATTCTGCTCGCCGCCGATAATGCGTGCACTGGTAGCGCTTGATCGCTGCAATATGTCGAAATCTCGGGTAAGCACCGAAAGATCCAGCTCGTCGGGTTGCTCACCGTCGTCAGCTGAAATGATGAGCCGCACGGTCTCGCCGAGTGCCATCGCGTTGCGATCAACCTCGGTGGTCATCCTCGCGAGCGCCGCGTTGGCGATCAGCATAATGGCCAAACCTGCTAGCCACAGCAGTACAGGTCTACCAGCGAACATCGTCATCGGGTTCCTCGCCTTTACGGAGTCTCTGAATACTTTCGTAGCGGAATTTACGCTTTAGCAGGCCGCCGGGGTCGTCGGGTACTCGGCGTAACCACTGTTCAAGCGCTTGCTGTTCCTCAAGGGCTTGATCAAACTTTGCCATTTGGGCATCAGTTTGCTCTTCAAGCGCAGCGTTCATTTCCTCGTTCAAGCCACCGTTATCTTCATCGGTCGACGGTTCGGAGGACTGATCTTGCGGCTGAGACTGGTTCTTGCCCGATGGATTCTCGCTGCCTTCTGAGTCAGCACTGTCGCTGGCGCCATCCTCGCTGTCATTCGGTGGATTTTCGTTATCTTGGCTGTCGTTTTGGTCGGACTCGGAACCGGGTTCACTCTGGGGCTGCTGCTGACTTTCATCCTGCTCTTCGCCTTGGTCGTTTTCGCCGTCCCCACTCTCTTGCTGCTGTTGGCTCTCTTCGAGTAACTGCTTGATGAGATCTCTGTTCTGTATCGCGTCTTCGCGATCGGGAGACAGCGCCAGAGACTTTTCATAGGCGGCGATGGCTTCTTCGTAGCTACCGTCCAGAGCCAGTGCGTTGCCGCGGTTATAGTGGCTGTCGGCGTCGTCCTCTCGGGCAAACTGCTTGGCTGCTGCAGACCATTTTCCCGCCTCATAGTGAGCGGTACCCGCCCAGTCAGGGCGCTCGAACAGGTCAGCTGCCCGCTCTGCCTCGCCCGCGTCGAGTGCAGCTTTGCCCCGTTGATCGGGGGTCTGAAAGAGCGAGTCAAGAATGTCGGCCTCTGCGCTGGGCGCCTGTAGAAACGGCAAAATCAGCAGCATCGCTAATGCGCCGCGGCGAAACAGCGGCAAACATGCCAGCGCCAGCACCAGAGCCAACCAGTTTCCCTGATCGAGCCAAGTATCGGTCTTTCTATCCAACTGAATGTCATTTTGCTCCAGTAGATTATTGATCGATTGGAGTCGACTGAGATCCGAGTTGTCGATCGTGACCGGCGAGAACGCGCCATCGAGTTGCGCAGCGATTTCCCGCAGTCGCGTGGTGTCGAGGGTGGGCACAACAATCTCGCCGCTGTCATCTCGAACAAACCCACCGTCGGGGCGGGGGATTGGCGCGCCACCTTCTGTGCCCATGCCGAGAATTTGTAGTTGCGCATTGGCAGCTACTAGGTCGTCGCGGATATCGTCGGCCTCAAATTTTGGCATGCCGTCGGTAATCAGCAGGATGTTGCCATTGGCAACGCCCGCAGCACTGAGTAGTTCGCTGGCAGAACGCAGCGCCTGGAGTGAATCCGATCCCGGTATGGGCATGATCGCGGGGTCAAGCGCCGGCAGAAGATTTTCAATAGTACGTCGGTCATCGGTCAACGGTGCGACAACGTGGGCGTCCCCCGCATAGACCACGAGTCCCGTGACCCCCTCGGCACGATCTGCCAACAAATCGAGTATTTTTTGGCGGGCTCGCTGAATACGGCTGGGCTGTACGTCGGCCACCAACATCGATACGCTGAGATCGAGCACAATCACCAGGGCATCGGCGCGTTGAAAGACGGGGACGTCAATTTTCTTGAAACTGGGCCCGGCAATCGCTACGACGGCAAGGGCCAAAGCCAGCCCAACCAGCCAGTGGTTGGCACGTCGCCCTTCAGCGGCGTCTGATTGCAAGACATGGGGCAATAGGTGGGGGTCAATAGCATCCCGCCAGCTACCCGCCGCACGAACACTGCGAACCAGTAGCCAAATCACCGGCAAGATGATCAAGAGCAGCCACAGCGCGTCGGGGCGCAGCAAATGTAGGCCATCAATCATGGAATAGCCCCTTCACCTTGCCTCTCAGTCGGCGCTAATGCCGAGGGGCCGCCACTTCGGAGAAAGATCAGCAGCATCGCGAGTAATAATGCAGCCCCAATGGGGATATAGCTCAAGGAACGCACTGGCCTGAACGTGGAGGCCTCTTGCTCAACGGGTTCAAGTTCGTCGAGGATGCTATAAATACTTTGAAGTTCTTTGGGGTTGCGCGCCCGGAAGTACTTTCCACTGGTGGCCTGCGCAACTGCATTGAGCAGCGCCTCGTCAACTTCGCCCGAAACATTGGCACGACTGCCGAGGCGTCGACTAATACCGATGGTGTATACCCGAACGTTCATTTCGGCAGCGAGTGCTGATGCTTCCATCGGGTCCACGGTGCTCGCGGTATCCTGCCCATCGGTGAGCAGAATCAACACCCGCGAATCCGCAGGGCGTTCTCGTAGGCGCTTTATTGCCAGGCCCAAGGCATCGCCAATGGCAGTGTCTTCACCCGCAAATCCTAACTGTGCTTCGCGGATAAACTGAGTGACGGTTGTCACGTCAAAGGTCAGGGGTGCTTGTACATAGGCTTTGGTACCGAACAAAATCAGGCCTACCCGATCCCCCGACCGACGTTCGGTAAAGTCAGAGGCGATAGCCTTGACGGCCTCAATGCGCGACACCAGTGCGCTTCCCACCTGCATGTCTTCGATTTGCATGCTGCCTGAAAGATCGAGGGCGAGCATTAGATCCCGCCCTGAATTGGGCAGTTCGATGGGCTCCCCCAGCCACTGGGGTCGGGCGGCGGCAACAACGAGTAGCATCCATATCAAGGTGATTAACACCATGTTAGCGGAGCTGCCCCGAAACCCTAGCTGACTCGCACTCGCCAATGAGCGCCACCGAGCGGCAAACGGTGCGCGAATGGCTGCCTGATCGCTGTTCGCCGCGGGCATGAGTAGTCGCGCCAACAGGGGAGTGGGGAGTAGCACCAAAAGCCACGGTAGCGCTATTTCAAACATGAGCGCTCCGGTGATGTGCGATCCAGCCTTGCGCGGCGTCCGCTAGGTGCTGGGAAACAGCTGCCTCGGGTCGCCGATACGCATCCTGCAACTGATCAAGACCTTCGTCGTTTGTGCCGGCTTTCGCTATCTTGGGATTGGTGGCAGTCAAAAAAGCGATCCACTGTGTGCCGTGTAGCTCGGCGACCGCGTCCTGAGGCCAGGCTTGTAACGCGATGATTTTCAGCAGTTGGTTTAACTGGGAGAGGGTCATATCACCCTGATCCAAGGCGCGTTTCAGGGATTTGAGCCCTTCGCGCCGATATCGATTACGTTGATGGCGACGAATGAGCCAAACCAAAGCCCAGACCACTATCGCAGCTAACAGTCCTAGGATTACCCACCATCCCCACGCAAGGGGCCACCAACTGATAGCGTCGGGCTCCCGCAGTGGTGCAAGCGCTGCCATCAAGTTTTCAGGATTCACAGCTATCCTCTCGATACGACAGGGTGGGCATGCAGTGAACTGTGTTGCTACGTGCGTTCATCGAGACGGGAAAAAACGTTGTAGTACGGGAAGCGGGGAGGCGGCGGTGATCAGCGGAACCAAGGGGATGCGTAAGCCTTTAAGGGCTGCGCTGAGCTGAGCACGCTGGGCGTCGAACTCACTTTG
The DNA here is from genome assembly GCA_965657905.1 of Luminiphilus sp. Classification (GTDB taxonomy): domain Bacteria; phylum Pseudomonadota; class Gammaproteobacteria; order Pseudomonadales; family Halieaceae; genus Luminiphilus. The sequence goes on along the minus strand of CBFHPT010000014.1, from coordinate 19,003 downwards.
ATAGCTGTCGCGCAGCGCTTTGTCGCCTGTATTCAGTGTGCTTCGACCCATCTCATCGCTCACCACATAAGTGCCGGCTCGAGGCAGCTGCCACTCTAGGGGGTCGTTGATAACGATGGCGGTTAGCTGAATGGTTTTCACCAAATTGCGCAGGGCGCGGATGGCCTCGGGGTCCAAGCCGTCGTGAAAATCGCTGATCATAAAAACACTGGCGCCGGGTCGCGCAATGCGCCGCAGTTGTTCTACCTGCTCTGCAAGGGAAAGCTCACGGCTGCCCACTTTGAGTTTCGATTGGTCGTGCATGTGACCGATCATGCGCAGGACTGCACGACGGGAACGCTGAGGCTTGACGTCTTTGACTTCTTCGCCAGCGGTCACCATGCCGCCGACGCGCTCGCCGCGATCAAGGGCCGACCAGAGAATCAGACTGGCCGTGTGTGCGGCGAGTACGGATTTAAAGCAGCATTTGGAGCCGAACTGCATGGGCTTCCTCAAATCCACCGTCACCAGAACCGGGCGTTCCCGCTCTTCATGAAATAGTTTGGTGTGAGGCTCCCCTGATCGCGCGGTTACTCGCCAGTCGATGGATCGCACGTCATCGCCGGCGGCGTATTGCCGGACTTCGTCAAACTCAACACCCCGCCCGCGTCGGCGCGAGCGCTTTGCACCAGCAAGATGGGCGAGCGCCCGAGTGGCATGGGTTACGTTGAGATAACGCGCGGAAAAACGCGCTGCGACCAGCGATGGGACGTCGATTTCGGCTCCGGTAACCGGCGAGTCTGGACGCTGCTTCATTACCTCACCCGACGGGTACCAGAGACAGCAAACGTTCAATTGCCTGTTCGCTGCTTATACCCGAGGCTTCCGCCTCAAAGGCAATGATCAGGCGATGCTTCAGACAGTCCATGGCAATCGTTTGCACGTCATCGGGACTGACATAGTCGCGGCCGTTCAGATAGGCATTTGCGCGGGCACATCGATCGAGTGCGATGGTCGCTCTTGGACTCGCCCCAAACTCCAGCCACTGGGCAAATTCGGCGTCGTACAGGCCGGGGTTTCGCGTGGCCATGACCAGTTGCACGATGTATTCCTCGACCGCGGGCGCCATATGGAGATCGAGCACGGCTTTGCGCGCCGCAAAAATATCGCTTTGACTGATTTCTGCCGGGAGTGGCGGCGTCTCACCGCTTGCTTCATTGCGAGCAAGCCGCAAGATCCGCGCTTCAGCCTCGGCATCGGGGTAGGTGACATTGACCTGCATCAGGAAACGATCAAGCTGGGCTTCAGGCAGCGGATAGGTGCCCTCTTGCTCAATGGGGTTCTGAGTTGCCATGACTAGGAACAACTCCGGCAGTTGATAGGTTTGTGTGCCAATACTGACCTGACGCTCGGCCATGGCCTCAAGCAGCGCCGACTGCACTTTTGCGGGTGCGCGGTTAATTTCATCAGCAAGAATCAGGTTGTTGAAGATTGGGCCTTGCTGGAATTCAAAAATGCCCTGTTGGGGTCGAAAGATGTCGGTGCCGGTAATATCGCCGGGCAGCAGGTCGGGCGTGAATTGGATTCGGTGAAAAGACCCTTCGATACCTTCGGACATCTGTTTGATGGCGCGGGTTTTCGCGAGTCCCGGTGCACCTTCGACTAGCAGATGACCATCGGCCAGCAGTGCAATTAACAGTTTATGAATGAGGTCCTGTTGACCAATAATCTGGCTATCCAGCCAGCGCTCGAGTTGCTGAAGCGGTGTTTTTGTCACGTCGTCGGCTCACATCGGATGATGGTTCACTATGGTGGCATTTGTGACAAAAACAACCCCGAAAGGTTCGCCAAAATCGCTGATCGAGCTACATGAAGACGCAATTGGCGGGCTGATGAGGTTTGTAGGTTGAAAAAAAGCCCTCTTGCGAGGGCACATGACATGAAATTGGGGGGGCTAGAACCCCGACAACTTATGACAGGCGGTTGCACCGTTCAGTCCATCCCACTGATCGGTCCTACCTTCGCGCCAGCCCTGCATCCAATTGATGCGATGGTCACCCTCAGAATGGGGGCAGAGGTCGCTTGACCGCCCGTTTAATCCTGTTTGGTAGCCGCGTTCATAGGCTCGCTGGTTCATATCTCGTTTGCTTCGCTTCATACGTTCTCCTTGACGGATTGAACAGACACACGGGGGGATGAGTCCAGCGACAACATGATGAGGCTGGCCCGCGGTCGGGTAGGGTAGATTTCGGGGTTGAATAAAGCTCGCTGGATAGCTATCCAGCGTCGGGAAACGGGCGTGGTGCACGCGGTGGCATGAGCCATGCAGGGCGCGTAGCTGTCGCTACCAACGTGCACCCGCGAAGGAGTGGCCTGCACCCCATCAATAAAACAGTTTGGAGGGCGATTGTCGAAAACCGATTTGTTCTAACCCGCAGCGATCTGCCACAAAAATGTAATAAATACCAACTTCGGGGTGCGGCGGGCTGCGTCCGGGGCGAGAACTGACGCTCTACGCGCTTCCTTGAGGGCTGGGTGTCTCTTGAATGAGCGTATCGCCCAGATACCGTTTGCGCTTTCTAGCAGTGAGCTTGTGAAGGTCCGCCAAGACAAAGCCGTCCACGCAATCACCGAATTCGGGGTCAATATTAAAAGCGGTGAATACGACGCCATCGGGCTCGGTGGCCTGTGAGTAATGCTTGTATAGGGTAGGAATTGGTAAACCCGTCTCAGCGAGGGTGTCTCGCAGCGCTTTCAAATCTTCTTTTGCATCGATACCGCTGAATTCACTGGTGAACTCCGCCTTTGTAGAATCAAAGATCTGGAACGGGTTGCGCGGTGTCACGCCCAAGTCAATTTGGTTGTAGTACGTGGAATAGTAGTAGGCCATCCGCGCGATCGCTTTTTGCCCATAGAAGCGACTGATCGATGCAGGTCCAAACAGATAACGAAACCGCGGGTACTTTTTAACGTAGGCACCAATACCGAACCACAGGTAATCGAGGCTGTGACGGGTCTGATACTTTTGTTGCACAAAGCTTCGTCCCAATTCCAGGCCTTGCTCGAAATAGGGCGTCATTGACGCATCAAACTCGAACAGGGTGTTGGTGTATAGGCCTTCAATGCCACGCTTTTTGATGATGGTGGCGGCATCACCGAAACGGTAAGCCCCGACGATTTCCTGGTCATCTCCGTCCCACAGCACCAATTGGTCGTAGTCTCTGTCGAACCGGTCAATGTCTCTTGGCAGTCCCGAACCCTCGCCGACCAAGCGGAAGGTTGCTTCGCGCAATCGACCGATCTCGCGCATGACGCAAGGAGAGTCCGTCATGTTGGCAAGATAAATTTGCTTACCATCGTGGGTCTCACCCAGAAGTTCGCTGGCTTCCAGTTCTTGGCGCAGTAAATGCCGAGCCTCAGGAGGTGCCACGGTTTCGACCGACTTAAAGATGGGTTTGCCGTTATTGCCCAATCGATAGACGTGTTTTTTGAACAGCGACGCGAGTTTTTTTGCGGAGAAATCGTTAGCACTGTAAACATCGAACGGTACCGGCCGGCCAACCCGCGCATCGATCGTATTGTGGCTCTGCTTGAACATCTCGCGAATCAGCCACGCAGTGGATAGGGGTTTAGCAAGAAACGACAGGCTGTAGAAAAATATCGAATTACGACCCTCGACGAATATCGGCAGGATAGGTGACTTTGTCGCTGAGGCCATTTTGACGAATCCGCTGTGCCACAGGCCGTCTTTCACACCGCTGGGGCCAAATCGCGACACTTCACCAGCCGGGAAGATGATGAGCGCCCCGTCGTTCTCGAGGTGGGCGCGGAGGTTTTTCAAGTTCTGTCGCGCAGTATTGCCCCCCATATTGTCGACGGGGAGAACAACCGGCCCCAGGGGCTTTAATGCCATCAGCATCTCATTGGCGATGACTTTCACGTCGGGGCGAACCTGACGGACCAGGTTGAGCAGCGCAAGGCCGTCCAGTGAGCCAATGGGGTGGTTGGCGGCAATTACGACGCGTCCGGAACTGGGGATACGTGCTCGCTCTACTTCGCGCAGTCGAAGATGAAAATCAAAGTAGCGTAGTACCGCCTCGACAAACTCATGCCCGGTGTAGTGGGGATATTCCTGCTCAAACTGCTGAAAACGCTTCTCGTAAAAAAGGAAGCCAAGAAATCGACTGAGTACGCTAGCCGTGCGCCGGTGTTTGATGACGAAGTCAGGGTAGCGCGTCTCTATCATCCGCTGAAAACTGATCATCCTGCGTCTCCCGTTATTTTCATTTTCAGACGTTGGGCAGGTGCTGACGAGAATGAACACAGCCACGCGCCCCCCAATCGGGAAGAGGTTGCCCACCCGCTGTTGCAGTTAATAGAGTGGTGAATGAATTTTTTATGACAGCTTGCAATGCCTCGATGAACTTTGGGTGCTAGCTTCATCCAGCAGCTTCTGTGTAACCAAACTGTCATATTAAGGAAACATTCTTGTAACTCGCAGCCCCTAGGATGCGCCCATCTGCTGCCAAATTGGCGGTTTCATGTTGTGCGCGCCCGAGAGGTCTCAATGTCACAGAAGTTTGGCTTTGTTCGCATTTTATCGTTGTCAATGTTGGCATTGGCGGCTCAGTCCGCTTTGGCTGCGAACGAGTTACTCACTTACGTTTACAGTAACGGCGTTGCTGTCGATAGTGCGTCTGTCATCGTTGACGGTCAGGACGTTGGTAAAACCCGACGTGATGGTTCGCTGTTTGCCGACCTCGACGAGGGGCAGCACGTGGTTGAAGTCACGACTGTCGACGGTGGTAGCCGCGTCGTTCGGTTTAGCGCCGGCTCGGGGCAGTTAGTCGATCTAATTCTTGATATAGAAAGCAGCGACGATCCCTACATAGAAGTCTATTCCCGAACGGAGTCATCTGCGGATCGACGTGAGGCACCCGTGGGCACACTGCAGGTCACCGTGCGAGAGGGGTCTGCTCCCGCTAACGGTCAGCTGGTAGTGATCTCGAATGGGCAGGGTGCGGTGGCAACCAACAATGAAGGGGTTGCCAGCAAGTCGTTACCGCGCGGTCTATACACTGTGTCTGTGGGTGAGGTCTCAGCCGAGGTCCGAGTCGCTAGCGGGATCACCCGCGGCGTCGTATTAGCGCTACCGGAAGATGGCTCACTTGCAATTGAAGCACCCACTATCGAGGAAGTGTTTGTGGTGGCCACCTTTGATCCCTCTGGGTTTGAGGTATCTGAGCGCGATACCAGTAACATTGTCGATACGATAGGTGTCGAGCTGCTGACTCGCTTTGGCGATTCCGACGTCGCCGCTTCAGTGGTTCGCGTGCCGGGTATCACGGTGCAGGACGACAAGTACGTATTCATTCGCGGTTTGGGTGGTCGCTACGTGACCTCGACACTTAACAACGCGACTATGCCGTCGACCAACCCCACCAAGCGAACGGTTCCGCTGGATCTATTTCCTTCCAACTTCGTCAATCAGCTAGACATTAAGAAGACCTTCTTGCCGTTTATGCCGGGTGAATCCACGGGCGGCAACCTGGTCATCAACACCAAGACTTTCCCAGATGAGCAGACCTTTGGTGTGTCTGCGTCCCTCGGCTACACCTCTGACCTGACGGGCGAGCGCGTGGGTGTTGACCCTAACAGCGGCGGCTTCGATTGGTTAGGGTGGGACGACGGCGCTCGAGAAGAGAAGATTGCCGTACAGCTCATCGGCGATATCGTTCAAGACGGCGGGGAGTTTGTCGACTCTGAGACAGGCGAATCCTACACCTTGGATCAAAGCACACTTCGTGAGCTCCAGCGCACGGCGGGCATCATTATCGCCGATGACTGGGACTTGGATTTCGACAACGCTACCCCGAATGGTGGCTTGGGCGTGGATTACGGGGACTTGTTCTACCTCGATGACAGCGAGTTAGGCGTCTACGCGGCGGTCAACTACTCCAACGAGTGGTCCAAGCGTGGGAATGGTATTCGTCGCAGTTACAGCGCCAGCGGCATCATCGCTGACGATCAGGTGTATGAGTCGTACACGAACGTAATCGATCTTTCTGGCTTGTTCTCGGTCGGCTGGAACGTCGGTAACAACACATTCGAGTGGAACAACGTGGTGTCCCGGTCGACGGAGAGCTTTGTTGAGCGCTCTGTAGGGCGTGAGGGTGATGAATTCAGGGCGGTCTATCAGCACACGAATCAGTGGGAAGAACGCCAGTTTCTGTCGTCTCAGATCGTAGGCTCTCATTTTCTTAATGAAGATGGTTCTTTCTTCCTCGATTGGCAGTTCACCGGCAGCCAGGCCAAACGTTACATGCCGGGTCGAACAGATGTTCGCTTCAACGCTGAGGCCAATCTGACGGATCCCGCCGAATTGGTTGAAGCCTACGATTTTTCAAAGCCAAATAACGAGCAAACTGACATCTTGAACGGCTTTTTCTTCTCTGGGGGTAGCTCTTCCAAGCGCTACGACGAGTTGATCGACAACAACTTTGATTTCTCGGTCGATCTCAGCTGGGATGTATTCGACAGCGGCTCGAGCTTCGCTAAGTTGCAGTTCGGCGGCCAAGCAATCTACCGGGAACGGGATGCTGACAGTGCCACGTATGGGTACTTCAACAACGGCGCCGACGCGACCCTGAGCGCATCTCCTAACGTATTGGTGTCCGATAATATTTATGTCTGTGGCGAGGGAACCGGGACGGTTGCCTGCGATCCGATCGTTGATGGCAACGGCAATGTAGCACCCCCTGTCGGTGGTGTTCAGGACAACCCAAGCACCGGCTTCCTTTTCCAAGTGCGTACTCAAGTCTCGGATGAGTACGAAGCTGAGCTCGATTACAACAGCTTGTACGCGATGTATGACCACACTTGGGACACTACGTGGCAGTTTATTTTAGGCGCCCGTTACGAGCAGTATGAGCAGGTTACCGACACTTTCGATTTGACAACGGGTAATCCCGTTCAGGGTATTGTCGACGAGGGCAGTCTACTGCCTGCGCTGGGTGTGAACTGGTTCTACTCAGAAACCCAGCAGCTCCGATTCGCGGTATCGCAGACGGTAGCGCGCCCCGATTTCAAAGAGGCGTCCAACGCTGTGTACTTCGACAACGAGTTTAACGTCCGTGTTCGAGGTAACCCCAACCTAGGCATTTCCGACATCTTCAATGCCGATCTACGGTGGGAATGGTATTTCGGCGATAACGAGCAGGATCAGCTTTCGGCTGCGTTGTTCTATAAGGATATGGATGATCCTATTGAACGTGTGGTTCAGCCCGCGTCGGGTACCGCAGGAAACTCGCGTACGTTCCAGAACTCGGAGACCGCAGAGCTCTACGGGGTTGAGGTCGAAGGGCGCAAGGAGTTTGTGCTCACCGACGACTACAACCAGACCCTTTTCGTTTCCTTCAACGCGGCGTACATCGAGTCGGAGGTCACGTTGTTAGACGGTGAAACTCGCGCCTTACAGGGTCAGCCAGAGTACACGGCAAACCTGGTGCTGGGTTACGACAATCTCGAGGGTGGGCATCAGGTCACCTTACTGTTTAACCAAAATGGTGAGTCAATCGCGGATGTCGGCATTTTTGGCCAGCCCAACGTGATCCTTGAGCCTCGCGGTGAGTTGAACCTGGTTTATCGCTATGACCTCACGGAGGCGGCCGTTTTGAAGGCGCGTCTCGAGAACATTTTCGACGAGGAAGTCCAGTACACCCAAGGTGGGCAGGTCTTCCAGCAGTATGAAAAGGGCACCACATTCCAGCTCGGACTCGACTGGCAATTTTAATCAGCAATTGACCCATCGGGTCTTCACGTAACAGGGAGTAACATGATGAAGAAGCGGTTTGTATTGGCTCTTCTGGCTACAGGGGTCCTCGCGGGTCTCGGTGGCTGTTCGGAGGGCGATGAGGCCACCATCACCGTTGATGCGCCAACCTCGAATGACAATTCGGATAACAGCTGTAGCGGCGACAATAGCTGCAGTGAAGGTGGTGACGGGGGTGGTACTGATCCTGAACCAGGGCCCGATCCGTCTGCGTGTCCAGATGGAACCACTGAGGAGTCTTCTGGGGTTTGCCGCATGAGCGGTGTCTACCTCAACGATCTCACGTTAGCTGCTGGCAACGTGTATGAGTTGGACGGGCGTGTGAGCATTGGTAACGGTAACTGCCAGTTGTCGGATGCTACTACTTGCTCTAACGGCGATGCGCTGGTTAACGCGACGCTGACCATCGAAGCGGGTGTTCAGGTCCGTGGTCTGCCTTCTGATGATCCGCTGAGTGCTGCAGTTCTGCACATTACTCGCGGTAGCATGATCAATGCAGTTGGTACGCCCACGCAGCCGATTGTGTTTGCCTCTGCAGATACTGACTTCACTGGCCCCGGTGAGTGGGGTGGTGTTCAAATCAGCGGTTTCGCTCCGCACAACGCATGTGAGGGTGACCCCTGTAACGTCGATGGCGAAGGCGAAGCTGGATTTATCGGTGGTGACAACGCGGCTGATAACAGCGGTGTAATGCGCTATGTGGTACTTGCTGAAAACGGTGTTGCTATCAACTCCGACGGTGATGAAATCAACGCACTGAGCCTGAACGCAGTGGGTTCGGCGACTGAGTTCGATTACATCCAGATTCACGAGACGTCTGATGACGGCGTAGAGTTTTACGGCGGTACTGCCAACATGAAGCACTTGGTTGTCTCAAATGCCCTCGATGATTCTGTCGATTGGGATGAAGGCTACCAGGGCAACATGCAGTGGGTGCTGGTCAAGCAAAGTGGCGAAGGCAGCGGTGAAGCGTTCGAGATGGACACCGAAGGTTCACTGGCATGGCTTTCCAAGCCCACTCTGGTCAACACGACAATTATCGCTGACAAGCAAGCCGAGGACTCACCGTTCATCATGCGGTTTAAAGACTCTTCAGGCGGTTTCTTCCACAATGTGGTAGCGACAGTTTCTGGCGAAGCAACCGGCACGTTTGATGAGTGTGCGCGCATTGAAGACGGTGCGGAAGCGAACATCAACACCGCGCTGGTATTCAACAACTGGATCCAGGACTGCTCTAATGTCTCGGGTGCTGGCGGTACGCTGTCAAACGAACCTTCTGTAGGCAACGACACCGTAATGATCGAAGCCGCAGCCTTGGATGACATTTTGGCTTCGCAGGCTTCAGGTGCATCTGGCGTTACCCCAATTGATTGGGATGCGGTTGAAGGCGCATTTGACTTGCCGAGCGTTGCGAATGGCGATCCGCAGGACTTTGACGCAAGCTTCTTCACCAGCACGGACTACATGGGTGCTGTAAACCCCGACGGTTCTGATCCTTGGTGGGCTGGTTGGACTCTCGACTTTGGTGCAGGTGATGTCGCCCCCGTCGTCGGCTGTCCAGAAGGCACCGAAGAAGTCGAAGAGAACGTTTGTCGACTCAACGGTACTTACCTCACTGATTTGACATTACCCGCTGGCAACACCTACCAGCTCGACGGTCGTGTCAACATTGGTAACGGTAACTGCCTGCTTGTTGACGCCAACACCTGTCAAGGTGGTGCTTCACTGGTTAACGCAACGCTCACTATTGCAGCTGGCGTGACCATTGTTGGTATGCCTTCTGACGATCCATTGGCGGCTTCAGTCCTGCACGTGACACGTGGCAGCAAGATCAATGCTGTGGGCACGATGAATGCACCGATTGTCTTCAAGGGCGCTGACGACAGTGCTATCGCACCCGGTGAGTGGGGCGGCATTCAGATTTCTGGATTCGCACCGCACAACGCTTGCGAAGGCATGCCTTGTAACGTTGATGGCGAGGGCGAAGCGGGCTTCATTGGTGGTGATGACGCCACTGACGACAGCGGCGTGATGAAGTACGTCGTACTCCAGGAGAACGGTGTTGCCATTAACTCTGACGGTGATGAAATCAACGGTTTGAGCTTGAACGCAGTGGGCTCTGGTACTGAGTTTGATTACATCCAGATCTACACCACGTCTGATGACGGTGTTGAGTTCTATGGCGGTACTGCCAACATGAAGCACTTGGTTGTCGTTGACGCCCTTGACGATTCAATCGACTGGGATGAGGGCTATCAAGGCAACATCCAGTACGCGTTGGTTGTTCAGAGCGGAAGCGGTTCGGGTGAAGCATTTGAGATGGACACCGAGGGTACCCTCGAGTGGCTCTCTAAGCCATCTGTCGTAAACGTCACTATCGTGGCTGACAAGCAGGCGGATGACTCACCCTTCATCATGCGCTTCAAAGATAGCTCAGGTGGTTTCTTCCACAACGTGGTTGCCACTGTCGCTACTGATGCTACTGGTACCTTCGATACCTGTGCTCAGATTGAAGACGGCGCTGAAGCCAACATCAATACTGCACTGGTCTTCAACAACTGGGTTCAAGACTGTGCGAACGATGGCTCGGGCGGTACGCTTTCTAACGAAGAGTCCGTAGGTAACAGCTCAGTGGTCGTTGAAGCCGCAGCATTGGATGACATCTTGGCCTCGCAGGCGGCAGCAGCATCCGGCCTTGATCCCATCGACTGGGCTGCGGTTGCTGATGCGTATGATGTTCCTAATACTGCCGGCGGTGATCCACAGGACTTTGACGCAAGCTTCTTTGATGCGACCACGTTCAGCGGTGCTGTCAACCCTGACGGCTCAGACCCTTGGTGGGCTGGTTGGACTGAAGGCCTCTAAAGCCAACAGTCAAATGAACGGAAAAGCGGCCTACGGGCCGCTTTTTTTTTGATCCAAATGATCCGATGAAAATTCAAGCTCGTAAATATCACATGTTAGGCGTTGCTTGAGCACTCATGCAGGTCGAAAAGCGTTGTACCAAGCCATCTTCCCCCAGATGGTTATTCTTCCCCGGCCCATTGGGCCGGGGTTTTTTATGCCTGCTCGATTCTTGGTCAATCCTGCGACTGGCGGCGATGTGTGCCGTGTTCACTGTTCTGGCTGGCTGTTCGTCCGCTAAGATAAGTGAGTACGCGGGCCGGTCACCTGCCTTTGACCCAGAGTCGTTTTTTAATGGCTTTTTGACCGCTCACGGTGTTGTTAAAGACTACTCCGGTAAAGTCATCCGCTACTTCAATGCCGATATCACGGCGTGCTGGGACGATGGCGTTGGTACGTTGGATGAAGACTTCGTCTTTGACGATGGCGAGCTTCAGAAGCGGGTTTGGACCCTCACGCCCAATGGTGACGGTGGCTATCGGGCGACTGCCGGTGACGTCGTAGGCGAGGGTGTTGCTAGCTGGGCTGGCAATGCGATGTTCCTGAAGTATGTGCTTCGCGTTCCTCTCGATGACGATTCCATTGATTTGACCATCGATGATCGTATGTATCGCGTCAGTGACAACGTTGTGATCAACGAGTCCGCCATGAGCAAATTCGGCTTCGGCGTCGGGGACATTTTGCTGACAATTGTCCGCCACCCTGATGCAGAGGCGGCATGCAAGCAAAGCTAACCGCTCGCGCGCTGGGCTTCGCGGGATTACTCCCGTTCTATGGGTTTCTGGCGGGCTATCTGTTCCTTGAGGATTACCCGCGATCGCTGTCGGTTCAGGGCTTTGTTATCTACTCGTTGGCTATCCTGAGCTTCTTGTCGGGCGCCGTGTGGGGTTACGCCCGGGAGCGCCCCCCAGAGGATCAACGTCTGAGATTGCTGGTCAGCAACGGCGTAGTCATTTTTGCCGTGGCGTCACTGCTCACGGCGCAGACAATGCTTGCAAGCGTGTTGTTAACCTTGGGTTATCTGGCGTTACTGTGGTACGAGCGAAACGTTGATGGAACTCAGGGATGGTATGCGGCCATGCGCTTACAGCTCACTGTAGGGGTTGTGATTGCCCATATCGCCTATGCTGCATTACACGTGATCGACGCATGATTCTAATCGCCGCCACCTTCGACGTTCGGAACGTTCATTCAGGTCAACAACCGGCCGATATCCGTGCAAGTTTCGCACAGCAGGAGGGCCCATGATTCCAGAACAAAGGAAGCCAGAACAAATGACTCCAGATCAAATTATTCTGCATCACTACGACGCCAGTCCCTATGCTGAAAAGATCCGCCTGATGTTCGGCAAGGCATCGATGCCCTGGTACTCGGTGTTATCGCCCTCGGTTCCCCCACGACCCAACCTCGATCCGCTTGTTGGAGGATACCGACGTATTCCGGTGGCTCAGGTGGGGGCCGACCTGTTTTGTGATACGGCGCTGATAGCCGACGAGGTCGCTTGTATTGCCTCAGTGTCGGATTTTACGGCCGCGTCGGTGCCCGAAGGCGTGCAATCGCTTGTAGCCCTTGCCGAGGGCGATGTATTTTTTGCCGCTATTGGTGCGGTGTCGCCACTGCGACTGCTGCCGCGTTTGCTGGGGATGATGGGTCCCTTAGGGCTGGTCCGATTTGTTAAGGATCGTCAGGGTATGGTTAAGGGCGGTACGGTGCGTCCCCCGCAGGGTAGTGCCGCCGTCGCAGTACTGACCGACTTCCTAACCCAGCTTGATGCCACGTTGAGCACTTGTGAGTGGTTGCAGGGCAGTGAACCCGGCTATGCGGATTTTGCGGCGTATCATCCGCTTTGGCTCAACGGGATGGCCAGCGGTAAGGGTGTCGATAGTCGTTACCCACACGTTAAAGACTGGTACCAGCGTGTAGGCCAAGTAGGCCAAGGGCCACGGGAGGAGCTTGCGCCAGCTGACTGCTTCGCGATCGCGCGAGACGCGGTTCCTCGAGCGGTGCCCGACTCTGACGACGCTACGATTGGCCCTGGCACCGTGGTGTCAGTAGCTCCAGGCGATTACGGCCGCGATCCGGTATCCGGCACACTGGTAGCACTGACTGCGAATCGGATTGTCGTCGCGCGGGAAACCGCTATCGCTGGCACGGTACATGTGCACTTTCCCCGACAGGGTTATCAGGTAACGCCACAATGAGTGAATCAATAGGCACGGGCTTTGCGTTGATCACAGGTGCTTCCGCGGGACTTGGCGCTGAGTTCGCCCGTCAATTAGCCGTGAAAGGAAAGGATCTGATTCTGGTTGCACGCCGCCGTGAAAAACTCGAGGCGTTGGCGGCTACGTTGGTGGCTGCTCACGGAATTCGCATTGAGATACTGGTTGCGGATCTCAGCGAGCCCGACGCGCCCAAGGCACTCGCTGATGCCTGTGAATCCCAGAATCTGGTCGTCGATTATCTGGTCAACAACGCAGGCATAGCCGGGCCTGATTTGATCAAGGATCGAGACTGGAGCGAGCAGCAAGCGTTTTTTCAGCTGATGATGACGTCGGTTGCTGAGATGTGTCACCGCTTTATGCCCGCCATGATTGCATCCGGGCAAGGCAGGGTGATTAATATTGCATCGGTCGCGGGGCGGATACCGCGCTCAGGGGGTTGCAATTATGGACCCAGTAAAACCTATTTGATCGCGCTCTCTGAAGAGTTGAATTTGACTTACGCGAGCAGCGGGGTTCATGTCTCCGCGCTCTGCCCGGGCTTCACCCATACGGACTTCCACGAGAGCGCTGGACTGAACGATATGAAGGCAGGTATGCCCAAGTGGCTTTGGTATGATGCCGATGGCGTGGTCCGTGATGGTATCGATGGGGTTGATGCAGGCAAACCGGTCGTGATTTCCGGACGTTTGTATCGCTGGATTGACCCATTACTGCAGTCAGTTTTTACCCGACGCTTTTTTCGGATCAAGGCACGCCCCGACTGAGTTGATCCTGCTGTTCAGTAAGCCATTCTCGGGGTGTCTTGCCGAGGCACTCTCGGAAAGAGCGCCGGAAGTTGGCGGCGTTGTTGTATCCGAGTTCGAAGGCGATGGCCTCTGCGCTGGCACCCTCGAGCAGCATTCGCCTGGACCAGTTGTGAGTGGCATCTAACTTGAGTTGACGGAAGGAATTGCCCTCGTGGTGGAGACGGCGATTAAGGGTGCGCTGGGAAACATGCAGCGCGTCGGCGATCGCACGAATGTCTGGCAGGGGAGGTTGCGCGGCGGACAGCACCCCCCGGGTGTGCTCAGTAAAGGGCTTCTCGGCTTCACCATCAAGGGCGCTCAGCTTTTCGCTGAGAAAACGCCGAGTCATTACCCACACTTCAGCGTCGGCAAAAGGGGATAGGTTGTTTAGCAGGCGGGTTGGAATACTGATGCTATTAACCGGTTGGTTAAATTCAATTCTACCGTGGAGGTATTCGGCATATTCTGCGCTGCGTCCTTCGTCGGGGTATGACACGGTGAACACCGCTCGGTTCTCGAGAGGGCCCGTCGTATCCTCAATAAATGCCTGAATCAGCCCGAGAATGGATTCCACATGCAGGTCGAGGCTTGAGCCGACCACGTCATCAATAAAAATATTGATGGCTGTGGACGTTGGCCCCGCGATGACGGTGAACTTGATGTAGCCCGCCTCGAGAGAGGTGAAACTTGCCATGGCCTGAAGGCCGTCACCTAATGTGGGCGCGGACACCATTGCCAAGCCCATCATCCCCAGACCTGCTAATCGGTTTTGACCAGCGAGGCGAAATCCGAGAGCGGGCTCTCTACTCAGCGCGCGGGCATTCTCGAGCAGGGCGACGAACTCCCTAGGTGGGAGTTGTTTTGCATTCCATATCTGGCGCGCGGACAGACCGGTACCTGCGAGCAGCGTCTCTTCGGGGACACCGACGGCGATGAGATCACGGTGTAAAAGTCGGGCATAGCCAGCGTTAATCACAAAATCACTCCGTTTTGGCTGATTATGACACCCCGGTGGCCAGACAGGAACCGTTATTGAGGGGCGGGTGCAGGTATAGTGATTTGAAATAACTGGATAACGTTAGGTGAATCCAATTGACTAACCGAGAAGAAATCCAGGCGATGAAGATCGCTGCCAACCGTTACTGCGACGCTATCGCTTGGCCGACCTTAGTGTTGGCACTGGGTGCTGCGGCAGGATTTTTGCTGATACCTCTGGCTGCCGCATTGGGTTGGATTTCACTCTGGGTCGCCACTCCGGCGATGGCATTCGTATACTACGCGTCCTATACCCCCTTGCACGAAGCAGTTCACGGCGCCGTCTGCGGTGGTGGTCGCAAGTATCGCTGGCTCAATGACGCAGTCGGCTACGTCAGCGGAGTCGTGGTAGGTCTTCCTTATACCGCTCACAAGCACGAGCATTTTCTCCACCATGCCCACACCAACATTCCAGGAAGAGATCCTGACCTCGTGTGCGCAGGCATGTCCCGTGGGCTATGGGCTGGTTTAGTCGGCAGTTCGCAGATGATGCTCAATCAGTACACGATTTTTTTTCGCGATCGATGGACCAAGGATTACACCGATCAAAAAGTGCGGTTTGTCCTCGAGATTATTGCGAGCCTTGGTATAAGACTGCTGATGGCGGGGGCGCTAGTGTCTATCGTGACCTCGTCAGGGCAGGGAACCTTATTAGAAGGACTTTGGTTAGCGTTTTTAATGCTCTTTGTCGCCTACGAAGTTGGCCTGCTGGTATTGGTGTATTTATTCGCTTACATCGTGCACACCCCACACAGCGAACAGGGGAAATTCGTCGATACCTCGGTGTTCGTTCTCCCCGCCTGGATACGCACATTTGGAACCTGGTGTTGGGGCTTTCAGAATTATCACGGTGTTCATCATGCATTTCCGCGCGTGCCTTGGTTCAGGTATAAAGCACTGTACGAAGAGCAAAAACAACAACTTCATAACCGGTCACTGCCCGTGCATGAACTCAATGGATTACGCTGGCAACGACAGAACTGACAACTAGGAGACGCGCGTGTCAATTTCAGTAATTACCTTTATCGAATTCGATGGGACCGAGCATCAGGTAGATGCGGAGCCCGGCATGTCAATCATGGAAGTCGCGATGAAGAACGACGTGCCAGGTATTGATGCCGACTGCGGTGGTTCTGCTGTTTGCGGTACCTGCCACTGTTTTGTGGAAAACATGGAGGCCTTGGCAACTGCCGAGCCTCAGGAGGAGTCTATGCTCGGTCTTCGCCCTGATCGCGAAGAAAACTCCCGACTGGCTTGCCAACTGATCGTCAAGGATGGCATGGGCAATCTTACCGTGCGTCTGCCTGAATTCCAGATGTAAGCAGATATAAAAAAATAGTCATAGTGTCTTTAGTGATCACTGACAGAACGTGACAAGACCGACTAATAGCTCAGCGAGGAAAACGCCATGAATCAGGCTGTAACGCACATCGATGGTCTCCCTGACCCTCTGACCACGCCGCTCGACGAGTTGGATGTTTCTGACCCGCGGCGCTTTGAGCATGATACCTGGCAGCAATTGTTCGCGAGACTGCGGGAAGAGGCACCGGTTCATTATCAAGCGGAAAGCCCCGCAGGGGATTTTTGGTCTATCACCAAGTTCAACGACATTATGGAGATAGAAAAGGACTGGGAGACGTTTTCTTCCGAGCCTTCGATCGCCATTCTCGACCCCGAACCCGACATGATCGTGCAGATGTTCATCGCCACTGACCCACCCCTGCATGATGATCAGCGTAAAGCAGTCCAGCCAGTTGTTGCGCCTCGGAATCTCAAAGAGTTCGAGGCACTGATTCGCGAGCGTACCCAAGAGACCCTCGATGGATTACCTGTGGGTGAGACCTTTAACTGGGTCGAGAAAGTATCCATCGACCTGACCACTAAAATGCTGGCGACGTTGTTTGATTTTCCCTTCGAACAGCGCTCAAAGCTGACGTATTGGTCCGATTGCATTACCTCAGACGAGCGAATCACTGCGGGTCAGGGTTTGCCCCTGGAAGAGCGCCGAGAAATTGTTCTCGGTATGCTTCAGGAATTCACCCAGCTTTGGCACGATCACAAAGACGATGGTGTTGAATCTTTCGATCTCATTCGTCTTCTGCAAAAAGACCCTAAGACGGCGAACATGGTTGATGACCCACTGTCGTACTTGGGCAATCTGATGTTGCTTATCGTTGGCGGCAACGATACGACCCGTAATTCTATGACTGGTGGCGTGGTATTCCTGAATGAGAACCCCGGCGAATTCGAGAAACTCAAGGCGGATGAAAGTCTGATCCCCTCGTTTGTTTCAGAGACGATTCGCTATCAGACGCCCTTACCTCACATGCGCCGAACGACCACCCGCGACGTCGAGTTCCGAGGCCAGAAGATCCCCAAGGACAGCCGAGTCATCCTGTGGTACGTCTCGGCTAATCGCGATGACGAAGTGATTCCCAATCCCGATCAGTTCATTATCGACCGCCCCAATGTGCGTAATCACATGTCTTTCGGCTGCGGTGTGCACCGTTGCATGGGCAACCGTCTCGCGGAGATGCAGCTGCGCATTCTCTGGGAAGAGGCCATGAAGCGATTTTCACACATTGAAGTCGTCGGTGAGCCGGTACGGAACTGCAATAACTTTGTTCGCGGTTACCTCGATCTGCCGGTTCGCTTGCACGCTAAGTGAGCTGTCGTTAACTACAAAAAAGCCGGCGAATGTGCCGGCTTTTTTGTACGTGGTTCCGTGCTGTGGGCTTGTTATAGGCTTGGCATGGGCCTGATATGGGCTCGTTAGTTACTGGTATGTGCCTTTTGATTAGTGGTCACCAATCTGAAGTGGCGCCCCATAGCCCCCTTGAACTGCCGATGCGTTGGGTAGCGTGAACCGCTCCATTATGGAGGCGAGCGCGAAGGACTGAGATTCAAGCTCTTTCGCAGCTGCAGCGACTTCTTCTACCAGTGCCGCGTTTTTCTGAGTCATGTCGTCCATTGAGTGAACTGCCCGGTTTCTCGGCCTCACGCCTCCATCAGGTCAACAAGTTGGCGTTAATGCCAAGCTCGCGGGCCACTTGGGCACATCTGACACCGGGTTGGTGGGTTTGTTCAACTGCGCCTTGCTTGAACTCCGAACTGAACTGTCTTCGCTTCATCATAAACACTCCTTTTACCCATTATCGGGCTTCTTTGAAGTGTCCGGAAGAACGGGGTATAACCCCACTAACTGGTGGAGTACATCGTTTGCGTGAGACGTATATCAACTGGCCAATATTTCAGATCGCCTGACACACTCCTGCTTCAGGGCTGTCCAGCAAGTGTACGAAGAAAGTGTAGCCGCCATTTGTAGGTATGAACAAAAAGACGGTTTCCTCACCTTCTATAGTGCCAGTAACTTCCAAGGCATACGCGTAAGCGTCTGATACCTCAACCGAGAACGCATTTCCGTCGGCGAGCTTGACTGCTTCTGTAGTAGTAAAGTCATCAGCCGACTGTTTGTCAGCTGCCGCACCGGACTCAACAATTGCCGTTAAGTAGAACACGCTGGTGTCAAAGTCGAAGTACATCGATATATTGGGCGTACCGACTTCCACCCCCGCTCGCGAGGCGAGGTCGGACGGCGAGAACGAGCTTAAGGTGTTCTTCTTGAGTAGCCCAGCGCAAGCGCCTGAAGGTAACTCCGGAGCGGGTGGGGCCGCAACGACTACCGCGCTTAACAGCATTGTTGATGTAATCTTGCCGAGGGTGTTCACGATTTTCATATTGCAGTCTCCTTGCATTGCAATGACGAATATCTAGAGTTCTACACCGTTCGAGTCGGCGCTACGTGTTTCTTGGTGTTAAAGAGCGTTACAGAAACCGGAATAAGGAGCGCTCACAAGTTGCATGGGGTAGCTTGCCCCTCCAGCATTGGGAAGCAACCGCAAGACTACTTCGAACCGATCAAACGCGTTCCCGGTTGGCTGGAGATTTACCACATCAACGCTGTCAACTGGTGGTTCATCAATTGTAAACGAGACAATAAATGACGCTGGGATTAAATCGTCTCTCACGATTTCTAGCGATATACCCGAGTCGTCCTGATCCAACGACCACTGTGACGACAACCTGTCATCTACGCCCGGCACATTGTCGTCAAAAAATACTACTGATCCGTACGCTCTGCGATCATCAAAGTCGAGTACGAGAGATATACTTGATGCTCCATCCCCATCACCGGATGTGTCGGCAGCATCAAGAGGGATCAAGCCAGAGCAGCTGCCAGTTGGGAA
>CBFHPT010000013.1:59959-65646 GCA_965657905.1 Luminiphilus sp. | reverse complement strand
GGCTGGTTTGGGTGTGGCGGGATTCATCATTGGTTTTGCGTTGCAGGACACCCTGGGCAATTTTGCTGCCGGCGCAATGATTCTGGCCTATCGACCGTTTGATACCGATGACTACATACAGGTAGCGGGTGTCGAGGGCATCGTCAAGAAGATGAATATGGTGTCAACGACCATAAACACCATCGACAATCAGACGTTGATCATCCCCAATAGCAAAATTTGGGGCGATGTGATTCGCAATTACACGGGGCAGAGAGTCCGCCGAGTAGACCTTGAGTTTGGGATCAGTTACAGCGACGACGTCGAGAAAGCCGAGCGCGTGTTGCACGAGATCGTGGATGATATCCCTGCCATTATGAGGTCACCCGAACCGATTATCCGTCTGCATCGCCTGGGCGAGAGCTCCGTTGATTTCATTGTTCGTCCCTGGGTCAGGACCGAAGACTATTGGGAGACTCGCTGGGCACTCCACAAGGCGGTCAAGATCCGTTTCGACGCAGAGAATATTTCCATACCGTTCCCTCAGCGAGATATTCATCACTACTACGAAGAAACCCCGCCAGAAAAATCCTGAGGCGGGAAAGGGCGTTTTTGTTATGAACTGGGGCGGTTGCCTCGCGCGTTAGCACGCTGCTACATAATATACGGGAAGGTCTCGTTGCTAGCCTTCTGGCAACACTAGATCGATCTCCCTAAGGGCGCCAACTGATACCCATGGTGACGTTGTAGTCGAAGCTACTAATGGGCGTGTCCTGGGGTATTTCTGTTGATGGTGGCTGTCCTTCGATTATCGATGCGTCAGATTCTGAATCAAAATCTGCGGTAGCCGATAGTGTCCAGTACAGATCGTTGTAGACTTCCCAGGCGACAATCGTTTGAAGGTTCGCACGTACTCGCCCGCTCTCGCTAAGTGATGGGTACACGTTGCCAGAGATTGTGATGTCCATGTCATTGTCGCCAAATTCGTAAACATGCCAGCTGGCGTTGATGAAGCTTTCAAGTGAACGAGTATTGCCTTCAACTTCCGATTCAGTGGTGGTCGTCTGCAGCATAAGACGAGCATCATTATTGTTGAGGGAGCTCTGAAGGGTATCTTTCTCGAGGACACCTTGGAGCCCTGCTGAGGCATTGAGCCGCATGCCGGGACGGTCGATAAAGTAGCGTCCCAACCCAAGTCCCAGAGAGAAGCGACCGTCGTTGCCGAGTGCTTCGTTCATCTCGTATGAACTCGTGACCGTGCGATAGAGCGCACTTCGGTCCGTCCATCGCTGATGTTCAAACTTGACTGATGCGGAGCTGGTCGATTCTGTTAGCGTATCGCCCGAATCGGTCTCTGTGGTCCGTGTAACGGTCTCAGCGACTTGGCCATTTATGTTGGTGCGCGTGGCCTGATCTTCGTAGTCAATCGACGCATCGATTCGATTGGTGCGAAGTTCGGGCTCTATCTGAAAATTAGCGCCAAGGGTGTAATCCAAACGCTCGATAAACGAGTCTTCGATCGGGCGCATTTCGGTGACATCAAGCAGAGCAATACTGCGAATGTCGGAAATACTTGTAAACTGCAGCTCTCCGTTTTTCTCAGCCTTTGCCACATTGCCGTAGAGGCGCTCGGTCGATGTCAGCCGCAGTTCAAAGTTGTAGCGTGAATCCAGGTGCGCAATCTGCTGCCACTCAATCTTGATAGTGTTGGCGTAGTCGGTACTTAGATGCAAAAGCCCCGCTGACATCTCTTTGATCTCGCCGGTAATTTTATCGCCGTTGTAGAGCGTGACGACGTCGGTCTTTTGATTGGCGACGCTGTTGATCGAGATGAGGAGGCACACAATGCCTGCAAGTGTGCTTTTAAGAAACATACCGAAGTTCTCCAGCTAGCGAGGGAGTAGTAGTCTTGAATGATTCAACCTATCCAGTGACGTCGATTCCGAGGCTGTTGTCGACTTTTATTGAGACCAATGGCAAGTACGTGCGCTGCACTGAGCAGAAAAGCAAGTGCACGGTACAGCGACAAAACCTTCTTAGCCAAAATGGAAAAAGCACAGCTTGTTGCCGTCTGGATCTCGAACATAGGCACCATAAAACATATCGGGTATGCGCTGCCCAGGTTCGCCATCACAACTCGCACCGAGGGCAATCGCCTTGCTGTACAGCGCGTCGCAGGCTTCCTTTGTGCCCGGATTAAAGGCGACCATGTTGCCGTTACCCGGGTGATTGCTGCTTTCATCGAAAGGGACGCAAACCGCGAGCATGGGTGAGCTCATGTCTTTGCCGAAAAAAGCAATACGACCCATGTCCATCAGGGGCGTGGCGCCCAACCCGCTCAACAGTTCGCCATAGAAGGCTTTAGCTTTCTCCATATCTGACACACCTAAGGTGACATATCCAATCATGTTCGCGCTCCTTGCTATTGCTATGTTTTGCGGCCGGCGGCCGCGTTGAATTGACGATGCAGAGGCATCGTCATGCTGAGTCTGTGGAAAACATAATCCATCAACATCATTGAGCTTAATCAGTCTGTTGTATTTGTACCAGCCAATCATTGGCTACAAACTCGATCAGCGCGTATTCTTCTGATCTAGCACTGAGAAATGCGGTTAACTGATGGATCAATGGTTGGTAAGTCTTGTGGTCGTCTGGTTGCTGGGCGCCCTGATCTTTACTCGGCTTCCTGCGCCCTGGATCTTCACCAGCGCAATGCTGGCGTGTTTCATGCTTGGGCTTATCGATGCTCAGACACTTCTGAGCAAAGCCTCGAATGAGGGCTTAATTGCATTGGTATTGCTCTTGCTGGTGTCAATTGGGTTGGAGCGGCTCCCTTGGCTCGCGGTTTTATCGCAGCGGCTTGTGGTTCCATCACTCGGTAAGTCATTACTGAGGCTCATGAGTGTTACCGCATTTTTCTCAGCTTTCGTGAACAATACCGCGGTGGTAGCAACGCTCGCCGGTGTCGTTCGAAAGAACCGAAGCCATGCCGCTAGCTTGCTATTGATGCCCTTGTCTTACGCAGCCATCCTCGGTGGCACTCTGACCCTGATAGGCACATCAACTAACTTGATCGTCAGCAGCTTCTTGTCGGACACCACAGGGCAGGGTATTGATTTTTTTGCGTTTCTGCCGATTGGTTTGCCGGCAACTCTTGCGGGTATCACCGCGCTGTTGCTCTTTCGTCGCTTCTTGCCCAATCACGGCAGTGAGCGGCTTGAGGTCGATGAATATCTGATCGAGACCGAAGTGCAGCCTGACTCCCGCCTGATCGGCAAATCCATTCAGGACAATGGGTTGCGTGACCTCGGGGAGTTGTTCCTCGTTGAGATTGTGCGTGGGGAGGAGTTGTTGTCGCCGGTTAGCCCGAGCCAGAAGATAGAAGCGGGCGACAAATTGATTTTTTCTGGCGATGCCACGCGGGTAGGCCTACTGGAGCGCTTTCCGGGACTCAAGTTGTTCGCCGTTGAGGAAGGCTTGCTGCGGGCAAACATGACCGAGGTGATTATCATGCCCGCGGCCGCCATTGAAGGGCAGACTATTAAGGAGAGTAGTTTTCGCTCGCGCTTCGATGCAGCCGTTGTGGGCCTTAAACGTGACGGGGAGCGCTTATCGGGCAAATTGGGGGCCATTAAGCTCCAGGCGGGTGATTCACTGATGTTGGCTGTCGGCCCTGACTTCTCTCAACGCATGAACCTGCGGAAAAACTTCTTGATCGTCGATGAAGCTATTGATTCGGCGAGTTTGCCAATCAATGTCAGCGTTTACCTCAGCGTGACCTTCGCTATCGTTATCGCGCTTGCAGCCTCGGGACTGTTAAGTCTGATCAAAGGTTTAGCATTTATCCTGGCGTCGATGCTGATTTTGGGTGTGATTTCAGGGGGCGAACTCCGTCGACGCTTTCCCTTTGAGATGTGGTTGATTATTACCTCCGCCTTGTGTGTCTCCCATGCACTCAATCATTCCGGATTAGTCGATACCTTCGTTACCTTCGCAGGTCCTGCGCTTACTAGCGTGTCACCGTTCTGGGCGCTGGTTGCAATCTATTTCCTGACGTTGGTACTGACCGAGTTAATGACCAACAACGCCGCGGCTGCACTGGTATTTCCCTTAGCGTATAGCCTTGGCATTGGCAGTGGCTCTGATCCGATGGCGTTCGTTATGGCAGTGGCATTTGGCGCCAGCGCGTCGTTCTTAACGCCGTTTGGTTACACAACAAACTTAATGGTCCAGAACCTGGGCGGCTATCGTCGTGCCGATTACTTAAGAGCGGGGTGGCCAGTGTCCCTGGCGTACACGGCGGTCGTGCTGACGATGCTGCCCTTAGTTTTCCCGCTCTGATAAGCCGTTTTGCTGCACTTATAAGTTCTCGATATGTCGGAAGTATTTTAGGTAGGTCGATTTAATGTCTGTGTTGATGCCTGTTCCACCTTTAACACCATCGGCGC
Source organism: Luminiphilus sp. (assembly GCA_965657905.1). GTDB lineage: Bacteria > Pseudomonadota > Gammaproteobacteria > Pseudomonadales > Halieaceae > Luminiphilus. The sequence continues at coordinate 61,219 of CBFHPT010000013.1, read as the reverse complement.
CAAGGGACTGCAGTTTGTACATCACGCGAACGCCAGCAAATGGCGGACACACATAATCATAGGCGTTTCCCCAGGGGTCCTTCGGTATTGCACCAATGTAGCCACCCTCTGGGAAGTTTCTTGGCGGGTTGCCCTTTGTTGAGGGCGTCACCAGAGCATCAAGACCCTGGTCGCTCCATGGAAAGTAAATGTTGTCCTTCTCATAGGCCAGCAAAGGCGCTTCTAGCATCTCAAAATCCGCAAGGATGGCGTCGATTTGAGGTTTTTGCGCGTCGTAGTCGATGCCCAGACTTGCGTTGAGACTAGCCTTGGGGTCCTCGCTGCAGAACACCGCTAAATCTCGTTTTTTGGGTCGCATGATTGACGTGGTTTCGATGACGATAAAGTCCCGCTCCTCCACATCACCGCTGGCAGTGATCACGGTGTACTTGCCACAGGTCACCTGACCGGGATAAGTGCGGAGGTCATCGTAGCTTGTAAACTGCCCGTCAAGGCTCTTGTCCATCACATCGGTCGCCTTTTCCTGTGTGGCAGCACACCCGCCAATGGCGGCGATCAGCGGTAGAGCGATGAAAGCGGAGGCAAGAATGTTGGTGGTCTTGTTCACGGAGTTTCCTCGTTGCTGTGTTTCTATTACTGAAGACGGTCGAATCCCAGAGGCCTGTTTCAACGTTGTGTAGTTGGAGGCGCGAACTGAAATAATCAAGGGTCGGTAATGCTACAGGGCTATCAAGATGACGGATACCAACATTTGACAGCTTGTGGCCCCTCGAGTTCCGTCATTCCCACCATATATATGCCAAGCTTGCGGTTTTCTGCTTGGGGCATTAGTCGTAGACTGTGGACTGGAGCACGGCGCTAAATCTTTACGCACATGCTCGGATGGGTTCGGCGCTGTTCTTGCCTCTCGGTGTTTGAGTTAACGAGGTATCGAAGCGCAAACAAATCGGTTCAAAGGAAAATATCATGAGTTCATCGACACTGCGCCCCTCTGACGTGCTCAGCCGTGAAGAGCGGCAGGCTCTCACTCGCAAAAGCGACGTAATGGCTGCTTGGTTAATCCTACGTACCTGGGTGGTGATTTTTTTGGTGTTGGGGCTTGCGGGCTACTACCCATCCCTCTGGACAGTATTGCTGGCGTTTCTCGTGTTGCCTGGTCGACAACTCAGCCTCGCAGTTTTGATGCACGAGGCCGGTCACGGAACCTTGTTCGCCACGGCTTCGCTTAATCAATGGGTCGGTCAATGGCTGTGTGCATTG
>CBFHPT010000013.1:0-59949 GCA_965657905.1 Luminiphilus sp. | reverse complement strand
CTCGAGCATCACCGATCTGCGGGAACCCATGAGGACCCGGATCTGCCGAATTATCAGGCTTATCCTGTCAGTCGCGCGAGTTTCCGCCGGAAAGTCATTCGTGATCTCACTGGCCAGACGGGGCTCAAGCTGCTCGTTGGGATCTTCCGCGGAGTTGGCAATTTGGGTGGTGGAGAGTCCAGCGATAAGCGCTTGCTCTACAAGCAGATTGGTGCACAGTTCGTGCTGTTCTTGGTACTTAGCGTAATGGGCATGGGCTGGACGTACTTGCTCTGGATAGGAGCATTCTTGACGACGTACATGTTCATCATTCGACTACGCCAGGTCGCTGAGCATGCGGCGGTGCCCGATCTTTTTGACCCTGATCCCCGTCAGAATACGCGTTCTGTCGTCGCTCCTGCTTGGCAACATTTTTTGATCGCACCGACTTATGTGAACTATCACATGGAGCATCATTTTATGGCGGGCGTGCCGTGCTATCACCTCGCTGATTTGAGGCGGTTGTTGAAAGCTCGGGGCTATCTTGATGGTGTTCCCGAATTCAACAGTTATGGGCAAGTTCTTTCCACGGCGGTTGCCACAGCTTGATGTCCCCTGATCAGTGGGTAGAGGCGTGGTTCGGTCCCATCGCCAAGGGATTTTCGAACCTTGTGTTCTATGCAGTCCCCATCGCAGGCAGCGACGTACCGCTGATTGTTTTGTGGCTAGCGGTCGCAGCGGTGTTCTTCACCTTCTACCTTCGCTTCATCAACATTCGTGGGTTCTGGCTTGCCATTCGTCATGTGCGCGGCGATTTTACGGATAAAAATGCCCGCGGTGAGATAAGCCACTTTCGTGCTGTCGCTACCGCAATTTCGGGGACGGTGGGTGTCGGCAATATCGGCGGCGTCGCCGTGGCTATCAGTGTGGGCGGTCCCGGAGCAGCGTTTTGGCTGTTTGTGGCCGGATTATTGGCTATGTCGACGAAGCTGGTGGAATGCACGTTGGGTGTGCGCTATCGGCGTTATAACGACGACGGCTCGGTATCGGGCGGTCCCATGTATTATCTCGAAGCATTCTTCAACGCCCGAAAGCAGCCACGTATCGGCAGGCTGTTCGGTGGCTTTTACGCACTGGCGTTGGTGATTGGCTGTTTCGGCATTGGCAATATGTTCCAGTCTAACCAGGCTTATGTGCAGGTCCTAACGATTACAGGCGGTGCTGAGAGTTGGTTCGCAGACAAAGGGTGGGTGTTTGGGGTTCTCCTAGCCAGTGTCGTTGCGGCGGTCATTATTGGGGGCATTCAGTCGATTGCGCGGGTCGCTGGTGTGCTGGTGCCTTTTATGGCGCTGCTCTACACCGGCGCTGCACTGGTAGTCATAGGATTGAGCGCGGATCAAATATTGCCAGCCCTTGAGTTGGTTGTGTCTTCCGCTTTCTCGGGTCAGGCCGCTACGGGAGGCGCATTGGGTGCGATCATTGTGGGTTTTCAACGGGCCCTGTTTTCAAATGAGGCGGGACTGGGCTCTGCATCGATAGCTCACTCCGCAGTGCGGACAGATCGGCCGGCGTCTGAGGGACTCGTGTCGCTTCTCGAACCTTTCGTGGACACCGTCGTTGTGTGTAGTTTGAGTTCTCTGGTGATACTGACCACTGCGCTGCCCAATGGATTAATGGGCGACGGTTTGGCCGGCATAGAACTCACCAGCGCGGCGTTTGCCTGGCATTTTGCATGGGCTCCTTATGTGATTGCCGTGGCTGCTCTGCTCTTTGCATTCTCAACGGCACTCGCATGGTCTTACTATGGTCTAAAAGGCTGGACGTATTTGGTCGGGGAAGGGCGAAAGCGGACGCTCGTGTTTCAGGGTGTTTTCTGTGCGTTCATCGCGCTGGGAGCAATGCTGAAACTCGGTGCAGTTCTCGATTTCTCAGACGCGATGGTGTTTTTGATTTCGGTGCCCAACATTATCGCGCTCTATTTATTCGCGCCACAGGTGCGTCAAGAGGTTGAGTCGTACTTGCAGGAGCTTAAACGCGGCGACTGAGGGCTCTCGTTGGGGCTGAGGGCTCTCGTCGGGGCTGAGGGCTCTCAATAAGGCATGTCACCTTCGCAGACGACTCGATGCAGCCGTCGCGTCGCGGGGAAAAAGTCGTTGACCGGTTTGTGCTGGGTACTGCGGTTGTCCCAAACGGCGATGCTGTCGGCCCGCCAGTTGAAACGACATGTGAACTCGGGTGTGGCTGCGTGAAGGAACAAGAACCGAAGCACCTCAGCGGACTCGAGCGGCGATAGGTTCTCGATGTGCGTGGTGAACAGTGCATTAACGAAAAGCACTTTTCTACCGGTCTCTGGATGGATCTGAACCACCGGATGCCGCACCGGAGGGTTTTGAGCGACAGCGTCTGCGAGCCGTTCACGTCCGCCGGGCTCAGCGAGACTTTCGCGAAATCCAAAGCTAAAATCATGCACTGCGATAAGCCCCTCTAGATAAGCTTTCATGCCAGAGGAAAGCGCGTCATAAGCCGATGTCATGCTTGACCACAGGGTGTCGCCCCCAACTTCAGGTATGACAACGCCGCGCAGCACCGATACCGATGGTGGGTGCTGTCGAAACGTCATATCGGAGTGCCAGACCTCAATTTTAGAGGGTGCTTCTTTGGTGCTCTCAAGAATCATCACCTCAGGTAAGCCCTCGAGGGTTGCATAGGCGGGGTGGGTTTGAAGCGGCCCGAAAATGCTGGCGAGTTCCCGTTGCCGTATCGGCTCGATCGCCTGATCTCTGAAGAACAAGACCTCGTGCTCGTTGAGTAATTCCCGCAACGAGGCCCGTACATCGGCCTCGAGTGCTACCGACAAATCAATCCCGTGTATTTCAGCTCCAAGAGCACCTGCAACACGCTTTACATGCATTTCTAACGTTCCCGTAAAATTCTAATCATTACCTTCCGCTGGCAGATTCTGACAGTGTTTGGCGATCTAGTCTCCCGCCATCGGCGCTATTGTATGCGTGTCGACAGGGACGTCGGCGCGCCGTGTCCATCAATGAAACGGACGTTCGGCTGAATGATAAATCATTTCAACACAAGGATACGTGTCATGATGAATAAACAGATTGCGACCACTGCGGTACTTTTCGCTCTCGCCACCGGCGCCTCGGGTGCCAGTGCCCAGCACCCCGAACCCAGCCATCAGAGTGTGGGCCAGGGCGTAGGTGCAGACGTGCTGATACAAAAGTTGGACCCTGTCGAGTTAGAGACCGCTCGCGGTGGCATGGTGCCACTGGCAATTGCTTTGGGCATTGCGTCCATTGATCTGGCGCTGGCGGGCTTTTACTGGGGCGTTTATGTTCCGTATTATGCGCCTCAGGAGCCCAGCTTCGATCCATCAAGTGTTCGCTGATTTTTAACCGATTGGGGAGGCAATAATGAGCGCAGTGGAGCAACTCAGAGAAAAACTGGCTAAGGCGGATTCAGACCAGGCCGTGCAACGGCTTTGGATACGGCTTTCAGCCACCTGGCTCGCTATCTGGGCGCTTATTGTCCTCCCCATCACTCTGTTGCTTGATGGAGAGCCTGGGTATGGCGCAGGGATTACTGTGTTTTTTGCTGGGGCTGCGGCTATTGTCTTGGCGGCGGATCGAGTTGCGCGTCGTCGCGTTAGCCAGCAGCAAACACTTTCGACGGAAAAGAACTGATCGTAATCAGGTTGCTTTGACTGTTGGGGCGCTAACGCTTTTTCTGAGCGTGGCGCCCGCATCAGGACTTGCACAGACCACCGATCACGCGGACTTAGCGGTCTTGGGTGGTGCAGCTTTGGACGCGCACATGCCGGTTCCAAACCGAGCTTCTCACGCTCCAGAGCGCAATACGGTGCCCTTACTTTTAGCTTCTCCTCCACCGCCGACACAACCACTGGCGTTTCAGCAGTCGTCGAGAAACAGTTGTGGTGTGGCTGCGCTCGCATACTTGCTCGCCCTGACAGGTATCGACACGAGTTCAGAAGCCGATCTCGTGGCGGAGGCGAGTGCGTGGTACCACAATTCAGACGGTCGGCCCCCGGAAGCGGGTTATAGTCTCGGGGATCTAGTTCGCTTGGCGAGCAGTCGACACTATGCCCTCGATGCGGCTCGTGTCCCCGTTACTCAACTCTCCGCGATCGATATGCCCGTTATTCTGAGACTGCGCATGGGAGACGACCGCTTTCACTTCGTTGTGCTCGAGTCTATCGAGGGATACAGCGGATGGGTCTACGACCCTGGGTTGGGGCAGCGGGTTTTCATGCCGCTTGCGTCGGTAATGAGCAATTGGGTGGAGCCATCAGGCGCGGGCATTCTCTTGATGGCTCAAACCACCCCCAACTCGAACGACTCAGAGTAGTTCCTGCCGCTCAAGACCCAGTTCGGTCAGGAATGCAGCGTCTTGCCGGGCACGTTCGGGACTGGTGATGATTGCAGTACTCGCCGTACCCTTTGCGAGGTAGGTATCGGCGACGCGTCGCAATTCATCAAGGGTGGCACCGGTAATGCCCTGACGAAATGCTGCGCGATAGTCGGCTGTGCGGCCAAAGAGCGTTTCATGGAAATGCTTTTTCGCTTCGCCTGCGGGAGAGCCGGGTTTGTCCATGCTGGCGATCACGCCGAGGATCGCCTCCTCGAGAGCGAGCTGATCGTGAGTTTCGTCGATAAACCACTGCACCGCGGCATCGAAATCGTTGAGCGTGCCCTCAACTCGCGGATCGCGGAAGGAGAAGAATCGAAACGCGCCGATGTTGGCGTCATGGCTAGCACCACCACCGTACGCGCCACCTTGTTCCCGGAGAGTCCGATGCAAGTATCCGTTGCGCAAAAACGCTGCCAATACGGTTAACAACGGTGCGTCTGGATGCCCTGAGGGCACCGTTGGAAATGCTCGGGCGCAGAAATTAACCTGGGTATTTGCCACCCAATATTCGTTGCGCGACTCTCGTACCGGGCTGGGTGACCAGAGGCCCTGGTTATCGTTTCGGGGGATCTGTTTCAGCGCAGCGATCCCCAAGGCCTCGGCCTGATCGAGGTGCTCGCCGTCGGTAATCGTTGCCAGCTGAAACCCATCGCTGGATTGAAGCTTAGTATGCAGTGAAGCAAGTTCCGCCAGCGTCTGCTCGACGCCTGCAATTGACTTAAGCCCATCGTCCAATGCGCGTAATCGTCGAATCCCCTCAAGACCCGCTTGCTCATGGCTGCGCCGAGCGATGGGATTCATGCCTGCTGTGGCCGCCGTCATTGCTAAACTGTGGCCGCTGCCGGTGATTGACTGATCGCGCCTGGCGCGCATCTGGCTCACTAGCTCAACAATACGGGAGCCTTCATCAAAGCGCGCGCCGAGGAGCGTATCGAGCATCAACTGCGTTTGGCTCTCGACGCGATTTGCCAGAGCTTTAGACGACATAAGGAAAAACGATTGGCAGCGTTGGTTATCTTCTCTTGCACTGCGAGACAGCGTGCCTGCTCCGATAGATCCCACGGTTGCGGATTGACGATCTTGCACGGCTAGGTAGTCAGCTTGGTCAATGCCGACCTCGGTCAACAAGCCGGTCAGTAAGGGCAGGCGCTCAGCCTCTACCGACGTGAGGTTGGGGAGTGGGCGAACCCATTGCTGATACACTAATCCGTTGGTGCCGGCGGCATAGGCATGGGCGTGCACAGACCCGTGAGTAGAGCACTTGGCGGTGGGTTCCGGGATCGCCCCAGGAATATCGTCCAGCTCTACTCTGGGCAGAATATCGGGATCATCTTGTTGCGATTGACGAGCGCGTAGTTTCTCTGCCAGATCTAGAATCTCTGCTTTTTGTTGCGGCGCAAGTTCTGCTTCCATGGCCGCTAGCCTGTCTTTTTCAGCGTCGCGACGCTTGCTGGAGAGCGTGGGGTCGGGTTCTACGGTCAGGGTAACCCGGTGGGGGTTATCGATTAGCAGCCGGTTGATCAGGCCCGGGATATAGTCGGGCTGGGTTATGCGCTCGCGTATGGTTGCCAGCACCGGGTCTAAGTCCATTGCCGCCACCGGATCCCCGCGATGCGTCGCTGCACTCAGTGCGCGCAGCATCAGATTTAGCCCGTAAGGCATGCCATCGCCAGTGATTTCCCGCTGGTGTAGTTCTATCTGGTGAAGAATGGCTTCCACTCGTTCCGCGTCGACGCCATTGGCCGCCACGTCTGATATGACCTTGAGTACGGCCTCCTCGAAATCCTGCTCGATGCCCGAGGCGCCTCCCTCAATACCGCAGCAGAAAACCATTTCCCGTAAGGATTCCTCTACGCCACACAGGGGAGAGGGGGCTGCGCCGAGAGAAGTTGTCTCTAGAAATTGCATCAGAGGCGACGCGCTATTTTCCATGAGAACGGCTGACAGCAGCTGTGCCTCCATGGCAGCGACTAAGTCGGCACTCTCTCCAAGCTTCCAACCCATCACGTAGTGAGTTTTATTCTCGGGCGTGTCGTCACTGTCTAGCGCGTACTGGTGTGTAGCCCGGATGGGAGCTTCAAAAGGTGTTTCTAATGCGACTTCGATCAGATCATCGGACCGTTCAAATCGCTGCAGCACGAGCTCTTCAAAAACCCCCTGATGTTGCTGCGCGGGTATGTCCCCAAAGGTGAGGAATATCGCATTGCTGGGGTGATAGTGGCTGGTGTAAAAGTCCCGCAGCTGCTGGTAGCTGAGGTCGGGAATGGCCTCGGGGTCACCGCCGCTATTGAAATGATAGGTGTTGGTGGGGAAGAGTTCGAAACACAAGCGGTCCCAGAGCACCGAAGAGGTCGAGGACATCGCCCCCTTCATCTCATTGAACACTACACCTTTAAAAACCAGTGCTTCCCCGTCGTCCTGTTTTTCGAATTCCACCCGGTGTCCCTCTTGGGCAAAGTCCAGCGGGTCAAGACGAGAAAAGAACACCGCGTCGAGGTAGACCGAGAGCAGATTCGAAAAATCTTTTCGGTTTTGGGTGGCAAACGGATAAGCGGTCCAATCTGAGCTAGTAAACGCGTTCATGAAGGTGTTCAGCGAGCGCCGGAGCATCATGAAGAAGGGGTCACGTACCGGATAACGCTCACTGCCGCAGAGTGCTGTGTGCTCGAGAATGTGCGCCACGCCGGTGCTGTCTTCAGGCACTGTTCTAAGTGCGACCATAAACACGTTTTCGGGATTGTCGGAGGCCAGATGCAGGTGCACCGCGCCTGTGCCGGGGTGAATATATTCCTCGACCGTGAGATTCAGCGATTCAATAGCGACCTGCCGCTGTTGCTTAAAGGTGTTGAGCGCAGTTTGCGCTGAATCAGTGTTTTCGGTCTTCGGTGCCTGATTGGCTTCCATGGTGCTCCCGCTAAGAAATTGTTAAGACGGATTGTAGTGATGGTTTGTACTAACGAACGAAAGTAACTAATGAAAGTTACTAACGACATTAACGAATTGTAGTTCGGCATTTTACCCGCTAGCTGCAGACCCATCAGTTGGAGAATCCCGGCTGGCGGATCAAGGCGCGAATGTTCATGGTAACTGCTTTAACGCGCCGGCGAATTTACCTAAGCGGGTAGTGTCCACCGGGCGGTGCGTGGTGCGCTGACACGTCATTAATATGGGGACACTAGCCTCTCGGTTCCAGTGCTATTTTAAAAAGCCAGGGCCATCGCTTTCCCGTTATCCAAACGTCACCGGTGGCCGGGTCGCGTGCGATCCCATTCAGCACATTGTCAGAGCTCCAGCGCTGACTGTCTTTGGCTGCCTTATCTTCTTCAGTTAGCAGATCCTCAGCAAATATCACTCCAGTGACCGCGCCGGATTCCGGATCTATCCGGATGATGTAGTCTCGGGTGAAAACGTTTGCCCAGATTTCGCCATCGACCCACTCGAGTTCGTTAATTCGGGTTACCGGTCGGTTGTTGAGGGTGACATTGATGATCTTCAGCTTTCCCCCTTTGCTGCCATCAACGGAAAAAATACGGTCTGAACCATCTGAGAAGTAGAGTTGATTGCCGTTGTGGGTCAGCCCCCAGCCTTCTCCCGGAATCGCGGCACTGCCCAGAAATTCCAGCGAGTCCGCGTTGTAGATGAGCATTTTCCGAGCTTGCCAGGTTAAAACATACAGTCGTTTTCCCACTCGTGTGAGGCCTTCGCCCCAAAGTTCCGTGGGCAACAGTTTCTCTTGCAGGAGGTCTAGCTCTGGCCATTGATATCTTCGGATTGCAGACTCGCCGAAGCGACCGGCGCTGACCAGTAAGCTGCCTTCATGGAATTCGAGGCCCTGAACAAAATTTCGTCGTTCAAACGGCTTCTTTTCTAGAACCCGCGCGTCGTAGACCGCCACCTCAGCCGCGCAGGCCCCCGCAATGAGCGCGGACAGTGCGACCAGCAAGATCCGTGTGCCGAGACGCCTGTGTCGCGCCATAAGCCTGTCGTTTTTTTGCCTCATAGAGGTTTTCCTCGGATTAGCCCGCGGGTCAAAAAGCGGGCGGGAGACACCGCTTTTTGCAGGTATCGAGCTACCGGCGGTGGCTCTCCCATAATAGCGCTGGCGATCATTTCCGCAGCGAGAGGGGCTGCCGTCAAGCCCCGTGACCCCAAGCCTGCAAGCAGCCACAGCCCGGGCAGAAGTGGCGGTTTACTCGATACATAACGGGTTTTTTGCTTGCTGAGATCTGCATAGGTGGCATTAAACGCTGCACGGTTGGGTGCCGGACCGATGATAGGTAGGTAATCTGCGGTGGTACAGCGGATCGCAACATGGCCTGACGGCGATTCAGACGCCTCCAATGTTAAATCAGGTAGCGCGTGCTGTAGTTGCCCCAAGTTGTGTTCGTGGTCTTGCGATCGCTCGTCGAGGCGAAGATCGTTGGGTCCATAGCTCGCGCCAAGACAGTGCCAACCCTGACGGGCAGGGGGAAAGTACCCTTCATGGCAGAGGGCTGTGGCCAGTCTGTTCGTTTGCGCGGTCGCCTTCAGGTGTGTCGTCTGCCCCCGGATGCCTTGCAAGGGCAACCACTCGAGCCCCTGGTTCGCTCCCAATGCGTGTGCGGTCGCAAGGATCGCGACGTCGGCGGCTATATCACGTCCGGTCTCAGGTCCGGATTCACTGTGCGCGCGCCAATTGGACGCCACCTGATCAATCGTCACTTCACCGCAGTTTTCATGAACGTGAATCAATGGGTGCGCAAGCCGTTCACGACAAACGGCCGGTGGGCTCAGCCAAAATGCCGCTGGAAAATATAGGCCACCCGTTGAGACCTCTAAGCCAAGCAGTTTGCTAGCCTCTTCGCTGGTTACGACCGTTGCCGGGGCGTCACCGCCAGTCAGCATCTGACTAAACGTGACTAAATCTCTCCCGTTTTCATACAGTTGTATGAATCCGCAATGGTCGCCATCGATATGCCGCACGAGTGCGCGGTCGAGCAACTGGGTATAGAGGCGCGTTGAAAACCCGTAACTCGCCAGTGCAAAGTCGCTCAAGGGCGCAAATTTTGGGGACAATCGCGTGTAGGTAAGCCCTTGTAGATTACTTGATCCCCCAGATGCAATGCGTCCACGCTCAAGTACGGTGACCTGTATTCCGCGTTCCGCGAGGCTGCGGGCGACACAGCAACCTGCGAGCCCCGCGCCGATTACAATGGCTGTCATCCCGTCTCGGCGGCCTTGCGAATGACCACCGCTAGGGGAATTTGCGGGCATCCTCTGTGGATTAGACCCACTTGCTGCACCTTTGTCCCAGGGCGTTACGGGTTTGAAAATCGTTTTTAATGGTTCGTGTGTGCGGGGAGTTCCATTGCTCTGAAAATCGCCCCACAAACACTCGCGTTTGCGTCCAAAACCTGGACGCTTCCTCACGGCAAAACCTGTTTCTTCCAACCCCCGGCGCACGTCGCTTGCAGCAGTGAACGTCGCAATGGTTGCTTTTGGGCGACTGAGTCTGCTCATGGCCTCGAAGATCACTGGAGTCCACATGGCGGGATTTCGTGCAGGGGTGAAGCCGTCTAGATACCAACTATCGATCCATGGATCGCCGTGGCTGGCAAGGTCGACGAGCGCCGCTTCCGCTGTCTCCCACCACAAATCGAGAGTAACGCCTTGAGCCTGCCACTGTAGCCGATGACAACCCATGGTCGGCTCGGGCCAGCGTGACAGCAAGTCATTGGCAAGTGTGGCGAGTTCGGGTGCGGCGGTTAGAGCCACTTCGAGCTCGGAAGCGCGCAGCGGATAGGCTTCAATGCCCACATAATGCAGTCGGGCGCCATCGGGTCGATGTCGCAGCCAAGCATCCATGGCGACGAGAAAGTTTAGTCCTGTGCCAAATCCAAGTTCAGCAATGGTGTAGCGCCGATTCGGACCTAAGGCTCGAATGCGTTCGATGAATTGTATGCCTTCTTGAAAGACATAGCGGCTTTCAGCCACGCCATCGTCGGTGTTGAAGTAGACGTCATCGTGGGTAGTCGAAATTGGCGCCGAATCCCGCCATTCGATGAGCGGAGCGGGCGCTAGGCGCCAATCATGATTTTGTCGATTGATCATGCGTGCTCAAGGTATCCAATGTTGCGACTAGCCGTTTTTAATCAACGGGTACGCGCCGGGGGCGCATTGGGCTTCTGCCTGCTGCGCACCCTGGAGGCTTCGTGGATCGAGTGTGCTGATAGATTCTAGCATTGTGTTCTGCTGGGCTTGGGCCAAATTGGGGCAACAGGGTACACTGCGCGCCTCAGTCATGGGCCCAGTTGTCGGGCGCCATAGTCAATACATAAGTAAGAACGCCGGAAACAGGCTTATGCAGAAAAGCACAGAAATGGACAGCAACCAGTTTGCAACCATTGCCGTTAATCTACTCCACCGTGGTCTGCTTGAAGCTGATCGCACCTCCGCCAAGCGCATATTTCGCGAATTAGAGGAGGGCAGGACTGTCACGCTCACCAAGCTAAAACTCGACGATGGCGGGATCGTCCGGGTGGATTTGGTCCTGAAAACCGATGCTTTCAATGGCTCCCTGAACTACTCAGCGTTTCGCGATGGGGTTTTAGTGCTGGTCGCTCGTCTGTCAGATGAACTGCGCGCCGGTAAACGTCTGCCCATTTTTCAGCCGATTGACCCCCCCGATGATTTGCCAGAGGACGTTGCCGAGACCAAGTTATTCGGCGCTAGCGGAGCAACGGTACACGATGGCACGGCGAACGTGCTGATGCTGGGTGTCAAGGCCAGGTCTGAGCAACCGGTGGTGACACTGCAGTTGGTTTATGTCGACCCCGATCAATTTGCATCCCCACCGTCCTCGACCAGCTGAATATCGGGGGGTGCAATGACGGTGACCGTTTCGGGTGTCGTAGGGGCCATCACTGACGCCTCGCCCATGGCAACTTTTTTTCCGTCTTGATTAGTGACTTTACAATCGAGCGTTACCCACGGTTTGCTGGCGTGCTTTTCGGTGACGGTGAGCGTCACGGTTAACGTATCGCCCAGCATGACAGGGGCGCGGAATTTAAGGGTCTGACCTAAATAGATGGAGCCCGGGCCCGGGAGTTCCATGGCAATAGCGGCAGAGACAAAGGCACCAGTAAGCATACCGTGTGCGATACACTCTCCGAACTGGGTGTTGGCAGCATAGTCCGGGTCAAGGTGAACCGGGTTGTGATCGCCTGAGACAGCAGCAAAAAGTTGTACTTCGCGAGAGGTGACAAGGCGGCTATAGGTCGCAGTATCGCCAATATTAATGTCATCGAAGACGCAGTTGCTGATTTGTGTGGGTGATGGCATGGGGGTCTCTCGGGCGATTGGACGAAGGGTAGAACTCAGAGCGCCACCGCTAGGTGTGTTACGAGGCTATGAAGCTGAGTGACACTGTGAGTTGCTCTAAAGGCCACTAGCTAACATCATATCGAATTTAAAATAAAGCAACGGAAGAGCGTAACGCTATGGATCAGAGCACTCTCAATACCACCGTAGAAAACCAGCTTAAGCAGCTTGGGATTGCTATAGACATTGATGTCACCGCATTTAGCAACATCGTCGATTTGTTTGAATCGGCATTAAAGCAACATGCTTCCCGTAAGGCTTGTTCGAGTCTCGGTCATGATTTGACGTACGCTGAACTCGATGTGCTGTCGGCTAATTTTGCCGCGTGGTTACAAAACGAGTCGGGGCTAGCGCAGGGCGATCGCGTCGCGGTGCAGATGCCCAACTTGATCCAATACCTCGTTGTTGTCTTGGGCACGTTGCGTGCGGGTATGGTCGTTGTAAACACGAACCCCCTGTACACCGAGCGGGAGGTTGAGCATCAATTCAATGATGCTGGGGTTAAGTTGCTGGTCGTGCAGGCGAACGTCGCTCAGACTGCTTCGAAGGTCTTGCCAAAAACCGGCGTACAGAAAGTTGTGCTGACGGAGTTGGCAGATCTACACCGGCAACCGAAGCGCTTTCTGATCAACTTTGTTGCTAAACACGTTAAGAAGTTGGTGCCCGAGTTTCATATTCCGGGGGCGATAGCGCTCAGAGATGCCCTCGCGACCGGCGCTCGCTCCACCTACAAGTCGGTAGCCCGTAAGGCTGATGATCTTGCAATGCTGCAATACACCGGGGGAACTACCGGGGTTGCCAAAGGCGCAATGCTGTCCCATGGCAATCTCGTGGCCAATGTAATCCAGTGCGATGCGCTGTTTGGATCCCACAAGTTACAGGGCGCAGGCGATGTATTCATGCAGCCACTACCGGTCTATCACATCTATGCTTTTACCGCGTCCATGTACGCTCTGTTCGTCGGCGCACAGACGGTGTTTATCCCCAACCCGCGTGACCTCGACTCAGTCATTAAAGCATTTGAACAATATCGCCCGCGGTTGTTCTGTGGGTTGAACACCTTGTTCGTGGCGCTCTCAAACAATCCAGCGTTTCAATCGTTAGACTTTTCGGCTCTCAAAGTCACATTGTCGGGCGGCATGGCGCTCACCGAAGCGGCGGCAAAAGAATGGGAGTCGATTACTGGGTGCCCGGTATCCGAGGGTTACGGCCTGACGGAGACGTCGCCAGTGGCGACAAGTAACCCTGGCTTCGCTCAGCAAATCGGTTCCATCGGTGTGCCGGTTCCCAAAACTGAGGTTCGAGTTGTCAACGACGGGGGTGAGGTGCAGGATTTTGACGAACCTGGAGAGCTTTGCATCCGTGGTCCCCAAGTGATGATGGGCTATTGGCAGCGCCAAGAGGCTACGGATGAGGTCATCAATGCTGAAGGTTGGTTCGCGACTGGCGATGTCGCCGTGATTCAGCCTGATGGTTTTTTGCGTATCGTGGATCGCAAAAAAGACATGATTGTCGTTTCGGGATTCAACGTTTACCCCAACGAACTCGAAGATGTGTTGGCAAAACACCCAGGGGTATTGGAGTGCGCGGCAGTGGGGATCCCTGACGCTTCCTCTGGAGAAGTCATCAAGATGTTTGTGGTACGCAAGGACGAGAGTTTGACTGAGCAAGAAGTCAAAGACTTTTGTCGAACCCAGTTAACGGCCTACAAGATACCCAAGCAGGTTGAGTTCCGTGACGATCTGCCAAAAACCAATGTCGGTAAAATTCTGCGACGAGAGCTGCGAGATGCCGGGTGATTTCTTGCCCGGAGGGTCGATGGAGTTAAGCGCGCGCGGGCTTCGTCGCGTGCTATGACACAGGGTGATTCTGCGTCGCTTAGGGCGATACCCAACTCCATAGATTACCCCCCAGCGTTACCCGTTAGCGAGCGCAGGGAGGAGATTGCTGGGGCGATCCGTGACCACCAGGTGGTTATTGTCGCGGGCGAAACGGGATCAGGAAAAACAACGCAAATCCCTAAAATTTGTATGGAGCTAGGCCGGGGACGAGCTGCGCGGATCGGCCACACACAACCTCGTCGGCTTGCAGCCCGGACGGTCGCGCAACGGATTGCGGATGAGCTGAATTCCCCACTGGGTGAACTGGTGGGATATCAAATTCGTTTCACAGATTCTGTTTCAGAACGAACCGCCATCAAATTGATGACCGATGGCATTTTGTTGTCGGAGTTGCAGCGCGATCGTGAGCTTTCGCAGTACGACACGCTCATCATTGACGAGGCACACGAGCGCAGCCTGAACATCGATTTTATTCTGGGCTATCTCAAACAGTTACTGCCGCGCCGGCCTGACTTAAAGCTCATCATTACCTCCGCGACAATCGATGTGGAGCGATTTTCCAAGCACTTTGACAATGCGCCTGTCATCGAGGTTTCCGGCAGGACATTTCCCGTCGATGTGCATTACGTCGGGGAGATCGAAGATCGCGATCAAGGGGTGACCGAGCAAATTGCTGGACTGCTCGATGATATCGAAGCTCAGCGATTTGGCCCTCGGGGCGATGTGTTGGTGTTTCTGCCCGGGGAGCGCGAAATACGCGAGCTCTCGCACCGACTTCGGGGCACTGAACGCCGTCAGATTTTACCGCTGTATTCGCGCTTGAGTGCCGCCGAACAGAACCGTGTCTTTAACCCTTCCGGTACGGGCATGCGGGTGGTCATTGCCACCAACGTGGCAGAAACCTCGGTGACCGTACCCGGTATTCGCTATGTGATTGACCCCGGTGATGCGCGAATCAGCCGCTACAGCCATCGCACGCGACTCCAGCGCCTGCCCATTGAGCCGATTTCGCAAGCCAGTGCCAATCAACGAAAGGGACGTTGCGGTCGCGTCTCCGAGGGGGTTTGCTTTCGACTCTACAGTGAGGAGGACTTTGAGCGACGGCCAGAGTTTACCGATCCTGAAATTTTAAGAACCAACTTAGCGGCAGTGATCTTGCGCATGCTGCAGCTCGGATTGGGCAAAGTGTCGGCGTTCCCCTTTGTCGATGCCCCCGAACCCAAGATGGTTCGAGATGGTTATCGCTTACTCGAAGAACTCGGTGCCGTATCTGCCCGCGGGCGTTTGACAGCCCTAGGTCAGAAAATGGCGCGCTTGCCAATTGATCCCAAGTTGGCTCGGATGCTGTTGGCGGCAGCAGAATCGGGCTGTCTGGCTCAGATACTGGTCATTGTCAGCGCCATGTCGATCCAGGATCCGCGGGAGCGACCCGCCGACAAGCGGGCGCAGGCTGATCAGTCTCATGCCCGATTTAACCATCCGAAATCTGATTTTCTGGCTTGGCTGAATCTTTGGCGCTATTACGAAGAGCAGCGACAAACCTTGAGTCAGAATCAGTTGCGCAAGCTCTGCAAGCGAGAATATCTGTCGTTTTTGCGCATGCGTGAATGGCGCGAAATTCACGGTCAGCTCACAATTGCCTGTCGCCAGATCGGCCTTAAACCCGCCGGGCGACTACCCGCAGCCCAGGATCCTAAGCCGCGAGCCGAGGGAGATCCAGCGGGGGAAAATTCTGTCGCAGAAACCCCTGTTGGCGACTACGATGCCAGCCAATACGCCTCAATTCACAAGGCGCTGCTCGCGGGTCTGCTCGGTCAGGTGGCACAGCAGGATGAAGGTCGAACCTATAACGGCACTCGCAGCCGAAAACTCCAGATCTTCCCGGGATCCGGCGTTGCTCGAAAACCCCCGAAATGGTTGGTGGCTGGTGAGGTGGTCGAGACGTCCCAAGTCTTTGCGCGTCAATGCGCGGCTATCGAACCGGACTGGTTGTTGCGTGTTAACCCCTATCTGTTGAAGCGCCATCACTACGAGCCTTCCTGGCAGTTTCGCAGCGGACGGGTCATGGCAATCGAGCGTGTGACCCTGTTTGGTCTCACGATCAGTGACGGCAAGCGCGTCCACTACGGCGAGATCGCACCGGCTGAATCCCGTCAGATCATGATCCGCGACGGGCTGGTAACCGGTCAGTTCAAGGCGCCACCACCGTTTTTAAAACATAACTTAAGCCTTATCCGCGAGGTGCAAGATCTAGAATCGCGGGTGCGCCGGCGGGATCTTCTGGTCGATGAGGAGGCGCTGTTTGGGTTCTATAATGAGCGTCTGCCCGACGACTGCGCCAGCGCCGTTGCATTGGATAAATGGCTTCGGAGTGATGCCAAGGCCCAGAAGTCGCTGAGCTTGGTGCGGGAGCAGATCCTGACGCGAGATCCCGGCGATGGCTTGCAGGAGCAGTTTCCCTCGTCGCTGCCTGTCGGGGACGTCGCTTTTCGATTGACCTATCAGTTTGAGCCCGGCAAGAGCAATGACGGAGTGTCTGTAACGGTGCCATTGCCACTGATAAACCGGGTACCGCGGTACCGGTTTGAATGGTTGGTGCCTGGGCTTTTGCGGGACAAATGTATTGCGCTGATTAAGGGGCTGCCCAAAGCGCTGCGCAAGCAACTGGTACCCGTGCCTGATGTCGTTGATGCCGCCCTCTCAGAGCTGAGCGCAGATGATGTCGATCTCTGCTCGGCGCTCGCAGCACAACTTAAAAGACAAACTGGTGTTCGGGTCTCCCCGTCGGATTGGGATCTTGAGCGCCTAGAAGATTTTTATCGGATGAACATCCGCGTTGTCGATGATCGCAATAAGCTCCTTGCTCAAGGGCGAGATCTGGAGGCGCTCATCGAGCAATTCAGAGGAGCCACTCCCGCAGCCAGCGCTGCGTCTAAGTCGTCTCCCGCGCGCAAGGCCATCACAAGCTGGGACTTCGGTGAATTGCCAGAAGTCTGGAAGTCGCGCTCGGCGGGTATGGAAGTGCATGCTTATCCCGCGCTTGTCGATCACGGTGATCGAGTGGATATTGAGCTGCTCGACTATCCCAATGAGGCAGACCTTGCGCACCGGCGGGGATTTGCTGCGCTTGCGATGCGTAATAGTGCTCAAACAGTTCGCTACCTGCGAAAAGAGCTGCTCGCGTCGAATGAAGCGGCCCTCGCGTTAGCGGGAGCGGGCCTTGAGCGCGGCGCGGTGGTCAAAGATATTACGATGGCGGCGTTGCTTAGCTGTCTTGACGACGGTGCCCGGTTACCCCGGGATGAGGCTGGCTTCACCGCCGCTTTGTCTTCAACCCGGGGCGCATGGGTGCCCCAAGCCCAGACGATTGAGCGTGCAATACTCAACTGTCTAACTTCGGTCGCAAAAGCGCGTAGCCAATTGGTGCGTTTAGATGCCAAGTCGTACAAAGACAGTCGATTAGATATCGAGGTTCAACTCGCGGGTCTTTTTGGGGATGAGCACATCATGGCGACGCCGTCAGTTTGGCTAGAGCAGTACCCACGCTACGGCAAGGCCCTTCTGCACCGGGTGGAGCGTTTGAGTGGTCAATACCCCAAAGATCAAAAGGCCATGGCGGATTTGGCGCCCTGTCTGGAGCGACTGCGCGTGGCTTTGGATCGCTATCCGGGACTGCTGCAGTTGTGCGATGCAGCGCAACAGTATCGCTGGATGCTGGAAGAGTTTCGGGTGTCGCTGTTTGCCCAGCAGTTGGGTACCCGCGTGGCGGTGTCAATCAAGCGGTTGGGTGAGCAGTGGCGCCAGGTTGAGCAGTGGCTGGCTGACAACCCTCGCTAAGATCGGTCAGTGAGCCGGCTGGCGAGGCGATGGGTTAACACGCAGACATGCTCGCCGTCTAGTATGCGCGTCACAGATCCGCGAAAAAGGGGGTGCAGATCCTGTACCTACGAGTCTGGCACTAGTTGGCATGAAGTCGTTTCAGCGATCGCCCATCCGAGCGGTGTTTGCTAACGTAACACTACAAATTTATGACTCACCGGAGCGATTTCAGGTGTTTCTTTTAACGTCAAAACAGCGGCGCACCGTGGTTGCAGGGTTGATAGCTCTTTTGGGATTTGTCGTGCCAGCCCAGGCAGAAGATGATCCCTTTGAGTCGGTCAACCGGTCTGTGTTCGAATTTAATGATGCCGCTGACCGTTTCGTGCTTCGACCTGTTGCGCAGGGCTATGACGCGGTCATGCCGACGGTGGCTCGAAAAGGGGTCAATAACGTTTTTTCGAACTTCCTCGATGCCAACGCCGCACTAAATGCCTTATTACAAGGCCGGATTGAGTACGGTTTTGATAATTTAGGGCGGGTTCTATTCAACACGACATTCGGCATCCTCGGTTTATTTGACGTGGCGAGCGAAATGGGTATTCCCCGTTACCAAACCGACTTTGGCCACACCATGGCGATCTGGGGCGTGCCTCGTGGCCCCTATGTGGTGCTGCCGCTTCTCGGGCCTCGCACTGCACGGGCATCAGTGGGCACTCTAGTTGATGCTTATGCCTCTCCCACAGGGCAAATTGGTGGACAAGAGGCCCAGTGGACAATGCGCGCGGTCGAACTGATTGATTTACGCGCGGGCTTTCTCGGCACCGATCGGTTGATATCTGGAGATCAGTACGTGTTTTTCCGCGACGCTTACCTGCAACGCCGAGAGGCATTAACGTCAGATGGCCAGGCTGTCGATGATTTCTCCGAATTTGACGATAGCTGGGAAGCTGACGATCTGTGACGGAAGCCGGTGAGCATAGACACCTATGACTGACGGTTTCAGCGATGGACGTGTCTTGATCGTCGATGATCAGCCAGAGCGCGCGGCCAGTCTGGTTGCGGCCCTGCAGGACGATCAATACCAGTTCGATATCCTCGATGGGGTCACTGATCTTGAGTCAGCGCTTGGTCCCGAAAGCCCTTGGGACTGTGTGCTCTGTAACATCGATCTGTCTAACGTGTCTTGGGCAGGCGTCAGACGGGCCATGCGTAACTTTGACGTGCAGGTGCCCGTTGTTGTGCTGGCCGATGATCGAGATATCGATAGTATGTCCACGGCACTGAGTCTTGGCGCCACAGATTTCTTTGTCAGAGCTCAGGAACGCCCGGGGCTTTTGCGTCGCTCTATCGAACGCAGCGTTCACCACCGGCGACTGCAGCGAGAGCTGAAATCCAGCAAAGAGCATCTTGAACGCGTTAATGGCCAACTCAGGCACTCCATACGCATTCTCGAGCAGGACCAGCAGGCCGGTAGGCAAGTGCAAATGGCAATGCTGCCCTCGGGGGCACTGCATCTCGATGGCTACTGGGTCAGCCACAAAATCTATACTTCGCTGTATCTCAGCGGGGACTTTACCGACTACTTTCGGATTGGCGACGACGAGGTCGCTTTCTTTTTGGCCGACGTCTCGGGCCATGGCAGTTCTTCGGCCTTTGCCACGGTGCTGCTGAAGAATTTATTTGCTAGAAAGCGCTCAGACCTGTTGCGTCGTGACGATCACGCGGTTTGTTCACCCGTCAGTATGTTAAAGTTGGCAAATCGAGAATTGCTTGAGCTCGATTTTAATAAATACGCCACCATGGTCGTCGGCGTGCTCAGTTTAAAATCGCACACCATCCGATACAGCGTTGCAGGGCATCTGCCGCAGCCTATTCTGCTCACTGATGACGGTATTTGCTATTTGGAAGGTGAGGGGTCGCCGGTGGGTCTGATGCCTGATCCGGAATATATCGAGCACAGCGTTGATCTCCCGGAGCGGTTCATGTTCTCAGTGATGTCTGATGGCATTTTGGAGTTGCTGGAAGATGAAGACCTGATTGAGAAGGAGCAGGATTTACTCGGCCGCTTGAACGGACCGGTTGATAAGCCAAGCAGTCTGGCAAAGCGACTCAGTCTTGATCACGTCGATCGGAATCATCTCCCCGACGACATAGCGGCACTGTTCATCAGCCGAGGGCTTACGTGAACAGTGGGCGTATAAGCACTGCCAGTGATCAAGGGGCGCATTTACTGCGCCTCGAGGGCGACGTGCGCTTGATTATGTGCACGGCGCTTGATGAGCATCTTGAGAAGATATTCAGTGACCCCGAGTTCGCCTCGGTTTGGGTAGATGTCACCGGTGCGACGGGCCTCGATAGCACCACGCTGGGCATGCTTGCCAAGCTGGCAATCCGCACCAAAGAGCGCTTCGGTTTCAAGCCCGCGATGTTCAGCGATAACCCCGGGATTAATCGACTGCTGAAGTCGATGGGTTTTAGCAAGTTGTATGAGCTTCGCTCGGGGGAGTCGGTTACCAATGACGACACGGCAGAGCTTCCGCAGGTGGACGCGAGTGAGGACGTTGTCCGCCAGAAGGTCATCGACGCGCATAAGACGCTGATGAGTCTCACCGAGGAGAATCGCAAAGCCTTTAAGGACCTCGTGCAAACCCTTGAGACGGGCTAGAGCTCTCGGAGCTCTGATGTGGGCTGATGTGGTCTGATGTGTGTGCGCCGCTATGCTTTGGCGGTCGTTCTCTCGGGGGAGCGCTGGCAGTGGGCGACGGCCTGTTCGAGTACTTCGATACCAGCGCTCGGTCGGTGAGCCAGCTCACTGATGGTCCGGCGAAAGCGGCGCCCACCGGGCTGATGCTGATAAAGCCCAAGAATGTGACGAGAGATGTGATTCAGTCGACCACCGTTGGCCAACTGCTCGGCTATATACGGCGCTAGTTCTGCCAACACCTTGTCCCGCGAAGCCACGGGGTTTTCAAGATCAAATAGCCTCGAGTCCACCTGACTCAGCAGCCACGGATTCTGATACGCGGCTCGACCGAGCATCACCCCGTCGAGCTTTTGAAGATGAACTGCCGCGTCATCTAAGGTCTCGATGCCCCCATTGAGAACGATGGTGAGCTCGGGGAAATCCTGTTTGAGTTGATAGACCCAGTCGTAGTTCAGTGGCGGTATTTCCCGATTTTCCTTGGGCGATAACCCGCTCAACCACGCTTTTCGCGCGTGTACGATAAACACCGCACACCCACCTGATGCGACGGTGCCCACAAAATCCGAGAGTTCGGCATAGCTCTCCTGATGATCGATACCGATGCGGTGTTTGACAGTCACAGGCACATCGCAAGCATCGATCATGGCGTTTACGCAGTCTCGCACGAGTTCGGGTTCGGCCATTAAACACGCGCCGAAGCGTCCGTTTTGAACGCGATCAGAGGGGCAGCCGCAGTTCAGATTAATTTCGTCGTAACCCCACTCGCGCCCCAGCTTCGCACATTGCGCCAGATCACTTGGGCTGCTGCCCCCCAGCTGCAGAGCAACGGGATGTTCAGTGGGGTCGTGCTCCAGATGTCGTTTCACGTCACCATGAATTAACGCCCCGGTGGTGACCATCTCGGTGTACAGCCTTGCCTGGCGAGTCATCAGACGCCAGAAATAACGACAGTGTCGATCGGTCCAGTCCATGCATGGCGCGGTGCAGAACCGCCAAGGGTTTGGCGAGTCGACAGACATCTGTGGCGGCGCGTTATTTGAGAGCAATTCTGACATTTCCTAAGGGTAGAGCAGTTCTGTTAATGAGTGCCAGCCAGTACACTGTGGATATTGCCTATCTACGTTAGATGGCAATGATGGCAACGACGGAAAGGATAACGGGTTGAAGCGAGTACAGATGAGAGGTTGCCGACGGTACCCACGATACAGCTGGATTCTGAATGCCGGTGCATTCAGCTTACTGCTGTGTTGTAAGGTGGCCGCTCAGCCGGCCAGCGATGAAGCGGTCACTGAGGGTGAATCGCCAGAACTCATGACGACCACCGTTGAGCCAAAGGCTGGTTACCAGCCGCCTCGAGGTTGGATTGGTCGCTACACCGATGCGAAGGCTGAGGCTTTTGCAAACTCTGATATTGTTTTCGCCCGTGCACGCACTAACGCCCCATTCTTGCCGTTTGCTTACGTCGGCGCGCGTCATTACGGTGATGCCACTTTTAATCAAGATGGCAAAGCGGACAGTCCTGCGTCCTATCAGCAAACGGGTGCCTCCGCGGTGGCTGGTATTCCATTTCTAATCAATCAAACAGACGCGTTGTTATTAGGGGCGTATCTGAACACCAGCAATTTTTCGGTTGATGTCCCGGATTCCTTAGAGGATGACGATTTTCGCGTGAGGTCTACCGGGCTCGCAGCGGCGTATTTCTCTCAGGTTTCCTCGGACTGGCAACTCGCCGGATTCGTCGCACCGCTTCATCACGCGAGTGATCAGACTAACAGCGCAGATTACTGGCAGGTCATGGGGGGTGCGTTCGCGCGCTATACCCATTCCCCGAATGTGTGGTGGGCTTTCGGTTTGTTCGCTGATAGTTCGCCTTTTGATGCGTATATGTTGCCGTATGTGGGTGTGTCCTGGACTATCGATCGCGAGTGGACGGTGAGTGCGATCATGCCTTGGCCCAAGGTAATCTACTCGCCCAGCGTGGACTGGTATGTGGCCCTGGGTGCCGAGATCTCCGGTGCCGGTTGGGCGCGCAATACTGACACCTCGCAGGTGGGCATTGACCTTAACGCCTTTGATTTTGGGCTCGATTTCGGACGGCGCATTTACGGCAGTCTGTGGGTTGAAGCTGGCGTCGGCGTGGGTGGGCTGCGCGCTCTGCAGTTTGACACCAAGGGTGATGCGGACGCGCCTGAGCTCGATGTTTCGAGTAGTCCTTACTTCACACTGAACTTTACTGTACGACCCGATGAAATGTTCTGACACGTTGATTTACAACAAAGATCACTTTGCTGCTGAGGTAGCGCAGCAGTCAGATTTGCGCACTAACAAATTTTTATCGGACGGGTCTCTCTAAGCGCCTGGAGTTAGGTATGACGCAGCAGGACTTTGTGTTGTTAAAGCGCCGTCAGGTGTTGAAGGGAATGGGTGCAACCCTCGGCGCGTTGGCGCTGCGCGGATTCGACGCTCATGCGGATGCGCCGGTGCACTTTACGCACGGCATTGCCAGTGGCGATCCGCTCCAGGACCGCGTGATTCTTTGGACACGGGTTTTACCTGGTAGCGGCATGCCGGGAGTCATGCAGGGGCAGTGGCAGGTTGCCGTCGATCAGCGTTTTGAGCGTATCGTTAGTGAAGGCCCGGCTGCCACGTGGCCCCTGCAGGATAACACGGTCAAAGTCGACGCCACGGGACTGGAGCCCGGTAAGCAATACTTCTATCGCTTCGTATTTGATGGCGTAAGCTCACCTGTAGGTCGCACGCGCACGCTGCCAGAGGGCCTCGTGGATCGCTTTCGCATCGGGTTATGCTCTTGTTCCAACTACCCCCAAGGATTTTTTAACAGCTATCGGGATATGGCGCGTGCCGACTTGGATCTGGTGATGCATGTTGGCGATTACATTTACGAATACCCCACCGATTTCTACGTCAATGAATTCGCCGTCTCAGAGCTTGGTCGCGGGGTTCTGCCACGCCATGAAACCCTGTCGCTGGAAGATTATCGACAGCGGTATGGGCTGTATCGAACCGATCCTGACCTGCAGGCAGCCCATGCGGCCCATCCGTGGATAACCGTCTGGGATGACCACGAGCTGGCAAATGATACTTGGCGTGCAGGGGCTGAGAACCATAATGAAGGCGACGGTGACTTTAAAACGCGCATGGCGATTGCTCGCAAGGTTTACCATGAGTGGATGCCTATCCGCACGGCCGCGCAAACCGATCAAGCACCCATCTATCGCGCATTTAAGGTCGGTGATTTGGCCGACATCATCATGTTGGATACCCGACTGCAGGGTAGGGATCGCCAGCTCAGTTTCATCAATGATATGCCCGAAGGCATGTCGCTCGAGCAATTTATCGGCGAGGTATTAAATCAGCCTGAGCGGACGTTACTCGGTGCCGATCAGGAGGCCTGGTTTGCTAACCAGCTGGCGGCTAGTGCTGGCCGGGGCGCCACCTGGCAGTTTGTTGGGCAGCAGGTGCTCATGGGAAAACTATTGATCCCTGAGATTCCCAAGCCTGTGGTTGAGCAGACTGCGATTCCCACATGGAGTCGACGTTGGATAGAGGTCGGTCAACAGCTTGCGCCCTATGGAATGCCTCTCAATCTCGACGCTTGGGATGGTTATCCGGCGGCTCGACAGAGAGCGTTTGATAGCCTGCTCAATTTGGCGGCTAACCCCGTGGTTGTGGCTGGAGACACTCACAATGCCTGGGCGTTCAATTTGGCGACCGACTCGGGCGATGCAGTGGGGATTGAGGTTGGCTGTCCGGGGATCAACAGTCCCGGTATTGAAGCGTGGTTTCCAGTCCAGACGGGTTTGCTGGAGCGCGCCTTTCTAAAAAGTAGCCCCGAGTTAGTCGCCTTAGACTGCTCTCAGCGAGGTTGGGCTCAAATCACGCTAACCCCTGATGCGGTGACCAGTAGCTGGCGTTTCGTTAGTACCGTACTGAGCAAGCAGTTCAGTGTCGCTGAAACCCCAGCATTGAAGTGTTCCGCAGGTGCTCGAAAGTTTTCCTAGCTAGAATTGGGCGTGTGTTGTCTGCGGGTGGTTAACAGGAGAGGTCGATGCACTATATTTTTGAGGTCACAGCAAAGCCGGGCTATTCGATCGATGAGTATGCCAAGGGCTGGCAGCAAGCCAGTGAACATATTCAACAAGCGCCGGGTGCGCGCGGCACCCGCTTACATCGCAAAATTGGTGAGCCCAACAAAGCGCTCGCAATCGCTACCTGGGACAGCAAAGCCAGTCGCGATGCCATGGAAGCGAAACCGTCGGATACGGTTCGCAGCATCATAGAAGCGCAAATGCCTTTCGTGGATATTGCGTTGATCGGGGAGTTTGACGCACCCGAATGGACGGTTTTACCTGCGAACTATGAGAGTCATGATCTCGCTCATTTAGATAATTGAGCCTTAAAGGTCGGCAAGGCGACTTCGGTTCCCGAGCGCCCGATAGATACTGCTTTGCAAGGTTTGGTCTCGTATTGTCATTGTTTTTAAGCTATTGGTTTTTAGGAGGTTTTGATTATGGACGTCAGCGGTAAGGTTGCTCTTATTACAGGTTCAAGTTCAGGTGTTGGTGCAGCGCTAGCGCACCAGCTTGCTAAGGCCGGTGCCAAAGTTGTGGTCAATTACAGCCGCTCCAAAGAGGGTGCAGATACCACTTGCGAGGGTATTAAACGTGGCGGCGGTGATGCTGTCGTCGTTCAGGGGGACGTTAGCAATCCCGATGATTGTCAGCGATTAGTGGACAGCGCAGTTGAAGCCTTTGGCGCCCTGGATATTTTGGTTAACAATGCCGGTACGACCAGTTTCGTACCCCATCACGAGCTTGACCAGTTAACCGAAGAGATCTGGTTGCGTACTTTGCAGGTTAACCTTATGGGAGCGTTTTTCATGTCGCGCGCAGCGGTGCCGCATCTCAAGGCTGCGGGCGGTGGTGAAATCGTCATGACATCGAGTATCGCTGGTGTCTCCACAAATGGCAGCTCCATTGCCTACTGCGCCTCAAAGGCCGGTATGAATAGTCTCACATGTACTTTGGCTAAGACCCTCGGATCGGATCACATTCGCGTTAACGCTGTGTTACCCGGGCTGATCGATGGTGAGTGGGCGTTCGGTACTTGGGGCGGCGGTGACGACGACCAGTACGCGGGACTTAAAAAGATTTTTGAGGACAGAACACCGTTAGCCCACGTCGTGACACCCGAAGATGTCGCCGACGCGATCCGCTCGATCATTACTGGCTCTGATTATGTGACCGGTCAACTGATTACCATTGACTCTGGCTTTACCTTGTAAGCGGTCAAGACGCCAGAATGACGCCCGGTATGCTCGCCAGAAGCGATTGGGTGTACGCCTCTTTGGGTGCTTCGAAGATTTGTTTAGCGTCACCGCTCTCAACGATTTTGCCGTGATACATCACCAGAATCCGGTCGGCGATATGGCGGATTACCGCCATGTCGTGGGATACGAATAACATCGTCAAACCATACTCGCGACCAAGGGCCTCAAGTAGCTCAAGGATTTGAGCTTGAATCGTAACGTCCAAGGCGGAGACCGGTTCGTCGGCAACGATAAACTCGGGCTTTGTGGCGAGTGCACGACCGATTGCAATGCGCTGGCGCTGCCCCCCAGAGAATTCATGGGGATATTTGCGAATGAATGATCGGGCGAGGCCGACGTCATCCATTAACTTGGCGATCGCGCTATCCAAAGATTTTCGGGTGCATATTTTGTGCAGTAACAGCGGCTCAGCAAGGGTATCGTACACGGTCATCCGGGGGTTAAGGGATGCAAACGGATCCTGAAAAATCATCTGCATCCGTCTGCGGAAATCCTTCAGGGGTCGATCTTGCAGCGTTGAGACGGTCGTGCCATCGAAGACCACTTCCCCTTCAGTCACCGGCGCGAGTCTCAGAATGGCGCGCCCGAGGGTTGATTTTCCGCTCCCTGATTCCCCGACCAGTCCAAGGACTTCGCCGCGATTGATGTCGATGGAGACATCGTCGACTGCCTTAATCGGATCGCCGCCACTAGTGGGCTGAAACCACGTTCGCAAGTTGCGAACCGAGATGAGTGGCTCGGTTTTTACGGTTTGAGGCGCACGCTGTCCGGTAGGAATGGCAGCAAGCAATTTCTGGGTATAGGGGTGCTTGGCTCCTTCAAATATTTCTTTTGGCGAACCGCGTTCAATGGCGTTGCCTTTCTCCATAACGACGATCTGATCGGCGATATCAGAAACCACCGCTAAATCGTGGGAGATAAACAGCACGCCGATATTGTGGTTTTTCTGCAAATCAGAAATCAATTTGAGTATCTGTGCCTGAATGGTGACATCCAGCGCGGTCGTCGGCTCATCGGCGATTAAAAGGCGCGGTTCATTGATCAGCGCCATGGCAATCATGACCCGTTGACGCATGCCGCCGGAGAACTCATGGGGATAGCTGGAAAAGCTGCGCGCGGGGTTGCGAATGCCGACCTCGTCGAGCAATTCAATGGCGCGGGCTTTGGCCGCCACTTTGCTCAGGTTCTTATGCAGTAACAGAGGCTCAATGAGTTGTGCTCCCACCGTCATAAACGGATTCAAGCTGGTCATCGGATCCTGAAAAATCATGGCGATGTCACTGCCGCGGATTTTTCGCAACTCAGCTTCCGGTAACTCGAGCAAGTTCTTACCGTCAAAAATCGCCTCGCCGCCGTCGATTTGGCCGGGGGGCGAAGGAATCAATCCAAGCACGGCATAGCAGGACACAGACTTGCCCGAGCCACTCTCGCCAATGATGGCTGTGATCTGGCGCTCTTCAACCGTAAAGCTGACGCCTTTTACAGCCTGTTGCACACCATCGCGGGTGTGAAAGCTGACCTGAAGATCATGTACAGACAATAGGCTCATGGCTTAGTCCTTGGAACTGCGAACATCGAGGGCATCCCGTAGACCATCCCCGAGAAAATTGAGTGAGAAGAGCGTAATGGTCAGGGCGAGCCCCGGGAAAATGAGTAGCCATGGATACTCCTCCATGGTCTCAGCACCAAAACTGATGAGCAGTCCCCAGGATGTTTTGGGTGGCTGAATGCCAAGCCCCAAGAAGCTAAGAAATGCTTCAAGCAGCATAACTCCGGGGATGGTCAGGGTCGTGTACACGATGATTGGCCCAAGCGCATTGGGAACGACATGCCGACGTATGATCGTCGCAGGCGAGAGTCCAAGCGACACTGCAGCTTCGACAAACTCCTGTTGGCGCAGGGATTGCACTTGCGAGCGCATAATTCGCGCCATGGTCAGCCACTCAACCGCGCCGATTGCCAAAAAGAGCAGCAGAATGTTGCGGCCGAAAACCACCATCAGCAGAACAATAAAAATCATAAAGGGCAGGGCGTACATGATGTCGACAGCGCGCATCATAAAGGCATCTAGCCGGCCGCCTACGTAACCTGCAATAGCGCCCCAGGTCACGCCGATGAGCAGGGCGACCGCTGTTGCGATAAAGCCCACCGCAAGTGATACCCGACCGCCATACATGATCTGGGTGAGAAGGTCGCGACCGAAGACGTCAGTACCCAGCCAGTGTGCGGCAGAGGGTGGCGTTGCGCCCAGGTCAAGGTTCTGTGCTTCGTAGTGGTAGGGCGCAATCCAAGGTGTCAGCAGCGAGACAACAATAAGAAAGAGCAGAATAGCCCCACCGACGACGGCGAGTTTGTTACGCACCAGTCGGTGCCACGCGTCCTGCCAGAGCGAAGAGCCGGCCTCGGCCTGAGCCAGTAGGTCGACGGTTTGAGTATCTGAGGCGGTCTGATTCATCAGGCTTTACCTCCCGTGAGTTCTGCCCGAAGCCTGGGGTTCAGCCAAGCCGCGACGATATCGCTTAAGAGATTGAAGACCACGATGAGCGTTGACAGAAACACCGTTGCGCCTAACACCATTGTGTAGTCGCGATTAAATGCTGCCTGCACGTAGAAGCGTCCGAGGCCCGGTATTTGAAAAATGGTTTCGACGACGAAAGATCCCGCCAGAAGACCCGCGAAAGCGGGGCCAAGGAATGCAACGACAGGGATCAAACCACCTCGAAGGGCGTGCTTCCAAACAACGGTGTGCTCGGCTAAGCCCTTCGCTCGCGCGGTGCGGATGTAATCCTGCGACAAGATCTCGAGCATGCCCGCCCGACTGAGCCGCGCAATATACGCTGCGTAAGCAGAGCCCAGCGTGATGCTGGGCAGAATCTTGTCCCCGGGCAGCGAGCCCCAACCGGAGACCGGCAGCCACTCTAGATAGATGCCAAATACCAGCACTAAGATAGGGCCCAAGAGGAATGAGGGCATGCAGATGCCAATCATCGCCAATCCCATTGGGATGTAGTCCTGCTTGGTATTGGGCTTGAGCGCCGCGACCACTCCGGCACCCACCCCAAGCACTAGCGCAATGAGCAGCGCATAGAAGCCAAGCTCTGCGGTGATGGGTAGCCCGGAGGCTAGAATCTCATTGACGCTGCGTCCCGGGTATTTGAACGATGGTCCCAAATCCCCTTGCAGCAAATCTCCAAGATAGGCGAAATATTGCTCGTGGAGCGGCAAGTCGAGCCGGTATTGCGCTTCGAGCGCGGCGCGCACCTCGGGTAATACCGCTTTGTCCTCGTCGAAGGGGCCGCCTGGGGCTGCACGCACGAGGAAAAACGTGGCAGTGATGACAATCAGAATGACCGGTATGGACTGCAGTATCCGGCTTATCAGAAATTTCAGCATGGGTTCGTGACCGTCCTGTTATTGCATAGCTGCCGGGAGATTGCGACCCGGCACGAGTTTGACGTACTTCCAGTTCAATGAATCCAAGAGGTTGCCTGGCATACCTTCGACACTGGGGTGCAGCAGGTACCGTGAGTTGTAGGTGTAAATCGGAATGACCGGCATTGTCTCGATCAGTCGAGTTTCGGCTTGGTAAAAATAGCCGAAGCGCGCCTCTCGCGTTGATGCTTTTGGCGCTTTCTGGCTCACAAGGTCATCGTATACCGGGTCGGCAAAGCCGGTGTTGTTATTGCCCCCACCCGTTAAGAACAATTCAAGAAACGTGTTGGGATCGACGTAGTCTCCGATCCAGCCTCGGCGGGCAACTTGAAAGTTGCGGGTATTTACCGAGTCGGTATAGACCTTCCATTCCTGATTGGACAGCGTTACCTCAATACCCAAGTGTTTCTTCCACATCTGCTGAATAGCGACCGCTATCTTTCGGTGGGCCTCGTGGGTGTTGTAGAGAATAGAAAGCCCCGGCCAACCTCGACCGTTCGGATATCCAGCTTCCGCAAGCAGTGCACGAGCTGCTTCAGGGTCGAAATCAAAAAGCCTCGGTGGTTGGTATCCCAAGGTGCCTGGGGGCACCATGCTGTAGGCGGGCGTCACGATATTCTGCATTACCGTGCGAGTGAGCAGTTCGCGATCAACAGCCATCGAAAGTGCCCTACGCACGCGCACATCATCGACAGGTGCCTGGTCTAGGTTGAAAAGGTAGTAGTAGGTGCCGATATACGGATCCTGGTTATAGGGTGTATCGGGCATCACTCGATAAGCCGGTACTTTCTCGAGGGGCACCTCGTAGGTTCTATGGAGTTGATTGACCCGAAACATACGCTCTTCGAGGGAGAGATTATCGACGGGGTGGTAGACAATACCGTTTAG
The DNA here is from genome assembly GCA_965657905.1 of Luminiphilus sp. Classification (GTDB taxonomy): domain Bacteria; phylum Pseudomonadota; class Gammaproteobacteria; order Pseudomonadales; family Halieaceae; genus Luminiphilus. The sequence continues at coordinate 30,137 of CBFHPT010000013.1, read as the reverse complement.
CGAGACCTTGTTGCGGTCCCAGTAGGTGTCGTTTTTGCTCACTTTGATAAAGCGGTTTATCGCCCAATCATCTAGTCTGAAGGCACCGTTACCAACAAAATTTCCGGGTCGAGTCCAGGCGGTGAATCTGTCGGTCATACCGCCAAACTTAAGCAGGGTCTCGGGGTGGACCGCGAACGCGGCGTAGTGATCCATCAGTTGTAGGAAGTAGGGCGTTGCTGCCTCCAAGGTGACTTTGAGGGTGGTGTCATCAACAGCTTCGATACCGACTTTGGAGAAATCCGTGATCTCGCCCTTCACATACTTTTCCGCATTCAACACCGGATACAACATATAGGCATTGCGATTTCCCGTTTGGGGGTGCAGTGCGCGATTCCAACTCCAGACGAAGTCACTGGCTGTCACCTGCTCACCATTGGACCAGCTCGCCTGTGGATTTAGGTAAAAGGTATAGACCAATCCGTCTGCGCTAACTTCCCAGCGCTGTGCCACGCCGGGCTCGGGTTCGAGGGTATACGGATTTTTAACCACGAGACCCTCGAAAAGAGAGCTAAGAATTCGGTTTTCAGGCACGCCAGTGACGACGTGGGGGTCTAGCCCCTGAGGCTCCGCGGCATTGGCAAGATGGAAGATGCCATCCCGATTGCCCGCCTCAACATTGTTTTCGCCCGTGCCACAGCCTGCGAGCGCAGTACTTAGGAGCAGTACTGTGACAGCAAAACCTTTGGCGTCAAATGCACGAGAGAACATCATGATGTCAGCGCAGAGCCTCAGGTAGTTGCGCGCCGGGGTCTAATGATACGTATTTGAAATTTGTGTATTGAATGACGTTCTCGGGCATCCCCTTGACGCTGGGATGCTGCAAATACCGATTGCTGTACCAGTAAATTGGCAGGATGGGCATGTTATCCATCAGGATGGTTTCTGCTTCGTGCATCAAGGTATAGCGCTGCTCACGGGTCACCGCGTTGGCAGTCTCTCTGAGGATCAGGTCGTCATAGCGCTGGTTGCGAAAACCGGTATCGTTCTGGCCGCTGTCCCCTAGAAACATTTCTAAAAAGCTCGCGGGATAGAGATCACCAATCCAGCCCATACGCGCCACCTGGTACTGCTTTTGTTTTAGGGCGTCGGCGTACACCTTCCACTCTTGATTAGTGAGCGTCACGTCGACACCCAGATGTTTCTTCCACATTTGCTGAATGGCGACCGCTATTTTTCGATGGGCCTCATCGGTGTTGTAGATGATTTCAAGGCCAGGCCAGTTGTGGGCGTACTTCGATTCTGCGAGGAGCGCCCGAGCGCCCTCCGGGTCGAAGTGCACCTTGTTCGGAGGTTCATAGCCAGGAATGCCCCGGGGAACAAAGGCGTACGACGGTGTTACCGAGCCATGCATGATGCTGCGGGCCAGCTGCTCGCGATCAATTGCCATCGCCAATGCCTGACGCACTTTCAGGTCATCACCCGGCGGTTTTTCGGTATTAACCAGATACATGTACGAGCCAATATAGGGCCCGTAGTTAAACGGGGTATCGGCCATGTCGCGATACTCGGGCACTTTGTCGATAGGCAGGCTGTAGGTCTTATGCAGTTGCTCGACTCTGAACATGCGCTCTTCGACGTTGCCGTCATCCACAGGGTGGAAGACGATGCCGTTGAGTTTCACTGTATCGCGATCCCAGTAGGTGTCGCTGCGACTGACGTTGATAAAGCGGTTCATTTTCCAATCATCAAGTGAAAACGCGCCGTTACCAACAAAGTTGCCGGGTCTCGTCCAAGGGGTATAGCGATCGGTCATCGTGCCGAACTTGAGCAGCGTCTCGGGATGAAGCGCAAAGGTCGAGGGATGGTTAAGCAGTGTCAGCAGGTGGGGAGTAGGGGCTTTAAGTTGCACCTGCAGCGTCTGGTCGTCGAGGGCGGCGATGCCGACTTCGGAGAAATCCTCAATCTCGCCCTTTAAAAACTCTTCGGCATTCAGGACCGGAAACAGCAGATACGCATTTCGGTTGCCGGTTTTAGGATGAAGCGCCCGGTGCCAGCTCCACACGTAGTCGCTGGCGGTCACGGGTTCACCGTTGGACCATTTTCCCTCGGGTTGTAGTGTGAAGGTGTAGGTCTTGCCGTCTTCGCTTATGGTCCACGATGCAGCAGCGCCGGGTTCGGGCTCGAGGGTCCAAGGGTTTTGGGTAACCAATCCCTCTAGAATCGTGCGCAGAATGCGTGTGCCTTCATTGGTCGTGACCACATGGGGATCAAGGCCCTGCGGCTCTGAAGCATTACCAATGTGGATGATGCCATCGCGATTTCCTGAGGCCACATTGGTCTCACCAGTGCCGCAGGCTGCGAGAATTGAACAAAGTACAGCGATCAGCGCAGTCGAACCGCGCCGAGTATTGATTGATGGGATCACGTCTATCAGACCAGTCGACTTAATCCTTTATCCTACCGAAATTCGTCAGCGCGTGTGACCCCCGAGGGAGGTAGGGCTTTGCAAGACCGTTGGGCAATCTGCCCTCGCTTTCGGTAGACTGCGTCGCCATATTGAACGGCTCGCAGAAATGCGCGCCACTCCCCTGATACCGACTCAGAGATCCTTGAGATGACTGTCCGAACCCGCGTTGCGCCCTCACCCACAGGTGACCCCCATGTGGGCACTGCCTACATGGCGCTGTTCAATCGCTGCTTTGCTCACGCCCATGGCGGCGAATTCATATTGCGTATTGAAGATACTGACCGGGCTCGAAGCACTCCGGAAGCCGAGCAGGCTATTCTCGATTCGCTGGCCTGGTTGGGGCTGACATGGGACGAAGGCCCTGATATCGGTGGACAACACGGCCCATATCGACAGAGTGAACGGGGTGACATTTATGCCCAGTACGCCTGGCAGTTGGTTGAGGCCGGCCACGCCTTTGTCTGTTATCGAACGACGCAGGAATTGGATGAACTGCGAGAGGCACGCCGCGCGTCCGGTAATAGCAGCGCACTCAAACCATCGGACTTAATGCTCTCGCCCGAGGAGCAAGCTTCACGCCAGGAAGCTGACCAGCCGTTTGTGATTCGGATGATGGTGCCCGAGGAGGAGGGTGCTTGTGTTATCGACGACATGCTGCGCGGCGAGATTGAACTGGACTGGGGCATGATTGATGCACAGATCCTGTTGAAGTCGGACGGCATGCCGACTTATCACCTGGCGAACGTGGTCGACGATCACCTGATGGCTATCACTCACGTCATTCGCGGTGAGGAATGGATTAACTCGGCGCCCAAGCATAAGTTGCTGTATCAGTACTTTGGCTGGGATATGCCGGTGCTTTGCCACTTGCCGCTGCTTCGCAACCCCGATAAGTCGAAATTGAGTAAGCGAAAAAACCCCACCAGTATTTGGTACTACCAGCGGATGGGTTTTCTGCCCGAGGCGCTGCTCAATTATCTGGGGCGCATGGGTTGGTCGATGCCCGATGAAAGCGAAAAGTTCACGCTGGCTGAAATGGAGGCCGCGTTCGATATCAGTCGAGTCTCGCTGGGCGGGCCCATTTTTGACGTGGAAAAGCTTAAATGGCTCAACGGACTTTGGATTCGCGAATCCTTAACCCCCGAAGCGTTGGCTGAACGATTGCAAGCCTGGGCATTCAACGAGGCGATGCTGATGAAGGTGTTGCCCCATGCCCATGGACGTATGGAAGTGCTGTCGGATTTTGTGCCGCTCTCAGCCTATTTGGCGTCAGGTATGCTCGATATCGCCGAGGCCGATTTTGACGCGTTGGGCACCCCCCGAGAAGAACTCGTTCGCCGCCTGCAGTTTGTCTTGTGGCGACTCGAGGCGCAGGTGGACTGGCAGCGGGATGCGCTGTTTGCGACGCTCAAAGGTTTGGCGACAGCATTAGACCTGAAACCTAAGGAGCTGTTTGCGCCGCTGTTTCTGGCTATTGCAGGCAGCAACGCTGCCTATTCGATGCCCGACTCGATGGCTATTCTGGGTCCTGATATGACCCGCGCGCGACTGCGTCATGGGTTGGATGTTTTAGGCGGTGTTTCAAAGAAGGCGATCAAGCGGCTAGAGAAAGAGTACGCGGGACTCGGCGGATTTGTCGCTATGTAGAACCCGCTATCGCGTTCGAAACAATGCGATTGCGGCGAGTATGGCGAGGGCGCTTTCAAATGCGAGAGCACCCCAGGTATAGGCGGTAAAGTCGGAACTCACGTCGATACCGAGAGAACTACCACCGAGTTGAAAGTTGGAATCGAGCCCACTGAACGCGACGCTGCCCCGGGCGACCGCGATTGTGCCAACACAAATCACAATGAGCCAGAGTCCCGGTTTCAAGTAGCCCTTGAGAAACGCCGAGGCGATTAGAATGGCGCCGAAGCTGGCTTGAAAACCACCATATACCGCAGCCATTTCCGCGTAGCCATTGTGACTGGTGATAAACAAGCCTGCGACCTCGGCAGGTAGCTCTGGGTCGATCCAGCAAAGCACGCCGTAGCCCAAAAAGATCGCGCCCGAGACTGCGAGTACAAATTGTGGGAATCTCATGGGGCGTTAAGTCTCCGGCAGGTGCAGTGGTTACTTGATGCTGGCAATGAATTCATTTGACTCGGCAATGGCAGCATTCATCTCTTCGATCAGTCGACTGACGTCAGATTCGATAGCACCCAATTCTCCCTGCAGCGCGCCGATGGCAGTGGCATTGAGGTTGTGCTTCAAATACAGCGCGTTATCGCGCAGTGAAGCCAGCACCGGCTCCATCTGGCCCTCCGCCCGTCGCATGGCGCGGATGAGGTCGCTGTAACGTCGCTCGGTTTCTTTGAGTTTGCGCTGGCTGTCACGCTTCAATGATGCGTTGGTGTATTCCTCGAGCTCATCGCGCCATTCGTCGAACAGATCGTCGGCGACGTCCTCGATCGCATCAATACGCTCAGATACTTCGTCTGCGGCATCGGCACTGGCTTCGTACTCGTCGTTCAGATCTTCGTAGACGTCCTGTAACTCGCCACCGTTAAAATTGATCAAGGCGCTATATTGCTCGAGGGCCGACGCGAACTGCTCCTGCGCATCTTCCTGAGAATCCCGAGCGTCCTCCACACGATCAACCAGAATGTCGCGCTTCTCTAAACCAACGGTTTCCATTGCGGAGTAATAGGTGGATTCACAGCCCGCTATTAATAGTGAGAGGCCGGCGGCCGCGACTATGCGCAGCATCAGGCTGAAGCCGACTTAAAACGTGCGGCGTCGATAATGGCCCATACGTGGAAAATAAACCCAGGCAGGGCCATGAAAAACAAAATGGCAGTAGCGGCCAGTGCATAGCAGGCGCTGGTTGCAATGAAGAACAGCAGGGCACCGAGGATGCGTCCCTGAACCAACTGCCCGAGTCCGGGAATGAAAAAACTACAGATAGCAGCGAGTACGTTCCCGCCTGAACCTTGTCCAGCCACGATGATTTTCCTGTGTAAATGATGACAACCGAGAAACTAGTACAGCTAGCCCCTTAGCTCAAGGCGAAAGATCGCTTTTGATGACTGTTCCAGAGGTTGACAGTCGTCCGCTCTGTGCATAGGATTCGCACCCTTCGCCGATTCCGGTGATGTCTATTTGGGGCCATAGCTCAGCTGGGAGAGCGCAACACTGGCAGTGTTGAGGTCGGCGGTTCGATCCCGCCTGGCTCCACCAATTCCCACAACGCGTCGTGCCAAGCTTCTTAGGCTCGACGGCTCTGCGGCTCTACGGCCGATTCGGGAGCCAGTCAATCCGCCGAGCCGCCACAGCTTTCCCTGACGATCAATCGCGTCGGCAGAACCGTGTCTTCGGGTGTACCGCCATCAATTATTGCCATGAGCGTGTCGACAAGGGTTTCGCCCGCATAACCGATGTTCTGCTGCACAGTGGTTAGCGTGGGGCTGCAGTAGGCGGCGATGCCGATGTCGTCATAGCCGGTTACTGCGATGTTTTCGGGCACACGCAATCCGTGCCTTTGGATCGCGGAAATCGTCGCCAATGCCATGACATCGGAGACACAGACAACGGCATCAAAATCGATACGCTTATCAAGAAGCTGACCAATGGTATCCCGCGCCTTCTCCATGCTAAACGGAATGTCAAATTGCAGCGAGGACTCCAATTCGATTCCGTGATTGGCAAGCGCCATGGAATAGCCCGAAAACCGCGCCGCGTTTTCTGGGTTTGCCGTGTTTCCGAAAAAGGCAATTCGGCGTCTGCCACTGCGTAGTAAATGATCAGTCGCGAGGTAACCGCCGTTATGGTTGTCGCCGCCGACCACCGTGTATTGCTTGCCAGTGACCGGGTGCCCCCAGACGACAATAGGCGTCTCAGAAGTCGCAAGGTCATTCAACTGCTCGTGCTGACGTTCCTGGCCGATGAATATCACACCGTCCGACTGCGTCATGATGCGACTATCAACCAGACTCGATGCATCGATTACGGGTGCGTGAGCGAGGAGCAGCTCGTAATCTCTTGCGGCTAGGGCGTCGGCAATGCCTCCTAGCATATCGAGGAAGAACAGGTCCGACATGTGCTGCTTAGAGCGGATGTCCAGCATGAACACCACGGCCACAACACTGTTTCGTTGCAGGCGCAAATCCCTCGCACGCCGGTTGATAGAGTAGCCGTGTGTTTGCGCAAGCGCCTGAATTTTTTGCCTTGTCTTGAGCGCTATACGGGGGTTGTCGTTCATCGCGCGTGATGCCGTCGCCCGAGACACACCAGCAAGGTCTGCTAGGTCCTGCAAGCTCGACACCTTTGCAGGTTTTTTTGAGAGTGTGTTTTGTTTGGGCTTTTCGTTCACTTTTGATTCGCCTTAAAAATCGTTTTATATCAATACGTTGAATGAATTGCAATCGATTGAAAAAAATACATTTGCAATCGATTGCGCATTGTTTTAGCGTTCGCCAAAATTAATTAATAAAATTTAAAGAGGTGATCCTATGTCCCGTTTTCATGCTGTACGTCGCGCACGCCTGCCCCTCACTTTCGCGCTTGCTGCTCTTCCAGCGGCCCTTGCGCAAGCTCAGGGAGCCGGAGTTCTTGAAGAGGTCATCGTTACCGGTGTTCCGTCGGGTGGAGCCACAAAGCTCGAGGCCAGCGTGTCGGTATCTTCCATGGGTGGCGAGGATTTGATTAATCTGGCGCCGCGCTCAGCTGCCGAGCTATTCCGAGCCTTACCGGGTATTCGCGCCGAGTCCTCGGGCGGTGGCGGTAACGCCAACCTCACTGTCAGGGGTATTCCGCTTGCAACCGGTGGCTCGAAGTACATGCAGATCCACGAAGACGGTCTGCCCGTGCTTGAGTACGGCGACATCAACTTTGGCAACACTGATAACTGGTTGCGTACCGACTGGACAATCGCTCGAGTCGAGAGCATTCGTGGTGGTTCCGCTTCTACGATGGCGAGTAACTCTCCCGGCGGCATCATCAATATGATCAGTAAAACCGGTGACGAGGAAGGCGGCAGCATCGGCTTGAGTATGGGCCTCGATTACGACGAGTTCCGAACTGATTTCGAGTACGGTGGCGCGCTGACGGATACGATCAACTATCACATTGGCGGCTTCTTTCGCGATGGTGAGGGTGTTCGCGAGACAGGCTACAACGGTGAAAACGGAGGTCAGATTAAGGCCAATATCACCAAGGAACTCGATGACGGATTCCTCCGGGTCTACGCCAAGCACCTTGATGACCGCGTTGCCACTTATTTACCGTCGCCGGTCTTAGTGGAAGGGGGCGACTCCTACGGCGCGGTACCTGGTTACGATGCGAGTTCCCAGACGCTGCAATCGCAGCAAACGAATAACTTCACCACGTTTGACCAGTTTGGTAATCCGGTTAGCCGGTCTCTTGCCGATGGTATTGAGTCCAAGGTAACAGCCTTTGGCTTCGAGTTTCAGAAGAAGCTCAACGACCAGCTGACGTTCAATAATAAGTTTCGTCAGTCGGACATTTCAGGTGGCTTTATCGCCCCGTTTACTGACGGTTTTGCTGGCGGCACCGCGAGCATAACCGACAAAGGCGCCGCATTATGCAGCTCTGCTAGCGTCGGCGGGGTCGGTCTGAACTGTTCGGGAGGCGTTACCGCATTGATTGACGGCCAGCCTGCAGATGGCAGTCAGTTGGCGTACACCAACCTGCTGTTCGATACCGAGATTCACGACCTTGGGTTGTTTGTGAACGACCTCTCGTTCGATTGGCAGAACGATAACGGACTGAGTGTATCGGGTGGCCTCTATTACTCGAAACAGAACGTTAAGACCTCATGGAACAGCTGGCAAACCAGAATGCAGACCCTCGACGGCGCTAACTCACGCAACATCACGTACATCGCGAATGGTGCTGGCATTGATGCGGCAGGCAATCCGGTTGATGTGATGCTCGCCGACGATGGTGCGCTGACACAGAGCTTTCTGGCCTGGAACTGGGACCTCGAGTACACAACGATGGCTCCCTACCTCAACGTCGGCTTTGATGTCGGCGAGCGTCTGCGGTTTGATGTTAGCGCCCGTCATGATGAGGTCGAAGCTCGCGGACAGCGCCTCGACGGCTGCTGCGGCGGTAATACGCCAATCGATCTTGATGGTAACGGCAGCGTTGGTCAGTTCGCCGTGGAGAATGGTGTAATTACCCGTCTCGACGGCGATGCTCTCCTCGAGAATCCGGACGCGATTTCCGCAGGATTCATTGCGGGCGGTGTGCGCGTATTGAACTCGAGTAATTCAGCTACCACTAATGTGAATTACGATGCAGACAACACGTCCTTTTCCCTGGGGGGCACTTTTCTGTTGACCGACTACTCATCGATATTTGCTCGCTACAGTGATGGTGGTCGGGCAATTGCTGACCGTCTAACACAGGTCGGTGGCTCGCTGCAGCCGGATGGCAGCCTGACGTCAACTACGGACGGCTTCGACAACGTTCAGCAGCTGGAGATCGGTTACAAGCACGTGGGAGACGGTTGGAGCGCGTTTGCTACGTTCTTCCAAACGGAAACCGAGGAGACACAGGCGGAGCTTACCAGTGGCCTCACCTTTGTTCGTGAGTACGAGGCATCGGGTATTGAGCTTGAGGGTGACTGGGAGATCACGGATAACTTCGGTCTTCGCGGAAACGTAACCTGGACTGATGCAGAGATCTCGGCTGATGCCACCAATTCGGCGGTCGTGGGCAACACTCCGCGACGTCAGGCGGATTTCATCTATACGCTGGTGCCTGAATACAGAGTGGCGAGCCTGTCTGCGGGCTTTGTGCTCCAGGGCTCAACGGACTACTACCTACAGGACAATAATGACCTGAAGCAGGAGGCTTACATTCTGGTGAATGCCTTCGCTAACTGGGACGTGACAGAAGACCTGACCGCCTACATTACCGTCAACAACCTCACCGATGAGTTTGTGATCACAGAGTCAGAGGAAGGGTCGGCAGAAGTTGGTAGTTTCATCCGTGCGCGTCCGCTCAACGGCCGTTCGGCTAACATCGGTATCAGCTACCGGTTCTAAATCACGGGGATACTCTACTGGGCAGCACAAGACACGCTTGTTTGTGCTGCCTTACGTTGATTACTCGTTACTAGGGGGATAGCTTGGTATCTCTGATTACCTATGCCGACCGCCTTGCGGGCAACCTTAGAGGGCTGCACGCGCTACTTGAGGGCGATCTTCAGGGGCTGTTTGGCGGCGTACACATTCTACCGTTCTACACACCTATTGATGGTGCGGATGCCGGATTTGATCCGATCGACCATCTTGAGGTGGACAGAAGGGTGGGGGATTGGAACGACATCACCCGCCTAGGGTCGGATTACTCGGTTATGGCCGATCTGATTGTGAATCACGTCTCGGCCAAATCGAACCAGTTTAGGGATGTACTGCATTTAGGGAGGGAATCCAGATACTGGGATCTCTTTTTGCGCCGGTCTGACGTGTTTCCCAAGGAAGGAACCTGTGGCGAAGAGTCTGTACGTAAGATTTACCGGCCGCGTCCCGGCGTGCCTTTCACCAGTAAAGTGCTGGATGACGGGGAGGCTCATGAGTTTTGGACTACCTTCAGCTCGGATCAACTGGATATCAACGTTGATGTACCCGAAGGAAAGCGTTACCTAACCTCGATCCTTGAGCAGCTTTCTGAAGCCGGCGTGAGGGAGGTGCGCCTCGACGCTGCGGGCTACGTCATCAAGCGGGCGGGAACATCTTGTTTCATGCTGCCGGAGACCTTTGATTTCATCGCCGATCTATCGGCAACCGCCCACGAGCTTGGAATAGAGACCCTCGTCGAAATCCACTCCCATCATCAGGTCCAATGTGAAATTGCGGAGCGTGTTGGCCGAGTTTATGACTTTGCCCTGCCACCCTTGGTTCTTCATAGCCTCTATACTGATGATGCAAGCGCGTTAAAACATTGGCTCGCCATTGCGCCGCGAAACTGTATCACCGTACTCGATACCCACGATGGCATTGGCATTGTAGATGTTGGCCGAGATGGCGAGCGACCTGGGCTACTGTCCGATGAGCAAGTTGATTCGCTGGTTGAATCAATTCACTTTAAGACTGGTGGCAAAAGTAAACAGGCCAGTGGCAATGCCGCATCCAATCTCGATATCTATCAGATAAATTCAACCTACTATGATGCGCTAGGCGGTAGCGATATCGATTACTTGATCGCCCGCGCTATCCAGTTTTTTGTCCCCGGCACGCCGCAGGTCTACTACGTCGGCCTTCTGGCCGGTGAGAATGACCTAGATCTGGTTAACCGCACCGGGGTGGGTCGTGACATCAACCGACACTACTACAATGAACGAGAGTTGAAGGACGCCCTGAGTCGTCCGGTGGTGCAGGAACTTATGGCCCTCATCCGTTTGCGCAACAGTATCGAGGTGTTTGAGGGTGACCTTTCTATAGAGGAAACACCTGCGAGCGAGATCGCCTTGTGCTGGCGGCGCGGTGAGGCCTTTTCTAGGCTCTGGGTGTGTTTAAAGGATAGAAGGGCCACCATATCAGGCTTCCAAAATGGCAGCCGGTACCACCACCAAGTAGGCGATCTGTCGGGTACCATGGCGTTGGCGTCATGAGCACGGCTTCGGACAGTGCGCCATTAACCTTCGGTGAGAAGGTCGGGTACGGCCTCGGCGACATGGCGTCGAATTTTTATATGGGCTTCTTCGGCCTGTTCCTTTTGTACTACTACACGGACGTTTTTGGCATTAGCCCTGCGGCGGCGGCAACCATGCTGCTGGTAACCAAAGTGATAGATGCCATCAGTGATCCTGCCATGGGTTTGATCGCCGATCGTACCTACTCTCGTTGGGGTAAGTACCGGCCTTATTTGTTGTGGGCGGCTATTCCCTATGCTGTCCTAGGCTATGCGCTTTTTCTCGGGCCCGAGTTATCGGATATGGGCAAGTTGCTTTACGCCTATATCACCTACACGCTGGTCATGCTCGCCTACACCGCGATAAACGTGCCTTACTCCGCGCTACTCGCCGTGATCTCTCCAGTCTCGGCCGAGCGGACCAAAGCCACCCAATTCCGATTTGTCTTTGCATCCCTTGGTACGCTCTGCGTGGGGGCGTTTGCGACACCGCTTGTAGGCTGGCTAGGCGGCGATGATGAGGTTCTAGGTTTTCGACTAACGATGGCGATCTTTGCGGTCCTATCGGTGCTGGTTTTCTGGATCACCTTTGCAAGTACACGTGAGCGGGTGCAGCCACCGCGAAGTGAGTCGGGGGTTCGCGAGGACCTTTCTGCACTGCTGAAAAATGTGTCCTGGATCGTGCTCGTGCTCACCGGCATTCTAATCGTCGTCGGCCTGATTACCAGATTTTCGTCGATTGTGTACTACCTGAAGTATTACGTTGGCGATTCGGGGGAACCAGTCTTTCTAATTTTTGACAAGACTGCCGTGCTCACATCTTGCGGGCTTGTGGGGCAGCTTGTGGGCGCGTTGATCACTCCCACGCTTTCCGAGCAGTTCGAAAAATATCACATCGTATTTGCAATGAGCTTGTTACACGCAGTATCTCTGGGGCTGTGTTACGTGACCCCTCCAGATCTCTTCTGGCTTATTACCCTTCTACACAGTGTTGGAATACTGACTTTCGGCGTAACCATTACGTTGCTATTTTCGATGTATACCGACTGCGCGGAGTATGGTGAGTGGCTGACGGGGAAAAACACCGCTGGACTCACCGTGTCAGCTTCAATGTTTTCATTGAAGCTTGGTTCTGCAGTTGGCGGCGCGCTACCCGGCTTTATGCTTGCTTGGTTCGGCTTTATAGCGAATGTTGAACAGACCGAGCAGTCGATTGCTGGCATTCGTCTGATGTTTAGTGTGGTGCCCGCAGTTTATTTCCTCGCCGGCGGTGTTCTTATGCTGTTTTATCGCATTGATCGCTTGACGCTGACTCGTGTGGAACATGATCTCTATCAACGCCGTGGGGAAGCTATTGCATGACAATAGCCGCGCTGGGCGAAGCGCTAATCGATCTTATCGTTGGCGAGGATGGCGCATACCGACCACATTTGGGCGGCTCACCCTACAACGTAGCGGTCGGCCTTGCACGTAAGGGGTAGACGCCAGCTATCTTGCATCATTTTCTGATGATAGCTTTGGCGATTCGCTGCTGGCTACTCTCCACCAATTTTAATTCTAGGCCTTTAGGCTCTACCCGATAAATCAGGGAACGATCGATTGTTATCAATCACGATTAAAGATGAAGCGCCTCACCCGCCAAGGGCCCCGACAAGCGTCAACGCAGAAGCTTTTTGAGTTTCACCTCCGGCTTGCAACATCATTTCTCATCGACAAGGCAACAGGTACCCTTGGGGTCAAAACGTCCCCGCGAGGTTGGGCGCGCATTGAACCAGCACTCGACGCTCCAGACCGGCTATGCGGTGTTTGATCGCGCGTTGGTACTCATCGGAGTCAAAGCCTCTTAGATAAGCCGCTCTCGAGGGGTATTCGATGATCGCGATCATATCCCAGTCGTCTGCCTCGGTATCACCGACAACGAGTTGCCCGGTCGGGGCAAGAAACACAACACGCCCGCCGTTCTCCTCAATCTTTTGTTTAGCCACTTCGGCATAAAGACCATAGGCTGTTTGGCCGCTGATGGGCTCACCAGAGGACTGGTCACTGCCCTCGTATTGGGCGGTCTCCCTGAACTTCAGTAAGTTGACCATTGTTATCGGATCGTCGGGGGTGGCAGCACGAAGTTCCGCTATTTGCGCGGCTGTTGGCTCGGTGGTTGGCATCAAATTTTCGCTCTAAGTTTTGATATCGGTGCCTGTATGATTGCATGACCGCTGTCTTTTGTGTCGGAAGGGCCAAACGATTTATCGATAGTCCGCGGTTGAGGTAGAGGAGTCATTAAAGGCTTTGAAGACCTGTACACTTTTGCATAACCTGTTGGCGGACTCGGGCCTGCATTAGCCAACTTTGTGGAGCGATGGTATGGAAGGGCATCCTGTTTCTTATTCCTCAACAAAAATCATTGAGCTGATGGTACCCGCTTACACCAACTTCGGCGGTAAGGTACATGGTGGGACCTTGATGTCTATGATGGACAAGGTGGCTTATGTTTGCGCAAGCAAACATGCCGGTAATTACTGTGTAACAGTCAGCGTGGATGCCGTGGAATTTCTGCGCCCTGTGGAAGTCGGTGAAGTTGTTTCAATGCTGGCATCAGTCAACTACGTGGGCAGTAAATCGCTGGTAGTCGGTATTAAAGTAGTGTCCGAAAACATTCAGACCGGAACGGAGCGACACACCAATACGAGTTATTTCACTATGGTGGCAAAGAATGCAGCCGGTGAGACTTCTGTGGTGCCACCACTCATTTTAGAGACAGAGGATGATGTGCGCCGGTATTGTAGCGCCCTGCAGCGTAAGCGACTCCGCGAGCACGCGCGGTCCTACATGGACGACTATCGTCAGAATTTCGCTGTCGACGCGGAAGTACAGCAGTTTCTAGAGAAGCAGCGCTGTTTTGTTGATTTAAAGCCTACCGAAGCGGATTAACGCTTCGGTAAACTAAGTAAGCCCCAGACGCCTTATACAGTGACCGCATTGCCCCTGAAAATTTTAGAGAGATAGCGGCTTTCTTTCGGCGAGGGCGCGGGCACCGAGCACTGCATAACGGCAGCAACAAGGCGCTCCATTTCTTCGCTGAGCTCCTGGTCATTTGACGGTTCTTCAGTGTGGGCACGTCGCGTTAACTGTACCTGATTAACCGCAGGTACTGTCGGTAGCCGTTCACCCTCTACGCCGAGCGTAACGGTGAAAGCGTGCAGTGAGTTTTTGACAAACAGCGCCAAAGCAAACTCTTCCCGTGTTGATGCCAACGAAGTGTCCGGCGTCAGGAGCACGATTTGACACTGTGGAACGAGTGCTGCAATTCGTGCTGAGCGGAAGTGGTGTGTGAGCTGGTCGTGTACGAGTTGTCGGAATTGTTCGTCCGATAGTACGCGCTCCCAGTCTTCATTTCGCGTGCCTGCAAGCGCGTTCTGCGGCAGCCGCTCGAATGGGCTGCTGACGAGTACGTCAAAGCCACCCTCGTCGCGGAGAATACCGTCTAAAGCGCTTTCGATATCGACTTCTATACAGCGTATATCTGCACTGAAATCGCCTAGCTCAATCTGGTGATAGAGTTGTGACGCCGCTTCTTCCGTGTTTGTAAGTATCCAGAGTTTTTCGACCCCGTTATTAGCGAACCCGTTGGCAATCTCAAGGATTTCCGAGCGCATGCAGTCGCCTATGATTACGACACGCTTTCCTTTTAGTTTTGCCAGATCTTTTTCGCTAGGTGAAAGTAGCAACTCTCCCTCAGTGACAGAGCGGTCAAACTTCAAACCACCGGAGGGGTGGAAAGTCTCGCCGCTCACAATTTCGTCAGCTAAGTGGAAGATGGTCGATAGACCAACTTGCTCATCAGTCGGCATTTTATGCAGGTGAAGTCGATTCAAAATACCCGATTCAATTTGGCTCGCAGAGGCTTTGCAGGCCTCTTTATCAAAGAACGGTGAGGGCGCGTCGACAAATGAGCCAAGAAAATCATCCTTGTCTTGTTCGGTAAACAGGCCGGCACTAACGAGCCGCTCCACAAGCTTAACGGCCATTCCTATATGCATTAGACATTGATTGGCGCTGCCGGTTCCTTCAGTGTCTCTCACCTGCGCATAGAGACGAGTGAGAGCTCGTGGAAGGCTCCGAGTTGGCAGCACGTGCAGGGCGTTACCCGCTAGTTTTTTAATTTCGGTGACGGGATAGCCTTCTTTCATGGCCGTGATAATGGCCGAGTGCACCTGATTTAGTCGCTTATTTTCAAGAACCAAGCGACCTCGACGATCAAACAATCCTGGTGCGTCACCCGAGCCGCGTAAGCGTGCCCCATCGACGGGTCCCGGCGCCAGTGCATTGATTTGAATTTCGGGTCCCAGATGACGTGACAAAATTTCGGCAAGCACTCGCTGACCAGCTTTGGAGACTGCGTAGTCCGCACGATTTGGATACGCCACAGCGACGTATTTTTCGCCACCAAAGTAACTGGAAACATTTAGTATCGATCCCCGTCCCTGGTTTTTCATCTGTGGCCCAAATTTACGGATCAACGAATAATTGGAGATTAAATTCGCCTCCATAGTTCGGTCCCAATCTTTCAAAGTCATATCGACCACCATTTCTTCAGCGCCGGAAATTCCCGCGTTATTGATCAAGAAGTCGATTTTTGGGAACAACTCTGTTGCTCGAGCGTGAAGCTGATCGAGTGCTGCGGGGTCGCCTACATCAATATCGGCGAGTATATGGATACGTGACTCAGCGTTGGGGTAGCCAATGCCGCGCAATTCTTCGATGATTTCCTCGCGTGCTTCGACGAGTTTTGGTGCACTGCGCGCACTCAGTAGAACTCGAGCTCCCGCAATGGCTAAGAATCTACCGAGTTGGAGTCCGATACCTAAGCTGCCGCCCGTGATAACAGCGGTTTTTCCTTTATGCAGCCCAGGCAGCACACGCATGATGGAGCTCGGCATAGCGCCTTTCCCCGTTGCCCGTTTGATATTTTTTGGCACCCACAAGTTGATTGGATCCATTTGGCGTACACGATTTGTAAGCGTTGCGGCCCAATCAGCGGCAAAAGGCAGTGCATCGCGATCTTCTGTGTCGTATCGAACGAGCTGATTTGGCTGCACGCTCCACGGCAATTCTTTTGCTTCAGTCAGCGTTTCGTCCTCGTGGCGCCAAGCACGGATTAGTGCTTCGTTAGAGGCGCGGATCACCTCGTTTAGATAATTTCCGTGACCATCACTCGGGTTAGTGACGTAGGTGATGGCAGGCGGCTGACCATTGGCAAACCATTTTTTTAAATCTGTGCAGAGGTAGGACGCGAACGCTACTGGAGCAACGACTTCGTCAAGTACGAAGTTTTCAACATCTTCGTCAGATGCACTACAGATAGAATATCCGTATTTACCATTTTGCTTTTGAGGCATCACGACGATGCCATCTATGCGACCGTAATGGTCGTTGATAAAACGCATTGTCCGATCTACTGATTCTCGCCGCAGCGGGTCAAGGTGGGTCAGTTGGATGCGGTCGAGCTCTTTTGCTTGAAGGATGCCGCGGGCATTGCCTACCGCTTCTAAGTTACGGAAGGCGAGTACTACCTTAGCGCCGCTTTCAGTATGCCGCTCAGCGAAGGTGACGGCTTCCTTATGATCTGATCCTCCAAGCACCAGAACGATATTTCCCGTTAGGTCTTCCAGTCGCTTGTCAGGCCATGAGACGAGCTGCGATCGGCTCTGAGCCGGGACTTGCATCCCATTGGTAACTTCGAAGTGATGCCCTGATAACGCCGCCGACTCCCCTGAGGCTAGCCAGGTGATTGTCGATGCAACATCAGTTGGGGTGGGGTAGCGATATTCCAGTCCATTCTCACCCTCGCGACAGGTAATCATGAGATCTTTGAACTCCTTACCGGTGCTTCCAGAGTCAAGTCCCTGAAGTTCGTCCATGCGAGCAAAAACTGTGTCGATGCGTTCAGACTCAATTGGCCCTGGGAATACCGTGTTCACTCGGATACCCCGTTCCTCGCCGAGTTCAAGTGCCAGCCCCTTAGACAGCGCATTTAAACCCGATTTCGGCACCACGTAGGGAATACGTCCGTAATAGTGAGTGCGCGAAAAAATAGTAGAGATATTTATGATGGATGCCCCATTGGACATAAAGGGTGTGGCAGCTCTCACCATATTCCAAGGAGCGCCCAGCAAGTTCATTGCCGAGTCAAACATGGTTTGATCGGAATTCGCCGCCCGCATCTCGGCTTCAGTGAAAGGGATGTCGCGGAGAGTAAATTTTGGACCTGCGGCGCCGGCGTTATTGACCAGCACGTCGATAGAACCTACTTCATCGACGGTCTGCGCGATAATTCTGCGACACGCGTCTGGGTCGGCGCTGTCACCCGCGGCAACGAACATGTTGTCGGCGGAAAAACCTTCGGTCACGAGTAGTTCGACAAACTCATTGAGTTTGCCGATATCGCGACCTGTCATCATTATCCGAGCGCCTTCGCTGAGCAATTGCCGAGTAACGAAACGTCCGATGGATCCGGCAGCTCCCGTCAAAATGATGTTCTTGTTCTCAAGCCGACGCCCAAGGGAGGACTGAGGGCTCATTTCGTCGCTGATTGTTACTATTTTGTTCATTGGAGTGCTCCTGTGGACCCTGTCTCTACCTGAGTGATTGTCTCGCCACGATTTTGGGCGTCGCGCAATGCCCAAGCTCGATAAAGTTCTTCTTTTGTTTTTAACCCTGCTCTTGGTAGAGCATGAATAGCCACATAGTTCGCGCCTTTGTGTTTGTTTTCCCACATGGCCTGATGAGCTTCAGGTAGTTCATCCATGGTCACCGGTATGGGGGGCAAAACGTTCAAAATTCCACAGGCTATTTGCTCCTGCATTTCAGCGAACTCCCTGGAGGTATTCAGGTGCGTGCCTCGTATTTCCGCGGTGGGCATCAAAATTCTACGTTGTCTAGTCCACACTTGAGGCGCATAAAAGCTAAACCGCTGGCCGCTCAGATCCTCAGAATAGACAACGTGTCCGGTATTGGGTTTAACAAGGGCCGAAGCAAGTGATAGGCCGTCGCGCCCTGGTCGTTCGAACACCACATCGGGCAAGCCTCGCTTGTCTAACGTATTGCGCAGTGCCGGCGCGATAGCTGAGCCGATGGGCTTTAACGTTTTGTCAGAAAACTCGCGCACTGCTTCTCTGAATGCAACGGGGTCTTGGTTGGGGTCGGGCATATTTGGGAAAGGCCCTGGCGCTATAAAATCACTGCCCAGCCGTTTGGCGAGTTCTTCGATGCTAACAACACCCTGTAGTCGCGGCCCGAATCCAAGCGAATTAACAAATTCCCGCTGGGAAACGGTATCCACCAAGACAGCAACTTGGCAGCCCATTTTGCAGGCGACCTCGATGGCCTCGATTGCAACATTGTCAACAATGCCATCACTACTTGCTCCGGGGCCGTAAACAATCAGCGCAGTTTTGCCAGCACGAAGTCCCGCTTTTCTGAACATTTCAGACGGGCTCGAATGACCTCGCTTGCCCATAAATGTAAATCGATAGCCCGAGGAAGCACCGTAGAAAGCTAGCACCCCGCCATCACCCAGTAGTTGAAACGTGCGCGGGAAAGCAGTTTCTCCCGCGTGGGAGACCGCATAGTCAATTGGGCCGCCAAGCTTTTCTTGCGCGGCTGAGACGAATGCGTCCCCTGCGCGCTCCCACTCAGCCCACTGATCGCTGTCGTCGGGTACTGCTGAGAATATTGACTGCCATTCTGGGTCCTTGCGATTAATCGCTTGTCCACCCACTGACTCAACTCGCTCAGCACGCTCCTCACTTGAGACCATTCCCAAGCAGGCCAGGCCGCTCGCTGTTGCACTCCTTAAACAGTCATAGCCAGTGCCCGTAGCGGCGCCTTCAACAAACAGACGTCGCGCGGGCTCGATATCGAGCGTTGTAAACAAGCAACGCTGAATAGTGCCCATTGTTAACCCGTAAGAGCCGGCTTCCTCGAGTGTAAGAGTGGCTAGCTTGGGATGAAGTTGGGGGCCTTGAACGGTTAGGAATTGTGCGTGACTGCCGTCGTTTCGCTCGTAACCTTGAATGCGAAAATCCGCAGCCATCGGGTCTAAGCCTTGATCTGGCGAGAGCAACTCACTCTGTCCTGAATAAATAGTGACAAGGTCACCGACGTTCAGGCGCCCTTCAGCAACGAGTTCAGATCCGACTTGCGCGATGATGCCGACGCCCCCGGACCCGGTTACCTGAACGTCGGACTCCCGGGCATCAAAAGGTGACACGGGAATACCGGTGATTGCCCATATGTCATTGAAATTGACTTCGGAGGCTAGGACGTAGACAAGTGCCTCGTTAGCAAGCGGCTTGGGGGTTGGGAACACCAATTGACGCTCTGCTTGGCCGGGCTCGCCATGCTCGGGGGAGCCGTCTACCAGCGACCGAGCTACGCCCAAGCCATACTGATATCGAGGCACTGGAGTCACGCCAGGATAGAAGCTTGCTCCCATAGGCAATAGTTGGCCATTTTCGATTAGCTGTTGCTGCTGGCTTTCCTCGGGATAATGAGCCACCTCATTGACGTTCGGGGGCAATGATGTGCTGCGTTTTTCAAGAAACGCCGTAATACCCTGTGGAGCCGATTGGGGTTCACACATCGCCTCTGCGAAGAGCGTCGCTTCCTTATGGAAACCAGCTTGGACGCCCTGTTCCAAGCCCGTCGTTACGGCGCTCAGAATTCGCGCAGCTGCACGAGCGCGTCCTCCCGCCGTCACCTGATCAATCAGCAGCGCCAGAGAGGGTGAGTTATCAATGACATTGCGTATGGGTAAGGGGTGATGACAGTTTTCCAGTGCGGTTTTGCGTTCGTTTTGGTTGGCAATAAGAGGCCCTTGCCCAGCAAAAAAGTCTCTTAGACACTGCATTGCGCGTTCTACAACTGATATTTCACCCACGCTTAACAGCTCATCTACTATGCCCAGTGCGTGAGCTGCCTCGGCATCAATTGGCCGGCCGCGCAACATTAAGGCTACGGCTTCCACAGCACCCGAGTCGCCGCCCTTGGCATATAACTTTCTGACGAGGCGCTGCGTACCGCCGTAGCCCGGCAATAGATTCAAGTTGATTTCAGGCTGTCCAAACGTTGCGTGACTCGCTGAGATCGCGTAGCTGCAGGCGAGAAGCAGCTCATTACCACCACCCAGTGCTGGCCCGTTAACCGCGGCGAGCACTGGGATCGATAATCCCTCAATGGCGTCAAAAGCAGCGTGAGCGGCGTGAGGAAGCGTCAGAGCCGATTCGACATCGCCTACCTCACCAATTTTAAGTAACTCTTTTACGTCAGCTCCAGCGACAAAGGTGCTGCGATTACCTGTGATCACGAGAGCATCTATTGCGCTTTGGTGCTTTATTTGCTGCACAACGGTGTGTAGCTCGTCGAGTGCGCGCTCATTGAGCGTATTGACGGGTGGGTTGTTAATAAACAGTAGACCGACAGTACGTTCGGCGGTAAGCCTGTGCGTTTCTAGCCTGATGTAGCGCCATGTTTGAACGATCTTCTTAGCTTGCGCCAAGGTGCCGTGATCGCGCCATTGGTAGATAGCAGCCCGGATATGCTCGACGACCTCTGGGTTTTTCAGCGTTGATAAGTCGCCTAGCGGTGCGTCAAGAAGTAGCGCTCTAAGCGTTCGGCGCATGTACTTTCCAGACCGGGTTTCTGGGAACGCGGGCACCACAAGAAAATCTGAGGGCACAGCAGTAGAACCTTTCTCTGATCGCACCAAACCTTGCAGGCGAGCGAAGTCCTCATCCGTGAGTTTCCGTCCCGGAGCAGCTACGAGAAAGGCGACAGGAGTTTCACCTTTTTCATCATGAGGTGCGCCGACAACGACAACGTTGCCTACAGCAGAATCTTCACGCAGTGTTTTATCTCTTAGAATGGCGCCCTCGATCTCTTCAGTACCAATGCGATGCCCCGAGACGTTGATGACGTCGTCAGAACGGCCGTGCAACGTGAAGCCTCCGTCATCATGGCGTCGCGCATAGTCTCCCTGAGTGTAGTTATAGCCAGCTTCCCATCGGCTGAAATAAACAGACTTGAAGCGCTCAATGTCACCTTGCCACTCAGAGTCACCAAAGTTCTTCGTGTCACCCCAAAGGGTGTGCGCCAAGTAAGGGTAGGGGGCTGTGATCACCAACTCGCCTTTTTCTCCTACCTCTGCTTCTCGATAGAGGGTTGTTTTGTTGTCTCCAACGTCTTCCGATACACGAACTTCGGCTTGGACCCAGGGTAGCGCCCATGTTTTGGCGTCGGCTTTTAGGTCTTTGTAATCACCATTTGGACACGAGAATACGATCCCACCATGTTCGGTCGCCCAGTAAGAATTGATATAGCGCTTGCAGATGTTCTCCATGGCAAATTGTTGTACCGCTGGTGAAACTGGCTCGGCACAAAATGTTGCAGTTTTCAAAGAGGACATATCGTAAGAGGACATCTCCCGTGTGCTTGCGGGATCAGTCATGACGGCTTTCAAAAACGTAGAGCCGGCCTTAAAGAGCGTGACCTTGTGACGCTCAATGGTTGAGGCAAATCGACCTGCATTGGGAAAAAGGGGAGAGCCCTCGCAAACAACAGTCGTCATCCCTACGGACAAGGGCGCTGCGATGAGGTAAGACTGACCGGTTATCCAGCCAGGATCGCCGACAACGTAAAGGGAGTCCTGTCGTGTCCCTTTGAATACGGTGTCCATAGAGTGGGTGACCCCGGCGAGCCATCCACCGTGGGTGTGCACAACCCCTTTGGGTTTGCCCGTGGAGCCTGAAGTGTAAATGATGAACAGTGGCCAATTTGCCTCAACCGGCACTGCGGGCTGAATGCTATTGATGATGGACCAAAAGTGATTGTCTGCCTCACCGTCCAATGTCGCAAAGTTAGCCACGCCCAACTCGGATAGGCAGGCCTCGCGAATTTGCTCAATCAACTGGGTTGCTTCGAGATCACGGTCGTAGCGCACCACCTCTTGGCCCGTGTACTGCACCACAATAACGTGCTCGATATCGTGTTTGACGTTTGCCAGCGAGATTGCCACGTCTGTTCGAAGTCGGGCAGATACCTCGGCAGCGAGATCGCTCCGGGAGCTCAGCTGCTCTCCCAAGGCCCGCATGATATCGGCGCGCTCGATTGTAATCTCGCCTGTTAACGCCTCGCTGATTTTGTTTGCGATAGTGTCGCCGTCTGACAGTTCTGCACTAGAGACGAGGACCCCCCGCATTGCATCCAATGCCTTGGCAAGTGGGACATAATTATCTAACGCGGGATCCGTGTATTGGCTTTTGAACGGCACCAGCTCAGCGTTTCGATAACCGCCATCCGCGGTGATCACCACCTTTGCCCCTGCGTCATGCAGGCGGTCAGATAATGTTTTAGCGGAGAAACCACCAAAAACTGGGGTGTAAATTACGCCGAGCCGCTGTGCCGCTAAAATGTAAAAAATTTGTTCGGCTATGTTGGGCATGTTCAGCGCGATACGGTCACCAGCCGTCAGTCCCAAATCGGTAAGGAGGCGTGCCCGCAGCACGACTTCTAATAAGAGCTCCCGATAGCTAAACGTCTGCTCGACCACGGGTCCTCCGCGGCCATCATTTTTTGACGGATCCCACCGATCTCCCTCGAAGACCATGGCGATGTCATTGCCATGCCCTGCAAGCACGTGGCGGTCGACCAGGTTAAAGCAAGCGTTTGTTTTGGCGCCGACAAACCAGCGTACAAACGGTGATTCCGAACGGTCGAGCACTTGATGCCAAGGTGTGTAGGCATCGTGACCACCATTCCTTACGGTGTGGTCGCCATTATGATTGCGGAAGCCAGACCAGATGTCTTGTGCAGCATCCAGCGTCAACCACTCAGAACGGTCACGATTAAACCAATGAATAGCTGCGCTAGCCATCCCTGCGAAGTACTGCTCTGGCTCGTTAATGATAGTTTGCCGGATAGTGTCCTCACCGGCCTGAGAGCGAATGTTTTCGCAGGCAATACTGATCGTCATGAATGTCTCCGGGTGAAGCGCCGATTCGCTAAGGGTGAAGGCGAGCGCCGCATCGCTCGGGTAGGGTGCTTCGGCATTATTTTTGATACCGCCACGTGTACCGGGTTTATGGGTTGCGCACTCCAAACCCCAGTAATGTCCGGATTACGACCCTTTCCATCGTTCGGATTACATTAAAATGTAAATATTTTGCTTGTTCGAGGCTCGGAAAACCGGTCTGTGGGGGGGAAGGCGCCTTTGCGCCCCTCCGAATAATGACTATCTGGGCGGCGGGGGAAGATCTAGGTTCGGGGGGCGGCAGCGGTGTTGGGATCCCAGACTGTGGGCTCCGTCGGGTGTGGCTCAGTCGGTTTTACCCGCCCGTGCGCTGCTAGGGATTAGTGCCTACCGAGTGGCCATGACGCGCAATTGATATGTCTCTTTACTGACTCAGAGCTACCTCAGTCATGATTGGGGCGCTAACTGGATTCAGCTTGCTAAGTACGTCGTCGAACGCTGTTAGCAATCGGTTGACATCGCTTTCGCCAATTATCAACGGCGGCTTAATTTTGATGATGTTGTTGTCATAGCCATTTGTATTGAGCAGGATTCCTAGGGACTTCATCGCTTCTACCACTTCGCCCGCAAGCGCGGTAGCGGGCTGCATCGTGTCGCGGTCTTCAACGAGTTCCACGCCAATGTACAGCCCGAGGCCACGAACATCTGCAATCGCAGCGAAGCGCGTCTTCAGTGCTTCGAGACCAGCAAAGAGCTGTGCACTTCTATCGACGGTGTTCTGCCGAAGCGCTTCGTTCTCCAGCACGTCCAGCACCGCAAGTCCCGTTGCGCAAGATACTGGATTGCCACCAAAGGTGTTGAAGTAGGTAACGCCGCTGCGGTCATAGGCCTCTGCGATTTCTCGCGTTGTAACGACTGCAGCCATTGGATGACCGTTGCCCATCGGTTTTCCCATGGTCACGATATCTGGAACAACCTCTTGCGTCTCAAAGCACCACATGTGAGTACCGACTCGGCCGAACCCCATCTGTACCTCGTCGGCGATGCAGACACCCCCACTGTCTCTGACGTACTGATATGCGCTCTTAAGATAGTTCGCTGGCAATACGATCTGTCCGCCCGTACCAATCAGCGATTCTGCGAAAAATGCGGCGATACCTGTGTCTGCCTGGCATGATGTTTCAATCAAGGTCTGAACATGAGCGGCATACTTTTCACCCGCTTTGGGGTCGTCGCGCCCAAATTCGCCTCGGAAGGTGTCGGGCACCAAACACTTATGAACATAGCTGCCAAGGCCAGGCTTGCCGGGTCGATCCACCCTGTGGGGACTCATCTCAGTACAAACCGTTGAGTTACCGTGATAGGCGCGATCCACGACGATCGCATCCTTTTTGCCGGTGAATGTACGAGCGAGTCGTAATGCGAGGTCATTGGCCTCGCTGCCCGAATTCACGAAGAAACAGGTGTCCAGTGGCGCAGGAAATGTCGCGAGTAGGCGCTCGGCATAATCTGTCATAACGTCATATGCATACCGGGAGTTGGTATTTAGCTTTGCCATCTGCTTTTGGGCGGCGCGCACAATCGTGGGGTGACAGTGACCCCATTGGCAGACGTTGTTGACGCAGTCGAGGTAGCTTCGGCCACTATCGTCATACAGGTACTGTAGCGCGCCACCGGTGAGGTGCAGCGGCTCGCGGTAGTGGGTGTAGAGCGATTTAGCAAAAAACGCAGATCGTTGCTGGAGGTTAAAATCTCCCCGTGCTCGAAAGTCGGGTTGCAGTGAGGGTAAGTTGCACGCCGCTCGAAACTGCTCGAGTGCGTGGATAGGATTAACCTCAATGAGTTTTTCCATCAAAGCGAAAATATCGTCTTCTTTGCTCTGAGCATGGGAATTGCTCGGGTCTTGTGTGCGGCTGAAGGCTGCCATGCTCATGTAAATGGCGAGCCGCGTGCACATCAGCGGAAAGAGAATATCCAGCTCGCTCTCACTGAGAGCATGTTCATGGTGATAGGCACCGACAACCTCGGCAGCCGCTGCGATCGGGTCTGATTGCCGGATAGCCATATCAGAAATGCACACCGCGAGATTGCACACGGTGTGCGTGTACACCACGTCCCCAAAATCGATGATGCCGCTGACATGCTCGCGATTCTCATCAACGACCACGCTGAAACGATGGGTGTCACCGTGCACCACAGACTTGCGTAACTCACCGAGGATTGGCGCGACCTCGTTGTCATATTTCAAAAGGAAGTATTCGGTGATGCGACGCTTATGGGGGCACTCAATATGCCTCGACAAGCTGCCAGTGCGGGTCGCGTTCTTTAAATCCCAGGGGATATCGGGGCGGTTGGCTGCGGGATGATAAAAATCCTGCAGGGCTGCATCCATTTGTCCGGCCGTGCGGCCTACCTCGCGCAACAATTCGGATGGAACGGGTGTCAGCTCTTGCAGCAGTGGGCCAGCTAAAAAGCTGAGCATGCGCACGAAATGTTGTTGGCCATCGGTGCCGTCTAACACCTCGATGTCTTTGCCAGCCAATGAAGTAATCGGCCGGGGAAAACTGATATCTCCAATCCGACTCGATAAATGCGCCATCACCTGATTTTGCAGATCAATAACCGCCTTGTGTTCCTGTGCATCATGCACCTTCATCAGGTACTGGACACCATCGTCGGTAGTGAGATGCAGGTTCTGGTCGATGTAACTGCCCAAGTCCTGTGTTGCTTCAGTGTTGATACCGAAGTGTGATCGAGCAAAGCTCATGAGCTCGGCTGCTGAGAAACGCGGAGGATGGGCGTGTGCGATAGACATGGACGGCTCCAATTGGTCGGGCTCGTGGGTTTGATGGGTTAAAAACAACAACCATCTCGGTCATGGCCGGAACACAGGCATTGTAACCAGCGGCAACATTAACGACAGCAACGTTCTGGGTCTTTTTGGGGGAGTTCAACGCCGATAGTCACTGTGGGGATCATCGAGTTGGTCAGATAAATGGTTTGGTATCAGTTGCTTCGACCACGCGGACGTCGTAAATCGCACTGGCAAGAGAACCCGCTCCCCAACGAGATAAGGTGAGCGAGAGGCTAAAAGGGCATCGAGATCGTAATGCGAGATCGTTACCCATTTGTGTTTCCTCTGGTGAGAGCCAACGTATGCAGCCTCTAGCGTAAACGGCGCAACCTTTATCATTAATAGAATATCAGTAAATTTAATTGACAAAAAACGATGTATATTTGCAGGTAACGTGAAATAAATTTGCAATACAGCGCACAAAGAGATCGAGAGAGCAATTGGAGGCACAGCGTGGACCTAGATAAACGGACTCTGCCATTAAATGCTTTGCGCGCCTTCGAGGCGGTTGGGCGCACCCTGAATATGCGTGTTGCGGGTGATGAGCTGGGTGTGACTCACGGTGCAGTTAGTCATCAGGTGCGCGCTTTAGAGGAATTACTGGGGGTAGCACTGCTCGATCGAGGCCGTAGACCCCTGGCGTTGACCGCCTCTGGGCAGCGCTTGCTCATGTCGGTGAGTGAGAGTTTCGAACAATTGTTAGCTGGAACGCGCGATCTAGACCCCGAATCCCTGTCCGGACCTATATCAGTCGCGTGTACACCGGCAATCGCAGCAAATTGGCTAGTGCGTGTTATCGGAGAATTCTCCCGGGCATACCCAGCTTTACAGGTATCACTGCGGCGACTGGAGCCTCAGCAGCAGGAGATACCGCCGGGGGTCGACTTGGCGGTATGCTACGGCGAACCGCAGGCTGGAAACCGGCGAGTTGTTAAATGGTTGCAGGAAGCCTTCATTCCCGTTTGTAACCCCGCGCTTCTGCACGACAACAAAGCGATTCGTAGTCCTAGTGATGTCTTGGAATACACGCTGCTGCATGACGATGCAGGCAGTTGGCAACGATGGCTAGCCGCTGTTGGTGAAGCGGGGGGATCGTCGTCTCGTAACCTGTACTTTTTTGATTCTTCCCTGGCCATCAATGCTGCGCGGCAAGGTTATGGCATTGTACTGGCCGATACTCTGGAGGTTTCGGATGATTTGCGCTCCGGGCGGTTGGTGCCGTTGCTCCGACAGTCTGTACCCGCGCCGCACGCCTATTACTTACTGGCTGACCCAGTGCATTTGCAGACGCGTCGAGCCCACATGCTCGAGCAATGGCTGCAAGAACAGGTTGTTTACGCGGTCTAGGTTATGAGCTTTCAGTAGTGCTTTGAATGCCAGCGGGTGATTCTTTCTGGTTTTGAGCGCTCTTGCGCATAAACAAGGGTGCCATGCCGTAAACGTTCTTGAATGTGCGACTAAACGCAGACGGATTACCGTAATCAAGTAGGTATGCGATTTCTTGAATTCCCAGATTTGTTGAAATCAAATAGTTTTTGGCCAGCACCATGCGTGTCTCCAAAACGAGCGCTTTGTAGCTGCAACCTTCTCGCCAGAGGCGCTTCCGAAACTGATCGATCGACAGGTTAAGGGCCTTAGCAGCATTCGCTAGATCAGGCATCGCTCTGCCGCGACGTGAAAGTAGCAGTGCGCGCACT
This sequence comes from Luminiphilus sp., assembly GCA_965657905.1. Taxonomy (GTDB): domain Bacteria; phylum Pseudomonadota; class Gammaproteobacteria; order Pseudomonadales; family Halieaceae; genus Luminiphilus. Next base: position 2,472 of record CBFHPT010000013.1, on the reverse strand, counting down.
GTGTCAGCGCAAGTGGTTTGCCCTGCAGCAGGCCCAAGAAGTCGCTCGCAAACAACCGCTGAAAGGTGAGCCACCTCTTTATCGGAGGACGCGATGGGTAGCGCTAGCCACGCAGCGGGGAAACACAGCTCAGTGGTATCCGTACCAAACGTCACGTTGGGCCCAAAGGCGCCTTGGTAAAGATTGTGATAATCCGGCTGAGCGTAGGCTAGTTTCACGCTGATATTGTTAGCTGAGGCGCGCTCACCGAGAAGTTGACGTAATACATTCCAGCTCCCAGCCAGATGATCTTCTGCGATGTCAGTGAGCTGGTGAAAAAACCCGACGTTGACCGCTGCACGGATGTACGCGATGCCGTCCACGGTTTCCATCAAAGGTAAATATCGATCAGACGTGAGCGCGTGGTATCGGTTCATCAGCTGCAGGGCATCGCCCACCGTGTCGGCACTCGTTGCGGCATAACCGACGAGTCCCAAATCGCTAAGGGATAGGGTAGAGAACAGCTCGAGGGTTACTCCTGGCTGTACAGCACGAGCGTGTGTTAGCACCTCATCGAACTGAGCAAGAGAAAGTGCCTGGGCGCGTATGGCTTCTCTACCCAATCCAGCCCTTCCAAGAACGCGCTCATAGGTCTGACGCCCCTGCCGATCCAGCAGTTTTTCCAGTTGCCCAAGGCAGTTGGTAACGATTCGGTGGGTTTCGGCTGCGGCTGAGGAAACTGCTTGAAGGCTCATGAAATGTCTCGAAAATGATACTGAGTGTCTCATAAATGGTATACAGATTGTGCGAATTGACGCGTAGGATGGCTGCTCAATTTCGAATTTCGTACCAGAGATCACTGGTCAGGGAGATCATCAATGACTGCATCGAATACCGTCTTGACCATACCCGAGCCGCGCAAGGTAGCGCTCAAAGAAATGCCTTTTCCACAGATTGTGCCTGGATATGTCATGGTAAAGGTGGAAATTGCCCCAGTCTGTATTGAGCATCAGGTCTACAAAGAGCATCGCATGGAATGGCATTCTGATTGCGATCATCAGGGTCATGAAGGCGTCGGAACCATCTGTGAAGTTACCCCAGGGTCGCACTTGGCGGTCGGTCAGCGGGTGGTCATGTATCAGGGCGATCCCTGCGGTGATTGCTTTATATGTCAGCGACAACTCAGTCCGACTCACTGCATGAGTATTCCTTATGAGGCTCTGACAGAGACCCAGGAGCCCACTGCAAAAATTGACGCGCTAGGTGGCGAGGAGGCGCAGTATGCCCCGGGGGGGCTGCGGATTATCGAACGAAAATGTGGTTCGGAATCCGGCGGTTTTGGTTTCGTGCAGTACCGTATTCTGCAGGAATGCATGGTTCAAAAAATTCCCGACAGCCTTCCTTTCAGATACGCGGCGTTGGCTAATTGCTCTATCGGTTGCACCTACTCAGGTGTCGAGGAGTGTGGCGTCAAGAAAGACGACTGGGTCGTTGTTGCGGGTGTGGGCTTTATCGGTTTCGGAGCAATCATTAATGCCAAGTACCGTGGCGCAAAGGTGATTGTTCTTGGGCGCAATGATTTTCGTATGGAGCAGGCAAAGCGCATGGGGGCTGATCACATTGTGAACCCCGATGACCCAGATTGGCTCGACCAGATCCACACCTTAACGGGCTACTTAAAAGGCGCGGACCACGTGTTTGAAGCTTCTGGGTATCCGTACTACCAGAAGAAGGCCTTGGCCGCGGTTCGACGTTTTGGCAACGTGTGGCTTTACGGGTTTTTAGTTGAGGATTCTGAGCCCTTGCCGATCAGGCTTCTCGACGAGATTCATAACCGCGGTGTGAAGTTGTCAGGTAACCATGATGTGCATGTTAAGCATCGCGAGGGTCTGATTAGAATGTTGCAGGACCCACAGGTTCAGCAGTGGGCCGAGCACCTCATCACCCATGAGTTCAACATGTCTGACGCAGCACTTGCCTTCGAGGCCGCGCTGTCTAAGCGGGCGGGGAAGATCTTTTTGTACCCACAAGAAAACTGTCCCGTGACCAATCAGAACGACGGTTCAGAAACGATAAACGCAGAGTCAGCTTAGGATAATCGCCTTATTCGAGGAATAAATGATGAGCGAAGAACAAGATAGCCAGCAGCAGAAAATGGCGTCGTTTATGGCGACTTACCGAGCGCTTGCAGAGAAATGCCAGCGGGAACAGCGGATGTTGATGAATCATGTTTGTATTCGTGTTGGGGATATTGATCGTACTGAAGAACTCCTCGAAAAATCTTTTGGTTTAAGCGGTTTTCTGCGCCCCGGTGGCGAGCTTTTTTCCGGAGAGAAGGAACTCAGTGTGCTGTGGATTAACGACGAGTTTTATCTCGAGCTGATGCAACCGAAAACGCCACAAACAGTAGGCTATGAGAGTGGTTCCGTTGAATCCCAGCCCATAGGGCATCTCAGTGAAATTGGTTTCTTCGTGCCTGATATGGATGAAGCC
>CBFHPT010000012.1:0-100901 GCA_965657905.1 Luminiphilus sp. | reverse complement strand
CGAGATCGGTTCCGCATTGGGGCTCGGTCAAATTCATCGTGCCGGTCCATCGACCCTCAGTCATGGGCGGCAGATAAATCGCCTTTTGTGCCTCCGATGCATTTTGATGGATTGCGCGCCATGCGCCAGCTGAAAGGCCTGAATACATGCCAAAGGCGTGGTTAGCAGAGCTCGTCATTTCTGAAATCGCGTAGGCGAGCACGATAGGCAGGCCCTGTCCGCCGTAAGTAGGGTCCGACCCGATCGAACCGAGTCCTGTTTCTCGAAACGACTTGTAGGCCTCTTTGAACCCTGCTGGCGTCGTAACCGACCCGTCTGAATGCAAGGTACAGCCTTCTTTATCGCCCACTGCGTTTAGCGGCTGCAGCACTTCTTGGTGCCAGCGTCCTGCCTCTTCCAGAATGGCATCGATGATATCCGGAGACGCATCTGCAAAGCCCGGTAGATCGCTGTACCGATCAAGGCCTAGTACGTCGTGAATCAAGAACTTCATATCCCGAACGGGCGCTTCATAAACTGGCATGGAAAAACCTTTTAAAAAATAGGAAAAACGTTGGTTTGATTGTGTTTGAGTAGGAATGAGTCTCGAGGACTTCTACCCGCCGACTATAAGCGAATATTAATCGTAGGTATTCACTATTTCAGTGAACGGCCGTTCTCAGGTAGTGGGTCTCCATGGCGTAAAACAAGCTTTTATCAGTCAATACCTCAACGCGACCACCATTCAGTGCGGGGCAGATCCAACATGCCGCAAAATTAGACCAGCTTATCGCAGGGCTGGTGGCCTGCAGACGGTTGACCACCTAATGTACTCAATCGGCGAATTGGGATTCAGCGATCGCTATCGCGAGGAATTCCGGCGCAACTGCAGTCAACAGAATAAAAAGAGCAGCAAAATGAAGAGAATTCACCACGCTTTGCTTAAAAGGGATAATCGTCGCTGGTTATCGAGGTCAACGTTATACCTTGTGTTCGCAGCGGTGTCCTGGGCGCCTTTCGGCATCGCAGATGGCGGCCAGAAAGCCGAGCCACAGTGGGATGTAAGCTTTTTCGATGATTTTGAGAGCTTCAACCTCGCTCACTGGCAGGATCAGTCCCTTTGGGTTAATGGGGAAGATCATTGCTACGTACCTGAGGGCCAATATGGCACGCGCGAAGTCAGTGACGGCACCCTGAAACTTCGGGTAGTGGATCTCGGAAGAGACATCGAATGTTTCAGTTGGAACAAAGCCGGAGAGCAACATCCTGATACGCGCTGGGTCGCAGGCCGCATCACAAGCAAAAATCGCGTCGAGCGGACTCAAGGACGCTGGACTGCGCGCCTTCGCGTTGAAAGCAGCGGACAAGCCGGAATGTTTCCGGCCTGGTGGTTGTTGGGTGCCTACAACAATGAACCGCCAATTGAGCAACCAAACGAAAACGTGTGCTGGCCACTCACTGGCTCGGGTGAGATCGATATCTTCGAACACCACGCTGACGGCGGGGCGAATCACTACGCTGCACGCATCATCGCAAACGGCGGCGCCTGTGGTGAAGGGGACTGGCAGTCATCGATGCTCGTTCAGAAAGCCAACCTCGACGAATACCATGAGTATTCCGTGGAGTGGTTCGAGGGCGATTTGATCTTTAGGCTCGACGGCATCGAGGTCTACCGGATTGCAGACCAACAAGACACCTTCCCCGAACCAATGTTTGCGATTTTAAACTTTGCAAAAATTAACAACGCGCCAATGACGACCAAACAGTGGACCATGGAAGTTGATTGGGTGAAGCACGAGCATCTAAAGTAATTCGCGAACGCATTGCGTGCGGTGTTGGTCGCTATTCCCGATGGCTCTCAAGCGCAGAGCGGGAGAGAAAGGCCGTCACGCGGTCAATGAAAATGCCGGTCCATCATCTCGAGATCGGTAGTTTTTAAGATGCGTCGGTAGGGCGATGGCAAACGCCGAGCGATGCCCTCGAGCATCCGATCAAACCGTGGAGATTTTTTGCGGACCTTTTGAATCAAGCGAACAACCAGGGGGGACGTCGGGATCAGCATCAACAAAGCGAGCACAAAGAAGACCAAGCCGAGGGGAATGGGCGTCAGAATGCCAACGAACCCTATCGCTAAGCAGATGTATCCCAACACCATGATGGTGACACGTATCATTGTTGCTCCATTGTTCTTCGGCGCCTCACTTTCTTCGGTTGCTTAGCTTCTCGCGCTCCTGAAGCAGCGCACCACAACCGCAGAACGTCACGGACACCATACTTACTCCCACGGGCCCGGCAAGCGAAAGACCGGATTTGGTGGAACGTGTCTAACTGTGGTTTGGTACACACTCCCTGAAGAAGCAATTTAACCGTTCGCAGATAAAGCGTACTCGAAAACTATGAATTACCTGGCTCACCTGTACCTCGCCGACGATAGCCCCGAATCCGTGGTGGGCAGTTTGATGGGTGATTTTGTAAAAGGTGAGTTAAAAGACCGCTTTGCGTACCCGATCCAAGAGGGAATTCGCGAACATCGCAGCATCGATGTCTTTACCGACCGCCATCCAGCAGTGATGCGCAGCAAGCGGCGCATGAGACCACCCTACAGACGGTATGCCGGAATCCTTGTCGACGTCTTCTTCGATCATATTCTGGCTCAGCAGTGGCCGAAGTTCGCCCGCGTGCCATTAGATGAGTTTACGGGGACGGTTTACCGTCACCTCCGCGATCACCTGTCGCAGCTGCCTGTAACCATGCAGCCTCTTGTGCGGTATATGACCACTGAAGATCTCTTAGGTAGTTATCAGCATCCCCAAGGGATACAGCGGGCCCTCTTGGGCATCGAACAACGCTTAAAGCGCCCCAGTCAATTGAGTGCTGCCATCTAGGAACTCGAACGTGAACAAGCGGGATTAGTGGACGACTTTCTGGAATTCTTTCCCGATCTCATCCACTTCGTCGATGAACGGCATATCAGCGACGCGCCCCAGTTCTGGCACCGACCGCGCATTCGGTGATCGACTGTCAATTACTCCCGACCGGAGCGCTATGCGATGTTGGATGTGGATGTGCCGCCGCTCCAGTGGACAGTTCCCTTGACCATGAAGGTTTCGAAAGATGGGGAGATAAGCACTATCACTCACACCCTGAAAAGCGGCGACGCGCCGGTTGAGTTAGAGGCCTTGAAGGGTGCTGACTGGGTACTGCCAACTGCGGGGGGTATTGGCTATTTCATTTGGGCAACCGATGAGGATCAGTATGAGGCGCCCTCAACTCATCCGCCGCCTGTGGATCTCGACAACAGGCATGCACCTCCCAGCCATCACGCAGGTACTGGGACGAAAACTCCAATCCGATTCCGCGGTTGGCACCTGTGATCAATACGCTGGGCATTGCAGCTTTCTCCGGTATCTCTCGGGCCAAACACAAGCCTACGATGGGGCCGAGACATCGACACCAATCAGTCTGGCAGGATTCTCGATCGACACTTTTCGAAGCTCCTCCCGCGTGAGCCCAAAAGCCTCGAGGTAGGCACAGATGAGTCGAATACATTCGACGGAGTTGGGAAACAGCGGGTCTCCTGCGTCAGAGGATACCGTGAAATGCTCCGCACCAACCTCTCTTATGGCCTCAAACATCACGCTGGGATCGATCCCAAGGAGCGGAGACAGCTCATTGTAGGTAAGATTCATGGTGATATCCGCCGCGGCGGCCCTTCGCATGCGCTCCATATCAAGATCTACGAACGGGCTGAAAGGGTGGTCAATGAAGGCTTTTTTGAACTGCAGTTTATCTACGGCATCTATCAATCGATCATGTTCTTTGTGCGTAGCGTGACCAAAGGACAGCGCCACATCCCGCTCCTTGCAGAGTCGCATGATATCCACAACGCTGGGTTTCAGGCGCCCATCATCGGCCAGCAGATATTGACCGTATCTGCGGGCTTCCTCCCACGGAAGCGGATCTGAGTGCGCGCCAGGCTCGGCATCACTGTTGCCGAACCAGACTTCAAGGCCGCCCACCTTGTAGAAAGTGTTGGCGTGGTTAAATACCGGGAGCCAAAGTGCCACCGCACCCGCATCGATCTGTTCTTCACACCAGCGAACGTCTGGTGGCTCGTTATCCGTGGCAATCAATGCGCCAGCCCAGACCTGGGTCGGACGAAGGCCCTCCTTTTTCGCCCAGTCTTCGAGTTCTGTGCGTAAGTTGTTCACCGCGTCTACCGGGTGCTTCCAATCCGTAATTGATTTGAATAGAAGTCCGCCCATACCCGAGTGCGAGGCAAACTTCGCAAGCGCGAGCGCATCCTGACCACCACCATGCGCGTGGCAGTGAATATCGATAGTTTCCTGGACATTGCGCGCCTCTGGAGGGAAGAACTCGTATTTATAACGCCTCCGCGGAGGGTAGCCGGAGACGGCTCGCTCCTCTGGGGTTTTGATCAGCGAGGCGTCCGCCAACTTTCGCTCTGAAGAAATATCCACTGTACCCTCCCTCGAGAAGATGCCCTTTGTCGCCAACTTCCGCCCTGATTACCGGTAGCCCTGGATTCAACTAAGCGAAATGTTTATGCCGTTACTGCGCGAAATCCAATGCACCATGATTGTCACATCAGCGAAGATGTCAAGGACATCAACCAGCAAGGTACCGTTCAACCAGCTTCTGGGTCGCAGTATGTCTTGGACAGATACGCGGAACTCTATGATAGGTACATCCTCTAAGTTAGATTACCCATATCCCCGCTAATTGCTCTCTTTGCGTCAATTAAAGGGTTAGAACCCAGGGTTCCCTTCCCACATTCAAAGCCCCAAACAAGAAAACGCCCCAGAGGGGCGTCTTTTGTTTGGATGGCGGAGAAGGAGGGATTGACTCAAACAGCCTTTGGGCTGTTTTCACCCCTTCGGGGCGCTCCGCCTGTCGGCTTCGCGTCCAAACTCTGCTTGGAGCAGAGTTTGTCGAACCTGAGGGTTCTCATACAACCTCACTTGCTCCTATAAACGACAAAGCCCGCACAAGGCGGGCTCTGTCGTTTATGGCGGAGAAGGAGGGATTGATTCGAGCAGCGTTGCCTCCGCTGCTCTCACCCCTACGGGGCGCTCCGCCTTGCGGCTTCGCGTCCAAACTCTGCTTGGAGCAAAGTTTGTCGAACCTGAGGGTTCTCATACAACCTCACTTACTCCTATAAACGACAAAGCCCGCACAAGGCGGGCTCTGTCGTTTATGGCGGAGAAGGAGGGATTCGAACCCTCGATACGCGATTAACGTATACGCCCTTAGCAGGGGCGCGCCTTCAGCCACTCGGCCACTTCTCCGTAGGGCGCGCAGACTATCACAGACAATAGCTGCTGAAAATTATCAGGAAGGATTTTGATCAGAATTTTTGCCGGGTTCGTCCACTTGTCCGCTCTCTTCCTGAATTCGGTTCATGATCTCTTCTCGGTGAACGGACACGTCCCGTGGTGCCTTCACACCAATTCGCACCTGATTGCCCTTCACACCCAGAACCGTGATGGTGACGTCGTCACCAATCACTAGCGACTCGCCGACTCGCCTTGTCAATATCAACATCGCTTACATCCCTGTTGTCGATGTCGTCAGAGCCTCGATAGAGGCTCAGCCGGATTAGTTAGATGCAGCCAGCGATTGCTCCTCAGGCTCAGCATCTAGTTCAAAGGCAGAGTGCAACGTTCGCACCGCCAGTTCAAGAAACTTCTCTTCGATGATGACAGAGATTTTTATCTCTGACGTGCTAATCATCTGGATATTAACTCCCACATCCGCCAGCGCTTTGAACATCTTTGATGCAACACCGGCGTGGGAACGCATACCCACTCCAACAACACTCACCTTGGCAATTTTTGGATCAACCCGCAACTCAGCTGCACCGAGCTCCTCAACGGTCTTCTCCAAGATTTTGCTCGCGCGGGCCAATTCGTTACGCCCTACTGTGAACGTAAAGTCGGTTTTGCCTTCCTCACCGATATTCTGAAGAATAACGTCTACCTCGATATTGGCCTCACCGACAGGACCTAAAATCTTATAGGCAACCCCGGGGGTATCGGGCACGCCCAATACAGTGAGTTTCGCTTCATCGCGGTTAAATGCAATTCCGGCTATCGCGGGGGCTTCCATGCTCGCCTCCTCCATCGTGATCAGTGTGCCCGGTCCATCTTTAAACGTACTGAGGACGCGCAGGGGAACAGAATACTTGCCGGCAAATTCAACCGACCGTATCTGTAAGACTTTTGAACCCATGCTGGCCATTTCCAGCATTTCTTCAAAGGTGATTTTTTCTAACCGCCGGGCACCATCGACAACCCGGGGATCGGTGGTGTAGACCCCATCAACATCGGTATAAATTTGGCACTCGTGGGCTTTAAGCGCTGCCGCAAGCGCGACCGCCGTGGTATCAGAACCCCCACGACCCAGCGTAGTGATATTGCCGTCCTCATCCACGCCCTGGAATCCAGCGACAACAACAACGCTACCGCCCTTTAGATCCCGATGGATACGAGCATCATCAATGTCGCGAATGCGCGCTTTGGTGTGAGCATTGTCAGTCAGTATTCGCACCTGACTACCGTTGTAGGATTTGGCGTCAACACCGCGTTTATGCAGCGCCATTGATAGCAATGCGGTCGTCACCTGCTCGCCAGTGGAAACCAGGACGTCCATTTCGCGCGGCGTGGGTTCACTTTGAATCTCGGTCGCAAGACCAATGAGGCGATTGGTCTCACCCGACATCGCTGAAACCACGACCACAATGTCGTGGCCTTCACGGCGAAACGCCGCCACTTTTTCAGCAACGTGCTCGATGCGCTCGACTGAGCCCACCGACGTCCCTCCGAATTTTTGAACGATCAGAGCCATGAAAAACCTGAAACCATCCCGCGTGAGTAGTTAGCGGTATACAACTAAAAAGGGCGAGGAATATAACTGAATCCGCGATGGTTTTGAAGGGCTGCTAAGACTGGCAACCCAACACGCCGAGGCCTCGAGCTACGGCGAAAGGTAACCGAGCGCTTTTACAGCTGCCCCTCTACCCATGCGGGTAGCTCAGCCAGTACCGTTGCCAAGGCAGCGACATCGCTACCGCCACCTTGCGCCATGTCGGGACGCCCGCCGCCTTTACCGCCAAGGCGTCCGGCAAATTCGCGCATGACATCGCCTGCCTTCACGCGATCAGTGGCGTCTTTCGTCACCCCAGCTACCAGCGAAATTTTATCGCCATCAACTGCCGCCAGCAGTACCACGGCAGTCCCTAACTTGTTCTTGCATTGATCGAGGGTGTCGCGCAGGGTTGCAACGTCAGCGCCATCAACGTTGGCAGCCAAAATCTTGATTCCCGCCACATCGACCGCACTCGCGGTCAAATCGCCGCCTGAAGAGGTCGCAAGCTTCTGCTTGAGGCGAGCGATTTCTTTTTCGAGCTCGCGGGTTTCTGCACGTAACCCCGTCACTTTCTCACCAACATTTGTAGGGTTAGCTTTCACCACCTCACAAACCGCCGACAGCGTATTGCGCGTATCGAGTACCTGTTCCAAAGCGGCTTCACCGGTGACGCCCTCAATTCGACGAACGCCCGAGGCAACCCCCGACTCACTCGTTACCAGAAAAAGACCAATATCGCCGGTCCGATCGACGTGGGTACCACCACAAAGCTCGACGGAGAATCCGTCACTGCCCATGCTAAGCACCCGGACTGAGTCACCGTACTTCTCTCCAAATAACGCCATAGCACCCGCAGCGACAGCGTCATCCATGCTCATGACCTGAGTGGTTGCCGAGGTATTACCGCGGATCTGATCGTTCACAATTGCGCTGATCTCGGTGAGTTGTGATGGACTCACCGCTTCGGGATGGGAGAAGTCAAATCGCAAACGTTGCGAATCGACCAAAGAGCCCTTCTGAGTAACGTGCTCCCCAAGGACCCTACGCAGCGCAGCGTGCAGCAAGTGGGTCGCGGAGTGGTTAAGGCGGATGCGCTGACGCAGCCCGGCGTCAACGGTTGCCTCGACCGTATCGTCGAGTGAAAGCGACCCCGACGTCACGGTGACATGATGCAGATGATGGCCTTGAGACTTTGTGGTATCGCTGACGTCCGCCCGGCTATCGGCCGTGCTCAGATATCCGCAATCACCGACCTGGCCACCGCTCTCGCCGTAAAATGGGGTGCTATTAAGAATCGCAACACCCGATTCACCCGCATTCAGCGCGGTGGCGCTCTCGCCGTCTTTTAGTAGAGCAACAATTTTGGCCGTCGCTTGTGTTTGCTCGTAGCCAAGGAAAACAGTTTCACCCTCAAGGGTCAGCGTCGCGCTGTAATCAACCTTGAAGCTACCGCTATCTTGGGAGCGCTTGCGCTGCTCGGCCATGGCTGCCTCGTAACCCTCAAGATCAAGGGTCAAACCGCGCTCGCGGGCAATATCATTGGTCAGGTCAACGGGGAATCCGTAAGTGTCATACAAACGGAAAATGAGCTCGCCAGGAATCACCGTCCCCGACACGGCGGCAAGAGCGTCATCGAGGATCGCCATACCGTTATCGAGCGTGCGCGCAAACTGCTCCTCTTCTGCCGCGAGCGCTGATTCGATCGCCGATTGGTTGGTCACCAAATCAGGATAGGCGTCGCCCATTTCAGCGACCAGAACAGGCACTAACCGAGCAAAAAATGGCGCGGTTGCGCCGAGCTTATTGCCGTGGCGCACCGCTCGGCGGATGATGCGACGCAGTACATAACCACGGCCTTCGTTCCCCGGCATCACGCCATCTGAAATCAGGAATGAGCAAGAGCGCACATGATCGGCGATGACACGAAGCGACTTGTGCTCCAGGTCGGTGACAGAAAGAACCTCTGCTGTGGCCTTGATGAGCGTCTGAAACAGATCAATTTCATAGTTGGAGTGAACGCCTTGCAAAATAGCGGCTATGCGCTCTAGCCCCATCCCGGTATCGACCGATGGGGCTGGCAGGGGATGCAGTTCCCCTGAGGCATCTCGGTTGTACTGCATGAACACCAAATTCCAAATCTCGATGTAGCGATCGAGATCATCGTCCTCGCTGCCCGGTGGCCCGCCCGGCACATCGGGGCCATGGTCATAAAATATCTCCGAGCTAGGACCACAGGGCCCGGTATCACCCATTTGCCAAAAGTTGTCTTCATCGAGCCGTGAAAGCCGGTTCGGGTCGACACCAATTTCATTAACCCAAATGTCCGCCGCCTCATCGTCGGTGATATGCACAGTTACCCATAACCGATCCTTAGGCAGTTGCAATACCTCGGTGAGAAACGTCCATCCAAAGCCAATGGCTTCCCGCTTAAAGTAATCGCCAAAGCTAAAGTTGCCGAGCATCTCGAAAAAGGTGTGATGTCGGGCGGTATAACCGACATTCTCAAGGTCGTTGTGCTTACCACCCGCTCGCACGCACTTTTGAGCCGTGGTCGCGCGGTTATACGGACGCTTTTCAGCTCCGAGAAAGGTGTCTTTAAACTGATTCATACCCGCATTGGTGAACAACAGCGTGGGATCGTCATGGGGTACCAGCGAACTGGAGGGCAAGCGAGCATGATCCTGTTGCTCAAAGTAGGACAAAAACGCTTCGCGAATTTCGGCGGTCTTCATGGGGACTCTCTCAGAGACATCAAATTTCGGCAGCTGAGCTGCGACGAACGTGGAACGGCGTCAGTTCAAATCTCGGGCGAGATCACCCTCAGATAATGAACGTCCTGCCAATATATGGAGATGCAAGTGGAACACTGTTTGCCCGCCCTCGGCGCCATTATTCACGACAAGTCGGAAGCCTTCCTCGACACCCAGCTGACGGGCAATCTTACCTACCGCTAACATGAGGTGACCCAGCAAGACCTGGTCATCAGCCTGGGCGTCTGCCAGCTTGGCAATAGGCTTGCGTGGAATAACTAACACATGGGTCGGAGCCTGGGGATTGATGTCGTTGATCGCAACGCAGTGCTCATCCTCGTAGACGAAATCGACAGGGATCTCTCCACGGGTGATTTTGCCAAAAATTGTGTCTTCCATGATCGCCTCGCTCAGCGCAGTTTTTCGTCGGTGGTGAGGACCCGCGCCTCACTCTCGAGCATGACAGGAATATCATCCCGTATCGGATAGGCGAGGCCGCTCGCCCTGCAAACCAGTTCCTGCTGCTCCTTGTCATATTCCAAAGGCGCCTTGGATACAGGACAAACCAGAATTTCCAGCAATTTTGGATCGAGCACGACGCCCTCCAACCTAGTTTCTAATCTTGGGATGCTGAGTATACGGGTTCACCGCCCGTTTTTGGGGCTGACTAGCTTATCAATCACTCTATAAGTCTACCGAGCCATCAGCGAATAAAATGGCGAACAATGAGAACGGGGGCGGGTGCCAACCGAGTTCGGGTCGCTCGTTTATCAGGGTTTTGGCATCGGCGGTACCAATAGCTGAGGATCGATCCGTTGATTCAGCCAACTCATGCGCCAATCAATGTGAGGTCCAGTTGCCCTGCCCGTCGCACCCACCCGACCCAACAGGTCACCCGCCGCCAACTCATCGCCAACCGCCACAGTCACGGCGCTCATGTGTAAAAACGACGACGACAGCCCGTAGCCGTGGTCGAGAATTACAGTGCCTCCAGAGTAGAATAAATCAGGCTCAGCCAGCGTCACGATGCCGGGAGCCGGCGCCAGAACAGGATGCCCAGAAGGCATGGCAACATCCACACCATAATGGGGTGATCCGGGCGTGCCGTTGTAATAACGCTGGCTACCGTAGACACCACTAATGGGCCCAACCGCCGGCCACTGCATGCCATTGCGAACCGCTACCAGGAAGTCTGGGCGCTCGATGCGTTGCTGTTTTGCCGCCGCCACAAGCGCTCGCTCCCGTTGAATCCGCTCGAGCTGTGCTTTCGGGGGCGTGACCGTCTTTTGCGGAACCCCTTCTACTCGTTGAATGCGGTAGTCTCGCTGGGAAATCGCAACAGACTGCACGCACAGTCCCTCACCATTCACTACCAGTGTTTGTGACCTCGGTGCATCACGGCCCACGCCGATGACGAAGCTACCGTCCTCAAGAACAGGCACTGCCAAATCATCAAATGCCACGGTGCTGCCGGGAGATACTTGTCCCCAGAGCAAACCGCCCTGCACCGCATTCCCGCTTAACGCAACACAGCTGCCATAAGAGCTGCCTTCATCATCAACAGCACCAATACCGGCATCCTCATCAGCACCATCTGAAGCATCCTCAACGACACTATCAGCAGGTCTCCCAGCATCACCCACATCGGCTCTGAGGCCGGCGCTAGTGGCTCCCACCAATGCACCTACCAAAACCACGAGCAGTGCCCGACGCGAACGACATTTGGCACCTGTTACGACCCTCGCACCGAACGCCGCTGATATACCCCCTGCCCTATTGGCACATGATCGATTCTGCTGGAGAGTGACTTTTTCCATTAATGATTCCGATCCTTAGTCTCAAGATGTTGGTGCTGGATTTCGGTGATGGATTGCGGTGCTACATTGCAGCGTTAGGCCTCTGCTTCTTAGTATGGTGAAAGGAAACTGACGCCGACGCAACGTGCGGCTTCTCTGGTACTGCAACTAACACTGCGCTTCAGGCGAATGCTGCGCGGCAAGCCAATTTTTTTGCCATATGGCCCACACCGCCGTATGTCGCCCATCCCCCGTATAATGATGCCGGCGATTACAATCGCAGCAATTGAACCTGATACATCCAGAAAACCCATCCGTAGACAACTGGCCGCTTAAAGCTATGGGACGTTACCGCCCACCAAGACCAAAAGGCTCACCCTACATCACCCCTGAAGGTGAGACCGCTTTGCGCAGCGAGCTCCATGACTTGTGGAAAGTAGAGCGTCCAGTGGTCACGGCGGCGGTCCATGCTGCGGCGTTAAACGGCGATCGGTCGGAAAACGGCGACTATATCTACGGGAAAAAACGCCTGAGAGAAATAGACAGTCGGGTCCGTTTTTTACAAAAGCGCCTTGACGAACTCAAGGTCGTCACCGATCCACCTAGCGACACGGGAAAAGTCTTTTTCGGCGCCTGGGTCACGCTCGAAGATACTGCTGGAGACATCGCTCGGTGGCGGATTGTTGGACCCGACGAATTCGACCTCAAACAGCAAAAACTTAGCTGTGATTCACCCCTAGGCCGTGCCCTACTGGGGAAGCCATTGGACACCGAGGTCGAAGTCCAGAGCCCGTCGGGATTGCAGCATTGGGTCATTACTGACATCCACTACGACGTGCAATAGGCGGCGCCGCCCCCAGTTACTCTGTCGAGCTACTGATCAATAAGTTGTCACGGCTAGGCGCTTTATTTAGCTTAAAGCGACTAGGTAGATTGCTTCTAAAAAGCGCCAATAAATTGTTGCACCATCCCTCGGCTGATAAACTTAAGAATCGTGCAGAAGGCCACCAGCTCCGCCCTCGTTCACCACGGATTCCGTGCCACCGCTTCACGATGTTCTCTCGTCCCTGTGGAGTACCCCGAACCCGTGGATGAGGCAAGGAGCAGCACCCACTAGGCCTAAACACTCGTCATCCACCAATAGCAAGGTACGCCATGACATCTTCTTCCCGCGGCAAGCTCGAACACCCCGCAGACTTCTGCGAACGCCACATTGGCCCCTCGATTGAGCAACAGCGCGAGATGGCCCGTGAACTGGGGTTTGACACTCCAGATCAGCTGATTGACGCAACAGTTCCTGAGCAGATTCGCAGAAGCACACCGATGGATCTCCCGAGCGCGATGACCGAGCAAGAGGCCATTGAGCGACTCCGTAGTTATGCGGATCGCAACACCGTCAAGCGGTCCTGTATCGGCATGGGCTACTACGACACCTTCACCCCCGCAGTGATCCAGCGCAACGTGCTTGAAAACCCCGGCTGGTACACAGCGTACACCCCCTACCAACCCGAAATCTCCCAGGGGCGTCTGGAGGTGTTACTCACCTACCAACAGGTCGTGATGGACCTCACAGGCATGGAGCTCGCCAATGCGTCACTGCTTGATGAGGCAACCGCAGCGGCTGAAGCGATGACGCTGATGCATCGGGTCAACAAGAAGAATCGGTCCCAGCGCTTTGTTATCGCCTCAGATTGTCATCCGCAGACCATTGCCCTGGTGCAGACCCGTGCCGAACCGTTAGGGCTCGAAATCGATATCGTGGAGCCCCACGAGCTTGAAAACTGTGGCGACGCGTTCGGCATGCTGGTTCAGTATCCCGGCACGTGGGGAGACATCCGATCACTCTCAGCACTGACCACCGCTGCCCACAGTCGCAATACACTGGTGTGCGTTGCAACCGACCTACTGGCGCTCACCGTCATCCAGTCGCCCGGCGCACAGGGTGCCGATGTGGTCGTCGGCAACAGCCAGCGCTTTGGGGTGCCTATGGGCTTTGGGGGGCCTCACGCAGCATTCTTCGCGACCCGCGACGCCTACAAGCGATCGATTCCCGGCCGCGTTATCGGCGTCTCGGTTGACCGGCGCGGCGACCAGGCTCTACGCATGGCCATGCAAACCCGCGAACAGCACATTCGCAGGGAGAAAGCCACGAGCAACATCTGTACTGCCCAGGCCCTGCTGGCAATCATGGCCGCCTTGTACGCCATGTATCACGGTCCCGAAGGACTGCGACGAATCGGACAGCGAGTCCATGCACTGACTAACAACTTGGCAGAGGCGCTGAAGCTCGCGGGTTTTGATCTGCGCAATGACACCTGGTTCGACACCCTCACTGTCGAAGTAGCTGACAAGCAAGGTGCGATTCGCCAACGAGCGCTCGATGCCGGCTTTAACCTGCGCTGTGTCGGAGACGATGCCTTGGGCATTTCCCTTGACGAAACCACCACACTGCAGGAGGTGTCTGAACTTGCGAGCTGTTTTGAAGCATCGGATGCTGCATCCTCTGTCACTGGCATTCCCGAGCAGTTGGGGCGGCCCGTTGATTTTCTACAACATCCATTGTTTCACGAGTATCACTCTGAAACTGAAATGCTGCGTTACTTGAAGCGCTTAGAAAACAAAGATATCGCGCTCACCCGCGCGATGATTCCTCTCGGCAGCTGCACGATGAAACTGAACGCCACAACCGAAATGGTGCCAGTAACTTGGCCAGAGTTCGGTCGGATGCACCCGTTTGCACCCGCCGATCAGTGCGAAGGCTACCGGGCCCTGCTCGAAGAGCTGTCCCATTGGTTGGTGGAATGCACCGGTTACGACGATATGTCGCTGCAGCCCAATGCCGGGTCACAGGGCGAATACGCCGGGCTGCTGGCAATTCGCCGGTACCATCAAGCCAACGATCAGGGCCAACGGGACATTTGCCTGATACCGTCGTCAGCCCACGGCACCAACCCTGCCAGTGCGGTTATGGCAGGCATGCGCGTTGTCATTGTCGCTTGCGATGAGAGCGGCAATGTCGACATGGATGATCTTACCGCCAAGGTTGAGAAGCACAGTGACAACCTGGCCGCCATCATGGTGACCTACCCCTCAACCCACGGCGTGTTCGAAGAATCGATTGTGGACCTCTGTGCGCTCATTCACGCCCATGGCGGTCAGGTGTATGTGGATGGTGCCAACCTTAATGCACTCATCGGGCTCGCCGCCCCAGGCAAGTTCGGCGCCGACGTTTCCCACCTGAATTTACACAAGACCTTTTGCATTCCGCACGGCGGCGGTGGCCCGGGTATGGGGCCGATTGGCGTCGGCAAACACCTCTCGCCGTTTCTGCCCACGTCACCGGTCTCGCCCCTGCCCAACCTAGCGGCCGATAATGACGTGGTTTCTGCGGCGCCCTACGGTAGCGCCTCAATATTGCCCATCTCGTGGGTGTACATCGCCCTGATGGGCCCTGAAGGCCTCACAGAGGCCAGTAAAGTCGCGATCTTGAGCGCGAACTATATCGCGCACCGACTCAAAGCCCACTACGACGTGCTCTACACCGGCCGCAGCGGTCTTGTCGCCCACGAATGCATTATCGATATACGCCCGATCAAAGAGGCGAGCGGTATCAGCGAAGAAGACGTCGCGAAACGGTTGATCGATTACGGATTTCACGCACCCACCATGTCCTTCCCTGTGGCGGGCACATTAATGATCGAACCAACGGAATCAGAATCCCTAGCGGAGATTGATCGTTTCTGTGATGCCTTGATCAGCATTCGCGAGGAGATTCGCAGTGTAGAGCGAGGCGAACTTGACGCTACTGACAATCCGCTCAAGAACGCGCCCCATACCATGGACGACGTCGTCAGCAGCGAATGGCAACACGCTTACACCCGGGAGCAAGCCGCATGGCCCGTGGCTTCCCTGCGACAGGACAAGTACTGGGCGCCCGTCTCGCGGGTCGACAATGTCTATGGGGATAGGAATCTATTTTGCGCCTGTCCCGGCATGGATGTCTGGACCGAGGAATCCGTCGACGCTTGACGCACTCGAGCGTTCTACGACCTAGATCAATTGTGGCTGGGGTAAGACTCCCGTTTATAAAGTGCGCGTGAAACTTTAAGCTGAATCGTGGAGCGAGCCGTATAACCCCTATTCGCATTGGAGATCACAATATGGCCGGGAAAAGACCGCTTGAAGGGTTACGGGTAATTGAAATGGGCCAGTTGTTAGCCGGCCCATTCACAGGAACCATTCTTGGATATTTTGGGGCCGAGGTCATCAAAGTCGAACCACCCACCGGCGATCCTGTCAGGCAGTGGCGAGAAGTCCGCAACGGGACATCGCTCTGGTATCACTCGATTGGCCGAAACAAAAAAAGCGTCACCCTTGATCTCAAAACCGATAAAGGCCGAGAGCTAGCGTTACAGCTAATGACCCAAGCGGACATTGTGGTCGAAAACTTCCGCCCCGGTGCCATGGAGCAGTGGGGACTTGGCCCGGATGCGGTCAAAGCAAAAAACCCAGGGATCATTTACGCCCGTATCTCTGGCTACGGACAGGACGGCCCGTTTTCAAAGAAACCGGGTTACGCATCGGTCACAGAGGGCTACGGCGGTTTTCGATACATCAATGGCGAGCCCGGCAAGCCGCCAGTGCGACCCAATATTTCTCTGGGCGATACCGTCGCTGCCATCCATGCAGCCCTGGGAGTTGCGCTAGCCGTGATTGAGCGCACCAACTCGGGTGAAGGTCAGGTCATTGACGTTGCCTTGTATGAGTCGGTGTTTAACCTGCTTGAGGGTATCGTGCCCGAGTATGACGGTGCCGGTGTGGTGCGAGAGCCATCGGGTACGACCATCACTGGCATCGTCCCCACCAACACCTACCTGTGTAACGACGGCAAGCACGTTGTCATCGGCGGAAACGGCGACTCGATTTTCAAACGCCTCATGACCGAAGCGGGCCGTGAGGATATGGCCAATGACCCAGAACTTGAGCACAACCCTGGACGCGTCATCCACCAAGATGCCATAGACAAGGCACTCGCGGACTGGTGTGCTGAGCTCAGCTCAAAACAAGTGATTGATAGACTCGAAGCTGTCCGCGTTCCCGTGGGCCCAATCTACAGCGTGGAAGACATGATGGAAGACCCACACTACCAGGCCCGCGGCATGTTTGAGACCGTAGAGATCAATGGTGAGCCCTTAAAAATTCCCGCCATCATGCCCAAGCTCACAGGCACTCCTGGTCGTACCGACTGGCCAGGGGAGCCCATCGGTGGACACAACGATGAAATCTTAGGGGAACTGTTAGGTCTCGACGAAGCAGACCGGGCAACGCTCAAAGCTGAGGGCATCACCCTCTAACCCGTGGGGCTGTCGAGGACTCGCGCCAGCAGACCGCGACACGTCGTCACACAGCGAACCACAAGCACCCAGTAAGCACCGAAAAAAAAGCCGCAGTCAACTGACCGCGGCTTTTTCGTTCAGGCCTCAGGGTACCTGTGTGGCCATTTAGAATCGATAAGAGGCCTCGATACCGTAAGACGCCAGCGCCGATGGGTGGTTGAACGAACCGCCGAACTCAGGCGTCGGAATCACTTCCTGAACGTAGTCTTCATCGGTGACGTTTCGTCCCCAGGCAGTGACGGACCAGTTTGCCGCCTCTAAACCAATGCGAAGATCAAGCAGTCCATAGGCATCGCGGGTTGATCGAGTAAAGTCCTGATCAAAGCCTGGTGCGAAGAAATAGTTCCAAATCGTCGGGGTTTGCTCGCCCTGAAGCGTATGGAAATAAGTCTCGCCGACGTAGTTGTAGTCAACACGAGCGACCAGGTCCATCCCGCCAAAGGGCACAACCAATTGCGCACCCAGGTTTGCTGTCATTTCTGGCGCCTGTGGAACATCGTTGCCCACTGACAGCGGACGGTTCTTGTTCTCTTCAATTTCCGAATCGAGGTAACCCACACCACCGTAAATTGATAAGCCTTCGGTCACTGCAAAGGTGCCGTCAATCTCAATTCCCTGAATGTACAGCTCATCAATGGTCGTCACCGTTCGCAGAATACCGAAGGGGCCTGCGAAGAACTCGAAGAACTGATTGTCTTCAACATCGGTGCGGAAGACCGCGGCATTTAAGCGGATGCGTCGATCCATCAAGTCGGTTTTCACACCAATCTCATAAGAGGTCGAAATTTCCTTATCGTACTCATCATTGACGTCGATACCTGCATTCACACAGTTACCCGGGTTGGTACCACCTGCACCTAAGGGCACGCAGGTCGCACCCTCGTCAGCGTTAAACCAGAAGTCCAAGAGATCTTCTGTACCGACACTGTTGAATCCGCCCGAACGGAAACCCACGCCGTAAGACGCATAGGCGTTGATGTTGTCCGCAGCGGCCCAACTCAATGTCACTTTAGGCTGCAGCTGCGAGAAGGTGTTATCCCGAGTGGGAATCCCGTTGGGGTTGCTCTCAAGCGCTGGGTTGATTGCCCGCGGAGAGAAGTCGGGATTCAGCAGGTTAACGTTAAGGCCGGAGTTCGGCACATTAGGTACTTTGTTATCCACCTCCCGCTCTTCACGATCGTAACGGGCAGCAATAGCAAGCTCGAGGGTATCCGTTAAATCGAACTCAATTTGTCCGTAAATCGCATAGACATCGGTGTTGAAGTCATCCCAAAACAGCAAGTCCGTGGGGTTGGGGCCATCTGCAGGCACATAAGGCTGGCGCAAAAATCCACTGCCCGTATCTGCACCGTAAGCGACAACCACTTCGCGCTCGATCTGCGCGTAGTAGACACCACCAATCCATCGAAGGTCGGCATCGTCAGATGACACCAGCTTGGCATCGAAACTCAAATCTTGCTGATTGCGCTCCTGATACTGATAGCCATCACAGGTCAACGGCGTGTAGGGACCATAAATGCCTGCGAAGTCCGTTGAGCCATCAGGTGACGGTGGCAGCACCAAGAAAGGCGAAAGGGGGTCACCGAACAAGTCGGGCCGGCTGAAGCTATTGAGGTCTGCACGCCCCGATTGACAGGACGGCGTCAGCTCGTAACCGTAGAAGGTCGCCGCTGTGCCATCAGACAACAGATACTCTTCGAGATCATTGTAAGCAACGCTTGCGACCAGGTCAGCGAACCCGAGATTCCAGTCTGCCTTGAGGGCGAGATCAATTGTTTCCTGCTCGTTCTCACCGGGCACATTAAATGCAAAGCGCCAATCAATGTCGTTAACGTCGGCGTTATACGCATCCGGGTTGTCGGGGTTCAAAAAACCGAAGTTAGGAATGGCGAAGGCTGCGTTGAAGTTAATAGCGCCAGCGCTTACCTCAGAGTAACCGGCCCTGAAATCCAGCTCTAAATCGTCGGACACTGTCCAAATTGCACGAGCGCGAACACTGGTGTCTTCCATGAAATCTACAACGTCATCTTGGCCACTAAAGACGTTCTGATAGAAGCCATCGGTTTCTCGGGTGCTCACCGACAGTCGCGCCGCTAAGTTCTCGGTGATTGGCCCACTGACCATGCCGCTGGCTTTGAAACTGCTGTTATTGCCGACGCCGCCGGCGACTTCGGCCTCAAACTCGTCCCCGGGCTTTTTAGTCGTCACAAGAATGGCACCTGCCACGGCGTTTCGGCCGTACAAGGCGCCCTGCGGACCTTTCAGGACTTCAATTTGTTCGACCCCCAGCAATTCTTCATTGAAGCTGTTGGGGTTGGTGCTCAATACGCCATCAACCACATAGGCGAAGGTTGATTCTGCGTCGCGCGTAGACACGATGCCGCGAATACTGACCTGTGTGTCACCGACGTTGGCGGTGTCGACGATTGTCACGTTCGGGATGAGGCTGATGTAATCCGCGGGCCGTTCAATCCCTGCGCGATCCATCGTCTGCGCATCAATCGCACTGATTGCGATCGGCACCTCTTGAAGGTTCTCGCTACGTTTTCGAGCGGTGACCACCACCTCCTCAATTGCGAAGCTGGTTTCCTGCGCCACCACTGCGGGGGTGACCTGAGCTGCGAGCGCAGCCACAACAGCTGTACACAAACGGTTTCTCTTTAGCATTTTCAACTTCTCCTTGGGAAATCCCTGACTGAGCAGATTGTGTTATTCATGATTCGAAGGACAAAACCTTTGTAAAAGCATCAGCGTTCATCAAGCTCATTGCTTATCGACCACCCACTATTACGCCGACGCCCGAAATTGAGGGGCGACCGGTGCTGCAAGATGGGTTTCCGCCTCACAGCGCGCCTTTAATTCTTCGATAGTGCCGCCGCGATTAAAGAGCTCGGCCTCTGGTCGCGACGCGGCCATCTCGGCGCGCAATGAAGCAGTTGCCTCAGCGTCGACCGTGCCGCTGTCATTGATGACAACTCCGTAGCGACGGGCACCTTCGATTGTCACCAACCGTCGTTCAACGTCGGCTCTGACCATCTCAGGATCCCGGGACAAGGGATCCCCCCAGCCCCCACCGCCCCAAGTATTGAAGTACAACAAATCACCCGCCTTGACCTTGATACCCTCGATTTTTGCAGGCAGCCACTCTTCAGATCCGTCACTCCGTACCAGGCGCTTGGTCGAACGCAGGCCGGTATCACCACCGAGCACACCCCAGGGGTGACACAGCCATCGTTCATCGTGAATACCGATTTCACCATCGGCGAGGAATCGATAGGCGACGCTCAAGCCATTGCCGCCACGATGCAAACCGGCACCTCCCGAATCGGGAATCGTTGCGTACTGTTCGATACGCAGCGGGAAATAGGACTCGATAAACTCATTAGGTACGTTGGTGAATCCGGGCCACAGACTGTGCCCATCGGGGCCGTCACCCACCGGTCGTCCGGGGATACCCCCAAAGCCAATCTGAAACAGTTGGAACCACTCACCCTTAGCGTCATAGCCGCTATAAAACAGGTGCGGTGAATCTGAGAAGCCGGCCGCATTGAGCATCTGCTCGGGTGCACCCATACCTAACAGTGCGCCGAGAATGTCGAAAATGCGGCCCAAAGCGTGCGTACGGCCTGACAACGCCGCGGGGAACTTTGGCTTCAACAAGGTGCCTTCAGGGATACGGACATCAACGAGGTCATAGAACCCATCGTTAAAGACGATTTGAGGGTCAACGACATTGATGGTGAACGACCCGAAGAACATCTTGAACATGTCTTCATTGAGAAAGAAATTTACCGAACTCTGAGCCTGGGGATCGGTGCCATCAAAATCGAATATGGCAGTAGACCCCTCGCGCCAAAGGGTGCATTTAATCTTGTAAGGGCCCATACCCATGCCGTCGTCACACAGGTAGTCCTCAAAGGTCCGGGGCTCCTCTGGAATAAACATCTCAATGATGTGCTTCATGGCATCGTGATTGCGCTGAAGCATGATTTCCATCGTTGAAAACAGCACGTCATCACCGAAACGATCGGCAAGCTCAACAACGCGCTTTGCCGCAGTGTTACAGGCAGCCACCAACGCATTTAGATCAAACCGGTTCCATTGGGGAGTACGGACATTGTGAAGAATCAACTCCAAAAGGTCGGACTGGAGCACGCCCTTTTTGTAGAGCTTGGTTGGAGGTATGCGAATACCCTCTTGGTAAATCGTGGTGGCCTCGATCGGGATCGAACCGGGTACCATGCCGCCGTTATCCGACATGTGGCCAAACATCGCCGACCAGGCTATGTGTCGGCCCTCACGAAAAATCGGCACCAGCACAACCCAGTCCGGAAGATGTGAGACCGCCGCATTACACATGTAGGGGTCGTTGGTGAGAATCACGTCGCCCTCTTCGATCTCCGCATCGTAGGCGTCGAGGAAAGGCCCGATGAATGAACCGAACTGGCCGACGACCATTTTGCCATCGACATTCGCAATCATTGGAAAGCAGTCGCCCTGCTCGCGAATACCCGGTGACATAGCGGTGCGGAATAACACCGCATCCATTTCTTCGCGGGCATTCTTTAAAGCGTTTTCAATCAGGTCGACGGAGACGCCCTCGACGTCGATCTGGTTGAGAGGCGCGTTGTTGGTCTGAATAATTCGTGCAGTCATCACTGTTCCTCAGGCCGGATTTATTAGCAGATTGCCAACGGTATCGACGGTTGCCGTATAGCCCGGCAGCACCACCGTGGTGGAGTCCATCTCAAATACGATTGAGGGACCGGGGACTTCGTCTCCCGCTCCCAGCTTGGCTCGGTCATAAATGACGGCCGGATACTCCTGACCGGCGAAGTAAAACTGGCTGTCATGGAGCTTTGCCGCAGCAATATCACCGCTTCCCTGAGCAATTGAAATATCTGCTTCCAAAGTTGCGGCAGCGCCGACAACAGCACGAATCATTAGGATTTCGTGCCCATCGCCGAGCTTGAAGGTAAACAACTGCTCGTGCTCCGCATCGAACTGATCAGTCAGGCGCGAAACGCCACTCGCTTTGAGTTCAGCTTCGGTAAACTCAACCGTTATCTGAAACGCCTGACCCGCGTAACGCAGATCTGCCTGATAGGTCACCTCGAGCCGGGACTCATCAATACCGTCTTCGATGAGCGCTTGGCTGGCGCGCTCTCGCAGCGCCTCAAGGTCCGCAAGCAACTTATCTAGCGTAAGGTCGCTCGCCATCGTTAAATACGTGCGTGCTGCTTCATCCTGAACCCGGGTTGTCGCATCGCCATAAGCGCACAACACCCCAGGGCCCGGAGGAACAATAACGGGCCACGCTTCGGTCAGAATCCCCAAAGCATTTGCATGCAGGGGTCCTGCACCACCAAAGCCCACCAGGGCGAAGTCGCGAGGGTCATAGCCCTGCTCGACCGAAACAAGTCGCAGCGCACCGAACATGGCTTCATTGGCGATCCGGACGATACCCTCGGCAGCGTCCATCAAACCGATCCCCACGGCATCGGCGACTGTCTGCACCGCCTTAACCGAGGCCTCGCGGTTGATCTGCATGTCACCCCCAAGTTGAACGTCCGAGGGTAGATAGCCCAATACAACATTCGCATCACAAACTGTTGGCGCTTCGCCGCCCTTCATGTAACACGCGGGACCGGGAACTGCGCCGGCAGACTCTGGGCCCACACGCAGCGCTTTGGTGAGTTCGGGCACAAAGGCAATTGAACCGCCCCCCGCACCCACGGTGCGGACATCCACCGATGGCGCGCGCACTCGCACATCGCCAACATAGGTTTCACGGCGCACACGGGCCCGAGCGTTTTGAATCAAGGCAACATCGGTCGATGTTCCGCCCATATCAAAGGTCAAAATGTCCTTAAAACCGGCCTTGGTACAAAAGAACAGCGCGCCAGTCACACCACCGGCAGGCCCCGACATCAGTAGGTTGACCGGTGATTCTGCCGCCGCGCGACTGGATGCCAGGCCACCGTCTGAGCGCAGAATCGACAGCTGAGTATCCGACCCAAGGCGCTCTTCAAAGGCAGCCTCAAGGTTTTTGACGTAGCGCTCTACTTCGGGACGTACGTAGGAGTTAACAACCGTCGTTTCGGTGCGCTCATATTCCTGCATCTCCGGTACCACTTCACTGGAGATGGAAATCGGCACATCCGTGAATATTTCTCGGGCAATCTCCCGAGCGCGGATTTCGTGCTCGGCATTGATGTAGGCGTTGATAAAGCAGATCGTTAGCGCCTCAATGCCGCCCTTGGCTTGTAAGGCTCGCAGGCTCTCTCGAAAAGCCTCTTCGTCGAGGGGCGTCACGGTAGTGCCGTCTGCCGCCATACGCTCACGGGCACCAATTGTCAGTTCCAAAGGGGCGAGCAATGGGCTCTTAATGTAGGTAACCCAGCCACCCAGGCCGCCAGGGCAGTAGGATCGAGCCACCTGCAAGGTATCCTCGTAACCTGCCGTCGTAACCAACGCTACTTTTGCTCCGCGCCCCGTGAGAACCGCATTGGTCGCTACCGTCGTGCCGTGCATTACCAATTTGATGTCAGTGGGCTCAATACCCGTTGCGTCACAGATTTTGGCAACGCCGTTGAGCACACCCACCGATGAGTCCTCGGGTGTGGATGGCACTTTGGCCGTGAAGGTTTCCCCTGAGGTTTCGTTCAGTAACAAGAAGTCGGTGAAGGTACCACCAACGTCAACACCCAGCCGATATCGCATGTGCAAGGATTCCTTATTCTCAATTATGTCCCAAGCGCTTACTGGTATTGAGTCAGCAGCATCTCAGGCGCTTTGTTTAAACACGTTTTGCCAGTTATCTTTAAGCCAGTAGAGCGACCGACCGCCCTGGGGCGCACCGATAAATTCGCTCAACAGGTCAACGCTTTCTAGCAGTGCCGGCATATCGATACCCGTTTCGAAACCCATCTCATGGCACAGCAGCGCCACGTCCTCGGTGGCGACATTACCTTTCGCGCCCGGTGCAAACGGACACCCGCCAAGACCACCGGC
The DNA here is from genome assembly GCA_965657905.1 of Luminiphilus sp. Classification (GTDB taxonomy): domain Bacteria; phylum Pseudomonadota; class Gammaproteobacteria; order Pseudomonadales; family Halieaceae; genus Luminiphilus. Next base: position 77,078 of record CBFHPT010000012.1, on the reverse strand, counting down.
TGAGCTATCAAAATGACGCACGCCGGATTCAATAGCCGCATACACGTTAGCCAGACCCAAGGCTCGGGTATCATGAAAATGGCAGGCAAACATTTCAGAACCAAACGCTTTCACGAGGGGGTCAAGCAGGTTGCGAACAGTCGCGGGGTTTGTCGCACCGATCGTATCGGCGAGCATGACGCGCCCGGGTTTGTGCGCCATCACTCTGCCCACTTGCTCAATAACCGACGCCGGCGACACTTTGCCCTCGTAGGGACACTCGAAAGCAACGCCGATATAGACATGCACCGTCACCCCATCACCCTTCGCGCGGGACAGAATGTCCTCTGCCATGACATGAGTTTCTTCAAGACTCTTGCCAATATTCTTCAGGTTCATTTGTTCAGTCGCTGAGACGACGATGGCATGGGTAGTAATTCCCGCTGCCAGCGCCAGCTCATAGCCCTTCATGTTGGGTACTAGCGCCGAGTAGTTGACGGGGCTATTTGAGGAAGTGGTTGTAGGGTTGGATGTAAGGTTTTCTGGGAGGTTCGCGGCAAGCTCAGCAGTACCGGCCATCTGTGGGACAGCCTTTGGGGAAACAAAACTGCCGATTTCTATCCCGGGCACACCCGTTGCTGCAAGGCTTTCTATCAGCGACTGACGCTGAGCGAGCGTCAGATGCTTGGGCTGGGCCTGAAGGCCATCCCGTGGCGAAACCTCGTTAATAAAAACCCTATCTGACATGCTAATCCTGTCACAAAGACGAAGCCCCCGCGTGCGAGGCTATTAAGTGTCATACGCGACAGTGGCCCCAGCGGATTACGTCTCCGAAGATTTGGGCTGACCCGCCCCCGCTGACGCGGTCAGCTGGACGCGAGCATTGGCAAGGCACTTCGGGTCAAGATCGATGACTTGCCAGCTATCGAGACCGGTTCGCGGCGACGCGGAAGTGAGTGCCCCACCGTTGTCCGACACGTGATCCATTGCTTCGGATAAATCCTCAACCTCAAAGGACAATAGGAATAGCCCCTCTCCTTGCGCGTCTAAAACGCGCTGAGGCTCACCAGGCGCAATCGGTTGCACGAGCACAATCCAGGTGGGGCCCGCCTTGAATCGCGCGGTGCGCACTCCACGACCGGCTAGCTCCGCCTCCTCAAACTTGGTCACACCCAACTGCTCACGATAACGAACCATTGCTGCGTCCAGGTCTCGCACCAGCAAGTTGATGTGATGAACCCCGGTGATCATCGCTTGCGTTCGTAAACTAAACGACCGTCCGACCAGGTAGCATCAACCTTTATCCGATGAAGCTCATAGGGATCGGCAAAGTAAGGATCCGTTTCGAGAATCACAACATCAGCAAGCTTGCCTGTTTCCAGGGTGCCAATCTGCTCTTCCAAACCAATCTGCCACGCGGCATCAACCGTGTGGGCGCGGATAGCTTGATCAACACTTAACCGTTCGCTGACCATTGATTGAACCGGATACTCCGGATCCCCTGCAGCCTGTCGAGTCACTGCCATTTCGATATTGAACATGGGATTTAAGGCATCCTTACCGATCCAAGTGACGGGATAATCGCTTCCGAGGGTCACCCGAGCACCGTGACGACGAATCGACCCAAGCGGATACAAGCGCTCAAATCGGTCGCGGCCCAGATAATCGAGAGCGACATTGTCATATTCAAACCAGGTGGGTGTGGTCTGGGCTACGACATTGAGCGCGCCAAACCGTGGCGCATCAGCGGCATCCACGACTTGAATATGACAAATTGTAAAACGAGATTGCGTATCAGGATGCGCGATTCGAGCAGCCTCAACAGCATCAAGCGCCGAGCGCACCGCCCCATCGCCGATGGCGTGCAGGTGCAGGTCTATATCTTTACCGCTCGCCTCAACGACTGTTGCTATGACGGCAAACTCAGGCAGTAGCGGCGTCGCACGATGACCCTCTGGCATGAGGTAAGGATCGAGTGTGACAGCAGTCTTTGCCTCTACGGTGCCATCGAGGGATAACTTCAACGTGCTCACGTTGAGAAACTCATGCTGGTAGCGGGCATTCAACGTCTCAAGCTCATCAATAGCGTCCGACAATGCATCGGGGCGATTGACATACAGCGATGCAACCAGTCGAACCGGCATCTCACCTCGCTCCGCCATTTCGAGGGCCAAAGCCCGCCCCAACTCGCCGGTATCGATCATGCCCGCGTCAAACGCTGCTGTAATACCTACGGCGGACATCTCGCGGAAAAACTCAGGCGCCGCCTCGCGCAAAGCAGGCATAGAAACAATACCTAACGCACGCACAACGGGGTCAATGGCCGCGCCTTCGACCAGCCAGCCCGTCGGATTTCCGTCGTCATCCCGCTGATAAAAGTGGGCCCCGGGCACAGGATCGGGTGTCTCAGCATCAATTCCAGCGGCTGCAAGTGCCGCGCTATTCGCCCACGCTGTATGCCCTCCCTCATCGATAATCAAAGCTGGTCGATGGCCAACGATTTCATCAAGGGTTGCCGCGGTAGGTCCATCAATGCCGAAGGCTCGCGCGAGGAAACCCGAGCCTAACACGGGGTTCTGCTCCGGATTCTGCGCAACATGAGCCTTGAGGGCAGCCAGTACCTCGTCAGCATTCTGCGAGGGGGACAACATGGCGCCATTAACAAGGGGCAAGGTATCCATGGTATGGATATGGGTGTCGATGAAGCCTGGGAACACCGTGCGTCCAGCTAATTCAATTACCTGTGTGTCGACGCCGATAAAGGCTTGGACGCCTGCGCTATTACCGACGTAAACAATTTGATCACCTTCGATCGCGAGCGCCGAGTGACGACTCCCCGAATCATCCAATGTGTACACGGTTCCGCCCCGTAGCACCCAGTCAGCGGCGGAGTTCGCGGGCATCGCCATCGTCATCAGCACACTCGCCAAAACCGCCATAACCATGTAGGTGCCTGTGTCGTTCGATTTCATCCGGTGATCTCCTCATTGCCGCCAACAGGACTATTGATTCTGAGTGTGGCGGCCAGCTCATGCTCAGGGCAACAAGGTTAAAATTTAGTTACGATGTCGCATCATATATTCAGTGCGCTTCATCATGACAAGCAATCGTTCTCTCGAGCAGACCCCTCAAGTGTTAGGTGATCGACCCGCACTCATCGTCGTTGACGTCATTAATGGTTTTACGGACACCGATTGCCCACTGGGCTGTAATGCTGATGACGTGGTCGCTGCCAACGCGGCGCTCATGAATCGATTTCATGACCAGCAACTGCCCGTGGTCTTGACGACAGTCGTGTATCGCAATGACCAACAAGCGTCAGTGTTCCGAAGCAAACTACCAGCACTCAATGTACTGACGCCCAACTCGCGATGGGTGGCATTTGATTCACGATTGCCGGTATTGCCCAGCGATATCGTGATTGAGAAGACGCATGCGAGTGGCTTTCACGGTACGGACCTGAATGCCCAACTCAAGGCATTGGCAGTCGACTCAGTCGTGGTGACGGGTCTGACAACGAGTGGGTGTGTTAGAGCGACGGCTGTAGACGGCTTGCAGAACAATTATGCGGTGTTCGTTGCCGAAGAAGCGGTGGGCGATCGCAATCAATCAGCCCATCAGGCCAACTTGTTTGACCTCAACGCGAAATACGCCGATGTGGTATCGGTCGACTCAATCCTAGCAGCGCTTAGCTAACGGCTCTGTTTAGCTGACGGCTCAGTGACTTTCACTGTTCTGCTGCGCCGCAAAAGCCGCTTGCTGCTCAGGCGTTGCCTCGACTTGGTATTTTGCCTTCCAGTCCGCATAAGGCTCCCCATAGACCTGCTCTCGAGCCGACTCATAGTCGACGGTCTGGCCTCGGGCCTCAGCTTCGGCAACGTACCATTTAGACAGGCAGTTGCGACAAAAGCCCGCTAGGTTCATCAGTTCAATATTCTGCACATCTTTGCGGCTATCTAGATGTTCGAGAAGCCGACGAAAAACCGCCGCTTCAATTGCCTCATCACTCATAAGATCGTCGTCCTGCTCGCTAACTTAGCGGTTTTTAATCATCTGGTAGATCAGGCCACCCTGCTGCGGATAGCGCCAGCGTAGGTCTGGAAATTGTTCGAGACTATAAAAACCAACCGAGGAGACCTCCAGTGGCCGCTGGATCGCTGGCTCCGGGATACCAACCGAATCGCACCAGTACAGATGGAAACCATTATCGAAGGTCGCAGCCAGTTCACCGACAACCACTTCGACACCAGACTCCTCGAAAGTCTCGCGCTCGGCAGCACACTGGGCTGATTCATCCGCCTCAGCCGAGCCCCCTGGGGGGCCAAAGCCACTGCGGCCTTCCATGAGCAGCAGTTGATTCTCGTGAACCACCAAACACCCGGCGCTGGGTGCCTTATCGGCTTTACCTTTAAAGTTGCAGTCGGGCGCACCGCCACCGCAAGCAACTAGACCGAGGCAACTCAGAAGCACTGCGTATTTCATATATTTAACGGTTATAAACAAGTTCGACTCCTTCGCCACCGACGGTCCCACGCAACCGCTCCAGCAGCGCATCGCTTGGGTGGACCCGCCAATGCTCCCCCAAACGAACGCGCGCGCTTCCGTCAGGCTGGCTGTAATCCACCGTGATTGGACAATTGCCCCCTTGGGCTCCCTCCAACGCTTCCTTCAGTAGTTTACGCAATCCCGCGTCCAGAATCTCGCTATGGATACGCAGGCGAATTTCGTTAACTCGCGACTGTCGAGCATCCTCGAGCGAGCGAATTTCGCGGGCGCGCAGCGTCAGGCCCCCAGAGTAATCATCCTGTTGCACACGTCCCTCAATCAAGACAATGCGATCTTTGATCAACAGCTCACGGTTCTCGCTATAGGCCTCGGCGTAAACGGTCGCCTCTATCTGCCCAGAATTGTCATCGAGCTTAATCACGGCCATAACACCGCGCTGGGTTTTTATGGTTCGGACATCCACGATTAACCCAGCAACAGTGGCACTGTTCTCCGGCTGTAACTCGCGGATGCGCCGCTGAGCAAAAGTTCGCACTTCAGACTCGTATTCTTCGATTGGATGCCCGCTTAAGAAGCTACCAATACTCTCTTTCTCGCCATTGAGCAGCTCCTTCATCGTCCAGGGTCGAACCCGGCGATGCTCAGCATACACATCACCCGCATTAGCGGACGGGGCAACCTCACCAAACAGATCTGTCATGCCAGCTGCATCATTGGCCGCCGATTGCTCTGCGGCTTTGAGTGCGTCGTCAAGGGCTGCCATTTGCACCCAGCGGTCGGCACCAAACTCATCGACGGCCCCACTTTTGATGAGGGCTTCAAGAGCACGACGGTTTACTTTGCGTGGGTCGGTTCTCGCGCAAAGGTCGAATAGGTCGCTAAAGGGCCCACTTTGACGCGCCGCAAGCAAGTTTTCGATAGGACCTTCACCCAATCCCTTAATCGCGCCAAGGCCATAAATAATGTCACCCTCATCGTTTACCGTAAACGCGTACTCGCCCTCGTTCACTGCCGGGGCTTGAAGCGTCAGCCCCATCGCACGACACTCATCACGGAAAGTTAGCAGCTTGTCCGTATTATCAAGTTCCGAACTCATCACGGCCGCCATAAATTCCGCGGGGTAATGGGTCTTGAGCCAAGCGGTTTGATAGGAAACAAGGGCGTAGGCCGCCGAGTGGGACTTGTTAAAACCGTATCCCGCAAACTTTTCCACCAGATCAAAAATGCGCATGGCCAGATCAGGATCAATGCCTTTTTCCTTTGCACCGTCGGCAAAGACTGAGCGCTGCTTGGCCATTTCCTCGGGCTTTTTCTTACCCATCGCGCGGCGCAACAAATCCGCTCCGCCAAGGGTATAACCCGCCAGCTCCTGGGCAATCTGCATCACCTGCTCTTGATACAAGATGATGCCGTAGGTTGGTTCGAGAATGGGTTGTAAGGAAGCGTGCTGATAGTCTTTATCGGGATAAGAGATTTGTTCACGACCGTGCTTACGGTCGATAAAGTTATCAACCATGCCCGATTGCAGCGGGCCCGGCCGAAAGAGCGCCACCAACGCCACGATGTCTTCAAAGCAGTCGGGCTGAAGGCGTTTGATCAAATCCTTCATCCCCCGGGATTCCAACTGAAAAACCGCGGTGGTCTCTGCGGCCTTCAGGAGCTCGAACACTTTGGGGTCCACAAGCGGAATCTGGGTAATATCGAGTTTATCTTCACCCCGCTTTGCCCGGACGGTATCGATCATTGCGACCGCCCAGTCGATAATTGTCAGCGTGCGTAAACCCAGAAAGTCGAATTTAACGAGTCCCGCATCTTCGACATCGTTTTTATCGTACTGAGTAACCAAGCCACCGCCGGCCTCATCGCAGTACAGCGGCGAGAAGTCCGTGAGCTGCGAAGGGGCGATAACAACACCACCCGCGTGTTTGCCAACGTTTCGGGTGACGCCCTCTAGCCGGAGCGCCATGTCCCAGATTTCCTGGGCGGAAGAATCCTCTGCCAGCAGTTGAACAAGCGCCTCCTCCTGTTCGATCGCTTTAGCAAGCGTCATTCCCACTTCAAACGGAATGAGCTTGGACATCTTGTCAGCGAGTCCGTAAGGCTTGTCTTGAACCCGAGCAACATCGCGAACAACGGCTTTCGCGGCCATCGTGCCAAAAGTAATGATCTGGGATACCGCCTCGCGGCCATATAGATCAGCGACATAATCAATCACCTCATCCCGTCGCTCCATACAAAAGTCGACGTCGAAGTCGGGCATTGAAACCCGCTGGGGGTTGAGAAAGCGCTCGAACAGGAGATCGTATTGCAGTGGATCAAGATCGGTGATTTCAAGAGCGTAGGCCACCAGTGAGCCTGCGCCCGAGCCCCGCCCGGGACCGACCGCGATGCCGTGGTCCTTAGCCCAGCGGATGAAGTCCATCACCACCAGAAAATAACCCGGAAAACCCATTTCGTTGATGACGTTCAACTCAAAGTCTAAACGCTCTCGATAGGGTTGCTCGTTTTCGACCGAAAGAGACTGTAAGCGCTGGGTTAATCCCTCGTGACTAACTTTCGCGAGAAACTGCTCGATGGTGAGTTCGGGGGGGACCGGGAAATTAGGTAAAAACGGCTCACCAAGGCGAATCGTTACCGAGCACCGACGCGCTATCTCTACCGAGTTCTCCAAGGCTTCAGGGATGTCTTCAAACAGCTCAGCCATCTCCTCGGGAGAACGTAGATACTGCTGATCAGAGTAATTGCGCGGTCTACGGGGATCATCAAGGGTACGCCCATCGCCAATACAAACTCGGGCCTCGTGTGCCTCAAATTCATCGTCACTCAAAAAACGTACATCGTTGGTCGCGACTACCGGACACTGCAACTCAGCGGCCAAATCAACAGCCTGATGCAGATAGTCTTCCTCGTTGGGGCGGCCCGTGCGCTGAAGTTCGAGATAGAACCGTCCGGGGAAGGTCCCCATCCAGCTTTTGAGTGCCGCGCGTGCCTCGTCTTCGTGACTATTCACCAAGAGCTGCCCAACGTGGCCCCTTCGGCCACCCGACAGCGCGATCACACCCTCGGCATAGTCATCCAGCCAACAGCGCTCGATGCGTGCCTGCCCGTGGTACTGGCCCTCGCGCCAAGCCCGCGATATCAGTTGGATGAGGTTCTGGTAACCCGTTTCATCTTGGGCCAATAAGCACAAGGACCAAGGCCGGTCCCGATCATTCGGGTCGTCGACCCAGAAGTCGGCACCGACAATCAGTTTGATGCCCGCGCTCTGAGCAGATTTATAGGCCTTGATGAGCCCATAGAAATTACTGAGATCGGTGACCGCAACCGCGGGCATGCCCAGATCGGCCACACGGCTCATCAACTTGGGTATGCGGACCAGGCCATCGACCAGCGAGAATTCAGTGTGCAGTCTTAAGTGAACAAATTGAGTCATAACGACAAGCTAATCGTGTCAGGGCTAAGTAAGCAAGCGCTTCACCGGAGCGAAGCTTTTTCGGTGGGCAGGGGTGACCCCAAATTGAGCCAACGCCGCCAAATGCGCGGGGGTGGGATAACCCTTATGCTGAGAAAATCCGTATTCGGGATACTGTTTGGCCATAGCCACCATCTCTGAATCCCGCTGCACTTTTGCAATGATGGAGGCGGCGCCAATGCTCGCATCAAGTGCATCACCCCCCACAATCGCTCGAGCCTCGTAAGACCACCTTGGCAAACGATTACCGTCCACCAAGACCCGATCGGGCTGAAGCTCCAGAGCCTCGACCGCTCTGCGCATTGCAAGCATTGACGCTTCGAGAATATTCATTCGGTCAATCTCGGCAACCGAGGCACGCCCGATCGCCCAGGACCTTGCTGAAGCCTTTATTTCTGCAGACAGGCGCTCACGCCGATTGGCGGTCAATTTTTTCGAATCGGTCACGCCGCGAGGCACCTCATCACCCAGAACTACCGCAGCAGCCACCACGTCCCCCGCCAACGGCCCCCGGCCAACCTCGTCGACACCAGCAATGATTAGGTCGCAGTCGTCGCTAAACAAGTCCATTACCGGGATCCCGTGCTCGTTAGTCCATCGATGGCATCCGCGCACCGCACGGAAAAATCGCCGCCGATATGCTGGCGCAAAGTTTCAAACGTATCGAGCTGAATAGCGTCACCGCCCTCAAACAGGCTAACCATCGCATCGGTCAAAGCGGATGGCTGACACGCATCCTGTAGCAGCTCGGGTACCACCTCCCGGTCTGCCAAGACATTAGGCAAGCCGACAAAACGCGTGGTCGCTAATCGAGACAGGAGTTGCCAAGAGAACCAGCCCATGTGATAGGCAATGACCATCGGGCGGCGCAGCAGCATCGCCTCCAAAGTCGCGGTTCCAGACGCCAGAAGCACTGCATCGGCGGCTGACATCGCAAGTCGCCCCTCGCCGTCGGTAATCATTGCGGGAAGCCCACTACCCGCAAGCGCGGTCGCAATCTGCTGTCGGCGCGCAACGTTCGCCGCGGGCACCACGAACTGCAAGCTGGCATCCAGCTGTGCAAGCCGCTGCATGGTGGGCACAAAAATGGGCAGTAAGCTCGCAACCTCACCGCCGCGACTGCCCGGCAGTACCGTAAGGACCTTCCGATTGGCATCTAGGCCCAGCGTTGCTCTCGCTGCCACCCGATCCGGCACCAACGCAAGCTCTTCGATCAAGGGGTGCCCCACACACACAGCGGGTATTCCCGCTCGCTGATAAATATCGAGCTCAAAAGGCAGCAGACACAGCATCAGGTCAACTGCACGGGCAATCGACTTAACGCGGCCCGAGCGCCATGCCCAGACCGAGGGACTGACGAGGTGGGCTGTGGTGACCCCTTTAGCGCGCAACTTGCGCTCGAGCGTTAAGTTAAAATCGGGGCTATCGACACCCAAAAACACATCGGGGCGATGACTGAGCTGCTGCTCATAGACCGCCTGTCGAATCGACAACAACTCAGGCAGACGTTTAAGGGGCTCGACAAAGCCCATCACTGACAACCGATCCATCGGATACAACGATTCAAGCCCTTGCGCCTCGAGCAGCGGACCGCCAATGCCCGAGAGCTGAAGGTTGGGATAGCGGGTGTCGAGCTCACGAGCGACGGCAGCACCTAAAATATCCCCAGACGCTTCCCCCGCCAGCATACCAATGTGCATGGTCGCCTCGCTCGTCAGCGCACGATGCCGCGTTCTGATGTTAGCAATGACTCCAGTAACAGAGCCACGGCAGGGGTCTCCGCGACCATGCCCTCCAATCGCTGCATAGCGGCATCCAAGGTAAGACCCTGACGATACACAATCTTATAGGCACGACGGAGTTCAGCAATCGTGTGCGGATCAAAACCCCGCCGCCGCAGGCCTTCCGTGTTGATCGTCTTGGCCTGAGCAGGACTACCCGCCACCGTGACGTAAGCCGGTACATCCTTACCGATTCCAGTGCCCATGCCGCTGAAGCTATGTGCACCAATCTTGCAAAACTGGTGAACCAATGTGTAGCCACTAAGAATCGCCCAATCCCCAACAACGACGTGGCCCGCGAGCGCCGCGTTATTCACCAAAATCGTATTGTTGCCCACAACGCTGTCATGACCGATGTGTACGTAAGCCATAATCAGGTTGGAATCACCGATTTCAGTGACCGCCCGATCTTGAACGGTGCCCCGATGAATGGTCACATTTTCTCGAATGATATTGTGATCACCGATCACTAACCGCGTGGGCTCATTACGATATTTCAAATCTGGTGTGGCTTCGCCAACACTCGAAAACTGGTAGATGTGGTTGTGGGCTCCGATTGTCGTGGGCCCACGGATCACGACATTGGGCTCAACAATCGTGTGCTCGCCAATTGACACTTCGGGACCGATGTACGTCCAGGGCCCGATGCTCGCTGACTCCGCAATCGTGGCGCTGGGATCAACGATGGCAGCTGGATGAATCACCGATTATCGGTCCGCGCAGAGGATTGTAGCCGCGGCACAGGTTTGTCCATCAACAGTCGCCTTAACGGCAAACTTCCAGATACCCCTGCGCTCGCTCACTATTTCGGCACTCAATTGCACCTGGTCACCGGGGACGCAAGGACGCTTAAACCGCAGACCGTCAACGCCGACCAAATAATAAATTGACCCGTCTGCGGGTGTTTTACCCATGGTCTTAAAGCCCAGGATACCGGCCGCTTGCGCCATAGCCTCAACCAGCAACACACCTGGGAAAACAGGATTACCCGGGAAATGTCCGTCGAAATACGGCTCGTTAATGCTCAGATTTTTATAGCACTCGATGGACTTACCAGGTTCCAATGCAACAACGCGATCCACAAGTAGAAATGGATAGCGGTGCGGAAGATGCTCTCGTATTGCAGCGATATCCATAATCACGTTGGATCTCCTTTCTCCGGTGTGCCACCGGCGAGTTGCGTCAGTTGTTTTTCGAGTGCAGTAAGACGTTTTGCCATCTCGGCGAGCTGTTCAAATCGCACAGCGTTCTTACTCCAGTCGCGATACGGCTGAATAGACGTGCCCGACGCATAGGAGCCGGGCTCCAAAAGTGACTTACTCACCCTACCCTGACCGTTGACGTGTACGTTGTCCGCGATCTCCAGATGATCGCCGACGCCAACCATACCTGCCAACGTGCAGTCCGCGCCAATCGTGGTACTGCCAGCAATACCAGTGCACGCTGCAATGCCGGTGCGCTCACCGACACGTACGTTGTGGGCGATGTGAACCTGATTATCGAGAATAACCTTGTCAGCCAACACTGTGTCGGTTAGCGCACCGCGATCAATGGTTGCGCCCGCGCCAATTTCCACATGATCGCCAACAACGACCGTACCCAATTGCACGATCTTCACCCAACCCTCAGGTGAAGGCGCGAAACCAAAGCCGTCTGCACCGATAATTGCGTTCGCGTGGATAGTGCAATGTTCACCGATCAGTACGCCGTAGTACACCGCTGTGCCAGGATGCAAACGTGTGCCAGCACCAATCCGACAACCGTGGCCAATATAGACGTTAGCGCCCACCCAGACATTGTCGCCCAACACAACGCCCTGCTCTATCACAGCCCCCGGTTCCACTGTAACGTTGACACCGATCGAGACGGATTCATCAACAACCGCGCTGGCATGAATCGAACCAGCAGGCAGGGGGCGATCGTCAAACAGTGCCGTCGCACGGGCGTATGCCAGATACGGCTGATCGCAAAGCAAGCTGGGGCCCGACCAATGATCGAGCCAATCAGGGTGAATGATCGCGGCTCCCGCGTCTGTGGAATCGAGCTGCCGCAAATATTTCTTACTTGAGACGAAACTCAGATGCTGGGGTCCAGCCAGATCCAGCGATGCCAGACCCGTCAAAGAGACATCCGAGGCCCCCCGGAACTCCAGAGAAAGGGCTTCAGCGATCTCCCCGAGTGTCAGCATGCTGGGTGGCCAGCTGATTACTCAGCTGCAGGCAGTTGGTTTAACTTATCAGTCACTTTTGCAGTGATGCTATAACTGAGGTCCGCGTGAATGACCATCTGCTGCCCTAGCAATAAGCCAATCTGCTCCGTGGCAATAATATCCCGCAGGACTTCCCGTGCTTTGGGTGCCAATTCTTGGAAAACACGCTGCGCATTTTGCTGCTGCATCGCCTGAAGTTTTTTGGCGACATATTCAATATCTGAATTTTTGCTCTGCATCTTTTGGCGAGCAGCCACCTTCTGGTCTTCGCTCATCGCCGCTTGATCGCGCTGAAATGCTTCAAGCAAGCCATCGAGTTCTTTTCGTAAGCCCTCGAATTCGTTCTTATCGGCCGTAAAATCTTCATTGGCCTCGAACTCTGCCAACCGCTCCTGCGCATAATCAGTCTGCAAAATCGCTTCCTCTAAATTAACCACCGCAATTTTGCCCTGCGCTGCAGCAACCATAGGCATTGCCAGCAGTGTCATGACAGCAGCCAGCTTTACAATACTCTTCACAAAAACCTCCATTTACCGAAAAGAAACTTAGAAACCACGACCCATAGTGAACTGGAAAGATTCACGTTCGTCGATGGCGCTCGCATTTAGGGGTTTCGCGAGGCTGAACGTCAGCGGACCAAAGCCCGAGAGCCACGTGATACCAATCCCTACAGAATACCTCAGCTCACCCGCATCAATATCAAAACAATTCACTTGATTAACCGAACATTGAGTGTTGAACACGTTACCCACATCGAAGAAGAACGCCGATCTCAGCGAGCTGCGATCCTTGATAAATGGCATGGGGAAGAGGATCTCCGCTGTGCCCTCCATCAATACGTTACCCCCAAACGGCTGCGGCACTGTCACCACAGGCTGCACTACGATCTTGCCGGTAGTGGGATCAACAACGTAACCAAATTGACGACCATCGGGGCCACCAATCTGAGTCGGAAGACCGTTCTCGTCAATTTCTGTGGCAGGCTGATTAGCGATGTACTGAATCGCCGGTGTACTGCGTGGACCGAGCGTATTGTTTTCAAAGCCGCGCACGGAACCGAAACCACCGGCGAAGAAGTGCTCGTAGAATGGCAACTCACTGGTCGCACCGTAACCGCCGCCATAGCCAAGCTCACCACGCAAGTGCAGCGTGAATTCTCGGTACAACGGCACATAGAGTTCGCCACGGTAATTGAGCTTGTAGAACTCGAGATCCGACAGCGGCACCGACACTTCGAGCGACAACGATTGCGATGCACCGCGTGTCGCCAACTGCCCACGGTTCAGTGTTGACTGCAACCAGGAACCAGTCATGGTGTAGTTGAGATAATTATCGCCATTGAGGTCGATGAAGCCCAATTCCGCGGGCAGTGTGAGCGCCGTCAAAGGCAAGTCTTGGATGGGGACCAACACCTCGGGAGCCGAATAGGTACCGTCGCTCTGCAAAGTGCTCTCGTACCAGTTTTCAATATCGCGATTAAGTCTCGGGCTTGCCTGAATTTCCTGCACGGCGAAGTCGCCCACCGTGATTTGCGTGTCTGAAACACCCAGCGAGAACCCAAGTCGCTCAGTTTCACTCAGCGGGTAACCAAAGTTGAGCGCAGCACCCACAGTGTCGGTTGTGTAGCTAGCCACGTTAATCTCAGACAGGTCAGCCTTTCGATAGAAAATGCTGAAGCCACGACTGACGCCATCTTCCGTGAAATAGGGATTGGTGTAATTGAAGCTGGCGGAGTCCTGGAAGCGTGACGAATTCAGGTTGATGCCAACCCGACGCCCTGTGCCGAGGAAATTGTTTTGCTGCAGGTTGAGCCCCAAGATAAGTCCCGCGTCCTGAGCATAACCAACGCTGCCACCGATACTGCCAAACGACTGCTCTTCGACAGTAAAGTCCACGTCGATGAGGTCGTCGTGTCCCGGAACTTCATTGGTCTCGACGTCAGCAGTTTTGAAGAATCCGAGTCGCTGCAGTCGTATACGGGACTGTTCTATCGCACCTGCAGAGGCCGGCGCCGATTCCATCTGGCGCATTTCACGGCGCAGTACGTCATCAGTTGTGCGCAGGTTGCCCGTGAATGTAATTCGACGCACGTAAGTTCGCTTGCCGGGATCGATAAAGAACTTGAGCCCGACGGTAGAATCGTCTTCGTCGACTTCTGGAATACCGGTCACTTTGGCAAAGTTATAGCCCTCGTTACCCAAACGCCTGACCAAGTACTCTTCAGTGGTGGTTACCAATTGCTGCGAGTAAATTTGTCCCGGCTGTACCAACAAGAAACGCTGTAAGTCACCCTCGGGTAAAACCAGGTCACCCGACAGCCCCACATCGCTCACAGTGAAGAGATCACCCTCGGTGACGTTGGCGGTGATGTAGACCTCTTCCTTGTTCGGCGACACTGCAATCTGAGTAGAGTCGAGACTGAACTCCAGGTATCCCCTGTCCATGTAATACGAACTCAGGGTCTCAAAATCAGAGGTCAGCTTTTCTTTCGAATACTTGTCATCGCTGGTGAAAAAAGAGAACCACCCCGTGGTCTTGAGTTCAAACAGCTCTCGCAGGGCCTCATCATCGTAGACGCTGTTGCCGACAACATTGATGTGTTTGATCGTGGCGACCGTTCCTTCGTTGACGTCGATAGCAATCGACACACGGTTTCGTGGCTCCGGTATGACCTCGGTTTCGATCTCTGCGTCATAGCGGCCTTGCAACACGTATTGACGTTGCAATTCAAGCTGCATGCCCTCTAGGGTAGAACGACGAAAAACATTACCCACGGCCAGCCCGGCGCCCTTGAGTCCATCGAGCAGTGCTTCGGTTTCGATGGCTTTGTTTCCGTCGATCGTGATTTCACTGATACTCGGACGTTCGGCCACGGTAATTACCAGCACGTCGCCATCCCGGCCGATGGAGATATCATCGAAATTTCCCGTACCAAACAGGTTTTTCGCTGCCGCTCGGATGGCGTAGGTATCGGCGATATCACCAACCCCCACGGGCAGTGACGCAAAAACGCTACCGGGCGCGATGCGCTGCAGACCTTCTACACGGATGTCAGCAATAGTAAATGGCGCTGATTGCTGAGCGTGTGCCGGCGCTTGCCAGACACCCACCCCAGCAACGCATACCAAGGCAAAAAGCCACAGCTTCGCCATGCGTGAAAAGACGAGTTGAAATTGCATTATCGGGTTATTTCTCCGGAATACCGATCGCGTTTGACCACGGCGGTGACCTGCTCCTGATGTACCGCGGGCAATTAATGTTTGCCGCCGCTGATTATCCCATGGTCGCCTCACAGGCGAACCACATCATTATACAGGGCAAATGCCATCAAACTCAGCACCAGCGTTAAACCAATCTGGTAGCCGAAGGCCTGTACCTTCTCGGGAACAGGCCGCCCGGTCAAGGCCTCTACGACATAAAACAACAGATGACCACCGTCGAGCACAGGAATGGGCAATAAATTAAGCGCTCCCAATGAAATGCTGAGCAAGGCCAGGAAGCCCAGCCAGGACCACAAACCGGACTCCGCCGATGATGCCGCCACCTGAGCTATCGTAATCGGTCCCGACAGATTTGATGTGGAAATCAGCCCTCGCAGCATTTTGCCGATGGACTCAAATGTGAAAACTGTGAGCTGCCCAGTTCGCACAAGCGCAGCACCCAGTGCATCAACTGGCCCTCGATCAAAGACGCGAATTCGATCTGGCGGAATTTCAGGGCTCTTGACCATCATGCCAACGGCACCAATAGGCCCATTCTCGGACTCCAGAGCCGCCGGCGTGATCGCCAACGGGATCTCAAAGCCATCCCGCTCGACGACAGCTGAAATAGCGCTTTCCGGACGCTCACGGACATACTCAACCCAGTCCAGCCAGCGTTCAATCGTGATTCCATCGGCGCTCACAATGCGATCGCCAGCAAGGAATCCCGCAGCTTTTGCGCGACCGTCGTCGGTCACTGACTCAATGATGGGCAGAACCGCCGGCATATCAATGGTGATACCCAACCCTGTGAGGGGATTAGGCGCTTCCGTCCCCGCCAGCCACCGCTCGATCGGGGCCTCCGACTCATAAACCACCTCGGAACCCGGATAGCGAACCCCCAACAAAATCATCCCGGTATCACCCAAACGATTGAGTAAGCGGAGATTCAGCGCGGAAACGGTGGGTGTGGGACTGCCATCAACGGAAACAATCTCCTGCCCGCTCTCGAGGCCCGCGTAATACGCCGGCGACACATCGCTCACCTCTGCCACAATGGGCACCAAGCCGCTTTCTCCGCGCAAAAACAACGCCCAGAAAACGACGATGGCGAGCAGAAAATTGGCTATCGGCCCAGCGCTGACGACCGCTATTCGCGCCCACACCGACTGACGATTGAAGGCATAGGGGGCGTCCTCGGGCGACACATCCTCTTCGCGCTCGTCGAGCATCTTGACGTAGCCCCCAAGGGGGATAACAGACAAGGTGTATTCTGTCCCTTGCTTGTCTCGGGTGCGCCAAATCGGGGTGCCAAAACCCACAGAAAATCGCAGCACTTTGATGCCGCACTTGCGGGCAACCCAGAAATGGCCATATTCGTGGAACGCCACCAGCACACCTAGCGTCACCACCGCAGCCAGGACTGTCTGTATCAACTCCATATTAAACATTGCTCCTGCGCGCATGGGTTGATGCCGCGCGCATTATCCAGTCACTCGCCCATTCACGGGCGCGATTATCGAGTTCTTCGACCTCAGCTAGCGTGACGGGTTCACTCGCAGAAACAAACTCGAGGGTTGCGGCAATTGCAGCATCAATATCCGTAAAACCAATATCACCTGCCAAAAACGCGGCAACTGCTAATTCATTCGCTGCATTCAGCACACACATGCCACCAGGCTGTCGAATGGCCTCCTGAGCAAGGCGCAAGCACGGAAACGCATCCAAATCGGGCGCCTCAAAATCCAGCCTTCCAATCGCGACTAAGTCAAGTGGCTCTACCCCGGCGCCAACCCGCTCGGGCCACGCAAGCCCATAGGCTATGGGGGTGCGCATATCGGGGTTACCCAGCTGCGCCAACACCGAGCCATCGCAGTAGCGAATCAGTGAGTGAATGATGCTTTGCGGATGCACCACAACATCGATGTCATCGGGGGTGCGATCGAACAGCCAGCAAGCTTCCGCCAGTTCCAAGCCCTTGTTGAGCAAGGTCGCTGAGTCGACTGAAATCTTTCGTCCCATTGACCAGTTGGGGTGCGCGCAGGCCTGATCAGGCGTGACAGCGACCAGTGATTGCCGGCTTCGTCCTCGAAACGGCCCCCCAGATGCCGTTAGCAGAATTTTCTCGACCGCACCCATGTCGGGTCGCGCCCTAGTATCCGCGGGAAGACACTGAAACATGGCATTGTGCTCGCTGTCGATTGGCAACAGCGTTGCGCCGCCATCGCGCACCGCCTCCATAAACACATTGCCAGCACTGACTAGCGCTTCTTTGTTGGCCAGCAATAATCGCTTTCCGGCTTTTGCCGCCGCCAACGCCGGACGCAATCCGGCAAAACCGACAATTGCCGCCATGACGATATCGACCTCAGGGGCCCCCGCGGCCTGCGTCATCGCGTCAATACCCGATAGCACCGTTACATCATCAACATCCGCAAGGGACGCCGCGAGACGCTCTGCTGCTTCGGGGCACCCCATAATGGCAAATCGCGGCTGATACTGGCGGCATAACTCAGCCATTGCGTCCACTGAGCGATGCGCAGTCAGGGCGTAAGCACAATAGCGCTCGGGATGGCGCCCCATGACATCCAGTGTGTTTCTGCCAATCGACCCGGTGGCACCGAGTACAACAACCTGCTGCACGCTCAATACCCCATCAGCATGAGGCCGAGCGTGAATACCGGCGCAGCCCCGCAAATACTATCGATTCGATCAAGCAATCCGCCGTGCCCCGGCAGTATTGAACCGGTGTCTTTTACCCCGCAGTTCCGCTTGACCATGCTCACGGTGAGATCCCCCAAAACCGAAGCGCCTGCGACGGAGAGGCCCATTACGACCAGCGATACAATCTGCAGATGCGCATAGGCATTAGGCAAACTCATCCAAACCAAAACGGTAACGCCCAAGACTGCAGCTACGCCGCCCCACAAGCCCTCCCATGTCTTACCAGGACTCACTGAGGGCGCTAATTTATGCCGTCCCCAACGACGCCCTGCAAAGTAAGCACCAATATCTGCAGCAGCAACGCCAACCACCAAAAGCACGACTAGCAGCGGCCCATTAGTCAGGCCAAGTAAGTAAATAATGGCAAGCCATGTGGTGGAAATTGCCAGCCAACCCATCACTGACCGGGCTACCGGCCCTTCCCAGGCCCAGGTACCACCCGGATAGCTTTTCACCAGGAACAAGCTCACCGACCAAAACAAGCAGGCGCCGCCAATCCAAGGTTGCACCCTGGTTTGATCCGCGCTTGACGCAAGATCAGCAAAAACCCATCCACTGTACATAATCGCCCCGAGGATCGCGGCAAACAGCGCCCGCGCCCAGTGCGGCTTCCAGCCCGCCAAGGGCGCCCATTCCCAGCCGCACAGCACCGCAACAACACCAAAAGCCAGCGCGATCCAATGCAGCGGCAACAGAAAGACCGCCGCGAGGAATAAACCTGCAAGCACGAGCCCCGTCGCTATACGCTGCTTGAGCACGCTCAAACGCCCTGCACCGCGGCTCGTCCTGAGTGATCTCGGCGGCCGAAACGACGCTCGCGGGAGCCGAACTCTGCAATGGCCTCGTCCAGTGCTGCGGCATCAAACTCGGGCCAAAGGGTTTTTGTGAAATACAGTTCCGTGTACGCGAACTGCCAAAGCAGAAAGTTCGATACGCGAGAGTCGCCCCCAGTGCGGATACACAGGTCCGGCGGAGGTAGGTCAGACAATGCCATCTCACCGGCGAGGCTGGCCTCATCGACTGCCTCAGGTGCCATGTCGCCAGCACTGACCCGCATTGCCAAACGGCGAGCCGCTTCAGCCACATCCCAGCGACCCCCGTAGTCAACCGCCAGCACCAGCACCCCCGAGGTGTTGCCCTCAGTCAATCGTTCACTGCGAACCATTAAGCGCTGGATACGGGGACTAAAGCGATCTCTGCGACCCACAAACCGCAGGCGAATGTTATCGCGCTGGAGTTTTTCGACTTCTTTACGCAAGTAGCGACAGAGGAGCGCCATCAGCGCGCGGACTTCTGTTTCGGGGCGGCCCCAGTTTTCGCTGCTGAAAGCAAACAAGGTCAGAACTTCAATGCCGCGTTCATTACACGCTTCCAATACCCTACGGACGGCTTCCACGCCCTCCCGATGCCCGGCAACGCCGGGCAGGCCAACGCGTCGCGCCCACCGATTATTGCCATCCATGATAATGGCAATGTGCCGGGGCAGAGTGCCGGTCACTCCCGACGTGATATCAGACATTGCCTGCAAGGAATCTGGGAAATTGAGCCCGGAGCTCAAATTTCCATAAGATCGGCTTCTTTAACCGACAGTGCTTCTTCGACTTTAACGATATAGGCATCGGTCAATTTTTGAACCGCGTCCTGGCCACGGCGATCATCGTCTTCCGAGATATCCTTGTCCTTCAGCAGTTCCTTCAACATGCCATTGGCATCACGTCGCGCATTTCGAATCGACACCCGCGCGGCTTCCGCTTCAGATTTGGCCTGTTTGATATAGCCTTTGCGCGTTTCCTCGGTGAGCATGGGCATGGGAATCCTGATGACTTCACCGGCAGTTGCTGGGTTGAGCCCCAAGTCGGACTTCATAATGGCCTTCTCGACCGCGGGCGTCATTGACTTATCAAACGGCGTTACGGCGAGAGTTCGCGCGTCTTCCACATTGACATTAGCAAGCTGGTTAAGTGGCGTATCGGCACCGTAATACTCAATGCGAATACCATCGAGCAAGCTTGGGTGCGCGCGGCCTGTGCGAATTTTGTTGAAGTGATGGCCCAGCGCCTCGATAGTGTTTTTCATCCGGTCTTCAGCATCACTCAGAATATCGTCTATCATTTTTGCCTCTTACTTGTTAATTATCGGGCACGGCGCTCGCGCGGTTCGCACCGACGCGGGATTGGGTCACTACTTGATGAGGGTACCCTCAGAACCGCCACGAACGATTCCCAGCAACGCGCCTCGCTGGACCATATCAAACACTCGTACCGGCATATCGTGATCACGACACAGACAAATGGCCGTCAGATCCATGACCTCGAGCTTCATGTCCAGCACCTGATCGTAGGTCAGCTCATCATACTTCACCGCATCGCTATGCTTTAGCGGATCAGCGCTATAAACCCCATCGACCTTCGTCGCTTTAAGCACCAAGTCTGCATTGATTTCAATGCCCCGCAAACAGGCCGATGAATCTGTCGTAAAGAAGGGGTTACCAGTACCAGCGGCAAAAATCACCACATCACCGTTGCTGAGGGCGCGGATGGCTTTTCGACGGTCGTAGTGATCGACCACGCCGCTCATTGGAATAGCCGACATCACCTGTGTGGCGATGTTGGATCGCTCAAGCGCATCCCGCAGGGCGAGTGCATTCATCACCGTCGCCAACATGCCCATGTGGTCACCGGTGACACGATCGAGGCCCGCCGCCTGCAGGGCCTTGCCTCGAAACAGATTACCGCCTCCGACAACGAGACCTACCTGAACACCAATACCCACCAATTGACCAATCTCAAGCGCAAGATGATCCAGAATTTTTGGGTCGATACCGAATGCCTCACTACCTGTGAGAGCTTCGCCACTCAGTTTCAGCAAAATTCGCTTATAGACTTTCTCTCCAGCCAAAACCGTATCCTCATTTTTAAGTGGGCTTATGTTACCGGACAACGGCACCCCGCGTCAGTCAGCAGGACAACTGACAAGCGAAAATTGTTCCTAAAAAAAACGGGGCAGAGCCCCGTTTTCTCGCGTTTGACCTCGCTAAGCGCCCAGGAACGGCGCCAAAGAGCCAAAATTCAGTGAATCAGCCCTTCAGCTGCGCAGCAACCTCGTCGGCGAAATCAACCTTCTCGACTTCGATACCGTCACCAACCTCAAAACGGCTGAAAGATACGATCTCGGCGCCGGCCGCCTTCACGAGCTTACCGACCGTTACTTCGGGGTCTTTCACGAAAGCTTGTTCAGTGAGGCTGTTTTCGGAAAGGAATTTGCGAATACGCCCATCAATCATCTTCTCAATGATTTCCGCAGGCTTGCCTGAATCCTGAGCCTGGGCGGTGAAAATCTCCCGCTCTTTGGCAATCTGTTCTTCGGGCATGTCAGCAGGTGATACCACCTGAGGGTTGACCGCTGCAACGTGCATTGCCACATCCCGCGCCAGATCCTGGTCGCCGCCCTTCAACTCCACCAACACCGCGATGCGATTGTTGCCATGAACGTAACCACCGACTACGCCAGTCTCTGCCGCCACCATAGCGACGCGGCGAACGCTGATGTTCTCACCGATTTTTTGAACCAGCGCCTGACGGTCAGATTCAATATCGCCACCAGAAAGCGCCTCGATGTCAGTAGTCCGGTCGGCAAAAGCCTTGTCAACGACCTTGCTGACAAACCCTAAAAAGCTCGTGTCTCGAGCGACGAAATCGGTTTCGCTGTTGACTTCGACCACGACACCAAAGCTGCCATCTTCCGCGATACGGTTGGCAACAACGCCGTCAGCGGCGGTGCGCCCGGCTTTCTTTGCAGCTTTCATGCCGCTCGACTTGCGCAAGTCTTCAATAGCCGTTTCGATATCACCGTTGGCCGCGGCCAGTGCTTTCTTACACTCGAGCAGGCCGAGTCCGGTACGCTCACGCAACTCTTTTACCTGTGATGCAGACATGATTCTCCTTCCTCAATAATTACCCGACAGCGCGGGTGGGAATTTGTTTAGTAAACCGGGAACCCGGCTCGCCTTGATTCTGTTCAAGCGCCTGACAGGCGCTTGGTATCCGATAAACCTGATACCCGACAAAAAAGCGCCGCGCGAGGTGCGCGGCGTCAGTTTTAAGCGTCGGCTGAAGCTTCTGGCGCTTCTTCACCCGCCGGCGTCTCTTCGACCTCGACGAATTCATCAGCCGAGACAACCGCATCACCTGTCTTACCTTCTAGAACAGCGTCAGCAACTGCCTTCACGTACAGCTTTACGGCACGAATAGCATCGTCATTGCCAGGAATCACGAAATCCACGCCGTCTGGGTTGCTGTTGGTATCAACAATACCGACAACGGGGATGCCCAGTTTATTGGCTTCGGTGATCGCAATGCGCTCGTGGTCAACATCAACCACAAACAACACGTCAGGCAGGCCAGACATGTCTTTGATACCGCCAACCGAGCGCTCAAGCTTTTCTTTGATGCGCGTACGCATCAGCGCTTCTTTCTTGGTCAACTTGGCGAAGGTGCCGTCTTGCTCCTGCTCTTCCAACTCCCGAAGGCGCTTGATCGATGCGCGCACGGTCTTATAGTTGGTGAGCATGCCACCGAGCCAACGATGGCTCACGTACGGCATACCACAACGCTCGGCCTGCTCTTGAATGATCTTGCCAGCCGCACGCTTTGTGCCAACAAACATGATTTGATTCTTATTGCTCGCAAGCCGCTTGATGTACTCCAGCGCTTCATTAAACGCGGGCACGGTGTGCTCCAAGTTAATGATGTGGATCTTATTGCGAGCCCCAAAAATGTATTGGTCCATTTTGGGATTCCAGAAGCGGGTCTGGTGCCCGAAGTGTGCGCCTGCTTGAAGCAGTTCGCGCATGCTTACTTGCGTCATAATAGTTTCCTTGTGTTTGGGTTTGGCCTCCGCACACCCCACTGGACCAACCGGCTTACCGGCACCCGGTCTGTGGTTCTCGATGCACGTGTGTCATTAAATTCACCCCGAAAATGCTCCGGCGTGCCACCGACCCCTGTCGGCGAGGCGCGCGTTATACCACAACATCCCACTCAAATGAAGTCTGAAAGACAGACGCTGTGGGTTCCGTTACACTTCCCGCCCCAACAATAGGTGCAGATTCTCGAGCGATGTCCGTAAAACCCAAAACACCCGAAGAACTTGAAGGAATGCGCGTCGCGGGCCGACTCGCGGCAGAAGTACTGGAGATGATCGCCCCAAAGGTGGAAGTCGGCATGACAACCGGGGAGATTGACCGGATTTGTCACGAGTATATCGTCGATGTGCAGCAGGCGATTCCCGCCCCGCTCAATTATCACGGTTTTCCGCGCTCAATCTGTACGTCGATCAATGACGTGATTTGTCACGGCATCCCGTCTGACACAAAAAAATTGAAAAACGGCGACATCATCAATATCGACGTGACGGTCATTAAAGATGGTTGGCACGGCGATACCAGCATCATGGTCGAAGTGGGTGATGTCCCGAGCCACGCGTCACGGCTGTGTAGCATCACTCAGGAGTGCCTGTACCAGGCTCTAGCCATTGTTCGACCCGGAACGACGCTGGGCGATATCGGTGCTGTCATCCAAAAACACGCGGAAGGTAATTACTACTCCGTGGTGCGCGAATACTGTGGGCATGGTATTGGTCGAATTTTCCACGAGGAGCCCCAGATCCTTCACTACGGCAAGCCCGGCACGGGCCTGGTGCTTCAAGAAGGCATGACTTTTACCATCGAGCCGATGATCAACGCGGGCAAACGCCACACCAAGCTGAACACGAAAGATGGCTGGACAGTCACCACCAAAGATGGACGATTGTCCGCCCAATGGGAGCACACGATCGCTGTGACACAAGACGGCTGCGAGGTGTTTACTCGACGCAGCGATGAACACCTGCCTTTCTAGCAGAAATGGAATTACCAATGTCCCTCGAAGCTGGGTTTGCACCCGAAACCCTTGACCTGCCGACCAAGATCCCAGACACCGGCAATCTCGCCAGTGACTGTCGAGACTACCTACTCGGTGTAAACGAGGCGCTGTATCGGGAGTTTCACCCTCGTCGCGCGATAAAACCTTTTCTCGAAGCTCGATCCCAGGCGGTCGACACCGTCATGGCTCGGCTGTGGAAAGAGTATCTCGAGGAAGCTGATGGCGTACTGCTTGCCGCGGTGGGAGGCTATGGTCGCGGGGAGCTGTTTCCACATTCAGACGTCGACATCCTGTTTTTGCTCCGTCGACCGCCTTGCGAGGCGACCGGCAGTGCCATCTCAGAGATGCTGCGGGCACTCTGGGACTTGGGTCTTAAAGTTGGCCAAAGCGTGCGCTTACTTGAGGAATGCGCAGAGCTCGCAAAAGCTGACTTGACCGTATTTACCACAATGCTTGAGATCCGACCCTTGAGAGGAGATGAAGGTTTGCTTCCGGAACTCAAACAAACGCTAGCGCCTGAGCATATGTGGGACAGCAAAGCGTTTTTTACCGCCAAGCTTGAGGAATCGCGCCTTCGCCACGAAAAGTATGCGAACACTGAGTACAACTTAGAGCCCAATGTCAAAAACGGTCCCGGCGGATTGCGGGATATTCAGGTCATTGGCTGGATCGCCCACCGGCACTTTGGCATCGCTCTCGACTGTCTGGATGAAGAATACTTCCTGACTAGTGATGAACAGCGCATGCTTGATGAAGGGAAGAACTTCATCGGTCAGGTTCGGTTCGCACTCCATATGACCTGCGGGCGCGAAGAAGATCGCCTGCTTTTTGATCAGCAACGTCAGTTAGCCGGCATGTGGGAAATGGTTGATGGGGACAAACTCGCCGTCGAACAATTTATGCAGGCCTATTACCGCTGGGCTCAGTCTATCAACCAACTCAGTGAATTAGTGTTACAGATTTACGATCAACTGATTTTGTATGACCAACAGGTCCTTTTGGGTGAGGAGCCAGAACCCGCAAGGGAGCTCAATCAGGATTTCGAGGTTAGTGGCGGCTTGTTACGCGCCCGCGACAATCACCTATTTTACGATCAGCCTAGCAACTTGCTGAAGGTCTTCGTCATTCTTGCAAATGATGCCAGTATCACTGGCATTGCGCCGGCAACCCGGCGTTTGCTGCGCGAGGCAAGTCACCTCATTGACGCGGCGTTTCGTGCCGACCCAGTCAATCAGCAGCTGTTTATGGATCTTATTGAATCCCCTCACGGTTTGACATTGCAGTTGCGCAGAATGGCGCGACACGGGATTCTTGGGCGCTACCTGCCCGAATTTGGACGCATAATTGGACAGATGCAGTTCGATTTGTTCCATGCCTACACCGTCGACGCACACACTCTCGAGGTGGTCGCAAACACCCGCCGCTTCATGCGCGCTGATTACACCGATAAGTTCCCTGTTTCTACTCGCATCGCCCAACGGCTTCGCAAGCCGGCGCTGCTCTTTATTGCCGCTCTATATCACGACTTGGGCAAGGGCCGTGGCGGCGATCATTCGGAGCTAGGTGCCGTCGATACGGCTGACTTTTGCCAGCGCCACAGCCTTAATGCCCGAGACACCGCACTTGTCGTCTGGCTGGTCAAAAACCACCTGGTGATGAGTTCAGTATCTCAGCGTAAAGACATTTCAGACCCGGAGGAGATTCAACGCTTTGCCGCACATGTGGCTACCGAAGAACGACTGGACTATCTCTACACACTTACCGTTGCTGATATTCATGGCACGAACCCAGAACTCTGGAATGCATGGCGGAGTTCGCTTCTCCGTCAGCTCTATACTGAAACTAGACGTGCACTTAGGCGGGGGCTGTCCAACCCAATTGCGCGCCAAGACGTGGTTGATGCAACTCGTCAGGTAGCCGCGGAGCTTTTAGAGTTCCGCGGGTTTCTTCGCGAGGAATTAGACGAAATCTGGGCCAGTCGCGGAGACGACTATTTTCTCCGCGAACGACCCGAAGACATTGCCTGGCATACCGAGGCGATTGCCATTCATGATGACCCCAAGAAACCTCTCGTATTGGTCAATCAGTCCACTGACTCGCCCATTGCCAACGCCACTCAAATCTTCGTGCACGCACCTGATGAGGCGGACCTGTTCGCTCGCATGTGCGCGGAACTCGAACTGCTCGATCTGAGCATTAACGATGCTCGCATCTACTCTGGCTCAGACGGAGCAACGCTGGACACGTTTTTCGTTCTTCAAGCCGACGGCAATCCAATACCCGCCGACGACAATACGCTCGAAGGCATTCGAAGAGTGCTTCAGCAGGCGCTGGAAAAGGGTCAGAAGCGCTCGGTATCCCGTCGTACACCCCGGCAACTCAAGTCCTTTTTGATGCCCACCGAAACGACCATTGACCAAGACACCAATCGTGGCTGGACAGTGCTCGAAGTTGCCACGCCCGATCGTCCTGGCCTGTTGGCCCGAATTGGCGAAATCTTCATGCAAGAACACATTGCTTTGCAGGCGGCAAAAATTCAGACGTTAGGAGAGCGCGTCGAGGACGTTTTCTTCCTCACTGATCTGGAAGGCTGTGCCATCACCGAGCAAGCAAAACTAGATGCGCTACAGCAGGCAATCGAACACGCCTTAGATAAGGGCGTAAGAGAGAGCGCATGAATCTGGGCATGGAGAAATTACAGCCCTATCCGTTCGAGCGCCTTCGGACGCTGACCGAGGCGGTGACACCTCGCAGTCTTAACGCCATAAAACTGACGATCGGTGAACCGCAGCACCCGGCACCTGAAATAGCCACGGATGCACTCATAGCCTCGCTGAGTGGTATCAATAAATATCCATCCACCAATGGCAGCTTGGATCTTCGAGGCGCGATTGCCGAGTGGTTGCATCGTCGATTTAAACTGCAAGGGGTTTCCCCTGACGCGCACATCATGCCCGTTACCGGCACTCGAGAGGCCTTGTTTGCGATCGCGCAGGTACTGGTTACCCCCGGGCAAGCCGGCCGAGTGATCTGCCCCAACCCGTTTTATCAAATTTATGAGGGTGCCGCGCTTTTAGCGGGCACTGAGCCACTTTTCGTCCCCGCTGGGCGAGAGACAGGGTTTTTACCCGATTTTTCCGCGGTCTCTGCTGAGGACTGGGATCGCTGCGAACTGCTTTATCTCTGCACACCCGGCAATCCATCCGGCGCAGAATTACCCTTGGACGATTTAAAAGCGCTTATCGAATTAGCCGAGCGACACAACTTCGTCATCGCCTCAGATGAATGCTACAGCGAGATTTACGGCCGCGAAGAATCTCCGCCCCCGGGCTTGCTTGAGGCCGCTACGGCAATGGGCAACACGCATTTCCGAAATTGTCTGGTGTTTCACAGCTTGTCGAAACGCTCCAACTTACCCGGCTTACGATCAGGCTTTGTGGCGGGTGATGCGCGCATCATTGAGCAATTTCGGCGCTACCGGACCTATCACGGCTGCGCGATGCCGCCCCATCACCAAGCAGCCAGCATTGCCGCATGGCGTGATGAACACCATGTGATTGAAAACCGTGCGCGCTACCGAGAAAAATTTGCCGCCGTCTTGCCGATCCTGCAGTCGGTATTATCAGTGCAAATGCCCGACGCTGGCTTCTATCTCTGGCCCGAGACACCCTGCGATGACGAACTTTTCGCGCAGCAACTGCTCTCCCAGTGCAACGTCGCTGTCTTGCCCGGTAGTTACTTGGGCCGCACCGTTAACGGCATTAACCCCGGCGCCGGTCACGTACGCTTAGCGCTGGTAGCGGAGCTAGATCAGTGTATTGAAGGGGCTGAACGTATCGCCACCGCGGTGAGGAACACATAGTGACCGCCCAACCCCTGCGCAACCTCAACAAGTCCGAACGGGTTGCATTCATAGACGCGCGACTCGGCGAGCTGTACCCGAATCCACCGGTACCGCTCGACCACATTGATCCTTATTCGTTGTTGATCGCGGTTCTGCTCAGCGCCCAATGCACCGACGAACGGGTTAATCAGGTAACACCGGATTTATTCGCAATGGCGGATAACCCCCAGAAAATGGCAACGCTGAGCGCGGAGCAGATCCGCGCTGTCATCAAACCTTGCGGACTGTCCCCGCAAAAGTCGAAGGCTATTAAACGCCTCAGCGAAATATTGCTCGAAGATCACGCAGGCGACGTGCCAGCGGATTTTGAGGCGCTGGAAAGCCTCCCGGGCGTTGGCCACAAAACCGCTAGCGTGGTGATGGCACAGGCCTTTGGGGTACCCAGTTTTCCGGTCGACACCCACATCCACCGACTTGCTCAGCGCTGGGGCCTTACCCGGGGGCGCAACGTCGTCGAGACCGAGCGGGATTTGAAACGCCTATTCCTTAAAGAACGCTGGAACGATTTGCACCTGCAAATTATTTTTTATGGTCGCGAGTTCTGTACGGCGCGCGGCTGTGATGGACGGGTTTGCGACATTTGCAGCACCTGCTATCCACTCAGAAAGCATCCAAAAATTGTAAAAAAACCCTGATTTAGCGCAACAATTTGCGCGACAAGAAGGCGTCAGTACCCTGCTCCGATTAGACCGGTTCTGGTACCCTTGCTGGCGTTGAAAGGAGTGACTTATGAAGCCAGTAGTCTATGGCATCCCCAACTGTGACTCGGTGCGGAAAGCGCGGAAATGGCTGGAGAGCGCTGGAATTGATTTTGACTTTGTTGATTTCCGCCGGACGCCGGTATCTGAGGAGAAAATTCAAGGCTGGATAGACGCAGTGGGGGTAAAAACCTTACTCAATAAACGCAGCACCACATGGAAGGACCTCGCCACAGAGGAGCACCTTAGAGCGGAGAACGGGGATGCATCGGGCTTGATGTGCAGCCACCCTACGCTCATCAAGCGCCCTGTGCTTCAAATCGACAATGAGATCCTCGTGGGGTTCAGCGCTGACAGCTACGCAACACAATTTAATAGTTAAAGCCAAAAAAATCGTTGTAAACACACCTGACAAGCAACTGACTAGGAGAAAATTATGAGCGCGGTGCATGGATTTGGACTTGGATTGGCGAGTCAAAGCGATGCCGGTGAGACCCTGGACGTTTTCTATCCAGCACCCCTCGTCAATCTGAGTGGCGATCTCGCCGACTTGGTAGCTGATCTAACGGGCGCTTTGGACGCTGCGGCACTGAACAGCCTAGCAAGTGGCTTTGAAAGCGCGGGAGCCCCCGAGCAAGCCGAACTCGCCCGTCAACTCATGGACAGCAGCCGAAGGGTCGTGGCAACCACGCTGGCAACCAACAGCGCGCCGTCGACCGTTGAAGAGGCCTATCTGAAGCTACAATTGCTCTCCCACCGACTGGTTCGACCCCACGGCACGGTACTCGACGGATTATTTGGCTTGCTCCCAAATGTTGCCTGGACCGATACAGGCCCCGTCTGCCTCTCTGAACTGCCGCAAAAACAATTAGACGCTCGCCTTCGTGGCGAGGTGCTTGAAGTAGCAAGCGTCGATAAATTCCCGAAAATGACCAACTACGTTGTACCCACAGGTGTGCGTATTGCGCATACAGCGCGGGTTCGACTCGGCGCTTATCTTGGCGAGGGCACCACGGTGATGCACGAGGGGTTCATAAACTTCAATGCCGGCACCGAAGGACCCGGCATGGTGGAAGGGCGAATCTCTGCAGGGGTCTGGGTTGGCGCGGGGTCTGACCTCGGTGGCGGATGCTCCACAATGGGAACACTCTCGGGTGGCGGCAATATCATTATCTCGGTGGGCAAGGAATGCCTCATCGGCGCCAACGCGGGCCTTGGAATCCCCCTCGGCGATCGCTGCACTATTGAGGCCGGATTGTTCATTACAGCAGGTACCAAGGTCACTGTCCTCGATGGCGCACGCCGACCCGTCGAGACGGTCGCCGCACGTAATTTAGCCAACCGATCAGATCTCCTCTTTAGGCGTAACAGCACATCAGGCGCTGTGGAATGTCTGACTAATCGCTCAGCTATTGAGCTGAATGAGAGCCTTCATGCCAACAACTGAATATGGCAAAGCCAGCATCCAACTGACCCGGGAGTTGATCGAGCGACCATCGGTTACCCCAGAAGACGGCGGCTGCCAAGGTTTGATGATGGCGCGGTTGGCGGAATGTGGGTTTGTGTGTGAGCCGTTTCCAGCCGACGACGTCTCGAATTTCTGGGCGGTGCACGGTAGCGACGGACCGACACTGGTATTTGCCGGGCATACCGATGTCGTGCCACCGGGGCCGGAAGATCAATGGCTGTCGCCGCCATTCGAGGCCAGCGAGCGTGACGGACTGCTCTATGGCCGTGGCGCTGCGGACATGAAATCGGAACTGGCCTCAATGGTCGTCGCCGCCGAGGCGTTCGTGCGTGAGCACCCAGAGCACCCCGGACGACTCGCGTTTCTCATTACCTCTGATGAAGAGGGACCGGCGGTCAATGGCACCGTCAAAGTGGTCAACGCACTCATGGAGCGCGGCGACCGAATCGACTGGTGCGTCGTCGGTGAGCCCTCAAGCACCGACGCTTTGGGTGACGTCGTCAAAAATGGCCGTCGGGGATCGTTGGGCGCCACAGTGACGATTAAGGGAAGGCAGGGGCACATCGCCTACCCGCACTTAGCCGACAACCCTATCCACAAGTGTTTCGCAGCATTGAATGCACTGACCCGTGAAAAATGGGACGAGGGTAACGGGTTTTTCGCGCCGACCTCTCTACAGTTCTCAAACATTAACGGCGGTACGGGCGCGACCAATGTAATACCCGGTGAAATAACCGCTCAGTTCAATATCCGCTTTAGTACCGAAGTCACCGATATTTTCCTACGGCAGCGCTGTGAGGAAATTTTGCGCAGCAATAAGGTCGACTTTGACATTGAGTGGAACCTGAGTGGTCAGCCATTTTTGACCGAACCGGGAGCACTCGTAGACGCCGCTCGCGAGAGCATTCTGGAAGTAACGGGCCAAACGGCAAACCTCTCAACCGGTGGCGGCACTTCTGATGGCAGATTCATCGCCAAGACCGGCGCCCAAATTCTCGAAGTTGGCCATATCAACGCCTCGATTCATCAGATTAACGAACACGTTCTGATCGATGATATTCCGCGACTGACCAAGATTTACCACGGCATCATGCAGCGGCTACTCAGTAATACTTAACTTCAAGCGTGAGTCCCGGATAAGCACTTAAATCCCGCGACTTGAGTTCCAAAGCCCAACGACTGATGTAATCGACCAGAGCAGGCTGGATGCGGCTGCCATTAGCACCCCGTTGCCAAGCCTCGGGAACGTGAACACACACTCTGCCCGCGCCGACCCCTTTCATCATCGCAAGCACTGCGGTCACCACGACCGTCAATCCAATTGTTGCCGCAGCAAGCAGCGCCAGATCGTCCTCTATTTGCGCCGCATCAGTGACGGGGTTTTTCTGCTCAGCCCTTTGAGCCGAGGTAGCCTGACCTAAACCGCGGTCAGTGCTAAGCAGTACGTAATGACACTCAGCGATGGGAGCCAGTTGGCGGATTCGATCTGAAAGACGGCCCTGCCCTTCCGCCAAGGTCATATCAGCATCCATTACTTCGACCTGATCGCAACCTATCGCTGCAGCAAATGCTGCTCCGACCTTGGGCAAGTCATTGCCAAGACGCTGTTCAGGTGCAGCAAGCAGCGCCTTGTCGAAGGATCGCTCTGAGGTAATCAACTCTGAAATCCCATCGACCGATAAAGCTTGGTTACTTGCAATAATCAACTGCGACAACGTAATCCCTCAATTTTCTGCACACGGTGCGGTGATAACGACCTCATCGAACATAAACATCAAACCGAACAGCTTTGCCGGACAAACAGTGCGAGGGTGTCTGATCCGTAAGCGGCGGCGCTTTTGCAGGGCGCTTCACGACCACGCGCGATACCGATTGCTCTAAGGCCCAGTCAGCCAACGCTGCCGAATCATCCGGTTGTTGCCCGTGCAGGCGCTGCAAGACCGCCAAGTCTTTTTTAACAGCGGCGGTATTACGCCGATCCGGAAACATGGGATCAATGTAGATAACTTCGCTATCCAAGACCGCGAGATCCAGACTCTCTCCCCAGACGACACGCATCCGTTCCGCCGCGTGACGCACCTGATCGCTCGCGCTCAATCTCGCACGATCAACAGCTTGCTCGAGCAGAAATGCGAGGGTCCGGGATCGCTCCACGAGGGTGACATCACACCCGAGATCTGCAAGCACGAAGGCATCACGCCCTAACCCCGCAGTCGCATCGAACACGGTGGGATGCTTATTGGCTTTCACTCCCACCGCCCGGCCTAACAATTCATTTTGCCCCCCCTTACGCCTGTAGGTCATTTCCGGCGATGCGAAATCCACGTGTAGTGGCCCGGGTGGCTTTGCGCCCAGTTGCTGCAACCAGGCGCGATCGAAATCCACCACTAACGCCACACGAGCAACAGCCTTGCGCCAGTCGGCGGTCACAGGCAAGCCGAGGGTCTCAGCAACTTTTTCAGCCTGTGACCACAGGCCTGCATCGGCGGGTGCAACAATGCACTCCGGCACTAGATCCGCGCCTTCGTCAGTCACGGCGTTGGCGTACCCAGCGTCATGACCTCATCACCGATGTCGACCTCAAACTCGAGATTGGTCGCTGACTGCTCAAGCCCATGCTTGTCAACAATCAGAACAGAACGCGGCTGGTCCGAGCCACAGCTTCCCGGCTTGACGCGAATATCGCTGAGCGGTTGGCCGGCGATTTGTAGCTTGTGCAGGTCTTTAAGTTCGGCAATCGCCTCGTTAAGGAGTGCGCTCGCATCATGCAGCCCCTCTCGCTCGGGTAGTCCGGTCAGAAGGTCACCTATCACTACCTGACCCGGTTCCGCAGCTGCGAGCATTCGGGCGAGCTTGATCGTGACATCACCGACAATGTAGCTGAATACAGTGGGGTTGATGTCCTCAGCCTGAAACAATTCATAGTGACTGCCGAAGTGGTAAGCCGAGCGGATAACCGGCACCGTATTACCCGATGCCTCTCGGCGAGCCACTGCATTGTCAATCAATACCAAGAGCAGGAAAGACAACAGGTCTAAATCCGGAAAAGGTCCGATATCCCGATTCCATACATAGTAGCCATCCCCCGTGGTTGTCCGAGCGAAGTTCACATCCACCCCTTCCCGCTGCAATTTGTTATAAGCAGAATTCATTGAATACGACAGGCTGTTGAGCTGGCTTACCTGCTCGAACGGGGTGTAAAGCGAGAAACTGGCGATATCGAACAAAATGACCGCACGGGTTTCAACGTAACCGATACCGTAACGAGAAATAATACTGTCTGCTGCAGCCAGCACCTCAGGTGTATCTACAAGGGGCGTATCGAGTTTGATGAAGCTTGTGGAAACGCCGAGGCGCTTGGCTATTGAAAAAATTTCCTGATGGGTTTTGAGACGCGACCCACCAATAACTTCACGAATGAAAAACTCGTTAGCGCCGCTGTCTTGATCCTCAGCTGTAAAGTTACCGAGGAAGAAGTGAGGCACGACGACCGTTAGCAAGCCACGGGGATCTGGCGCCCAACACAGCACCATGTTCTGCCCCAGTCGCCAGTGTTTTCTTAACACCTCCTCCATCTGCCGGAGTTGATCAGCCACATCATTGGTTTGGCCATCGACGTCGATAGACCCGACTTCGGGGTTATGCAGCATGGGCGTGTCTCTCTTGGCGATAAGTTGGCATTATAAGCGCTCTGCTTGGAGAGTTTTATGCGAAATTTGGTCTTAGGCATCGGCGCTACATTGCTTATGGTCGCTTGCCAGAGTTACGACGTCACGATAAATGAGAAAATGGTGTATTCACCCGCTAAGCTATTCACAGACTACGACATCACGGATCCGACGTTACGGGCGTGCATCTCTCAACGAATCGAAGATGAATTCATTAGCAGTAGCATTGAGCTGGAATGGCTGAACTGCAGTGATGGTGACATCGAGTCACTCGCCGGTCTCGCACAGTTCTCAGGCCTCAAGGAGTTAAAACTGTCAGGCAATCGGATCCGCAACTTGGTAGAGCTTGGACAAATTAAGACGCTGCAACGGGTTTGGCTCGACGGCAATCGCATCGTTGACCCGGTACCCCTGACGGGGCTGGAGCAGTTGAAAGAGGTTGATCTTTCCAACAACGCCGATCTTCAATGTCCACCTCAAACTCGGTTCGCTAGCACCGTTCGCCTGACGCTACCCGAGCACTGTCGATCATCATGATTTATTGGTTTTATCGGCTCGTAGCTCATACACCAGAATTGCTCAGTTATTGGCTAGCTGACCTTGGCGCGTGGCTCTTGGAGCATGCCTTTCGATATCGACGCCAAGTGATCGACGACAATTTACGCCGAGCATTCCCCGAAAAATCTCTAGACCAATGTGCCCAGCTTCGTCGGGAGTTTTACGCTCACCTTGCAGACACCACTGTTGAAATCATCCGGGCACGTGAAATGTCCGATGAAGCCTTTCTATCGCGGGTCGAGATTGCCAACCCCGAGGTGATAACGGCCGCAACCGCCTCTCTGAATCAGTCTG
Organism: Luminiphilus sp.; assembly: GCA_965657905.1. Lineage (GTDB taxonomy): Bacteria > Pseudomonadota > Gammaproteobacteria > Pseudomonadales > Halieaceae > Luminiphilus. Next base: position 42,696 of record CBFHPT010000012.1, on the reverse strand, counting down.
CAATCGTACTTACCCTGCATCAGGGAAATTGGGAATGGATGCTTCAGCGAGCGGCCTTGGAATTCTCCATTCAACAAGCTGCGGTTTACAAGCGACTGCACAACGCTGGCGCCGATCGATTCAGCCATGAAGTGCGTGCAAAACGCGGCGCTCAGACCGTCGAAATGCGTACCGCCGCTCGCAACGTGCTGAAGCATCGGCGCACTCCTAGATTAATCTTCCTCATCGGAGACCAATCGCCTGGAAAGCGCGAGCGCGTGCACTGGAGCAACTTCATGAACCAACCTACTGCATTTTTCGCCGGCGCTGAGTCCTTGGCACGGGCAACGGGCTTCCCCGTCCTGTTCGCAAGTTGTCGTCGCACAACTCGCGGCCAATATCGTATTTTCGTCGAAGAAATCTCAATGAACCCCAAGGAGCTGGCTGAAGGCGAGATCATGGAGCAATATGCGCGCCTCACCGAGCGGGCAATCATAGCCGAGCCGGCAAGTTGGCTATGGAGCAACCGACGCTGGAAGCGTCAAGCCGATTCCGCAACGTCTAGCAAAGCCACCGGAGAAACGTCCACCTGAACCCAGTCGAACCCCTCTGCTTGGCAGGCAAAGCTTACCTTGGCCTGATGACAGTGATCGACCGATGCGAGCACGGCTGACGCATGCTCGGGTGTATTGTTTTGTTCGCTTAAATGTCCGATCACAAGCGTTGTCAGTTTTGAGGTGTCTGTGGCCAACAGAAACTCAGCCGCCTGCCGATTGTTAAGGTGTCCGTAGTCTCCACCCACTCGGCGCTTAAGGGAGTGCGGGTAGGATCCCGCCTGAAGCATTTCAGCATCATGATTGCATTCCAAAAACAAAGCATCACAGCCCGCGAACGAACTAATCACGTGTGGCGTAATTGAACCGAGGTCGGTCAAGATCCCAAGGCGCTGTTTTTCATGAGTGAAACAAAACTGAATGGGCTCGCGCGCATCATGAGGAACAGGGACCGCGTGCACGCTAATATCCCCGACTGTGAATCGCGAATCAGAGTCGACGCACTGTAAGGTTCTCGCCCCGCTCACCCGACCCGTTGCGGCTGTCCCGTGGGAAAGATAGACCGGAATATCAAAAGCCTTCGAGAGACTGCCAACCCCGCCCGCATGATCCCCGTGCTCGTGGGTGACGAGAATTGCATCGAGTTGCTCCGGACGGAGGCCTATCCGCCCTAAACGCTTGGTCGCCTCACGCCGCGGAAACCCGCAATCCACTAGAACACGGGTAGTTTCGGTGGCAACCACCGTGGCATTTCCCTTGCTCCCGCTGCCTAGCGAGGCAAACTGCATCAATTGATATTGCCCTTCAAAATCGTGAGCAATACCTGCTGTTCACGGCGTTCGACCGCGGTGCCGTTGGGCCCGTCCAGCGTCAAAAATACGAGGTTATCTTCAGCTGGCCTCACATTTAGTAAAAACTGCTTCCCCGCCATTGGGTGCTGCACTTCCCCCCCCCAAAGCCAGTCAAACCAGCCCTCTTCCTGCTGATTTTGAGGTCCGCTAAATGTGACGTAAAAAACACCTTCGCTGCGATTTCGGTCATCGACAACAAATCCAGATTCCGGAAGTGCCTTACTAACAGAGGCCCAAGCTCGATCAAACGGTAGCCGTAAGCGCAATCGCGTTAGCTCTTCGCTATCCTCGAGCGCTATCCGACCAGAATCACTCATCGCTTGATCGGCAATCATAGAAACCGGCGCAGCTTCGGCGCTGTTTGCGATGAACTGAGCAACATTGCGCAACATGGTGCTCTCAAGCTCAAGATCGTCGGAGCTCTGAGGCCAGCCTGTATTGGTGACACCTTTATCTTGCTGCAGCACATGCAGCTCTGAGGTATTGCGTTGCACACCGGTATCGACCCGGAATCGGAACCGGGTGGGTAAAGGACGATCGGTCAACGTAACGTACTGGGTGTCGATCAGGCCCGCGCTGGCATCTGACGCGGCAACCGCGACCCCTGATGACGTCAAAAAAGCCCGTACCTGTGGCCACAGCTGCCCCGGGGAAACGGCGACTAGTGCCCAGCTATCGTCGCCCAAGCGCTGAATCCGCACCGAATCGGTTTGTGCGCCCGAGGTCAGGGGTGCCGGGCGGGGTGCCGCATTTGCATCCATGACGGCGACGCGGTTGGTGACAGGCGGTATCGGATAGATAGGCTCTATTCGCGCCTCGCCCACTTGCTGCGGGATAACCAGCTCACTGAGTTCCGGGGATTCACGATAATGCTGTGTGTTGTCTGGAAATAGACCGTCGGGACCGATTAGCCAACTGCAGCCCGCCAATAGAAAAGTCGGCGCAAATGCCGCCATTCGTAATACGTTCATGACAAACCAGCCTGTTTGATCGCCAAGCGCACGGTTTCGTGGTGCTGCTCGGACAGCGGTAATAGCGGCAAGCGAATGCCGGCATTGATCATACCCATCTCGGCCAACGCCCATTTAACTGGGATCGGGTTGGGCTCGACAAACAAAGCGGAATTTAAAGCGCTGAGCGTGGCGTCTATTTGCGCCGCCTTCTCAAACTCCCCTGCGAGGGCAAGTTCGCACATCGTTGCCATCGCCGCAGGTGCCACGTTGGCCGTCACAGAAATGTTGCCCTTGGCACCCCGCCGCATCAATTCCAGCGCGGTGGGATCATCCCCGGAGTAAACGGCAAAGGTATTGGGAACTTGAGCAATCAGTTGGGCCCCGCGCTCGATATCGCCAGTGGCATCTTTTAGCGCGACAATGTTTTCCACCCTACTCAATCGCAGCGCCGTCTCATTACTCAGGTCACACCCCGTTCTTCCGGGCACGTTGTATAAAATAATCGGAATGTTGACCGCTTCGGCTACACGGCAAAAATGCTGATAGAGGCCCTCTTGGGTCGGTCGGTTGTAGTAGGGTGTAACCAGCAACGAAGCGTCAGCACCCGCTTCGGCCGCTGTGACAGTCAACTCGATGGCCTCATGGGTAGAGTTTGACCCTGTGCCAGCAACCACGGGGATACGACCAGCTGCTTGCTTAACCGCAAAGCGAATCACCTCGCAGTGTTCGGGCACCGTCAGAGTCGCGCTCTCACCTGTGGTACCCACGACACCAAGCGCCGCGGTACCGGCTTTGATGTGGTGTTCGATAAGCGACTCAAGCGCGGGCCAGTCGGGCCCACCGTCGGGAGCCATTGGGGTTACCAGTGCAACGATGCTTCCGGTTATCATGGGGCAACTCCGACGTGGGGAAAGTAATTTGAGGCAGTATTCATGGTTGCGCAATTATCCATTTCAGGAGGCGATAAACAACTCACTGGAGCGTACCTTGTGATTCGTTTAGTTGTTGCTGTCCTGTTGTTGCTGAGCGGAACCTCCGTTTGGGCGCAAGGTTCCGACTGGGAGCAGCCTTCGGCTGTTGAGGTGCGTATTGAACCATTGTCTGCCATCGATCAGCAATTCATGGACGCACAAAGAGCGGACATTGAATCCCGAGCGAACCGGCTTGGAAAACAGCTCACGGGCGACTCACAGCGCGATCTTGCAACGCTGCAAGCCATTCTGGACGGAGGCGGTATCGGAACAAGCGACACCTTAACACTTCAGGCCATGGGCATCGTACTGGGTGACCTGCTCGGCAAGCAGCTATCCATGAACTGGGTGGTCTATCGGGACCGCGCAGGGCGCTCTCGCGCCTTGAACTATCCTCGAACAGATGTCTATTTGTACCCGGTTACCATGATTTCCCGCCGCTGGGAGGCTGGAAGCCGCCGGTCAGTAGGGGAAATATTCGACGAGGTCGTTGCCGAGACTGACCCGCTGCTTCCGGGCGCCAAATGGCGTTGAACTCACCCGAATGGAGCGCGCGCGAACAGAGTGAGACCCTAACTCTGACGTTGTCCGGCGACTGGGCGGCGCCCCACAGTCTTCCCCGTCCGGCAGACCTGGTTGATGCGACCACGATGGCTCGCCAAATTATCATTGACGGCAGTACCATTGGGCAGTGGGATTCAGGGCTAATCAGCCTCATCCTGCAAACCTACCGCAACAGCGCGGAGCGCGGTATTTCAGTGACTTCCCAGCTTCCAGAGGGGGCAAATCAACTTCTGGCGCTGGCGATCGCAGTGCCCCTCGAGAAGGGGCAGCACCAAGCCCGCCCGCGATGGCTGTCTGCACTCAACCCGTTGCTCTTGATGGAGAAAGTCGGCGCCAGCGTTGCCGATTTTCTGGATTTCATTGGCGGCCTTGTCGTTGCAGCCGGCAAAGCGGCGACCGGGCAAGCGCGCTTCAGAATCAGCGATACGATCGTCTTTTGCTATCAAACAGGACCCAATGCGCTGCCTATCATTACCCTTACCAGTCTGCTTGTCGGCATGATTCTGGGTTATTTGGGCGCGGTACAACTGCAGCAATTTGGAGCCGGGGTGTATGTTGCCAACTTGGTAACCGTTGGCGTCCTGCGAGAAATGGGGGCGTTAATGACCGCCATTATCATCGCTGGTCGAACGGGGGCCGCCTATGCGGCACAACTCGGCACCATGCGTGTCAATGAAGAAGTGGATGCCATCGAAATCCTCGGCATCTCACCCACCGAATTTTTGGTCTTACCGCGGATTTTAGCGGTAACACTGATGGTGCCTTTGTTGACACTGTATGCCAATGTGTTGGGCATTTTGGGGGGCGGCATTGTCGCGAGCGGTATGGGTGTCTCACCGCTACAGTATTGGACGCAGGCAGAAGAGTCCCTTGCACTATCTCACCTCACTGTCGGACTTGTTAAAGCGCTGACTTTCGGTCTACTGATTGGTATCGCCGGCTGTCGCGCCGGGATAGAGTCAGGCAGAGATTCCGAAGGCGTCGGTAAAGCCACCACTACCGCAGTCGTGGTGTCGCTGGTGTACTTAATCCTGGCTGATGCGTCAATCAACCTGTTTTGTCAGCTATTGGGACTGTGATGATGACCGATGCCGCAATTTCGGTGACTGACCTGACCCTCGCGTATGGCTCGCGGGTTATCCAGAACAACCTCACTTTTGACGTCGAGCGTGGCGCGATTTTCGTCATTATGGGTGGTAGCGGCTGTGGCAAAAGCACCCTGTTGCGCAACATGCTGGGGCTTGAGACCGCCGCTGCCGGGGATGTCTGCTACAACGGAGAAAGCTTTCTTCAAGCCGACAGTGATCGTCGACAACAGATGCGCAAGTCTTGGGGCGTGACATTTCAACAGGGCGGCATGATCAGTTCAATGACCCTTGCCGAAAATCTGTCTTTGCCGCTGGAACTTTACACCGACCTGTCACCCACCCTGCGTAAAGAATTGATCGATCTAAAACTATCGCTGGTCGGCCTAGCGGGCTACCACGAATACTACCCGGGCGAGATCAGCGGTGGCATGCGCAAACGCGCTGCCCTCGCGCGAGCGATAATGCTTGACCCTGAGTTCCTGTTCTTCGATGAACCGTCGGCGGGTCTCGATCCAATCAGTTCCCGCCGCCTAGATGAACTCATCGCCAGCTTGGCCTCGAGCATGGGGGCAACTGTGGTTATGGTGACCCATGAACTCGATAGTATTTTCGCTATTGCCAGCAGCTCAATCTATCTCGACAATGTTTCGCGTACCTTATTGGATGCCGGCGCACCGCAGCACTTGCGGGATCACAGCAAACACCCGGTTGTGCGCGAATTTTTATCCCGCGGCGGTGACCGCACCAACACAGTGATCGTGAATAATGGCCAATAAATCGACCAACGTTCTCCTCGGGGGGTTTGTCATTGGCGCGGTGGCTATCGTGGTTTCCGTGTTTCTGCTGTTGGCAGGCAATGGATACAACAAATCAGCGCAAAAGATCGTGATGGTGTTTGACAGCTCTGTCAAAGGCCTCACCGTCGGTGCACCGGTCGCGCTCCGTGGCGTTAATATCGGCGAAGTAACCTCGATCAGGGCTTTGCTTCACAATGATGAAAACCTTGACCTGGTCATGGAGGTCGAAGCGATTCTACAAGAGGGCCGGGTCACCCGGCAGTACCAAGACGCTGAATCTATGAACCAAGAACTCATTGCTTCGGGTCTACGAGCACAGCTCAACACTCAAAGCCTTCTGACCGGTCTGCTGTACATTCAGTTGGACTTTTTCCCGGACACAGAAGCTACGCTGCGTGCTCCAGAGTCCAAGTTACTCGAAGTGCCCACCATACCCTCTCGAATCGAAATGTTGTTCGAGGACATTGGTCGACTCGATCTACCAAGACTGGTGTCGGATCTACAGCGCACAGCTTTAGCAATACGTCGTTTCAGCGAAAACGAAGATTTTCAAACGCTGCCAACTACGATCAACGAGTCCCTGGCGCGAACGGTTGCCATTGCTGAGGAAACACAAGACCTCTTGGCTCGCCTCGAGCCCAAAGTCGATCAAACACTATCGGGAACGGCTTCTGCGGCGCGAACACTGGAAACTCAATTACCGCTCATTGCCGACAACATCAATGTCAGTCTGCGTCAGTTAGACGCGACCCTGGTTGCTATTGAGGGCACGGGAAGCAGCATCGAAAACCTGCTCGACCCCGACGCACCCTTAATTTACGGACTCAACAGAACCTTGGCTGATCTTACTCGAGCCAGTCGGGCCATTAGCTCACTAGCGCGCAGCGTTGAAGAACAACCCCAGTCTTTGATTCTGGGTCGACCGGAGGAAACGCAATGAATGCTGGTTTGCGCACATTAACTATTGCACTAGCGCTGGCTTGCTTTACGGGCTGTGCGACGCAACCGCAGCCCGAGCTCTATCGACTAGAAGCAGGCGTCGACGTCGCCGGGGGTGGCGACGGGCCGACACTGGGGTTACGACCCATCGCATTACCCGAATACCTGTATCGAAACAGCCTGACGTGGCTGGAGGCGAACAACGGCATTGAAGCGAGCCCCAATCACCTGTGGGCAGAACCGCTGGACAAGGGTATTCAGCGAGTGACTGAGCTTAATCTGATCGGTTTGCTCAACGCCCGCGGCTTAGCGCGTTATCCATGGAATCCGACAAACGCCCCCGATGTCGTTATTGACCTGGTTATCGTTGATCTGACCGCCAGCAAAACGAGTGCCCGCTTGGTTGCCAATATCGGGGTCGGCTCGACACACACCGATCTCTCGAGCCAACTCCTCACCTGGACCAAACTATTAGATACAGAACCCGATGGTGCAACAGTTGCCGCCACCTTCAGTGATCTGCTTCTCACAATGGCCGAAGAGATCGCGCGGCAGGTTCAGGCGTTGTAGAGCGAGACAACCGCACAGCTTTCAGTGACCAATGAGACCAAGTAGATTGTCCTTGGTGATTTAACGGACGGGACTGCAACCTTCGGGCGCTAGCCAGTGCAAGGCTTTGCCGTAATCATCAAGTGCAGACGTCAAGACCCGTCCCCAAAGTAAAACTACCTTCAGCGCCGCGGCCAAGTAAAACTGCGCTCGTAGGTGAAAGCGTTTTTCGCCATTTTCGACCGATGGCGCGGCCCGACCGCCTCCCAATCCTCAGCCTCATAGCCCGCATCACCCGGATACAAAAAACGCATACCGTCCGCTTGCTTGCTCACCTTGGGGAAGAAATACGGCGGTTCGCGCTCAATAACCCCAGCGCGCATCGCTTCGACTGCGGTCCAATCGGCAATATCAGCAAGACTGACGAGAGTCGGTGGTGATGTCGCCAGCGCGCCTCGCTCGAAGGCCGCATGGGCATCACAAGGACGCATCCATCGGTGCTCGACGATCTCTGAGTCATCAACCTGCACCGTGCAGTGCCCATCGACCACGAGCAAATAAAACCATGTGGCAAATCGACGTTTAACCGGCAGCGGCGTCAGCCAGTGAGAGAAGGGTATTAGCGCCTCCACGCTGGTTTGAATGGCTGCCTCTTCCTGCAGCTCGCGCGCCGCGGCGACGCGGGCGCGCATCACCATGTCGCTACCCTGATCGGCGGCATCGACCTTGCCACCCGGAAACACCCAAAGATTGGGCATGTGCGCTAATTCGGGGTTACGCCGGAGCAACAATACTTGAGGACCTTCGGAACTGTCGCGAACAACGATGACCGTGGCTGACGGTCGGGCCTCGGCGACAACGGATTCTCTTGATAGCTCTAGCATCAAATACCGCCCGCGCATTCCAGACAACGCAGGTAGACGTTGCGAGGGTCCTGCAAGCTGTCTGCTAAGTGTAGAGGTACCGATAGCTGCGCCGCCAGATCGGAAACAAGGCCGCTAACAGGCGCCCGTACGCCACCCAAGCGATCACCCAGCTCTTCAAAAATTTGCTGACTCGGATCAATAGGCGTACCAATTCTTCGGACTCTCCAGTCCTCAGCACCGGCCAGTACCGCGGCAGAGGCCACTGCCTGATCGAGCCCTCCGAGCTCATCAACGAGGCCGACGTCACGCGCATCCGTACCGCTCCAAACAACACCGCCTGCAATGGCATCAACCGCATCCCAACTCATACTTCGACCGGTCGCAACCAGACCGACAAAATCATCGTAGACGTTAGCAAGAACAGCATTGATTATCCGAACGCCCAAAGGATCGACCCCTGTATCCAACCGGATAGCGTTGGCTAGTGGGGACGTTCCAACACCATCCACACTCACGCCAGCCCAGTCATATAAGCGCTCTAGGGTTGGAAAAGCGGCAAACACCCCAATGCTGCCTGTCAGGGTACTGGGCAACGCCCAAATTTCATCGGCATCGGCGGCGATATAGTACCCCCCAGAAGCTGCCATGCTCGCCATAGACACCACAATGGGGATTCCTGCAGCCTTTACCTCGAGCACTTTGTTACGAATCACGTCCGAGGCAAACACGCTGCCACCGGGAGAATTAATGCGCAATACAACGGCGGCCAGACCATCGATAGACGCAGCCATGTCGAGTTGCTCCACCACGGTGTCAGACCCCGCAAACCCTCGGGTGCTGTCCCCCGGAACAAGCTCTCCCTCAATGGTTACAACCGCGATGCTGGGTTTCGACCCGTTCAATTTAGGCTCAATGAAAGACGATTGCGCCCGAGGGTAAGCCCGATAGGACATCATCATTGAATCGTCGAACTGATCGGTAGCACCAACAACGCTGGCAAGAATGGCCTCCTGTTCGGTGTGAACGACCAATTCATCCACGAAACCTGCCTCAAGCATCAATTGAGCCGCATCCCCGCCAGCAATTTCGAGTCGATCGGGAAACTCCTCGATGAACTGGTCAACCGCGCCGGCATCCAAGCCGCGCCCTTCCTCGATCGTCTGTGCGTAAGCACCCCACAATTGGTTTAGCCAGCGGCCAGTAACCTGACGTTCGGACTCGGACATGTCGTCTCGGAGATAAGGCTCAACGGCGGATTTATTCTCGCCGACACGAAACACATTCATCGTAATCAACGCATTATCGAGAAACGTCTTGAAATAATTCCGGTAGACACCAAAGCCGTATAAAGCTAGCGCACCTTCGGGATGCATCAACACGCGATCGGCGCGCGAGGCTAAAAGGTAGTGACTCTGATCGTAGTAATCACCGACCGCAATAACCGGCTTGCCCGAGTCTTTGAATAGGTCGATCGCCCTGTTGATTTCTAATGCCTGACTCACCGACGGGCCGGACAAACCTTGCAAGTCTAAGATCAGCGCGGTAACACGCTCATCCTGAGCACCCTCTTCAATGGCGCGAATCACATGAAACAGCAGCACCTCGCCACCCTCGCCCTCCATGAAGGCTTCTAGGGGGCGTCGCGGGGTTCGATTCTCAACGAGCACGCCTACTGGGTTAATCAGGAGTGCGGTTTGCTCGGGTACCGATTCAGGTTGGCCGGCATCTATTGCCACCATCGCAACACCCACCACATACGCCACCAATAGCAATGGCACCAAGACGCTAATTGCCCGACTGATCACGGTCAGGACCCGCCAGATCCCGCGCAACAAACCGCTGATCAATCGCCAAAGCACCATCGTTATTTCTCCTGACTATCGGTTTCTTCGGGCTGGCTATGGGACGCTGAGTCCGCGATAACCCTTCGCAACTCTGGACCCCTTGCTCGGATATACGTCGCTGCGGCGAGGAATAATCCCACGACAGCGACCAAGCCCATGACGGCGAGACTGTCCTCGGGGCGAGCAAAGATAAGCTCCACCGCAGACACAAAATAGAACAGCGTCACGAAGCACAACCAGACCACCGCACGCAGGTTATCTCGGGCAACCCCTGGCATGAATAAAACAAGGGGTAACACGCGTAAGGTCCACATGGGCCAAGGGGCATTGAAGCGCGCTAAATCGGCCATTTGCTGAACGCACAGAGCCAGCCATAGGCACCACAGCGCCACCCAGAGGACTCGAGTCATCGCCGAGCGTTCTACCTGACTCATGTGCGCACCCCTGATTGCAGCCCTGAGCCTGCGATTGCCCAGCGAGCGACACGGGCTCCTAGGGCCCGGCACAACGCCGATTCATGGTCATCAATGGGGCGGTTGCTGTCCTCCCCTGCCCAGTGGCTTGCGCCGTAGGGACTGCCGCCTCCATGGGTCTGCCGCAGTCCAGCTTCGCTGTAGGGCAAGCCAACCATCACCATGCCGTGATGAAGCAAGGGCAACATCATGCTTAACAGCGTACTCTCTTGCCCTCCATGCAGCGAACTGGTTGAGGTGAACGCGGCAGCCGGCTTGTCAATCAACTGACCGCTGAGCCAAATGCTGCTCGATCCATCGAGAAAATATTTCAGAGGCGCTGCCATGTTGCCGAAACGCGTCGGGCTACCAATCACCAGCCCCGCACAATCCGCCAGCTCGTCGTATTCGCAATAAAGTGGCCCGTCGTCGGGAATCCCATCTCGGAGCTCTCCGATACCGGCTGTGACCGGCGGCACCGTTCGCAAACGGGCGTCAACACCTGCGACGGTCGCGACTCCACGGGCAACCAGTGAAGCCATTTCCGCCGTCGCGCCATGATGGCTATAGTAGAGAACGAGAATGTAGGGACGACTTTCCATAATGACCTGCGTGATACCGGTTAGGGGTCTATGAACACTGAGAAAGACAGCGGTGCAGAAACCCTGCCGCCTGAACTACACTGTCGGTGTTGGTCACTGAACAGTTCAAAATTGCAGTGGCGTGAGCACCAAAAGGGCCGATCCCACCTATGTTTGATCATCCCATAATACAGAAGACCTTCAACGGCGCGCAGTACTTAATGTCACGCTACCGCGACGACCGCTGCTCCGAAATTGCAGCAGCATTGGTATACATGAGTCTGTTCGCACTCGTGCCGTTGCTGACCGTCGTCTATGCTATTGGTTCGGCGGTGCCAACTGCCGCGAACCTCGAACATCAACTTGAACAGTTTCTGGTCGAGAATCTACTTCCCGAGTCATCCTCAGAGGTCGTCGGCTATTTGAGTGGATTTTCTGATCAGGCAAAAAATCTCACCGGCGTCGGTATTCTCATACTGACTATTACCGCAGTACTGATGCTGCGCAACGTCGAGCGAGCATTCAACAATATTTGGCGAAACAGAGAAAATCGCAGCCCCATCTCGAGCCTTTTACTCTATTGGGCAGTGCTCAGTCTTGCCCCGATTTTGCTTGGTTTGGGGCTGGGTGTGCAGGCCTACCTCTATGCTGCGGCCAACGCGATCGCCGGGGTGGATAGCCTGGGTGTCAGCGCATTCCTGTTGTCGCTGCTACCGTTTGTTTTGAGCGTATTTGGCATCTCTGCATTGTATGTCGCGGTGCCCAACTGTGCGGTTCCCTTTCGCCATGCACTGATTGGGGGCATCGCTACAGCGGTGGCGTTCTCAATTGCCAAAGCAGGATTTACCACTGTTATGGCAAACAGTAGCTATACGTTGGTTTACGGCGCATTTGCAGCCGTCCCCGTGTTTTTATTATGGCTCTACATTACTTGGAACATTGTGCTACTCGGCGGCGTCCTGGTTCATAGTTTGTCCGCCTATCAATCGGATGAGCAGGCAAATCGCCCAGTGCTACTCAAGGCACTGGACGTGTTGTTTTTACTCTGGCGCGCCCAAAAAGTGGGCGAACCCATTCGAGAACTCTCGCTCATCCGAGATCGTCAGGTCGTTATCGGCGGGCTGGACAGCGAGAGCTGGCGGTTCATACGCGACCGCTTAATGACCGCCAAATTGATCACCCAGAACAGTCAGGGACGCTATCTGCTGACACGCGCATTGTCTGACGTCACCCTGATTGATATCAAAGAACTCATTAACGGTGAATTAGATATTCCCCGCGCTCCAAACTCGGCACTCTCCTGGCAAAAACAGGCCTCGTCCCTACTCGCCCAACAGCGGGACGACCAGCGAGAGTTACTCGCGGTACCGCTCACAGAGCTGTTCCAACGTGATGAGGACGCGGAAGTCGTTTTGGTAACCGACGAAGACGATGAGTGACATGCCGGGCACTTCTGAGACATCACCACTCCTGTGGTCGCGGCGCACCCACTCGTTCGGTCTCTTAAGTCGAAAGCGCCCTATTTTTATTGGCTGTGCGCTCGCGATCATTGCGGTTTTGTCGGCTTGCGGTAATAGCGACACTCCCCTAGTGCCCATGGCAAAAGAGTTCGAAAACCAATGGCAAGCCAGTGAGGGGCAGTGGCGCATCGTCAATTATTGGGCGATTTGGTGCACGCCCTGTCGAGAAGAGATCCCCGAACTCAATGCATTGAATCAAGAAGATGATGTGGTCGTTTTCGGGGTCAACTATGACGGCAAAACCGGCGCTGAACTCGATGAACACAGCCGAGAACTGTCGATCAAGTTCGACCAATTGGCCCAGGATCCGGCGAGTTTTTTAGGCACCACCAGGCCTCAAGTGCTACCGACGACGCTGATTGTAGATCCAAAAGGTGGTGTCGTTGCGACGCTCGTGGGCCCACAAACACAGGCCAACATTCTGGCGGCCATAAATTCTGCAGGCAAAAAAAACGCCGGTTGAATAAACCGGCGAAAAGGAGCCACTCAATACGGGGAGAATCTGAAGAAGCAGATTCCAGCTGCCGTAACGTTTCCCACGCACCGTCCCCGTGGCGGCGCCGTTACAACAGTTATAGGTAGGACCGAGCGCATTGGCAAAAGTTCACACATTTTTAAACTTTTTTGAGATTTTTTTAATTTTCTTCCCGCCATAGCGCAGAACCGGTCTGACCAGGGCCTGATGACACCCCCAGTTCCACTTCCACCAGCCGCTCCTCCGGGCTGCTTTCCGCAAGCAGTTTACCCAGCAGATAGTGCGCTAACTCTTCAACCGTTACGTTCACCACTGGGAGTAAGATCGTTTCATCCGCCGGAAATCGTATGGTCTTGCCCGCAAAAACCACCGAGATCTCACCGTCTTGCTCGCTAATTTGCTGCCAGGGTGAGTCTTCGGCAAGCAACATATATTCATCTAGCTGATCACAGAGCTTGCGGATACGATTCTTGTAGACGTTGTAATCAGCGGAAAAGCCAACGGGCCCCATGGGCGCAACAATCCGGGCAGACACTGAGTAGTTATGGCCATGAAGCCGTTCCCGCTCAGTTTCCGAGAAAATGGTGAAATGCGCCGCAGAAAACTTGTGGGCTTCTTTATCGATATGGAGGGTCGTGAGACGAGTCATTAGCAGTCACAATTTGATTCGGACCGAAATAGTGGTCAATTCATCAAAGGTACGCAAGCGTTCATCGCTATTAGCCGGTTATATTAGCCATCCAGCACCGGATTAGTGCCGTAAGTTAGACATAAATTAAACCCGGTACCGAGCTAGTATCCTGTGTGCATCGTTCACGAATTTGGAGTGTGCAATATGACCCGAGTAGCCATCGTCACCGGCGCCAGTTCCGGCATAGGTGCTGCGACCGCGCGATTATTTCTCGAGGATGGCTTCACAGTCTTCAATCTGTCTCGACGTCCCAGCCCTGTCGCAGGGGTCAACAACATCTGTGGGGATCTCGGCTCTCAGGGGACGGTTACCGCGCTTGCCAATGACATTAAAACTCAGCTTGAACAACTCGCTCCCACTGAAGTGTGCTTGGTGCACAACGCGGCACTCATGCTGAAAGATGCAGCGACCGATTGCAGCGACGCCGACTTTGAGCGCGCTATGCACATCAACGTTCACGCCATCAACACGTTAAATCGACATCTCTTGCCCCTAGTTACGCCCGGCTCAAGCGTGCTTTTCGTTGGATCAACCTTGTCTGAAAAAGCGGTGGGCGGTGCATTTAGCTACATCGTTTCAAAACACGCGCAACTGGGAATGATGCGCGCAACGTGCCAAGACCTCATGGGTAGCGGCATTCACACAGCGTTGATTTGCCCGGGTTTTACCGACACCGAAATGCTTAGGGATCATGTCGGGCATGATGCAACGACGATAACCGCCATTAGCAACATGAACAGCTTTAATCGGCTGGTCGAGCCAGGAGAAATAGCTGGCCTAATCTTCTGGGCCCACAAGAATCCCGTGATCAACGGCTCGGTGCTGCACGCCAACTTGGGACAGTTGGAGCACTGATCCCATGATTGATCCGGTATTAAGGGAGAGGCGAGAGCGGGTTTTTTTGGTCTTGGCGGCAGTGTTTTTGTGCGCCATGACCCTCCTAAACGTCGTTGGCATTACTCGATTTATTCAATTGGGGCCCCTCGCCCTTGCTGTAGGCGTTTTGCCTTACCCACTGACGTTTTTGTGCACCGACCTGATCAGCGAGCTGTATGGACGAGCACGAGCCAACTTTCTGGTAACCGTCGGTCTCGGACTCAATGTGTTTATCCTTGGAATTCTGACACTGGGGAACATCGCACCTTCAGTGCCCCCCGAGACCATGCCGCCCTGGCAAATCATCTCACTGGGGGCGCCTGTAGCGCTGCCTAACGGGGACATACTCGAAAACGAAGCAGGCTTGTATCAGCTGATCTACGCGACAACCTCGGGCGCGGTGTTTGCGTCGATGCTCGCTTACATCGCAGCTCAATATTGCGATGTCCAGCTCTTCCATTTTTGGAAACGCCTGACACGGGGCAAACACCTTTGGCTACGAAATAACTTCAGCACGCTACTCAGCCAACTCGTTGATTCGATCATGGTCGTTACTGTGACCTTTGGCGCCGTCTTCCTGCGTGGTGAAATGGCATTTCAAACGCTACTGGTGTTAGTCGGCAGCAATTATGCATTTAAGGCCTTGTCTGCGCTCATAGACACGATTCCCCTCTACCTATTGGTCGGATGGTTGCGCCGATATCTGGTGTTGGGTCCCGATGATTACGCAGTGGTGGTTACCGATCCTGCGACAGCAACTTAAGCTCGTTGATGAATGGCACCGTAATCGCCCGCGCTCGCGCCAGCGACGCGCTATCGAGTTGATCAAGCAGGTCAAGCAGCTGGTTCGCCGAACGCGGTGCCCGGGCAATCACGTAGTGCAGTACTTCCTCGCTTAATTCTAGGCCTCGCCGCGCTGCACGGAAGCGAAGCAGCTCCATCAGCGAGTGATCATCGTGCGCGGCGATATGAAACACCGGTAGGCTCGTGAGACGAGATTGCAGATCGGGTAGCAGTGTCGACAGCGCAGCAGGTGATTGATGGGCGGCAAACAAAAAATTGCCCCCCGCATCACGCTGGCGATTGAAGGCATGAAAAAGCGCCACCTGCCATTCTGGGCGCCCAACGACCTTGTCGAGCTCGTCGAACGCGACCAGCCTTGCCGCTTCACAACCTTGCAAGACGGCATCAGGGGGGTAATCAACAAGTTCCGCAAGGGGAAAATAAAGCGCGCTGTGCCCATGGGCGTGGCAAGCTGCCTGAAGAAGATGGCTTTTGCCCACACCTATTGGCCCCCAAAGGTAGCAGCCGCTCTCTGTCGCATTGACGAGACTTCGAACACTTTGTAGTGCTGCCGCGGTCGCCGCCACACTCGCAAAGTTGTCGAAAGTGGCCGCATCATCCATAGCGATTGCTAGGGGAAGTTGGCCACCCACCGTGGGCGACGTCTCAATCACCTTGGTAGGTTTCCGAGCGACGGTAGTAGCCAATTGCATGTCGGAAAAAGACGAACAGCACCGCAGCCACCGGCAGCGCAAGCAGCACGCCAGTAAAGCCCGCTAGCTGCCCACCGGCCATCAACGCAAAAATAACCGCCACCGGGTGCAGGCCTATTCGGTCCCCTATAAGAACCGGTGTAAGCAGCAAGCTCTCAACGGTCTGGCCAAAACCGAACACTGCCGCAACCCACAGTAATGATGTGAGTTCGCCGCCAAACTGGAACCACGCGACCCCCAAAGACGCTCCGATCCCGATAACCGCTCCCGCGTAAGGAATGATCGAAGCGAGCCCCGCTACAGTGCCTAGGATAACCGCAAAGTTAAGGCCGACCAGCCACAATCCTGCGCTGTAGATCACCGCCTGAGCGAGCATCACCAACATTTGACCGCGGATAAACGCACCCAGAACATCGTCTGCCTCCGACACCATCAGCGAAATATTTTCCTGCCACGCCTTGGGCACCAGATCGAGAATCGCTTCAACCATAATGTCCCAGTCACGCATCAGGTAAAACGCCACCACCGGTACCAACGTCAGGTTAAACACCGCAGTAATTAAGGAAAGGCCGGAACGGGTAAGGCCTGCGACAGTATCAGCGGTCATTTTGCCGAGGGACTGCCATTTCGCCGCCAACTCAGCTTCCCAATCCACCTGAGGCAACTGTATGTTCGACAGACTCAGTTGCTCGTGAAGCCAAGGAATCGCCGCGGATGACAACCAGTCATAAAGTGACGGCAAGCGACGGATAGCCGCATCCAATTGATTGATTAACAGCGGCAACCCGACGGATAGAATCAGAATCGACAGCAGCGTAAACAACAGGAAAACAAGCACGACACCCATAGTCCTCCCATAACCACGGGCTTCCAATCGGTCGACCAACGGGTCGCCTAGGTAAGCAATCAACGCGCCTAGAGCAAACGGCAGCAGGATTGGGTGCAACAAATAAAGCAGCAGAGCGGCAACTACTATAAACCCAACGACAAAGGGCCACCGATTGACCTCAGCTCGCGACATTAGGGCTGCCCCCAATTAAGCGTTAACGCTCGCCCATCGACGTCACCAACGACGGCTAAACGGGATTTTGCTGGCAGCAAGCGGGCTAATGCGTCGGCCGACCCGACTCCGACGACCTTGAGATCTAGCCGATCACCATCGACCGCTGATACCTGCACACCATCGAGTACGGTGATGTCATTGAGCACGGAAAGCACGCCTCGGTAATCACTGTATGAGCGCACACCATTGATGGAGACCGCAATACGATCAAAGGTTGTCACTGGTTCAAGCCGCACCGCGTACCGCTCAGCCATTTCATCGACGACTATATCGACCGCTGACGCTAGGATCGGCTCGGGGTCTCGACCCTGCAGCTGCAAGTCCCGGGTGTCATCCATATCCAGATACAACCAGTCAGCAATTTGTTGCCCGGTGGATAGCTGGACATAGCGCCCGACCAAGACATGTTCCGTCCCGTACCGCTCAGACGCGGCTTGAATACGGGGCATGACCTTCTGCCAAACCATTTCGGGTGAGAGCGCCGCCGCGTCTTCTAAGTCAAGCAGCGGCAGTCTCAGTCGAACGCCGCGCTCGGCAAACTTTGCCGCAAGGGATTTCAGCAGTTGTCCATCTTCGCTGACCGTCGCAAACCGGCGGGAATAGGGCTCATCAACCACCATCCATAGCAACACAGGGGGGCGTGACTCCGCCCAGAAGGTTGCGCCCGATCGACGCAACAGGCCTTTAATCAAATTACCGTCAAACTGGGCAAATAAGACCACGCCCTCATCGGTGTCTTCATAGCTATACAGGGACATACGGTTGCGCGCATCGGCAACCGCCACCTCTATGTCTGGCAGGGTGACAACTGCCTCATCCCCAGAAACGCGGATCAGCACTTCTGCCAAAGCCTGAGCGGCTGCGTCGCCGAGGGCTGATTCACTTCGATCGTCCACAGGCACCCGAGCCGAGTAAAAGTCTTCGGGCGCGGCAACGGCCAGCGCGCAGAACGACAGGGCAAAAAAGAACAGCAGGCGGCTAAGCATCAAAAAATCCATCCCAAGATTCCGGTAAAGTTTAACAGCGAAATCTGTCGAGAGCCGCTTTCATCAAAACCGGCCAGAAAGTAACCTGAGCGACCTTTGTTCCAAGGCGCTTTCCCGCGCCCTTCCTAGGAGCCACCATGCATAGGAGCCACCATGACTGACCCCAAAGACACCGCCAAGTCCCTTACCTACCGGGATGCTGGGGTGGACATCGATGCGGGCAACCGACTGGTTGAACGCATCAAGGCCGTAAGCCAGGCGAGTCGTCGAAAGGAAGTGCTATCAGGCTTGGGCGGGTTTGGCGCATTGTGCGAGATACCCGAAGGTTATCACCAGCCGGTTCTCGTTTCCGGCACCGACGGCGTTGGAACCAAATTGAAGCTCGCCATGGATTTGGACCGCCACGACACCATTGGCATCGATCTGGTGGCTATGTGCAGTAACGACATCGCGGTTGTCGGCGCCGAACCCCTACTCTTTTTGGATTACTATGCGACCGGCGCCCTAAATGTAGACGTCGCAGCAGCGGTCGTGACCGGGATAGGACGAGGCTGTGAACTAGCAGGCGCCGCTTTAGTGGGTGGGGAAACCGCAGAAATGCCCGGCATGTATACCGGAGAAGATTACGACCTCGCCGGCTTTTGTGTGGGTATTGTCGAAAAAAACAAAATTATTGACGGCAGTCATGTCGCTCCGGGAGATGCGCTCATTGCACTGCCCAGCAGTGGCCCTCACTCGAATGGTTACTCGCTAATCCGTAAGATCATTGAAGTCACCGGTGCCGATCTGCATTCCGAGCTGCCCAACGGCGTCACACTCGCCGATGCGCTGATGGCACCCACAACTATTTACAACAGACCGTTAATGGCACTTCAGCGAGAGATTCGCATTCACGCAATGGCACACATTACTGGCGGCGGGTTGCTAGAAAATCTCCCAAGGGTTTTGCCAGAAGGCTGCGGCGCTCAAATTAACTTGTCGAGTTGGCAGTTACCTCCTGTGTTTGAGTGGCTGCAGGCTGGGGGCAATATCGAACAAAGCGAGCTGTTTCGAACCTTCAACTGCGGTGTGGGCATGGTACTGGTGGTGTCGCCTGAAAAGGCGGAACTCGCCCTCGAATCACTGGTCGAACAAGGGATACAGGGCTGGCAAGTGGGGCAAATCGTCGCAGATCACGACGGCGTTGAATTGGTCTAAGAGTGGTGACCAGCACATGCTTGGTTAAGCAAATCGACCCGCACCGCTCATGGCAAGACACACCATGGCTATACAGATGGTGGCGACAGGTACAGTGACTACAGATAACGTGGGTTCACACAGATTAACCAAGCATCGGCTGGTGGTGCTGCTCTCGGGACGGGGCAGCAATCTGTCGGCGTTTATTGATGCCATCGAGTCGGGACAGCTGAACGCGTCTGTCCCACTGGTGGTCAGCAACCGCGCAGACGCAGAGGGCCTGGTTCTCGCCCGTGCCGCTGGCATTGAAACGTTAACCTTGTCACATGAGGACTACCCGAGCCGAGAGCTATTCGATGACGCCCTCGCCGAGGTAGTCGCGTCCGCATCGCCAGACCTGGTTATCCTCGCGGGGTTCATGCGCATTTTAACACCCGTTTTTGTTGAGCGTTTTGAGGGTCGGCTGATGAACATACACCCATCGCTGCTACCAAAGTATCCGGGCCTCCGTACACACCAGCGAGCGCTGGACAACCAGGACCGCACCGCAGGCGCAACCGTTCACTACGTTACGGCCCAACTCGATGGTGGTCCCCCGGTACTATTTGCCGAGTTGACCATCAGCGATAGCGACACGGCTGACACCTTGGCAGCACGTATTTTACCGTTGGAACATGTAATTTTTCCCATGGCTGCGGGGTTACACCTGAGTGGCCGCCTGAGGCAGCATGAAGGAAAGGCATGGCTCGACAACGCGCCGGTGCCGGCAACCGGGTTTAACTGGCAACACATCTCTGTTAGCGAGATCAATGTATCGAGTCAGTAGTTTTTTTTCACTGGGAGGTAATGTGCTTCGACTGAGTGTCACCATGATCGTTCTCGCTGCATTGCTAACTGGCACTCATTGGTCTGTCGCAACCGAGCAGGTGTCTGACGACAACGTTAGCGAAACTGTTAACGGCATTGCTAGCACCACTGTCAGCGACACCGTTAACGACACACCTCGGCTTGCCCCGTATTCCGCGCGCTATTCCACAACGGCAATGGGACTCGGAATGACCCTGAAGCGCAGCCTGAAAGTCACTGATGGCAACTACGTGCTCCGCAATGAGGGCAAGGTGCTGGTCGCGAGTCTCAGCGAAGTCGCCAATTTCACGATCGAAGATGGCCAGATACGCGGTAAGGACTTTGTCTATCAGCTCAAGGGCATCATTAACCGCCGTCGCGAGGTCAAGTTTCGACCCGAGACGCAGGAAATTCTGAGCCTGCGCAAAGACCGATGGACCGTACACCCCTTTGATCCCAATATTTTGGACAGACTGAGCCAGCAGGAGCAGGTGCGTCTCGATCTGCTCGCAGCCGACGAGCCTCCTGAACAGCTGGTGTTTACCGTTGTCGACGGCCCACGGGTCCGAGAGCGTGTACTGGAACTGGTTGTGGAAGAAAAGATCCGCTTAAAACCCGGTGAGTTGACTACTCTGCACTATCGACAGGTTCACTCTAATCCCAAGGAGCGAAGCTCAGATACCTGGATCGCTCCCGAACTCGACTATTTAATGGTGCGTACTGTTCACGTCGAGGATGGCACCGAGGTCAAGATAGAGCTTCACGACGTGGTGTTTGACAAAGATTCGACAGATTCATAGTCGATAGCGAGCTGAAACCACCGAGGTTTCGGTGAGGACTCGGGTGATGTCAGGACACTACGCCTTCGGAAGCGTGACACCTCGCTGTCCCTGATACTTACCACCGCGGTCAGCGTAGCTGGTCTCACAGATTTCATCGGACTCAAAAAACAACATCTGCGCGACTCCCTCGTTGGCATAAATACGCGCGGGCAGTGTCGTGGTATTCGAAAACTCCAGGGTAACATGGCCCTCCCACTCGGGCTCTAGAGGCGTTACGTTGACAATAATGCCGCAGCGAGCGTACGTGGATTTGCCGAGACAGATGGTTAGCACGTTGCGTGGAATCCTAAAGTATTCAACCGTACAAGCCAGCGCGAAGGAATTGGGCGGAATGACGCAACTATCGCCCTCCACGTGGACAAAACTATCTTCATCAAAGTGCTTGGGATCCACGGTTGCCGAATTGATGTTAGTAAACACCTTGAATTCGCGGCTACAACGCACGTCATAGCCATAGCTCGAAGTCCCGTAGGAAATCAGCTTTTGATCTCCGTCCATGCGTACCTGACCGGGCTCAAAGGGCTCGATCATGCCCTGCTCTGTCGCCATGCGGCGAATCCATTTATCGGCTTTAATCGTCACGCTGTTTCCTTCTTGCCTTGATGTTGGTGCTGACCGGCTAGAAGCCCTCAGCAAAAAAATTTATCTAGTCGTCACTCATCGAGATACTTGGCGCCGCAGGGGCGGTGTCTTCGGACAGCCGCTCGCTGATTGCCCGAGCGGCGGCTAGAAAGGCGGCCGCTTCAACGCTGCCGGCATCCCGCTCGATCATCGATTTACCCGCATCGGCGGCCTCGCGCATGGCCATAGACAGGGGCAAACGCGCAAGCATCCCTACGCCATAATCACCGGCCAGCGACTCGCCCCCACCCGCACCAAAAATTGCTTCTTGATGGCCGCATGCACTGCATACGTGAGTGGCCATATTTTCTACGATACCGAGCACCGGCACCTTCACCTTATTAAACATCTCGATGCCCTTGCGAGCATCGAGAAGCGCGATATCCTGAGGCGTCGTCACAATGACCGCTCCCGCCAGTGCCACTTTCTGCGACAGCGTCAGTTGGATATCGCCGGTACCCGGGGGCATATCAACCACAAGAACATCTAAATCTCCCCAAAGGGTTTGGTCGAGCATCTGCATCAATGCTCCACTGGCCATGGGTCCGCGCCACACCATTGGCGTGCGATCAGTAGTGAGAAAGCCCATTGACATGGCTTTGATGCCTTTAGCCTCGATGGGTAATAGGTATTTCCCATCCTGCTGCTCTGGCATCACATCGTCGGCCACCCCCAACATACGTCGCAAACTGGGGCCGTAAATATCAGCATCGAGCAAGCCAACCGATAAGTTGCTGTGACGCAGCGCAACCGCAAGATTCATCGCAACAGTAGATTTACCGACACCGCCCTTGCCTGAGGCGACAGCAATTACATGACGGGGCGATGGGTTCACGGGATATCACTCGAAAGTTATCAGGAGTACGTGACAGTATAACCTGCCCTGCATGAAACGTGAGCGCCGTTCCGGTAGACTGCGCCCCCTAATTTCACCCTAAGCTGACCACATCATGAGCCAAGTTAAGCGCAATATTTTAGTCACGTCTGCCCTGCCCTATGCCAATGGCCCCCTGCATTTGGGGCACATGCTTGAGCAGGTACAGACCGATATCTGGGTACGGTTCCAGCGTTCTCTTGGCAACCACTGCATTTATGTCTGTGCGGACGATGCGCATGGCACGGCCATCATGCTGTCGGCCGAGAAGGCCGGCACGACACCAGAAGCGCTGATTGAGTCGGTTCGAGAAGCGCACCTGAAGGACTCCCATGGCTTTTTAGTGGAATTCGACAACTACCATTCGACACATTCGGAGGAAAACCGACGTTGGTCTGAACAGGTGTTCGACGCACTCCAATCGAATGGCCACATCGCGGTGAGAGAGATCGTTCAAGCCTACGACCCTGAGAAAGGTTTGTTTCTTGCTGATCGATTTATCAAAGGCACTTGTCCCCGCTGTAAAACCCCCGACCAGTACGGCGATAACTGTGAGGCCTGCGGCGCTACCTATGCGCCTGCTGATCTCATTGACCCGGTCTCAGCAATTTCAGGGGCGACCCCAGTCGAAAAACCGTCCGATCATATCTTTTTCCAACTGGGACATTTTGGTGAACTGCTCAAGGACTGGACGACGTCGGGCGCTTTGCAGCCTGCAATCGCCAACAAGCTTCAGGAGTGGATTGATAGCGGCTTGCAGGACTGGGATATCAGCCGGGATGCACCGTATTTCGGCTTTGAAATTCCCGGTCACCCCGGCAAATACTTTTATGTCTGGTTGGATGCGCCCGTAGGCTATCTCGCCAGTTTTGAACAATATTGCAACCGCACAGGCTTAGAGTTCGATGATTTCTGGCGGGACGACTCCAAAGCAGAGCTGTACCACTTTATCGGCAAAGACATTGTCAACTTCCACGGCCTGTTCTGGCCCGCGATGCTCCATACTGCCGGCTTTAGAATGCCCACGGCGATTTACGCCCATGGGTTTCTGACAGTCGACGGCACCAAAATGTCCAAAAGCCGGGGCACGTTCATCATGGCGAGCACCTACCTAGACCATTTAGATCCTGAGGCGCTCCGCTACTACTTTGCCGCCAAATTGTCGGCAGGCGTGGACGATATCGATTTGAACCTCAATGACTTTGTACAACGGATTAATTCAGATCTGGTGGGCAAGGTCGTCAATATCGCCAGTCGTTGTGCTGGCTTTCTACGCAAGAAATTTGATAACCGCATGAGCGCAGTTTGCGCGGAATCTGAACTGGTGCAGGGGTTTATCGATGCGGGTGAGGATATCGCGAGGCTCTACGAGGCACGAGAGTTCAATCGCGCGATGCGCGAGATTATCGCGCTGGCTGATCGTGCAAATCAGTACATCGACGAAAAGAAACCTTGGGTAATGGCCAAAGAAGCCGGCCAGGAGGCCGAAGTTCAGGCCGTATGTTCGGTAGGTATTAACCTATTCCGCGCGTTGATCACGTACCTGAAGCCGGTAACCCCTTCGATGGCCGCCAGGGCAGAGGATTTTCTGCAGGTCAGTGTCGATTGGCATCAACTGGAAGCGCCGCTGCTTAACCACACGCTCACTGACTTTAAGCCCCTGCTACAACGGGTTGACACGGAGCAAGTGGCAGCGATGGTCGAGGCCAGTAAGCGCTAAGACCATAACCAGAAATCATTGTTGATTCAGCCTACGATTACCTACAATTGTCATATAGAAGTGATACGCCTCGGAGTCTTGAATGTTAGCTGACTACGCCCTGCTATT
Organism: Luminiphilus sp.; assembly: GCA_965657905.1. Taxonomy (GTDB): domain Bacteria; phylum Pseudomonadota; class Gammaproteobacteria; order Pseudomonadales; family Halieaceae; genus Luminiphilus. The sequence continues at coordinate 18,414 of CBFHPT010000012.1, read as the reverse complement.
GGTCGGGGCGGTGCTCGTCAACAATTTTGTACTGGTACAGTTTTTAGGACTGTGCCCGTTCATGGGCGTGTCTAATAAGCTGGAAACAGCAATGGGCATGTCAGCGGCGACGACCTTCGTACTTACCTTGGCGTCGGTGTGCAGCTATCTCACCTATAACTATTTATTGGTACCGCTCGACCTGACCTACCTTCGCACTATCAGCTTCATTTTGGTGATCGCTGTTGTGGTGCAGTTCACCGAAATGGTCGTGCGCAAATCGAGTCCTTTGCTGCATCGGGTTCTGGGCGTCTACCTTCCCTTAATCACGACCAACTGTGCGGTGCTGGGCGTTGCACTGCTCAATATCAACAAGTCACACAGCTTTACCCAATCGTTGTTCTACGGCTTTGGAGCTGCGGTGGGCTTTTCCTTGGTTCTGGTGTTGTTCGCCGCGATGCGTGAGCGGCTTACGGTGGCTGATATCCCAGAACCGTTTCAAGGTGCGGCGATCGGTATGATAACCGCTGGCTTGGCATCGCTAGCTTTTATGGGCTTTGCGGGGTTGGTGTAGCCGGTGTTGGACCTTCTCAACAGCAATCCACTGCTTGCCGCGCTCGCTGCGTTGCTGGCGCTCGGCCTATTTTTTGGCGCGCTTTTGGGGTTTGCCGCGGTGAAGTTCAAGACCGAGGGCAACCCACTCGCGGATCAGATCAATCAGGTGCTACCGCAAACCCAGTGTGGGCAATGCGGTTATCCCGGCTGTCGACCCTATGCCGAGGCCATTGTCGATGGGGATGCCATCAACAAATGTCCTCCGGGCGGACAGGAGACCATCGACGCGCTTGCGGACTTACTTGATGTGGAACCTGAGCCCCTTGATGCCGAGCACGGGGTAGAGAAAGAGCCTACGGTTGCCGTCATCCGTGAGGACGAGTGCATCGGCTGTACCAAATGCATCCAAGCGTGCCCCGTGGATGCGATCTTGGGCGCTGCGAAGCAAATGCACACTGTGATTGCAGACGAATGTACTGGCTGCGACCTATGTGTTGAGCCCTGCCCCGTGGACTGTATCGATATGCTGCCGCGAAAAGGTGGTATCGCTCATTGGCAATGGCCTATACCCAAAACCGAGACCGAAACCGATGGCCCGGTCATTATTGCGTCCGATCGGGAGGCTGCATGAGAGCCGTGCATGACATTCATGGGGGTATTCATCCACCCGAGGAAAAGTCTCTTTCGAATCCGGGTACTGTGCTCGATGCAGGGATGCCCGAAAGGCTAGTCTTACCATTGAGCCAGCATATTGGCGCACCCGCCTCAGCGGTTGTGACGGTCGGCGATCGGGTCCTCGGCGGGCAACTACTCGCCCGCGCAGAGAGCGCCGTGAGTGCCGCAGTTCACGCACCCACGTCGGGCCAGATCACCGCCATTGAGCAGCGCGCCGTACCCCACCCCTCTGGGCTCGAAAACTGGTGTATTGAGATAACACCTGACGGTGATGATGAATGGCAAGAGCTGATTCCTGAGCAGGATTTTAGAAGCATTGAACCCTACGAGTTGGTGCAGAAGGTCCGTGAGGCGGGCGTAGCGGGCTTGGGGGGTGCCGGCTTCCCCACCGCCGTGAAACTGCTGGCCCGCGAAGGCCAGAAAATTCAGACATTGATAATAAACGGCACCGAGTGCGAACCCTACATTACCGCCGACGACACACTGATGCAGGCTGATGCTGCGGGAATCGTTGAGGGCGCAGAGATCCTCGCCTATATCTCGGGCGCTGAAGAGATTCTCTTTGGCGTCGAGGACAACAAGCCCGCCGCGCTCGCTGCCATTCAGGCAGCCGTAGCCGATTCAGACAGCACCCTCGATCGCGAAGTCATGAGCTTCCCGACCAAGTACCCATCAGGGGGCGAGAAACAGCTGATTGAGATCCTCACCGGCCAGCAAGTGCCCAGCGGCAAGTTACCCGCAGACATCGGCATGCTCTGCCAAAACCCCGGCAGCGCGGTTGCTGTGCGCGATGCGATCGTTCACGGTAAACCCTTAACCGAGCGGATAGTGACGCTAACGGGTCGTGCGCTATCAAAGCCCGGCAATTATCGAACGCGACTTGGAACCCCTATCAGTCACCTGCTCGCGCTTGCCGGCTTCCAGTCAGCCAGTAGGGACCAGCGACTGATCCACGGGGGGCCTATGATGGGCTTCGCTCTCGACAACGACAGCGTCCCAATCATCAAAACCACCAACTGCATTCTCGCGCCGACTGCCGAAGAGTTACCGCTGCCACCAGCCCCACAGGCTTGTATTCGCTGCGGTCTGTGTGCCGAGGCCTGCCCAGCGTCGCTACTGCCCCAGCAGCTGTATTGGTACGCGCGCGCCAAAGACCAGGAGCAGCTCGAACAGCACAATCTGTTCGATTGTATCGAGTGCGGCGCCTGCTCTTGGGTCTGTCCTAGCAGCATTCCCTTGGTCCAGTTTTATCGATCCGCCAAGTCCGGGATTGTTGAATCCCGCCAGGAAAAGTTGCGTTCAGATCGCTCTCGAGCGCGTTTTGAAGCGCGACAAGAGCGAGTTGCTCGAGAAGCTGCCGAGCGCGAGGCCAAACGCGCAGCTCGAAAAGCGGCCGCCCAAAAGAAAGCCGAGGGCGACGGTGGAGAAGATCCAGTACAAGCAGCAATCGCGCGAGCGAAAGCGCGCAAAGCGGAATCTGAGGGCAGCGATTCGTGAGCTTTCTTCGTATCACGTCACCCCACGGACACGGCCCGTTAAGCACCGCGCAAGTGATGAAGGCGGTTCTTTTGGCGACCCTTCCTGGCGTGATCGCACTGACCTGGTTTTTCGGCCCGGGCACGATCATCAACATTATTTTTGGTGGTTTGCTTGCGGTGGCATTTGAGTTCATCGCTATTCGTCTGCGCGATCGCAACCCCACCCTGTATTTACGGGACTTCAGCGTATTGGTCACGTCGACGTTACTGTGTATTGCGCTTCCGCCCTACTCTCCGTGGTGGCTGATCGCCGTGGGCATAGGATCATCCGTAATCTTAGGTAAGCATTTGTTCGGCGGGCTTGGGTACAACCCCTTTAACCCAGCCATGGTTGGCTATGTTGTGCTGCTTATCTCCTTTCCTTTGCAAATGTCGAGTTGGACAACGCCCCGAGGGCTCGCGGACACGCCCTCGATCATGGACGGTATGGCAGCGTTATTTGCATTCCAGTCCGCTGGCATTGATGGCACAACCATGGCCACACCGCTGGACGTGCTGCGACAGAACAAAGGCATGTTGATTGATGACCTCTACCAACAAATGCCTCAGTTCGGCCAGTGGGCGGGAGTGGGTTGGGAATGGGTCAATATCGCCTTTCTTGCGGGCGGTATCTGGTTGCTCTATCAGCGCATTTTTACCTGGCATGCCCCGATTGCGATGCTGGCAGCCGTGGGTTTATGCGCGGCCGTGGGCTATGACGGCGGCAGTTCGGTGAGCGGTGGCTCGCCCCTATTTCATTGGCTCAGCGGCGCGACGATGTTCGGGGCCTTTTTTATTATTACTGATCCAGTGAGCTCGGCTGTGTCTAACCGCGGCCGTTTAATTTTTGGTGCCCTAATTGGCGTATTGCTCTACATCATTCGGGTAGAAGGTAACTACCCTGACGCATTGGCGTTTGCCGTCCTCATCATGAATTTTGCAGCGCCATTCATAGATCAATACACTCAGCCGAAAACCTACGGTCATTCCGGGGGGGAATCGTGAGTATCGCGGGCGCCATGTCGCGCAGCGGCTTATTACTGGGCGCGTTCGCGGCGCTAACCGCCGCGCTCATTGCGTGGACCTTCTTGCTCACCCGTGACGATATCGCGCGGGCAGAACGTGAAGCAGAAGCGAAACAGTTGCTCCAATTGTTTCCAGCTGCGACCCACGATAACAGTTTGATTGATGATCGATTCACGATCTCTAAGAATACGCCGCTACTTGAGCTTCGCGGTGATCGGTATGGCTATGTGGCGAAAATGGGCGGCGAAACCGTCGGTGTCATCCTGCCGGCAACCGCTCGAGATGGGTACTCGGGCGATATTCGTTTATTGGTTGGCGTCACGTCTGATGGTTCCGTTGCTGGTGTCCGGGTGGTTACCCATCGGGAAACTCCGGGCCTCGGAGACGCGATCGACCTTAATAAATCCAACTGGATTTTGGGGTTTGATGGTTACTCCCTCGACAATCCTCAGGCCGATGAATGGGCCGTCAAAAAAGACGGCGGCATTTTTGATCAGTTCACGGGCGCTACGATTACACCGCGCGCAGTGGTCGAGGCCACCCGGAAAGCCCTTGAATATGCAGAGACTCACCGAGCCACACTGTTTCCCGCAATGGATCCGAAGCACAGCGAGGCCACACTATGAGCGATGTGTCTTATCGCACGCTGACTAACAACGGTCTGTGGAAGAACAACCCGGCCTTAGTGCAACTGCTAGGCCTTTGTCCTTTACTGGCTGTGACCGCTTCTGTGGTCAATGCCCTTGGTCTGGCAGTAGCAACGTTGTTTGTCTTGGTCACCTCAAATCTGTGCGTTGCGCTTATCCGAAATATCGTCTCAGACACCGTTAGGTTACCGGCATTTGTCATGATCATTGCCGCTGCCGTCACTGCCACTGAACTGTTGATGCAGGCATATACCTATGAGTTGTACCAAGTGCTTGGCATCTTCCTGCCGTTGATCACGACCAACTGCGTCATCCTCGGTCGCGCCGATGCCTTTGCGTCGAAGAATCCCGTCCTGCCCTCAGTGTATGACGGCTTCGTCATGGGGGTTGGCTTTGGTGCGGTGTTGTTGGTGCTTGGCGGGATTCGAGAGCTTCTGGGCACTGGCGGGCTGTTCGCCAATATGCAGTTGCTGTTTGGGGAGACCGCGAGGGATTGGCACATCACCTTAATTGCTGATTACCAGTCCTTTTTGCTGGCGATACTGCCCCCGGGGGCGTTCATCGTCACTGGGTTTCTCATCGCCATCAAAAATAGGATCGACACCGAACTTGAGGCTCGGGCTGCCCGTCACCGTGAAGTCGCTGTTCCCGGCACCAAGCGAGTCAGGGTAACCGGTAAAATCTCGTAGCCCGCCGCCCAACGGATCCCCGGGCGTAGCAGTCTCGCGAGGCTGTAAACACTATAGACTCGACCATCGAAGCAACTACCGAAACGGCTATCCGAGGTGATAGGGCTCGGTGCCGATACCCGTTACTGACTCGCGCTGTCCGCTGGCGAATCACCCAAGACTAAAGTGCTCAGTAGTTCCTCAACAGCCCCATCATCCATCCCGGCATTCTCGAGATCACACACGTAAGTGATGTAAAGCAATACGGGGCCAGCGGCGACGTACCACTCGCGGATGTGGGCGTCATCTTCAGAAAAGTCTCCCGAAACACCGGCAAATGCCCCGAGTGATACCTGCGACCAGTCGCGAACTTCGGGAGATTCTTCCCGCGCCATGAGCTTAAGCTCGCCGGCATCAACATCGCCGTCTGATTTACACAGCGTGGTGACCTCTATCTCGCCGACTTCGTCATTATCGGCAATCCGCACAATGTCATCCTCTTGCTCTGCCCACCATTCGGGGGGAAGGAGGAGACACCAGTGCTCGGTTTCAAGTATGTTCATGAGACGCCTTGCTGCTCGTAGGACAGATTAATCGTCAGTGTTAATGGCCGGACCTGATTGTCAGTCCTTATGTCTAGCGCTGACGTTTAGGGCCAACATTGAGGCCTAATGTTCAGGCCTGACGTTCAGGCCTAACATTCAGAGCCATGAGAATCGCATCCTCACTACCCTCTTGAGAACGGTAATAATGCCGTCGGGTACCAACAACCATAAAGCCCAATCGGTCATAAAGGCGACGCGCCGCAGAGTTACTGGCCCTAACCTCTAGGTGGAAATGGTGAACCCCTTCAGCTGCCAGAGACTCGATTGCAATCTTCAGTAATTGAGTGCCGATTCTCTGTTCTCGATGAGACGGTAATACCCGGATATCGACCACATCCGCCTCATCAGCGGCAAACGATAAGAAAATCGCTCCAGTAATCAGACTGCCCTCGTGCCCAACCTCGAGTGCAGTCTCACACCCAGTCCCAAGCGCACTCTCCAGAGCGCTCTCCAGCGGACTTTCAAGCGCACTTTCAAGCGCGCTCTCGCACGCAATATAGGCCCGCCCATTGGATTGCTTTAGAAGCGTATTCAGGAAGTCTAAGGATGGGCCATCGCTAGCTTGGTAAAGATCAGCTAGCGATTCATTAGCTGCAGAATCCGCCAGCCGGTATCGCTGAAATTCAGCCACCGGCGCGGTAATGCTTCAACACCGACCACGCGATCTTCTTGTGCTCCGCGTCAGTTAGCATCTGCAAGGTGGAGGGAATGGTGACCACTGGCATGCCCGGCGGGGCTTGCAAGTATTCCGCTGTATCGCCCCCCATAATGACTAGCCCGGCGGCTGCTGATTCACCTGCAATTCGTTCGAGCTGACCCGAAACAGCATGCTGAGCGGCCTCTCGATATCGAGGCAAATGTGGATGATCGCGAATCGGCCAATCGAACTGACGGTGCATTAACTGCACTTTGACCCCAGCAACGGCTCGCGCCATGCCCTGAACGAGCTGTAACTGCTCGCGCCGTATTAATCCATCGGCCAGGTGCTCGACCCACAACCAGCCACCCGCCGATGCCAGCAGCAGCTGAAAAGTCACCGAGACTGGCTGAGATTCCACGCCTCGATTCGGCGCCGTGGTCGCCGATTCGGGATTCACGATTTTTGATGGCGCACTTAGAGGCGCATTAGCTGGAGCATTTGACGGCGACGAGACCGACAGAGACGCACGTAATGCCGCTAACTCTGGCCCGGACGCGGGTTTATCTGCGGCCGTCAGCCCTGATTTGGTCTCAGCAGCCGCCGACCCGCCAGTAGATTCGCCCGATAACTCTAGCGCGGCTTCCGGCGCAACCCGCCTAATCGCCACGGCGGCGCCAGGCCAGTCCCGTCGGCTAACGAGGGGCTCAATGCCCAGCTGGACTAACCGTGCACGGCGCAATCTCTCGTGTTGCAACTGGCTTTCTGTTGCCACTTGGAGGGGGTCAATGGTCATGAATGAAGTGTCGCATGAAGCGTCTCTAGGCTAAAGCAGGAACAGCATTACGGGTCACCGGATGCAGCATTAAGTCCAGCGCCACCCCCAGCGCGAGAAAAACCGAATAGCACCCATTACAAACAATCGAATATGTTGCAATCCTTTGCGGGAGGCGTTGCCGCCATGATGAACGATTTTCATCGGTGGAAAGCGAACCACCCGCCCGTGCGCGGCGAGGCGCAAAGAGAGATCATAATCTTCAAAATAGAGGAAAAAACACTCATCGAAACCGCCTACCTCCCGCAGCGCATCCGATCGCAGCAGCATACAACAACCGGAAATCAGCGTGACGTCTTGGGAAAGCGGCTCATGGGTCAAATCACGGAGCTCATAATAGGCAAGCTCTTGGTTAAATCGCCGATTCAACCAGCCTACGTTCAAGGCTCGAACCAGCAACACGGTCGCCGACGGGTAACGTTTGGCCAAATACTCCTCGGCACCGTCACTATCAGTAACCCGCGGCGCCAGCGCAATGATATTCGGTTGCGCCTGCAGTTCGGTAATCCCGCAGCTGAGCGCATCCTCAGCCAATTCGACATCGGGATTCAACACCAAATGGTAGTCACTTTCTTTTGATATCGCCTGATTGTGACCAGCACCATAGCCCCGATTGCACTCAGCGACCCGAAATTCATACTTGAGACTACGATTTCCCAACACTTCTCGACACAAGTCACGCGCGGAAGCGGCATAAACAGCGCACTGACTCTGGTCTATCACCGTGATCGAAGCCGCCACTTCAGCATAAATCAGCGCGCGAGACAGGCAGTCGAGGGTGGCACGCACATGCTCAAGGGCGCTGTGATGCAGCACCACTGATACGCTAAGCAGTGGTGGCTCAGTGTACTGACGCGGGTCATGGGCGCGCTGGACGGGTTTTGCAGGCATCCCACTAGAATAACAGCGACCCAACTGAGGGCGTAGTCCCAATTGAGGCGCCAGGCCGTTTACCAGTCAGCACTAAGGCCCCAAACAATCTCGGCATTTTTTCCCATCAACAAACAAGCCCTTTTTACTCAAATGCCATGGTATGGTTTAAGACTGAAACGAGTGGCGGTAGCTGCTCAGAGAGAACTAGCGCGGAGACAACGTGATGCTCGTTCGGTGGTTTGGGGCGACAACCCGATTCTCTATTTGGCTTATGACAGCGGTAGCACTCACCGCCTGTGGTGGTGGCGGCGACGGTGTCGGCAGCGGCGGGTTCCTGGGTGGTGGCGGCAGTGAGGAAGTTGCCGAGTGGTCGGTGACAATGTCACTGACCGACGCCGACGGCAATGCCGTCACAACGCTCGAAGGCAACAGCACGGCTACGCTCTCTGTTACCGTAACGGATACCTCAGATGAATCCGCCATAGCGAGCGAGGTTGTGTCGCTCAGCGGCGACCTGGTTACCATTGCACCAGCCAGTGGTACCCGAACGACGGATGCATCAGGTATTGCTCAGTTCACCATTAGCGCGGGTAACATCTCCGGTGCTGGCACGCTGACAGCTTCCACCGAATCCCCTTCCGGCACCGTTGAAGCGGTGCTTAATTTTAATGTCGAAGCTGACACATTGTTGATCTCCTCGGCCTTACTCGACGATGACGGCAATGCCATAACGAAGGTCGACCCGCTCACTCCAGGGGTTTATACCGTGACGCTGACCAACGACAGTGGTGACCCCGTCTCGGGTACTGTAGTCAGCGCGACCACCACGATCGGTTTACTGCTTCCCGACTCAGGCACAGCACTCACCAACGAGATGGGTGTTGCCAGCTTCTCTGTACAGTCTGATGGCACGACCGGCGCAGGCACCTTAACCGGCTCGGTTACCGCGGCAGGCACCACAATCGAGTCCAGCGTGAACTTTGAGCTGGACAATAACCTGCCTTATACGCTGACGCCCACTTTCCTAGACGCCGCGGATGAGCCTGTCGACGTCGTTGATACGCTCGAGCCCTTCACGCTCAGTGTGTCTGTTATCAACAACCGCACAGGCGACCCGGTACCTTTTCAAACGGTTGTCGCCGACATTGGCGAGTTAGGCAGTATCACGCCGACCACCGGCGAGTCCTCCACCGATGCTGACGGCGTTGCGACCTTCTCTGTGCTCACAGGCGGGACGATAGGATCTTTCCCTGTGGTGGTCTCAACAACGCTTGCAGGTGGATCAGCCTCGGGCGAGGGCTCCATCAATGTAATCCAAGCTGTGCGCAAGCTCGGCTATTTTGACAACGGCGTGTTCGTTGACGGCGTGATTCAAGTGGAGCCCGCAAAGCAATTATCGCCCACCGGCACCGCTGCACTTACGCTCGCAGTTGTGGATGAGAACGACGAACGCGCAACCTCGGTTGAAACTGTCACCATTACCAGTGAGTGCTTGTTTGGTGAACAGGCTACCCTTGATCCAGCGAGCCCAATTGTCTTTTCCTCGCAGGTAACGGTCAGCTATACAGCCGCCGGTTGCTCGGGTGCCGACGAGATCACAGCAACACTGGATTCGACCGGCGCAACCGCCGTGGGAACCATCGAAATTTCTCAGCTTGATGCGCAGGCCATCAGCTTTGATGCAGCCACACCCGAATTGATCGGCCTTCGTGATACCGGCAATGCCACAGATCTCACCGAGAAGTCGACCGTCACCTTCAAAGTCACCGATCTCGATGGCAACGCCGTCAGCAACGTGAAAGTCGACTTCGAGCTATCAACTACGATTGGCGGCATCGCACTGAGCTGTTTGGATCAGCCTGAATGTAGCTATCCCAGCCCTGAAGACAGTGCGCTTGGACGCTCCACGACCGGCACCGACCGTACTGATCTTGATGGCATTGCAAGCGTTGAGTTGCTCTCAGGTTACGTGGCCACGGCGGTCCGGGTAATTGCCTACATCGACCTGGACGAAGATGGCGTTAAAGACACTAACGAGCCCCAAACAACCTCTAAAGGGTTGGTGATCACGACAGGGTTACCCGATCAGAATTCGATCAGTTTGTCCTCGTCACTCCTCAACGTCGAGGGTGCTTACGACACGGATGGTAAAACCGCTGAAGTGACCGTTCGGATGGCTGACAAGTTCAACAACCCAGTACCCGATGGTACTCAGGCGGTGTTCACCACTGAATACGGCTCGATTGTTGGCAGCTGCGTGACCACCGATGGTGCATGTGTAGTGACATGGACAAGCCAATCACCACGGACCTCCGCCTACGCAACCGCCATCACAATCAACAGTGCTGGATACGATTGTCCTGCGCACAATGAGTCATCGGGACCCTGCCCATTTGATATCGCCGACCCTGCGGTGAACCCGCCCGGCTACGCACGCGGCGGTCGCTCGACCATTCTCGTAACCGCGATTGGCGAAGAAAGCTTCGTCGATTCAAATGCCAACGGCATCTACGATGAAGGGGAGTTTTGGACGAATCTGCCAGAGGCATTCCGAGACGACAATGAAGATGGTGTGTACACGCCCACTCAGCGCAATAACTGTAGTAACCCCACCACTGCAGACGACATTTGCCTTGCGGGATTCGAGGAAGACTTCATTGATTTCAATGAGAGCGGCACCTACAACCTAAATAACCAACCCACGGCCCCCGCTGGCTCGGGACTCCCAAATGGGCTGTACAACGGCATCCTGTGTCAGCCCGAAGATGATGCGGTCGGCATCTGCTCACGGGATCTGCTCAACGTGCGCGACTCTCTCGTAATCGTTAACTCCTTCAGCGACGCGGGTGCGTTTGAGTTACTGGTGATTGAAGCCGACGAGGGCAATGAGCCCGGACCAGGTGACCTCCTTGATGGTGGGGAGACGTACTTGCTGTACGTTGCAGATACCTTCAACAACCCACCGCCTCCCGGTTCTTCGATCTCCTATGAAGGCAGCGGTCGCTGTGACGTGCTTACTCCCGCGCCAACGATCGGCGACAGTAATCGCGCAGGTGCGTTCGCGGTAGCCTTTGCGGTGAGTACAGCGGATGGGGAAGAGCCTAGTGCCGACCCGGATCAGGTATCGATTCTGTTCACCCTGCCAAGCGGCTCGACGACCGTTGTGACCTATGGTTGCGAAGTTGAAGATCCGCCTCCGCCGGATGAGGGTGGAGGTGATGGCGACCAAACGTTTGGTGGCTAAAGAAATTAAAAAGCGCCCTCAAGGGCGCTTTTTTTGATTTGAATTCAACTTCAAGTCTTTAGTTAAAGCTTCGAAATTTATGTGTTTAGAACAAGAACTACCTACAACGTCTCTGGCACCCACGTCGCATGAAAACCACTGGGTAAGCGCTGTGGCAGCGTGACACGGGCTACAGGCCCCTGCTCAATATCGGTAGCATCAAACACTTGGAAGTACGACTGCCAATTATTGGTATCCGTCGCAAAATTAACGACATAACCATCATCTTCGCGATCCGCTGAGGTAGCCCCCACACGCGGCGCGAACACGGCCTCACTGCCGAATACACCAGCCCCATAATCGTACTGCCAGCGCACGCCCGATTCATTGTCGTACTTGACGAGCCCGGTGAACCGCAGGGTATGTCCCCCCTCCGAATACAACGGAATTCGCTGATGGTATGCGTAACGACTGGGCCGGCCACCGTACAAGGGGTTCGTTTTATTGAACTCGGTATTCAAGTCGTCAATGTCACCTTCTCGAACTTCGCCGGTTTTGAGATTAAAGCGCCAACGATAGTTGTTCGCCTCCAAGCGCATATAGGCCAGCATGTGCGAGAGCTCGCCGTCTGCTGCCTGTGCTTGGGGCATGGGATTTCTAGAGCGACAGCCATCCATGATGACCCAATCACCAGCCTCCCAACAATTCGAGACATGCAAGATGTAACAGGGTTCACACTCGAACCAGCGCACATCCTGACTCTGACCAAAGCGAGGAATGATGCCAAAACGCGTCGGAATGTCCCGGTGAAACGTCAGTACACGCAGATGATGATTTTTCAATACATCGAGGTCATGAAAAAAGGGCAAGTCGTGCAGTATCGAGAAATGCTCGGTGAAGCCGATATCATGGGGCAATCGAGCACCGGGCAGATCAATAGGCACCTCGTGAATGACTTTTCCTCGGGCATTAGCAACCCCATAGGTCAGGTACGGGGGAGCATCGTTATAGTCGAAGTACAGCAACTCACCCGTATGCCAATCCACTTTCGAGTGCGCCGACATTTTCTGAGACTGCCGGCCCTCGAGAGCAAAAGCACCTCGGGTTGCCAGCGTCTTGGGGTCGAGCGCCACCGGGTTCCCCGCGTTGTACCAAAGACTCACCAAATCCCCGTTCAGACTCAATAAATCGGTGTTACTCGTATCTTTGATCCCAAAAGGTGAAACCGAGTAGTCAAATGGCCCCATGACCCCGGGAGAAATAGATCGCCCACTGGCACGCTCATGGGTGAGCGCTGGCGTCTCAACCCACCGGTTACAGTAATTGGCGCCGGCATCGCTGATATGGAGCCCATGAACCATCCCATCACCATCGAACGGGTGATATCGATTCTTGGGTTCAAGCAACGGATTAGCGCCGTTGCGGTAGTAGCTACCTCGCAAATCCTGGGGGAGTTCGCCCTCGACCGGTAAATTCCCTTGGGATATTTCCTGCGTAGTAGGAGCATAAACGCCGTGCAAGTACGGATTGTCGTATTGATAAATCCAGTCGGGGGCATCGTCAAATAACGGCACATCACCCAAGCACTGACGAGCGATAGGCAGATCGGTGAGACTCCGTATTTTTGCTGAAGCAGTCATGGTAAGCACTCGCTTTTTATTATTGGCATTGTGTTCTTCCTGAGAGTGTACAAGCAACCCGCTATCGATCACAGCCACCTAAAGCGCGTCAAAAGTGATGCCCACTTTGGGTGTCCACATGGTGTGCCGCCTTTCGACTGCAACCTTCTTGTCGCCCTTGGCCGTCCTAAACGGGGGGTTACCGCCCCCCCATTAATTAGTCCTCTCGTCAGTTCTTTTATCAGCACTTTTATAAGCACTTTTCTAAGCCCCTCCTCAGCGGGATGTAGCCCTGATAAAGTCCCATCAATCAATAACAAAATGCTGGAGACTCACCATGTTGCTACACCAACCTGTGGACTACCACGCTGAGCGTCGACCAACACACACAGCTCTGTCGGCTTCAGATTATCAGTGGAATTACAAAACGTTGGCAGACAAATCCCACGCCATCGCCCAACTATTCCTCGAAATGGGCGTTACAGCCTGTGATCGTGTGGGCGTTCTTGGCCTCAACTCTCCCGTGCACATGGCCGTCATGCTGGCTGGCAGCCGCATTGGTGCGGTCACCGTATCCGTCAATTTTCGACTAGCGCCAGCAGAACTCGCGTTCATTCTCGACGATGCCGGTATCGACGCGCTCGTGGTGACCGACAACAGCATTGACGATGTGATCACCGCAACGATCGCTGCCCGCGAGAAGCCCACCCGGCTCATTGCTAATCGTGACGATGCGTATATGTCCTTGAAAACGGCATTAGAGCGCAGTGCTGAACCCGTCTTAAACGACGAATTTGTCACCGAAACAACGCCGGTCTTACAGCTCTACACCAGCGGCACTACGGGTAAACCCAAAGGGGCGGTGCTGTGTCATCGTAACCTATCCTCCCTCGTTCAGATGATGGCAATCAGCAACGATGCGCTCTATCACCCCGACACGGTTAATCTGGTCATTGCGCCCTTGTTTCATATTGGCGGTACCGGTATCGCCTATATCGGACTCGCTCACGGCGCGCACAACATCATGCACGAAGCCTTTGATCCAGTTCGCGTGGTTAACACCATCCAGGCAGAGAAAGTGAATTCGGTCTTTATGGTACCTGCCATGATTCAAGCTATCGTCAAACTGGTACCGAATGTTCGCGACTACGATTTCAGCTCCCTTGAGATTATTGCCTATGGCGCTGCACCCATTAGTGCCTCGCTTTTAGAGGAAGCAATGGACGTCTTTGGCTGCGGATTCGGACAAGTTTACGGCATGACTGAAACTACCGGCACCGTTATCGCAATGCCTCCTGAGGATCATCGTCGTGCCGTAAATGGTCGGCCAGAGTTGCTCACCGCTTGCGGGCGAGCATGTCCGGGAAATGAAGTGAAAATCGTTGACGAGGATGGTCAGCGGGTCGCAGCAGGAGAAACCGGGGAAATTTGTTTGCGGTCATCGAGCAACATGCTCGAGTACTTCAATCGGCCGGAGGCTACGGCATCTACCTTACAGCAGGGCTGGGTAATGACGGGGGATGCGGGCTTTATGGATGCCGATGGGTACGTCTACCTGCGCGACCGGATAAAAGATATGGTGGTGAGCGGCGGTGAAAACATCTACCCCGTCGAGGTTGAGAATATTCTCGCCGGACTTCCAGGGGTTATTGAGGTGGCTGTTATTGGCGTACCCGATGAAAGATTCGGAGAGACCCTGTTGGCCGTTTTCGCAATGAAACCCGAACATACGCTTGAGGTATCCGATGTCGTTGCCTTTTGTCGCGACAAACTAGCCGGATACAAAATTCCGCGCAAACTCGAATTTATCGATGCATTGCCTCGAAATCCATCGGGCAAGATACTCAAAACCGTCTTGCGTGAACCCCACTGGGCAGGAGTCGAGCGTCGCATTGCATGAGCAGAGACGAGAGAGTTAGGGATTGAGGCTTATGGCTTGCCAGACTCCGTTAACGTTGGTGCTTCGGATCCGAATCTGAGGATCCGCAAGTACTAAGTGATCGACTTCCTTGGGGCTCATAACCAACACCCCGAAGTTGTCTGACAAACCATCATCGACGCCCTTCTCGCCCTCGCTTTGCGAGATCAACTGAGGTGTGCCCTTGGAACTCGCGAGCTCCTCGTCGATTGGCACACCCGGTGCAGCGCCATAGAACTGCGCTCTGGCCGAATCTGACAGTGCCCGCCACACACGTTCGCAAAGGGATTTTTGTAGGCCAGCGACGGTCTCAAACTGCGTACTAACCGACAAGCGGAACTGCTCCCGGGACTCGCGAAAATACCAACACACTTCGCTCACAGTATGATTGGCGAGGTCAGCAATCTTTGCACTGCGACAATCGGTAATCGCGAGCAGCGACTCGCCGTCATCGGCAAACCCCCGGAACACCAAGGTTCGAACCCTCGGATGGCCTGCCGCATCGAGGGTCGCGAGCTGAAAGTACCGATCTGGCGGGCTGCCGTTGCTCTCCAACGCAGCATCTAGCGCGGAAACCCAATCATAGTCTGGTGCCATTAAATCCTCCGAATGTCGATCGACAATAATCACCGCTGCCATTGTGCGGGTCTTTGTTAGCGACCTATGCAGTGGGGCTCTCACATATTCTAGCAACTAGTGCTTATACGCCGCTCAATATACGTGCTAGCGTTAGGCCAACGTTGTATCAAATGAGTAACCGGAACCCATCATGGCTCTTATCAGTGCGGAAAATCACTTTGCAGTCTTTGCGGCGATCATGGGTATTGCAGCAAGTGCTTTTCTGCTTGAAAAAACCCGTGTCGGTCGGCAACTCACCGGTGCAGTGTTGGCGATTTTGATTGCAATTGCAGCAGCGAATCTCGGCGTCATTCCTCACGACGCGCCAGCCTATGGATTCGTGTTCACTTATATTGTGCCCACACTAATACCATTATTCCTTTTTCAGGCCGATCTCAAACGACTGGTTCGCGAAGCGTCGCGAACCTCCTTGGCGTTTGCAGTGGCATGCCTCGGCACGGTCTCGGGCGTCATCGTGGCCGCACTGCTACTCGACCTGAGCGCGCTGGGCACCGGTGCAGACATAGGGTCCGACCAGCGGGAGGCTGCAATCGTGGGCTTGTTTGCTTCCACCTATACGGGAGGCTCGGTGAACTATGCGGCACTTGGAGAGATCACCGGTCTCAATCAAGATCGCTCATTTTTTTCCGCGGCCACGGCAGCCGACAACTTATTCAGTGCCGTCTATCTCAGCGTCATTGCCCTGATCCCAGCGACCCGCTGGATTGCAGCCTCATTTGCGCGTCGCCAAGAAAACCTTTCTGCACCAGACAAGGTCAGACAGGTTGATCAGGTCAGCGAACAACACACTGAAACGTCCGCCGCATCGTTGTGTCTTAGCATTGCCGCTGCTGTAGGACTGGTTGCTATCAGCGATGCATTGGCTGCCCTGACCGGGCTGGGCGACTGGCGCTATATGATTCTTACCACGCTGACCCTGGCGGTAGCCACCTTCGTGCCAGGAGCCCGTCGATGGTTTTTAGGGAGTTTTGAAATGGGGGTCGCGCTGTCGTTTGCCTTCTTTGCTGCAATTGCAGCGGGTGCGAATGTTGCCGCGATGATCAGCGTTGCGCCCCTATTAATTGTGCTTGTGGCCATTCTACTTACGGTTCACCTGTTAGTGCTTTTATCATTAGGTTGGCTGCTAAAACTGACGATCCCTGAACTCCTGACCGCCTCAAACGCTGCTATTCTCGGGGCCACAACAGCACCGGCCATGGCAGCTGCGAAAGGCTGGCACGACCAGGTCACACCGGGAGTACTCGTCGGTGTTGTTGGCTACGCAGTAGGCACATTCATTGGCACCGCCCTATTCCAACTCTGGTAATCAAGCGTGTCCAATCCTGGTCATCCGTCATTGCGTGAACGCTACAGTCAGTTATTTGTACTGATACTTGCGGGTGGCGCCATTTACCCAGTCTTATACCTGCGACAGAATTTCGAAGTGTCCTTGTTAGAGACCTACCAACTCACCCAGACACAGCTGGGCGAAGCTTATTCACTGTTAGGTGTGATGTTTGTCCTGGGCTATTTACCCAGTGGCTGGCTGGCCGATCGATTCCCCCCGCGATGGCTATTGGCCGGATCCATGGTCGCCACCGCCCTGCTTGCTTTTTGGTTTGCGCAGATACCCAGCAACGGGGCTTTGAAATGGATATTTTTGGGATGGGGCTTAAGCACTGGCCTGACCTTTTGGGGGTCAATGATTAAAGCCTGCGCGATCATTGCTCCCCATGACCGGCAGGGGAGTTTCTTCGGTCTACTCGAGGGTGGGCGCGGGGCTATCGAGGCACTGCTGGCAACACTGGCCGTCGCGCTGTTTGCAGCGCTGCTCAACCATGATGGCAGCAACACCAAGGGCGCACTAAGTGCCGTGGTCTATTTGTATGCCGGTGCGTCGCTGCTCATCGCTCCCGTTGTACTGTTGCTCCTGAAGCTTCCCTCTGACGTGCCGCCCACTGCCGAGAGATCAATGGCTACTGTCACGCCGTCGGCAGCGTTAGGAGAGCGTTTCGATGCCAGTAACTTAGCCTCCTCAAGCGACACGAATGGACTGATCCGCAATCTACGGGTGTTGCTAGGAAACCCACGGATCTGGCTCGCCGGCTTGGTCATTCTCACCGGCTATCAACTTTTTTGGGCGACCTATTCGTTCTCCGGATTATTACAGACGGTGTTTGGCCTCAGCGCCGTGGCGGCGGGCACCCTGACCGTTGCCAAACTCTGGATGCGTCCTCTAGGGGCCGTGCTAGCAGGGGTCATGGGTGATCGATTCGATGCAGTACTCACCTTGTCGCGACTGATGTTATTAAGCGCTTTCGGTTTGTTGGTACTGCCGTTACTCCCGACAACCCTTGGAGTAATTGCACTCCTCGGCGTAGTACTAAGCATCGGCCTGGTTACTTACGGTATCCGCGGCATCTATTGGGCAACCCTCGAAGACTGCAACGTTCCGAATGCCTATAAAGGGCTCGCCATCGGATTAATAAGCCTGTTGGGTTACGCGCCGGACATCTATCTACCGCTATTGAAAGCTGCGTTGCTCGAGCGTTGGCCAGATGCGATGGGCTACCTGGTCTACTACGGAATTCTGTCTTCTTGCGGAGTGCTGGGTGCATGGGCCGCTCACCGCCTCGCTAGAGAACGCTAAGCCCCGCACGGTCACCGTCGAAAGCTTTTAATGTAGAGAAACCTATGTGGCGACCGCGCCGCAACCGTGGTGACAGAACCTACGACGAGTTATTGCCGCTGCATTTTGTCTTGCCACGCCTGCCCGCTCCCGAGGTTATACTCGTGGCCGTTTTATTGAATGTGTTTGTTACCTGAACTGAGGAGTCAGTCAATTAGGGGTCGATACCACCTCATTGGTAGCTTTGCTCGGTGCCGCGGGACTCGCGGTCGGCTTATCGCTGCAAAGCTCGCTGGACAACTTTGCGGCAGGGGGGGTTCTACCCCGTTCTTCCGGACACTTCAAAGAAGCCCGATAATGGGTAAAAGGAGTGTTTATGATGAAGCGAAG
>CBFHPT010000011.1:0-116193 GCA_965657905.1 Luminiphilus sp. | reverse complement strand
GCCGACACTGATGGCTGATGCCAGGGCGCGTGGCCTTGACGCATTGGCTGCCGAGGAGTTGGTGACCAGTATTCTTCAGCACCAGCGCGTGTGCGATGCGTATGCGGAAATTTATGTGCGAGACATGAGTGAGGACGGCGCTCCCGATGTTGTGAACAACGGTCGAGTGAGACGCCTCAAGGTGAACGATCTTATGTCGGCATACCAGGCTTTGACCGACGAAAGTCGAGGAGTGACGGCAAGTGAGCAGCAGATACTGATCGCATTAGACTCGGGCTATGAGGTGGGCGATGTGTTGAGCGATACCACCGTCAAAACCCTCCGTGGGCTCGAGCGGCACTTGCAGCGATCAGCGGCGCGAATCGCTAAGGCTGCTAGGGCAAGATGATACGGCATTTGACAGTTAAGCAAAAAGTCACAAAACGAACCCAATTAAGAGCCTTGAAATCGGCAGGGCAGTCCCCCTTTATTTCCATTTAAAACAGATACTTAAGTTACTTTACCCCCCCCTGATATTTCTCCCTTCTAGCTCCTCTAAAAAGTGCGATAAGAGCCCTTATCGCGACCTAAAAATACGGCAACAAATGCTCAAAACAGTCATCCCTTCTCCCACACCGAATCGGATTATTCCGAATCCGCTCTTCTAGCGGTAAACCCGCATACCGCTCATGGGTGTCCAGCAGCTGCGCCACTCGCCAATGCCACCGCAGTACGTCGTTAAACGCCCAGCCATAAAGACACAAGCAAAGCGCGACAGCTAGAAGCCGTACCGAGGGCAGCTTGCCCCGCAGCTTATTTCGCTGGCGCCATAACCAAGCCAGCGATACGCCCGTCACCACAAGAAGGTTTGCAACCGCATTGGGGAACACCATGCCCGTTGCGTGAATCCCCCGCACAATATTGTTCGAGTAACCCTGCCACAAGGGCGGGTTGGTCCAGTCCTCAAAAATCTGCTCGGCCACCCGAAGCCGTGAGAACGGCCGAAGCTCGACCCCTTTCACGAACAGGGGCTCGCCATCATTATCGTGATCAGTGGCATCACTCACAAAACCGATCGCCAGAATGCTGACTTGTCCCGTGTAGTTGTCCTCGCCATAGGGCATCGCGACTTGGGTTACTTCGTCCCAGCTGCGGTTGAGTTGCAGTCGGTGGACATTGCCGGGGTCATTCGCAAGCTGCCAGAACACAAACGCGTTAGACCAAGTGGTGAGCCCTTCAATATCGAATTTAATGAAGGGGTAGTCTTCGGCTACAAACGGCCGCTTCACTTCCAGAATGGCGCTGCCCTCAAAGTATTCGGCTACCACCGCTGCACCATCTTTGTAGCCACCGGTGCCCACACGTACGGGCACAAACCGATTGCCGGGGATGGTGATAGTGGGTACATCGCCGCGATGGGCAAAGCGTTCAAACTCGGGGTGAAACTTGAAGAACCAAATAAAGTAGACAGCTGCCAGCAGGATCGCTGCTGCCAAAAAGGCCCAGGCCGCTTCTTTCAATGCGGGCACCCAAACGGCGGTCTGCTCGGGGGCTGGGGCCGTTTGGGCAGAGTCTGTTCGGGAAGAGTCCGGTTGGGCAGAGTCAGTTCGATCCGACTCATTTTGGTCGGCCTTGCTGTCGGCAGCCTCGGATTCGACGCCTTCACGATCACGCCCCTCCGCTGCATCAGGTCCCGACTCGACGGTGGGGGTATTTACCGAATCGTCCTGAGTGTCTTGGCTGAGATCGTCCTTACTGGTCACGATGGTTTCTCAATGGCTGTCCGGGTGCATGGGAAGGCGTGTGAGTAGCTGCATGGGAAGGTGTATGAGTAGATGCAGGGTTCGTGTGTGGCTCGCTGCATATCTGCGTAAACGGCTAAGTGAGTGGCTAAGTGAGTGACTATGTGAATAGGCAGATGGGTGGACGTATCATCGAGATAGATCATTCGGCTTATGCCATTTATGCGCAATACGAGCAGAGAAAACTCAGAAACCGAAGGTTAGACGCTTTACGCCGTTCCATAAAGCCTCCACCTGTGTTCACATTCCCAAAATGCAGTCATTCTCGAGCTAGTTTAACAAGCAGCAAAAGCCCGAGACCGCCGGCTGATTAACTTTAACAACTTGAACAGGTTGACGACCATCATCAAGGATAACCCGAGTGTCCAGTAAACCCAGCACGCTGCTCGCCTGGCTTCCCCGCCATTTACCTCACCTCAGTGACCGGTGGAGCGTCGACCTGGTCGCAGGAGATGCCAGCCCACGGCGCTACTACCGGGTATCAATGCCCATAGGTACCGTAGACGGAGACGGAGCCGAAGCCGAAGCTGAGAGTGATCGTGACGGCAGCAGCGACGACAGCAGCGACGAATCCAATGATCATTTCAGCGAGCTGCGAACCTGGATTGCCGTGATTTCGCCCCCCTCAGAGAAAAACGCCGAGTTTCTTTACGTGCACGGCATGTTGGAAGCCGCCGGCATTCGTGTGCCAGAGCTTTATGCGGCCGACCCCGAATTGGGATTCATACTGGTCGAAGATCTAGGGGATGAGCAGCTCTTGGCGTGGCTCGAGGAGGAGTCGGCGCTAGAGGCACAGGATTGGTACAAAGACGCGCTCATGATGCTAGCAGACACGGTGGCGATTCCAGTCGAATCCACCGAGCTACCGCCCTACGATGCCGCGCTACTCCAGACCGAGCTGAATCTGTTTCAAGACTGGTTTTTAGAGAAGTTGCTCGATTATTCCAGTGAAGCGGCCAAGCCCTTGTTTGCCGACTTATCGTCGCGGCTGATCGAGAACGCCTTCGCGCAGCCTCAGGTGGTTGTCCATCGGGACTTTCATTCCCGTAACCTCATGGTCATTGACGATTCCGAGTTGGTTGCCATCGATTTTCAGGATGCCTGTATCGGGGCAATCACTTACGATGCCGCGTCATTACTCAAAGACTGCTACATCGCCTGGCCCCGAGCGCAACAGCTCACATGGCTCAATCACTATCAGCAGTTACTGACCCGCCGAAACCTATTGCCGCCAACCGATCAATCGACCTTTATTGGCTGGTTTGATCTGACGGGCCTGCAGCGACACATTAAATGCTTGGGCATCTTTGCGCGCCTGTATCTCCGCGATGGCAAGGCGCAGTACCTCGATGATTTGCCTCTGGTATTAGCCTACGTGCGGGAAGTGTTCGCACTGTATGGGCCGGAAGACTCGGCGATTGCTGCGTTTTCTGGGTGGTTCGAGGCCGAGGTGATGCCCTTGTGTCGTAAGCAGTCGTGGTTTCGGGAGGTTGCGGTGTGATCGACCTTTCCGCCAATGAAAAAACGGCCAATAAAAAGCCCGGCTGTGATAACCCCCATTGGGATAAGGCCGGCTGTGATTAGGTCGGCTGTGATTAGGTCGGCTGTAATGAGGTCGGCTGTGATGAGATCGCCTGTGATAAGGCCGCGCCCAGTGCGTAATTGTCTATGAAAGCGATGATTCTGGCCGCCGGTGAAGGGCGTCGCATGCGCCCACTCACCAACACCACCCCTAAGCCCCTGTTAGAGGTAGGGGGCAGGGCGCTGTTGGAACACCATATCCTCAATCTCAGAGCCGCTGGTTTTAGCGAATTAGTAGTAAATGCGGCTTATCTGGGTGAGCAAATCGCTGACTTCTGTGGCGACGGATCAAAGTGGGGTGTGCATATCCAGGTTTCTTTTGAGCCTGAGCCTCTTGAAACTGCCGGCGGTGTTATTCGTGCGCTGCCCCTGCTCACTCAGTCAGTTGCCGAGGACACTGACAGCTTTGATAGGCTCGGTAGAAAGACAGCGGATAAAAGCGAGGCTTTTCTCGTCGTAAACGGCGATATTTATTGTCCCTATCCGTTTGAGAGCCTTGCCGAAATGATGCCCCCTGAGGCCGGCGCGCATTTGGTGATGGTGCCCAACCCAACTCATAACCCTGACGGGGATTTTTGCTTAGATGCGCTGGAAGGTGGGCGCGTGATACCGCGCACCACCAATACGAGTGACACGGTGACGTTTGCGGGTATCGGTGTTTATACCCCGAGCTTCTTTGACCTTGCCGACCCTCAATATGGGGCTGAGCGAGGAGCTGAACAAAGGGCAGAGCGAAGGGCTGATAAAAGCGCTAACCCTAGTGCTGATGGCGAGGTCGCTGACGCTTCCAACCTTGATCTGCCTAAAAAATTACCGTTAAAGCCACTTTTAGATGCGGCGATCGCCCGTAACGCGCTGACGGGTGAGTTATGGCGCGGTCAATGGGCGGACGTTGGGACCCCCGAGCGGCTGAAGAGCTTAGATACATCAGTGGCAGCGGCCAGGAACCCGTAGGCTGCGAACCTATGAGCCCCTTGGTCTCAGCTTTCTGTGCCAGGTTGCTTTTCAGACGACCTTTTTCACGTACCAAATCGAACTAAGTAATAAATCGGGGAAAGCTTAAATTTTTCCCAATTTAACCGATTAGTTACCTCTGTTATCTGTCCTGATGCTTTGCTAGGGTAACTATCAGCGCTAACGCAAGCAGCCACAGAAACTGTGGCAAGGCCGGTTCATGACCACCAATCAATCACAGCGACGCACATCGTTGCTGCGCCTCCGTACCTCCAGTTGTATCTATGGGTTGTGCCTGAGCGCGCTCCTTTTACTCCCTACAGCGACCATCCACGCTCAAAGCAGTCCTCACGGTGCATTCGGTAATCTGATTAACTCCGTTCAGGCCGTTCGATCAGGTAATGCGGCCAATAAAGACAGCGATGACGGCGCGGCGTCTGGCGGTGGCGGCTCGAGCGGCGGTGGGTCTGATGGCGGGTCTGGTGGCGGGTTTGATGGATCGGAGCAGCCCCTTGAAACCGCCGAGGCCTTCTACATCAGCGATGTCGAGCCCGTTGTGCAGGCCCGCTGTGTGGTGTGTCACAAGTCGGGCTCGGTGGCCGACAATCACAATCCACCCGCACGTATCCTGTTTGACGGTAACCCCTCCGAAAACCATAACGCGCTTGAGGCATTTGTTTCTCTGAGTGATGTGCCAGCCGATTGGTTGCTTGATAAAGCTGTCGGCGATGCTGGCCATGGTGGTGGCCCCGTCCTCACTCGCGGATCTCTTGAGTACGAAGCCCTCGCCGAGTACCTGACGCTTACCCTCGGTGTCGATACATCCAGCGGCACTGACGACGGTGATTTTTGGTCGGCAACGCTAACTGAAGATCGCGAAACGACCCTACGTAGGGCCGGCATCCTGCTGGCTGGCCGGGTGCCCAATCAGGCGATGATTAACCGAGCCAAGGCGTCAGAGGAAGCGCTGCGTGCAGAGATTTTGCGCCTGATGACCGGTGATGGGTTCCATGACTTTTTGGTCAATGGCGCCAATGACAGGCTGCTCACAATGGGATTAACGAAGGGCCTGAACTTTGAGTTCGGCACTATGGATCGTTTCCCAACATTTAATGAATTCACTGCCTCACGGCCTACCGAGACGCCTGAAGAATTTTTGGAATATTGGGATGAACCCTTCTTACGCCGAGGCGATGCTGATTCGGCTTTTCGTTACGGACTCGCGCGGGCGCCGTTAGAGTTGATTGCGCACATCGTTGAGACCAATAAATCCTACAAGCAGGTCGTCACCGCCAACTACACGATGGTCAATCCTTATACCGATTTAGGATTTCGATCTAACGCGGGGTTTCAGCCTTCCGATTTAATGAACCCCAGTGGCACATTTGATCGCCGCAAAGTGTCGGTTTTCAAGCCCGGGGTAAACACCGGCCATATTCCCCATGATGAAGCGTTTGAATATGACTGGGAAAGTGAGCGGCTCTTAAGTTTCAGCGGCTATCAGGATTGGCCCCACTCGGGTGTGTTGAGCATGCCAGGATGGTTGGCTCGGTACCCGTCCACTGACACCAACCGCAATCGCGCGCGAGCGCGCTGGACCTACTTTCACTTCCTTGACGTGGATATCGAAAAATCGGCACCGCGCTCGACGGACCCCGATGCGCTCGCAGACACCAATAACCCCACATTGAACAACCCCGCGTGCACGGTGTGTCACGAACGAATGGACCCGGTGGCGGGTTCATACCAGAGTTTTGGTGATCAAGGGACCTACCTTGATCAGTGGGGTGGCACCGATTCCCTGCCCGAGAGCTATAAATACCCCGAGTGGTATGGGGGGGAGGCTGGATCTACGGGCTACCGAGAGGGGGATACCTGGTATCGCGATATGCGTAACCCTGGTTTTGAGGGGGCAAGTCCCAGCGGGAATAAAGACAGCATTCAATGGTTGGGTCAGCAAATTGCCAATGACCCTCGTTTCGCTGCGGCGACGGTTAAGTTCTGGTGGCCAGCCATCTTTGGTGCTGACGTCATTCGCGCCCCCGCCGACCCGAGCCTGCCGGGCTATGAGCAGAAGCTCATGGCCTTCAATGCCCAGCATGCGTTGGTGGCGGAACTTGCCGAAAAATTCGAGGCCTCGGGCTTCAAGGCTAAGCAACTGTTTGCCGATATGATCATGTCGCCGTGGTTCCGGGTAAGCGGATTCGCTGACCCCGAAGTTGAGCAGCAGCGAAGTCTGGCGATGGAGACCGTGGGCAGCGGTAGGCTTTTAACGCCCCAGGAACTGGATCGGAAAAATAAGGCGGTGTTCGGAAGAACGTGGCGAGAAAATCCCAACAATCCCCACGCCGAGGAGCAGGTCGAAACAGCTTTCAATGCCTCTTGGTCGGGCTTGAGTACCTTTTACGGTGGCATTGATGGCGCTGCGGTAACCATAAGAAATCGCAGTTTGACGCCGCTCATGTCCAACGTCACAGAGTTGATGGCGACGGAGCTCTCCTGTCAGGTAGTGCTCGACGAATTCTATAAAGATCCTGCTGATCGAACGCTGTTTACACAGGTCGACCGCTACATGGATCCCAGTCGGCTGAGTTTTGTCGAGTCGACGCTGGGTGAGCGTTACAACCAAATTGACGGCGAAAACGATGTGTACGAAGAGCGCGTTTCGTTCAATACCACCGGTGGCCAGGTGGCACTTAAAGTGGCTGAAGTGACGCCCAATGGCTGCATCCAAGAGATCGAGGGCGATGATAATTCCTGGATTTGTGTGCACGGTGGCGTGCGCTCGGTGGCTTTGTATCGCAACGGGGAATTGCTCGAGGATATCCAGTGGGATGAATTTGAAGAGAGTGGGCGGTTTACGCCAGAGTACTATTTCGATGATCAAACTCAGCAAGACGAAATACGCGGCTGGTTTGACGAGTGGCAGCGGTTTTTCTACGGCCACACCACAAGCAGCTTTGAGCTGAGCTACGAGCTCGATGCCGGCGACTATGAGTTTGTGGTGGAGATCGGGACATTATTGCCGAGTAATCATCCTGAGAGCGGTGTCGTCATTCAGACTTCGGTGCACGCAGACGGCTTTGATCCCTCCTCGGTTGACGGTCAGAAAATTATGGCCCAGTTGGAGGACTTGTATCTGCGCGCTACCAACCGACCGATAGACGCGGCCACCCGCGACGGCTTGCTCAATGTGATGACTGCCCACGCGGCCGAGGAACGGCGGCGCGTTAACTATTTTGATGGCAATTGTGACACTTGGAGCATTTGGAATGATGAGTGGGGTGATGAGTGGACCGATGAGCAGTGGCAATCGGTCCACAACGATCCCACTGGCATGATGCGCGCTTGGACGATGGTCGTTCATGGCTTAATGACCAGTTTCTGGTACTTGCACGACTGAAGGGGAGGAAGACATGAAGCATAAACATCCGTCATCGGCCCCTGCATTTAATCGGCGCCGTTTTGTTAAGTCGATCGCCAGTGGTGCAATAGCCCTGACCTCGGCGAGCAGCTTTCGGGTGCTCGGCAGCGGTTTTTCACCTTACCAAGGCAAGTTGCTGGTCACCCTGCAACTCGATGGTGGCGCGGACGTTACCCAGTTGTGTGATCCCAAGACCAATACCCCCGGTGAGCCGAAAATCAACAACTGGGCGGATGCCGCCGATGTAGGTGAAGCTGGCAATATTCGCTTTGCCCCTATCGCCAATAACGCTCAGCTCTTTCAGCGTCATGGGGCTAACATGGTGGTAGTGAATGGCGTTGATGCTCAAACCAACTCCCACGAGACGGGGAGGCTGTTTAACTGGACAGGCAGTAATGCAGAGGGACGACCGTCGCTGAGTGCCATTCATGCGGCGGCCAAATCCCTCGACAAGCCACTTGCGTACACGGTGTTTGGCGGTACCTCGAGAACCGCAGGGCTTTTAACGTACAACCGATTTGATGACCTGAATGCGCTGAGAACACTGACGGCTCCGAATATTTCACCGTGGGACACTAGCCAGACGATGCGTCCCGAACGAGAAGTGCAGACCGCTCAGGCACAGGTTCGCTCGGCGATCAGTGCGCTGTTGGCAGGCCCATCACTGACATCACGACAGCGTCAGAGTGTATTGCGCCAGCAAGAAGCGCTGGAAGGACGGGACAGTCTGCGCCGCCTCGCTGACATCTTGCCTTCGGAAGATCAAATCGAGCCCAGTGAGGAATTTACGGTCGGTGAGCAGATGTTTTGGTCCAATCTCCGCCAACAAATCCAGTCTGCATTTCTGGTTTTCCAATCGGGCTTAGGTTCCACCGCAGATCTGATGCTGAGTGGATTCGATTCTCACGACAACCACGACCCGATTCATGCGCTGTTGTATACCCACCTGGCTGAGTCGATCGACTATTTTTGGGATACGGCTGAGGCGATGGGCCTCGCAGACCGTATTGTGCTGGTCGTCGGCTCCGACTTCGGGCGCACGAATTTCTATAATGACGGTGACGGCAAGGATCACTGGCCGATCGCGTCGTACATGATCATGGAGCAGGGCGCACCCTGGGGAAATCGGGTCGTGGGTGCTACCGACGAGCTGCACTTTGCTCGCTCAATTAATCCAAGCACGCTGGCGACATCAAATAATGGTGTGATTTTGACCCCCGCGCACATCCACAAATCCCTGCAGAAGTATCTTGGCATCGAGAGCTATGCCCGATCGGTAGGCTTTGATTTCGCCCAAACCGAGACGATTCCGCTGTTTGATCGGTCTAAACAAACCCGAACCTAAGTTAAGTGTCTCGGGGGTTGCCAAAAACTTAAACGCCTTGCATAGCGTTCTGTGGGGGACGGCCAGATCAATTCTCAGCAGTGCCAGCCGTCCCAGCCGTGCGAGCGGTACCACTAGTGCCGCTGAGGCTCTCTCGTTAGTTGCGCGACCCATCCTCATCTCGGAGACCCCGACGGTTGACGTTTAGTCTGTGACGGCGGCTGAAAGCTTTTGTTGCCGCTCATCAACGTTCCAAGCAATGCCTTCAGCGGGTAAACTACGTGCTTTCCTAGCATTGTTGACATGTCATGCCCGATTTCCAGATAGCGCCTTCCATTTTGTCGGCGAACTTCGCTTGCCTTGGCCAAGAGGTTGACGACGTTCTCGCAGCCGGGGCTGACATCGTTCACTTCGACGTCATGGACAATCACTATGTACCCAACCTCACTATTGGCCCGATGGTGTGCGAGGCCTTGCGCAAACATGGCGTGACAGCCCCCATTGACGTGCATCTGATGGTGCAGCCCGTCGATAGCCTCATTGGTATGTTTGCTGATGCCGGTGCCAGCTACATCACCTTCCACCCGGATGCATCGACCCATGTGGATCGCTCGCTGCAGCTGATCCGTCAGGCGGGCTGTAAGTCGGGTTTGGTATTCAACCCCGCGATGCCCTTGGACGCACTCAAGTACGTGATGGATAAGGTCGATATGATTCTCTTGATGTCGGTGAACCCCGGCTTCGGGGGGCAGAAGTTTATTCCCGCGACCCTGGACAAGTTACGCGAGGCGCGAGCGCTCATTGAGGCCAGTGGTTATGATATTCGCCTCGAAGTAGATGGCGGCGTCAGCGCCGCCAATATCGCCGACATCGCCCGCGCCGGGGCGGATACCTTCGTGGCGGGTTCCGCAATCTTCAATCAACCCGATTACAAAGCCGTCATTGATGAAATGCGGTCTGAACTTGCAGCTGTCGCCAAATGATTGACCAGTCTCACTTTGACGCTCTGGTGGCCGAAGGCTACAACCTGATCCCTGTCGCGCGGACGATTCTCGCTGATACCGAGACGCCGCTGTCTGCCTATCGAAAACTCGCTGCGGGGCCTTATTCATTTTTATTTGAGTCGGTGCAGGGGGGCGAAAAATGGGGTCGCTATTCGATCATAGGCCTGCCCGCCAAGCGTTGGCTCACGGTCACGGGAGAGAAGGTATCCCGCTTTCTAGATGGACAGCTGGTTGCAACGGAAACCTGCGCCGACCCCTTAGCCTATGTCGAGCAGTTACACGACAACTTCAAAAGCGCACCGTTGGACGGACTGCCGGTGTTTCACGGTGGTTTGGTTGGCTACTTTGGATACGACACCGTTCGTTATGTCGAACCCAAATTAAAACACTCCTGTCCGGCCGATGAACTGAATACGCCTGACATTACCCTCATGGTGGCCGAGGAGGTGCTGGTCTTCGATAATCTGGCTGGCACTTTGACGATGATTGTGAACGTTGATGTTCGCGAGGGTGAGCCGGCGTCCAAATATCGCGAGGCAGTTAGCCGAATTGCAGATTTAGAGGCCCAGTTGCCGAAACCAGGACCCGAGCTAGAAGCGATAGCGCTGGGCGCAACCGATACCACAGATATCGAAGCTCGGGCGACCTATACAACCACGCAGGCGGAGTTCGAGGGCTGGGTAGAGCACATTCGCGATTACATTCTTGATGGCGATGTCATGCAGGTGGTGCCCTCGCAGCGGATGAAGGTGCCCTTCGAGCGCTCGCCGCTATCCTTGTATCGAGCGCTTCGTAATCTCAATCCCTCTCCTTATATGTATTTCATGGACATGGGTGAGTTTCACATCGTGGGTTCCTCGCCAGAGATTCTTGTGCGTGCCGAACAAGGGAAGGTAACGGTGCGGCCCATTGCCGGTACCCGCAAGCGCGGTCGTACCGAGGCAGAGGATGACGCGCTGGCGGCGGATCTGCTCGCTGATCCGAAGGAGATCGCAGAGCACCTCATGCTCATCGATCTGGGGCGCAATGATGTTGGCCGTATTGCCGAGCCTGGCAGTGTTGATCTGACTGAAAACATGATTATCGAGCGCTATTCTCACGTTATGCACATTGTTTCAAATGTGACGGGAACGGCGCGGGAAGGTTTAAGCGCAATGGATGCGCTGCGCGCAACCCTGCCTGCCGGAACGTTAAGCGGCGCACCCAAAGTGCGCGCCATGGAGATCATCGATGAGCTCGAAACCGTCAAGCGCGGGGTGTATGGCGGTGCGGTTGGGTATCTGTCGTGGGCGGGCGACATGGATACGGCGATTGCGATTCGCATGGCTATTGTAAAAGACCAGGCGGTCTATCTACAGGCCGGGGCGGGGATCGTTGCGGATTCAGTTCCCGACAGTGAGTGGGAAGAGACCTTGAATAAGGCTCGGGCAATGCTTCGTGCCATTGCGATGTGTACGCCCAACGCGTGACAGTATTTGATCTTCAAAGCGCGGAGGTAGCGCTACGAGAGGCATTTCACGAGGGAGACTTCGGTAATGCTGCCCTGCAGGCATGGCTTATTTTTCGGGTCGAACCTGCTCATCGCGATGCCACTTTCTACGCTCGCAAGATTCTGCGTACCTCTGACTATCAAAGTTTGACCGTCGCACAAATTCGCGCCGTTGCCGACAAATGGTTTGAAGAAGAAAGTTACGAAGATGCAATCTGTTTGGCGGCCGTAGGGCTGCTTAAGTATCCGCAAGATGACAACCTCAAGCTGTTGATGGCACAAGCATCGTCTTGGGCTGGGCGTTTGGACCTTATCAATATAGCCCTTGAAGAGGCCGATCTCAGTCAGTTCGACGATATGAATACGCTCAATGTGATGGCGTCGGTAGCGCACGATAGTGGCGATTACCAGACAGCAGTCAAAATGTTTAGCGAGTTGTCGCGACGATATCCAGCGAGTATCGATCTGCGTGTGAACCTCAGCGCGTCATTGTTTGGTGCGGCGCGTTTTGAGGAGGCGATAGCTTTGCTTGAGCAGTTGCTCAGCGAAGCAGAGGAGCCACTCGAGGCTGTGCGCCGTTTGGCACCCATGTATAAGCGAGTAGGGAAAGACAGCCGAGACGAGCTCGATCGACTGGATCGCACAATTCTAAATCAGTGGACTAAGCCCGGTGTGGCGCGCGCAAGCTCGGCTGTGCGGATGTTTTTGCAGGACTTCTCCGGCGCGGCAGAAGCCATGCAGCGGGCATTGGATTTGGAGAAGGGAGTTGATTTTGGGGCGCGCTTCGAACTTGGCGAAATGCAGCTCGCGCTAGGCAATTACGAGCAAGGCTTCGCAAACTACAAGGCGCGTTTTAAAGCATTCCCCGAATTGCAGTGGATTACACCAACGCTGCCCGAGTACGACGGCCGGCAGTTGACCGACGATGCGGTGTTCGTTTGGGCAGAGCAGGGCATCGGTGATGAAGTGTTCTTTGCCCATGCGCTCGATGAGCTATCACGGCGTGTGCAGCGGGTGGTCATGGCACTGGATAAACGCCTCATTCCCTATTTTCAGGCTAAGTATCCCCAATGGCGCTTCGTGGACCGGGGAATGGCGCGACAACCTGATGACTGTGCTTTTGCAATCTCCTTGGGTGAGTTGTTTAGATTGTTTTGCCCAGAGATTTTGGTTGAAGCCAATGCCATAGAGCATCCCTTGTATGTGCCCTCCCAGAGTCGGCTCGACGAGCAGCAAGCGCGTTTGTCGTCCATAAAAAGACCAAAGATCGCAATCTCTTGGCGCGGTGGGCGCAAAGTTAACGGGCGTATTCGTTCGTTAACGCTTGCTCAGTTTATGTCGGCGGTACCAGCTGAATTCGATGCGCAATTTCTCTCCATGCAGTATGACCAGCGGCCCATTGATGACATCTCCGAACTCGGCGACCCACGGGTGGTATTAAGCGGCATCGACAACCGCAAAGACCTCGATGGCGTGTTCGCTGTGTTGGCTTCCTGTGACGCTATCGTCACCATCGACAACAGCGTTGCGCACTTTGCCTGTGCGCTGGGTTTGCCGGTGCATGTTCTAATTCCAGCGGCGCAGTCCCAATTCCGTTGGAAAAATGAGACGATTCGGCGTGCTGTATTTCCTACAGCGAAGCTGTTCCCTCAGGAGCGGCCCGGATCCTGGGATGAGCCGCTCAAGACGGCATGGCAATCGGTCATTAAGCAATTGGGGTAAGCGATGCTTCGAGTATTTATTGGTTACGATGAGCGGCAGCGCATTTCCTATACAACGCTGCAGCAATCGATTTTTGAGACCACCACGCGACCAGTGGCCGTGTCACCGCTGATCCTTCGCACCCTGCCGATTACCCGGCGTGGTTTAACGCCATTTACCTTTTCAAGATTTCTTGTGCCTTGGCTGTGCGATTTTCAGGGGCCAGCAATTTTTATGGATGCGGATATGTTGCTGGCGTCCGATATTACCGAGTTGGAGGATCTGATCTCGGATGATATTGCTGTTTCGGTTGTTAAATCCTTGGATAAGTATGAGCAAACCTCCTTTATGCTCTTTAATTGTGCGCACCCTGACCACAGGAAATTGACGCCTGAGTTCGTGCAGGAAACCACGATCAATCTTCATGGCTTAGAGTGGCTCCGAGAAGAGGCAGTCGGCGGCCTCGACCCTAAGTGGAATCAGCTGATTGGCTACCAAGCGGTGGACCTGAGCGCTGGCAATCTTCACTACACCATGGGGGTGCCGGCATTTCCGGAGACCACGACATGTGAAGGCGCAGAACTTTGGCGAAAGACTGCGCAATTATCCATGTCGGCCATTCCCTGGAAAGAGATTATGGGTCAGTCGGTGCACACGATTGAAATCGACGGCGTGAAGTTCCCGAAATACGTATGGGATTTCGACAAACAACAGCCCAAGCCCGAGCATTTCACGCTGATCAAGAAGTTGGTCACCGAGCACCACCAGAACCTTGCGCAGCAAGCCGGCTAACCGGGCGGTTATTGGGTGGGGTGCTCGGGGATTCTCAGTCCGCTTGCGCTGAATCTTTCTTGCGTTCGACCACGACAAAAAAACCGCCGCCAAATACATTGTGGCGCTGCAAAACGGAAAGCTCGAAGTACTTGCTCAGCCTTGGCAGCCACCACGAGGTATTTTCCTGGATTAAATGGGCATTGCGGCCATCTGATAACGTTTTTCCGGCAGGCCCTGTGTGGATGGTGAAAAAGCCGACACCATCGGTGAGTTCAGCAAGTTCCGCTAAAACGTTGTCGAGTAGGTCGGGCTCGATGTGCTCGAGCACGTCAATGCAACAGACGACTGGCGCGGGTGTGGGATCACCGTAGTCGGGAAAAGCGGGGTCATACGGCTGATATTTGATGTTGCTCATGTCGACCAGCGGCGCCAGAGCCGTGGCCAAACGTTTTTTCCCCGCGCCATAGTCGGTAATCACCGTCGCATTCATCTGTTTGATGACCTGTGCGACGATTGGCGCAAATTGTGTCGAAGCGACCCCATAATTGGGGTTCTCGTGGAGTTTCTGTTGTTCAGCCAGATATTCCTGGCTGATCGTTTCACGGGTATTTTGCACGTAGATATCCTTTTCCGACTGTATCCGAGCCGATTGAGTACGCTACCCTATACAACTTTGGTGTCAGGCCTCAACCATGATTTTAATGATCGACAACTACGACTCCTTCACTTGGAACGTCGTACAGTATCTCTGGGAACTCGGCGCCGAGGTCGAAGTCCGCCGGAATGACGAAATCGACCTCGCCGGCATCGAGGCGCTGGCACCCGCAAAGATTTGCGTGTCTCCCGGTCCCTGCTCCCCAGCCCAGTCGGGCATCTCAACCGCTGCGATCGAGCATTTCGCGGGCAAGATACCTATTTTCGGTATTTGTCTGGGCATGCAGGGCATTGGGGCGGTGTACGGCGGTGATATCGTGCGCGCGCCCACGGTCATGCATGGCAAGACCAGCGAGATTCATCACACGGGTGAGGGTGTTTTCGCAGGTTTATCCAACCCCTTTGTGGCGACCCGCTATCACAGCCTTGTTGTTGACCCCGATACCTTGCCTGATTGCCTTGAAGTCACCGCGTGGACGAACACCGCAGCCGGTGAGCGCGAGGCCATTATGGGGCTCCGTCACAAGACCCTGGATGTGGAGGGGGTGCAGTTTCATCCCGAGTCCATCTTGTCTAAGCACGGCCATGACCTGCTGCGGAATTTTTTGAATCGCTAATAACCAAACCGACCACAGGTTCTAGTTCATATGGAAATCCAACAAGCACTCCAAAAATTGGTCGACGGTGAGTCCCTGTCGCGGGATGAAATGCGCGATGTCATGACGACCGTCATGGCAGGGGCGGCCGATGATGCTCAGATCGGGGCGCTGTTAATTGCCCTGCGGATCCGCGGTGAGACCATCGACGAGATCACCGGCGCGGCGGAAGTGATGCGCAGTTTGGCCACCCGGGTATCGGTAGATCAGACCAATCTTGTTGATCTGGTCGGCACCGGTGGTGACGGCGCAAACCTATTCAACGTCTCGACAGCGGCGACCTTTGTCGTGGCCGCAGCCGGTGGTCGGGTGGCCAAGCACGGCAATCGCTCGG
Source organism: Luminiphilus sp. (assembly GCA_965657905.1). Taxonomy (GTDB): domain Bacteria; phylum Pseudomonadota; class Gammaproteobacteria; order Pseudomonadales; family Halieaceae; genus Luminiphilus. The sequence goes on along the minus strand of CBFHPT010000011.1, from coordinate 100,517 downwards.
TCTCGAGCTCAAGCGGCAGCTCCGATGTGTTGGAAACCTTGGGTGTTCCCCTCGATTTGTCGCCCGAGCAGATTGCCCGTTGTATTGATGAGGTCGGTCTTGGCTTCATGTTTGCGCCTGCCCATCACGGTGCCATGAAGCATGCGATCGGCCCCCGTAAATCCCTGGGGATGCGCACCCTGTTTAATATTCTGGGGCCGCTCACTAACCCGGCTCACGTGGAACGCCAGGTTCTGGGCGTCTTTAACGCTGATCTGTGTCAGCCCATCGCTGAGGCCTTGAGTAAGCTCGGCAGTCGCCACGCGCTGGTCGTTCACAGTGATGACGGCCTCGATGAGATCTCGATCGCCGCGCCGACGCGGGTATGGGAGATGCAAGACGGCAACGTATCGCGCTTTCACATTGACCCCGCCGACTACGGTCATGGGCATAATTCGCTGACTGGCCTGACGGTGAACACGGCGCAGGAGTCCGCAGACTTGATTCGTGCCGCGCTGAGCAATAAATCGGGGGAGGCTGCCGAAAAGGCCCGCTCGATCATTGCGCTCAACGCGGGTGCTGCCATTTACACCGCCGGGGTGACCGGGTCCCTGCGCGATGGCATTACGCTTGCGGATGACGTCATTGCGTCAGGCCAGGCCATCGACAAAGTCGACGGATTCGCTGCATTCACGACCGGACTCAAGGCAGGTGGCTTGTGACTCCAATATCAGTATCAGCCAAGCTCAACGCGCCCACGGTGCTCAAACGTATTATTGAGCGCAAAGTCGAAGAGGTTTCTGAGTGCGTCGCCGCGAAACCATTGGCTGACGTCATGTCAGCTGCCGCAGACGCCGACCCGGTGCGGGGCTTTACGGCGGCACTCGGCCGACAAGTCGCGACGGGCGAGCCGGCAATCATCGCTGAGGTAAAGAAGGCGAGTCCCAGTAAGGGTGTTATTCGGGAACATTTCGTGCCCGCCGAGATAGCCAAAAGTTATGCCGCGGGCGGCGCGACCTGCCTATCAGTGCTGACCGATCGCGATTTCTTCCAAGGTGCCGATGCTTACTTACAGGCCGCGCGCGCCGCTTGTGATCTACCGGTGCTGCGCAAGGACTTCACCATCGATCCCTACCAAATCTGGGAGGCACGCAGCTTGGGTGCCGATGCGATTCTGTTAATCGTGGCCTGCCTCGAGCCGAGTCACCTGAAAGATTTGTATGATTGCGCCCGCGAAGTCGGTGTGGACGCCTTGATCGAGGTCCACGACATGGCAGAGCTGGAAACGGCGCTGGCCTTATCTCCCGAGCTGATCGGTATCAATAACCGTGACCTGCACACCTTTGATACGGACTTAGCCACGACGACCGGCCTGCTCAGCGACATTCCCGAGGGCATTCAGGTCGTGACTGAGAGTGGTATTCACAGCACCGTCGATGTGGCGCGCATGCGTGCCAGTAACGTGCATACATTTCTTGTCGGTGAGGCGTTTATGCGCGCGGAAGATCCCGGCGCCCAGTTGAAATCAATGTTCTTCTGATTCCCATTGATTGGGCTGGTTCTTGGTGGACGCTAACCATCCAAGTGGCCTTGGGATACTAACGAGCGCTGCAGCGTATTTTCACCGTTTGTGACGACCCTAAGGCGCGAGTCCAACGCACTCAGCGCACTGAGCCCAGCCAAACGTGAAACAGACACAGGTGACCGCGCACGATCACTCGTCGTCGGTCCCTGCTTCCTCGGCGTCACCAGTTAAGTCTTTCGGATCTCGCAAGACCACAATGGTTTTGCCTGAGACCTCAACCAACCCATTTCCTTCGAGGGTTTTGAGCACTCGTCCAGCCATTTCCCGCGAGCAGCCGACAATCTTGCCAAGTTCCTGCCGTGTAACGCGAATCTGCATGCCGTCTGGGTGGGTCATGGCGTCGGGTTCGTGGGTGAGGTCGATAAGTGTCTGAGTTACCCGCCCTGCCACATCAACAAAGGCGAGATCAGTGAGCTTGCGGGTAGTTGCTCGCAGTCGCCGGCCAATCTGGGTCATGAGGGCGTAGAGCACGTCGGGGAACATGCCCCTAACCTGGTGAAACCGGTCGTATCCGATGCGAGCCAGCTCGCAGTCGGTGCGCGCAACCAGGTTCGCAGTTCGGATTTCCTCGCCAAAAAGGCCCATTTCGCCCACGAAGTCGCCCGGGTTGAGGTAGGCAACCACCATCTCCTGATCGGGGTCTTGCTCATCATCTACGACAACGGACACGGAGCCCTAAAGCACTAAGTACAGGCAGTCGCTGGGATCTTCCTGACGGAAGATTGCTGCCCGCGGTTTGAATTGATCGACTCGGCAGTAGCTCAAAAACTTATCGGCTTCCGGGATGCGTCGGGTGACCTGCGGTTTCATCGTGTAGCCCTTCCAAATACTGGTTAGCTCGGTTCCTATGAGGATACCGCAATCTTTGCAGTGGCGTGGAGACCCTTTGTGCTAGGCTCTCCGCCCAAAATTATACGGCGACGGGAGTAGTGCGATGCAAGGAACGGTAAAGTGGTTGGACGGTGCCATGTTTATTGGCGAATCAGGCAGTGGTCACAGTGTGGTGATGGACGGACCCGAAGATCTCGGCGGGCGGAATCAGTCCTTGCGACCCATGGAAATGCTGTTGCTTGGGACGGGCGGTTGCGCCATCTACGATGTCATCGCCATGTTGAAGAAAGCCCGTCAGCAGGTCACTGATTGCCGCGTGGAGTTACAGGCGGAGCGCGCTGATGCGGTACCCGCGGTATTTGAAACAATGACACTGCACTTTGTGGTGACAGGTCGTAATCTAAAAGAATCTCAGGTAAAGCGCGCCGTCGAACTGTCTGCAGAGAAATACTGCTCGGCGTCGATTATGTTCAGCGCTGCTGGTGTGGCGGTTAAACACAGCTACGCGGTTGAAGAGGCGTCGGTTCCTAAATAGACAACGTCACTGAGCGTAGAAAATCCCTGCCTGTGAAATCCGCACAAACGGTATGGGAGGCTCACACCCAGTAGCTGGTCTCGGTCATCAGTTTGGCCATGCGCGTCATGGCATCTTTGACCGGGCGGGGGAACTCGGTCCCACCGGCCTTCAGCGCGTTTTCCCCGTGGCGCTCTTCGTCCTCGAGCATTTGCTGCAGGATCAGCTGAGATTTGCGGTCGTCACTCGGCAGTGACTTCAGATGGTCACGCAAATGCCCGGCAACGCGCTCTTCGGTGGCATGGACGAAGCCAAGGCTGACTTTATCGCTGATAGCGCCAGCCGCAGCACCCATCGCTAGAGATACGCCATAAAACAGCGGGTTCAGGGCACTCGGGCGCGCGCCAAGCTCATCGAGGCGCTCTTCACACCACACCAGATGATCGATTTCTTCCTGAGCCGCCTGCTCCATTTCTTCCCGGGTGCCCGCAGTGCGTGCGGTCATCGCCTGACCTTGATAGAGGGCCTGAGCGCACACTTCTCCGGTGTGATTGACGCGCATGAGCCCCGCTGCATGACGTCGCTCCTTGTCTGAGAGGCGCGCCTCGCTGTGTCCAACGGCGGGAGAGGGTCGCTCGGCTGACGCACCGCGGCGCGACAAAGTGCGCAAAACTGAGTCGGCCTCAACGAGCAATCGATCGATGGATGTCAGCTCTCGCGATGTCATCACGTCCTCCGGTTTTGTCGCTAGTGACCTAGCCAGTGTTCGGTAATACTAACTTTAGCGGTCGATAGCTCGCCAGCCAATATCCCTTCGATAGATCATGCCCGGCCACTGAATGGCCTGCACGGCCTCGTAGGCCGCCTTCTGGGCGCCTTTGATATCACCGGGGCCTTCCCCAAGTGCAGTGACGCACAGCACGCGGCCACCACTGGTGACGACCGCGTCGTCCTGCAGGGCGGTGCCCGCATGAAAGACTTTAATGTCACTGCCAAGCGCAGCATCGAGTCCTTCGATGACATGGCCCTTGTCATAGGTGCCCGGATAGCCGCCGGCAGCGAGCACAACCCCCATGGCGGGTCGGTCGTCCCAAGCAATGTCACAGGTATCCAGTGTTTTATTAATGGCAGCCGCACATAACTCGTCGAGATTCCCTTGTAATCGCAGCATGATCGGCTGGGTCTCGGGGTCCCCAAAGCGGCAGTTGAATTCAATTACCCGGGGGTTGCCCTCGGCATCAATCATTAGTCCTGCGTACAAAAATCCGGTGTAGGGCATGCCGTCTTTCGCCATGCCCTCAATAGTGGGTTCAATGATGCGATCCATGACACGCTGAAAAACGCTCTCGGTCACCACGGGCGCGGGGGAGTACGCTCCCATGCCGCCAGTGTTTAGGCCGGTATCGCCCTCGCCTATGCGTTTATGATCCTGACTGGTTGCCATGGGCAGCACGTGCTTGCCATCCGCTATGACAATGAAGCTGGCTTCCTCGCCGGGGAGAAATTCCTCAATCACCACCCGGCAGCCAGCGTCGCCGAAGGCATTATCAGACAGCATGTCGACGATGGCACTTTCGGCCTGTGCCAGGGTTTCAGCGACGATCACGCCCTTACCTGCGGCGAGACCATCCGCTTTGATAACAATGGGTGCGCCCTGCTCACGTACGTAGGCGAGGGCCGCGTCTGTGTCCGTGAAGGTGGCGTAGTAGCCGGTCGGGATGTTGTGCCGAGCGAGAAAATCCTTGGTAAAGGCTTTGGAACCCTCAAGCTGCGCCGCCGCTTTGCTCGGGCCAAAGCAGGCCAATTGACGCTCGGTGAAGTAATCGACAATGCCGCCGACCAAAGGCGCTTCGGGGCCGATAATGGTCAGCGTGCAGGCATTGTCCCGGGCGAAATCCGCAAGGCGTTCGAAGTCCATAGTGTCGATGTCGACATTGACTAAGTCCGCTTCCTGGGCTGTCCCGGCATTACCGGGCGCGACATAAACGGTGTCGACCCCATCCGATTGGGCGACTTTCCAGGCCAGAGCATGTTCCCGGCCACCGCTGCCAATAATGAGTACGTTCATAGGGTTGTTGCCCTTGTAGTTGCCAGTAACAGTTGCCAGTAACAGTTGCCAATAGCAGACGCCGATATTAGTGACGGAAGTGACGCATGCCGGTGAAAACCATCGCCATATTCGCCTCGTCTGCTGCGGCAATCACCTCGTCATCGCGGATGGAGCCGCCGGGCTGAATTACCGCCGCTATACCTCGCTCCGCGGCGTTATCAATGCCGTCACGGAAGGGGAAGAACGCGTCGGATGCCATCACAGCACCACTCACCTCAAGTCCTGCGTGCTCAGCTTTAATCGCAGCGATTCGCGCGGAATTCACTCGCGACATCTGACCGGCGCCCACGCCGATGGTGCGATTACCGGCGGCGTAGACAATGGCGTTGGATTTGACATATTTCGCGACTTTCCACGCGAACAACAGATCGAGCCACTCTTGTTCAGTGGGCCTTCGCTTACTGACGACTTTGAGGTCGTCACGGGTAACCATGCCGTCGTCGCGATCCTGAACCAGCAGCCCGCCGTTGACCCGTTTGAAGTCGCGGGTTGGTGCTGCCGAGCCCCAGCTGCCAGTAGTCAGCAGCCGAACATTTTTCTTGCCCGCCACAGCGGCAGCAGCTTCGGGCGCTACCGACGGTGCAATGATCACTTCGACAAACTGCTTATCGACAATCGCCTTTGCGGTGTCAGCATCGAGCTCCCGGTTGAATGCAATGATGCCACCAAATGCTGACTCGGCGTCGGTATCAAAAGCTCGCTGATAGGCTTCCCCAAGCGTCTCTGCAACCGCAACCCCGCAAGGGTTGGCGTGTTTGACGATAACGCAGGCAGGGGCATCGAAGTTCTTGACGCACTCGAGGGCCGCGTCGGTATCCGCGACATTGTTAAATGAGAGTTCCTTGCCCTGAAGCTGGGTTGCGTTAGCGATACCCACTTCGCTCGGGTTGCGCTCACGATAAAACGCTGCTTTTTGGTGAGGGTTCTCCCCGTAGCGCATCTCCTGAGCTTTGCTCAGCTGCAAATTGAGTGTGCGCGGGAAGCTGTCACTGCCATTACCGACCAGTCGACCAAAGTAGTTGGCGATGGCGCCGTCGTAAGCCGCCGTGTGTTCGAATGCCTTGATGGCAAGGTCAAAACGGGTCTCAAGACGGGTGTGACCGTCGTTGGCATCAAGCTCTTCGAGCAGGCACGGGTAATCGCCGGCATCCACGACGATGGTCACATCCCGATGGTTTTTGGCCGCCGCTCGCACCATGGTGGGACCACCAATATCGATATTCTCAATCGCGTCTTCCAGGCTGCAGTCGGGGCGCGCTACGGTGCGCTCGAAGGGATACAGATTGACCACCACCATGTCGATGGCGTCGATGCCATGGGCCGCCATGACGTCGTCGTCCGTGCCCCGGCGTCCCAGAACACCCCCGTGAATTTTCGGGTGGAGGGTCTTCACTCGGCCGTCCATCATCTCGGGAAAGCGCGTGTATTCCGACACTTCGGTTACCGGGATACCGGCTTCCTGCAACAACCGACAGGTACCGCCGGTGGAAAGTAGGGCGACTCCGCGTTCGGTCAACGCACGGGCAAAGTCTTCAATACCGGTTTTATCCGAGACGCTAATTAGAGCCCGTCGAACGGGTGCTAGGGCGACGTCATTCATACTGGTCAGTTCCTGATGGTCTTTCGGTTGGGGGAGGGTTCGTGGATGCCGTAGCGATAGAGCTTTTTGCGCAGCGTGCCGCGGTTGAGGCCAAGCATCTCAGATGCGCGGCTTTGATTGCCTTGGGTGAACGTCATCACCGCCCTTAATAAGGGCTCCTCTACTTGCGACATCACCATGTCGTAAATTTCGGTGTAGGGCTGGCCTGCAGGGGTATCGATCTCCGCCAGAAAATAGCTGATGGCCTCATGGGCACTCTCACGCAAAGGGCGCGGTGCCTCGGTCAACGCATCGGTGTTGGTGCTCTCAGCCAGTGTCATCGCGTTAGGGCTGACGTCACTGTCCACGTTAGTGCTTGGGTTACTGCTTGTATTGGCGCTGCTGTCTGTGGGCATGGGTTCTACGGCGTCGGTCGGTTTACTGTATGTTTTATCTTATGTCTTGTGTCTTGCGCGCAGTGTTGTGCTCTTAGCCGGTGTTGGTTATGCCGGTCACGACATTCTGCGTTTAAGCGGCCAGAGAACTGTCGTTCACTTCGTCCACGGCGCATCCCAAGGCCTGTAGACTGGCTGCTTGTTGGTCGGGTGTTTCAAGCTTGTTGAAACACGATTTCCAGCTTTTGAGTGCCTGATTAACTGGCGCACCTGCCGCACCCGTCACAAAGACCTCTGGGTCAGCGCTGAGCCAACATTGATTGGGCAGTCCATCAACGAACCAGCCGATGTGTTTACGGGCGATCCGTACGCCCAGAAACTCGCCGTAAAATTGATGCAGCTCATTTAAATGCCGACTGATGAGGGCGAATCGCTCAACAAGGAGTGGTGGGGCGATGGACTGTCCCGACGCCATGGCTTGGGCAACCATTCCTGGTAACCAGGGTTGACCTTGTGCAGCTCGCCCAATCATGACGCCCGCCGCCCCGGTGCATTCGAGCACTGCTTGGGCTTTGGCGGCAGAAGTGATATCGCCATTGGCAATCACTGGAATTGAAACAGCTTGGACAATTTGGGCGATGGTGTTGTACTCGGCCTGACCCTTGAAGCGATCGGCGCGGGTTCGACCATGCACCGTCAGCAGTTGGATGCCGCAATCCTCGGCTATCTTGGCAATGGCGACACCGTTTCTTCGCTCGGGGGCAACCCCCGTACGAATTTTGAGTGTCACGGGTATGTCTACCGCCCCGACGACGGCGGTGAGAATGTCGGCGACCCGTTGCTCGTCGGCCAGCAGTGCGGATCCGGCGGCTTTTTTGCACACCTTTTTGGCGGGACAGCCCATATTGATGTCGATGATATCGGCGCCGGCGTCGGCATTGAAGCGTGCAGCCGCAGCCAGCTGGTCGGGCTCGCTGCCAACAATCTGAATCGAACGGATGCCCTCATGAGCCCCTTGCCGCCGTCGGAACTGGCTTTTGCGCGAGTCTTTAAGTGACAAGTCGGCACTCAGCATTTCTGCGACGGCCATCCCGGCACCCAATTCCAGACACAGTTCCCGAAACGGTAGGTCGGTCACGCCCGCCATCGGTGCAAGCAGTACTGGGTTCTTGAGTTGGTGTGGGCCGATTTGCACAGGCTTGAGTTCCGCAAACTGATCCGCCAAGGCCCGAGGCTGAGTCGCTGGATCGGTCTCCAGATAGGTCGGCGGGTCAGCCGCGGGTAGCGGTGACGCTGAAGTCATGTGATATCGGTTGAGGTGCACTGGGGTCGCGAGCAAGCCATCGAAGCGGGCGCAAATGGTACTACTCGTGGGGTCGCCATTGAAGGGGAATTGATCGTTTTTTAATCAATTCGTTATCCGGTGGATAAATTGCACACAACGTCGGCGAAATGATGGCAAGAATGCCATTCCGTTGACTTTGTTAGACATCATTGGGTTTTTCGGCGACACTGTGGAGATAAAGTCGCTAACGTGAAGCGAAAGCGAGGGTAAAAGCCACGATGTCTGACATTCTGGTGATACATGGGCCAAATTTGAATCTCTTGGGAAGCCGCGAGCCTGATGTTTATGGCAGCGAAACCCTCGATGACATCAACGACCGCTTGCTGGCCGAGGCGGAGCGCGCGAATGTCACGTTGACCTGCCTTCAGAGCAATGCCGAGAGTGAGTTGATCGAAGCAGTACATGGCGCGAAAGCCAACGGCACCTGCTTCATCATTATTAACCCCGCAGCATTCACGCACACGAGCGTTGCACTGCGCGATGCCATCTCCGGTGTCAGCATCCCGTTTATCGAGGTGCACCTGTCTAATGTCCACGCCCGCGAGGCGTTCCGGCACCACAGCTATTTTTCAGATATCGCGGTTGGCGTCATTTGTGGCCTCATGAGTTTTGGCTACGACTGCGCGTTAGCTGCAGCGATAGATTACATCGAACCCGAAACGGACTCCTGAAGAGGACTTTTTCATGGATATTCGCAAAGTTAAAAAGCTCATCGAACTGCTCGAAGAATCGAACATTGGTGAAATAGAGATCAAAGAGGGTGAAGAGTCGGTGCGCATTAGCCGCAACGGTCCAGTACCTCAGCCCGCGTATGCGCCCCAGCCCCAGCCAGCTCCTGCGCCAGTGCAAGCGGCGCCCGCTCCTGCGCCCGCGCCGGCAGCAGCTGAACCTGCCCCGGCGGCTACGCCTGCTGCTGACGCAAACGCAGTGCTATCACCCATGGTCGGCACGTTTTACAGGTCGCCCAGCCCTGATGCGCCCGCGTTCGTGGAAGTGGGTCAGGCCGTGCGCGTCGGCGATGTGCTCTGCATTGTTGAGGCGATGAAGATGATGAATCAGATTGAGGCCGATCGCGCGGGTACTGTCACCGCGATTCATGTGGAAGACGGCGAGCCGGTAGAATTCGACCAGCCCCTGGTGACCATTGCCTGAAGCGTCTTGCGGTTTTAACAGCCGCTAGTCACAGAGGAATACATTCATGCTTGAAAGAGTGTTGATCGCCAACCGTGGCGAAATTGCCCTGCGAATCCTGCGAGCTTGCAAAGAGCTTGGTATTGAGTCGATCGCAGTGCACTCCACAGTGGACCGAGAACTGAAACACGTGCGACTCGCCGATCAGGCGGTATGCATCGGGTCCGCTCCATCGGCACAAAGTTACCTGAACGTGCCCGCCATTATTAGTGCTGCGGAAGTCACCAACGCCGATGCCATTCATCCGGGCTACGGTTTCCTGTCCGAGAACGCGGATTTTGCCGAGCAAGTCGAGAAAAGCGGGTTCATCTTCGTCGGACCGAGAGCAGAAACCATCCACCTGATGGGCGACAAGGTCTCTGCCAAGCAGATGATGAAAAAAACCGGTGTGCCCACGGTGCCCGGTTCCGAGGGGAAGGTGCCCGACGATCCCGATGAAGTTATCAAACTGGCCCGCGATATTGGCTACCCGCTCATCGTCAAGGCCGCTGCGGGCGGCGGCGGACGCGGTATGCGCGTGGTGCACAATGAAGAAGTGCTGCTGAGCTCTATTCAAGTCACCCAGTCCGAAGCACAGGCGGCCTTTGGATCATCGGTGGTTTATCTCGAGAAATACTTGCAGCGCCCGCGCCACGTAGAAATTCAGGTGTTGGCAGATGGGCAGGGCAACGCGGTGCATCTGGGAGATCGAGACTGTTCCTTGCAGCGCCGTCACCAGAAGGTCATCGAGGAGGCGCCCGCGCCGGATATCGATCCGAAGCTGCGGGATGAGATTGGCGCTGCGTGCGTCAACGCCTGCATCGAAATGGGCTATCGAGGCGCCGGAACCTTCGAGTTTCTCTACGAAGACGGCGGCTTTTACTTCATCGAAATGAATACCCGCGTTCAGGTTGAACATCCCGTGACCGAGATGGTGACCGGTGTTGATATTGTGCGCGAGCAGTTGTTGATTGCCTCCGGTGAGACGCTATCGATCACTCAGGACGATGTGCATATCACAGGTCATGCGATTGAGTGTCGTATTAACGCCGAAGACCCACGCACGTTCATGCCCTCGCCCGGAAAGATCAACACCTTCCATGCGCCGGGTGGTCCCGGTGTGCGCGTCGATTCCCATGTGTACGATGGCTACACCGTACCCCCCCATTACGACAGTCTCATTGGCAAGCTCATCACCCACGGTCACACGCGAACATCCGCGCTAGCCAAGATGCGTCACGCCCTTGATGAATTCGTTGTCAAGGGGATTCGCACCAATGCGGCGCTGCATCGCGAGCTTGTGGAAGATCCGTCATTCCAAGCCGGTGGTGTCAGCATTCATTACCTCGAGAGTAAGTTGGAACACGAGCGTTGAGTCAGGCCGGCTGGCAAGAGCTGCGGTTGGCGACCCGGCGCGAGTCAGTCGAACCCCTTGAGGACTGGCTGCTCGAGCAGGGTGCTGTTGCCGTCACTTTGGAAGACAATGCCGATCAACCCGTGCTTGAACCGGGGCCCGGCGAAACGCCTCTGTGGGATGACGTAAAAGTCGTCGCGCTGTTCATAGAGGGTGTCGACTTAGCGCCGGTCATCAAGGCTGTTCCTTCATCGCTGGTCAGTACTGTCGACGACCAACCCCAGCACGTACCGGATCAGGCTTGGGAGCTGGCGTGGATGGATAATTTTCATCCCATGCAGATGGGTCCAAGACTGTGGGTGTGTCCCAGCTGGATTGACCCGCCGGCCCCCGACGCGGTCAACATTATGCTCGACCCGGGTTTGGCGTTTGGTACCGGCACCCACCCAACCACCGCGATGTGCCTGGGGGAGCTTGATGCGGCAATCGCGCCCGGTATGACCGTTGTCGACTTTGGTTGTGGGACAGGTATTCTCGCCATTTCAGCGCTAAAGCTCGGGGCAATCAAGGCGTTGGGTGTCGATAACGACCCTCAGGCAATTACTGCTAGCCATCAGAATGCCGAGCGCAATCACGTAAAGTCTGATGCCTTTACCGTTGTGATGCCCGATGACGCCGAAATCACTCGCTGGGGCGGATCCGCAGACATTGTGGTTGCTAACATTCTTGCAGGGCCACTCGCCGATTTGGCGCCACAACTGTTGGCACTGCTCAAGCCGGGTGGCCGTTTGATTTTGGCTGGCCTACTTGCCGATCAGGCGGATAGTCTCATTGAGCACTATCGAGGCGAGGTTGCTTTGGAAAAGGCCAATGACCTTGAAGGCTGGGTATTGCTTGCGGGAAATCGAAGCTGACCTCGACGTTTAGCCGTTAGCCTTCACTCTTTAACCCTGTGCCAGCAACTCATGCAAATCAATCAGCGCTGCATTGGCTCGGGAAATGTAGTTGGCCATCACCAGCGAGTGATTCGCCCAGAGCCCAAAGCCCGAGCCATTTAAGATGATCGGGCTCCAAACCGAAGCCTGAGTGGCCTCCAGTTCCCGAATGATCTGCTGCAGGCTGACTTTGGCGTTCTTCTTGGCCAACACGTCGGCAAAATCGATTTCGGCGGCCTTTAGAAACTGGATCAGTGCCCAGCAAGCACCGCGACTCTCATAAAAAACATCGTCAATCTCGGTCCAGGGTGTCTTGCTGATCATTTCCCCGGGCTCGCTTGTCGAGACTGCTGCAGAGGGGTCACCGGCCAAATCGGTGTTGAGGCGTCGCTGACCGACACTCGCTGAAAGCCGCTGGGACAGGCTGCCCAAACGTTTTTCGACCATGCTCAACCAGAAGCGCAGATTGTCGGCGCGGGCATAAAACTGTGATCCCTGCTCGCCCCGTTGCGGCAACCGTTTGAAGTAGGCAGTTAAATAGCGATGGGCATCTCGGTACTCACCTTCGGAGGCGGGCAGTGCCCAACTGTCCGACTGGAAGTTGATGCGGGGTTCAGCAAGGGTCAGATCAACGTCTTCTTTTGACTGGGACTGCGAGCGACTGAGCACCTCACGCAATGCCCGCGCGAGATCCCGGGACTGCACAAGGGCGCCGTACTCCCAGTTGGGCATGTTATCCATGAACACCCCGGGCGGAAAAATGTCATTGTGGATGTACCCGCCGTCTTTCTCCAATAGGGTGTCGATAACGGCGAGCAGAGACGCAGTGGTGGCCGCACCGGTCACCACTTCCTGCCCGTGTTGCGCCGAATACGCTTCGGTATTTGCGCGAGCATCAATGCCATCTGGCGCGATACTCCAATAGATGCCGAGACCAATCATGATGAGTACGTAAAGCCCGAATAGCCCACCAACCCAGCGACCCCAATTGGAATCTTCGCTGCCGATGCCTGTGAGCAGCAGCGAATCCTTTAGCTGGTTGAAAAAGTCCTTAATTCCCGTAAGCGGTGACATCCCTGACTCCTGACTCTATCGACACGCGATCAATGCATTATCGACGTATTTAACCGGTACGCGCTCAGTGCGCACCGTGGTGTGAATGCTCATCATGCGTCGGGTTGGGGCCATTGCGCAACACATCGGCTTCGACACATGCCTCGTTGCCATCGATCTGAAAACACACCGAGATCTGGCTGCCAGCTGCCGGCATGTCGCTGACCCCCATGATCATGACGTGTATGCCACCGGGGGCTAACGAGAGGGTCTCTCCAGCGGGAATCGTGACGCTGTCGCGCTTTACCATCTGGAACCGGCCGTACATTTGTTGCGATTCATGGACTTCGGCGCGGCTAGCAAAACTGGTGCTTGCGCCTTCCAAGATCACCGCCGAGTCGCTGGTGTTGATCACCTGTCCGTATGCCGCGGTCATGGCCTGGCCCGGTGGCATGGCGCGCACCCAGAACCCTTCAAGGCGCACCTCGGCAGATGCGCTCGTTGACCAGGCTAGTGTTGTCCAAGTAAGTAGTGCAACACTGGCGGCTAATACACGGGCCTGCCAAGCGGCTCGCGCACTGGAGCGCAGGCCGGCCTGATGTTTAGGGTGTGGTGACTTGAGTGAGGGCATCGCGAATAATCTTTTTGGTAAGGAGCTGTGGTAATAAAAACGGTTTGGCTTCTGGATCGGCGGGATACATCACATAGAGGGGTATACCATTGCGGTTATGACTGTTCACAAACGCGCCGATATCCGCATCGTAATTGGTCCAATCAGCGATCATGTAGACCACGCCACTGTCTTCAAAGGCCTGGCGCGTATCATCGGTAAACAGTACTGCTTGTTCATTAGCTAAACAGGTGATGCACCAGTCTGCGGTCACATCGACAAAGACCGGGACGCCTTCCGTTCTCAGACCTGCAAGCGCAGTTTCAGACCAGACCACGGTGCCTTCCGCACGGGGCGTTTCTCCCGCCTGTGGTGGCGCACCGCGATAGGTTGCTAAACCAATTGCTAATGCGATGGTGATGAGTGCAACGATGCGCCGCAGCGGGCTGCCCCGGTAGAGATATAAACCCAGCGCCAGGAATACCAGCCCCGCGAGGGCTGCCGCCATGGTGTCAACTCCGGCCTGCTTGCCCGCGACCCACAACAACCAAACCGAGGTGGCGTACAGAGGAAACGCCAGCAACTCCTTGAGCGTCTCCATCCAGGGACCCGGTTTGGGTAGCGCGCGCCGGGCAGCTGGGCTGTAGCTTAGTAACACCATCGGGAATGCCATGCCCACACCAAGGGCTACAAATACCAACAGTGCTATGGCAGGGGGCTGTGTGAAGGCATAACCCAGTGCGGAACCCATAAAGGGTGCAGTGCAGGGGCTTGCGACCACGACTGCCAAGACGCCTGTGAAAAAGCTGCCCTGAGCACCGCCTTTCCCAGCTAATGCGCCACCCAGATTCATGAGACTGCCACCAAACTGAACCAACCCTGATAGTGAAAGGCCCATCGCGGTGAACAGGAAGGCAAGGGCAATGACGAAGCCGGGGGACTGAAGCTGAAAGCCCCAGCCAATCAGCTGCCCGGCACTTTGTAGCGAAATGAGTGCGCCAGCCACCGCCACAAAACTCGCGACCACACCAATGAGATACCACCAGGCGTGACGGTGATGCTGCTCTGGGTCGCCGGTGGCAAAGCTCAAGACTTTGATGGACAAAATCGGGAACACACAGGGCATCGCATTGAGAATGAGACCCCCGAGGAACGCGAACCCAAGCGCCGCGATCAGTGAAAACCCGGCTGCCGCGTCTTCAGTAGCTCCGCCGGCCGTGGTATCGGCGTTATCCTCGGACAGAGGCGCGGTGTCTGGCTGAATCCCCCCTTTGGGTTCGCCCTCGACCACCGAGCCAGTATCGCCGTTGATGGTGAACACTTTGGTGTTGGGTGGATAGCACAGACCCGCATCAGCGCATCCTTGCGAGGTGACCGCCAGTCGTGCACGCCCGAAGGGTCGCTCGGCAACGAGAGCCAGATCGGCTGCATTGTAGTAGACCTGCACTTCACCGAAAAACTCATCAGTCTTTTGCAGCGCCGGTGCAAACTCAAAGGTCGTCGCTACGGTGCCGTTGGCATCTTCAAGGGTCGCTTTGAAGCGGTGCTGATACAGGTAGTAGTTATCAGTGATCTGCCAATAGAGACGGACGCGCTGGTCGTCCACCACTTCGACTTCAAGCTTGTAGGCTTCATCGACCGGCAGAAAGTCGTTTGATTGCTGAGCGAGTCCGCCAAGTCCCCCTTGTGCCATGGCGACAGCGGACACGATCCACAACAGCAAGCCGGTGAGGGTTCTCTTCATGGGCAAGATCACTAGAATGATTACCGACGCACGTAGCGCAGACGGGTGCCGGTATCGAGGGACAGGCGAATCTCCTCGGCGGGTATCTCCTCGGGAAAGTAAACGCCCGAGATCTTGGCGTCTTTGAGACTTGCCCCCTCAAGATTGGTTTCCCGAAAATCAATGCCGGACAAATCGGCATTGCGGAAGTAGGCGTTACTAAAGTCGAGGCCCCGTGCATTCATCTTACGCAAATCGCGACCCCGATAGTCACCGCTTTTGAGCTGACTGGTATCGAGCTCGTCACGATTGGCGTTAAAGGCATCGATCTCCTCCTGCCGCAGCAGTTGGTAGAGCGGGTCATGCTTGATTTTTGGCTTGACGTCTTCGTCGCTCATGTCTGTCATCCTTGTGAATCAATGGTCGTCACGAATTAGGGTGCTTAATCGCCGAAAAATTCCTCGCGCAGCGCGCGGTATTCGTCGGGCTTCAGGCGGGGACCAAAGTATTTGACCACTTCGCCGGCGGCGCGAACTGAAAACTCAGCCGCTCGCTGGTAACTTTCACCGCGGGACAGTGCGTAGAGAAAAGCCCCAGCGAACATGTCGCCGGCTCCGTTGGTGTTAACGGCGTCGACCTTGTGCGCCGTCACGTCGGCAAGCGTCTCACCATCGAAGGTAATCGCGCCTTTCGCGCCCAATGTAATGACAAAGGTCTTGGCGACTTGTTTGATCGCCTCGATTGCTTCTGCCATTGAATCGGTCTTGCCCCACTCCAGCGCTTCAGCCTCGTTACAAAACACCAGGTCGACACCGCTGCCAATCAGCTCGCTCATGTTGTCCCTGAAAAACTCCACCATGCCGGGGTCAGAGAAGCTAATAGACGTTTTCACTCCCGCAGCTTCTGCGGTCTTGCGGGTGTGGACCGCTGCGGCGTGGCCCGTGGGCGAGGTCACCTGATAGCCCTCGAGATACACCCACTCAGAATCGGCGATAGCCGAGTCATCGACTTCGGCAACCGAGAGCTGCTCTGAGGCACCCAGAAAGGTATTCATACTTCGTTCAGCATCGGGGCTGATAAGCACCAGACACTTGCCGGTAGTACCGGGCTCGCGCTTATCGTGAAGGCTATGGGAAACCCCCGAGGTCTCTAGGTCGTCAAGATAGATGTCACCGTCTTGGTCAGCGGCCACCTTACAACTCATGAATGTGGGCGCACCAAAAAGCGCGGTGGCGATCATTGAGTTGCCGGCGCTACCGCCCGACGCGTGGCTTGCCCGCACTAAGTGATCGGTAAGATGCGACAGCAGTTCACCTTGTCGCGTTTCATCGACCAAGGTCATCATGCCTTTGTCGACGCCCATTCTGGCCAGGTCGTCGTCCGAAACCTGAATCTCGGTGTCCACAAGTGCGGCGCCGATCGCATAAGCGGCATATTTTCTCACGTTGTCTGCATCCTTGTGTTGTTGCAAATAGCCGGAAACCTTAGGAAAACCACGGAGTGGGGTCGGCGACTTGGCATTGAGATGGCGTGCTCACCATCATACCCGAACCGGGGTAGCGGTTGGGATCGTCTGTGTCATTTGGACATTTCTAACGGCCGCCCAATTGAATCGCCATGTTGGCTGCTAAACGTTCGGGTTGATGGGAACTGGCTGCCCCCGACAGTGTAAACTGCCAACACGGGTTGTTTGACAGCCTCCTGGAATCAACGAGCATCGGAGTATCTACCGCACTTTATGTCCATCGTCATCGAGCAACTGGTTAAACGGTTAAAACGCCATCCCAAACCTACCGATCATCACGGGCCCGTTCAAAAACGCGCTGCGGTCGCGATTGTTTTGCGAGAGGAAGATGACCAAGTTGAATTGCTAATGATTCGTCGAGCGCAACGGGTGGGTGACCCTTGGTCTGGGCACATGGGGTTTCCCGGTGGTCGACGGGACAGAAATGATCACAGCGATTTCGACTGCGCGCTCAGAGAAACCCGCGAAGAAATTGGTCTTGACCTCGCCGAGCATGGCAGCCTGATCTGCGAACTCGGCGATGTGAATACCGGCTGGCGCCCCGATCGGCCCGAGATGTTGGTGACGCCCTTTGTCTTTTTGGTGGATGAGATGCCGTCGCTAACGCTGAACCATGAAGTCGATTCGGTGCTCTGGGTGCCTCTTGCCTTCCTGCTGGATCGAAGCAATCGGGTTCTCAAGAAATGGGAATGGCGAGGTGAAAAGCTGGAGACAGATTCCTATATTTTTGAGCGGCACCAAATTTGGGGGCTGTCCTTGATGATGATTGATGAGCTCTTGGAAGCGGCTGAACGCTGAGGCGGTGCCGAGCGGGGCTTGCTTAACGGTTCTGAGGTTCAACTCCTGCGCCCTACTCGCTTGTCTCGCTTTCCCTGTCAGCTGGGTTACTGGGGGATGTGTCAGGTCGAGTATTGGGTGTCTGTTCTGATGTCGCACCTGAAGATGAGTCGAGGAGCATATCTTGCCCGCGCAGAAAACTACGGGTATTGAGCATCAATTCGCGCACCGCCGGGTCTTCTTTGCTCGCTTTTTCGAGTGCGGCAATGGGTACATCACCCTTCAAATAGCCCCGAAGTAAATCGATGAGAACGGGCGTCATTTTGGGCGCGTACTCCCAGCGAGTTGCATCGGGGACCAGGTTGCCGCTGACTGCGTCACTGCTAGCTTTTAGAAAATAACCACCGCAGCTCGATAACACATAGTCGCCCTTGCGGCCGTAGCTGATGTTGGGTGTCGAAGGGTTGAAACCGTCCTCGGGCACTTCATTGATACGATTCAGCGCCATGACCCAGCGACTGTCTAGCGGGAAAGTTTCTACGGACGGCCTGCAATACGAACGGGCCTTCATCCACACGCGGATGTCATCCAGATAGGCGTCACCAAGCAGGGATTCTTCGAGGCGAAGGTCGACGGCATTGCCCCGCACCCTGACGACATTACCCAGGGCCACCAGGTCGCTTTTCGCGGCGACCTCAGAGAAGCTGCCCCGCCAGATACAGCTGCAATCTTGTTGAGCGGTGATATTGGCGTTCGTCGCTTCGGTCGTCTGGCTGTAAGCGTGCTGACCGGAGAGCGACAAAACCAGCACCGCAATACTTTTAACGAGTTTTTTTAGGGAACTGAGCGCCACTGCATGGTCGCTGAAATTACGGGGCTCTTGGCGCTTCAAGCGGGTTTGGGCACCTCTCATTTGGATGCTAGATCTGTCTAAAAAAAGCGCAGTAAATCGCTGTTCAAGGAGCCCCCGCGACATTTACTGATTGTTGATAAGTCGCGCAGCGTCCATGGCAAAGTAGGTCAGAATGCCGTCGGCGCCTGCACGCTTAAATGCCAGCAATGATTCCAGCATGACCGCATCACGATCAAGCCAGCCATTGGCAAACGCTGCTTGGTGCATCGCATATTCGCCACTCACCTGATAGGCGAAGGTTGGCGCCATCAGTTCGTCTTTAACTCGACGCACGATATCCAGGTAAGGCATCCCGGGTTTCACCATGATCATGTCAGCGCCTTCCTGTAGATCGAGGGCGCATTCATGAAGCGCTTCATTGCTGTTGGCGGGATCCATTTGATAGGTTTTCTTGTCCCCACCTTTAAGGTTTCCAGCAGACCCCACGGCATCTCGAAATGGCCCGTAGTAGCTAGAGGCATACTTGGCGGCATAGGACATGATCAGGGTGTTGATATGGCCATGACTTTCGAGGGCAGAGCGAATTGCACCGATGCGCCCATCCATCATGTCTGAGGGAGCCACGCAGTCGACGCCTGCCTCAGCATGAGATACGGCCTGCTTAACCAGCACCTCAGTAGTGATGTCATTCAGTACATAGCCCGCGTCATCAATGATCCCGTCCTGCCCGTGGGTTGTGTAGGGGTCTAGGGCAACATCTGTCATGACGCCTAGCTCGGGCACAGCCTGTTTGAGTGCACGCACCGCCCGTTGTACCAGCCCATCACTCGCATAAGCCGCTTCGGCTTGCAGTGATTTATGTGCTTGTCCGACCACGGGGAATAGGGCGAACGCGGGAATGCCCAAATCGGCGGCCTCCTGCGCGAGTTGGCACAGTAAATCGATGGAAAGGCGCTCGACGCCGGGCATCGAGGGAACCGCTTCGCGCTGATTTTCTCCCTCCAACACAAAGACGGGATAGATCAGATCTGCGGAAGTCAGCGTAGTTTCGGATACCAGAGCACGGGAAAAACCGTTAGCGCGAGTTCGCCGCATGCGGGTATTCGGAAATGGACCTCGGGATAGAACAGTCACGATGAGCTCCTTACAGTGCGGCGAACGCAGATTCGGCGATGGCTATAGTGTCTTCGATATCGGCGTCGGTGTGCGCACTCGACATAAAGCCCGCTTCAAATGATGCAGGAGCTAGGTAGACGCCGCCATCGAGCATCAGATGAAAGAACCGATTAAATGCTGCAGTGTCGCTATCGATCACCTGCTGATAGTTGGTGACCTTTGTGTCTGTTGTAAAAAAACCACCGAACATCGTGCCTGCGTGGTTGGTGGTGTAGGGCACGCCCGCCTTGTCAGCGGCGGCTTTCATGCCCTTGGCCAAGGTCTCGGTATGGCGGAACGGCTGGTCATAAAATCCGTCGCGACCAATAATTTTCATGCAGGTGAGTCCGGCAGCCATAGCGACCGGATTCCCCGACAGTGTGCCCGCCTGATAGACCGGCCCCAGTGGCGAAATATGTTCCATGATCTCCCGCTTGCCGCCGAAGGCACCCACAGGCATACCACCACCAATCACTTTTCCGAAACAGGTGAGATCGGGGGTAATGCCCATCCATCCTTGGGCGCACTGGGTGCCAAATCGGAAACCCGTCATCACTTCATCGAAGATCAATACAGAGCCATGTTTTGTGCAGAGCGCGCGCATCGTTTCCATGAAACCCGGCTCGGGCGGTATGCAATTCATGTTGCCGGTTACCGGCTCGGTAATGACACAGGCAATTTCGTCGCCGAGCTCGGCGAATGCTTTTTCTAATGCCGCTGCATCGTTGAACGGCAGCGTTACCGTATGCTGAGCCAACACATCGGGCACACCCGGTGAACTGGGCACCCCAAAGGTCAGCGCCCCGGAGCCCGCTTTGATGAGCAGTGAGTCTGAGTGGCCGTGATAGCAGCCCTCAAATTTAATGATCTTGTCTCGGCCGGTAGCGCCCCGAGCCAGTCGGATGGCACTCATCGTTGCTTCTGTACCCGAGTTGCACATGCGCAGCAGTTCCACGCTAGGAACGTAGCTGCAAATCAGCTCTGCGACTTCGCACTCAATCTCGGTAGGACAGCCAAAACTCAAGCCGTGTTCCGCGGCTCTAATGACGGCTTCACGCACTTCCGGGTGGTTATGCCCCATGATCATCGGACCCCAGGACAAGACATAGTCGATGTACTTCTTGCCGTCTGCGTCAAAGATATACGCCCCGTCCGAGCGCTCCATAAAGCGCGGGGTACCGCCGACGGCCTTAAAAGCACGGACAGGGGAGTTCACGCCGCCGGGGATGGTTTTTTTTGCGCGCTCGAAAAGTTCTTCAGATCGGGTCATGAGTCTCTGCTGGTTTAAAGTTTGGGCAATTATTGCAGGATGAGGGTCGGGAAGCATCCCGTTTAAGCAAGATGCTGCGGTTTGCTTCGAGGATGGCGTTCTGAGTTGCACTTATTTGGCGGTGTCGGCTTGGTTGGCATGGACATGGGCTTGGCTGGGTCTGGCATCGGCTTGGCCGTGTGGTCTGTCGCGACGAGCATTGGATGCGTTTTGCCTGAGCCTTGGTCAACGGGGTTTTCCGCGAGGACTGTCTGAGTGAGCGTAGCGAGCGAGTTCCGCAGCGGCCGCTGATCAAGACTCAGGCAGCATCCAGCGAGGGAGCGATAGACCACACGGCCAAGTCGGTGCCATTGCCGTCATCAACAAGGTTTTCCGCGAGGACTGTCTGAGTGAGCGTAGCGAGCGAGTTCCGCAGCGGCCGTTGATCAAGACTCAGGCAGCATCCAGCGAGAGAGTGATAGATCACACGGCCAAGTCGGTGCCATTCCCGTGATCAACAGGGTTTTTCCTGAGGACTGTCTGAGTGAACGTGGTGAGCGGGTTCCGCAGCGGCCGTCGATCAAGAATCAGGCAGCACCCTACGACGGAGTGATAGATCACGCCACCAAGTCGCTGCGGTTGTGCAGCCCTCAAAACGGTCGCGTGTACACCAAAATCACGATCGCAAACAAAAACAGCACGGGTACTTCATTAAAGAACCGGTAAAACACATGGGTTTTACTGTCTTCTCCGCGATTGACGCGACCCACGTAGATTCCGCACTGAATGTGGTAACCAACCAGAAACGCGACACAGAGCAGCTTAAGATGCATCCACCCCGATGACAGGTAGTAATTCCACTGGTAGGTCAGACGCCAGATGCCAAAGGCCAACGTGAATATCAGAAACGGCGTGACGAATCGGTAAAGTTTGCGCGCCATCACCGCAAGGGTTTGCTTGGTCGTGGGGTCATCGCTCTGCGCGTAATAGACGAGGATGCGCGGCAGGTAGAATAAACCTGCAAACCAGGAAACCATAAAAATTACGTGAAAGGCCTGAACCCAGAGCATGACGACCTCGATGGAAAATGCGACAGTGTGTGGCTTTGAACGATATCAGAAAAACGGAGAAATCATGATCAAGGTGGGGATCGTCGGCGGCACGGGGTATACCGGCGTTGAGTTACTGCGACTGCTGCTGCGTCATAACGACGTTGACGTGAGTGTGATCACATCAAGAGGTGAGGCAGGTCGTCGTCTGGATGATCTCTTTCCGAATCTGCGGGGCGTGACTGACCTGGCTTTTACTGATCCCGGGCAGGCTGCACTCGATACTTGCGACGTGGTGTTTTTCGCCACGCCCCACAACGTGGCGATGCAGTCAGTTCCTGGCCTGATTGATGCGGGTGTGCGCGTGGTGGATCTCTCGGCAGATTATCGGCTGCGGGATGTCCCAACCTGGGAGTCCTGGTACGGCGAGCCGCATACCAGCCCCGAGCTTTGTCAGTCGGCGGTTTATGGTTTGCCAGAGCGCAATCGTGAGGCGATTCGAGGTGCGCAGCTGATAGCGTGCCCCGGGTGTTACCCGACGTCGGTGCAGCTTGGGTTCTTGCCGTTGCTGGAAAATGACCTCATTGACGCCAGTCAGCTAGTCGCAAGCAGTGCCTCGGGTGTCAGTGGCGCCGGCCGCCAAGGGAAGATACCCAATTTGTTGACCGAAGCGGGTGAAAGCTTCAAAGCCTATGGAGTGGGCGGGCATCGTCACCTCCCCGAGATTGAACAGGGTCTAAACGCCATGACGTCGCAGGCAGCAGCGCTAACCTTTGTGCCCCATCTGGTGCCCATGAGTCGCGGAATTCATTCAACGTTGTTTGCACGGCTCACTAAAACTGACGTCGATTTGCAGACACTGTTCGAACAGCGGTACGCGAATGAGCCTTTTGTCGACGTGTTACCTGCTGGACAGTTTCCCCAGACCCGCAGCGTGCGTGGTGCCAACACCTGTCAGCTGGCGGTCACTGTGCCCCAGGGCCGTGACACTATTGTGGTGACATCGGTGATTGATAACCTGGTGAAAGGTGCCGCCGGTCAAGCGATCCAATCGATGAATCTGATGTTTGACCTGCCAGAAACAGCAGGGCTGGACGTCATCGCACTTCTACCCTGATGGTCAGCTAGCCCATGGCCCGCCACCACCACAAAACCGTTGTCAGGCGGGAACATCCGCTTCGGGCGACTCTCTGGCGCGCTGGTGCGGCTGTCCTGGTGATGGCTGCCATTGGCATTGCCTATTGGTTCGGCTACCGCGCGCAAGATGAAACCTTTGTCCCATTGAACGCCACGAGTGATGCCATGCGCAGTCAGCTGATTGACCTTGAAACGCGGCTGGATGTTGAAACAAAGGCCGTGGCCCAACTGCGACAGGAATTGGCGGATAGTCGCGGTAGCATCGATGAACTTGAGCGTGAGCTGGCCTTCTACCGTGAAGTAATGGCGCCTGAAGAGGTTGATCAGGGCGTGGTTGTCAGGCCCCCCGTGTTAACCCGGAGCGCAGTTCCTGGTCATTGGCGGTACCAGCTGGTGACGCAAAGTGGTGAGGGCGGGCGCACGATCCACAAAGGGGATTTGCGTGCGGTGATCGGTGGGCGACTCGGCGATCTCCCACACGAGGTGACGTTGTCTGAGATCGACGCTGCCCAACTCACGGATGCATTGACGATTAGCTTCCGCTATTTCCAGCGGTTTGAAGGTGAGCTGGTGCTACCACCCGGTTTTCAACCCACGTATATCGATATCGAATTGTCGTTAACCAAGCCTCAAACTCAAAATCTCGAAACGCGGTATGCTTGGGAAGATGTGGCGGTCGATGACAGTAACGGTTGATCGCGAAACAGGAGAGGATTGAATAATGCGTGGACGTAAAGACAAGCCGTTGACTGCCGTTCAGGGCAGCACGACGCTGATAGCCAAGGATGCAGTCGTAACCGGCGATATCCAATTTGCCGGTAATCTCGACGTTGAAGGCAAGGTGGTGGGCTCTATTGTCGCCGAGCCCGGTAAAGAGGCAATGCTTCGAGTTGTCGAGGGTGGTCGGGTGGAAGGTGAAATCCGGGTGCCATCGGCCATGATCAATGGCCGCGTAACCGGCGATCTGCATTCGTCTGAGCGATTGGAGCTAGCCGAGAAAGCGGAAATAGATGGCGACGTTTACTATCACCTGATTGAGATGACTGTGGGTTGCCGGGTCAACGGCGGGTTGCGACATGTATCACCCGCCACCGACGATCTGGCCATGAAGCGTGAACAGCGGGCGACTGAGACAGCCGTCTGATCGAGCAATAACCAGCTGTTTTGTAAGGGTTTTTGCTTGAGAGTTCGGTATTTCTGATGCAGGTATTGCGCTTGTTTGTGCGCTATACTACGAATGCAGTTGGCGGTAAAGGCGCTCGGGCACTGTACCTGAGCGATGTTTCCGGTGCTCTGCCGTTTGTCCAGCCTTATACCCAACAGTGATGCCTGCAGTTTGGCTAAGGTATTGATCACGTATTAAAAGCGTATTAAAAGCGCACTTAAGTTATCGAAAGCGAGTGACCTAATCCCTATGAGTGTTGTTGAAGCCTTTGACCCCAACGAGATCCGCCTGACCGATAACGCGGTTAGCAAGGTTCGTGCGCTGGTTGATGACGAGGGCAATGAGTCACTCAAGCTGCGTGTGTACATTACCGGAGGCGGTTGCTCGGGCTTTCAGTACGGTTTCACTTTCGATGAGGACGCCGCTGAAGATGACATGGTCATCGAAAAAGACGGCGTGACGGCTTTGATCGACTCGATGTCGTATCAGTATTTGGTGGGTTCCGAAGTCGATTACACCGAAGGGCTCGAAGGGTCCCGATTCATCATCAACAACCCCAATGCAGTCACGACCTGTGGTTGCGGTGCCTCGTTCTCTATCTAACCGTTTCTATGAGCAGTGTTAGCCCGGGTATTTAACTCGCGTATATCGCGCCAAGTACTCGGTACCCGCTTGCGCCGGTAACACTCGGTTCATTGCCCGATTGTGACGTCATGGTGCGATGTGCAAGCCAGGCAAAAGCCGCCGCCTCAACCCAATCAGGGTGAATTCCCAAAGCTTCTGTTGTAATGACCTCAGCGGGACTCAACAGCGCGCGCAGTCGATCCATGAGTGCAGCATTGTGTGCTCCCCCGCCACAGATTGCGATGCGTTGTGGTTGCTCTTGGCTCAAGGCGGTGGCAATGGTCACCGCGGTCAATTCCAATAAGGTCCGCTGGACGGATACCACCGAGACCGAACCACCGAGACGGCTTCGCATCCAAACAGGATTGAAGTATTCGGGCCCGGTGCTCTTGGGCGGGGGCAGCTCGAAATAGGCATCATCGAGTAGGCGCTCGAGTAGCCGGTTATCCAGGGGCCCCGAGGCGGCCCATTCCCCGTTGGCATCGTAGGGTTGATTGCGGTGCTGTCGCGACCACGCATCCATGAGCGTATTGCCGGGTCCCGTATCGAATCCCAAGATACGACCGTCGGGGTACAGTACTGTGACGTTGGCGACGCCACCGATATTGACCACCGCGGTAACCTGATCCTGCGCGCTGAATACCGCCCGGTGAAAAGCGGGTGCAAGGGGCGCACCTTGACCGCCTGCGGCCATATCTCGGCGTCTGAAATCAGCAACGGTGGTGATGCCGGTGTGCTCGACAATGCGATTCGGGTCGCCGATTTGTAGGGTAAATGGGTAGGCCTGCTGAGGGCGATGGCGAACAGTTTGCCCGTGGCAGCCAATTGCCGTGATTTGATCCGCGCTAAGGTTTGCAGTCTCGATCACCGTTTTTGCAGCCAAGGCAAAGGTATCAGCGACGGTTAGGTCGGCCTGGCCGAGGCTGTCGATCTCGTTAATGCCCGGCTGGGAGAGCGATAACACCGTCTCGCGAACCGATTGCGGGTAGGGCTCGCAGTGGCTGGCAATGAGCTTGAGTTGGTCGTCCTCGAGACTGACAACCACAGCATCAACGCCATCGACGCTCGTGCCCGAAATCAATCCAACGTAATACTGGGGTCCGGTCACTCTGCGAGTGCCAGCGTGTTTGCCTGGCGCAGGGATGCGAGCTGTTGGAGGGGACGCTGGATGGTCGTTTTGAAATTCGGCAGCTCATCGGATGGCAGTGACTTGGCCTTTGGCAACAGCTTGTGTACTGAGCGTGGATTGCGGTGGACACCGTTGACCAGGAATTCGTAGTGCAGGTGGGGGCCGGTAGCGGCACCCGTTGATCCGACCGTGCCAATGACTTGGCCTTGCTTGACGCGCTCACCTTTTTTCACGCTGCGCTTATGCAGATGCAGATAGTGGGTCTTGAAGGATTCGCCGTGCTGAACGAACACGTAGTTGCCGTTGGGTCGGGTGTAGCCCGCCTCGACGACGCGACCGTCACCCGATGCATAAACCGGCGTGCCACGGGGTGCAGCATAATCGGTGCCCCGGTGAGGGCGCTTGGTCTTGTAGATAGGATGCAGTCGATTAGGGTTGAAATTCGAGCTGACGCGGGTGAAGTCCACTGGCGCTTTGAGAAACGCCTTGCGCATGCTGACACCCTGCTCATTGTAGTAGCTGGTGTCACCCGCTGAGTCGGTGTAGCGATAAGCTTCGAAGGTTTCCCCTTTATTGGTGAACGCTGCTGCAACAATGTCGCCGTCGGCTAATTTGTTGCCATCGAGAAACTTTTCTTCGTATACCAGCTCAATGGTGTCACCGACCCGGGGGTCCAACGCAAAATCAATCACGCCACCAAAGATACCGGCGAGATCCATGATGACGCGGTTAGATAGACCCGCCTGAGTGCCCGCAAGAAACAACGAGGAATCAATCCGCATGACCGTCGTCTGAGTGCGAACCTCGGGCTCGCGCTCGGTGATGTTGGTTTCAAAGCCGGCGGCTTCACGCTGAAAGGTTGTCCACTTGAGCTTAGATGCCGTGTGCCGCACCGCCTCGAGTTGCCCGTTGGAATCGGTGAGGAACGCGATACGTTCTCCGGGATAAATTTTGCGCAGGGCACGGCCGCCATCAGCGCGGGTGACCTCGTAGACATCTCGATCATCAAAGCCAGCGCGGGCGAAAATCAGCGAGAGGTTGTCGCCAGAGCGCACCGTCTCTTCCCGCCATTGTTGCTGGGGTGCCTCCGTTTCGCCAGGCTCGCCTGGGCGTGCATCACCTCCCGACAATGTTTGCTCGGTCAACGGACTTGGCGGTGAGTCGGTGCTGGTCGAGGCAAGGAACTGAACTTCGGGGCTTGCATCTGCCGTTAGCGCTACACCGGCGTCTGTGGGCAAATTTGCGGCTTCTTGAGGGGATGACAGGGAAAACGCGATCAGCGCAACCCCAAGACTCACCGCACCAACGACCAGCAAATGGCCGCGCCCGCGAGGGGTGCCATGCTCGTTAATCGGGGTCGCGCCGCGGCGAGCCGGCTTGCGTATTTCGTGCAACAGGTGAGTCACCAAAGGTAAATGGTTGATTTGACGACACTATACGTCAGGTTGTACGGATTCAAAAACCCTCTTGGATCGGTTTTTGGGGCCCGATCTACCGGAATTGTGGGATACTGTGACCTTCTTTTACGACAAAAAGTTTCCTGAATTATGTCCAGTGCGCTTCTGGAAGACCTGCGTGCCCGCGGTCTTGTGTTTCAAATCGCCGGTGAAGACGGTATTGCTGAATGGCTCGATGGTGGTCAACGCACCTTGTACGCGGGTTTCGACCCCACCGCCGATAGCCTGCATATTGGGTCACTGGTGCCGCTGCTTATGCTGCGCCGCTTTCAGTTGGCCGGCCACAAACCCCTCGCGCTAGTGGGCGGCGCGACCGGACTCATTGGTGATCCGAGCTTTAAGGCCGCTGAACGTCAGCTCAACACCCCGGACATTGTCGCGGGCTGGACCGACAAATTGCGCACGCAGGTCAGCCAATTCATTGATCTTGAAGGGCCCAACGCTGCGGAGGTGGTGAACAACCTCGATTGGACTCAGGATCTCGACGTGCTGACCTTCCTGCGCGATATCGGCAAGCACTTTTCGATCAACAACATGATCCAAAAAGAGTCGGTCAAGCAGCGCCTTGACCGGGAAGGCGCAGGGATTAGCTTTACCGAGTTCACTTACATGATTCTCCAGTCCTTCGACTTTGCTGAGTTATATCGCCAGCAGGGTTGCGGCTTGCAGATTGGCGGCTCGGACCAGTGGGGCAACATCACCGGCGGTATTGACCTCACTCGCCGTTTGCACGGGGGTCAGGCGTTTGGACTGACCATGCCGCTGATTACCAAATCTGACGGTACCAAGTTTGGTAAGACGGAAAGCGGCACCATCTGGCTTGATGCGGGCAAGACGTCACCCTACGGGTTTTATCAATTCTGGTTGAACACCGCCGACGCGGATGTTTACCGGTTTCTCAAGTACTTCACGTTCCTGAGCGTCGCCGACATCGATGCCCTTGAAGCGGCGGACAGTGCCCGGGAAGGACGCCCGGAGGCCCAGCAGGTACTGGCAACCGAGGTGACGCGTTTGGTGCATGGCGAAGAGGGGTTGGCTGCCGCCCAGCGCATCTCCGAAGCGCTATTCGCAGGTAACGCTTATCAGCTGTCAGCCCCAGATTTAGAGCAGTTAGCCCTTGATGGCTTGCCGAGCAGCACAATCGACCCAGCGACACTGCCCGAGACCCTGACTCAGTTGCTAACCGAGGTCGGCATGGTTTCCTCGGGTAAACAGGTCAAAGACGCACTCAGTCGTGGTGCCGTGCTGATCAATGGCGAAGCGGTGGATGGCACACCTCCCGTAAATGCGGCAGCCTGTTTTGCCACCGAAAAGGCGTTGCATGGGCAGTACTGGCTGGTTCGCCTCGGCAAAAAGAAATACCATCTGTTTAGCCGCGCTTGAGGCGGTCTGGCTTGAGACGCGGTAAGCTCGGGGTTCAGAAACGGGGAGAGCAAGGAATTCGCTGATGTCTTCAACGCTGCGTTTGCGCTGTTTGGACGGCGGCCGTAAGTACTCGATAGACGTTGGTCTTTTGCTAGGGCGCGATCCCAACTGGCACATCGTTCTGGACTCTTCTGAAGTTTCTCGAACACACACGCAAATTCGCGAGACCGAAGTGAACCCAAGGGATGTCATCACATTTGGTAAGTTGCGCGCGGTGTTTGATGTTGTCGAATGATGTTGGTGAGTCGGATGGTTCCAGCGATGCAGAGACCTTCGCCCGAATTCACGAAGAAATGCAGGCCGCCGCGCTGTTACTCGACGGCATTGCGCCAGCCGTATCCATTTTTGGCAGCGCAAGGGTAGCGCCGGATAGCCAAGAGTACCGAGCGTCTCAAGCGGTCGGCAAGCTGCTTGCCCGCGCAGAGGTGCCGGTCATCACGGGCGGCGGACCAGGCATCATGGAAGCCGCAAATCGCGGCGCAAAGGAAATCGGTGGAGAGTCTGTGGGCTTAAACATAGTGCTGCCCAATGAACAGACCCCTAACCCTTATCTGACACGCGCCATCACATTTCGCTATTTTCTTACGCGAAAGTTTTTCCTCACGCGCTACAGCTTTGGTTTCGTGATTTTCCCCGGGGGCTTTGGCACTCTCGATGAGTTGTTTGAATTGCTGGTGTTGTACAACACCGATCGGGCCGAGCGGCGGCCGATTGTTTTGGCGGGTAGTGAATACTGGGAAGATTTGATGCAGTGGATTTTAGATTTTCAAGGCGGGCGGGGCTACATCGATCCAGAGGATGTGGGCGCACTCAACATATTGGATTCCACTGACGATATTGTGGCCGCGCTGATCGGGCAGGAGCGTACCCAGCGTGCGCTTGAAGTAGGCCATTAATGCTGCCTGCGATTTTTGGCCTCGCCGGCCAGACTGTTAGCGCCGATGAGCGTGCCCTGTTCCGAGCCTCAGATCCCCTCGGTTACATTTTGTTTGCCCGCAACATCGATTCACCAGCTCAAGTAAAAGCGTTAACGGATTCTCTGCGAGATATTGCCGGTCGGGATGACTTGGCCATACTGATCGATCAAGAGGGCGGGCGAGTCGCGCGACTGCAACCCCCACATTGGCGCACTTACCCTCCGGGGCTGCGCTTCGCCGAGGCCTATGCAAAAGATCCCCAATTGGCGGTGGAAGCAACAACACTTAACCATGAGGCCTTGGGGCTGGAGTTGGCGCAGCTGGGCATTACCGTGAATTGCGCGCCGGTAGTCGACGTTCCTCAGGCGGGTGCCCACGACATTATTGGGGATCGTGCCTTTGGCCATGAGCCCGTCATGATTGCGGCGTTGGGCCGTGCGGCGCTCGAAGGTTTAGGTAAGCGTGGAGTGATCGGCGTCATCAAACACATTCCGGGGCATGGTCGCGCCGAAGCGGATAGCCACGAAGCGCTGCCGACGGTGAACGCCAGTGCCGATGAGCTCAACGTTGACTTGTCACCGTTCGCGGCTCTTGCAGATGCACCCATGGCCATGACGGCACACATTTGTTATCCCGCGTGGGATGCTGACGCCTGCGCCACTCTGTCGTCGCACATCATCCAATCGATTATCCGCGAGCGTATTGGTTTCGACGGGTTGTTGATGAGCGATGACCTCGATATGAAAGCGCTAAAAGGTAGCGTGCCGGAGCTGGCTGCAGCTGCGATTGCCGCGGGTTGTGACGTCGCTCTTAATTGCTGGGGACGGATGGCGGACATGCAGGGCATCGCCGATACATTGTCCGATGCTTCGGAGGCTTGCCAGCGCCGCTTGGCAGCAGCGCTGGCTATGCGACAGCCCGTGGTTACAGATTCGAGTACTCCAGCGGAAGTGGAGATGCTCTGTCGTCGTCGTGATCAGTTGCTGAGTCGCGCCATAGCATAGAGGCCAACGCTGAGCCGCAGCCTTTCAGGTTTATGTAGCTCGAGCGAGATAGCCCAGCTCCCGTTTTAGGGCCGCAATTTTTGACAAGTCACAGGCGGGACGGCGAGGCAGCGAAACAGTGAGACAGCGAAATAGGTGAGGTTCATATGACTCAACGACACATTACAACGGTTCGGCCCAGCCAGCCCAGCACCGATGGCGATGGCGTCGCGATACAGCGTATTGCTTTGATGGGGGATATCCAGACCGACCCGGTGCTACTTATCGATGAGCTGCGATCGCCGTATCGCAAAGACTTCGCAGGCGGCTTTCCTCCTCATCCTCACCGAGGAATGCAAACCCTGACGTACTTAAAAGACGGCGGCATCATTCATGAAGACAGCATGGGTAATCGCGGGGAGATCAGTGGCGGCGCTCAGTGGATGTCCGCGGGCAGTGGGGTCATTCACTCGGAAATGCCAACCCTCGACACTCAGGGGCTTCATGGATTCCAGCTGTGGTTCAATCTGCCCGCCGCAGAAAAGATGCTAGCGCCACGCTATCGGGATATTCCTTCCGAGGGCTTGTCGAGACTGGAGGGTGTCGGATTTGCAGGTATCGCTGTCTCGGGCACTTGGAACATAAACGATGTGTCGGTTACTGGACCACTAGACGAACTGGTGCCTCAGGCTTCGTTGTTGGACATCAGTATCGAGGCCGATAGCGAGATCAACCTTGCCACGACAGAGGGACACACTGCGATTGGGTTTCTTTATGATGGTTCCGTCGCCATTGAGGGCGAGGTGATTCCAAGGGGACATTTGTTGGTAACCTCAGATGGGGATCAGTGGCGGATCAAGGCTGGGGACGCCGGTGCACACTTATTGATCATGACCGGCAAGCCAATTGGCGAGCCCGTGGTGGGGTATGGACCCTTTGTCATGAATACTCGGGAAGAAATCGAGCAGGCCATTCGCGATTATCAATCGGGTCAATTCATTAAGAGCGCTTAGATATGCAACGTCGATATTTCTCAATTCGTGGAATAGCCACCTTTTTTGGGTGCGTGTATGGGCGTACGCGCCGCCGGCAAGCCACGCGTGCCAGGGGCTCGATGCTAACGATGGGAGCGATGCTCGCCTTGTTGCTCAGTGGGTGCACGCAAACAGCGCAGCATTCAGAGACTGCCGCCGAGCAGGCAGATTTCATGGCATGTCAGGAAACGCGTCCCATGGTGTGCACGATGGAGTATCGGCCTGTGTGTGCGACTTTGGCTGACGGCAGTGTGAAAACTTACGCATCGGGCTGCAATGCCTGTGCTGATGTCACGGTCACAGGGCATGTGCCCGGCGTGTGTGAGGGCGACTAGGTGTCTTTAACTAACCGAATTTTAATCGCGATGTCCGCAGGTATTCTGCTGGGTTCCGGACTCGAATGGCTGATGGCCGTGTTGGTCAATGAGCCCGAGCTCTCGACGCCAGGCAAGGCCGTGGATTCGTTGGTCGCCCCCGAGCAAAGCGCCCTTTACCG
This sequence comes from Luminiphilus sp., assembly GCA_965657905.1. Classification (GTDB taxonomy): domain Bacteria; phylum Pseudomonadota; class Gammaproteobacteria; order Pseudomonadales; family Halieaceae; genus Luminiphilus. Next base: position 68,359 of record CBFHPT010000011.1, on the reverse strand, counting down.
ATTCATTCACGACGGACTGGTATTTGGATTGTTTGATGTCGTGGGCCGGATCTTTATCGCGTCGCTAAAATTACTGGTAGTGCCGCTGGTACTGGTCTCATTGATTTGTGGCATGACCTCATTGGGCAATAGTGCTCGGATGGGTGCAATTGCCGGCAAGACCATCATGTTATATATGCTGACGACGGGCATCGCCGTGTCGCTGGGATTGATTGGTGCCACCCTGCTTAGCCCGGGCGCTGGCCTGGCTATTGATACTTCAGCCACTTACACGCCCAAAGCCGCGCCGCCCCTGACCGACGTGTTAGTCAATATTTTTCCCTCCAACCCGTTTTCTGCCATGGCCAAAGGCGAGATGCTTCAGGTCATCGTGTTTGCGTTATTGGTGGGTTTTGCACTGACGCGATCCGGTGAGGCGGGTCAGCGCATTTCGGCGTGGTTCCGCGATATGGAGGCCGTCGTCATGCGCATGGTGGGCATCCTCATTGAGCTGGCGCCCTGGGGTGTGTTCGCACTGTTGGTCAAGCTGTTTGCGACAATGGGGTTCACCACTATCCTCAATTTAGCGGCGTATTTCCTGACCCTATCGGGCATCCTGTTGCTGCACGGATTAGTGGTGTACCCCTTGCTACTGCGTACCCTCACTGGCCTTAATCCAACCATCTTGCTGCTCAAAATGCGCCGAGTGTGGGCATTTGCGTTCAGTACTGCCTCGTCAGGGGCCACCCTGCCGGTGACCCTGCGTACGGTTGAAGCACGCCTCGGCGTGCCCAAAAGCGTTGCGGGTTTCTCGATCCCGTTGGGTGCCACGATTAACATGGACGGCACTGCAATCATGCAGGGCGTTGCCACGGTGTTTATCGCGCAGGTTTATGGCATTGATCTGACAGCGACCCAACTGCTGATGGTGATCATGACTGCCACACTGGCATCGATTGGCACTGCGGCGGTCCCCGGGGTTGGTTTGATTACCCTGTCGCTGGTTTTGCAGCAGGCGGGGCTACCGGTGGAAGGGGTGGCGCTGATTATTGGGGTCGACCGGCTACTCGACATGATTCGCACGACGGTGAATGTCACCGGCGACGCAACGGTTTCCACAATTGTGGCGTATCGTGAAGGTCAGTTGAATGAAGCGATTTATAATGACCCCCATGCGGATCACGACCCTGATCACAAACCTGATGAGACACCCGCTGCGACTGCGTAACGTGGTTTCGTCAACGGGTCGGTGGCACCATCGGATGGCGTTCTCTTCTGGGTTCCGTTGAGCACTCGAGCACGTATTCCGGCGAGCAGCGCGTGGTGTTAGTGCAGCCTGAATACGGGATTGCATGGGGTGCCAGGTCCTGTGGACGGCATTAACTAACAATTGAAATACATTACGAAAAAGGATTTGTCATGACGGTTGCCGTCACAGTTGTACCGGTTACTCAGTATCAACAGAACTGCTCGGTCGTGAAGTGCGAAACGACGGGGCGTGCCGCCATTGTCGACCCGGGTGGTGACGTCGATCGGATCTTGGCCGCGGTCAAGAGCATGGATGCTACCGTCGAGAAAATTCTGCTCACTCACGGTCATATGGATCACTGTGCTGCCAGCGATGTGCTGCGTCAGCAGTTGGGCATTCCCATCGAAGGGCCCGAAGAGGGTGATCGGTTTTGGATCGACAAATTACCTGATTGGTGTCAGATGGCGTCTTTTCCCCATGCGGATCCCTTTGAACCCGATCGCTGGTTGAATGATGGTGATGTGGTCACTGTGGGGGAGGCAACGTTACAAGTCGTGCACTGTCCCGGTCACACGCCTGGTCACGTGATTTTCTTGTACGAACCTCAGCGGGTTGCCTGGGTGGGTGATGTGATCTTTGCGGGCTCCATTGGGCGCACCGATTTTCCAATGGGCAATCACGATGACCTCATCAGTTCGATCCGCGACAAGCTTTTTCCCCTGGGAGACGACATCACGTTCATTCCCGGTCATGGTCCCAATTCAACTTTTGGACGGGAGCGGGCTTCCAACCCGTTTGTCGCAGATAGCCGCTACGGCTGAAGAAAGGCCACACTGACTGCAGGCATGTAGACGGTTTTGATCGGGGTGTGCACATTGCAGCCACCCACACCCTCACGATCAAGCTCCTCAGGCGGCGACGAATCCTTCCCAACCTGACATGTAGTCCACGAACTTGGGGCCAAGGCCTTCGCTTTGGAGATACTCCCGGGTCACCGGGAGTTCGGCCGATGTAAAGCCGGGATCTTCGATCGCCCGCTGGGGAAAATCGTGGTGCAAAATGGCGCCGCGACCCAGAAGCACGAAATCGAGCCCTGCATCGATACCGGCCTGGCAGTCGGCGGCCGAGTAGATTTTTCCGGCAGCGCCGAGTTTCACATTGCCGCGGGGTAATGATGTGAATACCTCAAGCAGTGACTGCCCCTTGAAAGCGTCGCTTTCCGGCGCTTTGTTGATGTCCCAGAGCGACATATCCAGATAGTCCAGGCGATCGTCTTGCAACAGCTTGCCCGCAAGATCACGTATCTCACCGGTATCGACACCAAAGCGCTCGGGGGATAAACGGACCCCCAAGCTGAACTCTCGACCGCAGCGCTGGTTCACGCCGTCGATGATTTCCCAGAGAATGCGCGCGCGGTTCTCTGGTGATCCGCCGTAAGCATCATCCCGGCGGTTGTAACGGGGGCTCAGGAACTCACACAACAAGTAACCGTGGGCCCCGTGCAGCTGTACGCCGTCAAAGCCCGCCCGTTGGCAGCGTTCTGCGGCTTCAATAAAGTCACGAATGAGCTGCTGCACCTGTTCGCCCGTCATCGCGACGGCGCCGGTTTTTTCATCATCCGAGGGGCATTGGGGTGTGTTATCGCAGTAGTCGGACATCGCACGCATACCGCTGTGCTGTAGTTGTACGACGGCGTGACTGCCTTCAGCTTTGATGCCGGCGGCGAGTCGGGTTAGTCCCTCAAGGTGACGGTCATGGTGAACCCCTAGCTGGCCAGGAAAACCAACTCCTGCGTGTTGGACTGATGCCGCGCAGGTCATGGTCAGTCCAAACCCCCCTTTGGCGCGCTGGGTGAGCCAGTGGTATTCATCGTCACTGAGGACGCCGTCTGCGCCACTCTGAAGATTGGTGAGTGCGGCGAGCATAAACCGGTTGCGCAGGGTTGCGCCGTTATTGAGCTCAAGTGTATCGGCCAGTGACGACATGGGCGTTATTCCTCGGTGAGTTGAGTAACGGGGTACGCACGGTCGCCCCAAATGGTTGCCACCACTTGGATATCCCGCAGTTCATCTAGGGGAGCGGTCAATGGGTCTTTGGCTAAGACGGTGAACTCTGCGCGCTTGCCGGCGCGAATCGAGCCAATGTCATTTTCATGGCCAAGAATCCATGCGGCATCAGTGGTGACACCCCGTAACGCCGCCGCCCGCGACAGTCGCTCGGCGGTCGCGCCTTCACCGCCGTCGATGGTCTCCCGCGCGCAGGCTGCCCACATTAACGTCAGCGGCGACAGTGGTGCCATGGGGCTATCCGAATGCAGGCCGATTGGAATACCGGCGCGTTCGAGTGATCCCAGGCGCACCATCTGAGCGGCGCGATCAGGTCCTAGCCAGCTGGTTTTATAGAGATCTGACAGTATGTAGTGGTAGTACGGATTTGCTGATACGAGGGCGTTGAGCGCTTTGAGCTGGCGAGTTTGATCCTCGGTGCTGTACGCAAAGTGCTCGAGGGTCATCCGGTGGTCGGGTCGGGGTGACTCTTCGAGTAGTTGGGTAAGCAGATCAATAAACCAGCTCGCCGCTTCATCCCCGTTGGCATGGGCGTGCAGTTGAAAGCCCGCGTTCCAAAAAGCTTTAGCGTAGTCATGGGTGACGTCTCGCGGTGCCATCCACACGCCTTCGTGGCCGTCGAGGTAACCGGGCGGGCCCATTTGTGACAGGCCGCTGAAGATTGCGCCGTCGAGCATAAGTTTGAAGTGATTGCCGACCAGTACGCGCTCGGTGCTTTCGGATTGCCAGCGGGTCACGTCAGAGACCGCCGCCGATGGTGGTACTTGCCGGCTCATGAAGTCCAAGATGAGTGGCGTCAGAATGATGCGGTTGGGCACCTCGCTTTGTTCTGCGACAGCGCGTATTGCAGCAATCTCGCGTTCGGGGTCTCCGAAAATACCGGTGCCCATATCGAGAGCGGTGGTAACGCCCCCCTGATGCATGAGGGAGAGGAAGTTCATCATGCCTTTGCCAAACCGCGCTGGCTCAAATAGAAAACCAAGTTTGGGCACGACAGCCTTGAGACCGCCTTCCCAAAGGTGACCCCGTTGCCAGTCCGCCTCATGAAGTCCGGTTGCTTCAGCTTCGGTCAAGCCCAGCATGTCCCATGCGGCATCATTGCCGATGAGTTCATGAAAGGAACGGTGCCAGATCATGACCGGCTGGTCGCCAAACCACTGATTTAATTCTTCTCGATAAACATCTCCGTGCCAAAGTGGGTGGTAGCCCCAGGCAATAAAGGGCACCGTTGTGTCCGTGTGCTGTGCCGCGAGCTCGATCAGTCGCCGGCGATAGTCGTCCGGTGTGCGTGCCCCCGGATAATTACCGGTGGGTAGCACCCAGTCATCAGGGGCCAAGAACGGGAACTGAGTTAGCACCGCTGGGAGTGAAGGGTGCACGTGGGGGTCGATAAACCCGGGCAGGATGATGTCGTTCTCGAACTGAGCATCAATGCGACCTCCCCGCGCTTCCATGAGCGGGGTGAGCGACTCGAGAGAACCCACTGCAAGAATACGATCGTTCTCGACGGCTACCGCGGTGGCTTCAGGTAGCGCGGGCTCCATTGTTCTGACCAGCTTCGCTGTGTAAATCGTGACCTCTGCAAGAGCCGTGGGGCCCATCATGAGGGAAACGACTCCAGCGGTAACGAGGGCAGCAAGTCTGTGAGGCACAGTGGATGTTTTGCGAAGTGATGCTGCTCTTCGCAATGGTGAGCGAAGCCAATTTGACCGGTACATAGGTAAGCCTTTCGTCAGGTTTTAAATTGTTATTGTTGACGAGCTTAACGGATGACTTTGATCCAGTCGCCTATGCGGGGTTCGCCGCTGGGATAGTAGCCGTTGATGAGGCGCAGTTGATCTTCCGCGTCGGGGATGCGCGCGCTGGTCGCGAGGCTTTTGAGGGTTGCACCCCGTGGCACTTGCACATAGTGGATGTTGCGGCTATCGCCTTTGACTTTCTCCCGCGGGACAAGGGCTCGGAAGCTTTCGATGATCCCTAGGAATCCCTCATCAGTCCCTGCTAAATCCGATGACTCGCCTTCAAACAGGAAGCGATATTTATGATCGATGACTGCCAGGCGTTCCTGCTTACCGCCGGCGCTTGCCAGAGCGGTGCTGCCCTTTAATCCAAACTGTTCCAACTCGCGCTGCTCGTTCAGTTCACCGGTTGCCTTGGTGCCCAGAAAATCACCGGGTGTCGTTTCGGCATCAAGTTTAGACAGGGAAATGGTCAGTTTGCTGGCCCCATCGGGGGATGCCGCGACGATCTCACGCGCACCTTGCGTAACTGTCCAGCCCTCGGGATGTCGGAACGTGAAATCCAATTTGTTGTGATAAAAGCGGTTTTCCTCTGACTGGGAGTCGGCGCTAGCACCAAACACCATGCCCTCGGTGCGAAGCCGGTATTCGCCCGGGATTTCGGGATTCTCGGGCATCTCGTCGAGATCGAGGGTGTTGGCCGTCTTGATGACGGTTTGCAAGCGCAGGTCGTTTCTTGGATGGCTCGAGTAGAGGCCATGGTAGGTACCCGTGGGCTTGCCCGAGGCCTTGGCCTGCACCCGTCGGTACATCTCTTGATCCTTAAGCACACCGATTACCGACAGCAAGGCATCGGCGTCATACCCTGCGCGATGCATAAACTCAGCGCCTGCCGAATCGGCCTCGAGCTCCATATCCCGGCCAAACCCTGAAATGACCTCGGCACCGTACATCTTGGTGGCGTCGTAGAGATCGCCGCTGCCGGTGAGGATATAGGCTGTGGTCGCCAGCACCGTCGTCGTGCCCTGTTGGGTAGAACGCCGGCTGTGGTGGCTCTCAGTGATGTGACCTATCTCGTGGGCGATCACACCCGCCAGTTCAGACTCGTTTTCGAGATACGCCAGCAAGCCGCGGTTAACGTAGATAAAGCCACCGGGGAGTGCGAAGGCGTTGATATCGGGTGAATCGAGTAACGTGAAGGTGAACGTTGCGTCAGGCATCGACGAGTGCTTGACCAGTAGCTGTCCAATGCGATCAATGTAAGCGGCCAACTCTGGGTCATCGTAAACACCCACAGTCGCGAGTAGATTCTCGTGTTCCTCTGCGGTCACATCGGGTACGGCAACCGTTCGTCCACCCACAGTGACGGTGGATGACCCGCCGCCGCCAGCGCAGGCTGTGGGCAGGAGGATTAGCGATGTGAGAAGAAGGGCACGCATGTCAATCAGTGATTGGCCGAGAGATACTTCAGCAGTTGATCACCGAGGCTGTCACAGGCGGTGTCCTGCACAGGTGCGATGATCGGAATGGGTACAACCACTGCCGGCATATAGCTCTGACCACTGGTGTTGGCGCTGATTCTGCCCACCTCGGTTTGATCCGAGAAATTCCAGATGGTGGCTTCGTAATCCGATGCGTTACCCCAGGTGCCAAACCCAAAGCAGCCTGCACCCCCGGGACCGACGCCGCAGGTCATGGAGCCCGCGCTGTTGGTTTCAATCGTGGTGCCATCGATCCAGATCATGTATTGAAGTTCGATATCCTCGAACTGCTGCGCTACTGGTGCCTGCGAGAGCAGTCGATCGATGTCCTGTGTGCGCAGGGGTGCCGTGCGGGGTTCGAACCAGGGATACATCATGTTGATGAACTCTACCTCGTGAAGCACGGTGATCTCTTGATCGCCACGGCGAATGTGATCGCCAATACATTCGATGAATTCAAACTCAGTTTCGTAATCCGCAGCGTGGCGGCGACCCAGAATGACGACCGAGGTATCTCCGATACCCTCGATGGGTTCCATAAATGTCATTTCATCGACGGTTGCATTAACGCAGCCCTGCAAGATCGTGAAAATCACAGCTAAGCCGAAGAACGTTGTGGGAACCCGTAGTTTCTCGGTGTTTACAAACCGCGATGGAACGTTTGCTTTGCCGCCTGTCATCAGTTGTTGCACGAGTGTGCTTCTCATAGGTCAAGCTCCTCGGCATCGGCATCGGCATCGGCATCGGCATCATCGTCGATGCTCAGGTCGACATTTTCAATGCCCTCAGTGCTGCCCGTGTCGAGCCAGGCCTTAACCGCCGGTACGCGCTCGAAAGACGTTACGAAGTTCGCCCCCGCATCGCGCAACGCCACGATCGCTGCCAGATTAACCGCCGCTTCGTCGGATTGCAGAAATGCAGTGGGGGTCTTGCCGTAAGCCGTTAAGTTCCAGTCTGCAAAGCTGTCGTCGGGCTGATAGGCCAGCGCGCCATTGTCGTGGTCGTGGATGGCGTCCAAGGTCACTAAGCGGAATCGGTAACGCATCCAAATTTCGTAGACCTTGACGTTGGTGTAGGTCGGAATGGTGTATTGCAGATCGGTGATGTACGGGATGATGACGGCGTCGATCTCATCCTCATGCTCATGCAGCGCGTCGTGATCGGTGATGATAATGGTCTTCTCGAACATGCCGTCAAACAGTGTGCTCCAAAACGCCACTTGAGCCTCACCGGTGCGGACCAGCCAGTCTGACTCGGATCGCCCCGCTGCTTCGTCATAGAATTCATGGTTAGCGAAGCTTGGGGTGTAGATAACACCGACCGTGACTGGCTGTGGTTCAAGCAGTGGCTCAGGGAAGTTGCCTTCGACGACGACCTGCTTGGCGCCGCAGGCGGAGATCAACAGGGCGAGGGCGCCCACTGCGAGGGGACGCCATAGGGAAGTGGCGGTGCGATTACGGCCTAAAATCATTGAGTCCAACGAATGTGCCATTGTTTCGATAAGTGAGTTCGCGCATCAGTGTAGCAAAACGGATGCCCGTCGTTTGCAACTGCGGCGGCCTAATAAATTGTACGGGGAAGCCCACCGCGTGGATTCGCACCCGCCGCTCGCCGTCTAAATTTTCTGAGTTCAGCCTGTCCACCGTTTGTACAACACCCTGAATGGACTCGCCCGTGAATTCATCGCCAAAAACGTAGATGGAGATTTTTTTGCCAGGGTCATAAAAGGTTCGTACCGCTGCGGTAATGCCTTCAACGGGGGAGCTATTGGAGAACACATTCCAATTAGCGAGGTTACGCAGAATCAGGGATCTGCGGGCCGGGGTATCGGGTATCCATTGGCCTCGATACCGGCTGAAGAGATAGTTGCCCATGTCATTGAGCACCTGGATGCCCTTAACTTCGGGGTAGATGTTAAGGGTTGCTTCCATCTCAAGCAGCATACGCTCCCAAGCGTACGAGAACATAGAGCCCGACGTGTCGATAATAAAAATGATGTATTCACTATCCACCGGAATACCGCCAATGAGCTGATTCTTCTTCTCAGCGTTTTCACCCAACAAGCGTTTCTGCTCGGCGCTCAATCGCTGTCGGGCAATGGCCAGTTCCTGTTCGATAATGCTGTTGGCGTTGCGGCTTGTTTCCAGCGAATCATAGCGGGATCGAGCGCTTGCCAAGGCTCCCTGCAAAATCGCAATGCGCTCTCGATATTCCGAGAGCTGCTCCTGCTTCGCCCGCAGGTCGCGGTTTAGCACCGTGGTCTCGCCGCGGATTTCAAACACCTGCTCGGTTAACTTGGCGACGCGACCGTCTGCTTCAACGGTTGAGCGCTCGAGAATTTGGGGTTGCACGGTCTTGGTAATCATCAAAAGCAGGATGACCGCGCCAAAGCCACAGCAAATGACGTCCAAAAAGGAGATCGAAAATTCAGCGGCAGCGCGTCGCTGTGGCATTAGCTGATCCCCCCGTTACCGATGTCTCTGTGGGTCACTGACAACATTATGGCCAATCCCTCGCCGGCGACATAAAAGATCCGCCGCTGACCCGCGCCAGCTGCCAAAATTCTGATGCGGCCATGGGGTCACCCTCCATGGGAGCGAGGATGATATTCACCGGCACACCCGCGGGCAGTCGCTGGACCGCTTGACGGTAGAGCGCCATCCGGTCGCGGCCGCTGATCGTGGTCTTCCGCGGCGGCTCGATACCTTGTGTCGGCAAACCATCGGTAATCAAAAAAATATTATCCGGCGTATCGGGCAGTGACTGTAGAGCGTCAAAGGCGTTGTGCAAACTGGTGCCACCGCTCGGCAACCGTCGGCGCAAGGCATCGGTAGCCTGCTTGAGTTTTTCCGTGTCGGCCACCTCGAGCCATTTGCCGGTGCTGTCCTCGAGCACCGGTCCCGCCTCGGTGTTAAACGCGATGATCTGATAGCGGGAATTGATCGGCAGCTGTGCGGTCAGCCAATCAACGGTATCGAGCGCACGCACCCATTTTTCAGCCTCGCGCTGCACGGTCTCATTCATGTTGCGTAGCCGAATGACGTTAACCAATTTATCGCTCAGCATGCTGGAGGATACGTCGACCAGAATCGCGATTTTGTTGCCACCGAGATTCATGCCTGTGAGGTACTGTCGATTACCTTCGCCTACGAATTCCCGTGCACTTCGACCGGCCTCTGCTTCAGACGCTTCTTTGAGTAATCTGACCTCTTCTTCCAGGCGATTGATCTCCGCTTTCAAGGCGTCAATGTCACTGGTGTCGGTAAAGCCATCTTGCTCAATCGCTGCGATGAGCGCCTCGTAATTGTCGAGCTCCTCGGTGACCCGTGTCGCGCGCCCCTGAGCCTCGACAATATCCGCGTCGGTACTGGTGATGGCATTTCTCAGTTGAACCAGACCCTCTTGGCCCTCTCGAATGTCTTCTTCGAGCAGGTCAATTTCGGAGTACACCTGAGAATTGATCGTTCGGGTCTCGACCTCCATGGAATGGTCGATGATTAAAAACACAAGTACGACCGCGCCAAAGCCACAGGACATAATGTCCAAAAAGCTCAGGTTAAAGGTCGATGCCTGGCGTTTACGCCGCCCCAATGATTAGTCCTCGACGATGATCAGTCGGGCTTGGAAGCCCAGAGAATCGCTGAGCTCATCCCCCGCTCGGAGAATGCAACCCGGCGTCGCAACCGCGCCGTTGACAAGAAAATCTGGGGGAACAGTGCCCGTTAGTGCCAGAGTGTCGCCGTCAAAACGCAGCTCGATCCCGCCCGCGAGAGGCGCATTCGAGCCAATGGCTGTGGCACGGTCTCCTTGAAGCAGGTGGGTGGGTCGCAAGGCGGGCTCTGCGATCTGAAGCGCCGGGTCATTTACCTTCTCGGCTAATGTGTCGTCTGGAGTGTCGGCTAAGCTATCCGCGGATGTCGGTGCAGAATCGGCCAGGTGTGCATCGCGCGTAGCAGCGGGGCGAGGCATTTGGCGCTTTAACACCAGCGCATCTGGGGATTGCTCGAGCTGACCTAACTGCTCGTTGATGAGCCCGTGCAGCGCATCGCTATTAATTGACCGAACCTCATTCGCCAGTGCAAGGCCCGGCAGCAGCGAGAGGGGATGTTCCAACAGCACGGGCAGGCCCTGATTCAAAAGAGGCGTCAGTTGGTCAGCTAGGCGTTGACCAATGCCAGTGAGATCCCCGCGGCTAATGCGGGCGCGGTAGCCATCAATCTCTATGGCGGTCTCGCCCCGCTGGCCAATGGTCTGGAGTATTGAGCCGAGGCTGTCGTACAGAATTTGCTCGGCGTCTGCGCTACGCAAGGGGTCAAAACGGGTCTGTGCCACAAACAGGCCTGAAATGGCCGTGGCCAGCTGGTCCTGTATTGCCAGCAGACCGCGGCCTGGGAGTGTTTGGGATTCGCCGGCCTCGGTATGACCATCAACCATTTGAAAGGGGGTAACAACCAGCTGATGCAGCTGCAGCTCAACGTGGAGCCCCTGCTCTAGGCCGCTGGCGGCGCCGAGTACGCTGGTGCGGTGGACCAGTCCACCGATATTGAAGGGCAGTGCTTGCACAATGCCCAGTAACATCGACAGTTGCTCGCGACTCATATTCCCTGGCGCTGCAATTAGCACCTTTTCTGGGGCACCAACGCTTTGATGGAGTGATTCAAGATGCCCGTGTACTAAATCCGCCGCGTGCCGCGCAGGACCCACCGCGGGGGTGAGGGCTTGGGTATTAAGCTGCGACCAGAATCGCGTGTTGACCGCTCGCGGTGTGCGCCGACTGGTTTGACTTGCTGTCGTCCCAAAGTGATAGCCGTTGCCATCAAACCAGGCGTAACCGGGAGAGTGCAGGCTGTCATCCCGATGCCAGAGTCTGAGGGCGACGTCGTTGAGATCGAGAACGCCCATCATGGCTTGGGCACCGCCAGGTGACGTAGCAGTTTTCGATCAATGTAGCGCTGGGTGCTTAAAACCAGTCGCTCCTGGGAAAGCTGCAATTGATGCAGGGCAAACATGATAATGATGCTCAGCACCAGCGCCACAAAGGTACTGTTGAATGCTACCCCTAGGCTAACGGTGACACCGGAGATGTCGCCTTCCACGGCTTTGTAAGCCTGCCCTAGCGCGTCACCAATACCCCTAACGGTGCCGATAAACCCGATCGAGGGGATTGCCCAGGAAATGTAGCGCACCATCGACAGCTCGGAGTCGAGCCGATCGGCCTCAATATCACACTGCTCACGGACAGACTCGGATACCGCGGGTATTGACTGGGTGGTGGCAAATCGCTGCAGCGCGTTCATCAGCGTTCTGGGCAGCAGATAGTCCTGCTCGTCTTCGGGCAGGGCTTCGAGGTTGCGGGAGTACTCCCGAGCATCTTGGGGAAGCAGGCTGGTGCCGGTGGGCACTTCGATCAGTTTGCGGGCGAGCATTTGCTGCTCTGATCGCGTGCGCTGGGCTTTGAGGCCCATAATTGCCAAGGCCCAGAGCAGCAATATGAAACATGCCTCCTGCTCGAAATCACGAATCACGATGGCCAGTGTGCGCTCGGCCTCGACCTTTTCGCCGGCTGCCTGTTGCGCAGCCTGAACTGCTAGCTGCTCTTCCGCTGTGGGGCGAATTAAACCCACATAGGCGGCGTGAACTAGCAGGATCGCAAGTAGCAAAGCGAATACCTGGTAGAGGAATTCAGAGTTGGTGCGCAAGTTCATGGGCGTGATCCTGGGTAATTAAATATCGACCGGAAACGACACGGACCGGTCCTCAGAAATAGATTCGGTGGGCTGGTAGTTGTTTGTTGCGCTTGAACTGGTCTCTAGCGGCGCCTCTTCCTGTCGTGGTAGCGGGGACTGGTCTTCGGAGCCGGTGGCGTCTGCTGCAGAATTTGATACAGCGCTGTCACCCTCGATGGTGGCATCTTGGATAGTTTCCTGCCCAGTCTCTTGGGCCGTTTGCTGCGCCAGCCCGAGATTACTCATAAGCAGCAGCAGTGAAATACCGCTCGCGGCGAGGGTCAACCGAGTCAACGGAGGTTGCAGTGATGTCATCATGCTGCCGAGTTTACTCTGCATAGCGTGCAATCCTGAATCCCAGGTCGTCGCGGCCCGCAGCGCCGTAATCACGGAACGTGAGGCGCAACTCCGCGAGCCGACTCAGTGCCCAACTGCCGCCGCGCACCGTGTAGTTATCGCCATTGAGTGCCCCCAAAGGATTGGTCGCCACATCTGCGTTAGCGGACGGAATGGCATAGACGTCATGAATCCACTCGGCCACGTTACCGCCCATATCAAAGATGCCCCGGTGATTGGCGGGGAACGTCCCTACCGGTGCCGAAACAATATGGCCATCCGCGTAACCGTTGAGAATTCGACCGGTTACCAGTGCCGAGGTGTTATCGGCCACGTTAACCACCGCCTTGCTCGGCGGGAACTCATCGCCCCAATCGAAGCGTCGGTACTGCTCGCCGTCCACGCGCGCGACAAACGACCACTCGGCCTCGGAGGGCAATCGGTAGCCGGTACTCGAGGGGTTGAAGCCGTTAACGATTCCCTGATTTTCTCGATAGAAAGGGGGAAGTCCCTCCCGCGCACTGAGCCAGTTGCAGAACCGAGCTGCCTGCTGCCAGCTGATGCCAACCGCCGGTTGATGCTCGCGGTTAAGGCTATTGCCTTCAATCTGGCCGCTGTCGTGGGACTCAAGGAACTGCCGGAATTGAGCGTTAGTGGTTTCGGTAGTGGCAATATAAAACGCCCGATCCAGTAATACTGAATGCACGACTTCGTTAGAGCGCCGACCGGGCTCCCGGCGCGAAGCGCCCATCGAAAATTCATTCATGGGCTCGGCGACTGGATCAATCAGCAGCAGTGTTTGTCCTAACGCAGTGGTGACCTCGGGGGTGAGGGCGGCTTTACGGGCTTCACTCTCGGTTAACAGCGCAATGTTCACCAGTTGCTTGAGGCCGGGTCGGGGTACCACGCGCATACGTTGAGGGGCATAGCCCGGCAGTCGAACCTCGACTCGGTGCTCGACCGAGGGCAGCGAGACAAGCTGGCTGCCGCTTCCCACCGCTTTGCCGTTGATCACCAGTTCCGCGTCGGCGGGGGCGATATCAAATTGAATGTCACCTAAAAGTGGCGCCAGACTGACCCTGCGTTCCGTTTCAGTTCCTTTGTCGAGAGTGAGGCGCAGGCTTTTGCGCGAATATCCCGCTTTCGACAGCGAGAGAATGTGGTCCTCACCGGGTGTCAGTGACACGGTCAAGGGTGTGCGACCGGCAAACTCGCCATCGATCGTCACGTTGGCACCTGAGGGATCAGAGCCTAGATTCAACACCCCATCTGCGGGAGTCAGCGCGAAGCTGCCCAGGTCTTGCGCGACCCCGGCAATCACTTCGAGGTCAATGGTTGTGTCTTGGTAGCCCGCGGCGCGCAGAGTTAGCACGCGGTCTCCTGATAAAACTTCGATAACGCTACCACTGGTACCAGCAGGCTCGCCGTCCACCAGCAGTTCTGCGGCGGGGGTGCTGTTGACGAGGACATCAGCCCAATCCGGTGCCAATTCGATGGTGAAGGTTTGCTCAACTCCGCGTCCGGTAATGTCGACGGGCTGCTCATGGGGTTGATAGCGAGACGCCTGAACCATTAGGACGTAGGAGCCAGCCGCGATGGTTTGATGGCTCAACGGTGTGGTGCCAATGACGGTTTCGTCAAGCAGCACCGTGGCTTCAGGAGGAGTGGTTTCGAAGGTGACTCTGCCTGGCAGTATCGCCGGAGTGATAGCAAGCTGTTGACTGTCCGCGTCGGTAACTATCACGGTTCCTTGCCAATCCTCATAGCCCGCGGCAATTACGGTCACCGAATACTCGCCGGGGCGGATTAAATAGCGGTTGCCAATGGGGATGGCGAGGCCATCAATAGTGACCTCGGGCTCACCTACGACCTCCACCGAAATATCCACTGAACGCGCAGTGAGCAGGAAAAACAGACAGAGCAGCACCACAAATCCGGCCGCACCGATGCCGAACCAGAGCCAGGGGATGCTGCGAGTGGCCGAATCTGCTGCACTGAGAGGCTGAAAGCTCGCTGCGGTGAGCGTATCGTCGCCGCCTGCTCTGCTAGATACCTCGCTAGATAACCCGCCTGCACTCGAACCGGAGTAATCGCCCGGGGTGAAACCCGCTGCAGCGATGGGCTGATCCGCATCGCTGTTATCGCTTTTTATGGGGTCGTCATCGCGGCTCATATGGACTCCAGGCAGCGTACATCGACGGAGACTGCCTCACCGGGTTTTACGTCAAAGTCGATCCGCACGTCCCTAAAGCCCGTGCGCACACCCAACGCGGTGTATTTGCCGGGTCGCAGGGTCACCGTTGAATTGCTGAATGCGCCCAGTCGTTTGACGCGCAAGACCGTGACGTCAGTCACCCCGTCGGAGGAGATCGCCACCTCCACCGGGGTTTTTGCGTAGCGGATAATCGCTGCCAATTCATCGACCTGTTTGCTCAACACGGGTCCCGCGCCCGGTATTTCTCGGGCTGCGATGAGGGTCCCCTCGGCTGTGCGCAGGGCGTTCGAATCCACCAGTCGCTCGGGCTCGTCCAAGACGCGTTGGATATCCTCTTCGAGGGTGGCCCGTGGCGTCGCACGCGCCATTCCCTGCTGAGCAAATGTCAGGGAGCTATCGATGTCGAGAGCTCGTTGATAAGTGGCTACTGCATCCTGCCATGCTTCTTGCTGTTCCTGCTCGATGCCGGTCTCCTGCAGCCTTCTTAGGGTGTCGGCAGTGCGTGCTGCAGCAAGCTCACCGAGGGCAGCCTGCGGTTCCGGTGCATCCCGGCGGATCGTCGCGGCGCGCTTGAATGCGGTTTCTGCCGAGTCAAAGCGTCCTTCCTCAAGATCGAAATAGCCCTCGCTCATCGCCTTGCGAAAGCGCTGATCAGCATCCAGCTGTCGATAACGCGCCAGGGCTTCCTGACTGCGCACATGGTCTGGGTCTGCTTCGATCGCCGTCTCGGCCCCTTCGATAGCGCGTGCGTAATTTTTTTCGCTTGCGGCCTGCGCTGCGGTTTCCAGTGCGGCCGCCACCGCTGGCATCGCAGTGATACGCTGCTGCAGCGTTGCTATCGCTGTGTTGCCCGGTGACACCGTCTTGAGGAGGTCTAACAGCTGTTGGGCTTCAGGCTCATCACCCGCTTCTACGGCTGCGGTAATCCCATCAATTGCCTGTTGGGTGCGCTCGGGAAGGGTTGCCTCCAGCGCAACTAACGCCTCTCCGGCATCTTGATAGGCGGTCGCTGCCGCCACGAAATCTCCTTCGCGATACGCCACATCGCCGGTTTCTGCGAACACGAGGGCCGCGGCGTACTCCTCGTCAGCCCATTGGGTAACGTTGAGTTCTGTCAGAATTTCCTGAAGTTCAAGCACGGTTTGCAGCGCTTCCTGTGCGGCCCGGCGTTGCTTCTGGCGCTGGGCATCCGCGAAGGGACTACTGTCGGGTGCGGAAGGGCTGCTTTGCGCGCCTCCGGCTGTCTGTTCGCTACTGTTTCCTGAGGTTTGGCCGCCCTCTTTGGTTTGAGCACTGACCGAGGTGTCGTTCGGCTTGTCCGCCACCAACATCGGTAACCCAATGAAAACCAGTAATACGGCTACGACAGCAACAGCGATTCCAGGTATCAACCACGCCGGTCGCTTGCCACTTCCCGTGCCGGTACTGTCACCCGCGCCTAAGTGCTCGCCAGCTGGTGCCCGAGGACTAAACGCTGCGGGTTGCAAGGGTTGTTCGGTTGGATCGCTCACATTGTATTCCGCTTATAACGGGGTCTGTTTGCCGGGCCCGATGAATCGATGAATACGTTTAACTCACGATCGTCAGAGGCGATGCGGCTGCCCTGCAGGGTTCCCGAGTGACGGCCCACTGCGACAATTTGAGTCCGGAGATTTTCCTGCGACACGGTCGTAGTTTGGATTACAGCCATTCAATCGACTCGCGATGCCCAGTGCACGTTAGTCGTTGAGATCAGAGGTGCTATCGACGTCGGGCACTAGCGCGCCGATCTCTGCTGCGTAAATATCAGCCATCAGTTCCTGCCATTGCCCGTACTGGTCCTGTACGTTACCAGAGAGCCGTACCGTTCGGTCTTCGAGCTCGATGACCCGGGGTGTGACTTCGGCCTCGAGGGATTGACCGAGTTCCTCAAGCGCAAGGCTGTGGATGCTGGCCTCGGCGCGTTTTTCCAATCCACTTTTCAGCAGATAGCCACCGGCACCCATACTGACAATGCCAGCCACGTTGCCGTATTCATTGCCCGAGGTTGAAGCCGCGACGCCTGCCACAATTGCAGCAGCACCGGCAATCATTTGAGTTGTGGCTTGATTTTCCAGTTCCCGTTGGGCGACGACTTCCTCATAGCTCAGCTTGCGCCACTCTTGATAGGGGTTGTACATCTCTTCGGAAAACCCGGTGTAGTAGCCCTGGAGCGTATCGACAAAGACGTAGTTTCGCTGACGGAGGTTGCGCACCCGCTCTAACATCGGGTCGTTCTCAGCGGGCAATCGCTGCATGTGGTAGATGCCTTTCTCATCCAGCGTGAGGTAATCGCTAAAGGCATCCTCGGCAAATGTTTTGGCAAAGCGCAGTTCGGCCACCTGCCGAATCGCAACCCGGTCCTTGCGAGAAAGGGAGTCGAAAACCAACAGCATATCGTTGGCAATGGCCCGATAGATCATCAAAAACGGATCCCTGGTGCTACCCCGGCTGTCATAGGCATAGCGGCTAGTCACTGCGGTATACGATTTGTCGATCCAGAGTTTTCCCCGTGCATCGGTTACGCGTACGGCGAGTTCGAGCATCTCGCCATCGCTGTGCAGGATCTCTCCGGTTACCAAGAGATCTGTGAACTGGTCGCCATCCGGAACAACGCGAACTGCGCCCCACGCCCCGACGTCTTGCAGGGTTTTGGTGAGCTCATTTGCAATGAACGTGGATTCCGCTTTTCGCACCTCGGGATAGATCGGTTGCTCTTCAGTGAGTTCGCCGAGGCCCGGGTCGAGAATGGCGACACCCACGTCCAAAACCTCGTCGTCGTTCACCACATTGCTAGGGCGCTCGAGGGCCGGTACTGAGGAACTTTTAACGGTCTGATTGACGCAGCCCGCCGCTAAAACGGCACAGGTGAGCGCGATAACGAGACGAATTGGCGATAGCGTTGTTGTCATGCTTCGGGGATCTCTAGGCCTTTGTACTTACGGTATTCATTCCATAGTCGTTCGCGGACTTCCGGATCAGGTTCTCGCATAGCGGCTTCCCGAAGCTGTCGGGCAACCACATCATCGTCGTCACCCTGAGGAATGTCACCGGGTGGTTTGTAAATGGCGGGGTTTTCGGGAGCGCCACCGCCGCCACGCGTTGCGCCACCCATACCGCCCCCGCCGCCCTGGGCTGACGATTCACCGGTCACTGCTACGTTATCTTCATAGGGGCTGCGACCGCCGGTGCCGGGTCCTGCTGGCTCGGGCTGCTCACGCTGTGTGCGCTCGGCCCGTTCGCGATCCATTTCACGCTGGCGGGCTTGCTCTTCCAAAATTAGGGTGTCGAAGTCGCTGGTGCTTTGCTCCAACTGACCGTCGAGGATAGCAACCTGCTCGGCGGGGGTAAGCGTTCCATTTATGCCACCCATACCTTCGCCCATGAGTCCACCCGGGGCGCGTGTTCCCACTGCACCGGGCTGTCCGGCTGTTGCGCTGCCCGATGGCATACCTTGCGCACCTGTCTGGCCGCTCTGGCCGGTACCGTCGCCCATTCCACCTGATTGAGCTGTCGACTGTCCCGGTAGTTGCCCGCTACCCTGGCTTTGGCCGCCCATAGCGCCGCCGGGGTTACCTTGTCCGGCACCTTCGGATTCGCCACTGCTTCCTTCAGCGCCTTCTTGGCCATCACCTTGGCTACCCGCTTGAGTTCCCTCTTGAGCGCCATAGCTTTCGTTCATTGTGGGGAGGTCATCGCGCATGTCGGGTAGCGCTTCGCTGCTCTCCCCCTCGGTTCCTTCACCAAACCCCGGTTCTGCGCCTTCGCCTTCCGAGCCAGCGCCCTCTGTCCCCGCACCGCCACCAGCATCAGACATTGTGGGTTCGCCGCCTGCGCCACTCTCACTACCACTGGAGGTGCTACTGCTACTGTCGGTACCGCTACTGTCTGATGGGCTGCCTTGGCTGCTCGCGGACGGTGATGGGAAGCCCCCTGAACTGCTGCTACTGCCCGAAGCACCTGAGCTACTAGAGGAACTTGAGCTCGAAGAGGGCGACGAAGACGAAGAGGGCGATGACGACGAAGATGAAGATGAAGATGAGGATGAAGAAGACGAGGGCGTCGAGGGTGAGGGCGGCGTTGGCACTGAAGGCGTTGTTGGCGTGCTGGCACTGGGGCACCCAGCCAGTAACCACGTAGCAGCCAATACAATTGCCAAGCGCGGCAATGCACGATCGCCAGCGTTCGCTGCGCTCGTTTTGACCGACACTGCTGCACTATTAAAATTTTTCATCGCAATAACTCACGTTCCTCTCTTTGGCGCCTTCGTAATGTCGTGCGGTGTGTCGCAGGCGGCATATCAGTACAGCAGGCTGCATATCAGTACAGAGTGCTGCACTTTCTGGGTTCCCAGTGACTACAGGAATTACGTGTTCCTTCACGTATAGCTGCAGACCGCTTTTAGCCGTCGGTCATCGCCAGTGCTGGGCTTTTAACATCGTCAATATCCCACGACCATACTAACCCCTCTGTCTCAACGGGCATGCCATCGTCGAAACGCGGGCGAAATCGAGTGTTTCGCAGCACTCGTAGTAGACGGCTGATCACCCTCGGCTCGTCCACCTGGGGTTCGCTCAGCCGCTCGAGATCGCGGACCTTGCCGGTATCGCTGACATTAAATTGGACAACCAAAGTCCCCTGATCGTTCCAATTGGCTTCTGGGAGCGGCTCGATACCGGCAATCGTTGGCAGTGGGGTTGGGAGTCCGAAGAGCTCCTCGTAAAGCGCGTCCGGGTCGGCCACTTCGGGTATCAGCTTTATCGCCTCGGCATAGAGATTTGAGCCCTCAGCGCGGTTACCAAACCACCACGCCCAATCGCCCATACTGATAATGTCACGCACATGCTGTTTGACGGTGGCATTGTTGGCGATATTGAGATCCAACAAGGCTTTAAGCACGGATTCCCCCCGCTTATAGGCGTCGCTGTTGTAGACGACCGTACGCACCTGATTACTGTTGGTTGCGTTGAGATCGTTAAAACCCTGGTAGCCCGCAATGAGGTACTGAGACTTGAGCATTCCAATGAGTGCAGGCCGAAGCTCGGGGGCATCGCGGCCATGAACTTCGATCGCCTCATTGAGGGCCATGCGATACAGGTCCCACATCAATATCAGCCGTCCCGAGGAGGTCTCGGGATCACCAACTCCTGCGAGATAAGCCTGTCGCTGCCAATCGGCCTGGCGCAGCAGCGCGTCAGTGGAGGCCTCACTCGTGCTAAGTGATTGACGTTCAACTCGGTAGAGATAACGCTGTCGATCATCAACCGTGTCGAAATCACCGAGAGCCATGTGGCTTCGGATTTCGCTTCGAAGCAGAGCGATTTGCTGATCGCTGTAGAGTCCGGTGTTGATACGCGAGAGGTGAACCCCGCGTTTGAGTACGTCGATCGCCTCTTCATGACGATTAAGTTGCTGCAAGGTCGTACCGAGGCCAAGCAGTTGCTCGGTTAAACCGGGTGCATAGGCGCCGCCGGTGGACTCCATCTCGGCGATCGCGGTGAGATATTCAACCACAATGTCCGACTCCGGACCGTTGATGTCAGCGCTTTCGGGGGCCTCCGATACATTCTCGCGCATGTCGATAACGAGGGCAGTGGGTGTCTCCGCTTCCACTTCCTCTGCTTGATCCACAGATTCGGGATTGTTAGAGACGCTGGCCGCCCTCTCAGCTGAATCAAGCGCCGCTTCGGCTTGCTCGGCTTTCTCTTGGGCTTCGGCTTGGGCTTGTGTTGGGGCTTTGTCCTCAGCTTGAACTTGGGCTTCGTTAGCTTGCGCGGTGGGTAGATCCTCGGTGGCGAGGCTAGCGACCGGACACAGCAGGAGGCCGACGATGACGGCAAAAGGTGGGGGCAGGCGCCGATGGGGAGGCAAATGCTCCTTTGAGGGTGAGGCGCCTCTGAGTGTTGATGTAGAGCGGTTCATACTTGCTCCTTCTAGAAATCGGCTCCCGCTTGAACGTTTAAGCTGCGGGCCCACTCTGTCAGCTCACGCTTCAGTATAGTCAGCTTGATACCGCTGACCCAACGAGGGAGTTTGGCCCTGCGCAAAGGCTTACGTTACAACAGATACGCTGATAAATGGTGTTCAGAGCACTGCAATTACCGCTAAAGTGAGCGGTATAGATACTTGTGAGAGGGCAGGAGTGTGGGTCAGTTCACCACGGAAACGGCGGTTAAGCGTTTTTCAGAGACCCGCTGGGGCGCCGAAATACATCGGGGATGGCGTATTGGGTCGGTGGCTAATGGCGGTTATGTCATGGCCATTATTGGCAGAGCACTGCGCGAGGCCTTGCCTCATCAGGACCCGTTGTCTTTGAACGCATTCTATTTGGCGCCATGCGAGTTAGGGCCGGTAGAAATTGAATTTGAGTTGTTGCGCAGCAACCGCGGGACCAGCTTTGGCAGCGCGAGTTTGTACCAAAATGGCGAACTCAAAGTACGCGCCACGGGTGCTTACACTGACCTTGGCCGTTTATCGGGGGAAACCTGGCTCGACAGCAAGCCCCCCGTAGTGCGTGAGTTTGATGAAGTGGCGCACTTGACCGCGAATCATCTCGAGATTCATGAGCGAATCGACACGCGACTGGTTGAGGGCTACGAGGTGTTTGAGAAGGGCATCGCTCCGGGCACCGGCGAGTTCGTTGCATGGCTGAGCCATAAAGATGGCGCGGCCTGCGACAGTATCGACATGCTGATGTTGGCCGACATCATGCCGCCCCCACCCTTTACCTTATTTGGCCCCTACGGGTGGGTGCCTACGATTGAGTTGACGGTTCAGGTGCGTGCAGTGCCTGTGGCAGGGCCGATTCTCGGGCGCTTAAAATCTCGCCATTTGACCGAGAGCATCATCGAATCAGACGGTGATTTTTGGGATAGCGAGGGCCAATTGGTGGCTTTAGCGCGCCAAACGATGAAGGTAAAACCACCCAGTAAAACGGGTGACTGAATGTTAGCGGCGATGGGTTAGCCGATACAGGTGGGCTGAGACAAGTGGGCTGAGACAGGGTTGGCGGCATTAGGTTAGCAGCGGTGCATGCCCACGCTTCTTTATTGCGGTGTCGAAACAGATTTTTACGCAACGGGCTACACTGAGCGTGCATACAGCATGGAGATAGCAAGTCGTTGAATTACGAAGATCACAGACGAAACTATGTGCTCGGCGGGCTGCGTCGCGAGATGTTGGCGACCGACCCTCTCGAGCAGTTTGACCGGTGGCAGCGGCAGGCGATTGAGGCCGGCCTCAAGGACCCCACGGCGGTGTCCCTAGCAACCGTCGAAGTCACTGGAGAGCTGTGGCAGCGAATCGTGTTGTTAAAGGGCGTTCGCGATGGCGGCTTCGTGTTCTTTACCAATTACCAGAGTCATAAGGCGCAGGCGCTGGCGGCGGATCATCGCGCATCGATGTTATTTCCATGGAATGAACTCGACCGGCAGGTGACCGTTAGTGGCCTAGTCGAGAAGATATCCGAAGCAGAGTCTGACGATTACTTTGCGAGCCGACCTCGCGCAAGTCAAATGGGAGCCTGGGCCTCGAATCAAAGTGGCGCGATAGCGGACCGGGCTGAGCTGGAGCGCCAGTACCACGGCGTGCTTGAGCGATTTGGTGATGACCCTATCCCGCGTCCGCCCCACTGGGGTGGTTACCGGTTGGTGCCAGCCCAGCTGGAATTCTGGCAAGGGGGTGAACATCGGCTACATGATCGATTCCGCTACACTCGCGAAGATGAAGGTTGGGTGGTAACCCGACTCCAGCCGTAGGCTTCCCGCGTTCACTCGATTGCGCTCTATAAACTCGTTGACAACTCAAAGAGCCTGGCGAGCAAAATAGTGGGGTTCGCGCGGTAATCCCAACAGCTGCCGGCGAACCAGATCCAGTCCGGCAGCCGATACGAGGGTTTGGAAAAGCTGCCGCGAACCAGGAATCACCACCTTTCGCGTGCGCACTTCATCGGTGGTCCCCCACGCCAGCCAGACAGTGCCTACCGGTTTGTCATCGGTGCCGCCATCCGGACCCGCAATGCCCGAGACCGCAACGCCTATGTCGGCGCCGGACCGATCGAGGGCGCCGAGTAACATCTGTCGAACCACCGGCTCGCTCACTGCCCCGTGCTCTTCGAGATCCGCCTCGGATACCCCCAATAATGCTGTTTTCACGTGATTGGCGTAGGTCACGTAGCCTGCGTGGAACACGGCTGATGAACCAGCCTCGCGGGTCATCATAGAGGCGATGGTGCCACCGGTGCAGGATTCTGCAGTCACCAGTGTCTTGCCCTGATCTCGCAGTACCTGTTGCAGGGCCTGGGCGAGGGTGGCGTCGTCGGTGCCGATTAGATGGTCGCCAAAGCTCTCGGTGAGTCGTTTAAGACATGCCTGCTGCGCGGGTATCTGGTGTTCGGATTCAACCCGTAATTTCAGTTCTAATTGCGGCATGCCGGCGCGAAATCCGAGCTCAACTTCCATGGGCCAGTCGGGCATTTGATTGACCCGCTGTTGGATTGTTGATTCACCGATGCCAAAGGTTTGCAGTCTTAGAATGGGCGCGGTTTCACCTCCCGTCCGCTCTCGCGTTCGCTCAAGTACCGACGGCAACATCGCTTTTAGCTCACTAGGCACACCTGGGGTCGCAATGACGCGGCAGCGATAAATATCGATGGCAAAGCCCACGGCACTGCCCACTGGATTGTCGATAAGCGTAGCCCCTCGGGGCACGAAGGCCTGTTTTAGGTTGGATTGGTTCGCCTCAATACCACGGCGCTGGCACCAGGTTTCAACGTGTTCCCTGGCCCCGGGGTGCTCGTGTAACTCGGCTCCCGCCAGTTCCGCCAGAATTTCCGCGGTTAAATCATCTGCAGTGGGTCCAAGTCCGCCGTTAACGATCAGGACATCGCTGGACTTACAGAGCTGGGCAATCGACTCATGCAATAAATCGCGATCATCACCCGTAGTAATTTTCATGTCTGGCTGCAGATTGCTCTCAGCGAGGGCGCGCGCGATCAAAGCGGAATTGCTGTCCACGGTATCGCCGCTCATCAACTCGTTGCCGGTCATCAGGAGGGAAATGCGGGATTTGGCTGTCATGGGTAAATCCTGTTTATTTAGGTGAAAGGATACCCGTTCGGGGCCAGCGGTCCTACGATAGGTTTTTGTCAAGCTCACTCGATCTGGGCCTCCCTCTGTGAGTTCGGCTATGCTGAAGCTCAAAGAATGGCAAGTGGACGTTGGCCTTTTGGCGCTGGCGTTTTCAAAGTAGACGGTTTTTAGGGTTCTAGCAGCTTAGGGGAGGAAATTGCGTGCATCGCGTGGTGTTTAATCAAAAAGGCGGCGTTGGTAAAACGTCCATTACCTGCAATCTGGCTGCGATTGGGGCCAGTCAAGGACTTAAGACTCTTGTCATTGATCTCGACGTGCAGGGTAATTCCACCCATTATCTGGTGGGTGAAATTGACGCGGAGCAGTTTCCTGCCGAGGCGCAGGGTGTTGCCGGGTTGTTCAAGCAAACCGTGGGCTCGCGCAAGATGCGCAAGAATCCTGACTCATTCGTTTGGGACACGCCCCACGAGAACCTGTATCTGATGCCGTCGAGCCCGTACCTTGGTCAAATCGAGAAAGACCTCGAGTCGCGCTACAAAATCTACAAGCTTCGTGACGCCCTAGCAAAGCTAGAAAGCGAATACGATCGCATTTATATCGATACGCCGCCCAATTTCAACTTTTACTCAAAGTCCGCTTTGATCGCTGCCGATACGGTGCTGGTGCCCTTCGATTGCGATTCCTTTGCACGTCAAAGCTTGTACGAGTTGATGAGCAACATCGAGGAACTTCAAGAAGATCATAATCCCGATCTCGAGGTTGAAGGCATTGTGATTAACCAGTTCAACGCGCAGGCACGTCTGCCTGGTGAGCTGGTTGATGAGCTCAAGGAAGAGGGCTTTCCCGTGCTCGACACGTTTCTAACGAGTTCGGTCAAGATGCGCGAGTCCCATTATGAAATGAAACCGCTGATCTACCTGGCACCGAGCCATAAACTGACGCAGACCTACGTGGCGTTGCACGACCTGTTGGAGAAGGGGCTGAAGAAGCGTAAGCGCTGACACAGCGGGAATCTGCGAGAAGGCTCAGAAGTCCGCGTGACCCGGAGTGCGCGGAAATGGGATGACGTCGCGTACATTTTCCATGCCCGTGATGTAAGCCAGCAGCCGCTCAAAACCGAGGCCAAAGCCCGCATGGGGGACCGTGCCATAGCGGCGCAGATCTCGATACCACCAGAGATCGTTTTTGAGCTGGGGATCCATGCGGCTATCGAGCACATCGAGGCGTTCTTCACGCTGACTGCCGCCGATGATTTCCCCAATGCCCGGTGCCAAGACATCCATGGCGGCGACGGTCTTACCATCGTCATTGAGTCGCATGTAGAACGCTTTGATTTCCTTCGGATAGTCAGTAACCACGATTGGGCGACCAACGTGTTGCTCGGCTAGATAGCGCTCGTGCTCGGAGGCAAGGTCGATGCCCCACTCAACGGGGAACTCGAACGACTGACCCGAGGCTTTGAGAATATCAACGGCTTCGGTGTAGCTCATGCGTTCGAAGTTACTCGCAACAATACCTTCTAATCGCTCGATAACTGTTTTGTCGATGCGCTGCTGGAAAAACGCCATGTCATCGCCGCAAGATGACAACACTTCGGCAATGACCGCCCGCAGTAATTGCTCTGCAAGGTCAGCATTATCGCTCAGGTCTGCAAAAGCGATCTCAGGTTCGACCATCCAGAATTCGGCGAGATGGCGTGATGTATGGGAGTTTTCGGCGCGGAATGTGGGCCCAAAGGTGTACACCTTGTTCATTGACAGGCAGTGAGATTCCACGGCCAGTTGCCCCGATACGGTTAGAAATGCTTCGCTGCCAAAAAAGTCCTGGCCGTTGTCGACGCTGCCGTCAGGCTTGCGCGGCAAATTGGCGAAATCCAAGGTGCTGACCCGAAACAGTTCTCCGGCGCCCTCGCAGTCGCTGGCTGTGATGATGGGTGTATTAACCCAATAAAAGCCCTGCTCGTGGAAGAAGTTGTGAATGGCATTGGCAAGCACGTGGCGCACGCGCGTGATTGCGCCAAACGTATTTGTGCGCGTGCGCAGGTGTGCCTGCGTGCGCAAATACTCAAACGTATGGCGTTTTTTGGCGATCGGATAGGCTTCGGGATCGTCCACCCCGCCAACAACGACAACGGCGCTGGCCTGAATCTCTACCGACTGGCCTTTGCCTTGAGAGGCCACTAACTCGCCGGTGACTTCGACCGCGCAGCCCGTGCTCAGTGGCAGGACCTCCTCCTGATAGTTGCTAAGGGTGTCGGGCACGACCGCTTGAATGGGGTCGAAGCAGCTGCCATCGTGGACTGCGAGAAAGGAAATGCCTGCTTTGGAGTCCCGCTTGCTGCGCAGCCAACCTTTGACGGTAACTTGCTCACCAAGCAGTTGTTGATCGGCCATCAACCCCTTGACGGAAATCCAGTTGGGCATAGCGGCGAGTCCTTGTCGGGTACCTAGCGTGCTGTCAGTCAGTGGTCTCAGGATCGGTTTTGGTCGGTTTGAGACCGCAGCCATTAGTGGGCTCAAACTGTATGAGCCAACCCTGAGTGTCATCGGCGCCTTTAAACGTCACCTCGACCGCTTGATCAAGCCGAAAGCGTCGCGTGGTGGAAGTCAGACTCACCGTCCACTTATCGAAGCTGAATTTCTCGGGATCTTTACGCAGATCGACCAGTCCCTCGAGTCCCGTGTCGTCAAGCCTGACCGTGAAGCCCGCACTGGTGATGTGACAAATTCTGCCGGCGAACTGAGTTTGGTCCTCTCGGGCCAGGCGCGTCAGATAGTTGGCGCTTAGCCAGCGTTCCGCGGCTTGGGTGGCCTGACGACTGCGGGCAATGGCTACGCTCGCTTGCTGCAGTTGCTCGCTACTGACCGCGTTAGCAGCCTGCTTGGCCAACACCGCTTTGATCTGCTTGTGAACGAGAAAATCGACGTACTTTCTCAGCGGTGAGGTGAAGTTGGTGTAGGCCTGTAGTGCCATTCCCATGTGCTCTGCAGGGCTGGTGGTGAGTTCCGCTCGGGTGAGCAGTCGGTTCACCATGCCGCGCAGGGGCAATTCGTGGTCAGCGCTCGCAAGCCCCGCCAGCACCTGCTGGTAGCCCTCAAGGGTTTCGAGAGGTGCGTCTGCGAGTTCGGGCAGGTATTTGGTCAAAAACTCCCGCGCTTCGGCAAGCCGGTCTTTGCGAAACCCGCCATGGACCACAAAAGGTCCTGAGGCATCCGCCATCGCTAAAAAGTGTGCAGCGCAACGGTTGGCGGCGATCATGCACTCTTCCACCAGATGCTGCGACGCCATCTTCTCGGTCACTTCGACATGGTCGATTTGTTTGTCGTCATTGAGGTGCCAGCGGTATTCCCGGCGATCTTCCATGACGAGCTCATGGGTTTCCCGGCGGCGACGCAGGGCCCGATAGGCCTGCACCAGCGCTTCGAGGGGGTTCGACCAGGCAATCAGTTCGTCGTTGTGGCCAGTGACATAGCGCGCAACGGCCGAGTAGGTCAGCTTGGCCCGAGAGCGAACCACGGCCTTAATGAACTCATAGTCGCCCACCTCACCCTCATCGCTTACTGAGATTTTACACACGAGGGCAGGGCGGGTTTGCTCTTCCGCAAGGGCGCAGAAATCACGCCCAACCGCTTCCGGCATCATGGGTAACATATCGCCGTGAAAATACACCGAGGTTCCCCGTTGCAGCAGCGCATCGTTGATCTCAGCGGAATCGCCGATATAAGCAGTGGGATCAGCTACCGCTACATATAGCGTCCAACCATCGTTCGTGACTTCCGCGTAGAGGGCGTCGTCGATGTCTTGGGTGCGTGCCGCGTCAATTGACACGAAGGCCAGATGCGTGAGATCAGTCCGGTCGGCGTCTTCAATGGGGTTGTGCCCCTTGGCGTGCTCCATGAGGGCGTTGGCTTGCTTCTCGGGCCATTCCCACTGGATGCCTGCCCGTGCAGCGCTATAGCGGTTCTCAATGCCCGGGGTGGCGCTGTCTCCCAGACGAGCGAGTACCTTGGCGGAGGGTTTGCCATCTTTGATCGGATGGCGAAGTACGGCGCACTCGACTAAATCACCCGATTTGGCACCGTTGCGAGCGTGGGCGGGTATGAATAGCCAACGACTTAGGTTGGGCAGGTCGGGGACCACAAATACCGCTTTGCCTTTGTTCACAACCTTGCCGACAAAGCGCCCCAATGAGCTGTCGATGAGTTGTTCGATGTCAGCCACGGTACGGTTATCTTTGCCTGGCTTGGCCTTGGGCCCGGTTGCCGGGCGGATGCAAATACGAACGCGATCCCCGGGCAGGACTTTCAGCATTTCATCGGGTGGGATGAAAATTTCGCGACCGTCGTCGACCACTGCGAACCCGTAGCGATTTTGGGTGCCTTTGACAGTGGCTTCGGTGTGCTCTTTCTGCGCCTCAATCTGATCTTTGAGGCCCTTCAACTGGGCCAGCGCGTTGTTGTTCAGCATGGCCGGATGGAGCTCCTGACAACCTGATTGGTGATATGGGATGAAATGACTGCCAAGACGGCCAATCAATAAGACCGCGAATGCTAGCGAATTTCCTGCTCCCTGTCAGCGAGATTTGCACGAACCGCAAAGTTTTCCATCAGTGCGTTGACAGGGAGCCGATCGGGGGCTTTACTGTGGCAAGGCCGAAAATTGATGAGTAGGACGGGCGTCATTTGACGAAGCGATCGGGCCCTGAGGGTTCCTCCAAGCACGCCGACATTCAGGTCAACCAAACGCCTGCATCCCGTGGGCGCGCAGCCTGCCTCACGCTCCGGATCGACCCGGACAGCACAGACTCCGCGCCGAATTTCGCTCCAAGTTCCGCTCCAAGTTCCGAAAAAAGCCCTGCTCTCCGCACACCGCTCAATGATGTTGCACCGCCCCCCAACCAGCCTCGAGGATTCCCTGATGGAAGCTAGCGCCGTAGCCCGCGTCGATGTGCCCAATGTCGATCTTTCGCCAAAAAAGACCTATGTCTTAGACACCAATGTGCTGCTTCATGATCCCACTGCTATTTCGGCGTTTGCCGAACATCAAGTGGTAATCCCGATGACCGTGCTTGAAGAGCTCGATCACATCAAAGATCGGCGTGATAAGACCGTCAGTCGCGAAGCGCGCATTGCCATCCAAATGATCGACAAGGTGGTGGGTGATGCGGGCCCACAGGCGATCCAGTCGGGCGTCGAAAATCCTAGTACCAATATCAGTGGTCCTCTGGGCACGCTTGCGATCTATCCCGACCAACTGATTCAAGAAAACACCGATGTGCCGTTTCTGGATGCAACCCAGGATCAGGCTAATGACAACCGGATTATCAACGTCGCACTGCGGTTGCAGTCCGAAAACCCCAGCGGCTTCGTGTGTCTGGTTACCAAAGACATCAACATGCGCATTAAGGCAAAGGGCTCCGGGCTGACCCATGTGGAGGACTATCGTCACGATCGTGTGCTCGATGATATCGACTTGCTATCGACAGGCTATGACCACGTCGAAGGGGATTTTTGGTCGACGATTGCCGATGTCGATACGGTGCGTGAAGGGGACGTCACCTTGCACCGTATTGCGCGAGATGCAATGCCCGCGGCCTACCCGAACGAGTTCGTCTACGACGATCAGGAGTTTTTGGCCTACGTGGCACGCATGGACGATGAGTATGTGTATCTGCGGATCGATAGCCGCGATAACCTGATGAATCAGCGTTTTTGGGGCCTGGCGCCACGCAACCTTGAGCAGGCGATGGCCATGCGCTTACTCGACGACGACGATATCGATATGACCGTGCTGACCGGGCCTGCAGGTTCAGGTAAAACCCTGCTGGCATTGGCCTACGGCCTGCACTCCATTTTAGAACAGAAAAAATATTCCAAGCTGATTGTTGCGCGGTCTACCCCGCCTATCGCCGAGGATATTGGCTTTTTGCCTGGCACCGAGGAAGAGAAAATGGCGCCCTGGCTGGCGGCCTTTGACGACAATCTCGAGATTTTGCACGGCACTGATGAGTGCTCTGGCGGCAGCATTGATTACGTCAAAGAGCGCGCCAACATTCAGTTCAAGTCATTGAATTTTATGCGCGGCCGCTCCTTCAACAACGCCTACATTATTATCGACGAGGCGCAGGGCCTGACCCAATTTCAGCTGAAATCCATCATCAGCCGGGTCGGTGCCGACTCTAAGATCGTCGTTTTGGGTAACCTCGCGCAGATCGATAACAAATACATTTCGCCGCTAACCTCTGGGCTGACGTATCTGGTCGAGAAGACCAAGCGTTACGATCATGCGGGGATTATGTTTATCAACGGCATTGTCCGCTCGCGTTTGGCGGCTTTTGCGGAAGAGAATCTGTGAGGGCTTAAATTGGCGGGTGGCGGTCTTAGTCAGCCATTGCTGCGAAGACTTTGACCTCGGCCCCGGCCTCCTCGGCCCAGTCGAGATCTGCGCGCTCGGTGACCATTACGACGGTCGACCCGAGGAAAAACCGACCGATTTCATCCCCCGCTGCGAATGTGGGGGCCTCCTCTTCGCTCCAACGGCGCTCTCGGATGGCCTCCGGCTGCGGGGATTCGACACCCCCCCACACGGTTTCGATTCCGGCGACAATAATCGCACCCACGAGTACCACCGCGATCTGTCCATCGGCGGTGTCAAACAGGCAAACGAGGCGTTCGTTACGGGCAAATAGCTGGTCCACGCCATCAGCTGTGCGCTGATTGACCGCAAACAAGTCGCCGGGCACATAGCGTGTCATGCGCAGTCGCCCCGAAATGGGGATATGCACACGATGATAATCACTGGGAGAGAGATAAACAGTGGCAAAGCTACCGGCGTCAAAGGCTTGCGCTTCCTCTTCCCCACCGGCTAATAACGCCTCCACACTGTACCAACGTCCCTTAGCTTGGATGATCTGGCCGTCATCGACGTTGCCGCGCTGGCTTAACGCGCCGTCGGCGGGCATCAGGTAGCGACTGTCCGCCATTGGACGGGCCTGAGGCTGCAATGCGCGGGTGAAGAAGTGATTGAAATTACGATAATCATTCGCTGTGGGCAGTTCGGCTTCCTCTAGGGATATGCCATAGGCCTGCATAAACAGCGAAATAAGTAGATTTTTAAGCCAAATCGGGCGCTCGAGTTCCGCCAGCCAGCCGATCAGCCGGGTGAGCAGATGTTGCGGGAGAATCGCTTGTAAACCGATGAATAATTGTGTCATCAACTGTAGAGTGAACTGTCGTAGTGGTTGTAGGAGCATGCCAATCCGTGGGTCGCAGGCTTGACATGGCGAGTGCTCGGCGCTTTATGGTTGGCGCCGGCGTGTTGCTCATTATGGCACCCTTTGGGTGGGCCGAGCAGATTTCTAATGCGCGTAATTTTTCGGAGTTACAGGATCTGATCGTCGTCGCTAAAGTCGACCCCGATGCGACGGCCCTAGCTGGAGGCGCTCCAGACCCCGCCGCAGCCGATGTGGCGCAGAAAACCGCTGCGGCGTCAGAAGCCTCGGCTGATACCAAGCGTTCCCCAGTGAATCCCTCCTGGATCGACTCAGGGCACGGTTATGTGACTGGACGTGCCAACGTGCTAACCCGCTGGGTCGACAGTTACTTCGGCAATAACGAAACCGATCTGGAGACCGCTGAGTCACAGCTTCGGCTGCGGCTCATTGAAGATTGGGATGAACGTGACGGCAATGACATCCGCGTGCGCGTCGGTGGCAAGGTCAATCTACCGGCGATATCGAGTCGTCTCGATTTAGTATTTCGCGGCGACAATCCAACCGATGAAATCAATGGTGAAGAGGATCGTTCTCAAAACCCCATTGGCCTGCAGTACCAAGTGGGCTCTCGAATCACAACCAAACATCGTTTTGATCTTACTCTTGGGATGAGTTCGTCGGGCCCACGGCCGGGGGTGAAATACCGGTTTATGACGCCCCTATCCGATCGCAACACCATGCGTTTTACCCAGCGCGTGCAGTATGCAATTGATGAAGGTGCTTATGCGACATCCCGCTTAGAGCTCGATCATCAACTCTCTGATGACCAGCTGCTGCGAAGTTTTACTCGGGTATTTTACGGCCGCGAAAGTCAGGGCTACGAGTGGAGCACCTCACTCGCGCACATCAAGCGCTGGCAAAATGGCAAACAAAAACAGCGAGCAACCATGCTCTACGGCGAGGTTTGGGGCGTCACTGAGCCAAATCAGTACATTTCAAATTATCGCCTCGGCCTGCGGTTTCGCCGCCAGACCTATCGCGACTACCTGTTCTTAGAATTCGAGCCCAGCTACAACTGGCGCATCGACGAGCCGGGGTTGGAGCGTGCCGGTGCCTGGAAAGTAGAGATTCGCTTTGAATTTCTGCTCTATGACGACCTGCGCCGTGACGCTGAAGCGCTCTTGTCTGGGGATTCAAATGACGGGTGAGTCAATAATCATTCGGTAGCTATCGAGCCGACCCTGGCTGACTTTGCCCGCGTCTACCGCTTCAAGCAATGCGCAGCCGTGCTCGTGATCATGGCTACAGTCGCGAAAGTGGCAGTGGCCCAGAAAAGGCCTGAATTCGATAAATCCGTGGGCGACGGCAGTTTCCTCAAGGTGGTGAAGGTGAAACTCACGAATGCCGGGGGAGTCCACCAAAGCACCTCCTGTTGGCAGGTGGTAGAGCGCCGCCGCGGTAGTGGTATGCCGGCCTTTATCAATGGCTTCAGATAGCGCGCCAACTCGAATGTCTAAATCGGGAATCAGCCGATTGATGAGTGAGGATTTGCCAACCCCCGATTGTCCGACTAACACGACGGTTCGATTTTCGGTGATGGGCCTCAGGGCTTCGGCGGCGGGATCACTGTGCTGATCGGTGTGTACGACTGGATAGCCAAGGTCTTCATAGCACGCCGCAAGCGCCAACGCGGGATCCTTTTCAGTCGATTCATTCTGGGCGGCGTCGCTCTGACCCAGTAGATCAACCTTATTAAGCACTATAGCAGCGTCAATGTCCGCCTCCGCAGCGGCGACCAAGTAGCGGTCTATAAGATTGGCATGGGCTGGTGGGCTCGGCGCAATCACAATGAGCATGACGTCCACATTCGCGGCGATGGGTCGCTGCCGGCCTCTAGGATCGGGGCGGGTCAGTACCGAGTGACGGTCGAGGCAGGCATCGATAACGCCTTCGCTGGCGGACGGACGCCAAATGACCCGATCCCCCGCCACCAAGGTGTCAATGTTGGCTCGAAGTACGCATTGAAGTTGCTCCCCAGACTCACTCTCTACGAGCGCGCGCTTGCCATACCTCGCGATTACCAGCCCCGGCTGCGATTCGCCCAGATCCGCATCCGTTAGCTCAACCTGACGCTTGCGCGAGGCAGAGATGCGGCGTTGTTGCTGATGGCTTAGACGGCGTTTAGACATAGGCACAGTGTAAACCGTGATGACCGCCTGTGGGGCGGGGGTCTCTGCTAGAATTGCCTGATACCGCAGGAGTTCGCTAATGCAAAACCAAAACAACTTAATCTGGGTTGATCTCGAGATGACCGGGCTCATTCCTGAACAGCATCGCGTGATTGAGATCGCCACGATTGTTACCGACTCGGATCTAAACGAACTCGCTCAAGGGCCCGTCATTGCGATTCATCAGAGCGATGCCGAGCTCGATGCGATGGATGAGTGGAACACCACGCACCACACGCGCTCGGGGCTAGTTGAGCGGGTAAAATCCAGTACTCATGACGAAGCTCAGGCGGCGGCTGAGACGATGGCGTTTCTCGAGCAATGGGTGCCCGCGGGAGCATCACCAATGTGCGGCAACTCGATCTGCCAGGATCGGCGGTTCATGGCGCGCCATCTGCCCACCCTAGAGGCATTTTTTCACTACCGCAATCTCGACGTCAGCAGCGTAAAAATCCTTGCCAGCCGCTGGCGGCCTGACTTGCCGGGACTTTCGAAGAAGACTGCGCATTTGGCGTTGGATGACATTAAAGAGTCGATAGAAGAGCTGCGTTACTACCGGGAGCACTTTCTGCGATTGGCGAATTCTTAACGTAGTCGCTACGGTCGTTTGTTTCCCTGCGTCCCTCCGCGCCTGCGCTCGGATTCCACGCACCTCACTGGACGCTGCCGCCCCTTGGCTACCGGCCGCTGCGGAACTCGCCCTGCGGGCTCAAACAGTCCTCGCGGTATTTCCGGTAGCCCACGGGACGGCAAAGCGCGTCCAATGTTCGTTGCGTGGAACCCGAGCGCAGACGCTAGTGTCATCGTTCTACTCTTAATTTGGGGATGGTCGAAAATATTATTGGATTGGATTGGATTGGATTGGATTGGATTGGATCGAATTGGATGGTGAGCTTGCTGAGGGTCCGATCTGCCGCTTACCTTGAGTAGGTTTGGAGGCGGTGCTGGCTGAGGGTCCAAGCTGTTGCTTTGCTTGAACCTGGTGTGGAAGCCGAGCTGAGTCGAAGGTTCGTGCTGCCGCTTAGCTTGTAGCTGCGTTAAAAGTCAGTCGTGAAGCTCGGTCCTGAGTCGGACTTGGCACCCAACTCGCTAACCCGGGTCCAGCTCTGCTCAATCGCACCCTTTGGAGGCGTTTAGGTTGGCCGGACTCGCCGGGGTTTTCCGCGAGGACTGTCTGAGCCCGCAGGGCGAGTTCCGCAGCGGCCGGCGAGTCCTGACAACCTGCCTCCGGGTGCGAGTGAACAGAGCTAGACGCTGGTTAGCCGGCCTAGACGCGGGCTAGCTAGCCTTACCAACGGTTACCGCTGACAGTGCTGAGCCAACGCCCACGCCACATGCTCCCGCACCATCTCAGATGAGTGGTCTTCTCGAGCTGATAACGCCGCGACGACCGCGTCGCTGGTAGCTGCATTACCCAATGCCACGGCAATGTTGCGCAGCCATCGTTCATGACCAATTCGTCGTATGGCTGAGCCCTGCAACCGCTCGTTGAATTCGGTTTCGGTCCAAGCAAACAGGTCTGTGAGCGCTGCTGAATCGAGGCCATTGCGCGGCGCAAAGTCCTGCTCGTGGGTGGGCACTGCGAACTTGTTCCAGGGGCACACCAATTGGCAGTCGTCACAGCCATAGATGCGGTTGCCCATTAGTGGGCGCAGCTCGGGATCAATTGAGCCAGGGTATTCAATGGTCAGGTACGAAATACATTTGCGCGCGTCCAACACAAACGGTTCCACAAACGCATTGGTCGGGCATACCTCGATGCAGGCACTGCAACTACCGCAATGTTTGTCGGTTTTTGGCGGGTCGGCTGGAAACGGGATATCGGTGTAGATCTCCCCGAGGAAAAACCACGATCCCGCTTTCTCGTTAATCAGCATGGTGTTCTTGGCAATCCAGCCAAGACCCGCGCGTTCCGCAATCGCGCGCTCAAGCACCGGCGCACTGTCGACGAAGGCGCGGTATTGACCGCCGCCCAGTTCCGTTTCAATGCGTTTAGCGAGTTTTGCCAAACGCCCGCGCATAAGCTTGTGATAGTCCCGTCCAAGGGCGTAGCGCGATACATAGCCAAGCTCGCTGGAGGCGAGCACTGCGTCGGGGTCATCGTGGCCGGGGATGTAGTCCATTCGCAGTGACAAGACCGTGCAAGTGCCGGGTACTAGTTCCTCGGGACGACTGCGCTTGGTGCCGTGTCGTTCCATGTAGTCCATATCACCGTGGTAGCCCGCCTCGAGCCACTTTGACAGATAGCCTTCGTGAACGCTGAGATCGACGCCGGTGATGCCAAGTTGTTGAAAGCCGAGTTCCTCCGCCCATGCACGCAGGGTGGCCGATAGCCCGCGGACGTGGGCGATATTAGTTTGGGAAGGAGGCTGCATAGAATTCGACATTGCATCTATTGTGACAGATAGGCACAAGCGGTACCTCAAAGCCGGGCAGGTGCCCGCAGGGGCGTCAAACCTGTAATCCGAGGGCCACCAAGTCTCGCGCTCGGGTTACACTCACGCAATGACCACCGCGCCTCATTCCACTGTTGATCTATTTTTGCCAGACGAGGCCGCGACTGAGCGTCTTGGCAGCGTCTTGGCCGCGCGACTGCAGCCCCCGGCCGTCATGTTTTTGCGCGGTGATCTCGGTGCCGGCAAAACTTCTTTGAGTCGTGGATTGTTGCGAGGTTTGGGTCACTCCGGTTCCGTCAAGAGCCCCACTTACACCATCGTTGAGCCCTATGAGCTCGATGATGTCGCTGTGTATCACTTTGACTTGTATCGGCTCGGCGACCCCCAAGAACTGGATTACCTCGGCTTGCGGGACTACTTAAATCAAAAAGCCTTCGTGCTGTTTGAGTGGCCCGAGCGCGGTGGCGCGTTTTTACCCGAGGCAGACTTGATCATCGAGCTTAGCTTGGATGCCCCGGAGACAGACTCCGACATGCCGGGTCGGCGCGCTCGTCTCATCTCGGGCAGCGACCTGGGTAGTTCCGCCATCGCGCAGCTGAGCTTATGAATCGACTTTTGAGCTCACTTGGTTTCCATCAAAAATCTGTCAGAGTACCCCTTGCGAGTGACAGGGCGTCCAATCACCATAGGGCAAGGATAGGCAGGCATTCGACGCGGATCAGGCAGGGTGCAAGTGAATAGGCCGACAAAGTGTCTTAAATGGGTGATAGGGGTTGTGGGCCTGATGGTTCATGGCGCTTTTGCCAGCGATATCGAAGTGCTCGACGTTCGCCTGTGGCGTGCACCGGATCACACGCGGGTTGTGTTTGATTTATCAGCGCCCGTATCCCACTCGCTGCTTGAGCTTAAGAACCCCAACCGTTTGGTGATTGATATGCCCAACGCCTCCCTGCGGGATGCGTTGTTTGATTTACCCCTCGACGCTACCCCGGTTAAGCGCGTGCGTAGCGGTGTTCGCGAGGGCAACGATCTGAGGATCGTGTTTGATTTGGGTGCGAAAGTGCGCCCCAAAAGTTTTCCCCTTGAGCCCAACGCGCAAACCGGCCATCGCCTCGTACTCGACCTGTTTGATCTCACGACCGATGGGGAGAAAGTGAAAGTCACCAAGAGCGTCGAGCAACTGGCTGATCGCC
Organism: Luminiphilus sp.; assembly: GCA_965657905.1. GTDB lineage: Bacteria > Pseudomonadota > Gammaproteobacteria > Pseudomonadales > Halieaceae > Luminiphilus. The sequence goes on along the minus strand of CBFHPT010000011.1, from coordinate 31,431 downwards.
GCGACATTATTGTGGCGATTGATGCGGGCCATGGCGGTGAAGATCCTGGAGCTACCGGACCCAATAATCTGCGGGAAAAACATGTTGTGTTGCAGATCGCCAAGAAACTAGAGGCCCGTCTCAAAAAGACGCCGGGCTTCAGCCCTGTGATGATTCGCTCGGGAGATTATTACGTGAGTTTGAAGGGGCGTCGGGACCTGGCGCGCAAGCATCAGGCAGATCTGTTTGTCTCGATCCATGCTGACGCATTCAGGCTCGCATCGGCCAATGGTGCATCGGTGTATGCGCTTTCTACCCGCGGTGCCACATCGACTGCGGCAAAATACCTAGCAGATCGCGAAAACGCGGCGGATCTAGTGGGTGGCGTGCGGCTCGCTGACAAAGATGATGTGCTCGCGGGCGTGCTAACGGATTTGTCTATGACCGCTACTCTCGATACCAGCTTGAGTTTGGGTGCCAAGGTGCTCAAGGAAGTGGATGGTGTCGCGCGCCTGCACAAGCGTCAGGTTGAACAGGCTGGCTTTGCGGTATTAAAAAGCCCTGATATACCCTCGATCTTGGTGGAGACCGGCTTTATCTCAAACCCCGGTGAAGCGGGGCGCCTGGCTACTAGCAGTTATCAGGACAAAATGGCCCGCGCCATTCAGCGGGGCGTGATCCAGTGGTTTGAGACGCACCCTCCGGCAGGCACTTTACTGGCATGGCGGCGGAGCCAGCGAGGACAGGAATACGTCATCGCCCGCGGTGATACCTTGTCGGGCATCGCGCAGCGTTTTAGTGTCAGTGTGAACACCCTCAAAGAGAGCAACGGTCTGAACAGCAATACGATTCGCATCGGCCAAAAATTGGTTATTCCGGGGGGCTGATGACTGAGGGCAGAATTCGCAACCTGGACGCGCGCCTCGCGAACCAGATCGCCGCCGGTGAGGTGGTTGAACGACCTGCGTCAGTGGTCAAGGAGGCGCTGGAGAACAGCCTCGATGCGGGCGCACGCCGCATTGAAATTGATATCGAGGCGGGTGGCAGTAAACTCATTCGAATTCGTGATGACGGCGCGGGCATTGCCCCCGATGACCTGCCCCTCGCCCTAGCTCGGCATGCCACCTCGAAAATCGCGTCCATTGACGACCTCGAAGCGGTAGCGACGCTGGGTTTTCGGGGAGAGGCACTCGCGTCGATAGCGTCGGTATCCCGTCTTTCGCTTACCTCCAACCGATCTGAGCGCGCCGGTGATGGCCTGTGTGCTTCCAGTGAAGGCCGCGACATGGACGTCACGCTACGTCCCGCGCCGCACCCTAAGGGCACCTCCCTTGAAGTCCGGGATTTGTTTTACAACACGCCCGCGCGACGCAAGTTCCTGCGCACCGAGAAAACTGAATTTGGGCACATCGAGGAAGTGGTGAAGCGCCAGGCCTTATCGCGACCTGAGATCAGTTTTTCCCTGCGCCACAACGGAAAATCCATCCAAAACCTGCAGCCAGCGCACGATATGGCGACTCGAGAGCGACGGGTTGCGGGGGTCTGTGGCGCAAGCTTTATGGAGCAGGCGGTAACCGTTGAGCGCGCGGCGGGTGATCTCCGGTTGGCGGGTTGGGTGGGTCTGCCGACGTTTTCGCGGAGTCAGGCAGACCTACAGTATTTTTTCGTAAACGGTCGCGTTATTCGCGACAAGCTCATCGCTCATGCGATCAAGCAGGCCTATCGGGACGTGTTGTTCCATGGTCGCCACCCAGCCTACGTGTTGTTCTTGGAGCTTGACCCTGCGAGGGTTGACGTCAACGTGCACCCGACCAAGCACGAGGTTCGATTTCGGGATGGTCGCGAGATTCATGGCTTTATTTTCAGCACCTTAAACCGCGCCCTTGCAGATCTTAGACCCAGTGATTCGCTCCCGAGCGCGACTGCCGACTTGGGCGCGCTCTCGGCGGGCCAAAACGGCGACTCTGTCGCCCCGATGGGCGGTGCTGTAAACCCGGTTCAGGGCACCATGGGTCTTGCTGGCTTTGGTGCCCATCCGACGACCGCCTACGGCGCTGATCCGGCAAGTACTGCCGCGCAACAGGCTGCACTTGCCCGGCTCTACCAGCCGAACCCCTCGGGGGGAGATCGCGCGCCTGGAGGGTTCTCGTCAGGTCCCGGTGCCTACCCCTCGGGAGTGGCAGAATCCAATCGTGATGAAGACGTGCCGCCCCTGGGTTTTGCGGTGGCCCAGATTCACGGGGTCTACATTCTCGCCGAGAATCTTAGCGGTATGGTGTTGGTGGATATGCACGCTGCCCACGAACGGATTACCTACGAGCGGTTAAAGCGCATGCGCGATGACACGGGTATTCGCTCCCAACCACTTCTGGTTCCCCAAACCCTTGCGGTGTCTGCCCGCGAGGTCCGTGCGGTGAGTGATGGTGCTGCGCAACTTCAAAGCCTTGGGTTGGACATCGACGTGGCGGGGGAGGAGCAGCTGGTCATTCGCGCGGTGCCCATTGCGCTGTCGCAGGCAGATGTCGAGCAGTTGATTCGCGACGTGCTGTCCGATTTGGTTGAACACGGCAGCTCCAATCGCGTGGCAGACCACATGGACGAGATACTCTCAACCATGGCCTGCCACGGGTCGGTGCGCGCAAATCGTCGTCTGACGGTGCCCGAGATGAACGCGCTACTACGCGATATGGAGCACACTGAGCGCTCGGGTCAGTGCAATCACGGGCGCCCTACTTGGGTCCAGCTGAGTATGACCGAGCTTGATAAGTTGTTTCTTCGGGGCCGCTGATGCCCAAGCCATTGCTATGCATCATGGGTCCTACCGCTGCCGGGAAGACCGACTTGGCCATTGCCCTCGCCGAGCACTTTCAGGGCGAACTGGTGTCGGTGGACTCCGCGTTGGTCTATCGCGGTCTAGATATTGGCGCCGCTAAGCCGAGCTATCCGCATCATCTGGTGGATATTCGCGATCCGGCAGAGCCCTACAGCGCGGCGGCCTTTGTCGGAGATGCTGTTTCAGCCATCGCAGCAATCCGTGACCGCGGGCGACTGCCCATCCTGGTGGGGGGCACCATGCTGTATTACCGGGCGCTGCTGCAGGGGCTCGATGAAATTCCGGCCACCGACCCCGAAGTGCGTGCCGCCATAGAAGTTGAGGCTATTGAGCGCGGCTGGCCGGCATTGCATGCTGAACTTGGCGCGGTCGATCCGACATTGGCGGCAAGACTGCATCCCAATCACAGCCAGCGAATCGGGCGCGGCCTTGAGATATGGCGAATGACTGGTCGGCGGCTGAGCGAATGGCAGGTGGGTTCCGCTGAGGCCGCGATCAGTGGCGAGTCGATTGCAGTGGTGGTGGCACCCAAGGAGCGAGATGTTCTGCACGAGCGCATCGCGCGTCGATTCGATCTAATGCTCAAGCAGGGGTTTCTGGATGAAGTCACCGCGTTATATGAGCGCGGTGATCTGCATGTGGACCTACCTGCTATTCGTGCCGTTGGCTACCGACAGCTCTGGGATGTGGTTGCGGGCAACGTCGATCTGGCCACCGCACGGGAGCGAGCGTTGGCCGCGACGCGTCAACTCGCCAAGCGGCAGCTGACGTGGCTGCGGCGCTGGCCCGATGCGACCTGGTTACTCACCGACCGCAGCGGAGCACTCTGCGCGGTGACTACCGACGATCTCACTGTCGACACTGCCGAGGCGCCCACGCAGCTCGCAGATCAGCCTACTTTGACCGCCGGTGCGGGGGCTTTGGCCGACGATGAGGGGGTTTTGGCGTTTTTCGAAAAAAAGATTGGGAACTATCGGTCGTCTGATACGTCGTAGTAGAATACTCAACCCGCGTCGGAGCGGGCTTTTTGGTTACCTCGTTTTGGCGACCGTATTTTATTGATGTTAAGGAGTTCCCCAATGTCAAAAGGGCACACGCTACAAGACCCTTACCTAAACGCGCTGCGCAAAGAGCGCGTACCGGTTTCTATCTACCTCGTAAACGGTATCAAGCTGCAGGGGCAGATTGAGTCGTTTGATCAGTTTGTCGTGCTGCTGAAGAACACGGTTTCGCAGATGGTCTACAAACACGCCATTTCAACCGTTGTACCTTCGCGCAACATCCGAATCCCCCTGACGGCACCTGAGGGCGGTGAGGCACCTGCTGAGGACTAACTTGGCAGTCAGCCTCGACGGCAAGCTAATCTCCACCGTCTTGGTGCTTCTACTTTGGGGGCGCGATGCCCCCACCCAACGATCACTTCCGACTCGGTTTGGCCGGTGGATGAGCTGTGGGTGCTGTTTGTGAGCACTGACCTATTTGAACGCTATCAAGGCGGTGAGCGGGTGGTTTTGGTTCAGATCGCGATTGACGATGGTCAGGTCGCTGAGGACCCTCAAGAGTTCGAAGAGTTGGTGCGTTCGGCGGGGGGCGAGCCCGTTGCCTTCATTACCGGGCATCGGCGTGCGCCGCTGGCGAAGTACTTTGTGGGTGAAGGCAAGCTGCAGGAAATCCTGGCGGCCAAGGAAGAGCATGAAGCCGAATTGGTGGTGTTTAACCATCCTCTGTCTCCCAGCCAGGAACGCAACTTAGAGGGTGAATTGAAGTGCCGTGTGATTGCGCGCACGGGGCTTATTCTCGATATTTTTGCCCAACGAGCTCGAACCCACGAGGGCAAGCTACAGGTCGAGCTGGCCCAATTGCGGCACATGAGTACCCGATTGATTCGCGGTTGGACCCACTTGGAGCGGCAGAAAGGCGGCATTGGCCTGCGTGGCCCGGGTGAAACTCAGCTGGAATCAGATCGCCGCTTATTGAGGGCGCGTATTCGTTCCATCGAAACCCGTTTGGATAAAGTGCGCTCACAACGGGCTCAAAGTCGGCGCTCCCGACAGCGCGCCGAAATCCCCTTGGTGTCTCTGGTGGGCTATACCAACGCTGGCAAATCGACTTTGTTTAACCGCATTACCGCCTCTGAGGTGTACGCTGCGGATCAGCTCTTTGCCACCCTTGATCCAACTCTAAGACGGATTGAGATCGATCACCTCGGGCAGGTGGTCATGGCCGACACCGTCGGATTTATCTCCCATTTACCCCATACGCTCGTCGAGGCCTTTAAAGCCACCCTTGAGGAAACTCTTAATGCCACGCTGCTGGTGCATGTCGTGGATGTGGCTGCCGAAAACCGTGAACACCTCGTCCATGAGGTTGAGGCTGTTTTGGAGGAAATCGGAGCGGCGGATATCCCTCAGCTGCGGGTTTACAACAAAGTTGATCTGCAAGAGCAGCCCCCTCGCTTGCTGCGCGACGATGACGGCGTGTCGGTTGCGGTTTACCTGTCTGCCAGAGACGGGACAGGCTTTGATTTACTCGAAGAGGCCTTGCGAGAGCGGCTTCAGGCGGATATTTTCTCGGGTTCCGTAACCCTCGCACCCAATCAGGGTCGGCTGCGCGCGGCGCTTTTTGAGCTCGGGGCCGTGGAAGAGGAGGCTTTTGATGATAAAGGCAGTAGTATTCTGTCGATCCGACTGCCAAAAAAGGACTGGGACCGCTTGCAACATTCAGGTTGAGCCCCAATGTGATACTAACACCGAGCAGGGTTTGCTAAACTCTACGCGTCATTAATTAAGGAATTCCCAATGTCATGGAATGAGCCCGGGGGCGGTGGAAACCGACCGCGTGATCCGTGGGGTGGTAACGACCAAGGCCCCCCAGATCTCGATGAAGCACTTAAAAAACTCCAGCAGCGCCTAGGCGGCCTTTTTGGAGGCGGCGGCTCTGGCGGGGGCTCGGGTGGTATCGGTGGTGGTAAATTTTCCAGCGCGCTCCTCGGGGTTGTTGCAGCCGGTGCACTGACGGTCTGGGCGCTGTTGGGCTTTTATCAGCTTGATGAGCAAGAGCGGGCGGTTGTACTCCGGTTTGGTGAGTATCACGCTACGTTGCAACCGGGCTTGCAGTGGAATCCACCGATCATCGACGAAGTCATCAAACTGAACGTCACCAAGGTGCGAGCTACCAGTCTTCGCGAGGTGATGCTAACCAAGGACGAGAACATCGTTGAAGTCAGCATGTCGGTGCAGTACGTGATTGATAATCCTGAGAAGTTTATTCTCGAGGTGCGTGACCCCGAAGTATCCCTGCAACATGCTTCGCAAAGTGCCTTACGCCACGTGGTCGGTGATACCACTATGGATCTGGTGCTCACAGAGGGCCGTGCGGCTATCGCGATCGAGGTGCGAGATCGTTTGCAGTCCTACCTAGACAACTACGGTACTGGCATCCGAATCGCGAAAATCAACATCGATGAATCTAAGCCGCCGGCTCAGGTTCAGGGCGCCTTTGACGATGTAATCAAAGCGCGCGAGGACGAAGAGCGGGTTAAAAACGAAGCCCAATCTTACGCGAACGGAATTGTGCCCGAGGCGCGTGGTCGCGCTCAGCGTGTGCTCGAAGAGGCCAACGCCTATCGCGAGCAGGTGGTTGCGAACGCCGATGGTGAGGCCCAGCGCTTCAAGCGATTGCTTGAGGAGTACGCCAAGTCCCCCGAGGTAACCCGTGAGCGACTCTACATTGACGCGCTTCAGGAAGTGATGTCGAACACCAGTAAAGTGTTGGTTGATGTCGAGAGCGGGAACAACATGATGTACCTGCCCCTCGACAAGCTAGCGCCGAGTGGCGGCCGTGGTGCCTCTACAGGTTCGAGCCGAAGCGGCTTGAGCGAGCGTGAACTGCGCCAGTTGACTGAGCGCGTCACCGACGAGCTGCGTCGCGAGCTCAATAACGACAATACACGAAGAGGTGCTCGCTGATGGGTACAAAACAAGTCTGGGCGGGCCTGCTCGCGGCGGTCCTGTTTATCGTTGCGATGAACTCCCTGTACGTGGTGCGAGAGACGCAGCGGGGCGTTCTGCTTAAATTTGGTGAGGTTGTTGATCCTAATCTCGAGCCAGGGTTGCACGTTAAAGTGCCGTTCGTGAACAACGTCCGATTGTTTGATGGTCGGATATTGACCGTCGATTCCAGCCCTGAGCGTTTCTTTACGCAGGAAAAGAAAGCGCTAATTGTGGATTCCTATGCCAAGTTCAGGGTCAAGGACACGGCCAAGTTCTACACCGCGACAAACGGTGAAGAGGCCCGTGCCGCAGGGCTGCTCGCTCAGCGTATCAACGACGGTTTGCGTAACGAAGTAGCAGTCCGTACGGTTCAGGAAGTGGTTTCTGGACAGCGCGATGAACTCATGGAAGCGATCACGCAGCGTCTGTCCCTAGTCGCCAACAGTGAATTGGGCGTCGAGGTGATCGATGTACGGGTTAAGAAGATTGACCTGCCGCCAGATGTCTCAGATTCGGTTTACCGCAGAATGAACGCGGAACGCGAGAAGGAAGCGCGCGAGCTGCGCTCCCAGGGCCAGGAGCTGGCGGAAGGTATTCGCGCCTCGGCTGACCGCGAGGTGACAGTGATCGAGGCCAACGCGTTTCGAGAATCTGAAATCATTCGCGGTGACGGCGATGCGGAGGCCACCGGTATTTATGCGGAAGCCTACAATCAGGATCCCGAGTTCTATTCTTTTGTGCGTAGCCTGCAGGCGTATAAGGAAACCTTCTCTTCCGGCGGTGACATGATGTTGCTTGAGCCCGACAGTGAGTTCTTCAGGTATTTGAGAGACCCCAAAGCCGGCGGTTAATTCCGTGATTTCCTAACGGGCGCACTTCAGTGCGCCCAATCTTTTCTCTGCCCTGTGGTAGCATGCGCACGTTTTGTTTTCGAAGCAGCGACGTGTGTGCCCGTCCAGAATGATCCCATGACATCAGATAAGCGCTGGCTTTTGCCCGATGGTATTGATGAGCTTCTCCCTGAGCGGGCAGCGGCTGTTGAGCAGTTGCGCAGAGCATTGTTGGACGACTGTGCCGGTTGGGGATATCGCTACGTTATTCCTCCTCTAGTCGAATTCACCGACTCACTACTAGTGGGCTTGGGTGCGGATCTTGATGTATTGACCTGCAAGTTTGCCGATCGCTTGAGCGGACGCACCCTCGGCGTGCGTGCGGATATGACGCCGCAGGCTGCGCGTATTGATGCTCACAGTCTGGGTGAGGCGGGCGTAACACGGTTGTGCTACGCGGGTTCGACCTTGCACAGTGCACCGCAGTCGGTAATGGCGGGGCGCTCCCCAATCCAGTTGGGCGCCGAGATCTATGGATGCGCCAACCTCGGTGCAGATCTCGAAGTGATTGATCTGATGTTGACGTTGATTCAGCGCGCAGACGTGATGGGTGCCCATCGACCCGTGACCTTAGATATTGGTCACGTGGGTGTCTACGAGGCGGTATTGGCGAAAGTCGAGCGCGATACCGAGATCAGTGATGCCGTGTTTGACGCCTTGCAGCGCAAATCACTGCCCGATCTTGATCGCTTGCTGGTGGACTTCCCGCCAGCCGTTACCGAGGTGTTGCGAGCGCTGATGACCTTGCACGGCTCTCCCGCTGTGCTCGAACAAGCCCGCAAGCTGCTGGTGGACTTTCCCGATGCGGCGGGAGCGCTCGACCAAGTAGAACGGGTTGTAGCGGCGGTTGCCCATGCGCACCCAGAGGTCTCGATTTATATCGATCTCGCCGAATTACGCAGTTTCAGGTACCACACGGGTCTTGTCTTTGCTGCCTATTTAGAAGGCCTCGGGAGCGCGGTTGCCAAAGGCGGCCGTTACGATAATGTCGGCAGCGTATTCGGTCGTGAACGCCCCGCCACAGGTTTTGCCTGTGATCTGAAGGCGCTGGCGACCACGGCGCGACCACTGCCGGCCGTTCCAGGCGTAATCGCAGCACCCGATGTGCTCGATCGTGACCTCGATCGTGAGATTGCGAATCTCCGGGCGCAGGGCAATATGGTCATCATTGCGCTGGGTGGCGATGTTGATCCCCGATGCACGCAAAAATTGATTAATCGCGGCGGTAACTGGTGCTGCGAACCCCTTCCCCATGTGGAGTCTCAATGAGTAAGAACGTAGTTGTCCTTGGTACCCAATGGGGAGATGAGGGCAAAGGTAAGATTGTCGATTTGCTGACCGAACAAGCGTCCGCGGTAGTACGGTTCCAGGGCGGTCACAATGCGGGCCACACGCTGGTCATCAACGGCGAAAAAACGGTTTTGCACGTCATTCCGTCGGGGATTCTGCGGGAAGGTGTGCAGTGCCTCATCGGTAACGGGGTGGTGTTGTCACCGCCTGCATTGCTCAAGGAAATGCGCCAGTTGGAAGGTCGTGGCGTCCCGGTGCGCGAGCGTCTAATGATCTCTGCGGCTTGCCCCCTGATTTTGCCTTATCACGTGGCCCTCGATCGGGCCCGGGAAACCCGTAAAGGCGTTGATAAAATCGGAACCACGGGACGAGGAATCGGGCCAGCATACGAAGACAAGGTCGCTCGGCGTGGGTTGCGCTTGGGCGATTTACGTAATCCCGGCCGTTTTGAGACGATCCTGAGAGATGTGGTTGAGTACCATAATCATTCCCTCGTTCACTACTACGGCGTGCAAGCCCTCGACCCCGCCCAAGTGTTTGATGAAGCCATGGCCGATGGTGAGCAGTTGCTGTCGATGATGGGTGATGTGACCTCAACGTTGCATGAATATCGGAAGACGAATGCCCATATTCTCTTTGAGGGCGCACAAGGTTCACTGCTCGATATTGATCACGGTACCTATCCGTTTGTCACCAGTTCAAACACCACGGCGGGCGGCACGGCAACAGGCTCGGGCTTCGGTCCCTTGTACCTCGACTACGTGCTGGGTATCACCAAGGCTTACACGACGCGGGTGGGGTCAGGACCGTTTCCGACCGAATTGTTTGACGCCACCGGCGAGCGACTTGCCGAGCGTGGTCATGAATTTGGTGCAACCACTGGTCGGCCACGGCGTTGTGGCTGGTTTGATGCGGTCGCGCTGAGAGGTGCTGTGAATATCAATTCGATCTCCGGGTTGTGTCTCACCAAGCTCGATGTGCTCGACGGGCTTGAGGAGATATCTATTTGCGTCGGCTACAAAGATGCAGACGGAAATCCTGCGGCAAACCCGATCGACGCCTGTGACTACGAAGTGCTGGAGCCAGTCTACGAGACGATGCCGGGCTGGACTGAATCGACGGTGGGTCTCAAGCAGATCGATCAGTTGCCAGCGAATGCACGCGCCTATATCGACCGGGTTGAGGTGTTGGTGGGCGCGCCCATTGACATTATCTCCACTGGGCCTGATCGAGAAGAAACTATTGTGTTGAAGAGCCCTTTCGGCTGAGCCTATGTTTATTCTGACCAAGGTCCTGTCACTGCTGGTTTATCCACTGTCATTGGGCTTGGTCCTACTGCTGCTGGGCGTTATCGGATGGACGGTCGGTAATCGTGGCTTTGGCTGGTTGATGGGTGTGCTAGCGTTTATCGTCATGTATAGCACCTCCACCGAATTCGGCAGTGAAGCCCTGATGCAGCCCCTCGAGGGTCGCCATCCCGCTTTCTCCCCTGAAGAATTGCCATCGGCTGATGCCATCGTTGTGCTTGGGGGTTCGATGTCGGGTGAATCCCGCTTTGGGCGCGGTGGGGACTTTAACAATGCAGCTGACCGCGTGTTTACCGCGGCCGAACTCTTTAATGCAGGTAAGGCGCCGGTCATTGTGCTTTCCGGTGGTTCAGAACCCCCCGGGCGACCCGAGGCCGACCTCATGGCGGAGAAGCTCGTCGCCCTCAAAATTCCGCGCAAGGTCCTGATTTTGGAAACCGTGAGTCGAACGACCTGGGATAACGCCGTCAATTCAGCTGAGATTCTCAAGCGAGCGGGTTATCAGCATATTTTACTGGTCACCAGTGGCGCACATATGCGTCGATCGCTGGCGCTGTTTGAGGATCAGGGTTTACAGGTGACGGCTGCGGCCACAGACCATCAGATCCCACGTTTTGATGACGTGGTTCCCGGATGGTTGCCCACGGTTGACCGCTTAGCGCGCTCCACCCGCGCGATTCATGAGTGGGTGGGTTACTGGGTGTATGACCTGACTGGCAAACTTTAGTAGCGCAACAGCGCTAACGGGTTCTCGAAATAGCGCGGCGTCGACACGCTTTCCCCACACACTTTCATAGTAAGTGCGTCTTCTGAATGAAAACGCCCGCACAAGCAAGCGCTCTCATGAACAGATGCGGCCTCATAAAGGAATGCGCGTTTACACCACTCCGTTTATGCGCAGTGGGAAAACGCGCGGATGCCGCTCGGCCCTCAGCAAGATCGTGTTAACCAGTCTTACTCGACCTGCTTTGCTGCGTTTCAGCTGTAGTTCTGATGCGGCTCAGATATAGTTCAGTTTGATCTCGCTATAACTCGTGCCGGTCCAGCGCCTAAATGCACGATAGAAGCTGTTGACCTCGGCATAGCCAAGATCCCATGCCAAGGTCTTGCCCGGCACCCATTTTGCATTGAGCTGTTTTTCACAGCGGTGCTGGCGCGCCAAATCGAGCAGTTCCTGATAACACAGCCGATCGGCTCGAAGACGTCGCCGCAGTGTTGTCGGGCTGATACCGAGGGTGTCCGCCACAGACTCAGAGCGCAGACGACTCAGGTCGCCAGTCAGCAACATGTGCAGGACTTTTGCTGTTGTTCTCGACAGCGATTCCACGGGGCGGTCGGTTGCCTCGGTAATCTGATCGTAATCAAGATCAAGTGCGGGCGGGCTGATATGCAATCCGTGACGCACCGGCCTAGATTCAGAGTAGGCAGGACTTGAATAACGAGTTTCGGGGTAAACGCGGGTTTGATAGCTTGTCATTTGGCACCTCCATGTGCTGTGACTTGACTCAGTCTTGAGAATGCCAACTTCCTGTTGGCTTCCCGTCTGCTTGTTTGTTCGCCATCCATAGCGAGCAGACAACTAAAGTGTAGCCTATTGGCGGAAATTAGCTAGCCCTTCTTTTGGCATCGATTTAATTTGATGAACCGGCGTAGTTTGGCCGATTGATGCTCGGCTTTGGTTAAGAGCTGGTTAAAAGCTGGCTAGGAACTGGTTAGGAACCGGACAGTCAATTACGGCGGCAATTGCCTTCACCAGTGTCAGCTCCTGGGGGCATATTTTGCCATCATGAGCGGCTACGGTGGCCATGGCTTTTAGAATGCTGACTTTTAAGAGTGGGTAACAGTCAGCCAATGTCTCGACCGCTTTGCTGAAAGACCGGACATCCAGTGCGTCAGTCGGGGGAAGTTCAAGGGTCAACTCAAGCTCTGCTGCCCCTCTTTGAAACGCTATTTCCGTCTCTTCATGCCCCAATGCAGCAAGCGTCCCAAGGGCTGTCGCCAGTGACTCTGAGACTTTTTCGAGTGATGCGAAGCGGGGCTTGGAAGGTTTGATCCGCACAAACTCTGGATCGAGATAATGGCGCACCAATTGGAATAAACACCACTCGCTCAGCTCGATGCGACCATCGGCTCGAATAAACTGCAACAACAGATGTTTGAAGGTGGTGTATTGATCAGGAGAGATTGTCTTCAGTGCCGGTAAGCACAACTCTATCAGCGGCAGTCGTAGTTCTACGGGCAGGTTAGCTAACTCTCTACCTCGCTGGGCAACCATCCCCTCAAGGCCTCGGATATCGGCGGCGTGCACCGCATCAATTTGCTTTGATTGCTCTTCGTCGTGCCAGAGCAGCGCCAAGATTAAACTCATGGCGCCCAGCGGCTCCCGTGCGTCTTCGATGACCGTAGCGGCAAGAGCGGTCTGACGGGCATCACCCGGCTGCGGTTCTGACGTGGTCGCTGGCTGTGGCTGTGATGGTGGCTGCTCTGGGGCTGGCGCATCCAAATCAATACTCGTGACTGCAGCCATTGACGCAGCGGCCGCAAATGCTCGGCGCGCTTGATTTAGCCCCATTTCCTCGGCCAGAGCGGGTTCGAGGGCCTGATGGTTCATATCGCGGGTAATGAACTCGCCATTCCAGCGTGGATCAACCTTGAGAATACGCTTCTCAATGGGCGGATGGGTCGCAAACAACGTCCATAGTCGATGCTTAACTTGCCCAAAAAACAGATGCGATAGCTCTTCAGCGCGTGCGGTGTGAACGAGCGTACCAGGGGTATATCCCCCGATGACCTTGAGCGCGTTACCAATACCATCCGGATTTCGGGTGAACTGGACCGACGATGCATCCGCCAAGTATTCCTTTTGCTTGGAAATGGCCGATTTGATCAGCCCCGCCATCAGCCCCCCGAGCAGACCGATCACATAAAGACCGAGACCCAGCACCAGCGCAGCAGCTGCACTGTCATTTTTGCCGTTTGAGCTCCGTCGATGACTCCGATGAGTGGTGCTGCGCAACAGCACCGCGCCAATGTCACCCACAAATGTTATGCCCCGTAACATCGCCGCTAGTCGAATGCTGAGTCGCATATCACCGTTTAATATGTGGCTGAACTCATGGGCAATGACCCCCTGAAGCTCATCGCGAGCGAGCTGAACCATGGCGCCGCGGGTTATAGCGACCACGGCGTCCCCCGGACTGACCCCCGCCGCGAAGGCATTGATGCCCCGCTCGTCACTGAGGATGTAAAGCGGTGGGACTGGCATATTGGCTGCGAGGGCGATTTCCTGAACGATATTCTGTGCCCGACGCTCAAGGGGGTCCGTTGTGGACGTCACTGCCGGGCGCCCTCCCAAGGCCTCTGCAACGGTCTTACCGCCCTGGGCAAAGCGCACCCAGTTGATCAGAACCACAATGCCAATGATGCCGGCGACGCTCCCGCCGATACCGAAAAAAAGCCGCCAATCGATGCTGGAAATGATTGCCCTTAAGTTGCCCGACTCGATCTGACCCTGCGTGACATCACGAAAGAAAAGTGTGCCTGCCACCAAAATATTGGTGAGCAGAATCAGCACCAACACCGAGATGGTAAACAGTAGGGTGAGCAGACGCGCGTTGCGCCGAGCGACATCTTGCTCGCGAAAAAAATCCACCGTTAGTTAGGCCAGTTGGCTTCTCAAGAAAAGCTCACGCTGGGGGCCGACTGGATGACCGCGCTGTCCTCAAATTCGAGCAGGCTCGCATCATCGCGATGACCGAACCAGCCTGCAATGACGACGTTGGGGAAGCTCTGTCGATAGGTGTTATAGCCCATGACGGCGTCGTTGAAGCCCTGCCGTGCAAAAGCCACGCGGTTCTCGGTAGACGTCAGCTCCTCGGACAACTGCTGCATATTCTCGCTGGCTTTCAGGTCAGGGTATGCCTCCATCACCACATTCAGACGACCGAGTGCGCTGCCCAGAGCGCTTTCTGCACCCGATAGACTCTTGATGGCACCAGGGTCGATGCCACTCTCACCGACGGCCTTGAGCGCCGACGCCGCCTCATTTCTGGCGGAAATGACGGCTTCGAGGGTTTCCCGCTCATGACTGAGATACCCTTTCGCGGTTTCCACGAGATTGGGTATGAGGTCGTGCCGTCGCTTGAGCTGGACTTCGATCTGCGCGAAGCCGTTTTTGTAGCGATTTGCCAGTGCCACGAGTTGGTTGAAGATCGCGATCGACCAGATAATCACGATGCCGATCGTTGCGAGGATAACGATAGTCGAGACTTCCATAGATAGCTCCCTAGATACGTTTCTTAACCTCTCGCCGGAACGACGAGATCGCCTTTGTTGAGTCTGATCTCGTCTGCCGTCAGCCCCACTAGCTCGTGCGGGAATACCAACCACGCGTCTGTTTCGTTGACCCAATAGTCCGGGGCGATGTCAGTCACGTTCTTGCTGGGCTTATACCAAGGTGTGGCCACTTTAAGATCCTGCGGCATATTCCGGCGGCACTTACTCTTCAGCTTTTCAAAAATTGCCTTAACGCTGCGGCCCGAATCGAACACGTCATCGACCAGCAAAACTTTGTCCTCGGCGTTTACGTTGTCGATGACGTAGTCGAGACCGTGCACACGGACGATCTTCTCCTGTTGTTCGATACCCGTATAGGAAGAGGTTCGAATAGCAATATGGTCAGTGGTGATGCCTAAGTATTCAAAGTATTCCTGAATTGCGATGCCAACCGGCGCACCACCGCGCCAGACGCCAATGATGAAGTCAGGTTGAAAACCGCTGTCAATAATCTTAGCGGCGAGCTTAAACGAGTCTTGAAGTAACTCGTTGGCTGAGATGTAGACTTTGTCCATTGGATCGGGGTCGCTGGGGATCAGGAAAGGAAGCCAAACTTTATCACAAAGATAGCTGCCACCACGTAGACTGCGATTGAACACTGCTTTGCCTGACCCGAGAGCACCTTGATGAGCGCGTAGGTGATAAAGCCCAGACCGATGCCGTCGGCAATCGAATAGGACAAGGGCACGGTTATTGCTGTGACGACGGCTGGGGCGCTTTCAGCAATGTCCTGCCAATCGAGATTTTCAAGCGCGCGAGCCATCAATGTGGCGACAAAAAGTAGCGCCGCACCGGTCGCAAAAGAGGGCACAGATTGCGCAAGTGGGGCAACGAACAAGCACAGTAAAAACAGCACTGCGGTTGTGACAGCTGTAAGGCCGGTTCGGCCCCCAGCTTCAACACCGGCAGCGCTCTCGATATAGCTGGTTGTTGACGACGTGCCCAAAACCGCACCTACCGCTGTTGCACTCGAGTCTGCCAGCAGCGCCCGTCTGAGACGGGGTAAATGGCCCTGCTCGTTAAGCATGCCTGCTCGGTTGGCGACCCCAACGAGGGTGCCCGCGGTGTCAAACACATCCACCAACAGGAAGGTGAGAATGACCGTGGCCATCGACAGGCTGAAAGCGGCCTGAATATCGAGCTCAAACAGTGTATTGACAGCGGGGGGTGCTGATATAACGCCCTGAAACTCCGCCGCACCCGTGAGCCACCCAGCCACCGTGACGATTAACATGCCGATCACGACGGCACCGAGGGTGCGTCGCGCTGATAGCGCAGCAATCAGGATAAAGCCACCTAACATAAACAACGCCGGTGCCGCGGTCAGATCTCCAAGCCCGACAATAGTTGCGTCATTCGCAACGATAACACCGCTACCCGAGAGCGCAATGATCGCAAGGAAGAAACCAATGCCCGCTGAGATGCCCAGCTTCAGTGATCGAGGGATTGCATTAATCAACCATTCACGCACTGGTAGTACCGACAGCACGATAAAAATGATGCCCGAGATAAACACAGCACCCAGCGCGGTCTGCCAGCTATGGCCCATGCCAAGTACGACGCCATAGGTGAAAAAGGCATTTTGACCCATGCCTGGCGCCTGAGCGACGGGGTAATTGGCATATAGACCCATTACAGCGGTGCCGATTGCGGCGGCTAAACATGTGGAAACGAAAACGGCACCGAAGTCCATGCCCGCATCTGAAAGAATGCTGGGGTTGACGACAGTGATATATGCCATTGCGAGGAAGGTTGTCAGACCCGCAAGCAGTTCTCGACGAACCGTTGTGCCGTTATCTGAGAGTTTGAAGTAACGATCGAGTAGGGCGTACATGGGCTCAGGCCTGTTCCAGTTTTTTAAGATAGCGGACTTTTTGCGTGTCACTCAGCCAACTGACATCGAAGCTATTGCGGACGAGTGTGCGCACCTCTTCGCGAGTGAAGTCGGCTTCATCAACCAATGCTTCAAAGTTTTCATTCAGGTACGCGCGAAAATAAGCTGGATCGTCTGAATTGACGGTGGCCTTCATGCCACGATTGAGCATCTCTCGGATTTCATTGCCCGTTAGGCTTTGCACTACAAAGCGATTGGATACGGGGCACACAGTAAGCCCTAATCCTTTGCTGACAATTGCCTCGCAGAGCGCGTCGTCTTCGAGCGCGTTAATGCCGTGATCAATGCGATCAACGTCTATAACGTCCAAACACTCTCTGATATGACCCAGAATGTCTTTTTGATTTACATCACAGTGCATCGTGAGCTTTAAACCCAGTGCGCGGGCATCGGCGAAAACCTGAGCAAACTTGGTTGGTGGGTTATCTTTTTCATCGGAGTCGAGCCCAACCCCGATGAGCTTATCCAAATGTGGTTTGGCCATCTCAAGATGCTCGGCTGCTGACTCGGCACTCATGTCGCGCAAGAAGCAGAGAATAAGCTGACTCTCGACGCCCAGTTGATCTCGCGCATCGCACTGAGCACGATAAATACCATTAATGACGGTATCAAAGTCGACGCCACGGCTGGTGTGCGCCTGGGGGTCAAAAAACGGCTCCACGTAGACGATATTTTGCGCCGCGGCGCGCTGGAAATAGTGAAACGCGAGTTCGTAGAAATCCGCCTCGGTGCGTAACACATCCATAGCCGCGTAATAAATTGTCAGGAACGAGGGCAAATCGTGAAAGTCGTAGGCCGCAACCACGTCGTCGGGGGTCTTGTAGGGCAGCTCGATACCGTTGCGCTCGGCGAGCGCAAAGATGTGCTCTGGTTCCAGCGTGCCCTCCAAATGAACGTGTAGTTCGGCCTTTGGTAACTGCTGAATGAAATCGCGCATTGTTGCTCCTGTGTTCGTTAAAGCAGCTTTTCAAGACTCACTGTTTAAACAGTTCGCCTTGCGTGCCCGCTGAAGTATCAATTGGGAAATAACCAGTCACTCTTGTGCCTACTCCCTCACACTGCCCAATTTCTTTGCTGCCCAATTTCTTTGTAATCCAGCTTCCTTGCAATCCAATTTCTTTGCAATGAAAGTCCGTCGAGTATGCCACCGATATTGGAGGCTCGTAACTCAACTGGGGCGACGGGCAAGGATTAGTAGCGAGGTTGCACTTAAAGCGACTGCTCCCAATGCCGCTGGCCACAGTCCAGCTGCTAAAAATGGGGCAATCACGCCCGTACCGCCGGCAGTGAGCAACATGACATAGAGAATGATTAAGGCTGACGCTCGGGCATCATCGCCATCACAGGCCTGTAGGGCTGCATGAAACCCCGGTGGTCCGCGCAGACCAAAGCCAAAATTGAGCGGTAGGAACAACCCCGCAATTACCCAGGGGTTACCGCCGCCGATCAGTCCGTATGCGAGTAAGGCGCTTGCGCCCGCGAACGCGAGTGTGCTGCCCATCAAAATCACCTGCTCATCACCGAATCGCCTCACCGTAACGCTCGCCATATTGGCGGCAAGGATGAAGCTTGAAATACCGATTAGCTGCATGGTGATGAAGTGTGTGAGTGTGCCACCCAGTGCTACGACAAATACTGTCGGCATGGCAAAAACAAAAACCAGCAACGCGGCCAGTGCCGTGCCCTGACTTAAGGCGTGACGCTGAAACGCGGTGTTACGCAGCAGAAGCAAGTAGCCGATTCTGGAAGGCTTGCCTCGAAGCTCAGGCATAGTTGATCGAGCGAAAAACAGCAGTAGCGCAAGGGTCAGTGCGAGAGCGGCGGTCGACCAAAACGACCCCTGCCAGCCAAAGTGTGCAAGGAGCCACACGCCGATGATAGGCGCGATGGCGGGCGCTAGAGACTCAACACTACCCAACACCCCGAGCGCGCGCAGTGCACCGGCCTCATCGAATAGCGCGCGGACCATACCGGGCGTCACCACTGCCGCACAGGCGGCAGAAAACCCTTGTATGAAGCGCAAGCCAATCAACAGCTCGATGCTGGACGCTACCGCGGCGAGCACTGATAGCAATCCGTAACTCACCATCGCCGCAAACAGCAATTTGCGATGATCGATTCGTGCGCCCAGCTCGCCAAAGGCCAGTAAGCCAACTCCGGTGCCCGCTGCAAAGCTGGCAAGCACCATTTGCGCATCGGTGATCGAACCCCCAAGTGCGTCGGGCAGGCTCGGCACGGCCGGCAACACCAAGTCAGTGCCGGCTAAACTCACAAGGGTGCAGCTCACCAATAACCCAGCCACGCCTACAGCGTTGCGGTGACTTATGGATGACGTAGTCAATGGTTTAGCATGTGCATACGAGCAGCAACATCGTTACGGGGCAGGATTGCCTTGAATATAGTCATCGATCGCTGCTAGGTATTGGTTTCGACGCGCCTCATCAAGATAGGCACCCTGAAACCCGTTGCGCACTAGACGCTCCGCGCTCTGAGCACGCATACCTAAGGTGCGCTCCAGTGCTGCGAAGTTGTCGAGCAGGTAGCCGCCAAAATAGGCGGGATCATCCGCATTGACTGTGACACAAAGACCGCGATCTAGCAGCGACAGAATTGGATGATCCTTGAGGTCGGGGTAAACCTGTAGCCGTTGATTAGAGAGCGGGCAGACTGTGAGTGGTATTTTCCGCGCTGCGAGGTCGTCGAGCAGGCTCTCGTCTTCGACCGATCGAACCCCATGATCGATACGGGTGACGGTTAGCAGATCAAGGGCCTCACGCACGTAGGTAGCCGATCCCTCTTCACCCGCATGGGCGGTGAGTGCATAGCCTTGCTCCGCGGCGGCGGCGTATAAACGCTGAAAGTCTCTTGGCGGGAAGTCCCGCTCGGCGCTCGCCAGCCCGATTGCAGCAAAGTGATCTCGATAGGGGCGCGCAGCCTCTAACATGGCGAGACAGTCCGCTTCGGGTAGATGCCGCAGGAAGCTCAGAATCATCACTGTGGATTGGCCCCAGCCCTCGGCGGCCTCTTTAATCGCGCGGTTAAAGCCATCAAGTACCGTACTTAACTCAACACCTTGAGGTAGGTAAGTCTGAGGCTCCACCATGATCTCGCAGTGCACGACGTTCTCCTGTCGACACTTGGCGAGGTAATCCTGCATGAGCAGATAAAAGTCGTCGGCGTCCCGAAGCACCGAAGCCCCTAAATAGTAAAGGTCGAGAAAGCTCTGCAAATCCTCAAAATCGTAGGCAGCTTCCACCTCCGACACGGTTTTATAGGGTAGAGGAACCTTGTGTTTCGCGGCGAGGGACAGCAACCGATGGGCTTGCAAGCTGCCATCGATGTGCAGGTGTAACTCTGCTTTGGGCATGCCAGCAAGCCATTGGGTTACGGGGCCCCACGCTGGCGCATTAGGGGTTTCAGCTGCGCTCGTCATTCTGACGCTCCACCAGTGAGGGTGTCTTGAAACGCTTTAAACGCGCTTGCGGCGTCGGTCTGTCGACACACGAGCGTATTCGCTTCTCCCTCTCGTTCAATGAGCACGCCCGCTGTCGCCGCGTCAAAATGGCGACGGGGTGAGCCATCAGCGGCAACATTCGGAATCGATCGATCGGACGTTGGCCACCAGGGGTCGCTGGTTTCATCAAACTGTGCGCCCAGGGCTACCGTATCGCCCACGCAGTAGCGGTCGCGATCAACGACAACGAGCGCGGCGAGCACATCCCAGAAGTAATATTCTCCCGATTCAATAAACCAGTCATTGGCATCCAGTACTTTATCCCAGAAAACGGCAGCGGAATTGTTCACGCGGGATTTGAATTCGCGGGCAAACGCTTCGGTGACTTTGACGTGATTGGTGACATCGAGCCCTACCAATTCAATAGGCAGCTGAGAGCGCAGCACGATGTCAGCGGCGAGTGGATCCACGTAGATATTCCATTCCGCGCGGGTATTGGGGTTATCGTCGGTGAAGCCCGGCACGATGATATTGCCCGGTGCATCGATGACGCCGCCCATCACCACGAGGCGTCCGAGCGCCGATGCGTCACCAGGATGCCGTTGTAGCCACTGGGCGACGTTCGTAAACGGGCCCGTTGCCAATAGCACCACGGGCTCATCGCTGGCGCTGACGACGTCGTGGATGATGTCTACCGCGTGGCGGGTATCGCCGTCGCGCACACTTGGCATTACCGGTACGCCCGAGAGCTTGTCCATGTCTTCTTGCCAGGGAACCGGGAAGACAAAATAACCGTCAAGGGGTGTCGCATCGCCGCAGGTAACGGGAATTGTGTTGTGAGGGTCGACCAAGTCCAGCAAGGCGAGGGCGTTGCGGACGCCGGGCTCGCAGTGAGCCTCACCGCTGCCGGCGACGGTTACCGCTTTCAACTCAACCTCGGGATGTCGCGCAAGGAACAGCAGCGCAGCCCAGTCATCGATGGCCATGTCGGTATCGAAAATTACCGGTATCCGCATTGCCGAGGTTGGCATGGTCTCCCGATAGGCGCGCCAGTTGCTGACTAATTCATCGACAACTCGCTGACCGACTTTTTGTGCGGTGTCCAAAGCCCCGTAACCGTTATCCGGGTATTCAGCGGTGGTGCTCCACGCGGCCGCTTTGCCGGTGGGTGGCATGGTGTAGTTGCTCGCGGTTCGCAATACCAGCACCCGATCACTATCCACGCGATCAAGCCTAGCGAGTCGATGGAGTGCCGTCAGGGTGCCCGAGTCCTCCATATTAGAAGTCATGAACTCTGCATCGAGACCCCCGTAGGCATGGAGCCAATCGTTAGCCCATTCGTTGAGGTATTCCCCGTGCCAATAGGTGCTGGCAGATAAGGTGTCGCCTAGGGTAACAAAAGGGGGTCTTGTCGCCAGCGGATGCTCGGTAAACTGACTGCGAAATGCTTGCATCGCCGGTGTGTCGGTCAGGGGTACGGTGCGGGTCAACTGCCACGCCCAGTCGACAAGATCGCTGTTCAACTTGAAATGAATGGTATCGAGAGTCCAGCCGTCGCTAACGTCCTTAGGCCCCTGCGCTGGCGCCTTGGCGCCCAGTGGAATAAATCCATAGGGCCACTCTTTTGGGATCTCACGGGCATCGATTTCATAAGCCAGATCCCCGTCGACCACGTGGCTCGCCCAGGCGCCTGACCCTAACGACAGGTTCTCAGGGTCGCCGCCGGCGATACCGGCGACCAGCCAGTAGGCGTGACTGAGGTCGAAGCGCTCGTCGAGACCGAGCGCCATGATAGACGCCGTAGCATTGGGTATGCCGCCACCGACGCAGATAAACAACACGCCGTCATCGGTCAGGTACAACGGATATTCACCCAGTGGGAAGGGCAGTTCCCTGGCGTCGGGATTGCGCTCTAACCAGAGCTGCAATTCTCCCGGGCGATCCCCTGTTGGCTCGCCGTTTTCAAACATGCTAGCGACGACCACTTTGATTTCAGGGATACCCGACTCGGCCTGATCACTGGCGTGGCCGTCGGCAAAAACGGTGCCGCCCCAGGTCAGCGCGCAGGTGGCAAGCAGTAGATGACGCAACAAAGCCTTCATGGAGTATCCCCAGTGCAGTCGGGACCACAGCCAAAGCGTGGTCGTGTCTGCAACGTTTGATTGTGAATGCTCGGGGGCGCGTGGTTAAGCCCGTCCCTCTGAGCAAGGTTTATCCGTGTAAATCAGTCTTTGATATCGGCGGGTACGGGGATTCGGTCTTTAAATGTATCCCAGTTCTCGA
Source organism: Luminiphilus sp. (assembly GCA_965657905.1). Taxonomy (GTDB): domain Bacteria; phylum Pseudomonadota; class Gammaproteobacteria; order Pseudomonadales; family Halieaceae; genus Luminiphilus. Next base: position 9,174 of record CBFHPT010000011.1, on the reverse strand, counting down.
CAATGGTATCGACAACTTTGGTACCAACCAGGTAAGCCGACTCAAGGGATGCATCGAGCCCTGCGTAGCCTTCGTTTTCGGCCAGCAAATTAGTGGCAGCGTCGACGCCGGGCGGTGGCATCGTGTAGTTGGATGCGGTGCGAAGTACCATCATGCGATCGCGATCTGCACGTCCCGCCTTGGTTAGCCATTCCAGTGCCTGCATGGTGCCGGTGTCTTCCATCGCAGAGGTCACAAAGTTGCCTTCGCCGCCGCTCCAATAGGACACCCAATCGTTCGCCCAGTTGTTCAGAATCTCACCGTGCCAGAAGGTCATTGCGGCTAGGTGATCGCCCTTTAAAACAAACGGAGGGCGCTGCGCGTTGGGGTGATTGACATAAAGATCGCGGGTTTCATCGAGGGATTCAAAGTCCGGTAGCTCCATATCTTTGGTCAACTGATACGCCCATTCGGTCAGGTCAGGGTTCGTGCGAAACATTTCCCCGGAGGGCTCGGGCACATTGGGATCAAAGGGCTCCTCTGTGTATCGAGCAATGTAGCCGTACTTCCAATCATCGGGCATTTCTCGGGGATCAATTTCGTGGGCGAGATCGCCGTCTACTAACCACTCCGCCCAAGCCGCACTGCCAATCGAGGCGTCGGCAGGATCGACACCGGAGATACCCGCTACCAGCCAGTAGGCCTTGCTGAGATCAAAGCGGGGATCCATGCCAAGCATCATGACCGAGCCAGTAGAGCGAGCGGTGCCGATGCCGGTAACCATTACCAACACGCCGTTCTCCGAATCGAAGTGCAGGTCGTGAAATGCCGGGAAGTCATACACCCTGTCGAGGTTGCGACGCTCGTTCCAAAGCTGGAACTCGGCGGCCTGATCCCCAGTATCCTCGCCAATTTCAAACATGGTGACCACGACGACTTTTACAGGTATTGGCCCAGCGGACTCAGGTGTTGCTGAGTCGCTGTGGGCGCCGAGTGGTAGCAGTAGTGCCGCGGCGACGAGAGATGCTTTTAGTCTGTGCAATAGCATTGGTGACCTCATTTCAGTGTTGGGATAAAAGTGGAAAAGTCGGAATAGTGGGGCGCGTGCCCAAGGTTGGCAAAATAAGCGGGTACACGCTACCACTCACAAAGTTGATACTGACGGCAAATGAAACCGTAACTGACGGCATCACTTGAAATGACGTTGCTGGGATCGCTCGCAATGCGCGCTTCGAACTGCCCCTGCCGCTCATTCAATTTAGTCATTAGGGCTGTGCGCTCGTCCTCACTGAGAAAGCTGTGCGCAATAGAGTTTTGTGACAACTCTTTGAGTTCGCTCCAAGACAGGTTGAACTCAGTGACCGCAACAAAGAACTCGTCGGTCATGTTGCTATCCCACATGCCGCGGTCATCGGTGGATAACGCAACCGGTATGCCCATGCGCAGGTACTCGGGAAAGGGATGTTGGCTGTAGTCACTGACGTACTCCAAAAGCAAATTTGAGACGAGGTTGATTTCAACCAGGTAGGGGCCGTGACGCATGAGTCGCATGGTGTCAGGGTCGCTTATTAGATTAACGCCGTGGCCAATCCGCTCGGCTCCAAGCAGGAGGGTATCCTTGACGTGACTATTGGGCTCGTCGACTTCTCCCGCATGAATGGTCAAATGTACGTTGTGATAGGTACGGCGCAGGTCGCGAAGTGTTGGCAGAAAGCGTAGCGGGTAACCCTTGTCGTTATCCTCACGTCCGACCATGTTGACGGCGACGAACAAATCGCGATTACGCGCTGTAAAGGCATATAACGCACGTAATGCCTCTTCTGCATTAGGCAAAAAGCGTAAAATCGCGGTTTGTAGGCGGACCGTGACGCCCGTTGCGCGAGCATCGTCCGCGGCCAGACGTTCCCGGTAGATATTTGCAGTGGCGTCCATGTCAATTGGCTCGCCGTCAGGTCCGATCATTCCAAACACTGTGATCATCGGTTCGAGATAGAGCAGCCCCTCGGCGCTGAATTTCTGCATATTTAAAATCAGCGCATCCGCTATGAGGTAGGGGTTGCTATAGAGATCATTCATTCGCTGCCAGTGAGTCTGAAAAAACTCGTCGCGCCCCTCCCAGGGCTTATCGAGACGGAGGCTCTCCAGCCAGGCAGACTTTTGCTGCTCGTTAAGGGCATCGAGGGGCAGGTACTCGCTTTTCTCGCAGTCGCTCAGGGCCTCATAGCGGAAAGCCTGTATGTTGTGAAACAGCAGTAGATAGGGGGCTGGTCCGAAATTGTTACCGCCGTATGGGCGACAATTGTTGAGTTTGACGCGGGTGTAGTACTGGTAACCCCGTTCGCTCTGAGCAAGCGCCAGGTCATAAAACCATTCCGATCGGATTGCCCCTGAAATGTGATTGTGCAAGTCGCCGCCTTTTGGCATCGCATACAGGAATCGATAAAGCTCCTCTGGTGTTGCTTCAGCCTTAAAGCGTTCAAACCAACTGCCAGTATCGGTATCTGATGGCAGTACTGCCGCGTTGGATACCGATGCTGAACTCCAAAGCGCAACACTGAGGACAAGGCTGAAGCAGGCCGCTACCCGTTTGGCGAGCGGCGCGCTTCGGGGCGTCGTGTGACGTCGGTGGTTGGTCAGCGATTGGTTCACGCACAAATCCTCTGGTTGTTACTCGTCGACATGACGTATTCGCATCGCCGCCGGTTCAGGCGTCTTTTCGGCGGACGGCCACCGCCGCACAGTGTTGCGTAGGGTCAGCCGCTGGACCGAACTCGACGTCAACCGGCTCGAAGGTCACGCTGATGATGCAAACACGATGCCAAGACCACGCGGGCATGCAGCGTTGAAGTTACCTGATTTCCACAGAGTTGCCAGTGTTACGAATGCTGGGCATGCTTCAATGACCCCGTGGCGGCTTCATCGGTTAATCAATTCGCGGGTCGCGATTTAAAAAGGACATCACCTATGTTGTTTTCACTGTTGTTCTCATCAACGCCAACTCGCACCCAGACGTCTGTTGCGCTGGGTGGTAAGAAGTTGAGAAGCGCGGTCGGGGCGGCGCGCCAGCTATTTCGTCTGCGCTTGTGTGCGGCCTGGTGTTTGCTGCTGACAATAAGTGTGTCTAATTCTGCATTGGCGGAGGCAGACACGTATTCGCAACCGACTGCGCCGACGGCGGAGGACCTGATTGAATCGCTGGGCTTGTCGGGCCATGTGGAGGGCGGTTTTTACCGAAGAACGTACGAGGCAACCAACCACCCCAGAATGGGTGAGGGGGCCAATGAACGCTTCAGCATGACGTCAATTTTTTATCTGCTGACCGCTGCGGGGCCGGTGGGGCATTTTCATCGTAACGAATCCGACATCGTCCATTACTTTCACCTTGGTGACCCGATTGACTACTTTTTGATTTACCCCGACGGCCGACTGGAGCAGGTGACCATGGGGCCGGATCCACAGCTAGGACAGCGACTACAGCTCACAGTGCCCGGTGGTATCTGGAAAGCGTCCCGGCTTCATGGAAACGGCGACATAGGTTACGGATTGATCAGTGAAGCCGTCACTCCTGGTTTCGATTATCGGGACATGACGCTTGGTGATACGGCAGCGCTCAGCGCGCAGTTTCCAGATCACGCGGCGATCATTGAACAGCTCAGTCGCGAAACTCCGCTGAAACATACACCACTCAACCAGACACCACCCAACGCGGCTTCTCCCAATAAATCCGTTCATTAATCACCGTGAGCGATGGCGGAAAGGCCGCGGCCATGATGCTCGAGGGGGCAACTTCAAACTGGATCACCCTTAATTTTGGTGCATATTTACGGCTACCGCACTGTTACGGTGCGCCGGGTGGTGTTGTAATCGAATTGTCATAAACGCGGTTCAACGTTAGGCTAGGTGATCGGCTCCGCCGGTTAGCGCTATTTCCCGTGTTTTAAAGGGGGCGGTGATCGACTTTAACTTAGTTTTTTAAGTTACCAATCCAAGCCTGACATTGGCACTGAAATTGCTAACGTACACGTGCCGGTTGCGCCGGCATTACTGGCGGGACCAGCCGTCATGACAACGCAACGTGATATTAAACACGCTGTCGGCACCAGTAGAGAAAATGGGCGTCAGCAGTCGAAGCCATAACTGATCCTATTTCCCAAGGAGAGATCATGAAGCACCCAAAGCAAAGCCGAGCGCCACTGGCCGTCGCCATCGCAGGTTTATTGGCCGGCACGACCTACACAACAACCCTTTTTGCACAGGAGGCCCCAGAAGACGAAGCACTCGGCATCGAGGAAGTGGTAGTCACCGGTTCCCTGCGAAGTCTTCCTGGCGAAGATGTTCAAATTTTTGGTTTCGGCAAGTCATTGCTGGAAACCCCTCGATCTGCCTCAACCATCAGTTTTGAACAGATGGATCGCTTCAACATTACCGACATCGATGAACTCGTTGCTTTTGCCCCGGGTACTTTCACTCAGTCGTTCTTCGGTGTTGCAGGCTCTCTGGATGTTCGTGGTACGCCGGGTGAAACCTACTTCCGTGGCGTACGTCGTATCGATAACCCCGGTAACTATCCGACTCCAATTGGTGCGTCGGATCGCATTGATATCGTCCGTGGTCCAGCGTCGCCCATTTATGGTCCTGCGAAGATTGGTGGTTACATTAACTTTAATCCCAAGTCGGCACGCGCAGGCACAGGTGCGTTTTTGGAAGAGCACACAGGTGCTGTTTCTTATGAGACAGGTAGCTGGGATCGCAACGTCGTCACTGCTGAAGTGGGTGGACCGATGTCCGATAACATGGGCTACTACTTGTACGCTGAGGTTGAAGATTCAGACAGCTTCTACGACAACACCGCGACCGAGCAGACCATTCTGCAGGCGTCCTTTGACGTTGAGCTGTCCGATAAGTTGTTGATGCAGTTTGGCGGTATGTACCACGATTACACGGGTAACCAGGTCGCAGGCTGGAACCGCTTGACCCAGGACCTTATCGACAACGGTAATTACCAGGCCGGTACCGCTCGACCGCTGGATACTGATGGCGACGGTGAGATTTCACACTTTGAGTACTTCGACGGCGGCGTCACGAATTTCTTTGGCTCTCCAACTCAGGTGACCAACGAATTCTTGCAGGCCAACCCCAACTACCATCTCGACAACGCTTCAATCGTGAAGTTGGATGAAAGCAACGTATTGGTCGCTGAAGACGATACCCTCGAGAACGAAGTCACAACGCTGTATTTGGATTTCATCTACACCGCGGACAGTGGTCTTGAGATCAAAAACCAGCTGTTCTACGAGGCGTATGAAAACTTGAACGAGAACGCCTACGGCTTCTCTCAGTTCCACGACACCTACGTCATTGAAGACAAGTTGGTATTCGCTTACCAGATTCAGGGCGATGGTCTGACGACTTCGCTGCAGGTCTCGCCATCGATTCGTTATACCGATTTCAAACACGGTGATGACTACATCAACGAGTACTTTGACCGTCGTGACTTGACGGGCCCATCGACTGCATTGGATCGCCGCCAGCTGGCAACCCGAATTGATAGTCTGTACACCGAGTACTACGTGGGTGACTACACCATGTACGGTCTGGCGTTCTTGGGTGACTTCACTTGGGACAACGGCCTTGCGATCACCCTTGGTGCGCGCAGTGACACCATTGATATGACCTCGTCATCTCCCAACGACAAACTGTTGTTTGGTGATTCACTGGGTTCAGCATCAGACACAGAAGACCTGTTCTCTTGGAACGTGAGTGTTAACTACACCACGCCCATAGGACTGGTGCCTTACGTGACCCTTTCTGAGCAGGCCACAATCATTGCCGGTCAGGGCGCAGAACTGCAGGTTGGCAATATTTTGAATGGCGACATCACCGATACCTCAGAGCTGGTCGAAGTGGGTTTGAAAGGTAGCTTCCTCGATGACTCTTTGTACTTCGCGGTGTCAGTATACGAGCAGGAACGTACCGACTTTAGCGCTCAGGCGATTGTGACCAACTCGACTGACAAGACCGAGGGTATCGAAGCTGAGTTGCGTTGGGTTGTGAACGAGAAGCTAATCCTTACGGCTGGCTATACGAATGTTGAAGTGAACAACCTCAATACAGGGGAAAACGGTGGGCGTTTTAGCTTCTATGGTGCCGAGGATATCCCCGGTGTCGATACGTCACTGCTGTTTGGTGGCTTGACCGCCGGTTTCGTCCCAACGGACGGCACCAACGCGTCCTCCCAGAAAGCCGGTATCCCCGAGAACATTTATACGTTCACGGGTACCTATGCATTCGACATGGGTCTGGCGCTGACGGGTAGCGTGATCAGCGTTGATGAAACCGTCTCGGGTCACTCCCGTGCGGTCAATTTGCCGAGCTACACCTTGCTTAACCTAGGCGTCTCCTACGAGACTGATAACTGGACCTTCCAGCTCAACGGTAAGAACCTGACCGACGAGCGGTACTTCCGAGCGAACTTCCCCAACCTGTTTGGTGGCCAGATCGTATTGCCGGAACTGCCAGCAAACTATCAGGCCAAGATTGTCTACAAGTTCTAAGATCTTGGAACGCGCTTGAAAAAAAGCCCTCTTCGGAGGGCTTTTTTTTTGCTCTAGGCATCTTCATCAAGGGCGTGAGTACCAACGGCGATTGTGAAGCTCAAGGCGCCTGCTACGAGACCGCGCTTTATCATTGAAAACCTCCACTACAAACCGTGCACCAAAGCTGCATAATGCCTGAAACCGAATACGTAAAACGACTAACGAGCCACGCGTCTGGATGTCACGTCTGTAAAGTAACAGTTGTGGCTTGAGAGTCAGCTTATTAATCCTTCATTGTGTGGCTTATGAGGATGCTTAAAGTGAGACCGGCGTTGTCCATTTGGGCGGGTGCGCGCGCCTTTGCTCAGTTGACGGAACAGGGTTGGCACCCGGATTTGTTCTCGACGATGTTGGGCGCATCGGGCGGCCCTAAGTGGTTGGTGTTATCTGGACTCGATCGGGTACTTTATCGAGGCTTACTGGAGAAGCGGACCGCGCCATTGGATTTAGTGGCATCCTCGATTGGTTCCTGGCGTCATGCGGCCCTGTCGAGCGGCGACCCTATTGAGGCGATAGCACGATTTGAGTCTGCATACCTTGGGCAGACGTACGCGGCGAAGCCCACCGCTTCGGAGGTCAGTCAGGTGGCGACCGACATTCTCTTTGAGATGCTCGGCGCCGAGGGCGTCTCGCCCGTTATAGAGCATCCGCTGTTTCGCAACCATATTGTGACGGCGCGGGCCCGAGGGCTGGCGGGTTCAACGGGCAACGCCTCGATTACCTTCGGCATGGTGATAGCTGCCATCAACAATGCGATAGATCGCCAGCGACTGCCGGCGCATTTCCAGCGCGTTGTATTCAGCGCCGCTCCCGCCGCATTGCCCAATTTGCTAGCGGGTTTCGAGACCACTGGGGTTTCGTTGACGGCCAGCAATCTGGTTCCCGCGCTGAAGGCGAGTGGTGCTATCCCGCTGGTGCTTGAGGCGGAGCGCAATATCCAAGGGGCACCGCTTGGGTGTTATTGGGATGGTGGCATTATCGATTACCACTTTGAGTTGCCCGCCGAAAACCCGACCTCGCAAGGCCAGGTGATTCTATTCCCGCATTTCACCGACACGCTGACACCCGGCTGGTTTGATAAATTTTTGCCGTGGCGGTCTGCTCGGACGCCTCGCTGCCAGGATTTAATCCTGTTGTGTCCTAGTCGAGAGTTCGTCGCGTCGCTACCGTTTGGGAAAATACCTGATCGAGGAGACTTCAGGCATCTCAGTGATAGTGAGCGTAAACACTACTGGCAGACTTGCCTGAGCGCGAGTCGCGCCCTTGGGGATGAGTTCGCTGAGTTGATTCAAGGGGATGATCCGGTGAAGAACGTCCGACGTTTTGAAGTGTGACTGCGGGGAACCGCCGTTTATGTCTGGCCGAACAGTTCCTCGGTCACCGCAAAGGTTGCAGACCGATGTAATTGCGGCACTGAGACCGGCACCGACCACTGACAATTGGCGCGCAGTAGATCGGTGATGATGGTGGCGACATCGCTGTAGGCTCGGTTATTGCGGGCTTCGTTTAATCCCGTGATCCCGAGACCGGTGAAATGGGTGCTGCGGTTCAGTCCCACTGGTTTTCAGTGGGCTCAATGGTAATTTGGGCTGCGCCTGGTGTGGGTGCTGTCGCCACACAAAGCTTTGTTGATCCGGCCTATGGTCCCCGGGGGTTGGAGTAGATGCGCGCGGGGAAAACCACGATGTTTCAATGCGCTGAGCAAGTGTTTGGGTAGCCAAGCGGGTCTGCAGCTTAGAGGCGCTGCGGATTGTCAGTGCAGTGGCTTTTAATTGCAGTTGGGCTCAGACCGGTGGTCAGTCGCCCCTACAAGCGCTGAGCCTCATAGACGGTGTTTCCCCAGCCAATCAAACTGTCGTTCTCAAATACCAGCGGTGTGGTTTCATCTCGGCTGGTTTCATCATCTGAGTGTTTGTGAGTGGTGCGATAAAACAACACGCGAATCTCGGAGTCACCCTTCATAAACGCTTCAGAATCAGTTGGGGAGCCCAGTTTATCTTTCACGGCCTGAGTGGTGTTGCCCAACTTAAGCTGGCTGATTGCTTCCCGGTTGGTGTGTTGGACTTCCTGCCAGTTGCCGGCGTCGATTTGCTCGCCATTAACGTAAACACAGCCAGTACCAATAACGCTAAGTACGGTGACAAACAGCAAGCGGGATAGGTTCTTCACGAGTAGTGTCCTCAGTAGGATGGAGTCACAATCCATTGGGACTCTCAATGGTTTGAAGGCTAGCGACACCCACTGTGAAAGGCCAGCAAAGCGGGCGGATAAAACTCATCAAATGCAATCACTGCGAGGCTGGCTATACCGTAACCACTGGGTTTTCTTACTGAATGCTTGGCGATGTTCGCGGCGCTTTTTTTACTTATGAGGAATGGTTATTGGATGGAAACGCGGTGTTGGTGTGAGGTAGGCGAAGGATTGTGGTTGGGCCAATGCGGGTATTCAGCGACCTTGCGTCGTCGGAGTGAAACAATATCGAGGGTTATTGGTGCCCAGGAGAGGGCATGAATAGGGCAAATGGGTTCTACCCCGTTCTTCCGGACACTTCAAAGAAGCCCGATAATGGGTAAAAGGAGTGTTTATGATGAAGCGAAGA
>CBFHPT010000010.1:25520-148243 GCA_965657905.1 Luminiphilus sp. | reverse complement strand
ACGTTGCGCGACATGCATTCCAATAAAACCAGCCGCTCCGGTGACGAGGATTTTCACTTAATCAGATCCGAATAAATCACGGGTGAAGACTTTTTCTTGGACATCTTGCAACTCGGAGCACATGCGGTTAGCAATAATAATGTCTGATTTAGCTTTGAAGGCCTGTAAATCCTCAACCACGTCGGAGTGGAAAAACGCCGTGGCGGTCAGCAAGGGCTCATAGATTATTACCGTTATCCCTTTGGCTTTAATTCGCTTCATGATGCCTTGAATACTGGATGCTCGGAAATTATCTGACCCTTCCTTCATTGCCAGCCGATAAACACCAACCACGGCCGGCTTTCGTTTCAGGATGTCATCCGCGATAAAATCCTTACGGGCGGCGTTTGAGTCAACAATGCCCTGAATGAGTGTTTGGGGAACTGACTTATAAGTTGCGAGTAGCTGCTTCGTGTCTTTGGGCAAACAATAGCCGCCATAGCCAAAAGAAGGGTTGTTGTAGCCCGCACCGATCCGGGGGTCTAGAGAAACCCCGTCAATAATTTCTTTTACATTGAGGCCACGCGCCAACCCGAAACTGTCTAATTCGTTGAAGAACGCAACGCGCATCGCTAGATAGGTATTGGCAAATAACTTTACGGCCTCAGCCTCTGTAGACCCCATCTGCAACACAGGAACTTGAGGATCTAACGCTGCCTGCTGCAGGAGCCGACCAAAGAGCGCCGCCTGATCGTCCGTGCCACCCACAATAATGCGGCTGGGGTGCAAGTTATCGTGGAGTGCCTGACCCTCACGTAGAAACTCCGGTGAGAACAGCAATTTGTCATCGTTAAGCTTCTGCCTCAGCTGCTCGGTAAAGCCAACAGGGATCGTCGATTTAATAACAATTGTCGCAGCCGAGTTATGCTCTCTTGCCTGCGCCACAACGGCATCTACCGAACTGGTATCGAAATAATTTTTGTCTGGGTCGTAATCGGTAGGGGTGGCGACTATGACGAAGTCGGCGTCTGCATAGGCCTCTGCAGGAGAAGTCGTGGCCGTCAGGCTCAGTTGTTCGCTTGCCATGTATTCGGTCATTAACGCATCAGCCACCGTAGGCTGACCTGACTTAACGAGAGCAACACGCTCTTGATCAATGTCTAGAGCTGTCACCCGATGCTGACGAGCCAAAAGCACCGCCAGAGACATGCCCACATAGCCCAGGCCAACAACGGTAATGTTGTAACGGTCGGTCATAGATTTTTATGCATAATTTGTAAGTGCTTTGTAGCTAGCTCTGAAGTGGGTGCTTTGCAGTGGATTAATTGGCCTGACTGGGCGCGAAAAATTGATAACGCCCGTTATCAACAGGTGAACTATTGAAGACGTTAAGTATCAAGCTTCTTATTCAACGACCCATCAACCTCAACCCTCAAATCCTCAATCTCAGCCTTCAGCGTCTCGTACTCTTCCATCTTGCGCCTCAGGAATCTGGCGGTCAGCTGGGTCTTGGCGGCCAGCCCTTTCGGCGTAAGCAGGTACAAATACCCCAACTTGTTAGGGTTTCGCTGAAAGTTCTCGAGCTTCACCCAGCCTTTATCCACCAATGCCTTCAGGCAGTAATTGGCCGCACCAACACTCACACCCAACTCTCGGGCGAGTTCGCGCTGGGTCAGTTCGGGGTTGGCTTCAAGCAGGCGCAGGGCTTTGAGTTGGCGCTCGTCCATTACTCACATTGGTTGGTATTGGCTTATTTTGGTCGGAATTTCAATCGGGCAGGCTACCGCAGGGCGTGCACCCTAACGCCACCACTCCCGGCGCGGACGCAACCCCACGTTCAACGTCTGAACACGTTACGTTGTTCAACAGATGAACGCAACTATCTCGCGACTGCGTTCGATGAATTTTTTATGAAAAAAATAGTTTTACTACCTTAAACGACGTTAATCGCAACCGCATATCGCATGCGAGGTCAGACTTGATCACTGATGTCATCGAGCCCGACTAAAACAGGTCGAGGCTTTCCAAGCAGCTCGATAAGTACCCGGGCTCGGTCGGACCCTTTGGTCATTTCAAACACTGCGCTAAAGCCTGCAAACGGACCAGTCTCAAGCCGCACTTGATCGCCCAGCTTGAACTTATTTTCCTCAGTGACGGGCTCTTCACCCACCGATAACAACGGCGCGATCACCGCACTGGGCACTGGTACGTATTCATGCCCAAATCGAACTAGCCCGCGACACCCGACAGTGGAGCGAATCGGCGCGGGGTCGTCGTTGCCAAACTCAAGCTCCACAAAAATATAACCCGGAAAAAGCGGCTCAATGACCATCGCCCATTTACCCCGGCGGCGCTTGCGAATAGAGATCTGAGGCAGCAATACAGAGTATCCTTGCCGCTCTAAATTTACGCGGGCAGCCAGCTCCATCTGGGGCCGGGTTGCGACGACGTACCATTGCATATTCAAGCACCAATATCAGGATTAGGGGGGTCAACTAACTGAACTAGGAAAACGCATATGCCTATCAGCCAGCGTCAGCACAATAATGCTGCTGGGCTACCGGTAGCAAGCACTGCCCGCCTGAATAGCCCGCCTCAATAGCCCGCCTCAATAACTCCACAAGAAAAGACTGAGACGGCACGGTAAGTCACTCAGCCTTTACGTGGGTTATGATGTGACCTTGCTACGGAATCGATATCCATAGACCTGAAGCTCCAGCGCCCCAGACGTTTACGAGTAAGTCGGCAGCGCAACAAACCGGACCGGCAAGAATAATTTTGAGCCCAAACACACTTAGCAACCGAATCAAGCGCTGCGCTTATCGCCTATTGATCACATCAATCGCGATTCTATCAGCGCTGACGGCTAACGCTGCCGATAATACCGAGATCTCAGACACGCCCAAACCCACACAACAAACATCATTAAGCGACACCACGCTGGATTCCGCAATAATGGTGGAAACCATCAGCCCACTCGACTGGCAACCCCTCCCCCTAGTCCCCACCACCCAACGAAACCTCCGCTGCCGCCAATGCAACGGCGCCTTCGTCGACCCGCTAGCCGGCCAAGCCAAATCTGACCCCCTCGACACCCCCGTTGAGATCAGCGCCGATGACACGCAGGTCACTGAAGGCCAGTTAGTATTCACCGGCAATGTCACCGTGCGCCAAGGCAGCAGCCTCATGCGCGCCGACGAAGTCACCTTCGATCGCACCCAGCAATTCGGTGAGGCTCGAGGCAGCGTCACATTACGCGAGCCCGGCGTCGTCTTGATCGGTGACAACGCCACTTACGACAGCACCACTGAGAAAGCACAGGTCAAAGATGCGCGCTTCGCCATCCATGACGCCAACCTCAGCGGATCAGCAGCCGAGCTCACACGCACGCCGAACGGGCACATTGCCGTGGCCGATGGTGCCATGACCTTCTGCGCGCCCGATGACCCCAGCTGGATACTCACCAGCGATGAGATTTATCTGGAGCCCGCCGAGGGCATTGGCACCGCACGGGGCGCTAAGCTGGAAGTTTCCGGCGTACCCGTCTTTTACATACCCTGGATTCAGTTCCCTATCGATGATCGGCGCAAAACCGGCCTGTTGTTCCCCGATATCGGCAGTGACACCCGCGGCGGAGTCGACATCACGGTCCCCGCCTATTTCAACCTGGCACCCAATTACGACGCCACCTATGCACCGCGCTATATCGGCGAGCGGGGCCTGAACCATCAGCTCAATGGGCGATATCTTGGCGATTACACGGGCTTCTGGGACGTTACCGCGGCCTATCTCGATGAGGACGACAAATATCAGGACGAAGTGCCCGATTCAGCGGGCAAACGCTGGCTCTTTGGCGCCCAACACCGGGGCCGCTTTGGCCAAAGCTGGCGCACGAACATTGATTTCACCCGAGTAAGCGACCCCGACTACGTGCGCGATCTCGACAACGACAGCCTCAGCGCCCAACGCCAAACCGGCCTGCTCCAACTGGGTGAAGTCGACTATTTAGGGGAAGACTGGACGGTCAATATTCAAGCACAGGAATTCCAAAGCCTGGCAGACGACATTCCCAACAATTACAAAAAACTGCCTCAGATCACCGCCCAGTGGCGCGGAGACGCCGACTGGCACGGCATCGAGCCCATCGCTCTCGCCCAGTATTCCGCCTTTGATACCGACGCCGCCAACCGCATAACCGGGCAGCGCCTCTACAGCGAAGCTGGGCTCACCTACCCTATGGCCTGGACCTACGGTTTCCTGCGCCCCACGGTGAAGTACCGGCAAGTGGCCTACGAACTGGATGAATCACCGCTGGTCGTCGACACCCAGCCCAGCGCTGGCTCGGCAACGGCAAATATCGACGCGGGGCTCATCTTTGAGCGTAGCACTAGCTTTGCCGGCGAGGGCATGACCCAGACCCTTGAGCCGCGCGTTTACTACTTGTACAGCCAGTATGATGACCAAACGGGCCAGCCGGATTTTGACAGCGCCGAGCTGACCTTTAGCTACAACCAGCTGTATCGGGACACGCGCTTCTCAGGGCACGATCGCCTCGACGATGCTAATCAGCTATCAATAGGTCTCACCACCCGGTTTTTCGCCGATAGCGACGGTTTGGAGCGCTTAAGCGCCAGTATCGGCCAGATTTTTTACTTCCGAGACCGAGAAATTCGCCTCAATGGCATCGACCCAGCGCTTACGGAAGACGGCTCTGCAGTTGCTGCGGAGGTCAACTGGTTACCCACCAACGCGTGGCGACTGCGCTCGAGCCTGTTATACGACCCCTATAAAAACACCTTTGATGCCGCGAGCGCCCAAGTCAGCTACTCGCCGGGCAATGGGCAGGTGTTCAACGTGGGCTATACCCTGCGCGAACCACCGCCCTCGCTCATCGACCGCCCGGTGACTGAGCAAGCCAACGTCTCGGCTTATTACTCCATTGACGACAATTGGCGTATTTTTGGCGCCTTGGAATACTCTCTGGAAGCGTCAGAATCCGTGGAAGACATGATCGGATTCGAATACGATAACTGTTGCTGGCAGGTGCGCGTCTTGTACATGCGCTATGTAGACACTGCGGGTGGTTTCACACCCGATTTCACAGATCCCGATCTCGAGCAGGAGAACGCCATTCAATTCCAGTTTGTCTTAAAAGGCATGGGTGGCTTTGGCAGCCGGGTGGAAAATCTGCTGAACGATATGATTCGAGGCTTTGATGACCGTTATTAAAACAAACATGCTTTCTTTCTCGCGCCTACTGCGACGACGACTGCGCGTAATGCAACAAAGGAAGCAAGGAATGCCAGCAGCGCGAAGGGTGCAAGGAGCGGCAGCAATGCGAAACCGCGAGCGCGAAAGCGCGCAAAAAGCGCTGGGGGTAGTACCGGAGGTAGTAAACGGAGCGGAAGGAGTGATGCACAGAACGATGCACGGAAAGAAAGCAACGCACGGTCAGCTGACGCGACGCGCCCAGAGAGGTTTTATTAACGTCTCAAGATTTAGCTATTCGAGCTTCGCATATTTGAGCATCGCCTGTGCGAGTTTGCTGCTGATCGGCATGCAACCCGCCCACGCTCAGGTGCAAACCCTAGACGAGGTGGTCGCCATTGTGGATGACGACATCATTCTGGCGAGCGAGCTTGGCGAACGCTTGGCGCTCATTCAACAAGGGCTCGAGCGCCGCAACGTCGAGATTCCCCCCGATGACGTGCTCTTTCGCGAAACCCTAGACCGTCTGATTCTGGAAAGCATCCAGCTACAGCTGGCAGATCGCTACGGCGTTCGCATTCCCGATGCGCAACTCGACGATTCCATGCGTCGCATGGCGAGTCAGAATGGCATGACCCTAGAGCAGTTTCGGGGCACCGTAGAAGCCCAGGGTCAAAGCTACATCGGCATGCGCGAAGAGATCCGTCGCGAGATGAAAATCCAGCGGGTGCAGCAGGGTAACGTGAACCGCAGCATCCAGATTAGCGAACAGGAAATCGACAATTTCCTCGCGACCGAACAGGGCGAGGCCATGACCCAGCCCGAGTTTCGGGTGATTCAGGCGCTTCTCGAAGTGTCGCGAGACGACAGCGCGGCACTTAAAGCCACCAAAGAAGCGTTTGTCGATGGTGTGCTGGCGTCAATCTTGGCGGGCAAGACTTTCGAAGAGGCCGTATCAGGCGCTACTGAGTACATCTTTACCGGCGGCGATCTGGGATGGCGCAAGATGGGCGATATTCCCAGCATGTTTACCGGCGTCATTCCCAGCCTAAAAGTCGGCGAGACCGCCAAGGTCGAAAGCGGCGCAGGCTTTCATTTGGTGTATCTGGCGGATGAGCGCGGCCGCGAACGCCTCGTCGATCAGACCGAAGTACGCCACATTTTAATCAAGCCCACCGAAGTGCTCGATAACGATGCGGCTAAAGCCCTTGCATCCTCACTGCGTGAGCGCGCACTCGAAGGCGAGGATTTTGCCGAGTTGGCCAAGGAGTTTTCTGACGACATTGGTTCAGCCCAAGAAGGCGGCGAGTTGGGCTGGACCAACCCGGGTCAGATGGTGCCGGAGTTCGAGGCCACCATGAATGAAACAGAAATTGGCGAGATCTCGGAGCCCGTGGAGTCTCAGTTTGGTTGGCACATTCTAGAAGTCACCGACCGACGAGAGCAGAACTTTGCCGATCAGATGCGCCGCCAGCAGGTGCAGCGCTATTTACACGATCAGAAGTACGAAGAAGAGCTGGATGCCTGGCTGCGCAAGATCCGCGATGAAGCCTTTGTAGATATCAAATGATCCAGCGCCTGGTCATAACCGCGGGTGAGCCCGCGGGCATTGGCCCTGACATTGTGCTGATGGCAGCGCAGAAGGCTTGGCCTGCCGAGCTGGTCTGTATTGCCGACAAAGATTTGCTCGAGCAACGTGCGAAGGAAATGGGGTTAGCGATTACCCTTGAGCCCTTCAGCTCGGGGCAGCCCCCAGCGCCCACCCCTGCGGGCGTTCTAAAGTACGTTCATATCCCGCTAGAGGCCGACGTTGTTTCCGGTCAACTCGATGTGCGCAACAGTCACGCTGTGTTGGCAACCTTAAACTTGGCAGTTGAAATGTGCCGCTGTGGCGAGGCAGACGCCATGGTCACCGCGCCGGTGCAAAAGTCGATTATTAACGATGCGGGCATACCATTCAGCGGCCATACCGAATTCTTGGCTGAGCTCACCGACACGACAGACGTGGTGATGTTGCTTGCCACGGGGGATTTGCGCGTGGCACTGGCGACAACGCATCTACCTCTGTCCCGGGTGCCTTCAGCCATCACCCAAGCATCACTGATACGAACAATCAGCATATTGCACACTGACCTGCGCGATAAATTTGGCTTTGCTGAACCGCGCATCACCGTGCTGGGGCTGAACCCCCATGCGGGAGAAGGGGGGCACTTAGGGCGCGAAGAAATCGACGTCATCGTGCCGGCCATTGAGGAATGTGCGAAGCAAGGCATGCAGATTCGGGGGCCATTGCCGGCCGATACGGCGTTCAGCGAAGCAGAGCAGGCCCAGTGCGATGCCTATCTCGCGATGTACCATGATCAGGGCCTGCCGGTGCTAAAATTTGCGGGCTTCGGTGAGGCCGTCAATGTCACTCTGGGGCTACCCATTATTCGTAAATCGGTCGATCACGGCACGGCCCTTGATTTAGCCGGCACAGGAACCGCCAGTGCCAGCAGCCTTGAAGCTGCGATTGCGGCAGCTGTTGCAATGGTGCGCGCCAGGGCTAAAACACAAGAGCTAAAGCGCAAGAACTAAAACGTTAGCAATCGTAACTCGATACAATTTCATATTCGATTAAAACGGTGCCGAGGCACGCAATCACACAATGAGCGAAATCAACTATTCCTATTCGGTCGGTGGGCAGCCCGCCTCTTCTACGCCCAAGCCCACCGCGCAACCCGTGCAGCCAGCAGTCCCCGAAGACGATAGTTTGTGGAGCTTCACCGGCGTTGAGTTGGTGCGGGTAAACGGCGAGCTGACCTTACTTATTGACCGCATCAGCGGCAAACGCCTAATGGTGCGCCCGGAAGTTGCCGTCACCCTGACTCACTGCGAAACATTCCGCACCCTTCGCGAGCACGCCAACTACCTCGTCACTGTTCTGCCAGAGCTCGGAGGCCAGGCAGAACCGGTGATTCCGGTGTTGGCTCAGATTCGCGATGCGGGCTTGATGCGCAGCGCAGAGGAAATGGTTGCTCAACTAACTGCCGAAACCGATGGGAAACCCATAACGCCGGTTCGGGTGTTCATTATCACCTGCGATCGCCCCGCAGCGGTCGAGCGATTGATTGCAAGCATGGAGTCGGCCAGCGGCCTCGACATGCCCGAGAGCTACTGGCTTATCGATGACTCCCGCAGCACCGATAACATAGCGGCCAATAAAGCGTTGGTTGAGGCCTGCAACGAACGCGGCAAGCTCACGTTCACGTATTTTGGCTTGGATGAGCGGGCCTCACTCATTGACCACCTGATTACCCAAGTGCCCGGCGCAGCGGACGCGGTTCGATTTTTGCTCGATCGCGCCGAATGGAGTGACCTGCCCACCTACGGTATCTCTCGTTCCCTTGCTTTATTGCTGAGCGTCGGGTGTCGTGCAGTTGTGCTCGATGACGATGTTGTCTGCGAGGCGGTGCGGTCGCCCTTACCGCCGACGGGGGTGCATTTTGGTAGTGTCCGTAATCGCGAAGCGGTCTTTTACGACTCGCGAGAAGCACTGCTGTCGAATACGCGCAAACTTCCCGACAACCCCATTACCTTGGCCGCACGCCAGCTCGGACAGGGCCTGAGCAACGGTCTTAAGTCGTTACTCCATGGGGAGTTACCGGCAACTGCATTGACGAGCGCCAATGGCGCTTTTATGGGTACACTCTCTCCAAACTCGCCGATTCTCAAGACCCAATGCAGTACCTGGGGAGATCCGGGCACTGGCAACGGCCATTGGGTTATCGGTCTAGGACCCGAGTCGATTGGACGGCTGCTCGATGTGCCGGGCGGCTTAGTGGAGACCATAGAGGCGCGCAGCTCATGGGTCGGTCAAACGGGCCCAGCTTTCACAAAGCATGGCGTCATGTCCCAGTTAACAGGCTACGACGCAAGCCACCTTCTCCCACCATTTATGCCTGCGTTAAGAGGAGAAGATCACTTATTTGCCTACATGTTGACCACCCTACATCCCGACTCATTAGTGTTAAACCATGACTGGGCGGTCACGCACCTCCCCCTAGAAGAACGGGGGCAGCGCAGTCTCAGGGCGGCCATCGCGAGCGGTGGCGGTATCGGCTTACTAACGCGCTGGCTGGGTGAAAACGTTGACCTAAGCGAAGGTATCGCACCAGCAACCCGCCTTCAGCGTATCGCTCAGTCGTTGCGCGAACTTACCGAACTGGGCGATCGTGATCTCATGAATTTTGGCCGCATTGAGCTGGCGAAAAGCCACGCTGCTCAACTGGAGGCTTACCAAAATCACCTTACTCAATCATCAAGTCTAGGGTCTTCAAATTGGCAGCAGTACCTCGAGCGGGGCTACAACGAGATTTTCGGTGCGCTACAAAAAGAGCCCGACTTAAACCAGTTGCTGTCCGCACAGCTCAATGATCAGGTGGCCGGCCTTGCGTCTATACGGCGTGGCGGAACCCGCTTCGCCAATGCGCTCGCCAGCTGGCCTCAAATTTGGAACGCGGCGGCATTATTCAAACTTCAATGAATACAGGTGGCGGGTTATCCTCGGGTTTCAAAAATTTGGATTAACCACCCAATGCTAGCCACTCATAGTTAGGTGACTAAAACTCCATGTCTCCCCTGCTCCTTCAGACCCTGACGGCTTTTTGCGTGACCTTAGGCGCCATTTTTGCGCTGAGTCCACTCGCCCGTAAGCTGGGTCTCACTGATAAGCCCAATGCCCGCAAGCGGCATCAGGGTGAAATCCCCCTAGTAGGCGGTGCAGCGATATTTATAGCGCTGGTGATCGGCGGGTTTTTATGGGGTGACAGCAATCAAAGCCTAATTATGGTCAATGGTAACGATGCGCTGTGGGTTTTTATGCTGTCCGGGTTTGTACTCATTACCATGGGCACTCTCGACGACCGCTATCACTTGGGTGTCTTCATGCGCACCCTTACTGAAGTCGCTGTCGCGTTAATTGTTATCGAAGGGCTTGAACTTCGCGTGGGGAGCCTCGGTAATCTGTTTGGGGATGGTGCCGTAACGCTTACCCCAACTATCGCCTACCCATTCACCATCGTTGCCATATTCGGCATCATCAATGCTTTTAATATGCTCGATGGCATGGACGGGTTATTAGGTTCACTAGTACTCGGGGCGCTGGTAACCCTGCATTTATTCACGGGTATCGCGCCCGGTTTCGTCAGCTTGTTTATTGGCGCGTCTCTAGTCGCCTTCTTGGTTTCGAACCTAAAACTGTCACCGCTGATTCCCAAAGTGTTTCTTGGTGACGCAGGCAGCAAATTGCTCGGGTTTATTATGGTGTGCCTGATATTAGCTGCTGCGTCCCAACAGGTAGGGGGTAAGAAGCTGATTTCGCCAGCAACCGCATTGTTTATTGTTGCACTGCCACTGTACGACATGGTGTTCACCACGCTTCGCCGGGTTATTCGTAAAGGTAATCCCTTCGCGGCAGATCGATCGCACATTCACCACCTCATGAAGGATTTGGGTTTTAGTGATCGGCGGGCATTGATATTGATTGTGACTATTAGCGTTTCACTCTCGTTCGTCGGGCTTATGATGCATCAAGCGGGGGTCGCCGAGTCCTATCAGTTGGCGACATTCGTCGGTAGCTTCCTGATGTATAGCTTCTTGATCAGTCAGGCATGGCAGGTAGCTAAACGACTGCAGGCGGCGAACACAGCAATCAACGTAAGCTTCACCGCCGAGACTGGAAGCGCAGCGCTGCCTTCCGACACACCCCACGACCCTCAAGACGCGAAACCATCAGGGCAGCAAAAAAAGGAAGCGACTGCGGCTCAAGAAGCCGTCAAAGATGGCAAAGTCACTGAGTTTCGCCGTTAAGCGCGTTTACACTGACTACCGATGAACTAAACTGCCGACTGACTAAACCTAGGCGCTTAATCGTATATCCGCCCACAGCTAACACACTTCAGGAATTTTCATGTCGCCCTCAGACAAAGACACGTCAGGCCAGTTTGAAACCGGCTCCGCTCAAAATCAGCCGGTGGCGCAACCCCAACTTGTTTATCCGGCCTATTTCCCTGGCCAGGATGACGACGAAATTGATTTATTCGAGTTATTTGCGGCTATTTGGCGACGTCGCGTTTTTATTATTGCCACCACATTCTTATTTGCATTGGCATCGATCTGTTACGTGTTACTCATAGCGACACCTACTTATGAAGTACAAGCGCGACTGCGTCAGCCTGCTGATTCAAGCCTCGTTCAACTTACTAACAACAATCTGCTTGATTTAGATAAAGCTGTGGCGTTGGAGCGTTTTCAAAGTGAGTTGGAATCTCGTGAATTACTGCGTACACAATTTGATGATTTGATCAAAGACGCAAAAACGATACCCTGGAGCAACGCTGCATTAGAGGATGACCGCTCACTAGATCAGCTGTTTATTGAGGATTTCCTTCCACGATTGTCGGTAAAAAGAGAAACGGGCGGAAAAAACAAGGAGCTCACGGAAGCCGTTATCAATATCCTGTTCACCGCCCAAAACCCAGTGGCGGGCGCACAACTCATTAACCAGATTATTACGGCAGCTGATATTCGTGCCACCAATATTGCAAAGGAGGAATACAGCTCTAGGCTGCGCGAGCAGATTCAGCAGAAAGAAGGGGAGCTGCAACGAAGCATAGAGACCGTTAAGGGTGCCGGTACCTTAAAAATAAAACGGCTGGAGGAACAGGTCGCGATAAAGCGCTCTCAACTTCTAGTTGAACTTGACGCACTTCGTTCCGACGCTAGCCAACGCCACCTGGATGCTATAAAAAGATTCGAAGAGTCTATTAGCATCGCGAAAAGTCTGGGAATTGATGACCCCGTAGACTTTACAGACCTTCAAACACAACGCTCTGCCTCAGACAGCAACTCGAGTGTGCGATTCGATATTGATGAGCAGCCGCTGTATTTTCGCGGCACAAAGCTGCTCAATGCCGAACTCCAGGTACTGAAAAGTCGACCGGATGATGAGTTGATGTCCTCGCGTATTCGCGATACACAGCGAGAACTGAAAATTCTAGATGTTAATCCACAAATTGAGGCACTTCAAAACCGCACCGATTACTTACCTTTTGCAGAAGGTGCAGAAGAATTGCAATCCGAGATCGATCGCCTGAATGCTTTACAAAATCGGACGATGGACTCCGTGTCGTTTGTGCGCGTCGATTTGCCAGCAATCCCGCCGGCGCGAGCTGTTGCGCCCAAAAAGAAGCTCATTGTTGTCGCGGCCACAGTAGCGGGCGGCATGTTTGCTGTCGTTATCGCGCTCATTTTAAATATGCGTGATAACCGCCGGCGGGAGCGCGAGACCATCGCGTAATAACAAAATTCTTCCAACTTGTTTATTACTGATCAAATACCTTATTATGGATTTTCAATAGTGAATACATGGAAGAATAATGGCTGAAAGCAATATCCTCATTAACATCGCAAAATCAAAAGCAACCGCCAATAAATTCGCCAAGTCAGTTTCCGCTGACCAACTCGAAAAAGCGATTGTAAACTTACAGGCAGCACTCAACGGCGCTAAAAAGCGCCAGCAAGCCAAAGAAGCTAAACGCCGAGCCGCGAATATTAAAAAGCTGACGGCGATGATGGCTGACATGGGGCTTTCACCCAAGGATATCGCGAAGCTCGCTGATTCGAAGTCAGCCAAAACCGGCAAAAGCAAAGCAAAGCGAAAAGCCGGCGGTCCCCGAAAAGGCGCAAAGGTTGCACCGAAGTACGAAATTGTTGTCGATGGTGAAACGCTTCAGTGGACCGGCCGTGGTCGAATGCCACTCGCTTTTAAAGCGCACGTAGAAAAAGGCGGTTCTTTAGAGCAGTGCCTTATTTAGCCCGCCGCAGAGTAAGCGGCGAGTACCTCACCGGCTTCGCCATCATGTCGTACCTGAGCGCCATCGAGCCAGATGGCGCGATGACAAATCGCCTTTAACGCTTGCTCGGCATGGTGCACTAACACCACCGTTTTATTCGACTCGAGCTTCTCGCCGAGCGCCTCCCGGGCCTTTTGCCTGAAAACCTGATCGCCGACGCTCAACGTTTCGTCGATTAATAAAATCTCGGTATCCAACAGCAAGGCGACCGCAAACCCAAGCCGAGCGCGCATGCCATTTGAATAGGTTTTCATGGGTTCATCGTAATAACTGCCTAACTCGGCAAACTCGCCGATTTCAGGAAGGCGCGACTTTGCCTGTTTCCGACTTAAGCCCTGTAGCATTGCAGACAATAGGGCGTTTTCCCTGCCGGTAAGGTCTGGCTTAAAGCCCAGCCCTATCGACAACAACGCTAGCGATGCACCTTCATCACGCCAAACACGTCCCTGAGCCGGCGGATAAATACCCGCGATAATGCGAAGTAACGTTGATTTGCCCGCACCGTTGCGACCTATCAGGCCTACTTTTTCTCCGCGCTGAATACGAAGATTTAACCCTTCAAGCACCCGATGCTGGCCGCCCTCGTGGTTTTTCGCGGTGGCGAAGCTCATCCCAACATTCTCTAGCCGAATAATCTCGCTCACGCTTCGATCACTCGCCGAGCAAGTTGCTGGCTGAAACGATTAGTCAGCCGAAACAGCGCAAAACAACCCGCGATACAAACCACGGCCAAGCCCAATAGATGGTAGGCATCGACAGGGTTGTTCCAGATCAACGCCTGTCGATAAGCATCCAGTAAAAACGCGACCGGGTTCCAAAAACGCACAACTTCTGCGAGTTCGGGGCTACCAAGAGTATTTAAGTCCCAGAAGACACCCGATATAAACATCATAAATATCATGCTGAGGTTAATCAGCGGTAGAAAGTCGCGGCTAACGCAAACAAGGAGCGATGCCGCTAAACCGCAAGCAATAATCAGTAATGCCTGGGTCGCCGCCAGCGGTAGTACCCACAGCCACGTTAATGCTGGGTAATTACCCGACGCCACTAAAAACGCAAACAGCAGTGCGAAGACCGCCAGTTGCCGATAACTGCATTCAAGAATCACAGATATAGGAAACAAGGTTTTTGGCATATCCATTCGGGCCAATAAACTACCATTAGCCACAATACTGTTCGCAGCGACGTTCACGGTTTTAGAAAACCAAACAAAAGTCAGCTTACCCACTGCCAGAAACACCAAGAAATCGGGCGTTCGGGTACCAAGTAGGCCGTAGAACACTGCGTAGAACACCGCCACATACAGTAACGGCTCTAGAATCCACCAAAAGTAGCCCAGGTAGAAACGACGTGCTTCCGCGCGCAGCGACAGGCGGGCCATCGTATCGACAAGATTGAGGTAGTGAGAGGTGCTCAAATTCGGCTCAGGGTAAGGATTTTGCGCAAGAGTCTATCAGTATCTCTTTTCCAAGGGCACGGTTGCACGTAGTCTTCGCTAATGACCTCACGCCGCACCTCCAACAATGATCGCGCAACGCACGCGGGCCACACACCCCGCAAACGCTTCGGCCAGAACTTTCTGCAAGACGATGCGGTCATTCAGGCGATTGCCCGGGCAGTAAACCCCCATCAGTCGGATCACCTCGTAGAGATTGGCCCCGGACAAGGCGCGCTCACCAAGGCACTGCTGGAGAGTCAGTGTCGGCTCGATGCTATTGAATTCGACCGTGACTTGATGACCGTCTTACTCGCGTCTTTCAGTATCTACCCCAACTTCACCCTGCACAGCGCCGACGCACTCAGCTTTGACTTCGCGTCGCTTCAAGAGGGTGACTCAACAGCCAAACTTCGTGTGGTGGGCAACCTCCCCTACAACATCTCGACGCCATTGATATTTAAGCTGCTCGAAAACGCGACCCTCATCGCCGATATGCACTTTATGTTGCAAAAAGAGGTGGTCGATCGGTTAGCAGCCAGCCCAGGCAGTAAACACTGGGGACGGCTGGGCATCATGGCGCAGTTTCAGTGCGACGTTGATCATCTGTTTGATGTACCCCCCGAAGCGTTCTATCCGCCACCCAAGGTACAATCGGCCATTGTTAGGTTAATGCCGCGGGCGCAACCGCTGTTCCCAGACTGTGATCGAAAGAAGCTTGCCAGAGTGGTGCAACTCGCCTTTGCCCAGCGCCGAAAAACACTGCGTAATAACTTCAAAGGTGTTTTTGACGATGCGCAGCTCGAGGCGCTCGACATTGATCCGTCGGCTCGGGCGGAAACCCTTGATCTAGCGACCTTCGTGAGTTTGTCTGCCCACTTGTCCGAGCGCACTCAGGAGCGCTGACCCATGCACACTCTCCACAAGTGCTCGGATACATCAGCCAAGTTTTGTTGGGCGCTATTACAAGTTCCGCCAATCAACCCCCAATCATCATGAGCACATACATCGTCGGCGACATCCAAGGCTGCTTCGGGGCGTTCAGCGCGCTTTTAAAGAAAGTTGCGTTTGACCCCGCGACCGACCGCCTCTGGTCAGTGGGTGATCTCATTAACCGGGGCGAGGACAACATCTCTACCCTCCGCTGGTTTTATGAGCACCGCCACTGTGTGACTGTCGTGCTGGGCAACCACGATCTTCACGTATTGGCGAGCCGTGCAGGCGCTGGTCGCGTGGGCAAGTCCGATAATTTTGACGATGTGCTGAATGCGCCCGACGCGGAACCGCTGCTCGACTGGCTGCAGCAGCAACCCTTGCTCTACAAAGAAAAATCCGCAGTTGGTGACGTATACCTCGTTCACGCGGGCATCCCGCCCAATTGGAGCGGCGAGCAAGCCGAGACATTGGCCCGTGAAGTCGAAGCTGTACTAAAAAGCCCCGAGGCAACACGCTGTTTCCGCGCAATGTATGGCAACGAGCCCTGGCGGTGGTCTGACCACTTAAGCGGACTACCCCGTTTGCGAGTAATCACTAACTACTTTACCCGCATGCGCTTTTGCACGGCTTTGGGTGGGCTCGATCTAAAAAGCAAAAACACCACGCCCAAAGTGGACACCATCGACGGCATGGCTATCGCGCCGTGGTTTACACACCCCAGCCAACTCACCCCATCGGACCGGGTGTTCTTCGGTCATTGGGCGGCAATTAACGGCGAGACGGGGCACAAGCAGTTCATCGGCCTTGATACCGGCTGCGTCTGGGGTGGCACACTCACCTTTTACGAGCTCGAGACGGGCAAACGCTGGGAGGTCGACAACCCCAATGCGTGAAATACATGAGATGCATGAAAATCTATAGAGTCGGCGGCGCCGTCCGCGATGAATTGCTTGGCTACCCTCACCACGAAACCGACTGGGTCGTCGTCGGCGAAACCCCTCAGGCCATGATCGACGCCGGTTACACCCAAGTGGGACGCGATTTCCCGGTGTTTCTGCACCCGAAAACCAAAGAGGAATACGCCCTCGCCCGCACCGAGCGCAAGAGTGGTCATGGCTATCACGGTTTCGAAGTACACGCGGCGCCCACGGTCACACTCGAAGAAGATCTCGCGCGGCGCGATCTCACCATCAACGCCATGGCCATGGATGACGCGGGATGTCTCGTCGACCCCTATGGCGGCAAGGCTGACCTAAACAATCGCGTGTTGCGCCACGTCTCACCACATTTCGCGGAGGACCCGTTGCGAGTGCTGCGGGTTGCCCGCTTTGCCGCCCGCTACGATCACCTCGACTTTGGCATCGCAGCCGAAACCCTTGCCCTCATGACTCAACTGGTCGATGCGGGGGAGTTGGCACATTTGTCCATTGAACGGGTCTGGGTCGAGACCGAGCGCGCGCTGGGCGAGCGTAACCCCGAGGTTTACTTCGCAACACTGAAGTCGTGCGGTGCATTACATGCACTGCTACCCGCCCTGGTACCCAGTGCCGGCATCGATTGGCTGGCCCGCGCAGCCCCATCGACCGAGCGCACCGACTGCCGCTGGGCCGCCTTACTCGCCGAATTGCCAAGTAAACGCGCAGTCGAAGCAAGCGAGGCTATTAAAGCACCCAATAGCTACCGAGAACTCGCAGCGAAAGTGGCCGAGTGGCGCCCACAGACCAAAACGGCACTCATCGATCCGGAACAAACCATGGCATTACTCGAATCCATTGACGCCCTGCGGCGTGACGAGCCGTTTCTGGGGTTTTGTGAAACGCTTGCCGCCCTCGAAGGCCAAACGCCACAGGAACACCCCGCGTGCCAGATGCTATTTGCTGCCCAGAAAGCGGCCAAAGCGATCAGTGCTGGAGATGTGATTAATCGCGAGTCGGTGGCTGAAGGTGATTCAAATGCTGCAGATGATGTGAAGCAGAAGTTGACGGGCCCTGAGATAGGCCGGGCCATTCGCGCTCGACGGGTCGCCGAAATCGGAAAAGTACTGGCTGTTAACTCAGGCGAGGATTGAGTGTTGCGGGAGTTCAGGGTCTGGCTAAGTCAGGCCCTGTGCTAAATGAGGTCAGACTGAGCCCTAGATCTAATCACCCTGAGTGCTACATAAGATCAGAAAAACCGCGCTCAATCACCACGCCCACCCCATCGGCATCGGGCACGGCCGTGGGCTTCATCACCCGCAACTGCAGCCAGCGCACCCCAAACTCTCTCAACACCATTGCCGCCACATGCTCGGCCAAGGTTTCGATCAGTTTGTAGGAGGAGTTCGAGGTCATCTCGATGATTCGCTGGGATATCGCGGCGTAATCCACCGCGTCTTCGAGGGCATCGGTTGCTGACGCCTTGGCGACATTGGTGACAATCTCCAGATCAAACTCAAGAGGCTGTTTGATGTCCTGCTCCCAGTCATAGACACCGATTACCGCCTCAGCGCGCAAACCCAGAATAAAGATCTTGTCAGTCATGCACCCTCCGGAGGTGACAATTCGGTCATAGGCCAGCGGGCGCGCACTTCGGCATCGTCACCATCGCACTCTCCAGCCGCGAGGCGCATTGCACCCGCGAAAGCAATCATCGCACCATTATCGGTGCATAAACGCAGCTCGGGATAATGCACCGTTGCACCCTCTTTGCCCAGTTTATCGGCTAATGCCGCCCTCAATCGCAAGTTGGCACTGACACCCCCCGCCATAATCAGCGTCTTCAAGCCTTCTTGTCTCAGCGCTCGACGGCACTTTATCACCAGGGTATCGACCACCGCGTTCTCGAAAGCCCGCGCAATATCTGCCTTATCGTTTTCACTGAGCTGACCGGCCTCAGATGCCTGTTCACACCGACGCACGGTTGTCAGCGTGTGGGTCTTAAGACCACTAAAACTAAAATCGAGCCCCGGGTGTTTAACCATTGGCCTCGGAAAATCGAAACGGTCGGGGTCTCCCTGCTCGGCGAGGCGCGCCACATGGGGACCACCCGGATATGGCAGACCCAGGAGCTTTGCGGTTTTATCAAACGCCTCCCCCGCCGCATCATCGAGGGATTCACCCAATAATTTGTAGCGACCCAGGCCATCAACGCGCACTAACTGGGTGTGACCGCCGCTCACGAGCAGCGCAATAAACGGGTATGCGGGCGGGTTATCACCCAGCAGGGGCGCCATCAGGTGCCCCTCCATGTGATGCACCCCAAGGCTTGGTACGCCCAAACCCACGGCTATTGACCGACCCAGCGTTGCACCGACCATCAGCGCGCCCACCAGTCCCGGACCCGCGGTGTAAGCAACCGCACCGATGTCAGACTTGTCACAGCCCGCATCCGCCAAAACCGCGTCGATTAGCGGCAGCGACTTACGGATGTGATCCCTGGATGCCAACTCGGGCACCACCCCGCCGTACTCCGCGTGAATTGCAATCTGGCTGTACAGAGCATCCGCCAGCAGACCCTGCTCGGTGTCATAGAGCGCTATACCGGTCTCATCGCAGGAGGTTTCGATGCCCAGTACTTTCATATGCCCAGTTTCTTCATATTGCCCATATTTTCATGTTGATTGTCTCACCCATCGCCCCACTTCCCGCTTCTCCCCGCTTTATATCCAAGCACACCGACAGCGTTCTAATGGGCGGCGAAGCGAAAATCGGCAGCAAAACTAACACGTTGATTGCCTTTGCAAAATGCTGACCACATGCCTATACTGCGCGCCCTATTCTACCGGCACCCTTTGTGCTGGCGTGTTATAGCGCCGTGAGGGTGTACTAACGTGATTAACAGGAAGTGAGTTGAATGCCCGAAGTTAAGGTTAAAGAAAACGAGCCCTTCGACGTCGCACTGCGTCGTTTCAAGCGTTCTTGCGAAAAAGCAGGTTTGCTGGCTGAAGTTCGTAAGCGTGAGCACTACGAAAAGCCCACCACCGTTCGTAAGCGCGCTGCAGCAGCAGCCGTTAAGCGTCATCTCAAGAAGATGTCACGCGAAAACCGCAAGCGTCAGCGTCTCTACTGAGTCGACCCCGATGAGCGACAACGCATCATTGGTCGCTACGATCAAGGCGGAAATGAAAGCCGCTATGAAGGCCAGAGCCAAAGAGCGCCTGGCCACCATCCGACTGATCCTGTCGGAGTTTAAGCGGATTGAAGTCGACGAGCGTATCGAGATTGATGATGCGCGCGCACTCACTATTCTCGACAAGATGGTCAAACAGCGTCGAGACTCCGCCAAGCAATATCACGATGCAGGGCGCGAAGAACTTGCCGCCCAGGAAGAATCCGAAATCGTCGTGATTCAAGAATTCCTTCCCCAGCAGTTATCCGAAGACGAAATCAGTCAAATCATTGACGAAGCGCTTGCAGGCATTGATGCCACCGGCATGGCTGCGATGGGTCCGTTGATGGGCGCCATCAAACCCAAGCTGCAGGGCCGCGCCGATATGGGTGCTGTTTCAAAGCTCGTCAAAGCTAAGCTCAATAGCTGATCTCTCGGCCGCTGTCCGGCCAAGTTAGAATTACATGTTTAGCCCCGCTGATTGGTGGGATGGGTTCGGTGCCGGGTGCACGGTGTCCACGCGGTAAAGGTGTGCCCCGGCGGACGCCAAAAAGCGTACGTCCATGTACAGGCTCGGCGGCGCACGTCCTGTGCGCCGACGCCGCGGGTTCACACCTTTACCCCGAGGCCACCTGAATCGAGGCAGACTAGGACGAATCTTGTTGGGTGAAAGTAAAACCAGCCGGCCGTATTCGACGCATTTTTTTGCTCCGATTGATGGATCGGGTGTTTTCGCTTAGCTGGGGATTTCGGAGTTCGGCAATCGGTCAATCGGTCAATCGGTCAATCGGTCAATCGGTCAATCGGTCAATCGGTCAATCGGTCAATCGGTCAATCGGTCAATCGGTCAATCGGTCAATCGGTCAATCGGTCAATCGGTCAATCGGAAAGTTTGTAGTGCTCGGCAGCAAAAACCACTCATAGGCAGCACTAACCGTCCATTTTTCCTCCCAATTACCTGTCAGCGATCCAGACCGAAGGCACCGGCGGTGAGTCGGGGAGGCCTTTGTGGACCAGCGGCGTCGGCGCACAGGACGTGCGCCGCCGAGCCTGTACATGGACGTACGCTTTTTGGCGTCCGCAGGGCCATAAAGGCCTCCGCGACTCGCCGCCCCATCCGCAAACGCGCCAGCCAACACTACTCGTGAGCAATACAACCCCTCCGTTTTTCTCGCCGCTGACAACCAACTTCCTACCCCCAAGTAAGCGACAAGCCCCCGCCATTTCCGTAGACTCTCTCTCCCAGCAGCACGCGCTCACGACAGACTAAACAACAGCCCTTGGCACGCATTCCCCAAAAATTCATTGATGACCTGCTCGATCGCATCGACATCGTCGACGTGGTCGATCGTCGCGTGAAACTTCGCAAGACCGGCAAGAATTTTTCAGCCTGCTGCCCTTTCCATGACGAGAAAACCCCTTCTTTCAGCGTCAATCCCGAGAAGCAGTTTTACTATTGCTTTGGCTGTGGCGCGGGCGGCAATGCGATTGGTTTCATCATGGATTACGAGCGCATGGACTTCCCCGAGGCCGTCGAATCCATGGCTCAAAGCGCGGGCCTGGAGGTGCCACGAGAACAGTCGCGCCCTGGTGACCCGCCACCACAGGAAAGCAACAAGCCGCTGTACGAGCAGCTTGAAGCGGCGGCGCGATTTTATGAACTCGCCCTGCGCAAACATGGCGACGCCAAACGCGCGGTGACTTACCTCAAAGGCCGAGGACTCACCGGGCAGATCGCCAAGGCCTTCCGCGTTGGCTTCGCGCCACCGGGCTGGGACAACCTGATGTCAGACGCGGGCGATAACGAGAAAGCCCAGTCGCTGCTGATGGAAGGCGGCATGCTGGTCAAAAACGACAAGGGTAGAACCTACGACCGCTTCCGCGATCGCATTATGTTCCCCATCCTCGACGCCCGCGGCCGCGTCATCGCCTTCGGTGGCCGGGTGCTGGGCGATGACAAACCCAAATATCTCAATTCACCGGAAACACCCGTATTCCATAAATCCCGCGAGCTCTACGGTCTGTATCAAGCCCGGAAGAATAATCGCTCCCTCGACCGCATCGTCGTGGTCGAAGGCTATATGGACGTCATTGCACTAGCGCAAAACGGTATCGGCTACGCGGTGGCGACACTGGGCACTGCCACCAGCGAAACGCATCTTGAGCGCCTGTTTCGCCACGTTACGGAAGTCGTGTTCTGCTTCGATGGCGACGAAGCTGGGCGAAAAGCCGCGTTTCGAGGCCTCGAGGCGGCGCTTCCCGCCATGCAAGACGGGCGTCAGGCGAAGTTCCTGTTTTTACCCGATGGCGAAGATCCCGATACCCTTGTGCGTGCGAAGGGCAAAGCCCATTTGGAACACCTATTCGATACCGCGCCGCCGCTGGAAACGTTCCTGTTCAACCAACTCGCCGAAGGGCTCGATCTCAACGCCCTTGATGGTCGCGCGCGCTTCTCCAAGATCGCTGCCCCCTATGTGCACAAGTTGCCCGAGGGGGTTTTCAAGACCCTGATGTACCAGGAGCTGGCCAATCGTACTGGCATCGATGTCGGCAGTCTCAAGCGGTTGCAGCCCCCGCCAGAACCACGGCGAGAGGAAAGTGACAGCAATGCATCGAGGCGTGGCGACGGCGGTCGGCCCAATCGCGGCGACGGCCCAAGCAGTCCATCGGGGTCCACGGCGGGTGGCGATTACGACCCCTATGCTAATACGAGCGCATCAAGCCGCGGCGGTTTTAAGGACGGTAACAACGGCGGCTATAACAGCGCTCAAAACATGCCGAGCAACGGACCTAACGACTATGCATCAGCCCATTACGGTCCTGACGGCGTTGGCGACCCGGGGGAGCCCTTTACTACCTCTGGCATGCCGGATTACCCCGATGCGAATTACGGCAATCAGGCTGATGCCTATTCTGAGGGCTATTCTGAAGGTCATCCTGAGAGCGGCTTCCCTGGCAGTCCGCATGCCCATTCTGATGAGCATTACGAGGCTCCCGACAACACCCTGGCACCCTCACCAACCAACCCCATACATCGGCTATTGGGGCTGTTGGTACTCAGCCCCGCACTGGGTTCAGGCAAGGATCAGAGCCAACTGCCCGAGGGCACCAGCAAAGACGCGGAACTGCTGCGAGCACTGGTTGAGCGGGTGACGCAACAGCCGGATATTTCCACTGCAGCGATCCTCGGATACTGGTTTGGTACCCCTGAGGGGCAGCTATTGGCCGAGTTGGCTGGAAGAGAACCCTTGGAAGATGACGCCGGTCGTGAGGCGCTTTTTGATGCGTTACTCGAGCAGATCGCTCAGAAACAGCAACTGTCGGGTATACGCGCGCGCTACGACGCCCTCAAGTCGGCCGACTATGGGGCGCTGACCCGAGAAGAGAAACGGGAGCTTCTTGAACTTGCCGGGCAGATCCGGGCGTTATCTGGGCGCAGCTGACCTGATCACCTCATGCCCGATTATCATATGGCCCATCAACCCTGCCCTCTCGCCCCATGCCCGGTTAACGCATGGCCGATCACCCTATGAAAGCGAGGGGTGGTGAGACAGACACGGAAGGAGCGCACATCGGCCCCGATACCAATTGTTTTCGGCCTTACGTCTTGATTTTGTCGAAATTTCTCCCAATCTCCACATTGGGCATTACTACAGTCAAAAATTTGTCCAAAATCCGTCACTTATTGCGTTTAGGCGTGGCCGAATCCACTGCCAACCGCTACAATCGCGAACTTATTTTCGCTATATCAACACAGGTTTACGAATGACCGAAAAAGTGCATAAGCAATCACGTCTCAAAGCACTTATCGCCAAAGGCAAAGAACAAGGCTACCTGACCTACGCAGAGGTCAACGACCACCTTCCTCAAGACATTTCTGAACCCGATCAGGTCGAAGACATCATCCAGATGATCAACGACATGGGTATTCAGGTCTTCGAGCAAGCGCCCGATGCTGATGAGCTGATCCTCACTGAAGGAGATCGCTCGGCCGATGAGATCGCCGCTGCTGAAGCTGCCGCAGCCCTCGCCGCTGTCGAAAACGAAGCTGGCCGGACAACCGACCCCGTGCGCATGTACATGCGCGAAATGGGCACCGTCGAGCTGCTCACCCGAGAAGGTGAGATCGTCATTGCCAAGCGCATTGAAGAAGGCATTCGCGAACTGATGGCCGCGCTGGCCTACTACCCCGGCGTCGTTCGATCCCTGTGCGATACCTACGATCAGGTAGCCAAAGAGGAGCGCAAGCTTGCCGACATTCTGGTGGGCTATCTTGATCCCGCAGACCGCGTGCCCTCGGCGCAGGAAATTGCCGAGCAAACTGCGGCAGCGGCTGCTAACGACGACGATACCGAAACCGAATCGGGCCCCGATCCGGTTGAGGCCAAGAAACGCTTCACCGCACTCAAGCGTCAGTGCACCAAGACCGAGAAAGCTGTGGCTAGTTACGGTCAGTCAGACAAGCGCGCGATTGCCGAGATGGAAAAGCTGGGCGAGCTGTTTAAGTTCTTCAAGCTGACCCCGCGGGTATTTGATCCACTGATTGCCGAGCCCCGTCTCGCACTCCAGGTGGTACGCGAGCAAGAGCGTGAAATCATGCGCATCGCTATCCGCGAATGCCGCATGGATCGAAAAGAGTTCATAAAGAGCTTCCAAGGCTCTGAAAGTGATTCCCGCTGGGTATCACGGGTCGCTCGCAAGAAGGATATCGGCGCACGCATTAGCGTTCACAAAGAAGATATTCAGCGACTGCAGCGACGCATTGCCGAAATTGAAGCGACAACCAACCTGACGGTTTCCGAACTCAAAGAAATCAACCGTCGCATGAGCATGGGCGAAGCCCGTGCGCGTCGTGCCAAGAAAGAGATGGTCGAGGCTAACCTGCGTCTGGTGATCTCGATTGCCAAGAAGTACACCAACCGCGGTCTGCAGTTCCTCGACCTGATTCAAGAGGGCAACATCGGCCTCATGAAGGCGGTCGATAAGTTTGAATACCGCCGTGGTTACAAGTTCTCAACGTATGCCACGTGGTGGATCCGTCAGGCGATTACACGCTCTATTGCCGACCAGGCCCGCACCATTCGGATTCCAGTGCACATGATCGAGACGATCAACAAGCTCAACCGTATCTCACGGCAGATGCTGCAGGAGATGGGTCGCGAACCCACTCCCGAAGAGCTTGGCGAGCGCATGGATATGCCCGAAGAGAAAGTGCGCAAGGTGCTGAAGATCGCCAAAGAACCTATCTCAATGGAAACGCCTATCGGTGACGATGAAGACTCGCATCTGGGTGACTTCATTGAAGACGTCACCATCTCAAGTCCGGTTGACTCCGCAACAGACGAAGGTCTGACCGAAGCGACCAAAGACGTGCTAAGTGGCCTGACCGCGCGCGAAGCCAAGGTGCTGCGAATGCGTTTTGGTATCGACATGAACACCGACCACACCCTTGAGGAAGTGGGCAAGCAGTTCGATGTCACTCGCGAGCGAATTCGTCAGATTGAAGCCAAGGCGCTGCGCAAGCTACGTCATCCAACACGATCAGATTACCTGCGTAGCTTCCTCGACGAGTAAGTCACACAGCCTGATATACGAAAAAGCCCGGTGAGTTCGGGCTTTTTTGTGGGCGGCATTGGGACGCGTGGGTGATCTCCCAACCCAATAGTAAGTGCAACCCGCCGCAAACCGCACAGCCATCTGTTTTGCCCGCCGAGCATCGCCCAAAGAGGACAATAAGGAGGCGTTTTGGTTGAGGCTCATCACCGGAAAAACCGCGAGGACTGTCTGAGCCCGAAGGGCGAGTTCCGCAGCGGCCGGTGATGTGACGCAACCAGCCGACAGTCAGATTGGGCGATGCTCGGCGGGCAAAACTGTTTACTGCCAGTTCAAGCACGACCCAGTACGTCACTGGAGAGCTCTGCAGCGGTTTGCTGACGCATCAGGCAGAAGGCGCTACAGTCACCGGCAGGCGAATCGTTGCTCGAGTATCCACGTCGGTGTTTTCAAGATCTAAGGTTCCACCCAGCCCCCGTGCGATATCACGACTCGTCGTAAGGCCAAGCCCAGCGCGGGTACTGTCATCCCAGTTGGTAAAAAACGGCTCAAAAATAAGATCCATAACCGGTTCAGGAATACCACCGGCGGTATCCTCGATGGTGCAAACAAACTCTGCGCCGTCGATGACCTCGGTAACGGTAATAGTGCGCGGTTCGGGTAACGCGCCACCATCAACTAACGCGTCTAACGGCGATCCTTCTTCATCAGGAAATGCATCGAGGGCGTTGTCGATGAGATTCATGACCAACTCTTGCATGTCGGCAGGATTAGCCTGTATCTCGCAAGACACTTCCCCGACAACATGATGAAGCTCGACGTTGGCTACCGAGAAGCGCTTGGCTAACAATTCCAGTGCCACCTCAATACTCTCGGAGGGCTTAACTTCCGCTTGTAATGACGATGCCGTGGGAGAGAAGGCTTTCATGCCCCCCAAAAGGCGCGCGGCACGGTCAATCTGCTCATCAATTCGCTGAAGTTTCTGAAGCGCAGAGTCCGGATCCAAGGTGCCTTTCTCGATGGCACGCTTTAAATTGAACGCAGCCATACGAATAATATTGAGCGGCTGGTTAATCTCATGGGCGGCAACCGAGGACACTTTACCCACGGCAGCGAGCCGCGCGACATGGGTCAATCGCTCCCGCGCCTCTTCCGCGCTCAGTTTCTCAAACGACATTTTCCGTATCCCGATCCGCACCCCATAATACAGACCAATGGACGCTCGAGCACCGAGCCCGACACCGGGCACAAGACATGTCCGATGCCCTGTTCGAAAAACGCTTCGCTATAAACACCGTTGGCAGACCTACCGCACATCGATCATGGCCATCCCTCACTGAGTTGCAGGATAAAACCGCATTAGCCGCTCTACACAGTAACACCACGACACGCCGCCGTAAGCGCTGAATCTTGAGAAACCGGTGCATGAGGAAACCTTGGA
The DNA here is from genome assembly GCA_965657905.1 of Luminiphilus sp. GTDB lineage: Bacteria > Pseudomonadota > Gammaproteobacteria > Pseudomonadales > Halieaceae > Luminiphilus. The sequence goes on along the minus strand of CBFHPT010000010.1, from coordinate 121,710 downwards.
CTGGCATCAGAAGGCAACAAAGGCTAGTGTTGCCACCCGAAATTTTCAATTGCGGTCGCCTGTCACCGTTCGTCGCGGCGCATTGACCAAAATCAGCTTAAGAGGGTCACCATGGATACCAGCAAACTGTTCTCACTTGAAGGTCGCACGGCGCTCGTCACCGGCGGATCGCGCGGCATAGGCCTCATGATTGCCAAAGGTTTTATTGCCCAAGGCGCCAAAGTCTATATCTCGTCGCGCAAGGCAGAGGTTTGCGACGCAGTCGCCGCCGAACTGGGCGAACAGTGCATCTCGTTGCCGATGGATGTGGGTACCGTGGATGGCTGTCGAGCGCTGGCCGAGGCGTACAGTGCAAAGGAGAGCTCCCTCGACATTCTGGTTAACAACGCCGGCGCAGCTTGGGGCGCTGATTTCGAAGCCTTCCCCGAGAAAGGCTGGGACAAAGTAATGGACCTCAACGTGAAATCGCCGTTTTTCTTAACCCAATCGTTCTTTCAGGCATTGAAGGCCGCCGCGACCCCCATCAAGCCCGGCAAGGTGATTAACATTGCGTCCATTGACGGCCTGCGCTTGAACCCCTGGGAAACCTACAGCTATCAGGCCTCTAAGGCCGCGGTCATCAACCTCACAAAGCGCATGGCCGCGCGACTCATCGAAGACAACATTAATGTCACGGCAATTGCACCCGGCGCCTTCCCATCAGAAATGAATCGCGCTGCCCGCGACCACGGCGATACGGTGGCACATGCCATTCCCAACAAGCGCGTCGGTGCCGACGAAGACATGGCCGCCGCCGCCATTTATCTGGCTGCGCGCTCGGGTGACTACGTGATCGGCGAAACGATTGCGGTCGACGGCGGCGTGGTGAACGCTGCACTGCCCGAGAGCTGGGAACCCGCCTAAGCGAGTCGACTCACACTCAACATCCTGTTCAGCGCGCGCCATCTAATGGATGCGCTGTAACTCCATTATCTCGATGCGTCCATCGAGCCACCTAAGGTTTACTAGAAGGTTTACTAGATCCCAATGTTCAAAATTCGCACCTATAACAATATTTCTGTCAAAGGCCTCGATCGCTTCAACCGCAACTGCTACGAGGTCAGTAGTGAGACCGGTCACCCCGATGCCATCTTGCTGCGCAGCCACAAACTGCAGGTGGATGAGATAGCCACATCGGTGCGGGCTATCGCACGGGCGGGAGCCGGGGTAAACAATATCCCACTCGATAACTGTACCCAGCGCGGCATCCCCGTATTCAATACACCGGGCGCTAACGCCAACGCCGTCAAAGAATTGGTTGCCGCCGGCATGCTGCTGGCATCGCGAGATATTATTGGCGGTATGAAGTTTGTCGACGAGCTCGCAGACGACATGACCGAAGAAGAGATGGGGCCATTGCTCGAGAAACAGAAGAAGGCTTTTGCGGGCTCCGAGCTAAAAGGCAAGACACTGGGCGTGCTGGGCCTCGGTGCCATCGGCAGCTTGATTGCGCAGCTAGGTCTTGATCTGGGAATGGACGTCGTCGGCTTCGACCCCGCACTTTCGGTCGATGCCGCTTGGCGGCTGCCGAGCACCGTTAATCGCATGGAGAACATGCAAGCCCTGTTCTCTCGCTCCGATTACGTCAGCTTGCACGTCCCATCATTGGAATCGACCCAGCATCTCATCAACGAGGACAGTCTGCGCTACTTCAAGCCCGACGCCTGTCTACTTAACTTTTCCCGTGAAGAGATTGTCGACTCGAGCGCCGTTGTTGCCGCCATGGAAGCGGGTAAGCTGCGCCGCTTCGTCACCGACTTCCCCTCCCCTATCCTCCGCAACCGCGCCGATACCTTACTGATGCCCCATATCGGTGCCAGCACTGCAGAAGCCGAAGAAAACTGCGCCATAATGGCGGCCGACCAAATCAAAGGATTTTTGGAGCACGGCAATATCCGCAATTCTGTGAACTTCCCGGCTATTGAACTCGAACGCACCAGCGGCTCCCGCATTGCCATTACCAACCAAAACTCGCCGGGCATGCTAAGCCATATCTTGGCATTGCTCGGAGATAACAGCATTAACGTGATTGATCTGCTTAACAAGAGCCGCGGCGACATTGCCTATAACTTGATCGACCTTGAAAGCACCCCAAGCGACGATTTGCTGAAGCAGTTGAGTGATGTCGAAGGGGTCATCAATGTGCGTCACATTGAGCCCCCTCAGTGCTAACGGTGCCCTGGCTTATTCGCCTGTAAAGCCTAAAACACTTGGCATTTCGTCAACGTCTTTGACGATGGGGCTGGCAGCGGCTGAATCAAAGGCCGCTGAGATGGCCGCTGAACGCTGATCGGTGACTTCGCGATATTTGGGGTGGGTAAAGATATAGCGCTCACTCGCTTCCATCGCCTCAAGAACCCGAGCAACAAGCACCGATGCGTCGATGCCGTTCTCCACCGCAGTATAGAAGCCCTTCGCTAACGCCATCATCTCGGGGCCGGGTGCAACCTGAGGAGCGTATCTTGGCTGTCGATTACGCGGCGACAGATGAATCCGGGTTTTGACGAACGCTGGCGCGAGCACCGAAACGCTGATCGCAGTATTTTCCAGCTCTCCCGCCCAGGACTCCGTCATTGCCACTACAGCGGCCTTCGTCGCAGTGTATGAACCGGCTAGCGGCACACCACTCATCCCAGCCATTGAAGCGACATTGATCAGCCAACTGGGTTCGCCATGCGCTTTCATGAGCGGGACAAAAGTGTCTGCACCGTACACCACGCCCATAAGATTCACATCGATCGCCCAGCGCCAACCGGATTCGTCCAAGCTGCCCAAAGGACCCATACCGCCACCGACGCCCGCATTGTTCAGTAGCAGGTGAATCGCGCCAAATTTTGACGTCGCTGCATCCGCCAGACGCTGCCAGTCACCGCGCTTGGCAACATCCATTTCGACGGCTAACACCTCGATCTCCATTTCGCGCAGTTTTGCCGCCGAGGCCTCGAGGGTATCGCCCTCGATATCGCCGAGCACGATCTTCATACCCTGCTGGCCATAGGCCTGCGCAAGGGCAAAGCCGATACCCCCGGCACCACCTGAGATCACCGCGGTCTTTCCTGCTAAATCCAGCATGTTGTGTCGCTCCTATTAGTATTTTTGAAAGCTCGAGAGTGCCCGCCCTTATACATGCCGCCACGGAAGACGCCATGCAGCTCGACGATGCACAGATACGGAATTATTTGGGTGCACTATAGCCCTTATTGCGCACACCTTTCTCAGCGACACTTTAGGGGCACAGCTACAGGGGCACAACGTTGGGGGTACAACATTAGCGGCACGACGTGGTAACGCGCTTATTGAGAATGGCCCTAGGCGTGCTCGACCTTTCCTCGTCGCGCCTCCAGCGCCTCACGAATTTCATGGGCTCGATCTTCGGTAATGTCGTAGTTCCACATAATCCACACCGCAGTGATGCCGGTCAAAATCGGCAGACAGATATCGGCAAGACGCAGCAGCGTCATGGTATTTTCCGCCTGCACAGCCGCATTCTGATCAAAGCCCACAAAGTTCAAGATCGCACCGCTCAAAACTAATGCGACAGCGCCGCCCAGCTTCACCATCCACCAGTACACCGCGCCAAAAATGGCCTCACGACGCTCACCATTTTCCAACTCATCGAGATCGCAGACATCTGCGGTCATCGACATCATGAGCGTAAACAGCCCACCGATCCCGAAGGACAGAAAGGGTATAGGCATAAACATCAGATAGGGATTCTCGGGATCAAAGCCCCACCACTTCAGTGCGTAACCAATAATCGATAGGCCCGTGGCCACAAAGAAGGCTTTCCGCTTACCAATGCGCTGGGAAATCTTGCTGACGACGGGAATAACCAGAAACGCGGTTGCGATCGAGCTGACCGTTCCGAACCACGCGGGCCAATGCCCCGCTGCGTCGGTACTGCCACTAAAGAGATGAAAAATAATGATGTAGAAGGCGAACTGCGCGATGGTCTGATAACCGTTGAAAATCAAGAACGTCGCGCCGCACAGTCGAATGAAGGGCTTACAGGTAAGCGTCTGCTTGATGCCGACGAAAAACGACCGGGTGTTCTCAGCAATATTGGCCCAGCTTAGCTTGGACTCTTCGCTTATCTCGGGCAGCACCAGTTCGCGACAGAAAAACGCTGGCATCATGCCCAACAGCATGCAGATGCCACCGACCCAGATTGCCATTTCACGGGCACCCTGCGGAGGATTCTCAAATAAATTGGGGTCGTAAATGATGACCCAGAACCAGGGGGCAATCATCCAGGCAAACTGCCCCAGCCATTGGGAGGTCGCCATCAGCCGCGTACGCTCATGGTAGTCAGGCGTCATCTCATAGCCCAGACCAATCAACGGCACTGCAAACACCGTCATGCCGATGGTGGTCAACAGCGAGAAACTCAGACAATAAATGAAGTTATAGGTAACCGAATTCTCGGGGTACAGCTGCCACATGAGCATGTAGGACACACCGGCGATAGCAGCACCAATAAAGATATAGGGGCGACGACGGCCAAACTTCGAGCGCGTGTTGTCCGACACATAGCCCATAATCGGGTCGGTCAGTGCGTCAACCAATCGCGGAATAGCGCCCAGGATACCGGCGAGCAATGGGTCAAAGCCCAAAGACAACACCAGCACCGCCGAAAAAACGCCGAGTGCAGCTGGAAACAGTTGATTGGCGAGGTGCCCTGCACCAAAACCAACTTTTTCTTTCAGCGGAACAACGTCAGCTGCCGGGGTTTGATAATGCGCCATTCTTAATAAGCCCTGGGTAGTGGGACAGCATCACCCGCTTGGGTTTCCTGTCGATGGTAAATAGACCCCAGTGCTTTTCAGGCTCCATTGGATCATCAGAGCCCTTCCACAACTCGTCGAAGGCTTCGAACACAAAGGTCAATACTTGTTCTTTTTCTGACCACTCGATCAATTCTTCGTAATACTGTTTTTGCCGGTCTTCACAGACATTGGTTGCTTCAATACCGCGACCGTTGGAATTCGTTATCCAGCCTGCTTCGGTAATGACGATCTGCTTTTCCGGATACTTCTCGGCAACCACGCCATAGTTAGCGCAAGTGTACTCCAGCGCCTCATGAATTTGCTTGTATTCCCAAACCGGGTACGAGTGGATAGAAATAAAATCGACGGGCTCAGCCAGCGGCTCCAGCTTGGTCAACCACGGCCCATAATTTTCACATCGATACGACGGATCTCGCCGCGCCGGGCAAAGATGCTAGCGCTGTAATCGGCATTCAACGCACTATCAGGCAGTTCGATTTGCTCACCATTGTTCAAGGTCAGCGAAATGCCCGAAGATTCACTGGCGGTGTACACCACCGGCGTTTGGCAAAGACTAAAGGCCAGCTGATTTGCCGCAAGCGCCAAGGTCTCTACGTCGCCCGACAGATTGATAAAGTCAAAACTTGATGGCTCAGACAACAGCTCCGCGGGGTTCATGAGCCGGGTATCGAAGCTAATGACCCCCTCACGAACACGGACGCCAACCTCGGCGAAACGCGACAGCACATCCTCTTTTACTTGTCCGGTCATACCGGGCTGCTTCACACCCGCATCCCGTGAGGTGTGTGAATAGGCATCAATCGGAAAGGCCCCATACAGGTCAGGCGACTTGAAAAGACCGAGTCCCGCTTTAATTTCGTAGTAGTGGTCTTTCAGACGATCGAGCACGGCGGGGGCCGCGTCGGCATCAAACCCGGCGATTAGCGTCTCGTTAACGGCCAGCAGGAGCTTGGACACCATGTGCCAATAGATACACCCCAGACCCTCATAGGCATAGAAGGTACCTGAGCGACCGGTGAATGACTGATGATCGAAGATAGCCTCATACGCCGCCAAAACCGCGTTCTTATCACGCTCAACCAGCGCGCCGTAGCGGTCCTTATCAAGCTTCTCCAGCGCGTCTTCAAGATAACTAGCGCTGTGAAATTCACTGCTGAAATGACAGTCACCGACGACGTCTTTAGACACAATGGACCTGTCGTTGTCGGCGATGAGTTGCTGCAATAAAGTCGAGCCCGCCACGGCATCGGCATTCACCGTGTTCTTATCGGTAAATCGAGGCAACTCGCGGTCGGGATACAGCATGTAGGTGTATTGATTCTCGCGATACAAACGACTCGACTTCATCGTCGTCAACAGTTGCTCACTGCGCTCAGCGCTGAGATACCCCGAACTCAAAACGGCAACCTGACCTTCCAGCATTTCATAGAGATAGCGAATCGACAGGCTGCCCTCGCCCAGCACAATCAAGTTATAAGCGTGATAGAGACCATCCTCACGCTCGTTGGCGCGGATGGTTTGCTCGGCGTAGCGCTGAGCAAGATCACAGAATGCGGCTAGCTCCGACGCAGTAATGCTCGCGCGTTCACCCGCGAAACCTTGCGCGTAAATCCGCGCCCGGTAGTCGCCACCCGCAGTACCCAGCGCACCGGTAATTGCACGGCGTGTTTGGTTATCGAAACCCGCCTCTAACGAACCTTCATGTGCTAGCAGTGCGGATTGGATACCTGTTAGGAAGTCTTGAACTTCAGCAGAGATAGGGAACGTGGCATCGCCCAAGCCATGAAACTTTGCCGACCAAAATGCCAGAAAGCGGCGCAGGTAGCAGGTGGTCACTACGGATGCGCCATTGCCCACCAACGCGTTGTTAGCGTCGTTCCACTCGGGCCGCTGAGTATTGAGCCAAATACCCGCCTCGGGCACAAAGTTGCTGAGCTTTGCCAGCAGGGTCACCAGCATTTTCTCGGTCATGTTGACGTGATGAACCGTGTCAGCACTATCAAGCATCAAACGACCGTCGGCCCCTAACTGCTCAACCTTCGCTTCGATCTGTTTTTGCTGTGCCAGATCAAAGTCGATGGTGTTTTGCGGATCCACCACGATGTCGTCATAGGGCTTAATGCGATAAGGCACGTTGGCGTAGGCGAAAATGTCTTTGGCGAGAAACCCATTGAGCTCGCCCGGATAGTACTGCTCGGCGATCTCTAACAGCTTCTGCAAGTAGATGATCTGATGATCACCCCAATAACCGATGTAGGCCCAGGGGTCCTCAGGGTTGGGTCGCTCCCAATCGATACCCTCTTTCGTGATGCGATAAGGGTTGTAACCGTCGGCAGTGGTGGCATTTAAAAACTTGCCGATGATGTTGCTGATAAATAACGGATAAGAGACCGACAAGGCCTCCCAATTTTGAAAGATATCGCGCCAGTTACCCTGATAATCCGACACCGGTGAGCCATCGGGATTTTTGGTCACAATAGAGAATTGGTTCCACGGCCGGGAGGGATCCCCATGGCGCCGGCTGAATGTCAGTGGCAGGTACTCGCCGCATATTCGCACCAGATCTGGATTGCCGATCGCCCCACAGTGCTGGCGAAGGGTTTGTGCATCAACACGCTCGGACAGTGTTGCGAGGTCAGATTCGAAACCTTCGAAGACAGTGCTATTGGTCTGGCGGACAAAATCCAGGAAGTCTCTGCGATCAACCTGATAGTTATCCAGGTAAACGCCGCCGCGCATAATGTTAAACAAGGTGTTCGAAAAATGACGCGCCGCGGTCAGCTCTTCGTTACTGGCCTGGATGCCATCAGCGCTAGCAACGATCGCACGGAGACGCTCGGTGCCCTGGGCAATGTCTTGGTGCACTGCGTCAATCAGGTTCGATTCGGTCGTCAACCAGTGTTGTAAATCTGCCACACCCGTCGTGGTTTGGTTCACCTCGGCGACAAAAATCCACTCAGCGGACGCGCCCGGCGACAGCACCTGCTCAGTCACAATGTAGTATCCACCCCGCTTCCCTTTGAGGTCCCACTCGGTCTGCGGAGACGCACCGCGACGAAACCCATCGATCTGCAGATCACCCAGCAGAACCGCTTCGCAGCTGATGCCTGATGACCAGACGGTAGTGGCGCGCAGCGACTCACTGGGCTCGGCGCGATCAATGGGAATCGCGCTCAAAAAGAACAGTCCGAGATGACTGTCTGCGAGCAGCTCACATTTTTTGTAGCCATCAAGCAGATTGCTGTATTCGTTCTGAAAAGGGCTAGTGACCTCACTGGGTAACACGTTGCCCAGGCCGTCGAGTACCGCGACAGTCATGTCAGTATCATCGAGCGACGTGATGCGGCTCTGTTTCACCCATCCAAAGCGCTCAGAATTCGACCAACCGTAGCTAAAACTCAGCTTGAGGTCGTGATTGATCTCTTCAAAAACAATCTTGTTGCCATAAACGCTCTTGCTGATATGGCGCTCAACGTTATAAAGGCCGCGCAAAGGTTTCGAGAAGGGTTCCCACAGGTAGCGCTGCCCAGCCCGTTCGACGCGGACAATCGTCCGACTACCGGTGACGCCGTGGAAGTCGTGGATCTTGTCTTCCGTGTAGTAGGGAAACAGCGCATTGTCCCGATCTTTACGACCGGCAGATAACGCCCCGTTACTCGACAGGAACATCCAATGATCCGAGTCACTGACAATGCTCACAAAGAAATCGGGCATCTGATCGTAATGGGCGATGCGATAAAAGCGCTCGCCATCGATCGTTACGAATTCGCCTTCAACATCCGCTGTTGGCGCATTCAGCTTGCCATTACCCAATGTTATGTCGTGCTGCAGCATGGTTAATCAGCTCTTTTTAGTTATGGGTAGCCAGGACCCGAATCTTAAGCCAGAGTCCTACGCTTTAGACCCACAGACTAACGCCATCAACAAAGCCCAGCAAATATGGGCGCAAGGTTAGGCATTTTGTAGTAAAAATCAATTTCTTTTGGCGAAAACGCCAATATGAAACCGATTTCTGTAATTTTATTACATGGCGATTCAAAAATAACGGGACTTCCCATGGCAACTTTGGCACTACGTCAACATCTACCACGCAGCAGTCACTTGGTGGCCGGCTGCATGGGCTTGGGCGGCAGTTGGGACACAGCACCGCTCACTGTAGATGCGACCGCGCAAGCTCAGGGGTTTATTGAAACTGCGCTAGGGCTTGGCATCACGACCTTTGATCACGCAGATATCTATACGCTTGGAAAGGCCGAACAAGCCTTTGGTATGGCTTTAAAAAAAGCCCCCGAATTGCGCGACCAAATGGTGCTGCAAACCAAATGCGGCATCCGTTTTGAGGATGCCAGCGGTCCGAAGCGCTATGACTTCTCGGCCAGTTGGGTCACTGCATCGGTAGAAAACAGTCTAAAGCGGCTCAACACCGACATGATTGACGTACTGCTACTCCATCGCCCCGACCCACTGATGGAGCGGGAAGAACTCGCTGGCGCACTTCATGGGCTCGTCGCCGCCGGGAAAATCCGGCATATCGGTGTGTCCAACATGCACAGCCAACAGATTGCGTTTCTTGCTCAGGCCTTGGAACTACCCATCGCGGTCAATCAGATTCAGGTCAGCCTAGGCCACCTGGACTGGCTGGATGAGGGGGTAACAGCGGGTGACCGACAGGGGGTGGGCGTTAACTTCGCATCCGGCACCCTTGAGTACTGCCAGCAAAACGGGATTCAGATTCAGTCTTGGGGTGCGCTTGCAGGTGGCATGTTCTCTGGCAATAGCGCTAGTAGCAGCGCTGCCGATGCCACCGTGTTGGCAACCAGCAACACGGTGGCTGAACTGGCCAAGCACCACGCCACCTCAAGAGAGGCCATCGTGCTTGCCTGGCTTATGCGCCATCCGGCGGGCATCCAGCCGGTCATCGGCACAACCAAGCCTGAACGGATGTCTGCCTGCGTGAAAGCGCTCGAAGTCACCCTAAGCCGCGAAGAGTGGTATCGACTCTATGTTTTGGCAAGGGGACAGGAGCTGCCGTAGCAGCTTCTTATTAAACGTGATAACCCGGCTGAGGCCTTTTCGAGCTGCCCCCTGCGCGCGTTGACCATTTTTAGGCGACGCGATGCCGATCTGATAGGCTCTTGCCGAACCTATCGATAGCGTGTGGGCGTGGCGAAATTCACTGTCGCCGCAAGGGCGCGCTATCAAAATTTGTGGGCGCTGCAATGAAGAGCAAAGCAAAACTACGCGTTGTCGTACTTGGCGGCGGGTTTGGCGGTCTGTCCTGCGCCCTTGGGCTGCCTGCCGCCGACTTCGACGTCACTGTGATTGATCAAAAGCCCCACTTTGAGTTCTTACCCGCCATTCACGAGTTGGTATCTGGGCGTAAGACACCGTCGTCACTGCGACTGTCACTTAAATCAGTGCTCGAAAGCCGGGGACACCGCTTTAAGCGCGCGTCGGTAACCTCAATCGACGCCGACGGGCATCGGGTTTTCTGCGCTACCCGCGAGCTTGAATACGATTACTTGGTGGTGGCACTTGGAGCCGCAGACACCGACTTTGGAATATCGGGCGTGCGCAAGCACACGCTGGGTTTCAAATCGGTCGAGCAGTGTGCGGCGATCGGAAAAGCTATAAAGGCTGCAGGCCGGCAACCCAAACCCACGCCCGTGACTGTCATCGGCGGGGGATTTGAAGGTATTGAAGCCATTGGTGAGATTCTTAGGGGATGCCCCGCAGACCGGCTGCAACTCACGGTGGTCGATGCTGCACCGCGATTGCTGTCTAGCGCACCCGCGGCAGTCAGTCGCCACCTTGAAAGCCGCTGCGCCGAATACGGCGTGACGATGCGACTCGGCCAACCCGTCGCTCGGGTCATGCCCAAAACGGTTGAGCTTACTGATGGCACGCGGTTTCGTTCTCAGATCACCATCTGGACCGGTGGCTCTCAAACCCAGCCAGTGATTGAAGCCTCGGGCTTGTTAGCAAACCGCGGGGAATCAAGCTCTCAATCCATCCGCGGCCAGAAATGGGTTCCCACAACCAAAACCCTCATCCACCCCAAGCATCCCGATATCTTTTGCATTGGCGACACCGCAAGCCTCGAGACCCCGGTTTCCAAGCAGGCTTACCATGCCATGGATATGGGCTCCCATTGCGCGAGCAACTTAGTGCGCATGGCCAACGGGCGGCGTGCTCGCGTATTCAAACCATCGACCAAGCCGCAACTGGTGGCCTTTGGCGATATCGATACTGTGCTGCTAACCAACACTACCTGTCTCGCAAGTCCCACCCTCGGCTTGTTGAAGGAAGCCATCTATCAGGGCGTCATGACCCAGTTTGATCAGCGTCGACCGAGTCCGCGCATTCAGGGGATTCTCGGCCGGTTAAACCTCTCGCGTGGAGCCTATCGTTGGCCAGCGATTGCCCTGGCAGAGTTACGGCGACTGCCAGAGATCAAGCGACTTAGCTGACAACTGTGGGCTCGGCATAGACGGTGCCCAACACTGACGACGAGTCGTCCGTCGGGCAATTTAGATAGCTGGGGTTGCGCCCGCGGTTGTCTGACGTAGGCACCCCTCTTGTCCCAAAGACTTTCGGGTGATTAGCGGCAACGAATGCCCTATAATCGCCGCCCTCGGGCCCATAGCTCAGTTGGTTAGAGCAGTCGACTCATAATCGATTGGTCGTAGGTTCAAGTCCTACTGGGCCCACCATTTTCCTCATGTTCTTCAGCTGGTTACCTAAGGCTAAGCCCTGCTGCTTAACGCGTGTATTTCGCAGGTACAGCAGAGGTAACAGTTATGGCTACGTTCGTAAGAGTTGGCGAGAAAACCAAGGCAATCGTCAGGAAGCAAGGGTTCCCAACCAAAGCAAAAACATTCTTAAGGCTGACAGATGCCAAGAAGTGGGCCAAAAGCCTAGAAGCACAGATTGAGAGTGGGTCAGTAGACAGCAATGTTGTACTGCGTTACTACACTCTGCAAGATTCTTTGAAGCACTATTTTCTAAGCTGCGAGCGCCGCAATCTCAAAGCACTTAAGTACATTCAGGCCCACAGCAGAATTATCTCCAAGGCTATTGGGCACTTAAGGCTCTGTGACTTAACCGTAAAGAAGTTAGAGGAATACAGAGACTCTCGTCTTAACACAGTATCGCCAGCTTCCGTAAAGCATGAACTTGGCATCATAAAACGGTCACTTACTGAGTTTTGTAACAGCAAGGGCTTTACTGGTTATCAAGTGCCATTTATTCGCCCTCCAAAAATATCTAATGCCCGAACCAGACGACTAAAGAGCGCTGAACTAGTAAGTTTGCTCAGTGTAATCAGTAATCACGAAGTCAGGGCGCTAATTCAGCTGGCTATTGAAACTGGTATGCGTCGCGGAGAGTTAATAAGAATTGAAGCGCAGGATATTGACTATGACAGGCGTACATTAGCGGTGAATCAAACGAAAACTAATGTACCTCGCACAATACCTCTGACAACAACCGCCATCTCAATCCTAAAAGATCAACAAAGCAGGGCTTCAACGGACACGCTATTCTCCATCAAAGCAGATTCATTGACCCAAGCCTTCGCAAGGGCTTGTGCTAAAACCGGAATACAGAACCTTAGGTTTCACGATATGCGCCATGAAGCTACCAGTAGATTCTTTGAAATGGGCCTATCGCTAATGGAGGTAGCGTCAATCACTGGGCATCAAGATCCACGTATGCTCCGCCGTTATACACACTTAGATGCAAGTGATTTGCTTAAAAAGCTGGATGCAAAGTGCGAAATATCTACAGCATTTAATTATCAGGCGGATGGAATGAAAACCCGATGCGCATAAGGCTATCCGGGATTTCACGGCTACTGAATATTGGTTATTTTTTGACCAGTTAAGTGTGTGTGGCAATAGGGATGCTTCTGAGGCATCTTTGGCCTTATGTCTGAACTCAGATTCGATTGGCACCCTGTCTTGCAATCTCCGGCACTAGAGGAGTTGTCGGAGACGCTTGTGCAGCATGTGCAAACAATGTTTCCGAAAAAAAACAGGGGCGCATCACCTGAGAAGCGCAATAGTGCCTACAAGACAATAAGCACCCAATTAGTCAGTAGCCTCTACATCGGCTGGTGTGCTGATGATGCATTGTCATTTCCAGTGCGTCCTGCTGCTTACAAAGCCGGAAGATTAGGTGCTGTTCAGCTGTCTCACGAGTACACACAAGAAGCTTACAAGGCGCTTAAGAGACTCAAATGGATAACAACTAAGTACGTAAAGGATTACACCAGAATCAAAGCCAGTGGCGGCCTGAAGAGTGCCTTTGAGGAAATAGGTGCCCGTTGGATGCCACAAGAGTTGCAACCCAGAGATGAACTGATTGTCCTCAGAGACATAAAGCGAGACAAAGAAGGCAAACCCATTAGGTCTGGCAAGCGCCGCAAGAAAAAGAAGTACCCGTGTGCCGTGCCTGAGACTTCTGAGGTTGATCTCTGGCGGGACAACCTTGAATACATCAACTCAGAGTTAACGAAGCACTGTATTTCATTAGACCTATCAAATATCAACTTAGATGCTTTAAAGAGGGAGTTAGCGACAAAAAGAGGAGATCAAGAGACTTACAAGCGTCTGTACCTCCATAGAGTTCAGCTAACCAGAATCTTCTCTAGAGGATCATTGGGCAAAGGAGGACGGTTTTACAGGGGTTGGTGGCAGTCGATACCAGAGATACACAGACCACACATACGCATAGACGGTAAGAAAGTTATAGAGATTGATTACTCAGGTATCTCCCTAAGAATCATCTCAGCCCACTGTGGTGTCAATTTACCAGCCGAAGTAGACCCTTACGATATTGGCTTACCCAATTGGCAAGGATCAACAGATGAAAGAAGGAAGCCGCTTAAGAAGACCATCAATGCACTCATCAATGATGAAGATGGAGATTACAAGTTAGTTGGTACAAAGAGTTTCTATGGCGTAACACCTAGAGAGTTACGAAAGTTGTTCCAAAAGACACACCCTGTTGTGTACGAAAGATTAGCTGATGGAATAGGTCTAGAGTCACAGTTTGTTGATAGTCAGATTGCTGAATCAGTCATGCTGAAGATGTTCAGAGATGGGATTGTATGTTTACCAATACATGATTCTTTCTTAGTTCCCTCTGGATACCACCAAATCTTGTCTTCAGTGATGAAAGACACCTTTAGGGAAATCACTGGAGCCGACATTAGTGTAGATCTAGATATTGTTAAGGCAGATCAACTTTATGGATTAAAGAAAGATGAGGTCTTGGAAAAACAAAAGTCCGATTCTAATGTTGGCATCTTAAGTGGGTCAGAAACTTGGGGTGTGCTGAAGAATGAGCAAAAGAAATTAACCACTAAATTCATTCAATCTTGGCGTGTCTGGAGCGGTAACTAGAGTCTTTCCTCTGTACTACCGGAAGAAAGTTCGCAGCAACTGGCGAGAATCAGAAGCCTCGCAAAGACACCATGCTTGAGCGCTGGGATAGGCAGATGGAGACCAGTGGGTTGGCTAGGGTAAAAGTAGACCTGCCGTAGCTCAGAAACAAAAAAGCCCAACACGTGGCTGGGCTTCTTAGGTGAATCCGGTGATTACTTCTTGAGCTTACGTAGACCGAAGAGTCCAAGTAGGCCGCCTAGTGCAAGTAAGCCGAAGAAAGGCATGATAGGTACAGCGGTTGCTGATGACGCGGTTGCTGTCGCTAGGGTCGCAGTGACACTGCCTGACGCACCAGTGTCTGGTTCAAAGACTCTGGGAGTGTCCCATCCCGTAGCGCCTTGTTCGTAAGTAACGATTTCTAGACTGGAATTGCCCTCAAACATGTCGAGGCTGAACGTTCCGAAGTCCCCTAAAAAAGTCACGCTGACGAGGTTGCTTTCATAGAAAGCCCTACTTCCAATAGTCGTCACGCTGTCTGGAATGGTCAGGCTGGTAAGGCTGTTGCCATAAAAAGCGCCAATCCCAATAGTCGTCACGCTATCTGGAATGGTCAGGCTGTTGAGGGCGTTGTTGGAGAAAGCATAGTCCCCGATGGTCGTGACGCTGTTTGGAATAGTCAGGCTGGCAAGGTCGTTGCCGGAGAAAGCACCGCCCTCAATAGTTGTAACGCTGTCTGGAATAGTCAGGCTGGCAAGGTCGTTGTTGGCGAAAGCACCGCCCTCAATAGTTGTAACGCTGTTTGGAATAGTCAGGCTGGCAAGGTTGTTGCTGTTGAAAGCACTCCGCCCAATAGTTGTAACGCTGTCTGGAATGGTCACGCTGGTGAGGGCGTTGATGCGGAAGACACCCACCCCAATGGTCGTAATGCTGTTGCCAATGGTCAGGCTGGTGAGGCTGTTTTCAGAGAACGCATAGTCCCCGATGGTCGTAACGCTGTTTGGAATAGTCAGGCTGGCAAGGGCGTTGTCGGTGAAAGCAGTGCCCCCAATGGTCGTAACGCTGTTACCGATGGTCACGCTGATGAGGCTGTTGCTACCGAACGCATCGTCCCCAATGGTAGTAACGCTGTCTGGAATGGTCACGCTGGTGAGGTTGTTGTTGCGGAACGCATTGTCCGCAATGGTCGTAACGCTGTTGCCAATGGTCAGGCTGTTGAGGCTGTTGTCAGAGAACGCATTTTGCCCAATGGTAGTAACGCTGTCTGGAATGGTCACGCTGGTGAGGGCCTTGGCTAGAAGAGCCAAGGGCGCCACACCCACGACATCATAATCGGTTCCACTATCCGTAACACTGGCAGGAATGACGACGTTCGTACTGTCATTTCCAGACGCGCGACCCGTTACTTCGACAGTATTCGTGCCGGTAACAACGTTATAACTCAAACCACCGGCATCAAAAGCCTGAACCTGAGCCGATACCATCATCGACATAAACAAAGTGGATGCAAGAACCGCAAGTGCGTTTAAGCGCTTCATGGCTATATCCCCATAAATTCTTCAAAACGAGTCGTCAAGGGAAACAGCGACCGGACTGTTCAGGCTGCGGGTGGTTACGAAAATGCTCCCCAAATGCCAAGAATACTGAAATTTGACGCCGAAAGCATTAAAAGAGCAAAGGCGGAAAGGTTTTTGCCTTTTTACGCGTTGAGTCCTGAGCATTAAACAGCCGTTAATTTTCGACTGCTCACACTTCTTCTTTTTCCAAAGCCACTTCCACTGTACCTACCCAGCACCACTGGTGATTGAACACGTGGCTAACTCTTCTTTTTTTTAAATTGGCTTCTAATGTGTGCCAGCAGTATCACTGGTATCAGCAGGAGACTTTTACCCCTCCCCGGTGGTCTAAATGTCTGGCGATAGCCGTTGAGACTGCACTGAATTCGGTGATGGCTTACCGAATACAACGGATGGACGCTAATGATGCAGTTTGTAGGCACATTGTAGGCACAGAAAAGTGACGGTGCTGCGAAAATTGTTAAGTTATTGATTTAATTGCTCGGTGTGGGGAGATTCGAACTCCCGACCCCTTCCTCCCGAAGGAAGTGCGCTACCAGGCTGCGCTACACACCGAGGGCGCGAAATCTAGCAAGACAGAACGGGATTTTCAATTCAATGAAGCGCCGCCTCACTCGCGTTTCAAAAGCTCAATAAACGCCAGCCCATCGGGCGATGACCTGACTCAGCAAACTGAACCCGGTGACCACGGCGATTAGCAAAAACACCAGAAATACCGGCCTGAATGGTTTTCGCTCGACAGAGTTCACGCCACGCTTGAGAAACTCATCAACCTTCGCCTGATCCTCGGGATAAAGACGCGGCTCGTTGGGATCGCTTGGTTTACTTTGCGGTGAATTAGACTGCTCACTCATGCTGATTCCAGTAACGCCTTCCACGAAAACGGTTCTAGGGGATAGGTAACGGCCGGTCGTGACCGCCACTACCTTGCCATACTCTCGCGTATGACATTCATAGCGCACAGTGTAACCAAGCTTAAGGCCATTCAGGTGGCTGATTTTTGCCGAACCCATCTTGAGGCATTACTGCCCGCCCGTTGCCTTCAATGCGAAGAGCCCTGCGTAGGCCCCACATGGCTTTGCGACAACTGCGTTACTGGCATTGCGCGCAACGCTTATCGCTGCGCGCACTGTGCGTTACCCCTAACGCCGCTCATACCTACTAACAGTGGGGCTGTTAGCGCGGCTCACACTTGGGCTAATACTGGGGCTAATACTAAGGCCGCTGATGCGGCCAAGCGCAGCGTTGACAATAAGCCAGTCACAGCCTCGCGCTGCCCCGATTGCCAAACTACTCCCCCGCCCTTTGCGGCAGCAACCGTCCCGCTGATTTACGAGGACACGGTTCGGGACATGATTCGCCGCTGGAAGTTTGAAAATCGACCCGAACTAACGCGGCTATTGGTTGAACTGGCGCTCGCGGGTGCCGCAGCGCCCAACAATATCGATGTCATCGTCCCGATCCCGATGAGCTTCCCACGCCGTTGGCGCCGGGGATACAACCAAGCAGAACTGATCTGTTGGGCACTCCGGCGACATTGGCGGAGGCGCAACAGCGTGACGATGCCGGTATCTCGCGCACTGAGCGTCACAGGGTCCCGGCCCCTACAACACCGGTTGGGGCGTGTGGCGAGACACGACAATGCGACCAACCGATTCGGTACACGTCGCACATTGGTGGGGCAGCGCGTACTGCTAGTTGATGACGTCATGACCACTGGCGCCACGCTATCGGCTGCATCAGAAAGGTTGCTTGAAGCTGGCGTTGACCATGTCGAGGTCTGGGCGCTGGCAAGGGCGCGTCGGCGGGGTCCAGCCGTTGATATCATGGACTAATCTGCTGCCAAGCGTTTAATGGGGTAAGCTCGGGTATTGCATTTAATCGGCTCACTGTGCGGCACTCTAGCTATGACCCAACAATTTCTATGAGCCACCCTTACGATCACCTCACGCCTGATCAGGTTGTCGATTGCGTCGAAGCAGCGGGATTTCGCTGCGATTTGCGCCTAATTGCACTCAATAGCTACGAAAATCGGGTATATCAAGTCGGCATAGAGGACGCGACACCGGTGATCGTTAAGTTCTACCGCGCAGACCGGTGGAGTGACGAGCAGATTCTGGAGGAGCACACCTTCTCGCAGGAACTGGTCGATCACGAACTCTCTGTGGTGGCGCCGATGGCGATTGGTGGGCAGACCCTGCATTGCGTCGCCGGCTTTCGCTTTAGCGTATTTCTTCGCCGCGGCGGCTACCCGCCAGAGTTCGATAATTTTGATCACCTCTTAAGCTTAGGCCGCACCCTAGGGCGCATCCACGGCGTGGGTGCCGCTACACCCTTTGCGACCCGCCCCTCCCTATCGATTGACCTCAAAGTCGCCAGCAGTCGCGAATTTTTACTCGAGCATTTTATTCCAAGAGATCTGGTGCCCGCCTACGAGTCCCTAAGCCGCGACTGTGAATCGGCGGTGCGTGAGTTGATGGCTGACTACGGCACCGAGGACAAGCAGCGACTGCATGGAGACTGCCATGGCGGCAATATTCTATGGCGCGATGACACGCCGCACTTTGTCGACCTAGACGACTGTCTTTCAGGGCCGGTCATCCAAGATTTATGGATGTTTTTAAGCGGTGATCGCGCGCAGCAGGAGCTACAGCTGGCGGAAATCATTAGTGGCTATGAAGAGTTCAATCGCTTCGATCCTCGGCAGATTCGTTGGATTGAGGCGCTACGCACCATGCGCATCATGTCGCACGCCGCATGGCTGGGTCGGCGCTGGGATGATCCCGCCTTTCCTCGGGCGTTCCCTTGGTTTGGACAGGAACGCTTTTGGTCCGATCACATTTTAGAGCTCCGCGAACAAATGGCAGCGATGAACGAGCCCACGTTACGTTTGCTTTAACGAGAGCGCCCGCCTTGGTGGAGTCACATTCGCGATGATCCACACACCTTGCCAGCACTTCGTGACTAAAGTCAGCGGTTCTAGTCAGCGGTTCTGGTCAGCGGTTCTGGTCAGCGGCCTTGGAACGGTTTTGACAACAGTTTGATCATCGGTTCTGGCGGGCCCGGGGGTAGATAACCGTCCACAGCCAAAACCAGAAACTATTGTCTTTGAGGACCTCGCGGTCAACGTGGTCAAAGAAAGCCGCTGTTTTTACAGGGTCACTGTATGCGTCGAGCCGGGTTCTACGGGTGCGATCAGGATCAAGATTTTTAACAATCCGCGCGGGGTTGCCGGCAACAATGACATTCGCCGGCACATCGCGGGTCACAATCGCCCCCGCCGCAACGACGCTGTTTTCGCCGACGGTCACGCCCTTGAGGACTTTGGCGTGATCGCCCACCCAGACATTATCCTCTAGGCACACCGGTGTTACCCGTTCGTCGCGATCGATTCGGTCGTACAAACCGTGCCAATCCGAGTCCGTAATATAAGCACCGTTGGCGAGCATGACACTATCGCCGAGAGTCACGCTATCACTGGCGCTAATGCGAGAGCCGGGGCTCATCAGGCATGCGTCACCGATTGTCACCGAGCCTTCACCGAATGCCCGGCCCCAAACGCCGATCTCGACCCGATGGTGCGGCTCGCCGATCGCAGTGAATGAGTGGCCAATACGTATATTGTCCCCGGAAATTCTCACGAACCAAGGGTTCATAATGTTGGCATGGGGACCCAGAAACTCGCAGCGAGGTCGCAGGTAGTAATCGACCCACGTATCACGCAGCCACAACCACGATTTTTTGACCCAGTAGGGCCTCAGATCAGCACGCATGCATCGGTTCCATCAGTAAGCCGGGGTATCATGGCAAGGTGAAATCAGTACCGCAAATATCCGTCGACACCGGCCCCATTGTTAGCGACCAAACCGGCCCCGCTTCGGGGTTATCGGCGTTAGTACGCAAGCACCTTACCCACCCCTGGCAAAAGCCGGTGCCTGAACATACCCGTCGTGCAGCCGATAAAGCATTGGAGTGGCTTCGGGCTCTCGGCAATCCCCCGCTCATTCTCGACTCATTCTGTGGTACCGGGTTAAGCACCAGCAACCTTGCCCAATCACGTCCACAAGCCGCCGTGATCGGTATCGACAAGTCAGCCGCTCGACTCGGTCGCCACCAGAAAACCAAGGGAAACTACCTACTGGTTCGCGCCGAGTGTGAGCCATTTTGGGCGTACCTTGTCGACGCAGGGGTGACACTAGAACGGCACTATTTGCTTTATCCCAACCCCTGGCCGAAAAGCGGTCAGCTCAAACGGCGAATTCACGGGCATCCGGGCTTTCCACTGCTTGCCGCCTTGGGTGGCGCTATCGAATTGCGCAGTAACTGGGACATCTACGTTCAAGAATTTACACTCGCCTGCACCTTGATCGATATCCACGGTGCCCTCGAGACGCTGACGCCCGAAGCTCCAATCACGCTGTTTGAACGTAAATATCATGAGCGCGGCCAGAGCCTGTGGCGGTTTCGCGGTTCGCCGGCGTAGAACACCCGCAGCCGAGTTGACTGTAGAATAGGAAAAAGGGCCTTAGCCGGGGGGCTAGAGAGAAACCCACCGAGTGGGCTACCCTGTGCTGCGCCGAACACGGCGCTGAGGGCGATACCATGGCATCAATACAACCGGTAAGTTTTGCTGAGACCCAGGGGGGTGACCCTATCTGGGAGCGCATTCGCGAGGAAACCCGAATTGCGGTTGCCGACGAACCCATTCTGGCCAGCTTTATTCACGCCACCATATTGCATCATGACGAACTCGAGTGTGCGCTGAGCTTTCATCTGGCCAACCAGCTAGATAGCCCCTCTGCGTCGTCGATGATGCTGCGCGAGATTTTTCTGGAGGCGTTCAATGCCGACAACACAATACGCTGCGCTATCCGCGACGACCTAAAAGCAGTACTTGAGCGCGATTCAGCCTGCCACGAATACTATTTACCGTTTTTGTACTTCAAAGGCTTTCACGCGCTGCAGACCTACCGCGTTGCCCACTGGCTTTGGCAGCAAGGGCGTCGCTCGCTCGCCTTGTTTTTGCAGAGCCGAATGTCCCAGAAATTTGCTGTCGACATTCACCCCGCAGCTCGATTTGGCCACGGCATCATGCTCGACCATGCCACCGGCTTAGTGGTGGGTGAGACCGCCGTGGTGGGAAATAATGTGTCAATCTTGCAATCGGTAACCCTGGGCGGCACCGGAAAAATAGATGGCGATCGCCATCCAAAAATTGGTGACGGCGTGCTGATCAGCACGGGTGCGAAGATCCTTGGCAATATACAAGTGGGCGAAGGCGCAAAGGTCGGCGCCGGCTCAGTCGTTTTAAAAGATGTTCCACCCCACACCACGGTGGCTGGTGTGCCCGCGCGGGTTGTCGGCGATGCCGGATCAGATTCGCCGGCACTCGATATGGATCATGCGATCCCCGAGTCCAATTGGTAAGCGATTAGCCCAAGCGGCAGCCACCCCAGCAGCATAGAGTCTTCTCGCCCCCAGGGGTTGCCAGAAACTAGAAAGCTCGGCAGACCATTACTGATGGTAATTGGGTGAAAGCTCTACCACTGCATCCACCATGGCGGAGACGTGCTCAGGGTTAACGCCTGGCGTAATGCCATGACCCAAGTTGAAGATGTGCCCCGGGCCAGTACCAAAGCCCTCGAGAATTGTTGCAACCTCGGAGCGAATCCGCTCGGGTGATGCAAAAAGCATCGAAGGGTCCATATTCCCCTGCAAGGCAACTTTGCTACCGACACGCTGGCGCGCGGCACTGATATCCGTTGTCCAATCGAGGCCCACCGCATCAGCACCACAATCGGCGATGGTCTCCAACCACTGACCGCCACCCTTAGTGAAAACAATAATGGGCACTCGTCGACCGTCTGCTTCCCGCGGCAAGCGCTCAATGATGGCTTTCATATAGTTAAGAGAGAACTCTTGGTAGGCAGCGTGACTTAGCGCACCGCCCCAGGTATCAAAAATCTGCACTGCCTGTGCGCCACTTTCTATTTGGGCGGTCAGGTACAGGGCTACCGCTTCAGCGAGCTTCTCGAGCAGCTGATGCATCTGTGCCGGCTCATTAAATGCCAGAGCTTTTACTTTGGCGAAATCCTTCGATGAACCGCCTTCAACCATGTAAGTCGCCAGCGTCCACGGACTGCCAGAAAAACCAATCAACGGGACCGAGCCTTTCAGCTCTTTGCGAATAAGCGACACCGCATCCATCACATAGCCCAACTCAGAGACGGCGCGCTGGGGCTGTAGTGCGTTGATATCCTGAGCAGTAGTAAGCGGGCGCTCAAAGCGTGGGCCTTCGCCCTCCGAAAAATACAGACCCAGCCCCATCGCATCAGGGATGGTCAAAATATCTGAGAACAAAATGGCGGCATCCATCGCATAGCGCCGCAGGGGCTGCATGGTCACCTCACACGCCAACTCGGGATTGGTGCAAAGCGCCATAAAACTGCCTGCTTCTTGCCGGGTTGCTCGGTACTCGGGCAGGTAACGACCGGCCTGACGCATCATCCAAAGGGGCGTGCGATCCACAGGCTCACGCATTAGGGCACGAAGGAAGCGGTCATTCTGTAATGTTGTCACGGGGAACGTCTCTTAGTTTTAGTGTTTTGTTTACTTACGTTTGGGTTCACTAGGCACCGATTGGCTGCCCCCAAGTATTCTGAAGGCAATCTGAGCGTCAGACGCCCAGATAATCCAGAATACCATCGGCGGCCTCACGGCCCTCCCAAATTGCGGTAACTACGAGGTCGGATCCGCGCACCATATCGCCACCGGCGAATATTTTCGGGTTCGATGTCTGAAACTTATAGGTCTGCTGCTCGGGAGCGACCACACCCTGCCAATCATTCAGTTTGACATCAATGTCAGTGAACCAATCCGCAGGGCTTGGCTGGAAGCCAAAAGCCATGATGATGGCATCAGCTTCAATCACGGTTTCAGAGCCCTCAACGGGCTGAGGTCGACGACGGCCATCGGGACCCGGCTCACCGAGTTCGGTCTCGACAACTTTAATACCGATCGCCTCGCCAAAATATTCCATCACTTCGATTGGCTGGCGGTTGAATAGGAATTTAACCCCCTCTTCTTTCGCGTTCTGTACCTCTTTCCGCGAGCCCGGCATATTCACTTCATCGCGGCGGTACACACAGTACACGCGATCGGCCTGCTGCCGGACAGCGGTACGCACGCAATCCATCGCAGTGTCACCGCCACCGAGAACAACAACGGTTTTTTCCTTCAGATCTATGTATTCATCCGGGTTTTGGGGATACCCCATTTTCTCGTTAACGTTACCCACTAGGTAATCGAGGGCTTTGTAGACACCGGGAAGATTTTCCCCAGGGAAGCCCCCTTCCATTGCCTTATAGGTACCCATCCCAAGAAAGACCGCATCGTACTCTGCGAGCAAATCATCAATCTCAATATCGACACCAATCTCGGTGTTGAGACGAAACTCGATGCCCATGCCCTCAAACACTTCACGGCGGCGCTCCATGACTTGCTTCTCAAGCTTGAATTGCGGAATACCGAACGTCAGCAGGCCACCAATTTCAGGATAGCGGTCAAAAACCACCGCCTTGACGCCGTTGCGCGTGAGGATATCCGCGCAACCGAGGCCCGCGGGGCCCGCTCCGATAATGGCAACTTTCTTGTCGGTCGGGATAACGTCGGATAGGTCGGGGCGCCAGCCCATGGCCAGCGCGGTATCGGTAATGTATTTCTCTGAATTACCAATAGTCACCGCACCAAAACCGTCGTTTAAGGTGCACGCACCTTCACACAGACGATCCTGTGGGCAAACTCGGCCACAAACTTCAGGCAGGGTATTGGTCTGATGACTGAGTTCAGCCGCCTCAAATAAATTGCCTTCAGCCAGCAGCTTGAGCCAATTAGGAATGTAGTTGTGCACTGGGCACTTCCACTCACAGTAGGGATTGCCGCACTCAAGACAGCGGTGACTCTGCTCCGCGGCCTGTCCGCCACTAAATGGATCATAGATTTCAACGAACGCTTCGGTGCGCGTATCAAGATCTTTTTTCGGGGGATCCTGACGCTCAACGTCTAGAAATTGAAAATTATTGGCCAGTCGTGTGCTCATGCTGCCCTCTCTCAGTCGGTGTCACGTAATCGTGACAACAAGGTGTTTACGTCGGCAGCTTTGGGCTTAACCAGCCAAAAACGACCCACGTAATCCTCAAAATTTTCCAGCAAATGGCTGCCCCAAGCTGACCCGGTCTCTTGCACAAACTCGCGGATGTTGTCCCTCAAATGATGGCGCTGAGCTTCCATTGCCTCGCCACTCACCCGATGGATTTCCACCAACTCGCTATTGAAGCGGTCAATAAACGACCGATCCTGATCGAGTACATAGGCAAAACCGCCTGTCATACCAGCACCGAAATTGACGCCGGTAGGACCAAGAACCGTGATGCAGCCTCCGGTCATGTATTCGCAACAGTGATCGCCCGCGCCCTCAATAACCGCAAAGGCGCCGGAGTTGCGCACACCGAACCGCTCTCCCGCCACACCTGCTGCGAACAGCTTGCCGTTGGTGGCGCCGTAGAGACAGGTGTTACCGACAATCGATGTGTGCTGACTTTCAAAGGTCGAGTCTTTCGGTGGGTATATCACCAGCTTTCCGCCGGCCATCCCTTTACCCACATAATCGTTACAATCGCCTTCAAGGTACATGTGAACGCCGCCCGCATTCCAAACGCCAAAACTTTGTCCTGCAGTCCCCGCAAAGCGAATCACAATCGGGCTGTGTTCCAGTCCACTGTTACCATAGCGCTTCGCGATCTCACCTGAGATACGAGCCCCGATCGAACGATCGCAGTTAGTAATGGTGTAGCTGAACTCCCCGCCCTCACCTGATTCGATCGCGGGCAACATATCTGCAACCATCTGATTCGCTTTCTCAGCGGTGTCAAAGGGATCGTTGTTCGCAACCTGGCAAAACTGCGGCTGATCCCTCGCATCGGGATCTACCCAAAGTATTGGGTCCAATGTAAGCGCTTCGTGCTTGTCAGTGGTCCCAGGCAAACGCTTTAGTAAATCAGTCCGGCCAATGAGGTCCTCGAGTTTGCTAACACCTAACCGCGCAAGCCACTGGCGAGTTTCGGTGGCAACGAAGGTGAAGAAATTAACCACCCGCTCGACATCGCCAACGAAGTGGTCGTCACGTAGCTGCTCATTTTGAGTGGCGACACCGGTCGCACAGTTGTTCAAGTGGCAAATACGCAGATATTTGCAGCCCATGGCAATCATGGGCGCGGTACCAAAGCCAAAGCTCTCGGCACCCAATATCGCCGCTTTGATGACGTCTAGCCCCGTTTTCATGCCGCCATCCGCCTGCAATCGGATTTTTCCGCGAAGTCGGTTGCCGCGCAGTGTTTGCTGAACCTCAGCCAGCCCCAGCTCCCATGGCGATCCCGCATGACGAATTGACGTTAGCGGACTGGCAGCGGTACCGCCGTCGTAGCCCGAAATGGTAATCAAATCCGCGTAAGCCTTGGCGACACCAGCGGCAATCGTGCCGACCCCGGGCTCAGACACCAGCTTTACGGAAACCAGCGCTTCCGGGTTGACCTGCTTAAGGTCGAAAATCAGTTGCGCCAGATCCTCGATCGAATAAATATCATGGTGAGGCGGGGGCGAAATGAGTGTCACGCCAGGGACGCTGTGTCGCAATCGGGCGATCAATTCATTGACTTTGCCCCCAGGGAGCTGGCCGCCCTCACCGGGCTTGGCACCTTGCGCGACCTTAATCTGTAGTACTTCGGCATTTACCAGGTAGTGCGGGGTCACACCAAATCGGCCTGAGGCAATCTGCTTAATTTTCGACACCCGATTGGTATCAAAACGCGCAGGATCCTCGCCACCCTCACCACTGTTGGATCGAGCGCCCACGTGGTTCATACCCATAGCGAGCGCTTCATGGGCTTCCGGTGACAGCGCACCCAGCGACATACCAGCTGAATCGAAGCGCTTGAGAATATGCTCGATAGGCTCTACCTCGTCGGGGTCGATGCCCTGCTCGGGTAGATTGAGTTCGAGAAGGTCGCGCAGCGTTGCGATCGGTCGCGAGTTACACAACTCTGAATAGCGCTGGTAATCCCCGTAATCCCCGCTCGATACCGCTTGCTGGAGTGTCATCACAACATCGGGGTTAAAGGCGTGGTACTCGCCTCCGTGGACATACTTGAGCAAGCCGCCTTGCTCGAGCGTCTTGCGTCGAGAGTGCGCCCGGGCAGCGACTACCCGCAAGTCGCGCTCAAGGTCCTCAAAACCAGCGCCGCCAATCCGCGAGGCAACCCCGGTGAACGCCGCATCGACCACTTCACTCGCGAGTCCAACCGCCTCAAAGAGCTGAGCACCCCGATAGGAGTTGACCGCTGAAATGCCCATCTTGGACATGATTTTCAGAAGCCCCTTGTTGATGCCCTTGCGATAATTTTTGTAACACTGGGTCGGATCGCCGAGGAGTTCACCCGTACGCAGCGAATCCTCGAGAATGCTGTAGGACAAGTACGGATAGATTGCTGTTGCACCAAAGCCCAGCAAACAGGCGACTTGATGGGAATCTCGTGCGCTTCCCGTTTCGACGATCAGATTGGCATCAGCACGTAAACCTTCGCGAATTAAATGATGATGAACGGCACCCGTCGCCAGCAGACTGTGGATGGGTAACCGCCCATCAACGATGTTGCGATCGGACAAAATCAATATCGTCGCGCCCTCGCGGACCGCCGACTCAGCACTGAGGCACAGACCTTCCAAGGCACTGCGGAGGTCTCCCACTGCAGGGTCATAGGTGCCATCGATATCGCCAACTTTCAGGCCCTCGTCGCCCAATTTTAATAGGGTGTTGAACTTGCCTTGCGACAGCACTGGCGACGTCAGACTTACCCGTTTGGCGTGCTCTTCGGTCTCAACGAACACATTGCCCTCACCACCGAGGTCAACTTCAAGGGACATGACAATCGCTTCACGCAGTGGGTCAATCGGCGGATTAGTAACCTGCGCAAACTTCTGTCTGAAGTAGTCGTATAATGGACGCTCACGCACTGACAACACGGCCATAGGTGTGTCATCCCCCATAGAGCCGACACCCTCGTTGCCCGACTCAGCCAGCGGCCGCAGAACCTGATCGCGCTCCTCGAAACTGACTTGGAACATCTTTTGGTACAGGTCCAGTTGGCTCTCTCCAATACCGGGCGAAACTTCACCGCTAAAGCTGCCCTCAACGTATCGAGCATGCTTGCGTAGCCAGTGTTTGTAGGGGTGGCGCGCCTTGAGCATCTGGTCGATGTCTTCAGTGTGCAGCACCTTGCCTTCATGGGTGTCGACAACTAACACCTGCCCCGGACCGACGCGACCTTTGGCGATCACATCAGAGGTTTTGTACCCGTGGGTGCCAATCTCAGAAGCCAAGGTGATAAAGCCATCGCGGGTTGTCACCCAACGGGCTGGCCGCAAACCATTTCGATCAAGCAAACAGGCGGCATACCGACCGTCGGTTAAGACGATGCCGGCGGGACCATCCCAAGGCTCCATGTGCATCGAGTGATACTGATAGAACGCTTTCAGATCAGGGTCCATACCCTCGATATTCTGCCAAGCCGGCGGGATGAGCATGCGCAGCGCGCGAGGTAGCTCCACTCCACCGGTCGTTAGCAGCTCGAGCATGTTATCGAGGCTCGAGGAATCCGAACCGGTCGTGTTGACCAGGGGCGTGACTTTATCAAGGTCTGGCAGCAGCGGAGATTGAAGCTTTGGGGTTCGGGCTTTCGACCAACTACGATTGCCCTCAATGGTGTTGATTTCGCCATTGTGAGCCAACATCCGAAAGGGCTGGGCCAGGGGCCAGCGCGGCAAGGTGTTGGTTGAGAATCGCTGATGAAAGACACAAATCGCTGTCTTTAAGCTATCGTCATTGAGATCCGGATAAAACTGAGCCAGGTCGGCGGGCATCACCAAGCCCTTGTAAGCCACCACCTGATCGGAAAGGCTACAAATATAGAAATCCTGATCATCGGCTAACGCTTGCTCTGCCTGGCGTCTCGCCATAAACAGCTTTCCCGTCAGGCGCGCGTGATCGAGGTGATCTGCCGCGATGAAAACTTGCTCAATGTGGGGCAATTGATCGAGGGCGATCTCGCCGCAAACATCGGGGGATACGGGCACTTCGCGCCAACCGATAACGTTCAGCTCATTCTCGGTGAGCGCAGCCTCTACCGCAGCGCGCTCCGCTACCTGTCGTGCTTCATCTTGAGACAGGAAGATCATGCCCACGGCATAGTGATCGCCTAACTCCCGGCCAAAACTGCTCAGGGCGGCCGCACGCATAAACTCGTCGGGCATCTGCAGCAAAAGACCACAGCCGTCACCGGTTTTACCGTCAGCGGCAATACCGCCGCGGTGGGTCATACAAGTTAATGACTCGATTGCCGTCTGCAGCAGACGATGACTGGGCTCGCCTTCGATATGCGCAATAAGGCCAAACCCGCAGTTATCCCGGAATTCCTCGGGGCGGTAGAGGCCCTGCGGGCTGGTCGAGGCCTTGCCGGCGACACCCGAAACAATTGTCTGATTCATTCTGATCACACTCAGTTCTGACGGCACGAAAGTGCCGTTGGATCAACCTCGGGAACCGAGGTCAAGTCAAAAGGTCGGCTATTTTACACAGGGGGAACCGGCGCTACAATTGCTCAAAAATTGATCAAGCCGATGCCAATACCGGCTCGATATCTTGGGCGCTTACATCGTCAACGACCGTCGCCGACCCCAAGTTGGTGAGTAGAATATAGCGGATTTTGCCGCGTTCTACTTTTTTGTCCCCCGCCATGGCATCGAGGAACCTCTCTGTGGTCATCGCCTCCGGCGGAACAACCGGTAGTGAAAAACGCTGGAGAAACGTTACCAGTTGATTGACCACTTCTTCGTCAAGCCAACCTCTGGCTGCAGAAATGCGTGTCGCCATGGTCATGCCGCAAGCAACAGCTTCACCGTGCAACCAGTTGCCGTAGCCCTGCTCACGCTCAATCGCATGACCAAAGGTATGACCGAAGTTGAGGATTGCCCGCAAACCCCCTTCGCGCTCGTCCGCCGCCACAACCGCAGCCTTGATGGCACAGCTTCGCTCAATCGCTTCAGCCAGCGCCGAATCATCCCTTGCCAGCAGGCGGTCAGCCGCCTGAATCAGCCAGTAGAAAAAATCGGCGTCATAAATCAGTCCATATTTGACGACTTCAGCGATCCCTGCAGCGAATTCCCGTGCGGGCAGCGTGTGCAGAGTTTGCAGGTCAATCAAAACGGCCTTTGGCTGATGAAAGGCACCGATCATATTTTTACCCAGAGAGTGGTTGACTCCTGTTTTACCGCCCACAGAAGAGTCAACCTGAGCCAGTAATGTGGTCGGCAGCTGAATAAACCCAACACCGCGCTGAAAACAGGCAGCAGCGAAGCCTGTCATATCGCCCACAACGCCCCCGCCTAAGGCAATAAAGATGCTGCGTCGCTCGTGGCGTTCCGCGAGTGCCTGAGTGAATATTGTGTTGAGTACATCAAGGGACTTATGGCGCTCGCCGTCAGGGAGAATCACCTCTGTGACTCGGCGGGCGCTCCCAAGAGCCTCGCGCACTTGTCCCGCATAAAGCGGCGCGACCTGATCGTTACTTACCAGCACCACCGGTCGGTCTGCCAGCAGGTCATCAAACAGTGCCGCATCGGACAAGAGGTCTTGCCCAATCACGATCGGGTAGCTGCGATCTGCTTCTGCACCAGGAAGGTCGACATGAAGCGTGTGCAAACGGGTGGACATAGGTTCTCCAGTGGCGTGGATTAAGGCTTGGCCTGCGACCTTAGGGATCTAGCGCGCAAGCCGACTGTCAGACAGGTGCGTTCCCTCTCACCGCGGCGGCAATCTCATGAGCAAGTTTACGGGCATTTTTACCTTCAGTGGCAAGCACGAGGTCGGCGATCTCCCCGTAAAGGGGGTCGCGTATCGCCATCAGTTTTTGCAGCACCTCAGCGCGATTACCGCTGTTGAGCAAGGGTCGGTTACGGTCGTTACCGGTGCGCCTGACTTGTTCACGCACGCTGGCGCGCAGATACACAACAAATCCGCGCTCAGCCAGTACCGATCGATTGGCGTCGCGCATGACCGCACCACCACCGGTTGCCAGTACGATGCCTTCGCGCTCACTCAAGTCCTCGATCACCTGAGTCTCGCGATCTCGAAAACCTGACTCGCCCTCGATCTCAAAGATCCAGGGGATATCTGCCCCCGTGCGACTCTCGATCTCGGTGTCGCTGTCGAGGAACAAAAAGCCCATCACCCCCGCGAGTGATCGCCCCACCGTGGTCTTACCGGCCCCCATGGGGCCAATCAGGAAAATGCGATTTGCATGGGCCATACTGCCAGCGATTAATCCAGCAGCGCCGCGGAAAGAATACGCGGCGTGATAAAGATCAATGTCTCGGTCTTCGATTGCCGTGTTGCGGTGCTTTTGAACAGGTAGCCCAAGTAAGGAATATCTCCTAGTACGGGCACCTTTTGCACCTGCGTCAGCTCTTCGTTCTGGAATACACCGCCCAACACTACGGTTTCACCGTTGCCAACCAGTACCTGCGTCGTGAGTTCCGTGGTATCGATGGTTGGAATCAAGCCGCCCTGACCACTAGGCACCAGGTCACCCACAGAATCCTGGTTTACCACCAGATCCAAAAGAATGCGGTCATCGGGAGTGATGTTGGGGGTAACGTCAAGTTTCAGCACGGCTTCTTTAAAGGCCGTAGTTGTTGCACCCGAGGCGGCACCTTCCTGATAAGGAATTTCAGTACCCGACTTTATCGATGCCGGCTGCTTATCGCCGGTAATAATTTTGGGCTGGCTAACCACCTCACCTTGACCCGAGGCCTCCAGCGCTGAAAGCTCAGCGGTCAGGAACAGATCGTTAGAGGTAAAGCCAATGGCAAAGCCACTAGTTGCGGTTGAAATACCCAGATCCACCAGCGCTGCACCCAGGCCCTGGCCGCCACCTTGCGCGCCACCGCCACCGATACCACCCTCGACCGGATAAGTCAGCGTCGGCGTTTCTCCGGCGATCACGTCTTCGTTGATACCGACCACACTTTCTCGGCTGCCTGAAACGGATACAACGTTACCGTTATCAGTGCTGATATAGCCACCACCCCACTCAATACCCAATTCCTCATCGAGGTTGGTTTGAGCAATCACAATGCGGGCTTCAATCATGACCTGGCGAATAGGCACATCCACCCGCTCGATAAGGTCACGGATTTCAGCAAGCTTGCTGGCGGTATCGGTAACAATGATTGAGTTGGTTCGACCATCGACAACCACCGAGCCGCGCTCCGAAATGAGCGAACCGCCCTCTTCCGAGCCCGCTTCGAAGAGGGCAACAACCTCGTCTGCCTTCGCATAGCGAACACGAATGAATTCGGATTTGAGGGGCGCAAGCTCTGCGATTTGCTTGTTAGCCTCAATCTCCTGCCGTTCGCGCTCGGCGATCTCGGCCGCAGGCGCCACCATCAACACATTGCCAATCAGCCGGCTATCGAGACCCTTGGTCTTTAAGACCAGCTCAAGGGCTTGATCCCAAGGAACATTCTGAAGACGCAAGGTGATGCTGCCGGTGACAGTATCGGAGGCCACCAGGTTCAACTCAGTAAAGTCCGCTATCAGCTGCAGCACTGCACGTACTTCAATGTTTTGGAAGTTCAAGGAAATGCGATCACCGATATAATTAAACTCGTTTAATCGCTCTTGCTTCTCGTCCTCGGTCAAGGGCTTAACGCTGAGAATGTACTCATTGCCCGTCTGATAAGCTAAGTAATCATAGTTACCCGTCGCCTTAAGCAGCAGGCGAGTGCCACGCTCTGTGGTGCTGACTTCAACGCTAGCGACTGGCGTTGCAAAATCCGTCACATCAAAGCGACGTAGCAGTGACTCGGGCACTGAGGTGCTCAGGAACTCTAGATTAATGTTGCCCCCTTGCGAGAACACATTGACGTCGATCGAAGGGTCACTGAGTTCAAGCACCAATCGTCCCTCGCCTTCCTCAGAACGTCGGAACTGAAGGTCGGTTAGTTGGGCACGAGCACCCTTCACCTGTGTGACCTGACTCTCAAGCACACGCGCAGCCGTGGTCTGCTGGGCGTAACCGCCGCTGCTATCCTGGCCAACCTGTAATATCAGCTGATTGCCCTGAACAATGGTCTCGTAGGGCACGAGCTTGATCAGATTTAGCACCATGCGCGTACGATCACTGGCCTCAAGCACGAGAACACCCGTGGCATTGCCGTAGGGCAGTGAGTACCGTTTCTGATCGAGGCCGCTCTTGGTGCCCGGAAAATCAATGGCAATGCGCGCAGGCTCTTCGATGGTGTAGGCCTCGAGATCTGCAGGCGGGGGCTCATTGAAATCGAGTCGGACTTCGAATTTGCTGCCGGGGCGGGAACTAAAGGTAATGTCCTCGATAACAGGTGCCGCCAACGCCGGCATCGCAGACAGCACCACTGCCGACAATGTCGCTTTGCGAATTCTGTTAAGCCAATTCATACGGGCTTCGTTCATTGCCACTTCCCCTAGGCTCACGGACTGGTGAGCTCGATTGTTCTCGGGCGCTCGACCCAACCCTCAGCGGTACCATCCGAAACGATTTCTACGACGGCGACAAACGAGTCGCCCATGTCGATGATTTTTCCGTGATCTCTGCCGAGGAAGTTACCGATCTGCACCCGATGAATACCGCCCTCGGGATCTTCAATCAGTGTCCAAGTGCTGTCACCGCGCTCGAACCGGCCCACCATGCGGAGGGAATCGAAGGTAAATTGCTCAAGAAATTCTTTCACTCGATCATTGTCGGGCCGAACCGCTGACCGCGCGTTCATTTGGGTGACCTGACGCACCTCCACCGGTCGATCAAAGGGACTGCGCATGGTGGTCGCTGCATAGGCAAAAGCCTCGTAGGCTTGAAAGGCAGGAATCGGCTCAATCACACCGCCGGGTCGCGCGCGCTTCTCCGCCATATAGGCATCGAGATCCGACATGTCACCACCACAAGCCACAAGGCCCACGGCGACCAGAACGAAAAAACCGCGCTGCAGTGCGCGGGCTGACCAGCCATCAACCTTCATCTTCACCATCCCTGTAACGATAGGTTTTGGCAAGAATGTTCATCTGCAGTATATTACTGCCACCGCCCGGAACCTTTATATCGAAGTCATGCAGCGTCACGATTCGGGGCAGACCGGCCATGCCGGAAATAAATGCCCCTAAATCATGGAATGAACCCTCGGCATTAATCTGGATGGGCAGCTCGATATAAAACTCTTGGGGCTCTTCATCTAGCAGGTCGATCGTATTGATCGTAAGACCGTTAAGCTCGCCCTTATTAGTAATATCTTCGAGCAGCCCTGGAACCTCGGTATCACTCGGCAATTGACTGACCAGAGCGCCAAAGCTCTCTTCCATCTCAACCATCTGACGCTTGTAAGCATCAAGATTCGCTGCTTCAAAAGCCTTCTTTTCAAAGTCGCGCCTGAGGTCGGCTTCCTTCGCCTCGACGGTGACCAGCTGCTTCTCAAGACCCTCGATATGATAGTAATACCCTGCGACGCAGATCAGGCCATATACAAATAAAGCAGCAATGACCTTAATAGCCAACGGCCAGCTACCGACATTCTCGAAATCCAGGTCGCGAAGATCGAGCTCATTGAGGGATTTGAGGGAATCTGCCAAGGCCATATCAGCTCTCCTCGTCCGACTCGGGCAACTGAACGCCTACCGATAAATCAAAGGTAGTCGCCTGCTCACCAAAATCAGGGGCCGCTTTAACGGCATCCAAGTTTGGATCTTCAAGCCAGTCAGACGCGTCTAAGCGCCGCATGAGACTTGAAACGCGGTTATTGGATTCTGCCACGCCTTGTATTGAAATCAGGCCGTCCTTGGTCGTCAGCGTGCTGTAAAAAACGCCGTCGGGCACGGTGCGCACCAATTGATCCATGATGCGCACAATAATTGGTCGATTCCCCTGCAACTCCTGAATAATGCGCATACGCTCAATCAGCTCGGTTCGACGTCGTTGCAGATTGCGAACTTCCGCAACCTGCTCATCGAGCTCAGCAATATGGCGTTCAAGGTAAGCGTTTCGGTTGTTTTGGTGGCTAATTCGTGCATTTTCAAATTGGTCGGCGAGCAGCACCGACAACAAGCCCGCCAAGGCAACACCACCTAAAGCGGTCAGAAACTGCTTTTTACGTTCGGCGCGTAACTCTTCGCGCCAAGGGAGGAGGTTAATCTTTGCCATCAGCCAAAGCTCCTCATCGCCAATCCACAAGCAATCATCATTGCGGGGGCGTCGCCGCTCAGCGCAACGGCGTTGACCTTGGGCGAGACCATCATATCCGCGAAGGGATTCGCCACCACCACCGGTGTCGAGAGGCGTTCTGAAATCAACCCCGCAAGGCCATCCATTGCTGCCACACCGCCAGCCAGGAAAATATGATCGACGCTATTGAAGTCACTCGAAGAGAAAAAGAACTGTAGAGATCGTCCTACTTGCTGAACCACAGCTTCGCGAAACGGCTCGAGAACATCCGGCTCGTAATCGTCGGGCAACCCGCCCTGCTTCTTCGCAAGACCCGCCTCTTCAAGGGGCAGCCCATAGCGGCGCATAATTTCATCGGTTAGTTGCTTGCCGCCAAACAGTTGCTCACGGGTGTAGACGGTCGAGCCTTTGTGAAGCACCGACAGGGTGGTCATCGTCGCGCCAATATCAACAATCGCCACCGTGGCCTGATCATCAAGATCCGCCTGATTGCGCACCAACTCAAAGGCGCGCTCCATGGCGTACGCCTCGACATCCATCACTTTGGGTTCTAGCCCTGCGAGCTCGATCGCCTCTGATCGAGCGTCGATGGTTTCTCGACGGCAAGCGGCCAAGAGCACGTCAACCATGCCGTCGCGGCCAGCGGTCGGACCTTGGATTTCAAAGTCGATCGCCACTTCGTCAAGTGGGTAAGGAATATATTGATCCGCCTCGAGAGTGAGCTGGGTTTCAAGATCGTCATCTTTGAGGCCCGCAGGCATCGACAGGACCTTGGTAATCACCGAGGAGCCGGCGACCGCTGCTGCTACCAACTTATTCTTGACGCGCGCCTGTGCGTGAACCGCTCGAATGGAACCGGCCACATCCTCGACGTTATTGATATTTTTTTCGACAACCGCATCTTCGGGTAGCGAGGACACAGAATAGCCCTCAACCCAATACCGATCGCCGGAGACACTGAGCTCCAACAGCTTGACCGTGGTCGAACTAATGTCGACCCCGAGCAACTGCGAGTGCTTTCGTTTTCCTAACAGGCTAAACACGTCACGCCTCTAAACTGGTCCCGGATGCAATATGCACAAATCCTTGGGTGTTGGGCAAGGTTTATACTTCGTATAAATAGCACGCTCATCGCAACATAACTCTGGTAAAAGATCACTTTACGGTGAAAGTTTTATTACGAGCTTTCAATGCTTTGCGTGAGTAACCTGCAAAGCAACACGAAAAGTTGCCCCAATTAATCAGGAGACACCCTTGCGATTCACTCGCAGACTATCGGTTTTTGCACTCATTGCTGCCTGTGGCGGACTGTGGTGGCTCGCTGGCCTCTATCTGTATCTCAGCCCCAATCTGCCTGAAGCCGACACGCTTCGAGACGTCAAACTGCAGACCCCAATGCGCGTGATGAGCCGTGATGGGTTACTCATTGGGCAGTTCGGCGAACAAAAACGCAGCCCGCTGCAGTTTGAGCAGATACCCCCGGGCTTCGTAAACGCACTGCTGGCCGCAGAGGACGACGAGTTTTTTGAGCACGGTGGCGTGGATCTACTCGGCCTCGCGAGGGCCGTTTCAGAATTGGTCGCAACGGGACAAAAGCGCTCCGGCGGCAGCACGCTCACTATGCAAGTGGCTCGCAACTACTTTTTGAGTCTCGAGCGCACATTTCTTCGAAAATTTAATGAGATTTTGCTTGCGCTTGAGATCGAGCGAGCGCTATCCAAAGAAGAAATATTTGAGCTATACGTGAACCGGGTTTTTCTTGGACACCGCGCTTACGGCTTTGAGGCGGCGGCGCAGACCTATTACGGCAAGTCTTTGGCCGACCTGACCCTCGCCCAGCAGGCAATGCTGGCGGGCATACCGAAGGCGCCATCGCGCAACAATCCGCTCAGTAACCCTGAAGCCGGGAAAATCCGGCGAAACTGGATTCTCGGGAGAATGGCGTCTCTTGGGCTGATCGATGACGATGTTCGGAATGCCGCTCGGGCGGAACCGGTCACCGCCACGTACCACGGCCTCAGCGTCGAGGTTGATGCAGATTACATCGCTGAAATGGTGCGCCAAGAAATGTTAGAACGCTATGGCAATGCCGCCTACAACGATGGCTATGTTGTGCACACAACCGTCGACAGTGACCGGCAAGTGGCGGCCAAACGGGCACTCATTGACGGCTTGCAGACTTACGACCAGCGTCATGGATGGCGGGGACCCGAGCGTCGCCTCCCCCCGGAAGAAGACGAATCCCCTGAAGCGCTGAACGAGCGTTGGTTATCAGCGCTCGATGCGATGCCCGTCATCATCGGGCTGCCTCCGGCAATTGTGGTAGCGGTAGACGAGACCGGCGCAAACGTTTTGGATAAGTCTGGGGAGATCCGACGGCTAGATTGGGCTAGCGATCTAAGCAAAATCAGGCGTTTTCGCACCGAAAATCTCACTTCCGCACCTGAGGAGCAGCCCCAAGATTTGCTCACCCTCGGGGATATGGTGCGTATTCGCGAAAACCCCGAGGACAATAGTTGGCGTCTAGCGCAGGTTCCCCGTGCTCAGGCAGCCTTGGTATCGCTTGATCCCGACGATGGCGCAATTCGCGCGCTCGTGGGCGGCATGGGTTTCGAATTGTCTAAATTCAATCGCGCCACTCAGGCGCGCCGACAGCCGGGGTCAAACTTCAAACCATTCCTCTACGCCGCCGCAATTGAAACAGGACTAACGCCTGCAAGCCTGATAAACGATGCACCGATCGTGCTGGAGAATCTATCCTCCGAGGAAATCTGGCGACCAGAAAATGATAGTGGACGATTTTACGGGCCCACACGGTTGAGAGATGCACTGACGTTTTCTCGCAACCTGGTGTCGATTCGCGTTTTGCAACGCGTTGGTGTCGCACGTTTTGTGAACTACGTCGAAAAGCTAGGGTTCGATACCGAGGGTATGGCCCGAAATCTCACCCTGTCGCTGGGCACCCATGCGTACACGCCGCTCGATATTGCGACGGGTTATACGATTCTTGCCAACGGCGGCTATCAGGTCCAGCCATACCTTATCGAGCGCATCGAAAATGCCAAGGGCGAGGTCGTCTTCGAGGCGGATCCTTGGATAGCCTGCGATGACTGTGAGCAAGACGTCTTGGACAGCGAGGAGCCCCTTCGCATGGAGGATATTCTCGCTGCAGAGCCCGAGCCCCCCGTCAAGGCAGCACCATTAGTCATGGATCCCCGCGCAAGCTTTGTGGTGACGTCGATGCTCGGTGACGCCATCAAACGCGGCACCGGTCGCCGGGCGAGAGTACTGGAGCGAGACGATTTATCGGGCAAAACCGGCACGACCAATGGCCCGAGAGACGCCTGGTTCTCCGGCTACAACAGCGATTTGGTGACAACCGCATGGGTTGGCTTTGACGATTACAGCCTGCTTGGGCGAAAAGAATTTGGGGGCACGGCCGCACTCCCCATTTGGATAAACTTTATGCGCGAAGCACTTCCCGCCGAGCAAGCGCCGGCCATGATGCCCCCAGGGATCGTTCGGCTCCGAGTCGATCGAACATCGGGGCTACGGGTCACTGGCACACCTGAAAACAGTGTCTATGAATATTTTCTTGAAGAGTTCATTCCCGCCGAAAGTTCCAACGATTCACGCCCGCTTGGGACCGACGAATTGGAAGGACTCTTTTGAGGTTGGGTTACGGCTCAATCGCAGACTTATCGCCAGTTACGATCCGCGCCGTAGCCCACACCGCCCCATAGCTGCTCCTCGTAGTCCTCATCGAGAGGACAGCGCGCAACACCCGACTCCACCGCTGCGCGAGCAACTGCTGGTGCGATAATGGGCATGAGCCGGGGATCCATCGGTTTTGGCAGGATGTAATCAGGGCCAAAGCTCAACTCGACCAAACTGTAGGCGTCCAACACCGACTCGGGCACGGGCTCCCGGGACAGTTCCGCAAGAGCTTTCACTGCCGCAATTTTCATCGCTTCATTGATTGTCGAAGCGCGCACGTCGAGGGCGCCGCGAAAAATGAACGGAAACCCAAGCACGTTGTTCACCTGATTAGGATAATCCGAACGTCCGGTTGCTATGACCAGGTCACTGCGGGTCGCGAGCGCCAGTTCCCGCTGGATTTCTGGATGTGGATTGGAGCAGGCAAAAATAATGGGCCGCTCTGCCATCGAGGTGACCATTTCAGGATTGACGAGATCGGGGCCCGACAAACCGATGAAGACATCAGCACCGTCCATAGCATCCTCAAGAGTTCTCTTTTCGGTATCTGTCGCAAACAGCGCTTTTTGCTCATTGAGGTTGTCACGGCCACTGTGGATAACGCCCTGCCGATCAAGCATCAACATCCGAGCAGGGTCAGCACCCATCTCCAGCAGCAAGGTCATACAAGCCACCGCTGCAGCGCCGGCGCCCAGACAAACAATATCGACGCTATTGAGCCGTTTGTTCTGAACTTCCAGAGCATTGAGTAGGCCGGCCGCGGTCACAATCGCGGTCCCGTGCTGATCATCATGGAAGACGGGGATATCACAGACTTCTTGCAATCGACGTTCGATCTCGAAGCACTCGGGCGCTTTGATATCCTCGAGGTTAATGCCGCCATAGGTGCAGGAAATGGCCTTTACCGTCGTCACAAAGGTATCGACGTCATGAGTATCGACCAGCACATCGATGGCATTGATATCTGCAAAACGCTTGAACAGTAACGCTTTACCTTCCATCACTGGCTTGCTGGCAAGCGCGCCGAGATTACCAAGCCCTAGCACTGCGCTGCCGTTGCTAATCACAGCAACACTATTGCCTTTGCCGGTATATCGATAGGCCAACGAAGGATCACGAGCAATCTCGGTACACGGTTCGGCGACCCCTGGAGAGTAAGCCATAGCGAGATGACGCTGGCTGGATGCGGGCTTCGTCAGCTCAATGCTGATTTTGCCCGGGACCGGCAGTGCATGGTAATCGAGCGCGTCTTGCATCAACTGCTTTGACATGGAGCTACCTCACAGGTTGTGACAATCCAGATATCGAGAATCATTTCGGGGCTTCAGAAGCGCCCTATCTGTCGATCATGCAGCGATAAGGCTGCAGATACAAAAAACGCCGGCATTGCCGGCGTTTTTTGAAGTTCAATGCTGCTTACTTTTTCAGGCTGCGACCTGCAAACCGCTTGTTGAAGCGATCCACACGACCACCGGTATCAAGAATTTTCTGCTTACCGGTAAAGAACGGGTGGCAGTTGCTGCAGACGTCGATTGTTAGATCGGCGCACAGGGTTGAACGCGTCTTCACTTCGTTGCCGCAGCTGCAGCGCGCAGTAACTTCTTCGTAGCGAGGATGAATTTCAGCTTTCATGGACAGTCCTCGTCAGGGGTCTGACGTTAAAAAAAGAGGACGGATGATACCAGAGCATCTGGCTTTTACAAGCCCCTTGAATCCCACAAAATTAGCGCTCGGGTTCCATCCACAACCGCTTTTTGCTTTACCCGACCCCCATAGAGCTAATACTTACCAATGAAGAACCCATTACCGACCCTAAATAGAAACCTCGATTGGCTTCGCGCCGTGACCGTTTAAAGCTAGAATCCGCCTCCGCTTACAGGAAATCTTGGTCGTGGCAATCCATACCAGCCCAACAAAGGAGCCAGCACCCGTCGTCCTGCGCTGCGCTGTGCCTGCACCTTTATATGCGGCGCTTGACTATCTGCCCCCAAAAGCGTCTTACGGCACTGAAAATCTAACAATCCAACCCGGCGCCCGCGTGAGGCTGCCCCTTGGGCGGCGGACACTGGTAGGGGTGGTTTTGTCCAGTCATCAGAACCCCAGCGTCGCCTCAAACAAGTTGCGTCACGTCGATGCTGTGCTTGACGATGAACCGGTCATTGGCGCCAAGCACTTGGCAGTACTGGAGTGGGCCGCCCGCTACTACCTCCACCCCATTGGTGAGTCTTGCGTACTGGGGTTATCGCCGCGCGAGCGCCGAGGCGAGCCACCCGCGGCAACTGGGCAGCCAGGAATTGCCCTTAATGATCGCGGCAAAGGTCTACCCCAGGGGGCGCTCAGTCGCGCCAAAAAACAAGCGCAGTTGTTGTCGCTGTTACAACAGCGCCCTCACACAATTGCAGAAATCGAGCGCCAGGGCATATCACGGGCGGTCATTCGCGCGCTAACCTCCAAAGACCTCATTACCGGAGTCGAGCTCGTATCGAACCGCCCGTTTGTTTGCCGCGACCCGCTTGTTGCCAATCCGCAGCAAAAGTCAGCCATTGAGGGGGTTTGCAGCGATCTCGGCAGCTTTGCATGTCATCTGTTGGAAGGAGTAACCGGCAGCGGCAAAACCGAAGTGTATCTACAATGCATTGCAGCGACCGTTGCTCGTGGTCAGCAGGTTCTGGTGATTCTCCCTGAGATCGGCTTAACGCCTCAGATGGTGGCGCGCTTCGAGGGCCGATTTGATTCCGACATCGCTTTGCTGCACTCGGGCCTCGCAGATGGCGAGCGTGACCGAAATTGGTCAATGGCGCGCAGCGGGCAGGCAAAGATCATCTTGGGTACCCGATCGGCGGTGTTTGCCCCCTCTCACGCGCTTGGTCTGATCATTGTTGACGAAGAGCACGACGTATCTCTGAGCCAGCAAGACGGACTGCGCTACTCTGCGCGGGATGTCGCTGTGAAACGAGGCCAGTTGTTTGACTGCCCGGTGTTACTCGGCTCTGCCACACCCAGCCTGGAGTCGATCTCCAACGCCGTCAATGGCCGATATCGGTACCATCAACTTCAACACCGGGCGGGGGGCGCCCAGGCTCCCAGCAAACGGGTCATCGACATCCGCGGTCTTGATCTGGCCGGCGGGCTGTCAGAAGCCTTACGACAGCGCATTGAAGCCGTGCTCGCCAAAGATGAACAAGTATTACTATTCGTCAACCGCCGCGGCTTCGCGCCGTCGGTGCTCTGTCACGATTGTGGATGGAGCGCAGAATGCGACCAATGCGACGCTCGTCTTACGCTGCACCGCCGACCCGCTGAACTACGCTGCCACCACTGCGCCCAGCGCAAACACCTGCCGCGCACTTGCCCCGCCTGTCATGGCAATCGACTTGTCAGTGCGGGCGTAGGAACCGAGCAGGTAGAACAGACCCTACAGCAATATTATCCAGCCACGCCGGTATACCGGGTGGACAGTGACACAATGACCGGCCGTCAAAGCATGGCGAATCTAACCAACACATTGGAAAACAC
Source organism: Luminiphilus sp. (assembly GCA_965657905.1). Taxonomy (GTDB): domain Bacteria; phylum Pseudomonadota; class Gammaproteobacteria; order Pseudomonadales; family Halieaceae; genus Luminiphilus. The sequence continues at coordinate 80,332 of CBFHPT010000010.1, read as the reverse complement.
GGGAACCGGCATCGTCCTGGGCACCCAAATGCTCTCCAAAGGACACCATTTTCCACGGGTCACCTGTGTTGGCGTATTGGATGCAGATGCGCTGCTATTCAATCCCGATTTTCGTGGCGAGGAGCGGCTCCTACAGTTGCTGACTCAGGTCGGTGGTCGAGCGGGTCGCGCAGAGCGCCCGGGGGAAGTCGTAATTCAAACCCGCCACCCCGATCACCCGTTGATCCAAGCGGTGCTTGAACAGCCCTACGACCAACTCGCAAATACCCTGCTAAAACAGCGCCAGCAGCACCACCTGCCACCTGCCGGGGCAATCGCAGTGATACGTTGCGACTCTCGAACGCTGGATGCAGGCATGGGATTTTTACAAGCAGTGGCTCAGCCCGCCGACCGCAATGCACGTCGCGAAATCGATCGCTGCAGCGCCAACCTCATCGGCCCTTTGCCCTCACCAATGGCGCGCCGAGCAGGCCTTTACCGGTGTCAGCTCATCGTTCACGGGAGTGAGCGTCGTGTGGTGTTAATGGCTGCTCGAGCTCTCCAACGCATAGCAGCCAGCCTAAAAACACCCACTGGATTACGCTGGTTTATCGATGTTGATCCTGTCGAGTCGATTTAAGCAGGCAGGTAGCACGGCCTGCGCGACACCAGCGTTTATTTTGTCACGTCCTTGCCCCTGTCCAATCTGTCCTCAGCAAGGGATAATTAGTGATTCAAAAGGTCGTTATTCTCTGGGCAACATCAAAGTGCTCAGGAGTTCGCGCCACTTCGAATCCCCAGACGTGATTCGAGCACGTCTGATTCGGCAGCAACAGCAGGGTTGAGAGTTTATGAAGGAAGCGCTTACTACGCTTTTAAGTGAGGCATTGCAGTCTTTAGTACGCAAGGGCGTACTAACTGACGATCCGGGAGTGAGTCCGCAGCTCGACCATACCCGCGATGCCAGCCACGGCGATCTAGCGACTAACCTAGCGATGGTGTTGGCCAAGCGCGCCAAAATGCCACCCCGGGAACTCGCTGCGAAGATCGTCGATGCGCTTCCGGCAAACGAGTTGATTACAAAGACAGATATCGCTGGGCCGGGATTCATCAATTTTTTCCTGAGCCAAGCCAGCAACACTCAGGCGGTGCCTGAGATTCTCGCTACGGGGGAAAGCTTTGGCCGCAGCAATGTCGGCGAGGGGCGTAAGGTTCAGGTGGAGTTTGTGTCAGCCAACCCAACAGGGCCACTCCATGTGGGCCATGGACGTGGCGCGGCGATTGGCGACTCCATGAGCCGATTGTTGGAAGCCACCGGTTGGTCAGTGCATCGAGAGTTTTATTACAACGACGCGGGACAGCAGATTCAAAACCTCGCGCTCTCGGTGCAGGCACGCGCAATGGGCAAAACACCTGAGGACCCAGAGTGGCCAGAGGATGGCTACCGAGGGGAATACATCAGCGATCTCGCTGACGCCTTTTGTAAGCAAGAGTCGGTGGCCGCGGCAGACCGGCACATTACAGCCAGCGGCGACACCGCCAATCTCGACGATATCCGCGAGTTCGCTGTTGCTTGGCTAAGGCGCGAGCAGGATGCAGACCTTCAGGCCTTTGCCGTGGCGTTTGACGAGTATTTTCTGGAAAGCGCACTGTATGCGGACAACGCAGTTGAGGAAACCGTAGAGAAACTGATTACCAACGGTCATACCTACGAGGCAGGCGGCGCGCTTTGGCTGCGGAGTACTAACTTCGGCGATGACAAAGACCGCGTGATGCGAAAACGCGAGGGTGGTTATACCTACTTCGTGCCGGATGTGGCATATCACCTCAACAAGTGGCAGCGCGGCTACGGGCGCGTGATTAATGAGCAGGGTGCTGATCATCACAGCACAATCACACGGGTGCGCGCTGGTTTGCAGGGCCTCGATGCCAATATCCCCGAAGGCTGGCCCGAGTATGTTCTACACCAAATGGTGACCGTCACTCGCGACGGCGCAGAAGTTAAGCTGTCAAAGCGCGCGGGTAGTTACGTCACATTGCGCGACCTGATTGATTGGGTAGGCCGCGACGCAACGCGGTTTTTCCTTGCGGCGCGTTCAGCCACATCCCAGTTAACCTTTGATATCGATCTCGCCCTCTCTCAATCGAACGAGAACCCGGTGTATTACATTCAATATGCCCACGCCCGCGTCTGTAGCGTGAAGCGCAAAGCTGCCACCATCGGCGAGCACTGGCAGCCTTCTGCGGGATTGGCCCACCTCGATCGACTCGTCGAGCCTGAGGCTCTATCGCTGGCCCTCTGTCTGAGTAAATATCCCGATGTTGTTGCCGGGGCTGCAACCCGACTGGAACCCCACGATGTGGCCAACTACCTGCGCGAAGTGGCCTCGGAATTCCATAGCTTTTACAACGCCCATAAATTGATCGACGAGACCGAACCCGAGGTATCCCTTGCGCGACTCGCGTTATCGGAGGCTGCACGTCAGATCATTGCCAACGGTCTGAGTCTATTGGGCGTGTCAGCGCCGGAGAGCATGTAACTGTGGCAACCAGCCAGCGCAAAACACCGGCGCGGAGCACGAAAAAACCGCCTCGAAAGCCCGCAACCCGCCGACCGACAACCGCTGGTCCGCCCTCGCTGACAATGGCACACGCCAAGGGTTTTGTCGTCGGAGCAATTGCCGGCCTGCTCATTGGTGCGGGCGGCGTGGTCTACCTGACCAAGCAGAGCGCTACGGGGGGCCCACAAGCCGCTTCTGACAAGGACGGCAGCGCGCTGATAACCGATAGCGATCCGAAACCACGGTTCGACTTTTATACGGTGCTACCGAATCAAAATTTGGATCTTGGCGGCGACATCGAACCCGCAGAGCTCGCCACAACCGCAGAAGAGCGGGCTCGATACCTGCTGCAGGCAGGTTCGTTTCGGCTACAGAAAGACGCCGACCGACGGCGAGGAGAACTGGCCTTACTCGGGCTCGAAGCAAGCATTGAAGAATCACGTAGCGACAACGGGCTGTGGTTCCGTGTCTACATCGGACCCTTTGAGAGCCGTTCGGCAATGGCCGAAGCACGTTCAATCACCGCCCAGCAATCGATTGACACCCTGCTACTGAAGCGACCTGCACCTCCTCGCTAGCAGGGCCTCGCCCCGAGTCCCATTTAGATAACCAACCCTTGATATTGTGAGGGTCAGGCGCCACATAGAGTTTTCAACCAAGGAGCGCCCAATGAAACAATACTGTGGCACCACGATTCTGTCTGTTCGGCGTAATGGCGTTGTCGCCATCGGTGGCGACGGCCAGGTATCCATGGGCAATACCGTCATGAAGGGCAACGCCCGCAAAGTGCGCAGGCTGTTCAAGGATCGCGTCGTCGCGGGTTTTGCCGGCGGCACTGCAGATGCTTTCACTCTGTTTGAACTGTTTGAAGCGCAGCTAGAAAAGTGTCAGGGACAGTTGACCCGCTCAGCAGTGGAACTGGCAAAGTTGTGGCGATCGGAGCGATCACTGCGGAGACTCGAAGCACTGCTGGCGGTCGCGGACAATGAAACTTCACTAATCATCACGGGTAACGGCGATGTCATTGAGCCGGAAGACAACTTAATAGCCATTGGTTCGGGTGGCCCCTATGCGCAGTCTGCGGCGCGGGCAATGCTCGACACGACGGAACTATCCGCGGAAGAGATTGTGCGCAAAGGGCTGTCCATTGCCGGTGACATCTGCGTGTTCACCAACCACAACCACACCATCGAGACTTTGAGCTAATCCATGTCGACAATGACTCCCCGCGAAATCGTCCACGCACTGGACCAACACATTATTGGCCAGTCAGAAGCAAAGCGCGCAGTGGCCATTGCGCTGCGTAATCGCTGGCGTCGTCAGCAGCTCGAACCCGAGCTAAGAGCCGAGATCACCCCGAAAAACATTCTCATGATCGGCCCAACCGGCGTCGGCAAAACTGAGATTGCCCGTCGTCTAGCTAAGTTGGCCGGTGCGCCTTTCGTCAAAGTCGAAGCCACCAAATTTACTGAAGTGGGCTATGTCGGGCGTGACGTTGAGTCAATGATTCGCGATCTTGCGGAAACTGCAGTCAAAATGTTTCAGGAACAGGCGATTGAGCGAGTCAAATTTCGCGCTGAAGAAGCGGCTGAAGAGCGGTTGCTCGACGTTTTGCTGCCACCCGGTCGTGATGACACAAACAGCAGCACGCGGCAAATTCTTCGCAAAAAACTGCGGGAAGGCGAACTCGACGAACGCGAAGTAGAAATCGAGGTGCGCGCGCCAAGCGCTAGCGTCGACATCATGGCGCCGCCGGGCATGGAGGAGATGACGCAGCAGCTGCAGGGCTTATTCTCCAACATGAAGACCGGCGGCAAGCCGAAGAAAATGACCGTCAAAGATGCATTCAAAGTGCTGGAAGAAGAGGAGGCCGGCAAACTCGTCAATCACGAGGAGTTGAAGGCAGAGGCACTAGAAGCAGCTGAACAGAACGGCATTGTCTTTATTGACGAGCTCGACAAGGTAGCTAAACGTGGCGACGTCGGTGGTGCGGATGTCTCGCGAGAAGGTGTTCAACGAGATCTACTGCCGCTTATTGAAGGCTGCTCGGTAACGACCAAACACGGCACCCTAAAGACCGATCACATTTTGTTTATCGCCTCGGGCGCCTTTCATCTGTCCAAGCCCTCAGACCTGATTCCTGAGTTGCAGGGACGCCTGCCCATCCGCGTCGAGTTAGACGCACTCACGCCGGAAGATTTCCGCCGGATTTTGACGGAGCCGAAAGCCGCCCTTACTGCCCAGTACGAAGCATTAATGGCAACTGAGGGGATGTCGATTGCGTTCACCGAAGACGGCATCGCACGACTTGCTGAGATCGCATGGCAGGTGAACGAACAGACCGAGAACATCGGTGCCCGTCGGCTGCATACCGTTATGGAGCGCTTATTGGAGGACGTTTCATACACTGCGGCAGATGCAGGGCTAGAACAGCGTTCGGTGTCGATTGACGGTGCCTTTGTCGATGAGCGTATGGGCGATCTCGCTAAAGACGAAGACCTGTCTCGCTTTATCTTGTAACTGGCCATGACCGCGCTGACACGCATTCATTACGTAAAATCGGCACGGCGACTCGAGCTGGGCTTTGACGATGATACGAGCGCCGAACTGAGTGCTGAGTTCCTGCGGGTTCACTCTCCCTCGGCGGAAGTTAAAGGCCACGGGCCTGGGCAGGAAGTACTGCAAATTGGCAAGCGGGCGGTGGAGATCACAGCGATCAATCCCGTTGGCCACTATGCTGTTCAGTTGGTATTTAGCGACGGCCACGACAGTGGCATCTACAGCTGGAGCTATTTGCGCGAACTCTCCGGGAATGAAGCGGCGCTATGGCAGAACTATCTCGCTCGCCTAGATGCAGCAGGTGCCAGCCGCGACCCCGATACAGAGGTCATTCACTTTATTCCCTGAATCATGCTCGCCACCGTGGCAGCATCCTCACTCCGCGACTGATACCTGTGCAAGTCTCGGTTACAATCTGTGCTCTATCATTTCGGACTCAGCACCATGACCGATCAGAAAACTGCTGACGAGCACCAAGACGACACAACGGATTTTGGCTTTAGTCGCGTGGGACGCGATGAAAAAGCGAGTCTTGTCCGCGGCGTGTTCGACTCAGTGGCAGGCCGCTACGACCTCATGAATGACTTGATGTCCGCGGGCGTACATCGCCTGTGGAAGCGCTTCACTATTGAGCTATGTGCGGTGCGTCCAGGCCAGCGGGTGCTCGATATTGCCGGAGGTACCGGTGATCTGACAGCAAAATTCTCCCAGCTGGTTGGCCCCGAGGGACAGGTGATTCTGGCGGACATCAACGCCTCGATGCTGGCTGTAGGGCGCGACAAACTGATTGACTCGGGAACCATTGGCAACGTAGTGACAGTGCAGTGCGACGCCCAGTTTTTGCCCTTCCCCGATGACAGTTTTGATTGCATCACCATCGCTTTCGGTCTCCGCAACGTCACAGACAAAGACATGGCACTGCGCTCAATGGAGCGTATTTTGCGCCCAGGAGGACGGCTTCTGGTGCTTGAGTTCTCAAAGCCCGTAAACCCCCTCCTTGAGCGAGCCTACGATACCTACTCCTTTAAAGTATTGCCGTTTATGGGCCGCCTCGTTGCCAACGACGAGGAAAGTTATCGCTACCTCGCCGAATCCATTCGTAAGCACCCTGATCAAGACACGCTGTTAGGCATGATGGAAGAGGCAGGCTTCGTGGACTGCCAATACCACAATATGACCGGGGGTATCGTCGCGGTGCACCGGGGCATTAAGGCCTAGACGCCATGGCACCCCACGACCCGGCAGTTGTGACCGGCGTACTGGCGGCGATAGAAAGTGCCCTCGCCCAGGCTCTCGAACTCGCTCCGGCATCCCGGCGGGACCTTGAAGAATTGGCAGGAACTGTCCTTGCCATCGACTGCACCGCCCCCGCTGTTGAGGTCTTCATAACAGTCGGCGAATCAGGTCAACTTAAGCTCAGCAGCTACAGTGAAGCCAAAGCGGTTACCCGGGTGCGCGGCAGCCTAGAGGATTTTGCGGCACTAGCAGCTGCCGAAGACCCTGCTGCCACACTGATCAACAGTAATCTAGAGATCGTCGGCAACACTGCCCCCCTACTTGCGCTGCAACAGCTGGTCACAAAAATGGACCTCGACTGGGAAGCCCCTCTCGTCGACGCACTTGGTGATGTCGCCGGTCATCAACTGGCACAAATGCTGCGTGGTCTGTTTAGCTGGGGGCAAGCCGCCCACACCAGCTTGCGACGCCAACTATCTGAATTCATTCTCGAGGAAGGGCGCCTCTCGCCGCCGGCTGCAGAGCTTGAACGTTTTTACCGTGATGTGGAGAAACTGGGCCTGCGCGTCGACCGACTGCAGTCACGTCTTCAGCGCCTCGCACGCAAAATAGACGCGGGTCGCCCATGATTCGCAGATTATTCAGCGTTTACGCCACAGCTTGCCGCTTTCGACTCGATACGCTGCTACCGGAGGATCGCCGCCCAGTGCTAATGAAGCTGCTGGTCGGCATACATCCGGTATCACGTGGTCCTGATGGCAAGTTGCCTCGAGGACAGCGGCTGCGAGAGGCAATGGAATCTCTGGGCCCGGTCTTCATCAAGTTCGGACAGCTACTATCGACCCGACGGGATCTACTACCCGATGACATCGCAGACGAGCTCGCCCTGCTACAGGATCAAGTGCCGCCCTTCCCAACGGGGGATGCGATTGAGATTATTGAGCGCTCCTTGGGCGGGCGCATTGACACGCTGTTCGACGACTTTGATCGCAGTCCCCTAGCCGCTGCGTCCGTTGCACAGGTTCACAGCGCCCGCCTCCCCTCTGGCGAGTCCGTCGTCGTTAAAGTCTTACGGCCCGGTATCCGCCCAACCATTGAGCAGGACTTGGCGCTCATTAAACTCCTGGCCGGCCTGCTGGGACGCCTGTTTCGAGACGGTCGTAGACTTCGCCCAAAAGAAGTTGCCCGGGACTACGAACGCACCTTGCTTGACGAACTGGACCTGCGCCGGGAAGCCGCTAACGCGTCGCAGCTGCGGCGTAACTTTGCCGATGGCGCGCTGGTCTATGTGCCCGAGGTCCACTGGCCACTCACCAGCGAACAGGTCATGGTGAGCGAACGCATTAACGGCGTGCCGGTCAGCGACATTGACACCCTTAACGCTCAAGGGGTGGATATGAAGCTATTAGCGGAACGGGGTGTTGAAATCTTTTTCACCCAGGTGTTCAGGGACAGCTTTTTCCACGCCGATATGCACCCGGGCAATATCTTCGTCGACACAAAAAATCCCGCGGACCCACGCTATCTGGCAGTCGACTGTGCCATTGTCGGACAGCTTGACGAGTCGGACCTGTACTATCTGGCGCGCAACCTGTTGGCGATTTTCAAGCAGGATTACCGGCTGGTGGCGAAACTCCACGTGGAGTGCGGCTGGGTTCCGCCTGAGACGCCAATCGCTGAGTTTGAATCGGCCATGCGAACCCTGTGCGAGCCCGTCTTTGAGAGGCCTCTTAGCGATATTTCTTTTGGTCACATGTTGGTGACCCTTTTTCGCACCGCAGGTCGATTCGATATGGAGGTGCAGCCCCAGCTGGTGTTGCTTCAAAAAACGCTGCTCAACATTGAAGGACTTGGCCGCCAGCTTTACCCCGAGCTCAGTCTCTGGGATACCGCACAGCCCTTCCTTGAACGCTGGTTAGCTGAGCGTTACGCCCCGCAAACGGTTTGGCGCCGACTGCAACAAGATGCACCGGGATGGCTCGAAGCCCTGCCCATGGTTCCTGACTTGCTGCTTGCAAAGCTGAAAGCTCCGGTAACGCCGCCCAAACCACGAAAGTCCTCCCGCCGCCCTGCCATGGGACTGGCCATTGTGGGAACACTACTGACCACTGCCGGAATGAGCGCGACACCCGAAATTTGGCTGGTCGCAGCGGGTGTGAGCGGCCTGTTGACGGCAATGCTGACCATTTTTTGGCCCTAGGTCTCTGGCATACTGTGCGCATGACGATTGATGCCAACATACCGACTACCATGTCTCCCCGCTGGAACGCGGACGGCTTGTTACCTGCGATTGCCCAAGACGCTGCGAGCGGCGATGTGTTGATGTTGGCTTGGATGAATCGGGAGTCTTTAGCCTTAACCCTGTCCGAAAAGCGCGCGGTCTATTGGTCGCGATCCCGTCAAAGCTTATGGCGAAAGGGTGAAACGTCGGGAAACGTGCAGGAGTTGGTGGATATTGCCCTCGATTGCGACGGCGACACGCTGCTTCTCAAGGTTAATCAAATCGGTGGTGCAGCGTGCCATACGGGGCGCCGACACTGTTTTTTTTATGCACCTACCGGCGACGACGCACCCTTAGACTGGCAAATTGAGTCCGCTGCGGAGACCACATCATGACAGGCATTCTTAACGACCTCGAGTTGATGCTCGAATCGCGAAAGACAGCTGAGGCCGATAGCTCCTATGTTGCCAGCCTGTATCAGGCGGGACTAAACAAAATCTTGGAGAAAGTCGGGGAAGAGGCTTTTGAAGTCGTCATTGCCGCGAAGGACTTCGGTGGTGGCTTAGATAATGGGTCGGATAGCGGACCGGATACTGGGCCGGACAGTGGCTCGGATAGCAAAGAGGCCCGTCAGGCGCTGATTGTCGAGGTTGCCGATCTCTGGTTCCACTCTCTCGTCATGCTGAGCCACCTCAATCTCAGTCACCAGGAAGTTCTGGCGGTACTTGAAGATCGCTTTGGGCTGTCGGGTCACGAAGAAAAAGCCGCAAGAAATCGGCATAATGCGCCCGCTTAAGGCGTAATGTATGTCTTACGACAACACTGACCACCGGCGCAGATCACCTGCGCAAATACACGGAATAAAGAGAGAGCAATATTATGGGTCTTGGCGGAATTAGTATTTGGCAACTGCTCATCATTTTGGCCATTGTGGTCATGTTGTTTGGGACCTCCCGACTTAAAAATCTTGGGGGTGATCTCGGTAGCGCCATCAAGGGCTTTAAAAACAGCATGAAAGACGAGAGTCAAAACGACGACACACCATCGGTCGATGACACTGCCATACAGCGGGAGTCGACGGATGAAGAAAAAACGCACTGATCGCTGACACCTTCACGGTCACGCCGCAATGTTTGATATCGGCTTTGCTGAACTGCTGGTCATTTGCATCGTCGGCCTTTTGGTTATTGGGCCCGAACGGCTGCCGGGCGCCATTCGAACGGCCAGTGTTTGGATAAACCGGTTTCGTCGCAGCTTCAATGAAGTCAAAGCCGAGGTCCAACGGGAACTCCACAACGATGAAGTGCTGCGCGAACTGCGCGCCAATGCCGATAACCTTCAGCAGGAGCTGCGTAACGTTAGCGACCCACTTAAGGCACCAATTGAAGAAGCCGACAGCGCTTTTCGCCCAGAAATCGATGCATTATCGGGAAGCGATGTGGCACAACCAGACGGCGCAGCGACAGATCAGAATTTGAGGGAACCAGAACGCGAAGAAACTGGGGAACTCCCAGATCGAGAGCCGACGCACTCGGGGAAATCACTGCCTCATGAGTGACGCTCCAGAGGATACCCCGCAACCGTTAGTAGCCCATCTGACTGAACTCCGGGACCGGCTACTGCGGGCGATCCTTGCAGTGCTTATCGCCTTTATTTGCATGTTCCCGTTCGCGAACGAGATCTACACGTTTGTCTCCGAGCCCTTACGATCGCTGCTACCCGAAGGCTCAAGTATGATCGCGACGGAAGTCGCATCACCCTTTTTGACACCTTTTAAGCTCACACTCGTGCTCGCGATCTTTGCGTCGGTACCGGTCATCCTTTACCAAGTTTGGGCATTCGTGGCGCCGGGTATGTATCGCCAGGAAAAGCGCATCGCTTTTCCGCTGCTTGCCTCAAGCGTGCTGCTGTTCTACTTGGGCGCCGCCTTTGCTTACTTTGTGGTTTTTCCCCTCATATTTTCCTTCTTCACCAGCGTTGGTCCGACCGACGTTGCAGTGATGACTGATATCAACCGATACCTAGATTTTGTGCTTAAACTGTTTTTTGCCTTCGGTATCGCCTTCGAAATACCAATTGCCGCCGTCATTCTCATCTGGAGCGGTGTAACGACCCCCGATGCCCTCTCCGGTAAGCGGCCCTATATTATTGTTGGCTGTTTCATTTTTGGCATGCTGCTGACACCGCCCGACATCATTTCTCAGTCGCTTCTCGCGCTGCCCATGTGGATGTTGTTTGAACTTGGCGTCTTTTTTGGTCGCTTCATCGATACTCGCGACGCGTCAGCGACTGACTGATCTAACTGCCCACCGGCATTGCCAAGGGTTTACACTGCACAACACGATATTTTTCTGGACGATTCGCTGATGCCTGTTATCTCCCGCTGGTTACTCATTTGCTTCTTGGCGTTATTGAGCGCGGTAAGCGTGGCCCAAACACAAGAAGACGAAGCTGAGGATCTGTCGATTGCCGAGGTGATCGAAGCCGAGCGCGCAACCCAGTCCACCCTGGAAACCAGTAAAGACAGGAAATTCACCCCCGAAACCGCCGAAACGCCCTTGGTCGCAGTACTCGGACTCAGCAAGAGCATGCGCGGCGGGAAGTACGACGTCGCATCCCACTACCTCGATACGCGATACCTCCCCGAGGATGTGGCGGCCATAGACCCTGTCGAGTTGGTGCGCGCGCTGGCTTTCGTGTTTAGTCAGCAGAATGCCCTCGACGTCACCGAGTTGAGTGATGACCCTGAAGGACACCCGAATGATGGACTCCCCAGCTATCGGGACCAAATCGGTGAAATTGAGGTCAGCAACGGCGTTGTGCCCGTCTATGTCCAGCGAGTGCCGGGGGAGAACGGGGGCAAAGTTTGGCGCATTTCCAACGCTACCGTGGCGCAGATACCGATGCTCTGGCAAGAGCATGGATTTTCTGAGCATGCCCTGTGGCTAGCGGACAATTTACCCAGCTTCACGCTCTTTGGCATGCAGAACTGGCAAGTCGTACTGATGATCGCTGCCGCGATTATCTATTACTTCCTGTCGGGATTGATCACCCAGGTGCTCTGCTGGCTTCACCTAAAAATACCCAACCGCTTCCCCAATGGAATCCGTCGGTTCTGGAGTCTGCCAATGCGCCTGATCACGTTCGTGGTGCTGCTGCGAGCAACTATAACGGATCTAGGACTATCCGTCGTAGCAAAGGTCTATCTGCAGTCTTCTCCCCTGAAATACATCGCCGTAACCATACTCATCACCGGACTGATGACCCTTTGGCGTGATTACAAAATCCGCAATCTAGAGGCCATCGGCGATGTTCAGTTTATCGCCCTGATTAAGCCACTGGTGCTGATCACAAAGATCTTGGTTTTCATCACGGCGTCACTGATTTGGGCAGACCAGGCTGGGTTTAACGTCTCGACGTTAATCGCGGGCTTGGGTGTTGGTTCGTTGGCAGTCGCACTCGCCGCGCAAAAAACCCTTGAAAACGTCATTGGCGCGGCGACCCTGTACGCCGCGCGGCCCATTAAGCCCGGCGATCTCTGTAAGTTTGGTCGCTTTGTTGGCCATGTTGAAGAGATCGGGCTCCGCTCAGTCACCATGCGAACCCTTGACCGGACCGTGGTTTCGATTCCGAACTCCATGTTCTCATCGGCTGACATTGAGAATATTTCCGCCCGCGATCGGATTCGTTATTACCGGCACCTGCAGTTGCAAATGCCAGCCTCCAATCAGCTACGCGTTATCCTCGGTGAACTGCGAGCGCTGTTTGCCGCTCACCCAATGATTGCCACTGGCACGCCCAGCATTCGCCTTGGGAAAATCGATGCGGCAACTGCCGTTATCCGTATTGACGCGGGCATCCAAACCCGCGATTACCAGGAATTCCTCGCCGCCACGGAAGACCTAAACTTACGCATTATCGAGCTCGTACACAGCAACGGCGCTATTTTCTCCGGGCCGGGACAGGTGCTTCAGGTGCGCGACTTTTATCAAGCCAGCGATGACACGATGGCCGAGGTCAATGCCAAACTCGATAGCTGGACTGAGGAAAGTAAACTGCCCTTTCCCGATCTCTCCGATGAAGAGAAGACGCGTCTGCAGGGTTCGATCACCTATCCGCCAAAGGGATCCGCCCAGGGATGAGCGACATCAATGCCGGGGAGACGCCCCAGCGACCCAACCTCGATCCGCTAAAACGCCTCCTGGGTTTTCTATGGCCGCATAAATTTCGGCTCATAGCAGCCAGTGCGGCGTTAATCATTACTGCTGGGGCACAACTTACCTTGGGTTACGGGGTGCGCATCCTCATTGATGACGGCTTTGCAGGCGCCAGTCAGGCCGGGCTGCAGCGGGCTGTGTTTTTTATGCTGGCCATCGGCGCTGTCATGGCGCTGGGCTCAATGATTCGATTCTATCTGGTGTCCTGGCTTGGCGAGCGTGTGAGTGCCGACCTGCGTTCCGCGGTGTTTAAAAATCTCGTTCGCATCCACCCGGGTTATTTTGAGACGAACGAGGCGGGCGAGATCATGTCGCGGCTGACTACGGATACCACGTTACTTCAGACCCTCATCGGGTCGTCAGTCAGTATGGCAGCGCGCAATGCACTCACCCTCATCGGCGCGCTGACCCTAATGGTGATCACCAATCTCAAGCTCAGTCTGATTATTCTGATTGCTGTGCCGATTGTGCTGCTACCTATCATTTTGTTCGGCCGACGAGTACGCGCACTGTCGAATACCAGTCAGGAGCGCATAGCAACAGTCGGCAGTCGCGCTGGGGAAATCCTGCAGTCCATTAAGATCGTGCAAAGTTATAACCGCGAAGCGCAGGAAGTCGTCGGCTTCAATCGCGATGTTGAGGACGCCTTTAGCATTGCTCGCGCTCGTATAAAACAGCGCGCGTTCCTAACCGGAGCCGCCATTTTGTTGTTACTCGGCGGCCTTATAAGCATGATGTGGTCTGGCGGGCAGGACGTCATCAACGGCCGTATGACCGGCGGTGAGTTAGGTGCCTTTGTATTTTATGCCGTGATGGTCGGTACTGCGTTTGCGACGCTGTCTGAAGTGTGGGGAGACTTACAGCGTGCTGCAGGGGCCGCAGAACGGTTAATAGAGCTCCTCAAAGAGTCGAGCAACATTGTCGATGACGGCACCACAGAGCCCGGAGACGACCAGGCCTTGTGCTTTGAACACGTTGTATTTAGATATCCCAGTCGACCCGCTACGCCAGCACTGAATGAACTTAATCTGACCATTGCGCCGGGTAAATCGCTGGCACTGGTTGGCCCCTCGGGAGCGGGAAAGTCGACGGTCTTTGAGCTTCTACAACGATTTTACGACCCCCAGGCTGGCAGCGTCCGCTACGGTGAGGTGGATCTCCGCGCGATGCCACTCGATACTCTCCGTGCCAAAACCGCGCTTGTGCCTCAGAGCCCGATTTTGTTCACCGGTGACGTCAGCGCCAACATCGCCTACGGGCAGCCCGATGCGAGCCACGCCGAGATTGAGGCAGCGGCTCGAGCAGCTCACGCCCATGAATTTATCAGTCACCTTCCCGAGGGATATCAAAGTTTATTGGGAGCGCAAGGGGTACGACTGTCGGGGGGCCAGCGGCAGCGAATTGCACTCGCGCGGGCGATTCTTAACAATCCAGAAATTCTACTCCTCGATGAAGCCACCAGTGCGCTGGACACCGAGAGTGAATATCACGTTCAGCAGGCTTTAGCCGAAGTCATGCGCAACCGGACCACTGTAATAATCGCTCATCGTCTATCGACCATCATCAACGCAGACCAAATTGCGGTGATGGAACAAGGCAAAGTCATTGCGATGGGAACTCACAGCGAACTACTGGAAACCTGTGACCTGTATCAGAGAATGGCTAATCTCGATTTTGACGAGATCGATTAACCAGCGGCAACGGGGAATTATGACTCTAAGTATTAAGAGCCAAGAGCAATTCAAGCAATCCACAGGGTTATAGATTACAGGGTTGGCAGAAAGAAGGGAGCAATGCTCCCTTTTTAGTCAGCTTTGTTCAGATATTGACTGTCGTTTTTAGATCAAACCTCACGTCGTGGCTACTGCACCAGTCGGAAGCTATCAGCCACCCAACTCACGCACTAGCTTAGCGATACTCTCTTTTGCATCGCCAAACAGCATACGGGTGTTGTCCTTGTAGAACAGCGGATTCTCGATACCCGCAAAACCCGAGGCCATGGAGCGCTTGAGTACAAACACGGTACGGGCATCGGCAACGTTAATTACCGGCATACCATAGATTGGCGAAGACTCGACCTCTCGAGCGGCGGGGTTCACCACATCATTTGCGCCGATGACAATGGCGACATCAACGGACTCCATGCGAGGATTGATCTCATCCATTTCCAACAGCTGGTCATAGGGCACGTCCGCCTCAGCGAGCAAAACGTTCATATGGCCTGGCATACGACCGGCCACCGGGTGAATACCGAAATTCACCTCGGCACCGTTGGCTTCCAGCAAGTCCGCCAGTTCCTTGACCACATGCTGCGCTTGCGCAACCGCCATACCGTAACCGGGAATGATGGCGACATTGGTTGCGGCTTCTAGTATGTAGTAAGCGTCATCAGCGGTAATCGGCTTGATTTCACCCTCAATCTCGGTGACTTCGCTCGACACACTAGCAAAGCCCGAGAACAAGACGTTAGAAAGTGAGCGATTCATCGCCTTGCACATGATCTGGGTCAGGATAATGCCCGACGCACCCACCAGGGAGCCCGCAACAATCAACACATTGTTGTCGATCGCGAAACCCGCCGCACAGGCCGCTAGACCCGAGTAAGAGTTCAAGAGCGAAATCACGACGGGCATGTCTGCCCCGCCAATGGGAATCACAACCATAACACCAAACAGCAGCGACAGACCGATCACCAAGTAGAGCCACTGAGCGTTACTTGGCTCGATGCTGAACATCACGGCGCTGGCTACAACACCGAAAATAATCAACGAGTTCACAAACTGCTGGCCTTTGAACGTGATCGCGCCGCTGCCAAGTACTTCGCTGAGCTTCCCGTAGGCGATCAATGAGCCAGTCAGGGTCACACCACCGATGAGAATTGACAGCACGATTGTGACAAGCGTAAAGGTACCCGCATCGGGAGACAGTGCTGCCCAACCAACCAAGAGCGACGCAGCGCCACCAAGACCGTTGAACAGTGCGACCATCTCGGGCATAGACGTCATGGCGACCGCACGGGCTGCAACTGCACCGATCAAACCGCCCGCAATCATGCCGCCCGCAATGTAGGTGTAGTTCACTATGCCCTGATCGAGCAGTGCGACCACAATCGCAACCAGCATACCCGTCGCTGATATCAAATTGCCTTTTCGGGCAGTGGCCGGCGAGCCCAGCATCTTGAGGCCGAGAATAAACAGACCGGAGGCAACAACGTAGCCCAATCCTATAATTACTGAAGTGTCCATGATCAACCCTCCTTCTTCTTGAAGAAGCCAAGCATGCGGTCGGTCACCATATAACCGCCCACCACGTTGATTGAGGCCAGGGCAACAGCGCCTGCACCCAACCACTGCGCCGCGTCACCTTGACCGTTACCGGCCAGCGCCACAGCACCCACCACGGTGATTCCAGAAATGGCGTTAGCCCCTGACATCAGCGGTGTGTGCAGCGTCGCGGGTACTTTGTTGATCAGCTCAAAGCCCAGAAAAACCGCGAGCATAAGAATAAAGAGAAGATATTCGGCGCCATTCATATCAGCTGGCTCCTTCTATGATGTCTTTGATGGTGGAATGCACGACGGCACCACCGTGAGTAATGACGCAACCGGGGAGAATATCGTTCTCCAAATCAAGCACGAACTGCTTGGCTTCGGTATCCCAAGTATCCTCAACCAGATTGAACATGTTGCTGGCATACATCACCGTCGCATCGCGGGGGACATGATTCGAGAGACTGCCGAGGCCAATGACGGTCACGCCGTTAACGTCTACCACCTCGTTGGCAACCGAGTCTTCAACGTTACCACCGGTATCTGCTGCCATATCAACGACAACGGAACCCGGCGCCATTCCCGCCACCATGTCCTCAGTGACCAATACGGGCGCCTTGCGCCCAAATACCTGTGCTGTGGTGATCACAACGTCGGAGTCCGCAATCACGTCTTTCTGAGCTTGGCGCTGGATTTCTACCTGCTCGGGCGTCAGTTCGCGGGCGTACCCGTCTTTTGTCTGGCCCGTATCGCCGAGGTCAATCTCGAGGAATTTAGCGCCCAGTGACTGAACCTGCTCGGCGACCACCGGACGGGTATCAAACGCGGTAACGCGGGCACCCAATCGCTTAGCGGTCGCAATGGCCTGGAGACCCGCAACACCCGCACCAATAATGAAGACTTTGGCGGGCTTCAAGGTACCCGCGGGCGTCATCATCATTGGCAAAATACGCGGTAAGCGGGTCGCTGCCAGCATCACTGCCACATAACCGGCAAGGTTAGCCTGAGAGCTCAAGGCGTCCATCTTCTGGCTACGTGTAGAGCGCGGAATCATTTCCATGCTGATTGCCGTAATGCTGCGCGCAGCAAACTCTCTAATCAGCTCATGCTCGTTAAAGGGATCGAGATAAGAGACGTGGATACAACCCGACTTAAGCTTGGCAACTTCTTCGAGTACCGGCTTACGAAGTCTGAGCACCATGTCAGCACTGCCAAGCAGGGCATCCCGGTCGGTCTCGATGGACGCGCCCTCGGCAACAAAAGTGTCGTCTGGAAAGCCCGCACCGTCGCCAGCACCAGATTCAATGACTATTTCAGCCCCGAGCCGAACCAGCTTCTTGACCGTGTCTGGAGTCACGGCCGCGCGGTTCTCTCCCGGGTGCGTTTCGCGGGGTATAACTAATCGCATAATCGGCAAGCCTGAGTAGGATTTATTTTAGGGTCGCGCATTATACGCAGCGAAAATAACGCCGTCTGCCCCATATGCGCTTGGTGACAATCGGACGGTGTGCCCGCGCCGGAGGGCCTAGCCCGCTTTCAACTGTAGAAACGGGTTCATCCAGCGGTACTGCCAGCTGGTAAACCGCAGTGGCGCGTCGAGCACTGCGAGACAGATGCAGTCTTGATCCGCATCCGCTATGGGCGCGTGGGTCTCAGATTCATGACGGAAAACAAAATCACCAGGGCCGTAGCTACCAGCGCTATCGGAGAAGCCGCCCTGAAGAACCAATGTCATCTCGCTGCCACCGTGATCGTGTTCAGGGATACGCCCACCTGCAGCAATGCGATAGAGCGCAAACTCATAGTCGGTGTCACCGGTGCTCAGATAGCTCACGCTCAGAGACTTGGTTACGCGTTTCCATACCAATTGAGTGAAGTCACCATTGATGATTCGCGCCAGCAAGCCTGGCATGGCCTCGTTAACCGGGGTTTTAGCGAAACTCAACGGTGCAGGCTCGTCGAGGCGCGCAAGCACGCTATCAAGTACTGACTCTGATACCGCTACCGGCTGAAGACGCTCAAGCATCACGCCACCGATGTTCTGCAGTTGCTCGCTGACGCGACAGCACTTTTCGCAGTAACTAAGGTGCGCTGACACGCATGCGGACTGCGCTACTGACAGCGTTCCCGCAGCGTAGTCGGTCAGAAAATCAATTGAGGGATGGTGGTTAATCATATCTATGCCTCGCGCAGGCTTCGTCTCCAATGACGTGTTGCGCGCCTATGTTTTGAATGTTGCTGGTGGTACGCGGGTCTGCTGCGATCGGTTTACTCATGGTACTTTTTTATGAATTACTTACCTTTGTTATCAACTACTTATCCATGTGCACCTGAAGCTTCTGAATCGCAAGGCGCACCCGGGATTTCACGGTGCCCAAGGGTAGATCAAGCTCAGCGGCCGCCTCTGAATGGGACTTACCTTCCATATAAACTTTGGCCAAAATTTGAGCCTGATCAGGGGGTAGCTGCCCCATCAGACTCCTGACTCGGTCAGAGCCGCGTCGGGTGTGGAGAACGGTGAAAGGTTCTTCTTCCTCCATCTCAATATTCAGATCATCGGCCGCCAAAGGCGTGTCGAACTTCTGCAATCGACGAAACATATCTGTTCGACAGTTTCGAGCAATCGTGTAAATCCACGTACTGGCGGCGGCTTTTTCAGGGTTGAACCCCGAAGCTTTCTGCCAGACCTTGAGCATCACCTCTTGCACCAGTTCGTCAGCATGACTCGCCGAAAGCGACGAGCCCGCCAACGCAAATGCTTTTATCAACGGCCCGAAGTGCCGAAAAAAGCGTGTAAAGGCTGCTCGATCTTGATTTTTACCGACCAATACAAGGCACTCGCTCCACTCGTCAGTGCGGCGTCCGGTTGGTCGATCCCAAACCTCTTTACTGCGGGTCACATCAGTGCCCACATCATTCGCAGTGGTATTTGCCATAATCTACGGTCCCAAGACCGATCGTTTTCCTCAGCATACACTACCCCCCTTATGTAGCAACCGCTCGTCTTTAAATGAAAACACCCTGATCCGGAGCACGGATGCGGGCGTATTCTGCTCATCGGGACAATGCGTCCCTAGGAGGTTTGAAACGTTGTGAAAATCGCGGTGATTGGTGCGGGGATATCCGGGTTGGGTTGTGCCCACAGATTGAACGCGCTCGGTCATCACGTCTCGGTTTTCGAGGCTCGTAGCCGTATAGGCGGTCACACGGCGACTTATGACGTGAAACTGGGTGCGCGGCGCTACGCGATCGACACCGGATTCATTGTTTACAACGACAATACCTACCCCCAGTTTATCGAGTTAATGAAGTCTCTCGAGGTAACCACGAAGCCCACCTCAATGGGATTTTCAGTCAGCGACGAACTCAGCGGCCTCGAGTACGCGGGCAACAACCTCAATACACTGTTCGCCCAACGCCTTAATCTGGTTTCTCCCAAGTTTCTTAAGATGGTGCGCGAAATCCTCCGTTTCAACCGCCAATCAGTCGCAGATCTTGATAGCGGTCGACTTGCTACCGACGAAACCTTGGGCGATTACCTCGATCGAAATCGCTACAGCAAAGCTTTTCAACGAGAGTATCTGCTAGCGATGACCTCGGCTATATGGTCGGCAGACTTCTCGGATTCCCGCGAGTTTCCGGTGGAATTTTTCATTCGCTTCTTCCGCAACCACGGGCTGTTACAGGTTAAAGACCGGCCTCAGTGGCGAGTCATCGAGGGCGGTAGTCGGGAGTATCTGGGCCCGCTGACAGCGAGCTTCGAGGATCGTATTTTTGTCAACCACAAGGTTAAAGAAGTACTGCGCCAACCCGGCCGAGGCGTCAGCGTCAGATTTGAGAACGGCAAGGAAGATACCTTCGATCAGATCGTCATAGCGGCCCATTCAGATCAGGCGCTGGGGATGCTCAACGACGCCACGCAACTCGAACGAGATGTGCTCGGCGCGATTCCCTACCGCGATAACGACGTAGTGTTGCACACGGACGACCGGTTGCTGCCCCGCAATCGCAAAACCTGGTCGAGCTGGAACTACCGTCTTAAGCCGGATACTGATCGGGCAATCGTTACCTACAACATGAACATCTTGCAGGGAATCTGCTCACCCGAGACTTTCTGCGTCACCCTCAATGACACGGACTCGATCAATCCTGCGCGAATTCTCGGTCGTTTCAACTACGCGCATCCCCAATTTACTGTAGAAGGCGTAAAGGCGCAGGCTCGCTGGTCTGAGATCAATGGCGTCAACAACACGTGGTTCTGCGGTGCCTACTGGCACAACGGCTTTCATGAAGATGGGCTGGCCAGCGGACTTCGAGTCGCCGATTCAATCGCACAGGCGCACCAGGCCGCAGCGTGATATCCCGATTTTACCGGGGCATCCTGTTCCACACTCGGCACAGTCCTCGACACCATCAGTTTAGCTACAAGGTGTTTATGCCCCTTGTTGATATCGAAGCCCTGCCGGGCTTGGTCGACCCCATTCCTTTTTGGTCTGCTCGAAAGTTGGCGCTCGCGCGATTCAAGCGTGAGGACTTTCTCGGAGACCCGGCGATCCCTCTCGCCGATGAGGTAAGGCGCACAGTCAAAGAGGCCACGGGTGAGACGCAGCAAGGCCCAATTTTTCTGCTGGCGAACTGGCGCTACTTTGGCTTTCAAATTAATCCCATAGCCTGTTATTTCTGCTACGACGCCTCCGGCGAGCATCTTGAATTTCTCATCGCCGAGGTCACCAATACCCCGTGGGATGAGCGCCACTGCTACGTTCTGCGGGCCAGTGACAGTCAGGGAAACATTGCCACCGAATTCGCTAAAGCCATGCACGTATCGCCATTCAACCCCATGGACATGACGTACCAATGGCGCAGTTCGGCACCAGGGGACTCCCTAGCGATTAAATTGAGCAATCTTCAAAACGGTGAGCGGATTTTCGATGCATCCCTCAGCTTAGCGGCTGAGCCCTTTACGCCCGGCAACTTGAGTCGAGCGGTGCTAAGCTTTCCCTTCATGACGTTTAAAGTTGCGGCTGGAATTTATTGGCAGGCGCTCAAGCTGTGGCTAAAAGGAGTCCCGCTTGTTCCTCATCCGAAGCGCGTCTGACATCGTATTCGTTCTGTAATCAGCGAACCCTAGGATCTATAGCATGAGCAACGCCAGCGTTCGGGAAATTTCTCGACTCCCAATCATAGAACGGATCAAGCACCCCCATGTTGCCCGGGACCTCCTGTTTCGCGTCATCGGCAATATTCAGGTAGGCACGCTGACCATCCACGACGGGGAGGAGGTATTCCGGTTCGGAGACGATAGTCGCCCGGAAGCGCCTCATGCAGATATCATCGTGCATGATCCGCGCGCTTATCGACGGGTGCTCACTGGCGGGACGATAGCGTCGGGCGAGTCCTATCTCGATGGTGACTGGAGCAGCCGAGACCTAACTGACGTCACGCGCCTGTTCAGCGCCAATATGGCCACCATGATGGCAATGAAAAGCAACCAGCACTGGTGGACGAAGTTAGCGCTGAAGCTGGCCCACTTGGGTAATCGCAATACGGTAGACGGGTCGCGCAAAAATATTTCTGCGCACTATGACCTCGGCAACGACTTCTTTGCGCTCTTCCTCGACCCAACAATGATGTACTCATCGGCGGTTTTCCCCAAGGATGATGCCGAACTCGAGACCGCGTCGCTCTATAAGCTTGACCTGATTTGCCAGTCACTCGAACTCACCTCCGGTGATCATCTCATCGAAATCGGCACCGGCTGGGGCGGTATGGCAATTTACGCTGCCGAGCAGTACGGCTGTCGCGTGACGACCACTACGATCTCACAAGAACAGTACGACCACACGCGGCGGGAGGTGGCGAACCGCGGGCTTTCCGATCGCATCACCGTGCTGTGCGAGGACTATCGCAAGCTTGAGGGCCAGTTCGATAAACTGGTGTCCATCGAAATGATCGAAGCCGTAGGACACGAGTTCTACGACAGTTACTTCAGCTGTGTCAGCAACCTGCTCAAACCCTCTGGGAAGGCGGTAATTCAAGCCATTACCATCCCCGACCAACGGTACGAGTTTGCACGCGACTCGGTGGATTTCATCAAGCGCTATATCTTCCCTGGTGGTTGCCTGCCGTCACTTAAAGTCATTGGGGAACATCTCGCCGAGCACACAGATATGCAGATGCTTGGATTACGGGATATCACAATCGACTACGCGAAAACCCTCGAAGCGTGGCACCATGTGTTCCTTGAGCAACTGGACAAGGTTCGTGACATGGGCTTCGATGACCGATTTATTCGAATGTGGCGCTTCTACCTCAGTTACTGCGAGGGGGGCTTCCGCGAGCGGATTATCAACACCTTCCAGATCACCATGGCAAAACCCGGCTATCGGCCCGCGTGAGTCGTGATCTTATCTCTGCTGCCCATCGCGCTATTGGTGGGCATGCTTGCCGCCGCAGTTAAGCTGTTTGGCTCAGACGCTTCTTATGGCCCTAACCAGATAGCACTCGTTATCGCCTCGGGAGCCGCCGCCCTTGTTGGGCTCTACCGGGGACTCTCCTGGGAAGAAATTCAAGACGGTTTCGCCGCCGGCATTCGCGTTGGATTGTCGCCAATTCTGATTCTGCTGGCGGTTGGCGCGCTGATAGGAAGCTGGATCCTGTCGGGCACCGTGCCCGCCATGATTTACCACGGGGTTGCTCTACTGGAGCCGAGCATTTTTTATGCTGCGAGCGCTGTTATCTGCGCGCTTGCCTCGATCAGCATTGGCAGTTCATGGACCGTCGCCGGCACTCTGGGCATTGGACTGATGGGTATTTCCAATAGCTTTGGTTTGTCCCCTGCAATGACAGCTGGTGCAATCCTTTCCGGTGCATATTTCGGCGACAAACTGTCACCCCTATCGGATACCACCAACTTGGCAGCGGCCTGTGCTGGGGTGGATTTGTTTGCCCACATTCGCAACATGCTCTGGACAACGGTGCCCGCGTTCACCATTGCGATGCTGTTCTTTTTGCTCAACACCGAGCAGGCAGCTCGAGCCCCCGAGGACATAGAGCGACTGCGGACGGTGCTTTCGACCGAGTTTGACGTAGGACTACACAGCCTACTTCCGCTGGTGGTGATGCTGATATTCGTCGCGCTCAAAATCCCCGCTTATCCTGCTATTTTATTGTCGACGCTCGTGGGCTGTGGTTTTGCCCTGACGTTTCAGGGCGACGCGATCCAAAGTTTCAGTGCCGGACTGCATCCAGACAGCCCTATGCCGTTATTGCAGGGCATCTGGACCGTATTGTTCGCGGGTTATACAGGGAGCACACCAGACACCGCAGTGAACGACTTACTGAGCAAGGGCGGCATGGCCAGCATGCTGAACACGGTGTGGCTCATTATTTGCGCTTTGGCTTTTGGCGGTGTACTCGAACGAACTGGGATTCTCAAGGACATTCTGGACGCAGCGCTGCGCCGCGTTAAATCTACCGGTGATTTGGTGCTCGCGACGGTGACGGGAGGTGTGGTTTCCAACATGCTGGCCGCCGATCAATTTCTCGCTATTGCGCTGCCCGGACGACTATTCACCATCGCCTACGACGACCGCGGACTCAGCCGACTGAATCTATCAAGGACCCTCGAAGACTCAGCTACGCTGACCTCGGTACTGGTGCCTTGGAATACCTGCGGCGCCTATATGAGCGCGACCCTTGGCATTGCCACACTGGAATATGCCCCTTACGCGGTATTCAGTTATGTCTGCCCGATTATCGCAGTCATATTTGGCTACTTGATGATTGCTCAGTGGCAAGTCAGCAGCGAGCAAGTCAGCATCGAGAAAGTCGCCGCATGACCGAATCGACGTTGATCGACTGGGACTTCCCAGACCCCTTTGTTCAATCACGGGTCGTGGCCGACGAGGACATTGATGGCCTGCGCCATACCAATAATGCGGTTTACGTTAATTGGTGCGGTGAAATCGCGTGGGAGCACACCCAGTCTCTCGGCCTGGGTCTCGCCGAATATGAAGCCCTTGATCGAGCCATGGCAGTTCGGGAGGCCCGTTACGAATACCTGCAGGCAACCCGCTTGGAACAACGTTTGGCGATTGCTACCTGGATTACCCGCTGGGATAAGCGTTTAACGATGGAACGGCGGTTTCAGATACGCGACGTGGCCTCGGGAGATACGGTATTGAGAGCCAGCATGGTGTTTGTCTGTATAGAGATCAGCACCGGCAAACCCCGAAGGCCACCCCCTGAGTTTATTGAGGGCTACGGCCCCGCCGTGCTTGACCTGCCCAGTGGCTGATTCAGCAGCGGTGCCAGTCAAACGCCAGAGTCTCGCCGAGGGGTGCACCCCCGATTTTCAGTGCCAAAAGCCGATCAACCCCTAGCGCCACACCCGAACAGTTAGGTAAGCCCGCAGCCACCGCCGCCAAGAAGCGCTCATCGAGGGGCATTAGCTGCTGACCCCGCTGTTCACGTAGGTGGTTATCAGCCTCGAACCGCGCGCGCAGCTGGCCCTCATCGAGGCATTCCCAGTAACCGTTGGCGAGCTCAAGGCCATCTACGTAGCACTCAAAGCGCGCACCCACCTCGATACCGTTTACATCATGAATGCGTGCTAACGCGGCCTGTGAGGCGGGATAGTCGGTGATAAACACAACACCCCAGCCAGCGATGGCAGGCTCGACACAATGACTGACGAGCAAATCCAGCAGGCCATCCCGATCCAAACCATCCGGTGGCTCAATGCCAGCACCAGACAGCCGGGATTGCACGCAGGCTTCAAGCTCCTCCTGTCCTGCCCGATGAGGATCCAAGTCCAGCACGTGCTTCAGTAGTCGACCCCAGGGCCAAACCTGCCAGCCTGTCCGCCCAAGCACGCCCGTGACCAAGGTGGCCACCTCACGCATTAACTGCCAGTGGTCGAAGCCACATCGATACCATTCGAGCAGGGTGAATTCGGGATTATGGCGGCTGCCGCTCTCATCAACCCGAAACGCCTTGCACAACTGGAAGATATCGCCGACATCCGCCGCCAACAAGCGCTTCATCGCGTACTCAGGGGACGTCTGAAGAAAGCGTTTGCGCCGAGGTGGGGCTACCTGGAAAGGCTCAAGGGCAGGATCAGTTACCCCTGCCTCGCACAACAGGGGCGTTTCAACTTCGAGAACATCGCGCTCGACAAAAAACTGTCGAATCTCGGCCGACAGCGTTGCCCGGGCACGTAGCGCCTCCCGGTTGGCGCCTGGACGCCAGTCACTCACAAGAATCAGCTCTTGCTTGCGCGACTCACGTATTCACCGGAGCGGGTATCCACACGAATGATTTCGCCCTGAGAAATGAACAGAGGTACCCGCACGACAGCGCCCGTTGTTAACGTGGCGGGCTTAGAGCCACCTTGGGCAGTATCACCCTTGAGTCCGGGATCAGTCTCGATGATTTCAAGCTCTATGAAATTCGGCGCAGTGACTGAAATCGGCGCTCCGTTGTACAGAGTCACCTCATAGCTCTCCTGCTCTTTGAGCCACTTCTGCGCATCGCCAATCGCGTCTTTATCCGCCGAGTGCTGCTCAAACGAAATGGGATCCATGAAGTACCAGAACTCGCCGTCGGTGTAGGAATACTCGAAGGTGTGGTCCATGACGTCAGCGCCTTCTAGGGTGTCACCGGACTTAAAGGTGCGCTCCCAGACTCGGCCGCTCTTCAGGTTTCGTAGCTTGACCCGATTGAACGCCTGACCTTTACCGGGCTTAACAAACTCATTTTCGAGAATCGAGCAAGGCTCACCGTCGAGCATGACCTTGAGCCCGGGCTTAAATTCGTTTGTGGAAAAATTTGCCATGATCTGTTCCTTAAATATTTCGCGCGGGATGATAACCCAGCACGGGCCGATACGCAGTCTGCGAACCCGAGCCCAGTGTCATTGTAGGGTCAGCTCTGAGACAGCTCGCTTGGAGAGCCCAAGAGATAGAGCACGCCATCAAGCCCGACTCTCATCAGATTATGAGCCGCCTGTTGCCGCACCAGGGGCTTTGCTTCAAAGGCAACACCAAGGCCCGCAACGCCCAGCATCGGTAAGTCATTAGCACCGTCACCCACAGCGATGACCTGCTCAGTTCCAATATGCATGTCCTCGGCGATCCGTAACAGATGGGCTTTCTTGAGATCTCCATTGACGATATCGCCAACCACCCGGCCGGTCACTTTGCCGTTCTCGATCTCCAGAGTATTGGCGTGCACCTCATCAAAGCCATAGCGCCGCTGCAAGAATTCAGCGAAGTAACTGAATCCACCAGATAGGATCGCGGTTCGAATACCGAGCCCGCGTAACGTGCCAATCAGCTCAGGCATCCCATCGGTAATGGGCAGAGCGCTGGCTATATCCGCCAGTACAGACTCATCTAATCCGCGCAACATGCCTAGCCGCTCGGTGAAGCTAGCGTTGAAATTGAGCTCTCCCGCCATTGCCCGAGCGGTAATTCCCGCGACGGCCTCTCCCACCCCTGCCCGGCTTGCTAGCTCATCGATCACTTCGCACTGGATTAAGGTTGAGTCCATATCAAAGACTGCCAGCCGAAAATCAGCCTGCCGTACCGACATCTCTTGCAACACGATGTCGACCGCTAGGGTCGCTGCCAGATCATCAAGCGCCCTCCGAAAATCAGCGTCTCGGTCAACGCCAGCCACCGCAAACGTGCACGCGGATCGACATGCCGCCAAAGCCCGTGGCACTGGCAAGTTACGCTGACTTATAACCGTGACACCATGCCGCTCGCACAACCTGTGGAACTCAGCGAGGTCACCAAGACTGGGGTCGGGGGCAATGAGTGTGATGGCGTGGTTAGGGGAAAACATTAGAGGCTCCTCGTAGTGAGGCGGGCAAGCATACCGCAGCACGGGGGTTTATACTGCGCGGAGTCTGAATTGCCTATCGAGTTGTTTTTGAAAAACTTTATTGCTGCCATCAATCGCCTCCCGCTGAGTCAGCAACTGGCATTAACTGCCTGTGTCTGCTGCCTTGTCGCCACGCTGGCGCTGGTTGCGCTCGCTGCCCGATCGAGCGAATACACCCAAGAAAACCTTCAAGGGGAATATGGACGATCCGTTGCTGAGCAACTCGCGCGACGGCTCTCCTCCGAACTCGCCGTTGGCGATCGGCTGGGTGTCGCTGGCGAACTCAACCGACTTGTCGATCAAGCGAGCATCACCGCAGCAAGAGCACTGGATATCGAGGGCAATGAGCTAGCCGTGGCGGGCGATCGGAACCGGAGTCAGCTGAGCTTCCAGGCAAATATCTTTATCGCAGGCGATGCCGCGGGGGTCGCTGAGGTGACCGTCGATACATCGACACAAGACAGCGCTCAGCTCCAGTTCGTATTAGCACTGTCTGGCCTCGCAGTACTCCTCAGTATCGCTGTTTACGCGGTCACGCGCACCATGGCTCAGCGACTGGCGCGCAACATTCGCGCCGTCAGCGCGGAACTCGCGGCCGTGACCGGCGACGAGTCAGACGACGGCAATGAGCTGCAAGCACTGCAGCAGCGTGTCGCGGCGCTACCTTTAGATTTGCTCAAGCCCCAGCTTGTCGGCGACAGCAAGCAGGATCACTATGTCGATACCGCCATTCTTTTCATCTATTTCCGCAGCCTACCGGGTTATCTTGAAACCATCGATGAGCGCCGCCTGCAGCGCTACGTCGCGGTAGTGCATCGTATGATTTATGGTGCCGCGGGGTTTTATGGTGGCGAGTTGGAGGTCGTGCGTCAGTTCGGTCTAGCGGTGTACTTCCATGGCGCACACAAGATTGGCTCCCCGGCCTTGCGCGCTGCTAGTTGTGCTTGGCTGATTCAGCAAGCGGCTCCCGATGTCGAAAGCCAACTCCGATTGTCGGTAAACCCGGGGCTGGCTGTGGGGGGCAGCGAACTCGGAAGGGGCGATGCGCGAGATATTTATCCTGGTCTCTACACGCAATCGTCCCTGGATGAGCTGCTGGCGTTAGCGCGCAGTAAGGGGCCTGGCATTGCGGTATCTGACTTCGCAGCCAAAGACATCGATCTCGGTACCCGCATTGATCTCGAAAGCGGCGAAGACCACATTGCTCGCGTTGGCCAGCTGGCTGATGGTCACCGGGATCTACTGGAACGTCAGCTGCAGATTTTACTTAAAGCTCTGGTAGATCAAGCACCCGAAGGCGGCAATCAGTCCGACTGAACTACCGCCAGCCCTGCGACCTTTTGGAACCCTTTTGGTAGCTTGTTGCCCCGACGTCCGCGCTCACCCCGATAATTAGCGAGATCCGCCGACTTAAGCTTGAGGTGTTGACGGCCGGCTGTGACCTGCAAAACATCGCGCTCGCTCAGTACGCAAACGCCTACCAACACCTCTTCCCTTGCGGCCGCTCGCGCGCCGGGAATGCCGATTATCTTGTTACCCTTGCCACGGGCCATTTCCGGCAGCTCCGATAAGGGAAATACCAGCATTCGGCCCTCATTGGTCGCCGCGGCTACCAGTAACTCGCCCTCCCCGGCAATGGGCGACGGCTGCAGGACGCGAGCCCCTTTTGGCAACGTCAGCACCGCTTTGCCCGCCTTGTTTTTGGTCTGCAGATCTTTAAATCTGGCGACGAAGCCATACCCTGCATCGCTGGCCAACAAGAATCGGTCTTCTTCGGCACCGGTGAGCAAACCCTCAAACGTAGCGCCAGACTGCGGGTTGATGCGGCCCGTCAATGGCTCACCCTGCCCTCGAGCTGAGGGCAGATTGTGACTACTTAGGCTGTAGGCACGGCCAGTTGAATCAAAGACGACTGTGGGCAGATTACTACGACCCCTGGCGGCCATCTTGAACCCGTCCCCGGATTTATAGCTCAAGCTTTCAGGGTCGATATCGTGACCCTTCGCGGCTCGGATCCAGCCTTTCTCGGACAACACAACGGTGAGTGGGTCGGAAGAAGTCAACTCCAACTCGCTAAAGGCTTTGGATTCAGCGCGCTGAACGATGGGCGAGCGGCGGTCGTCCCCGTGGCTTTCAGCCACCGCCAGCAACTCTTTCTTGATCAGCGTTTTCATGCGGGCTTCGCTACCGAGGGTTTGCGTTAACGAGTCGCGCTCGGCGCTCAGCTCATCCTGCTCACCCCGGATTTTCATTTCCTCAAGCTTCGCCAAATTACGTAACTTGAGGTCAAGAATGGCCTCCGCCTGAATATCCGTTAAACCAAAATGGCTCATCAAAGCGGCTTTGGGCTTATCCTCTTCACGGATTATTCGAATTACCTCGTCGATATTCAGATAGGCAGCGAGGTAGCCTTCCAGAATATGCAATCGTCGCTCTACCCGCTCCAAGCGGTATTGCAGGCGTCGACGCACTGTCGAGCGACGAAACTCGAGCCATTCCCGAAGAATTCGATCCAGTGACTTGACCCCGGGTCGGCCGTCAATACCGATCACATTCAGGTTAACCCGGTAGTTACGCTCCATATCGGTGGTCGCGCACAAATGGTTCATAACGCCGTCCAAGTCCACCCGGTTGGAGCGCGGCACAATAACGAGTCGGGTCGGGTGCTCATGATCGGACTCATCTCTAAGATCGGCGACCATCGGAAGTTTCTTGGCCTGCATCTGAGCGGCGATTTGCTCGAGCAACTTAGAACCTGACACCTGATACGGAAGCGCAGTGAGCACAATCGCTCCGTCCTCTACCCGCCAGGCGGCGCGCATCTTGAGGCTACCCTTGCCCGTTCGATAGATTTCGCGGATATCTTCGGGGGGTGTAATGATCTCGGCATCGGTTGGAAAATCGGGGCCCTTGATGTGCTCGCACAGCTCCTCGACCGTGGATCGAGGTGATTCGAGCAGCCGCACCGTCGCGCTCACGACTTCGCGCAAATTGTGAGGCGGTATATCGGTGGCCATCCCGACTGCAATGCCGGTGGTGCCGTTCAGAAGTAAATTGGGTACCTGAGCAGGCAGTACAACGGGCTCATCCAAGGTGCCATCAAAGTTGGGCTGCCAATCGACCGTGCCCTGCCCCAACTCTCCCAACAACACCTCCGCGTAGCGCGTCAGTCGCGATTCGGTATAGCGCATAGCGGCGAAGGATTTTGGGTCATCGGGGGAGCCCCAGTTACCTTGACCGTCAACCAGCGGATAGCGGTAACTGAAGTCCTGCGCCATTAGCACCATGGCTTCGTATGCGGCACTATCACCGTGGGGATGGAATTTACCGATCACATCACCAACGGTGCGCGCCGACTTCTTATATTTCGCCGACGCTTTCAAGCCAAGTTCACTCATCGCATAAATAATGCGCCGCTGAACTGGCTTGAGGCCGTCGCCAATATTAGGCAAGGCTCTATCGAGGATGACGTACATGGAATAGTCGAGGTACGCTTTCTCTGCATAGTCAAGCAGGGACAGCGTCTCGACCGAAGTCGGGCCGTTATTAATATCAGTCATTCAAGGTCCAGTTGGGTATTAGCCGGCGCCATTGCGGCGACGGAGAGCAACAACTTCTTCATTGAGTTCGGTAATTGAACGTGCCATGTCCACAAGTAACCCCTGGACTGCAGCTGGCCGTGACCGGATAAGCTCAAACAATCGATCTTTGGGTACGCGGATCACCGAGCACGACTCAACCGCTTTCACCGTGGCGTTGCGGTGACTTGCAGTCAATGCCGCCATGGTGCCAAACAGCTCGCCGGGGCGAATCTTGGCGACGGCCATGTCGTTAGCCAACACCTCTGCAAGCCCTTCGGGCATCGAAAAAACATCATCTGCCGGATCACCCTGCTGACTGATCACCGCACCCTTTGGATATATTTCAGGGCTGCCGCCAATACCGACCGCCTCGCGAATATGGAGCGCATTGAGTCGAAGCAATAACGACACATGCTGACCCACCGCACGATTCCACAGGGCCAATCGATCTTGGTCGGCAGAAATCTCGGCCATCAATGCCGATCGGTCGTAGGTGCGAATCACCGCACCCCCCTCGGAACCGTACATCAAGCATTTCACCGCATCGGGCAGATAGGCCGTGTCAGGCAGAATAACGTTATCCGCATCAAACACGCTCACCACGGTATTGTCGTTCAAAACCGATACCAGTCCACTTTCTACGACTCCGACCATGTCCCGGGGCATCGCCCTGAACGCTGCGGCGGGGTTTCCTGTGAGCTCTATGCGTCGGGTTTCAGCCTTAATACCCCGAAGCGCCTCACGCAAAGTGCGTTTGTGGTCTTCGTTGAGTACTTTGAACTGTTCTCCGGCTTGTGCTGTGGCAAGCATCGGCGGATCTCTATGCTATCAAGACTTGCCAATATCGTACCCGAGACTGTGGTTCCCGACCATGAAATTTGTGAGACTGATCGAAACAACGTCCAGCCACCCAAAAAAGAGTAGCAGTTGTGTCCGACCCGAACACTGCAGTCCGCCCGAAAACTTCCGCAATTCAATGGCGCTGGCGCCATTTTGACCTTCATTCCGCCGGCGAGTGGCACGCAATTTTACAACTGCGCGCGGCAATTTTCGTTGTTGAACAGGATTGCCCCTATTTAGACCCCGATCATAAGGACCCTCTTTGCTGGCACCTTTCGGGTTATCTGGGCGACAAGCTGGTAGCCACGCTCCGGGCTCTACCTCCGGACGTAAGTTATGCGGAGAGCTCCATCGGGCGCGTTGTCGTCGACCCGCAGCTACGCGGCCTGCAATTGGGACGCGCACTGATGTTACGGGGAATCGCTTTTAACCAAGCCCTGTGGGATGGCCCGATCAGAATCAGTGGTCAGGGGTACCTGCAGGAGTTCTATCAGTCCCTCGGCTTCGTCACCGAGAGAGGCCCGTACATGGAAGATGACATCCCCCATTTCGAGATGTTGCTGCCCTAATCCACGGAGCGCTCAAACCACAAGGCGCAATAGCGCCCAATTACAGCAAGTGGTCCAACGCGGGCTGCGAAGCCCTGACGCGAAGTCTGCCCTTACGGGTTCGGCGACATTAGGCCTGAGACGTTAGCTCGTCGAAGCGCCACGGGCAGCACGCTTACGCTCGTGCTCAAGCAGGAGTTTTTTACGCAGGCGAATGCTTTCAGGGGTCACCTCAACAAGCTCGTCGTCCTCGATGAATTCCAGCGCCTGCTCAAGAGTGTGCTTGACCTGCGGCGTGAGTGTCAGTGCTTCGTCAGTACCCGAAGCGCGCACGTTGGTGAGCTGCTTGGCCTTGGTTGGGTTTACCACCAGATCATTGTTTCGACTATGCAGACCGACAATCTGGCCTTCATAGACATCGATGTTAGGACCAATGAAGAGGCGACCGCGGTCTTGCAGCGTAAACAAGGCATACGCCAGTGTTTTACCCTTAACCATTGAAACCAGGACACCGTTGGTGCGTCCAGCAATATCCGATTTTGCGACCGGACCATAATGATCGAAGACGTGGGTCATAATCCCCGAACCCGACGTCAGGGTCATGAACATCGAGCGGAAACCGATCAAGCCACGGGCGGGCACGATAAACTCGAGCCGGACTCGACCCGTGCCATCGAGCACCAGGTTCTTCATTTCTGCACGACGGAGGCCAAGCTCTTCCATCACGCCGCCCTGATGTACTTCTTCACAGTCAATCACGAGGTGCTCATAGGGCTCGCAAAGCTCACCATCAATCTCGCGCTGAATAACCTCGGGGCGAGAAACGCCAAGCTCAAAACCCTCTCGGCGCATGCTCTCGATCAATACCGACAAATGCAGCTCACCGCGGCCCGACACTTTGAACTTGTCGGGGGTGTCGCCTTGCTCTACCCGCAACGCAACGTTGTGAATCAACTCGCGATCGAGACGCTCGCGAATATTACGCGAGGTGACGTACTTACCCTCGCGTCCTGCAAAGGGCGAATCGTTGACCTGAAAGGTCATGCTCACCGTCGGCTCATCTACCGACAGAGGCGGCAACGGATCAGGCTTACCCTGCTCGCACAAGGTGTCGGAGATATTGAGCGCTTCGATACCCGTTACGCAGACGATGTCGCCCGCCTCCGCTGTGGCCACTTCAACCCGCTCTAGACCGTGGTAACCCATTACCTGCAGCACCTTGCCGTTTCGGGTGCCACTCTCGCTATCAACCACTGTCACCTGAGTGTTGGGCTTTAAAGTTCCCCGGGTAATACGGCCGACACCAATGACACCAACGTAGCTGTTGTAATCCAAGGCAGAGACTTGCAGTTGCAGCGGTCCGTCGGCGTTCACTTCAGGGGGAGCAACCTTATCAATGATCGCTTGGAACAACGGCGTCATGTCATCGGACATGTCGCTGTAATCCTCGCCAGCAATACCGTTGATGGCCGAGGTAAAAATAATAGGAAAGTCGAGCTGCTCTTCAGTCGCACCGAGGGTGTCAAACAGGTCGAACACCTGGTCCACCACCCAGTCAGGCCGCGCACCGGGCCGATCCACTTTATTAACCACCACGATGGGGTTCAAACCGCGCTCAAATGCCTTCGAGGTTACAAAGCGTGTTTGGGGCATGGGACCGTCAACAGCATCGACCAGCAACAACACCGAATCGACCATCGAAAGAACTCGTTCAACTTCGCCGCCAAAGTCCGCGTGTCCGGGGGTATCAACGATATTGATGCGATAGTCCTTCCAGCGCAGCGCGGTGTTCTTGGCCAAGATAGTGATGCCGCGCTCTTTCTCCTGATCATTGGAGTCCATGATGCGCTCGGTGCCAACGCTCTTACGGTCAAGGGTGCCCGACTGCTGCAGTAGACAGTCGACAAGCGTGGTTTTGCCATGATCGACGTGGGCGATAATGGCGATATTTCTAAGCTGGCTGATCACTTTGGGGGTTCTCTTAAAGAATTGAGGGCGGGGGCTCCGCGAGGCGCGCGGAGTCTATCAGGCTTGTGCGGCCTGTTCATCTGAAAACAGAGGTGATTACTGCACATTGGCGCCCCCACCAAACTGGCAGCGGCGCAGCAGCAAATCTGGACCAGCGGAGCCGCAGAAAATCTGGGCCACCGCAACTCGCAAGGCGCCCGCGCCAAGTCAAAATCCCGACTACCCCAGCACAGTCTGTAGAAACCCAGCACAAGCCCAGCGCAAACCCGGCGCAAATTACGCCTGGCTTCGCATTGTTTTGGTTCGTTTTGGCATCGTTACGCACTATTTATGTGCGTACACGCGAATTTAGTCCTAGGTTATTTACCAACAAAATCAATATTTTCAATGGGTTAACGAAGAGCGCACCGTATAGCATCAATTGGCATAGTCATTGCTCTATCTCGACACTTGAATTGATGGCAAGGTGTGCGAGCCCGTCATCGTCAAATTGGAGTCGGGCAGCCGACCCTTATTAACCCTTGGAGGAGAAACACCATGTCTGAGCGCACGCTCAATTTGATCAAAGATAACGATATTCGCTGGGTCGATTTACGATTCACCGACACGAAGGGCAAAGAGCAGCACGTCAGCATCCCCGCCACCGAGGTCGATGAAGACTTCTTCGAAGACGGCAAAATGTTCGATGGTTCTTCAATTGCCGGCTGGAAGGGCATCAACGAGTCAGACATGATCCTCATGCCCGATGACAGCACGTCGATTATCGACCCCTTCACCGACGATGCCACGGTTATCCTGCGTTGCGACATCGTCGAGCCGTCAACCATGCAAGGTTACGAGCGTGATCCACGCAGCGTTGCCAAGCGCGCTGAAGAGTACCTATCGTCAACTGGCCTGGGTGACACCGCGTTCTTCGGTCCCGAGCCCGAATTCTTCGTATTTGATGACATCAAGTGGCACTCAGACATGAGCGGTGCAGGTTACAGCATCAACTCTGAAGAGGCAGCCTGGTCATCCAGCCACAGCTACGACGACGGCAACATCGGTCACCGCCCCGGAGTCAAAGGCGGCTATTTCCCAGTGCCACCTGTCGATTCATTGCACGATATTCGCGCAGCGATGTGCGGCGCCATGGAGCAGATGGGCCTGGACGTTGAGGTTCACCACCACGAAGTGGGTACCGCAGGTCAGTGTGAAATCGGCATCCGATTCAACACCTTGGTCCAGAAGGCGGACGAAGTACAGGTTCTGAAGTACTGCGTTCACAACGTGGCTCATGCTTACGGCAAAACAGCAACCTTTATGCCCAAGCCACTGGTAGGTGACAACGGCTCGGGCATGCACGTGCACCAGTCGATTTCAAAAGACGGTACCAACACGTTCGCCGGTGATTGCTACGCTGGCTTGTCCGAGACTGCGCTTTACTACATTGGCGGGATCATCAAGCACGCACGCGCACTGAATGCCTTTACCAATGCGTCGACCAACAGCTACAAGCGCTTGGTACCCGGCTTTGAAGCGCCGGTAATGCTGGCGTACTCAGCGCGTAACCGATCTGCATCGATTCGTATCCCTTACGAGCCATCACCCAAAGGTAAGCGCATTGAGGTTCGATTCCCCGACCCAACCGCTAACCCTTACCTGGCATTCGCTTCACTGCTGATGGCGGGCCTCGATGGCATCCAGAACAAGATCCACCCGGGCGAGGCTGCGGACAAGGACTTGTACGATCTGCCCCCCGAAGAAGGCAAAGCCATCCCGACGGTTGCATCTAGCCTTCGCATGGCTCTCGATGCACTGGACGCAGATCGCGAGTTTCTGACCAAGGGCGGTGTGTTCACTGACGATATGATCGACGGTTACATCGCGCTTAAGGAAGAAGAAATCGAGCGCTTGGATATGACCACGCATCCGGTTGAGTTCGATATGTACTACTCGGTCTAAGGGGCTGCCCCAACCGAGAAGAAAGCCCGCCACCGTGCGGGCTTTTTTGTTTTTCCAAAGGGTGAGAGAGGCGATTGTCTGCCGCTGGCCATTTGCACCATTTCGGTGCAATCTTGAAGCAGACATCCCGAGAGCAGGAAAAGAACCATGACTAATCGTGCTTCAACCAGTCCAATTCAACGCGTCGCGCAAATGAGCGCTCTGGCACTGTGCCTGACGACCTGCGCCATCTGTGCCCAGCAAATTTATAAACACACTGACGAGAACGGCAACGTCAGCTTCAGCGATACCAAGCCGGCCAACGTTCAGCCACAGGACGTTGAGGAGGTGGAACTGAATGCTACCAACTCTGCGCCACCGCCACCTGATATTCCCGAGGCGGAGACATCTCAGGAGAGCGAATCAGAGCAGGAATCGATCCCCTACGAATCTGTCATTACCAATCCGCCGGATGGCACCACGCTGCCCATGGGACCCGGAAATTTCGCGGTAACCGCGTCGTTCAGCCCACCACTACGATCAGGCGAACGGGTCCAACTGTTGATGGACGGCACTCCGATGGGAGGTCCGCAGCGGGGCAGCGCCTGGCAATTGAGTAACGTATTTCGCGGCGAGCACTCCTTAGTCGCCCAGCGCATTGGGCGCGAGGGCGATGTCCTGGACAGCTCGCAACCGGTCACCGTTTATGTACTGAGGCCTTCGATCAGCTAATGAGCCCTACTGCCCGGAGATTCATGGAAATACCCACCGCGCGAAGCAAACCGGGCTTCAGCGAGGAGACCCTTGATCAACTCGCAACCAGTATCGTCAAGATCGGACCGAACTGGCGCCTTGAAGCGATCAATCTTGCGGGTGAAACCCTTCTTGAAGCATCTGCTAGCCGGGCAGTCGGCGAACCACTTTCGTCGTTAATTCATCTCGATAACGAGTGGCAGGAACTGCTGAGCCAAGCGCTCACCGAAGACTGTCCGATGGTGCGTCGTAACATCACCCTGCGCCTGCGCAGTGGCAGTCGGCAGACAGTTGATCTCACGGTCAGTCCCGTACATCAGGAGCGAGATCCATATCTGCTGCTCGAACTCGCACCTGTCGATCGGCTGAATGCTATTAGCGAAGGCGAAAACGTCTGGCAGGCGCAGGAGTCACTCCGGCAGATCATCAAGGGGCTCGCTCACGAGGTGAAGAACCCCCTCGGTGGTATACGGGGGGCCGCTCAGCTACTCAGTCGTGAGCTACCCGGGGACAACCTCACCGAATACACCGAAGTCATCATTGAAGAAGCGGACCGATTGCGGGCGCTCGTCGATCGAATGCTCGGCCCCCGTGAACGCTTAGAAACCTCGCTCACTAACATCCATGAAATTATCGAGCGTGTTCTGGCGCTAATTGGCGCCGAGACCCAAGGCAGACTCAAATTACAGCGCGATTATGATCCCAGCTTGCCCGAATTGATGGCCGACCCGGGTCAAATGACCCAGCTATTACTCAATATTACCCGCAATGCCTGGCAGGCCACCGGGGACAGCGGCAGCCTGTTGCTGCGTACTCGCGCCCGACGCAACCACACCCTTGGCGGCCATCGGCACCGACTAGTGTATAGCATCGAGGTTATCGATGACGGGCCCGGCGTTCCAGAAGACATCTTACCTAGGCTCTTTTTACCGATGGTGACGAGCCGTGCAAGCGGTACCGGATTAGGTCTTTCTATTGCACAGATGATCGCCAATCGACACGGCGGTCTCATTCAGTGCCAGAGCCAGCCCGGTGAGACTAATTTCACTTTGCTTTTACCGATGGAGGTCTAAGCCAATGCCCTTGGGCAATACTGTTTGGGTCGTCGATGACGACCGATCTATTCGCTGGGTTGTGGAGCGCGCTCTTTCACAAGCCGGACTTGACTGCTCGAGCTTCGAAAGCGCCAACGCCATGCTCGCCGCACTAGATACCAGCACCCCTGACGTAGTGATCAGTGACATACGTATGCCGGGGACCGATGGGCTGGAGCTACTGGCGACGTTACAAAAGCGACACCCGAAGCTACCTGTGATTATTACAACCGCGCACTCAGACTTGGACAGCGCAGTGAGCTCCTACGAGGAGGGGGCGTTCGAATATCTGCCAAAGCCATTCGATGTGGATGAAATGGTCGCCACAGTCGAGCGGGCGAACCTGCAGAGCCAAGAACAAAAACCCGTTGGTGCAGAGGAAGAGGAAGAACGCACCGAAATCATTGGTAACGCGCCGGCCATGCAGGAGGTGTTCCGCGCAATTGGACGCCTAGCTCAAAGCAACATCACCGTGCTCATTAACGGTGAGTCGGGCACGGGCAAAGAGCTGGTTGCGCGGGCATTGCACCGGCATAGCCCCCGCAAGAGCAGTCCATTCATTGCACTCAATATGGCAGCGATTCCCAAAGAGCTCATGGAATCAGAGCTGTTTGGACATGAGAAAGGTGCGTTTACGGGCGCCAATGCTCGGCGTGAAGGACGCTTCGAGCAAGCCAATGGCGGAACGCTTTTTCTCGACGAGATTGGTGACATGCCCGCGGATACCCAAACCCGCCTATTGCGGGTATTGGCCGACGGCGAGTTTTTTCGTGTTGGGGGCATGACCCCGGTGCAGGCCAATGTTCGCATCATCGCCGCGACGCATCAGAACCTGGAAGATCTAGTCAGCCGTGGCGACTTCCGCGAAGACCTGTACCACCGGATCAACGTGATTCGGATTCACCTGCCCAAGCTTGCTCAAAGGCGCGAGGATATCCCCAAGCTCATGCAGCATTTTTTACGTCGCGCCGCCAGCGAATTGGAAGTCGACGCTAAGGTGCTGACCAAAGAAACTGAGCAGTTCCTCTGTCAACTGCCATGGCCAGGCAATGTCCGGCAACTTGAAAACACTTGCCGATGGCTGACCGTTATGGCGGTGGGCCGGGAAATTCACCTGACTGATCTGCCTGCGGAACTGCTGCAACCACCTGCTAATGCCTCAACCTCGGAAGCATCAGGAGACTGGCGTTACCTGCTAGCAGAATGGGCGCGCCTTCGATTGGCCTCGGGTGAGTCCAACGTGCTGCGTAACGCACTGCCAGAATTCGAGCGAATCATGATTGAAGCAGCGCTGGATCGCACCGATGGCAGGCGGGCAGAGGCTGCCGAATTACTCGGCTGGGGACGCAATACGTTGACGCGAAAAATAAAGGATTTAGAAACGCTGAGCGTACCGCTCAAAGCGGCTCACCAGAGCTGAATCCGAGGGCATCAGCCCTCGGGTTCACTGGTGCCTTGCGTGTTAGCGCTTTAGTGAGTCGCGGGCTCTTCGCCTGACTCAGGCTGCTCGGCAGCCGCGGCTTGACCTTCCTGCTGTGCAACCGCTTGACGGTAAAGTGCGTCAAAGTTGACAGGCGCCAGCATCAACGCGGGGAAACCGCCCTTTACTACCAGCGCATCGATGTTTTCTCGAGCGTAGGGGAACAGGATATTGGGCGCCACAGTGGCCAAAATTTGACGAAGCGACTCGTCCTCAATACCCGCAACCAGGAAGATTCCGGCTTGTTGCACTTCAACCAAGAAAGCAGTGTCGTCACCCAGTTTGGATGTGACTGTAAGAGTCAGCACAACTTCGTGATTACCCTGCTCATCGATGCGACTGCTCTTGGTGTTGAGGTCAACATTGACCGCGGGCTGCCAGTTCTGACGAAATACTTCGGGAGTGCCGGGTGATTCGTAAGAAACGTCTTTTGTGTAAATACGCTGCAGCGTGAACTGCTGCTGCTGAGGTGTCTGGTCGGTTGCTGCGGCCTGTTCATCAGCCATTTTGTCTCTCCTGGTACTAGTTAGAAATCGTTAATCTGTTCGGTTTGTCTTGTGATCTGTGTTTTGTAATTTGTTGGCGAACAATTCGGTACATCACCGACGCCGTGTGTTTAACCGCCTAAGCCCAGACGAGAGTCCAACCCACCTTGTCGGTCAAGGGCAAACAACTCGTCACAGCCCCCGACGTGGTAATCATCGATCCAAATCTGAGGAACGCTGGTGCGCCCCGCGCGAGCGGCCATTTCCTGGCGCGCCTTGTGATCACCATCAACGGCTATCTCGTTGTACGTGACGCCCTTGTGGTTGAGCAGTGCCTTGGCGCGGACACAAAACGGGCACCATCGGGTTGTATAAATCGTGATAACTGGCGTGCTCATTTTTCGACAACAGGCAGCTTGAGTGTTGCCCATTCCATCATGCCGCCAGTCATTTTGTGCGCTCGCTCAAACCCATTTGCACGCAGCTGCTTGGTTGCACCTGCCGCCGATTGGCCCATCTTGCACACAACAATCACCGGCTTTTCTTTGTACTTATCGAGCTCGCCCATCCGAGTCGCCAATTGTGCCAACGGAATGTGCAGGGCATCGACAATATGTCCTTTCTTAAATTCTTTGCCATCGCGAACGTCTAGAAAAATGCCTTCTTCACTGTTAACCAAGTTGACCGCCCGCTGGGGCGAAACAGCTGGGCCCGCCTTGCGGGACTCGTGCACGAACAGCATTGTCAGGGTGGTGGCCAAAGCCAGCACCAACATCCATTGCTGGGTCAGGAATTCCAGTAGAAGGTCCAGTTGCACGGTTAATCTCGTCGATCAAAAAAATCAGGTTTAGGGGTATTTCCATCGGCTCGCGGGGTTTGGTTCCGCTGACAGCCAATTCGCGGTCGGCGGAGTATATCGGTTTGCCCGCCCTCACTCCACCGTTGTTCACGGTGACACCCACAGCTAAGTCAGGAGCTACCGGGTCTTCACGGACCTCGCTATTAACGCCTGGATAACGGCTAGCTGGACGGATAGACGGGCGGATAGTTGGTCCGATAGATAGTTGATTACACGGACGGCTGGATTGACGCTGACTGCCAAGGGCGGAATACCAATCCGGCAAAACGAGCCCCGCAAGAACGTATGATTGCCCACTGACGGATAAACGGATTCGTGGCAGCGCTGAGGTGGCGGGTTACAATGGCGGTCGTAAAGGCAGCCACACAGGATAGCCACAAAGCCACTTGATCGACGGTGGAGTACATTAGCACCGCGAAACACTCGTTCGCCGAGTGCTTGCCACCAAAATACTTCGAGACAAAGCGACCACGGACATATCATGAGTCAAAGCCCTAGCGACAACTCAAGCCACAACACCATGGGCACAACCATGCTGATAATTCTCGACGGTTTTGGCTATCGAGAGGATCCCAAGGACAACGCGATTGCGCAGGCGAGCACACCAAACTGGGATGCGCTTTGGTCAGAAGCGCCGCGTACCTTGATTTCGGGCTCTGGGCTCGACGTTGGGCTTCCTGAGGGGCAAATGGGTAACTCCGAAGTTGGTCACATGAGTCTCGGCTCCGGCCGAGTCATTTATCAGTCAATAACACGAATCGATAAAGCCATCGCCGATGGCAGCTTTACTGATAATGACGTCTATTGCGACGCCATCGGCCAAGCAGTAAGCGCTGGGAAAGCGGTACATATTATGGGGCTGCTGTCTCCCGGTGGCGTTCACAGCCATCAAGAACACCTGTTCGCTGCCATTCGGCTCGCAGCTGCACGGGGCGCTGAACGCATTTACTTGCACGCGTTTCTCGACGGCCGGGACACTCCACCGCGTAGCGCCAAAGCATCATTAGAAGCCGCGGATGCAGTGTTTGCCGAGATAGGACGCGGACGCACCGCCAGCGTTCACGGCCGCTACTGGGCCATGGATCGTGACAACCGATGGGATCGCGTGGCGCGGTGCTATCGCTGTCTCGTCGGGGGTCAAGGAGAATTTAACGCAGAGTCAGCAACTTCCGCCCTTGAAGCCGCTTACGCTCGCGACGAAAACGAC
The DNA here is from genome assembly GCA_965657905.1 of Luminiphilus sp. Taxonomy (GTDB): domain Bacteria; phylum Pseudomonadota; class Gammaproteobacteria; order Pseudomonadales; family Halieaceae; genus Luminiphilus. The sequence continues at coordinate 38,663 of CBFHPT010000010.1, read as the reverse complement.
GAATTTGTCGCGCCAACCATTATTGGCGAAGCAGCGGCGCCTGCTGATGGCGACGCGGTGCTATTCATGAATTTCAGGGCAGATCGAGCTCGGCAATTGGTACAAGCACTGACCGACTCTGAATTTGACGACTTTGAGCGCGCTCGCGCACCCAAACTACACCTCGTTTGCACCACCGAATACAGCAGTGCCCTAGATTGCCCGGTGGCATTCCCGCCTGACACCGTCAGCGAGAGCCTGGGCGAAGTTGTCGCACGCAACGGGTTTAAACAACTGCGGATTGCCGAAACCGAAAAGTATGCTCACGTCACATTCTTTTTCAGCGGCGGGCGCGAAGCTACATTTGAGGGTGAGGACCGAAAACTCATCCCGTCCCCAGACGTCGCAACCTACGATCTCAAGCCAGAAATGAGCGCGCCCGAAGTCACAGACGCCCTGGTGGACGCCATCGCGGCGGGTGAATATGCGCTGATTGTGGTCAATTTCGCGAACGGCGATATGGTCGGCCATACCGGAAATATGGACGCAGCAGTCAAAGCTGTAGAGACACTTGATGTGGCAATCGGTCGAGTGCGAACCGCGCTCCTCGAGCACAATGGCCAGGCGCTGCTGACCGCTGATCACGGCAACTGTGAACAAATGGTTGACTATGAAAGTAACCAAGCCCACACCCAGCACACAACGGAGTCGGTACCGTTGGTCTACATTGGCAATGAGCCCAGAATCCTGCGCGATAGTGGAGGTATCCTCGCTGATGTTGCACCGTCACTACTGACGCTGATGGGACTGAGTCAGCCAGAAGCGATGACAGGGACGTCTCTGTTCACACCGCAATCTGATGCCTCAACCGGAGCACCCAACTGATCGCGCTCGTCGATACCAATGCCGGAGATCGAGAGCATTCTTCCGCCAGTGCTTTGTTGCGGCGCAACGTAAGCCGATGACCAAGATCTTTCTTGGGCTGGTATGGCTAACATGGCTATTCGTGGCTAGCGCGGCATTGAACGCCCCGCCCGCTCTGACCGATGAGCCCACTCGGGAGGAGGCCACCCAAGCAAAGATTGCCGACCTCAAGCTCCAAATCGAAAAAATCCAGCGCAAAATCAATCAGCAGGAGGGCGAGCGAGATGTTCTTCAAACCCGGCTTAAAGAGGCAGAACTCGAGATCAGCGCTCTCGACCGGTCACTTAAACAGGTCGAGTCGGCGATCGCAGAGGAGTTGCGGCGACTAACAGCCCTTGACCATGAGCGCGCCTCCCTCAATCAACAGGTCATTACTCAGCAAGAAACCATGGCTGACGAAATGCGCAACCTCTGGTCTCTGCAGCAAGGTGGCGGCCTGCGGGTGTTATTCGGTGATCAGGATCCCGATCGATTAGCCCGCAATCTCGCTTTTTATCGCAGGGTTTTAGCTCAGCGCAGCGCAAGCATCGACCGATTTACCCAACTGCTTGATGACGTCGCGCGCAACGCCGATGCCATCAGGGCATCTCAAGAGCGCCTCGCTGAACAACGCAATCAGTTAACCGCTCAACGCGCCAAAGCCGCAGACTTGCAGGACGCGCGCCGCACGACATTGGCGGCGATCGAATCGTCCCTTTCATCTGACGCTGCTCGGGTCGACAAACTGCAGGTAGATGCAGAGCAACTGTCAAAACTGCTTGAAGAACTTCGCAAGTCACTAGAAGAACTCGACACACCCGCTTCATACCGTCCTTTTACTGCTGCACGCGGACAAATGCCCCGACCGGTTGTGGGCAAGCCCTCAAATCGTTACGGCGGGCGTCGTAACAGCGCCAATATGAGCTGGCGCGGTTGGTTCATACCGGCACCAGAAGGCGCGGATGTCCGAGCGATCCACCACGGCCGAGTGGTTTATGCGGATTGGTTACGCGGGCAGGGGCTGCTGTTAATTATTGACCACGGTGAGGGCTACATGAGTCTGTATGGTCATAACCGGAGTTTGCAGCGCGAAGTCGGTGATTGGGTGGCCCCCGGGGACATCATCGCAGCCGTCGGCTCCTCCGGTGGATCTGAGCGTCCTGCCCTGTACTTTGAGGTCCGCAGTAAGGGTGAACCGGTTGATCCAGGGAAATGGCTCAAGCGTTAGCGGTAATAGGGTCACAATCGGGTACCATTGCTCAACAGCTACCAATGAGATGACCAAATGATTCCTCGTGCACTTCTCGCAACGACGCTGGCATTGATCCCTGTGCTCGCGACCTACGCACAAACGCCGGCGGAAGATATTGACTCTGCCCAGCCCTCAGCTGAGGTGCAGGAAGCCCTGCCCCTGCGAGAATTGCAGACCTTTGCAGATGTCTTTAACCAGATCCGGAACGGCTATGTTGAAGAAGTGGACGACAGCCAGCTCTTCGAGTATGCGGTGCGGGGAATGCTGGAAGGTCTTGATCCCCACTCGGTCTATCTCTCAAAAGAAGACTACACAGATCTACAAACCACCACCCAGGGCGAGTTTTCGGGTCTGGGTATCGAGATTGGTCGCACCGGAAGTTACATCGAGATTATTGCACCCATCGATGGATCCCCTGCAGTAGAAGCAGGACTACAGGCGGGTGACGTCATCCTCAAGCTCGACGACGTGTCTGTTAAGGGCCTCTCGATCGACGAGTCAGTTGAAATGATGCGCGGCCCGATCGGCAGCGAGATCAAACTTGAGATTGGGCGACCGGGGACCGCGAAACCCTTCGAAGTCACCGTCGTTCGCGACACGATTACCGTCGCAAGTGTCCGTAGTCGGCTGTTATCGCCGGGGTTCGGGTACCTACGGATCGCCCAGTTTCAGCGCAACACGGGCGAAGAGGCAGCCGAGGCCGTTAAAAAACTCAGCCAAGACGAGCCACTTAAAGGTCTGGTCGTCGACCTCAGAAACAATCCCGGCGGCGTGTTAGGCGCCAGCGTCGGTGTCTCGGGGGTCTTTCTTGACGGCGGGCTGGTGGTCTACACCGAGGGTCGTCACCCTAGTGCCAAAGAGCGCTACGAAGCCGAACCCGGGGACCTACTCAATGGCGCACCGGTTGTCGTGCTCGTCAACGGCGGGTCGGCGAGTGCCTCTGAAATTGTAGCCGGCGCGCTGCAAGACCGGGGCCGCGGCATTGTGATGGGAACCCGTAGTTTCGGTAAGGGCTCGGTGCAGACGGTGCTACCAGTCTCAGAGGTCAGGGCCGTCAAACTCACTACCGCGCTGTATTTCACACCGAACGGCCGCTCGATTCAGGCCGAGGGTATTGTTCCCGACATTGTTGTTGAGCGCGCACAGGTCACTAGTGTGGAAGGTCAGCGAATGAAAGAAGCCGATCTGGCGGGCAGACTGGATACTGCCACCGACAACGACCAGGGAGCCTTCGACTCTGAAAGCGACGCTCTAGCGACGCTGCGCGAAAACGATAACCAGCTTTACGAAGCGCTCACCCTGCTACGGGGCGTCAACCTCCTCTCCGGCCAGCAACTCGCCAAGAAAACTCCGGCAGAGCAAAATGACACCGCTGCAACCCCAGATGCTCCGGTGCCGGCCGATTGAGGCAAGCACTCGCCCTACTTCTGATCGGTTGGTGTTTACCCTGGACGGCACTTGCCGATTGCTCGCCGCCAGGAGACGGCCGGCTGGCTATTATCATCGACGATCTCGGCTACAACTTATCCCGGGGTAAGCAAATTGCCGAACTGCCCGCGCCCATCACCCTGGCGATCATTCCGGGCACGCCTCATGCCCGCACTCTCTCCGAGCATGGGCAGCGGTGGGGCAAGGAGATCATTGTGCACATGCCGATGACTTCGACTAACGAGCAAGTCAGCGACCCTTTGGTACTGACAGCAAATCTGACTGATAGCAGCTTTGAGGTGTTGATCACTTCAGCATTAAACGACGTGCCCGGCGCAACGGGGATGAATAATCATATGGGCAGCGCACTCACCGAAAACACCGACGCGATGCGTCGCTTCATGGCGTTCTTAAACGCCCACGATATGTTTTTTATTGATTCGCGCACGACAGCTGGCACTGTGGCTGCCGACATCGCTGCGGAACTGGGCGTCCCCAACGCCTCGCGTTCGGTATTTCTGGACAACGACCGCAACCCGCTGCAAATCGAGAACAAACTCAAGAGCGCCATCGAACTCGCGGAGCTTATGGGCTCCGCTATTGCGATTGGGCACCCCTATGGGGAAACGCTGGATGTTTTGCGGGATGCGCTACCGCGAATGACTGAGCGAGTTACGCTGACGCCCGCATCAGAAATTACCCGATGTGAGACCCGTCAACGCCTGACTTCGATACCCAGCGACGCCAGGTAGTCTTTGGCTTGGGGAACCGAATACTCTCCAAAGTGAAAAATACTAGCGGCCAGTACGGCATCTGCGCCACCCTCAGTAATGCCGGCCGCCAGATGCTCAAGATTACCCACGCCGCCCGAAGCGATGACTGGAATATCAACGGCATCGGTGATCATGCGGGTAATCGTCAGTTCAAAACCATCGCGGGTGCCGTCCCGGTCCATGCTGGTCAGCAGAATTTCTCCAGCGCCCGAGTCTGCCATTTTCTGTGCCCAGGATACGGCCTCGATACCTGTCGGTTTGCGCCCGCCATGGGTAAACAACTCATAGCGCGGCTCAGGGTCACTCAGTTCGGTGACCCGCTTAACATCCATTGCCACAACAATACATTGAGACCCGAAACGTCCAGCAGCGTCACTCACCAGATCCGGATTATGAATCGCAGCCGTGTTGATACTCACTTTATCGGCGCCGGCGTTAAGCATAGTGCGAATATCGCTGACTGCTCTAATACCGCCACCGACCGTTAATGGAATGAAAACTTCACGGGCCATTTGCTCGACGGTGTGCACCGTCGTATCGCGCTCTTCATGGCTGGCGGTAATGTCGAGAAATGTAATCTCGTCAGCGCCCTGCTCGTTATAACGTCGGGCAATCTCGACAGGGTCGCCAGCGTCGCGAATGCCGACAAAATTAACGCCCTTAACTACCCGACCTCGATCAACGTCGAGACAGGGAATGATTCGCTTGGCGAGCCCCATCAGTCAGCGCCCGCTATCGAGTCCGCGAGCTCTTGAGCTTCTTGCAAATTCAGGGTGCCCTCGTAAATCGCACGCCCGGTAATTGCACCCATAATTCCATCGCGAGCATAGTGTGCGAGTCCACGGATATCGTCGATCTGAGTGATGCCTCCCGAGGCTATCACCGGGATTGATGATGCCCGCGCCATCTCTAGCGTGGCTTCAACGTTGACACCCTGCATCATGCCGTCGCGGGCAATATCGGTGTAGACGATGGCACTCACGCCAGCTTGCTCAAAGCGCTTAGCAAGTTCCGTTGCTTTGACGGTGCTCACTTCCGCCCAGCCATCGGTCGCAACCAATCCGTCCTTAGCATCAATACCAACGATGATTCGATCCGGAAAGGCTTGGCAGGCAGTCTTTACAAACTCGGGGTCCTTGACGGCCTTTGTGCCCAGAATTACTGAGCTAACACCGGCGTTCAGGTACCGCTCTATAGTTTCGATGCTGCGGATTCCACCACCAATTTGCACAGGCAAGTCAGGCAGTGCCCGAGTGATCGCCTCCACCGCAGCGGCGTTCACGGGCTCCCCTTCAAAAGCGCCATTAAGATCGACTAGATGTAAACGGCGCGCGCCCTGATCAGCCCACTGGCCCGCCATAGCCACAGGGTTGTCGGAGAACACCGTGCTCTCATCCATTAAGCCCTGACGCAAACGCACACATTCGCCGTCTTTCAGATCAATCGCGGGGATAACTAACATTTTCCATTCCAGGCCAGAAAGTTGCGGAGTAACTGAAGCCCCATGTCATGGCTCTTCTCCGGATGAAACTGCACAGCAAACAGATTATCTCGGCTGAGCGCAGCACAACCGGTCACACCGTAGTCAAATTCGCCCGCTATCAGCTTGGGATCAGCGGGGCTCACCCAGTAGCTGTGCACGAAATAGAAGCGGCTCCGATCGGGAATGCCCTGCCAGAGCGGGTGATCCAAGCGCTGACTCACCTCGTTCCAACCCATGTGGGGCACCTTGAGGCGCCCGCCCTTTTGATCCCGATGATCGTGACCGAAAAACTTGACGGTTCCATCGATCAAGCCAAGAGTCTCGACGCCACCATTTTCCTCTGAGTGGGCCATCAGCGCCTGCATGCCCACACAGATTGCCAAAACGGGCTTGTGTCCATCTGCCAACGCGGAGTGCAACAAATCATCACAGCCGAGACGACGAATCTCAGCCATGCAGTCGCGAATTGCCCCAACGCCGGGAAAGACCACATGATCAGCACGAGCAATCGCCGCCGGATCATTGCTGACGACGACCTCGGTCGCTCCTGCATGTAACAGTGCACTCTCTACCGAGTGCAGATTGCCCATACCGTAGTCAATCACCGCGACACTAGTGGTCACGGGCTTAGAGCACACCTTTAGTGGACGGGGTCATACCCGCCATGGCGGGATCTCTGGTCAGCGCCATACGCAGGGCGCGCCCAAAAGCTTTGAATACGGTTTCAGCCTGATGATGGGAGTTGTGTCCCCGCAGATTATCGATGTGCAGAGTGACGTTGGCGTGATTGACGAAGCCCTGAAAAAACTCAAGGAATAAGTCCACGTCGAAACCACCGATTGCCCCCCGTGTAAACGGCACGTCGTAGACCAGCCCAGGACGACCCGAAAAATCTACCACGACCCGCGACAGCGCCTCATCGAGGGGTACATAGGCGTGGCCGTAGCGCACCAGTCCTTTCTTATCCCCTACCGCCTTGCTGAAGGCCTGACCCAGCGTAATGCCGATATCTTCCACGGTGTGGTGGGCATCGATATGCAGGTCCCCTTTAGCGTGGACCTTCAGATCCATCATCCCGTGACGGGCAATTTGATCGAGCATGTGCTCCAAAAATGGCACACCGGTATCGAACTCGGCCTGACCCGTGCCATCAAGACACAGGTCGATGCTGATCTGGGTTTCCAGCGTGTCGCGGCTGACACTGGCGCGACGGACATCCTGGCTAGCGGTCATAATGAACTCCCGAATAGCCCAAAACGATGTTTGGACAGGTATACAATAGCGCCGCCGCCGGCCCTGATGCTGGCCGATTGCTTGAGCGCGCTACACTGAGCGGGGGATTGTATCCAAAGAGCGCCTCCAATTCACTCAAGGTAATTACCAATTGGTACCTGATTTAGACGCAATAGAGGCGACGTTCGCGCCGCGCTTGCTTGACTGGTTCGATGTGGCCGGGCGAAAAGACCTGCCGTGGCAGCACAATATCTCGCCCTATCGCGTCTGGGTGTCGGAAATCATGCTGCAGCAGACCCAAGTAGCGACTGTGATTCCCTTCTATGAGCGCTTCATGACCCGATTCCCTACCGTTGAAGATCTCGCTTCAGCTCAGGAAGATGAAGTGTTGCACCTGTGGACAGGGCTGGGCTACTACGCCCGCGCACGCAATTTGTTGAAATCCGCCCGCGTCGTTGTTTCCGAACTGGGTGGGCAGTTCCCTTCCGACGTTGACGGTCTCGTTGCACTGCCTGGTATTGGGCGCTCAACGGCGGGGGCGATCGTCAGCATTGCCTTCAGGCAGCGTGCGCCAATCCTCGACGGAAACGTCAAGCGGGTTCTTGCACGCCATTTCGCAGTGCCCGGCTGGCCCGGAGAAAGCGCCACCGCAAAGACACTCTGGCAAATTGCCGAGCGCACAACACCCTCAGAGCGAGTAGCCGACTACACGCAAGCCATCATGGATCTGGGGGCAACACTGTGCACCCGCAGCAAGCCTCAGTGCGATCAATGTCCTTTAGCGACCAGTTGCTTAGCGCGAAGCGAGGGGCAACAAGCTGCTTTTCCGGGTAAACGAAAACGCTCACCACTGCCGGAGCGATCCACGGTCTTTGTCATTGCCAGACACGGGCAACAGGTATTCCTTGAGCGCCGACCGGACAATGGGATATGGGGCGGCCTGTGGTGTTTTCCCCAACTCTCGGATCAGGAAGCAGTTGACGATTGGTGTGCTCAGACTTTGGGGACAACACTAATCGGTACGGGGCTCACAACACCATTTCGTCACACATTTAGCCACTTTCATTTGCACATCCAGCCCGTGATCGTCGACGTAAACTCCCCACAGGATCACATTGCCGACAACGATCGCCAGCGCTGGGTCGAAATTAGCGATCCGGGCTCGCTGGGCTTACCCCGTCCAGTCGCCCGACTGTTTGATAAATTGGCCGATATCGGCACAACAAAAACCGGAGAAATCTCGTGACCAGAACTGTTTTTTGCAAGCGCTACAAAGAAGAACTGGAAGGACTGGATCGAGCACCTATCCCGGGGCCTAAGGGGCAGGTAATTTTTGACAACGTTTCAAAAAAGGCTTGGCAGGAATGGCAAGCCGAACAGACTATGCTGATTAACGAAAAGCACCTCAACCTCATGGATCCTGATGCGCGGAAATACCTGCAGCAAGAGATGGATAAATTTTTCGAAGGGCAAGATCACGACCGCGCAGAAGGTTATGTGCCACCGTCAGAGTGAGCCCAACCGTTAAGCGCCAAACGCCATTTGAATGACTTCACCATCTTGGGCTGTGAGCCAGCCCTCAAAACTGATCGGACTCCTTTATGCGAATCGTTCCCTGGCTGTTAACCGTCCTCATCTGCTTTTCGGTGACGGCGGGTCTAGCGGGTATTAAATATCTACAGATTTCCGCGGCCATGGCGATGGCCGAGAGCTTTCCCCCGCCCTTTGCCGCCATCACCGCCCATACCGCCACCAAGTCCCAATGGACTCCGGTTCGCCGATTGACGGGCAGTGTGCGAGCGCCCGAGTTCGTTTCTATGACAGCGGAGGCGACAGGTCGCGTGGTGGCGCTACCGGTCACTGCGGGTGCGGTTGTTCAAAAGGGCGATGTTGTTTTTCAGCTGTTTGATGAGGATTTAAAAGCCCAACGTACCGCACTGCTTGCCGACCTTGATCTCGTTAAGGTTCAGTTGGAGCGCGTCCAGAAGCTAAAACAAGACTCCCTAGCATCCCAAGATCAACTCGACACGCTGCTCGCACGCAGTCAGAGCTTGCAGGCGCAAATTGCCGCGACTGACGCGCAGCTGAGCCGACTGACGATGCGTGCACCCTTTACAGGTCGGCTGGGGATTTACGACTTATCGGTTGGCGACTTACTGAACACTGGCGACACACTGACCACTCTCACCGGCATTGGTGATACTCGCTGGATCGACTTCAAGATTCCTCAAGGCGTGGCGAGGGTAACCGTCGGGGATACCGTTCGCGTGATTTCGATTGATGAAGGGTTAGTTGGCGAGGCACGTATTATCGCAGTGGCTGATGCACTTTCGAGCGGCCTTCGAGCGTTTGATGTTCGCGCCGAGATCGATGATCGACGGTTACGCCACGGTGAGCTGGTACTTGTCGAAGTACAGACCAGCGACGCCCGGTCCGTTTTTCGTCTGCCGCGAAAGTCAGTCCGATGGGACGCCACTGGGCCACATGTCTTTGTTCTCAAGTCATCTGAACCCGATGCTTTTATGCCCTATCGCGCTGAAATGCGCAGAGTAACGGTGCACGGTGAGTCCGACGGCAAAGTTCTGATAACCGGCGACCTCAGCGAGGGCGAACAAATTGCCTACGAGGGCGCCTTTAAACTCAATGACGGGCTTCTGGCGAAGGTTGTGCCGGCGCCAAGCACTGACGCGGGACTCGCACTGTGAGTGCGCATCCTGAAAATCAACCTAAGTGGACCGATGTTTTTGTAAATCGCCCGGTCGTCGCTGTGGTGCTGTCGCTGGCACTGCTGCTCATCGGAATTCGAGCGGTCAGCAGCTTGCCCGTTATTCAATTTCCCGTCATCCAAAGCTCATCGCTTGAGATCAACACCGTGTATCCCGGCGCCAGTGCTGAAACTATTCGCGGCTATATCTCGGAACCTATCGAACGCGTAGCCGCCAGCGTTCCCGGCGTCGATTACGTTGAATCATTGACCAGGAGCGGTATCAGCACTGTAACCGTCTGGCTAAAGCTCAATGAGAACAGTACCAATGCACTAGCTGAGTTGAACACACGACTCAGTCAGATTCGCTACGAACTCCCAGATGGCGCGGAAGACCCCGCTATAAGAGTAGTGCGGGCTGATAGTCCCTATGCCAGTTTTTATATGGCCCTGTCGATTCCCGAAAATGAGACCCGCTCGTCAATCACTGACCTTATGCAGCGAGAAATCATCCCGCGCTTAACCTCGATTCCCAATGTCCAAAACGCTGAGAACTCGGGGACACGCCCTGCGATGCGTATCTGGCTTGATACAACGCGGATGGCCGCGCTGGGCATTAGCGCCGCCGACGTTCAAACGGCGCTGCGCAGCAACAATGTCATCAGCACCCTAGGCCGAGCCCAAAACAGCCAGCAAATTATTGACCTGGTGGCCAACACTCAGGCACAAAATGCCCAAGATTTTGCCGATATCGTGCTTGCGAGTGAAGATGGACTCGACATTCGCCTGAGCGATGTTGCGCTTGTCGAAGCCGGATCAGAACAGGAGACCGGCGTCTCCCGCTACACAATGGAAGAAGTCGTCTTCATTGGCATTTATCCGGCCCCCGGAGCCAATGAAATCGCAGTGGCCAATGCGCTTTATGATGAGGTCGCATCGATTAATACTACGCTGCGCGACGACTTAGAGTTTTACATCGCCTTCGATGTGACGCTTTACATGCGTGACGCCCTAAAAGAAATTTTCATCACGCTTGCGGAAACAATATTACTCGTGGGTTTTGTCGTCGTGGCACTGATGGGCTCTTTTAGAACAGCGCTTGTCCCACTGCTGACCATTCCCATCTCCCTGCTTGGGGCCATTGCCGCTATGTCGCTAATGGGCTTTTCGCTCAATCTGTTAACCATTTTGGCCATCGTGCTGTCCGTCGGCTTGGTGGTGGACGATGCGATCGTGGTGGTCGAGAACGTTGCGAGAAATTTACGCGAGGGCATGACGCGTCGAGAGGCCGCACTGGCGTCTTCTCGCCGCTTGCTGTCACCCATCATCGCCATGACCCTGACGCTAGCAGTGGTCTATGCACCCATTGGTATTCTGAGCGGCCTCACCGGCGTTCTATTTCGAGAGTTCGCTTTTACCCTCGCGATCGCGGTGCTTATATCGGGGGTTATTGCGATTACGCTATCGCCAATTATGAGTGCCTGGGTATGCCCTGACAGCGGCCATGAAACAACCGCCACACGCTGGGTGAATAGACGCTTTGATACATCGGCTAGTGTTTATGCGCGGGTTGTGGATTTCTCGCTTAAGTTTCGGTGGCAGTTGATTACTGTTGCACTGTTTTTTAGCTTGCTGACGGTGCCGTTATACCTCTTCTCACTCAAAGAACTCGCGCCTGTAGAAGACCAAAGCGATGTGACTATAGTCGCCGATGCCGCGCCAGAATCAGCGCTTGAGGATACCTATCTTGGAATGAATCAAGTGGTCAGTACGCTTCAAGGCTTTACCGGCGCAAGAGAATTGTGGCTCTACGTTATGCCCTCTGGCTCATACGGCGGCCAGGATTTTGTTGAGCCCAGTAAGCGGCCACAGTCGATTCAGGAAATGATTTTCGAGATGTACGGCGCCCTAGGTGAAATCCCAAGTCTCGACGTTTTTCCCATCGCCAACTCAAGTCTGCCGAGCGCTGGGCAGTTTGACGTGGAGATCGCCGTTACCAGCGCAGATAACGCGACAGAAATGCTTCCCCATGCTGAGGCTTTAGTAAATGCGGCGAAGCAGTCCGGAATGTTTATGTTCGCCGATACAGACCTCAGGGTTGATTTAGTCCAAGCCCAAGTGAAGATCGACAAACAACGGCTAGCGGATATGGGCATGACCATGGACGACCTCGCCAGTCAAATAGGACTGCTGAATTCCGAAGCTTATGTCACCCGCTACGATGATCGTGGACGAGCTTATCGTGTCATTCCAAAAATACTGCGATCAGAGCGGGAATCCCCAGAAGAAGTGTTAGATATGCCCATTCGGACGCCGTCGGGTGATCTGATTCCCTTGGGTGCCGTCGCCAGTATTGAGCGCACTACAGCACCAAGGGCACTTACCCGCTTTCAGCAAAAGAACGCCTTCAAGATTTATGGCGGCGTAATTCCAGGCACAACTAAGGAGCAGGCGCTGTCGTTCATTGAGAACAAGGCAGCCGAGTTGCTACCCGCGGGTTACGTGGTGGATTACACCGGTGAATCTCGGGAAATTCGCAGCGAAGGCAACACCTTGATTGGCGTTCTCGCAATCGCCATGGCCCTCGTATTTTTTGTACTGGCCATTCAGTTCAACAGCTTCCGCGACCCTTTGATTATTCTGCTCGGATCAATACCACTTGCGCTGTTCGCAGCCCTCGTCATCACGTTTAGCAACCTGACGACGATCAATATTTACTCGCAAGTGGGGCTCATTACCTTAGCGGGTCTCGTTGCCAAGAACGCCATCCTCATCGTGGAGTTTGCCAATCAGGCGCAGGAAGATGGACTGACCAAGCTGGACGCCATTCGAGAAGCCTCGATGAGTCGCCTGCGCCCGGTGCTGATGACAACCGGCGCAACAGTACTGGGTCACTTCCCTCTGGTTCTGGTGACCGGTGCAGGCGCCGAAGCACGCAACAGCATCGGTTTCATTCTGGTAGTTGGAATGCTGATCGGTACCTTCTTCACTTTGGTGATGTTGCCGGCAATCTATGCGGTGCTGGCCTCAGATCACGGCAGGCAAGCCAATGAAAACGTCACCGACAAAGACGCTGAAGCAGCAGAAAGCCCTGCAGACGGCTCAAGTCCGAGTACGGCGGTATTAGGCCCGTCAGTGTAAGTTGCCGAACCCTCCGAGCACCGGCAACTTTAACGCCTCCTTCGAGAGCCGTGAGTGCATTCACTGCCAAGTCATGCGTCAATGCTCAGTGCTACCAGAGCTAGGGCAGTCGTGGCTCTTGACCTAACAGGTCTACAACGGTTTAATACGCGGCCTCGCAAGACCGGCCCAGATAGCTCAGTTGGTAGAGCAGGGGATTGAAAATCCCCGTGTCGGCGGTTCGATTCCGTCTCTGGGCACCATTTAT
>CBFHPT010000010.1:0-25512 GCA_965657905.1 Luminiphilus sp. | reverse complement strand
CCAGATAGCTCAGTTGGTAGAGCAGGGGATTGAAAATCCCCGTGTCGGCGGTTCGATTCCGTCTCTGGGCACCATTTATCTTTAGTTATCGAGAGCATCTCAAAACCCGAAAAGCGCTTTTTCCTGCTGACGGGTTCGCTTTTCTTTACTGCCCGCTCCAACCGAGCTACCGTTGCTAGAGTCGTTTAAGCCAGCAATTGGAGCTCAGATGCTTCTTCGATCCTCAAAAGTTACCCGCCCTCTGTTTTTGGCTACCGCCCTCGCCCTTTGCGCACCTGCATTATCAACCTACGCTGCCGACCCCGACGGATGCTGGGACGCAACCCATGAAGACGGTGGATCATGCCTCGAGTTCTCGGCTGAGAACCGCGGCAGCCGCGCTTATCTCTCCTTTGAGAATCGCTGCAGTGACCGCATCACGCTAACCTGGTGTGTGGCCGACCAGTGTGGTGAATATGCCTTGAGGTCGGGCCAATCGAGCAGCAAATACGTTTACGGAGACGGCAGCAAGTCCAAAGCGTGGGCTGTGGGCTCCAAAAAGCCATCAAAAGACAGCGTCTGTCAGGAGCGTTTGGGACGCTTTTGATGCCCAATGGGTTTGATTAGCCTGTGAACTTAGTGGGTTAAGATCCAGGGCGCATTCGGCCTCTGCTGCCCCCCTTAACCGAGAGAGGCCGATTGAGCCCGAGTGCCCGAGTGCCCGACTAAGCCCGGGTAAGCCCGACTAAGCCCAATTGGTCACGAGCACGGCCCAGTTGGGCAAGCGGCCACCTACCCAGCAAACTTAAATTGCGACACAGGGTCTGCTGATCATCTTTTTAATGATTAACTGCGTATAAGATCGTGCTGATTGATAACTAAGGACTCCCTCTCACATGGCCAAAAAATCCGCCAACCTTGCGCAGACTCGGCGACAGTTGCTGCAGCTGGTGGCCCCCGAAGCGGGTTTCTTGTGGGTCGTGGTTGTTTATGGCGTCGCAATTAGTGCGCTGACCCTCGCTGTTCCGATCGCCGTGCAAACGCTGATCAACACAATCGCCAACATTGGCTCACTGCGGGCGGTGTATGTTCTGGCGTTTTCCCTATTTCTTCTGTTATTCATCTCGGGATTACTTAGCGCATTGCGAATGTGGGTAATCGAGCTCTTCGAGCGCCATTTATTCGCCCGCCTGTCGGCAGAGATGAGTTACCGGGTTGTTCGTTCGCCCCATGAGGTGTTTCGCGACCGCCGAAACGCGGGTATTACCCACCGCTATTTCGACATTATGACGTTTCAGAAAAACGTCCCTCGATTGCTGGTCGATGGTTTGACACTGATTTTACAGACCTTAATTGGGTTCACAGTGGTGTCGTTTTATCACCCCTGGTTTTTGATTTTTAACCTTGTGATTTTGACCTTCATCTACCTAATTTGGGAGATTTGGTCGCGCGGCGCAAAAATCACCGCGATCGAAATGTCACGAGAAAAATATGAAATGTCCCGTTGGCTGAGTGACCTCGAAACGGCCCACGAATTTTTTAAGTCCAGTCGTCACGTGGAGCTCGCGGCAGAAACCACCGACGATCACAGTGGCCGCTTCATCAAAAAGCATCGGGAGCATTTCTCGTTCACATTTAGACAAGCGGTGGGCTTCTTACTGCTCTATGCGTTCAGCAGCTCGATGCTTCTTGGTCTTGGCGGCTGGCTGGTCACTAACGGCGAGCTGTCTATCGGTCAACTGGTAGCCGCTGAACTCATCATGGCATCGATCTTCCTTGGGCTTTCGCGCTTCTCGAGTTTTCTCAAATACTATTACGAGCTGTTTGGTGCGACCGATAAAATCATGGAGGTTCTAACGCTACCGCAGGAATCAAGCACAGCAGCGCTTGGCACTGCGCCTGAGTCGGGTGCGCTGGTGCTCGATAACGTTGCGGTACGCCGGGGCAACCGCTTATGCCATATCAGTTGCGACCTGAAGTCGGGTGAAAAACGGTTTGTCAGCGCAAATGAGCCCTGGATACAGCGTCAGCTGACGCAACTTCTCAACTACCATGAGCCCGTACGTGAAGGGCAGATAGTGCTCGGGGGTAAAGCGCTCGGAGATCTGGATCGGTACGAGCTTCGTCAAACCATTCACTGCATCGATCGATCGCTGATTGTTCAGTGCAGTATCCGAGAGTTTCTCAACTTGGCGTGTGACGGGGCGGATACACAGCGGATGATTACCGCGCTTGAGTCGGTGGGCTTGTGGCCAGTGATTCAGCAATTTGAGAACGGGCTGGACACCCGTCTTTCGATGCTCGGTGCGCCGCTGCGCGGCCCTGAAATGCTCTTATTGAAATTAGCGGCGGCAATGCTTGCCCAGCCAAAGCTGGTAATACTGAATCAGCGGTTTGACGATATCCCGAGTATCTCAAGAAAGCAGATGCTTGATTTACTTCAACGCCAGTCATTCACGATTCTTTATTTTACAAGCCAGCCTGACGCGGATTACTTCGATGGCATGATCAACCTTGAGGCTGAGGCACCTGCGCAACATAGCGACAGCACTGCGGAGGTGGGCAATGAGTGACTTCCGCGCTGAATACATGGGGCGCATGAAAACGCTGCATAGCCTCTATGTTCCTAGCGTCCATCGGGTTATCGGAACACTTCTGATCAGTGCCATCCTGTTAACACTTGCCATGCTGTGGTTTGTCCCTTGGGTTCAGACTGCCTATGGCGAGGGAGAGGTCAGTACGCCAGACCCTAACGCACGCATTCAGGCGATTTCTGCACTGGTATCGGGCCAGGTGGAGGAATGGCACGTCACCGAAGGGCAGCGCGTTAAGGCGGGCGATCCTATCGTCACCATCGTCGACGCCGACCCCGAACTGATTCAGCGTATCGAAAACCAAATTGCCGCATCCCTAGAGCAGAAAAAAGCACAGGAAGCGGCGCTAGCCACTCAAGAGAACAACCTCGAAAGGCAAAAACGTCTGGAGAAAGAAGGGCTGGCCTCACGGCGGGATATCGAACAAATCTCGGTTTCCATGCAGAAAATTCGTGCTGAAATTGCCAAAATTGACGCAGAGATCAACCGGCTGAAAGTGACCAAGGCACGCGAGTCACTACGTACCAAGATCGCCCCTAAAGACGGGACAATTTTGCGATTACTGTCGTCCGGCACTGCGACCTACGTGAAGCCGGGTGACGTGCTAGCCTCATTTATTCCAAACGACACAGAGCGCTATGTTGTTATAAGGATCCGCGGCCTTGATGCTTCGTTGGTCACAGCGGGACGACAGGTACGCATTCAGTTTGAGGGATTACCCGTCATTCAGTTCAGTGGCTGGCCTGAAATGGCGGTAGGTACTTTTGGTGGTTTAGTCGATTTTGTTGAACCCGTGGCTTCAGCCTCAGGTCAGTTCAATGTTTGGGTAAAGCCCGATCCCAACGCGGAACATCCATGGCCGAGCAAGCAGTTTATTCGCCTTGGCAGTCGAGTCCGTGCCTGGGTGCTGCTTGAGGAAGTACAGCTTGGCTACGAGTTGTGGCGTCAGCTCAATCAGTTTCCACCGCGACCAACGGATCAGGTTTCACAGCAGTGACTATGCTGATGCACAAACTGCGACGTTGGCTTGCCGTCGCGTTGATCTGCGGTGCGCTGCCTCAAATAACACTTGCCGAGATGGCTTCGACGCCGACAGTGCCCGATCTCGTTGCATTCTTGAATACCCACCACCCCGAGTATCAGTCGGCAGTCACTCGAACAAGTCGCATCGCCCAAGAACGCGAAACCGCTGACGCTCAATTCGACCTGCAGCTGGTGCAGGAAACCTACCTACGTCCGTCAGGCTATTACGACGGAGGCTACGCCGAACAAACGATCATTCAGCCCATAGGCCCAATGAATGCTCAGGTGTTTGGTACCTACCGCTACTCCGACGGCAATTTTCCGGTGTACGAGGCCGAATACGAGACCCTTGACCGCGGAGAGTCGAGCGTGGGCGTAAAGCTCTCGCTGCTGCAAAACCGAGAGATTGATGATCGCCGTCTCGCGGTCGATAACGCAATTTGGCGTTACTCTGAGGCTCAATCCGAACAGTCAGTTCAGCAGAACCGGCTTATTTTTGCTGGCGTTTCAGCCTATATCGATTGGTACGAGCACTGGCAAAAGCTGACCGTTGTGGAAAATCTCGTAAAGCTCACTGAAGATCGTATCAAGGGCGTGGCCACGCGCGTTGAATCTGGGGATCTCGCCAAGATCAGCCTAACCGAGGTTCAAGCGGCGCTGATGCGTCGGCAGCTATTACTGCTTGAGGCCCAACAGAATCTTGAGAATGCGCGCCATCGACTCAATTATTACTTTACCGCCGACCCCAATGACACCAATCGCGTTTCACTGAATCAGCCTCCGGCAGACATCGCTTGGCCATATTCCATCGCAGCATCCACTGCAGAGGCGTTCGAGGCAGAGATTGATGGCCATCCCGCGGTTCAGGCGCTCGACGCCAAGCTTCGCCAGGAGCAGAACAAGCGCCAACTCGCGGATAACGAGACGCTCCCTAAGCTAGACCTTGCGATGAAAGTTGCGCGAGACTTAGGTGATGGCATGGAGCCGCTGGCAGGCACCGAATCTGTCGTCGAGCTCTCTTTCTTTATGCCCCTCGGCCAGCGGGCAGCCAAGGCGCGTAAAGCCATCTCCGAAGCTAGGATTCGAGAACTCCAGTACGACCGGCAGGTGTTAAAAGCACAGATTGCTCGGGATATCACAATCAATCTGACAACACTGCAGAACAAGCGACAGATCTACTCCTTAGGGCTAGAGCAAGTAGAGCTCGCTAGCGCACTTATGGAGCAGGAACAGAGACGCTTTCAGGAAGGTGTCAGCGACCTGTTTTTGCTGGTCAACAGAGAGGCGCAGGCCCTGCAGGCTCAGATAAAAGCGATTGAAGCTAAGTCAGCTATCTTCCGACAAGAAATCGCTGTAAATGCCACTCTCGCCCAACTTGCTGCAGCGTTATAGTCAACTTCAACCGATCATTCACTGCGCGAAGCTCAGACAGACGTAGATCGCGCTCGAGGGCGACGCGTATTGACCAGAGCCCCAAGAAGAATCAAAGCAGCACCCAGCAAGGTGTAAGGACCGGGCTGCTCGCCAAAAAGCAACAGACCCAGCAAAGCGGCAAATACGATCTGAAGATAACTTAAGCTCGTCGCTTTGCTAGCGGAGTCAGTCTGCATCGCCTTCGTGAGGCTCAACTGCCCTAACTGCGCAAAACATCCAACGCCCAGTAACGCTAAACCTGCCGTAATATTGGGAAGCACGAAGTCCTGAACACCAAAGAGCAGCGCACCCGGAATACAAACCATCGGAAAATACAGCACGATCACAGCTGGATGTTCAGTGGGAGCGAGCTTGCGCACCAACGTATAAGCAAGGCCGCTACCAAAGGCCCCGGCGAGGCCCGCGAGCACTGGCAGCCAGACCACTGCAGATTGATCAGCCATGGCTGGCTGCAGCATTACCAGTAAACCCAGCATACTCAAGCCCACACAGAATACGGTTGCACGTGCGGGCACCTCCCTAAGAAACAGGAAAGCAAGCCCAGCGGTAAATACTGGGTGAAGGTATTGAAGGATGGTCGCTTCCGCATAAGGAAGATTGAGCAGCGCATAAAAAACGCAACACAGGGACACGAAACCAACCAAGCCGCGAGCGAACAGTAGGCCTCGTTTATGCCCAAGGGGCGCGACACCCGCTCGTTGAATATCGATCAAAGACAGCACAATCGAGACCGCCGCCCTCACGGTGATAATTTCCAACAGCGGAATGCCAGCGTCACCGCAGATCTTTACCATGGCACCCATCAGCGCAAATCCTAGTGCGCTGAGCAACATGTACTGGGCGCCAGTCACGGCAGCAAGGTCACTCGGATAAGGTATCTAATACATCATCCTTAATCTTCGGAAGCGTTAAGTGAATTCGATAACCATCAGAGGTTGCGGCCGCGTTATGCACCAAGTTTACGAGGATAAAGTGTAGTCGGAACTTATCTGCCATTAAGAGAACGTCAGCGCTCCGGTCGATATCAGTGATGAACTCGATGCTCTGTCGCCGCAGCAAATGCACAAACTAGAAAAACCGAAGACCGCGTCTCCGCTGCTCAGTGTCGACGAAGGCTTAAAAATAGGTTCCGTCATGAAGGTGTCTACCCGGTAGTCCTTTGCTATTGTGAGCCATTGATCTCGGTACAGCAAAGCTGAAGTTTATATTTACAGCACATAGACCCGCGCGCAGAGCCGAGGAACATTTTTAAGGAAGACAATGGAACAAATCTTGGCCATCGTTTTGAACCTCCTCTTGGTGGTTGCGGCAATTTTTATTCACTACGAAGTGCTCGATCGTATGTCTCGGCTTATTCCTCGGCTACCTTTTAAACCACGTGCTCGCGTGATCGTCGGGTTTTCTGGGGCGCTTCTAGCGCACACATTGGAAGTACTACTCTTTGCAGTCGGCTACTGGTTATTTTCTTCCCTGAACCTAGGTCGACTCAAGTCAGCGATAAGCTCGGCTCGATCAAAGTGAATCGCGGAGCAAACCCGCCATTCACATCAACACTTTCTACAAACATGTCGAGGGGGCGTACCCACAGCCCCTGCTGACCGTCACTACCTAAAACACCCGTGTCATAAAGTGGCCGATAGACGACTAGCCACTCTTCGGTTTCCGAGTGGCGCGCAACGTCCACTACCTGATACTCGCCACCCTTGTAGTGTCGGTATCGGCCAGGCACCGGAAACGTCGGGTCCGTCACTCCTGCAGACCGCCAAACGCTTCAAGCAATACCGGCGTCAGCTCGCCGATCGCTTCACTCATCAACAGAAAATCAGCGTCTCGTCGAGCGAGCATATCGTCCTTAAGATCATCATTGGCGCCAACCAACTCTTCATTGAATTTTAGGCGGCGAATAACCAGGTCACTTCCTAGCACGAAGGACAGCCGATCCTGCCATACCAGCGCCAGGCGCTGTACATTCTTGCCGGACTCGATGTGAGAGCGAATTTCGTCGCAATCGAGCATCATGCTCCGTGCTTTTACGGCGCCACCGTCCTCGCCAGGCTCCACCAGGTCGGCCTCATGGCCCAGCTCAAAGCCTGCAGGAAGGCTATTGTTAAGAAGCCAGTCGCTCATCACCGCCGACGGATTCTTGCGCGTATCAGGGATCACCACCGGCAAGCTGCCAACGGCCTCCCTCAAGGCGCTGAGTAAGTCCTCCGCCCGCGCGGCACTGGCATTATTGACCCACAACCAGCCATCCCGTTCATGTATGAGTGCCTCGATGGCTCGCGCGCGAGTAAACGCCCGGGGCATTAAATCCTGGGTCACATCATCGGCAATGCTCATCTTCTCCTTCCGATAAACCTTGCGACTCTCGGCAATCTGAATCTGACTAACGCGATTGTTGACCTCTTCGCGCACAACAGAAGCGGGCAACAGTTTCTCTTCGCGCTGCAATCTAACCAGCCAATAGGGGCCAGCGGCGTGCACTAGTGATTCGGCACTGTCAGCCAGAGCGCCCACCCAGCCAGTACTTAGAGGTTGGGCTGGACGACAAGGAACAAATGGCCGGGAACCCAGGCGCTGAGCCAGTTCCTCGGCATTGATGCCTAAACGCTCGGGAAGGCGATAGGGACGAAGATTACGAAACCACATAACGACCACACTGTTGAAAACGGCGCGCAGTGTAACCCAGCGCTCTAGCGCATGTCCGCGCTAACCCCTGCAAAAACGATCGTGCGCGAAAGTTTTTGGCCTGCGAAAACCCGCAATGCAATAACAGCTAACGCCTGAAAAGATCATGGATAACAGCGTCCATTGGGGTGCTACTACACAACGGGTGCCCTACACTTAATCCCTCCGGTTAACAAAGGACAGTCCCATGCGCTATCTCCACACCATGATCCGCGCCACTGATCTCGATGCCACACTCGATTTTTTCTGCGACAAGCTGGGCCTGGTTGAAACCAATCGGTTTGACAGCGAGCAAGGTCGATTCACGTTAGTGTTTCTCGCAGCGCCCAACGATCTGGAGCGGGCCAAAGCCGAAAAAGCGCCGCTGGTGGAAATCACTTACAACTGGGATCCTGAGACCTATGACGGCGGCCGAAATTTCGGACACTTGGCGTACCGGGTCGATAATATCTATGAGACCTGCCAGCGCCTCATGGACGGCGGCGTCACCATTAACCGACCACCGCGCGACGGTCACATGGCCTTTGTGCGCTCCCCAGACGGCATCTCAATCGAGCTGTTACAAGAAGGGGGGCATCTGGCGCCACAGGAGCCCTGGGTATCTATGGAAAACACTGGCAGTTGGTGAGTGGCTCATACTCAAACGCGCTAACGCGCTGAACAGACGAACGAAACATACCTAAACCTGTGTTCAGCGCCTTACTGACCTTTTAAGAAGTCCAGCATCCACCGGGCGACGCGCTCGCCCTGATGTTCAAGCCTGGTCAGCGATGCCATGCCTTCTTCAACACGCTCGTCGCCAATCATAGATCGACGAAACGTCATGATCTCTTCAGAGTATTCGGGAATAAACTCCGGGTGTCCCTGAAACGTTAAAACATGGTCCCCTAGACGAATGCCTGCAATCTCACAGTGGTCATTGTGGGCGACCACCGACGCACCCGTAGGCAGTGACATCACTTGGTCCTGATGGGATGCCAAAAGCTGCAGACGTGCGCCCTCATTGTCATCGAGCAACGCAGGATCGGTCACTTCGTAAGCATGAACCCCCACCCCCCAACCTTTTGGCGACTTTTTGACCTCACCGCCCAAAGCCTGAGCAATCAACTGGTGACCGAAACAGATGCCGACAACGGGGCGCTTTTCTGTTTCCAACTGGCGAACAAAACCCTCGAGCTGTTTGATCCAAGGTTTGTCGTCGTAAACGCTGCTTTTACTGCCGGTAATGATGTAGCCATCAACCAAGTCGGTCCGCTCGGGCAAATCACCCTCTTCGACATCCCAAGTCACAAACTCTAACTGGGGATCAACCACCCGCATCAGCCGCTTAAACATGTCGGGGTACTCGCCATACGTGTCCACCCACTCGGGACGCACCGCATCAGTTTTAAGAATGCCGATCTTCATTTCACACCTCATCAGTCAGTGCTGAAAGTCTAGCGCGCTACAGCACCCGCTGCTTACCCCAATCGGGTTGCGCTGTTCGCAAGAAAAGCAGACCACGGGTCAGTTACATCCGATCAAACCGGTATACTGTTAGTAAGAGCGGTGCGCAGACAGTGATTGCTATGTGCCGGCTGTCGATAATCAAAAGGTGATTCTAGTCACACTCCCAGTCACACTCACAGATACGCTACGCCGTCACGAGGCCGTCATTTTGTCCCGCGCCGCCATTATCCTCGATCAACATCGCAGACAGATTTCCAGAGCTAATCACAACGGGTCACGCTCTGGCCGAATCAATTTGCAATTGGACCCCTCGCCCCAAGTTCCCGCAGTCAAAAACATACCCGCGGTGTTGCGGCAGTTGGCGATAACGTTCCTGCTCTGCTGCGGGTTTTCAGGGGTCACCGCGGCCGACACGGCTAGCAACAGTAACGGCAGCACTCATGTAGGTGCCTATGTCGGTAATGAGGCCTGCGCTGGCTGCCATTCACAGGCTGCATCGGATTGGCAGGGATCGCACCATGACCTCGCCATGCAAGAGGCCACTGAAACGACGGTTTTGGGAGACTTTAACAACGCGACCTTTACCTACAAGGGCGTCACCTCGCGCTTTTTTACCGAGGACGGACGCTACTGGGTTGAGACCGACAACGCCCGAGGTGAGATCGAGCGCTTTCCCGTCGCCTATGTATTTGGCGTCTATCCCCTTCAGCAACTCCTGCTGCCTCTATCTGGAGGGCGACTGCAGGCATTGAGCGTCGCCTGGGATTCGCGGCCCGCCGCGGAAGGCGGGCAGCGCTGGTATCACATTTATGATGGCGAGGAGATTCCCGCAGGCGACCCGCTGCACTGGACAGGTCCGTACCACAACTGGAACACGCGCTGCGCCGAATGCCACAGCACCAATGTGCAAAAAAACTACAGCGCAACCGACAGATCGTTCAACACCACTTATGACCAAATCGATGTCGGCTGCGAGGCCTGCCACGGACCCGGCAGCGAGCACATCCGTCAGCTCACCGACGAGACGGTTGCTATCGATGCAAACCGTGGCTTTACGATGAGTCTAGCCGCTCGCGGGGAATGGGCGTGGGCAGAGGGCAGCGCTATCGCCCATCGCACCACCCCTCTGGACAACAACACCCAAATCGACAACTGCGGGCGCTGCCACGCGCGGCGCAGCACGCTGGGTGACTATCACTATGGCGCCAATCTACTCGACACCCACCGCTTGGCCACCATCGAGTCACCCTTGTATTGGCCAGACGGTCAGATTCGCGATGAAGTCTACGTTTACGGATCGTTTATTCAGAGCAAAATGCATCAGGCCGGGGTGGTCTGTAGCAACTGCCACAACCCCCACAGCAACAAGCTTTACGTCGAGGGCAATGGGTTGTGCGCGCAGTGCCATCAACCGGCGACCTACGATACACCCGAGCACCACTTCCACCCCGCTGAAAGCACCGGTGCTCAGTGCGTTGAATGCCACATGCCCGAGACGGTCTATATGGGTGTCGATTGGCGTCGAGACCACAGCATGCGCATCCCAAGGCCGGATCTGTCACTCACCACAGGCAGCCCTAACGCCTGCACCCAATGCCATACTGATAAAGACGCAAGCTGGGCAATGGCCGCGCTCAACGACAAGGGCATCGCACCAAAGAGTAGCCGACACCCCGCACGGGCATTTCACCAGGCCCAACGGGGAGACATCCGTAGCTTGCCAAGCTTGAAGTCTATTGTCGCGGACGATAACGCCAGCAACATGCTGCGCGCTTCGGCGCTCGAGCACTACAGCCAATTCGGCGCTCCCGATCTCCCGCAAACCGCTGCCTTGCTCTTACGCTCAGATGACCCTCTCTTGCGCGTGAGCGGTGTCCGCGCCGCAGGGAACCTTGTTCCTCGCCAGCGCTATCTGATGTTACGTGCGTTTATGGATGATTCAGTCCTTGCAGTGCGGATGGCGGTGGCTGAGCAACTGGCCTCAACCCCCATTAACGAATTGCGACCGAAAGATATTGCGCAACTCAATCCGCTGTTTGATGAGTACGAGCAGGTTCATAGCCAGCATCTCGATATGCCATCCGTACAACTGCAGCTGGCAAACTTCTGGCGCGCCCGTGGGCAGATGACGAAGACGGAAGCGGCTTTGCGAGAGGCGTTGCGCATTAATCCGCAGCTGGGCCCAGCCGTCATCAACCTCGCCGATTTACTGCGCGAAACGGGCCGCGAGGAGGAAGCAAGAACGCTGCTAACAGAGGCAATTGCAATCTCTCCCGAACCAGGCGGGCTGCAGCATAGCCTTGGGCTTCTGGAAATCCGAGCCGGGAATATGACGCAGGCACTGACGCTGTTAAAAGCCGCAGCAGACGCGGAGTCCGGTGCCAGTCGACACCGTTATGTCTATGCCATAGCACTTAACGACACGGGTAAACCTGACGAGGCACTCGCGCTACTGGAACGCCTCAATACGGAACTGCCAGGAAATCCGGATCTGCTGTACGCCTTGGTGGGTTACGCGCAAGCTACCGGCGATGCAGCGAAAGCAAATCGCTATCAAGGCCAGCTTCAGGCGGTTATTCAGGGCTCAGGTCTGCGCTGAAACCAACTACCTTGGTTGACAGCGAGCTTCTGCGCTCAATTCACTTTGCCTGCAGCTTGAGATCAACAGTGACGGGTATCGCCCGTGAGATCGCTTGCAAACCAGCGACTTCCTGCAGCGCAGCAACCCCCGCCTTGAGGCCAAAATCATCAGCAGAAATCAGAATAGGCTCTACTGTACTCACCAGTAAGTGACTGCTTACTTTTGTCGCGCGCAAGTGGGCGTCGACCGTCGACTCGGCGCCATGGAGAGATACAGTGAGCGGAAAGACGCGCTGAAGCACCGCCCCCGCGTCAATCTGCGCGAGATCAACGGGCTCGAGCTGTAACGAGATCGTTGCTTTGGGATATTGCGCAACTTCGAAAAATATCTCGCGCATTCGCTCATTGCGTATCTCAACCTGGGTGTCCACCGACGCAAGATTGATTGTGACGTTAGCAAGCCCGTTGGCATCGATACGACCTGTGACATCCGAGAAGCGATTGGTCTCGGCGACACTGTGGTTTTTAATCGAGATATAACTCACCGAAGACTCATCGGTAAGTTTCCAGTCGGCTCGGGCAGACACGGCCGTTACCAGAGCCATCACTGCAGCCAAGCCCGCTATCCGTTGCTTCGATGTCATTACCTGCTCCTCCAGCGCCATCTCAGGCGGCTAATCGTCAACATCAATAGTGGTTCAAATCACAACTTCCGCCAAGTCTCCTTTGGACTCGAGCCAGGTCTTCCGATCTCCGGCTCGCTTCTTGGCCAGCAACATATCGAACATGGCGTTGGTATTGTCATCCGCGCCAAGCACCAACTGCACCAGGCGACGAGTGTCCGGATCCATTGTGGTCTCACGGAGTTGGGACGGGTTCATCTCACCCAAACCTTTAAACCGCTGAACGTTGGGCTTCCCCTTCTTACCCTCGGCATTGAGCCGCTCGAGAATACCGTTACGCTCAGATTCATCGAGGGCGTAGTACACCTCTTTGCCGACATCAATCCGATACAGCGGTGGCATGGCCACAAATACGTGCCCTGCTCGCACAAGCGGGCGAAAATGCTGTAGAAACAACGCGCAAATCAAGGTGGCAATATGGAGTCCATCAGAATCGGCATCCGCGAGAATGCAGACCTTGTGATATCGCAGCCCGGTCAGGTCATCGCTGCCGGGATCAATACCGAGAGCCACCGAGATATTATGCACTTCGGCCGAGCCAAGAATTTCCTGAGAATCCACCTCCCAAGTGTTCAGGATCTTACCTCTGAGCGGCAAGATGGCCTGAAACTCGCGGGTACGAGCCTGTTTGGCGGAACCCCCAGCGGAGTCCCCCTCGACCAGAAACAGCTCGCCGTAACTCGGGTCTTCTGTAGTGCAATCAGCAAGCTTGCCCGGCAGGGCAGGGCCCGACGCAATCTTTTTACGCACCACTTTTTTCGCCGATCGCAAGCGCGCCTGTGCTCGATTAATACACAGCTCAGCGAGCAGTTCTGCGTCGGAGGTGTGCTGGTTCAACCAGAGGCTGAATGTGTCTTTGGCGATACCGGAAACAAACCCCGCCGCCTCCCTTGAGGACAGGCGCTCTTTGGTTTGACCCGAGAACTGCGGGTCTTCGAGCTTGGAAGACAACACGTAACAGCAGCGATCCCAAATATCCTCAGCGGTTAATTTGACTCCCCGCGGCAGCAGGTTTCGCAATTCACAAAATTCGCGCATGGCCTCGAGCAAACCTGACCGCAATCCGTTGACGTGGGTGCCGCCCTGCGCCGTGGGAATGAGGTTGACGTAGGACTCGGCGGTCACATCGCCACCTTCGGGCAGCCACTGGATAGCCCAATCCACTGCTTCGGTTTCAGCTTTAAACGAACCCAGGAACGGTGTTTCGGGTATCACCGGATAGTCGATGGTCGCATCTAACAGGTAATCGGCGATGCCATCCTCGTAATACCACTCGGTTTTCTCGTTCTTCTTTTCATCAAGCAAGGTCACCCGAAGCCCTGGGCACAGTACCGCCTTTGCGCGCAGCACATGGGTCAGCCGACTTAGGGAAAAATTGGCCGAATCAAAATATTGCGGATCGGGCATGAAATGGATGCCCGTGCCCGTATTGCGCTTACCGCAGGTCCCCGTGACCGTGAGTTCGGAAGCTTTCTCACCGCCCTCGAATGCCATCTCGTAGACATTGCCATCACGACGAATGGTGATATCGAGGCGCTTCGACAGAGCGTTAACCACCGACACACCAACCCCGTGCAAACCGCCACTGAACTGGTAGTTTTTCGAGGAGAACTTGCCACCCGCGTGCAGGGTACACAGGATCACTTCAACGCCCGGCTTGTTCTGAAGCGGGTGCGTATCAACCGGCATGCCGCGTCCGTTGTCGACCACCCGAATACTGCCATTCGCATGAAGCGTGACATCAACCTGATCCGCATATCCCCCAAGGGCTTCGTCAACACTGTTGTCGATGACCTCCTGGGCTAAGTGATTGGGTCGTGTTGTATCGGTGTACATGCCAGGCCGCTTGCGTACCGGCTCAAGTCCTGTAAGGACCTCAATTGCATCTGCGTTGTATTGGCTCATCGGCGGTCTGCCGCTCTCCTTATGTGGCGGATATGGGATTCTTTAAGTTAAAGGGCTACGTTTAGTTGTTAACTATCTACACTAAGCTCACTCAAATGACGACAAGCTCTGACGAAAACTTTCTCGAAAACACCAAGTTAAGCCTCGGCAATCCGTTAGAGATATCCATTCGAATCGAGGTCGGCGGCAAACTGGCGGCCCTGAACTCGCTCAACTGCGGTGTCGATACTGCCATCCGGATGCAGTTCGAGCCAGCGATATCCCGGCGGTAGATCATCAACCTTAAAATTCACCTTTTTGGGGGCAAACTGTATACAGGTCGATGGGGTCGTGAGGTATCGAACCCCATCAGTTACTTGATCACTTGCCTGATGGACGTGACCGGAAATCACGACCACGGACTGCTGACATCGCGATACCTCCGCGAAAAACGCTTCCGCATTGTCAACCCGCTGGGGGTCCAGCCAGTCGCAACCGAGGGGAAACAGCGGGTGATGTAAGGCAACCAATAAATGTCTATCGGTGGCGTTTGCATGATCGACAGCAGTTGCTAGAGCGGTGAGTTGAATGGGCGCGAGATGCCCACCCACCGCATCGTCAATTTGAGAATTGAGCATCACGACACACCAGTGAGGCGTCAGCAGCTGCCGAGTAAAGCGCTCGGAGGGCACATCAGCGCTGCTGCAGCCATCATGGTTGCCCGGCAGCCAGAAACTTGGTGCCGACAGGGGGGCCAGCGCCTGGTCCAAGCGGTTGTAGGCGTTGCCGGACCCGTCACCCGAAATATCGCCGGTAATTAGCAGCGCATTGGGGGCCGGTTGATTCGTTTTTGCCAGCGCCACCACTGCTTCTAGAGAATCGTCAGTATCGACATTGAGCAGGCGCCCGCCCCGCTCACCCATTAAATGAGTGTCGGTAATTTGAAACAAACGCAAAGACCCCGAAACGTTTAACGCGACCTCACCGTGTAACCGGCAATCCTGTGTCATTTAGCCCCCAAAAAGTTGGTCGCGGCTGGCTCCCGGCCCTCGGCGAGACAAAACGACAGCAGCTCGGCGACGTAGCGATTTTGCTGCAGTTTTTCATCGCGTTGGTACATGTTGTCGTTGGGGTACGCGTATCGGCCCTCAAGTCTGCCGTGCTTCTGAAAGCCAATCACCTCTAGCATCCGCGCGTCATGATAGGCCCGAATATCGAGCTGCAAACCCGATTTGGGCATCGCCAAAGGACTGATATGTCGAAGCCGAAACGTTGTTGTGTATCGGCTTCGCTCGGTCACATCCAGCACCACTTGGGCATCTCCCGCCAACAGTGTACGCGCATTGCTGTTCTCGTAATCCGGAAACAATCTGAGCAGACGAGCGTAACTGCCCTCACACAAACTGTGCAGGTCAACCAGATCAACTCTGTATCGTGATGCAGTGCCGCAGCCGGAGAACCCCATTGGCCCACTCCTGTTTCATTGCCCCGAGTGTAACAATAGCGACGCGTCCTTAGCAGGTGAAATTCGACCTCTATCTAAGGCATGATGAGGTGTTACACTTGCTACACCATTAGCGCACGGAGAAAAGGAGTTCCCAATGACGCTTTCAGTCCACCGGCGAGTTTTGCGCGGCGCAGCCGCCCTCTGCCTATTATCCCTCACACAGCTCGCTCACTCAGAGTCATTGCTCGATATCTACGAGATGGCGCTCGAAAACGATGCCCAGCTCAAAGCGCAAGAAGCACAGTATTTGGCGAACATCGAGCAAGAAAATGTGGCGCTTTCTGCCCTCTTGCCGCAGATCAACGCGGGCTACGGTTATACAGACAACGTCAACGAATCCACCAGCCAACAAATTCTGGGCTTCAACCCCGATGGCACACCGACGGTTGGCGAAGGCTTTAACGAAAGCG
Organism: Luminiphilus sp.; assembly: GCA_965657905.1. Classification (GTDB taxonomy): domain Bacteria; phylum Pseudomonadota; class Gammaproteobacteria; order Pseudomonadales; family Halieaceae; genus Luminiphilus. The sequence continues at coordinate 9,281 of CBFHPT010000010.1, read as the reverse complement.
ATACCGAAACAACGGGCTGGGACGCATCACTCACCCAACCACTTTTCGACCTGTCAGCTTGGTACAACCTGCAGTCGGGCCAAGAATTCAGCAAACAGGCAGAAGCCGAGTTCGCTGCGAACACCCAAAATCTAATTGTTCGTGTGGTTGAAGCCTATTTGGAGGTGCTGCGTGCACAGGACAACAAGGCAGCTGCCGACGCTCAGGAGCGCGCATTTGAGCGCCAGCTTGAACAGACCCAGCAACGCTTTGAAGTCGGCCTAATCGCCATTACTGACGTGTACGAGGCAGAAGCGGCTCGAGATCTCGCGCAGGTAAGCCGCATAGTTGAGGAGAACAACGTGGCCGTCGCCCGGGAACGGTTGTCGGTGTTGACAGGGCAAACCCATGGCGAGCTATTCCCGCTAGGTGAAGAATTTGACGTTAAACCGCCCGTGCCGAACGACCGGGCAAGTTGGGTGGATTTCGCACTGGAGAACAACTACAACCTAGCCGCCTCCCGATACGCTGAAGAGGCCGCCCGCCAGGCCGCAAAAGCCAATAAAATGGAGCATGCTCCGACAGTTACTGCGTCGTATCAGTACAGCGACACAGAAACCAAAGGTTCACGATCAGCCATGCCCGAACCGCTGTTCCTGGTGCAGCCCGAATCTGAGCAGACCCAAGAGGCCATTCAAGTTCGGCTCGATGTTCCAATCTATAGCGGTGGCCGCATTAGCGCCAACCGCCGAAGAAGTGCTCAGGAGTACATTGCCGCAAGGGAGAACCGCATCAATCTGTTGCGAACAACAGTCACCGAGGCGCGTTCACTGCATATGACCGTGATGTCCGATGTGGCCCGGGTCGCTGCGCGCAAGCAATCCATTCGATCGTCACAAAGTGCTCTCGATGCAACCGAGGCTGGATACGACGTCGGCACACGGAACATCGTCGATGTCTTAAACGCCCAGAACTTGGTCTACTCTGCCCAACGGGACTACGCAAATAGCCGCTATGACTTCATCGTCAACAGCCTGCGACTGAGAGAGAATGCAGGTACGCTGTCGCCAGATGATGTAGCCTGGCTAGATAGCTTTCTGGTTGCGCCCCCCGCACCAACTGCAACAGAGGCGGCCGGAGAAGCCCCTTAAACGCAGATCGCGCTCTCACAAAAACCAGCTCCGGCTGGTTTTTTTACTTAAACACTGGGTTAAAGGGCTAATCTCCTCAGCGTTCTGCGGACCTGCAGATTAAATCGAATTGGCGATCGAGGGCGCCGCGGTTGGCCGCCAAGTAGTCAGCTGCCGCCTGCCCCATTTTATCTCGCAGCGCATCATCGCCGAGCAAGCAATGAAAACCAGCAAGCAGGCCTTGCGAGTCAACAACTGAAAGTACGGCATTGCAGCGAACCATATCTCGATAGATGCCCTGGAAATTGAAAGTGTGGGGGCCCGTGATCACCGGAATCCCGAAGGCCGCGGCCTCCAAGGGATTGTGGCCGCCGTGCCTAATTAGACTGCCGCCGACAAAGACAACATCTGCCAGGCCCGTTGCTGCAGCTAGCTCGCCAAGTGTGTCCAAGACCAGCACCTGAGTAACGTCAGCCAGTGGAGTTGCCGCGGCTAAGGCGCTGCGTCGTGTCCATTTAAATCCGGTGCTGTCTAAAAGACCAGCCAACTCGACCACGCGCTCAGGGTGTCGCGGCGCCAGAATCAACAAACGCTGATTTTGAGTTTCAGTGGATTGATATTGACTACTTTGCTGTGCAGCGCGGGGCTCGCCATAAGCGGACTCTTTGACGAGGCTGGCAAAGCTCTCCAACACCATTATCTCTTCACCAGGATGCGTGCTGGCAGCAACCAGCACCCGCCGCCCTCGGGCAACTCCAATCGTCTCAGCAAATCGGTCACGCTGTCGCGCTAGATCCGTGACTGGCACATCGAACTTAATGCTCCCAGCCACGCTCAGCCGTTCAATGGAAACGCCCAGGGCGCGAAAGCGGCGAGCATCGGAGGTCTGCTGACAGGCGATGTGACTCAGCGAAGCGAGTACGGGCTTCGCGAGGGGCGCAACACGCCCATAGCCCCTGGCTGAGCGCGCTGAAAGACGGGCATTGATGAGTAGTGTTGATACCCCAAGTGCGCGACTGCGGAGAATGATCTGGGGCCAAATCTCCGTTTCGACCAAGACCACGAGACTGGGACGCCAATGATTCAAGAAGCGCTCCACGCTGCCCGGGGTATCAAACGGAACCCAACACTGATCAACGCGATCGCCAAACAATCGCTTGACCTGCTCAGCCCCGGTCGGGGTAGTCGAAGTAACCAACACGCGATAACGAGGACAACCCTCAAGAACCCGAGCGATCAGCGGGGCGATCGCAAGGGTTTCACCCACCGAGACTGCGTGAATCCAAATTCTTACTGCCCCAGGGGCCGAGACATCAGCCGGTGGTAAGGCTAGACCCAATCGCTGGGGGATACGATGGCGATAAGCGGGATTTTGACGTCCACGCCAGAGGAGTCGCAGCACCATAAACGGTACGGCGAGGCGGATAAGGATCGCGTAAAGCGTCAACATGTGCGTTGTAATGCCACCAAGGACATTAGCACCCCGTATACTCACTTCAACTTATTTAAGGAGCCTAACATGCCATTGCCACCCGGCCCCGATATTCGCGGGTTTCTGCCAGACGACGAGGGCGAACACCTGTATCAAGCCGCTCGGGAAGCAGGCAGACTAGGACCGTTGTTAGAAATTGGCAGTTATTGCGGTCGATCCACGATTTGGTTGGCGACGGCTGCGAAAGAGCTGGATACGGTGGTGTTTGCACTTGATCATCACCGTGGGTCTGAGGAACACCAAATCGGCGAGTTTTTTCACGATCCGGCGCTTGTCGATGACGACGGCCGCTTTGATTCATTGGGAGAATTTCGCCGCAACGTTGCCAACGCGGGCCTCGAGCCCTGGGTCATAGCGCTGGTAGCGAATGATCGCAACGCCGCTCGCTTCTGGCAACAGAACCTTGGATTAGTGTTCATTGATGGCGGACACAGTCTTGATGCAGCATTGGCTGACTGGCGCAGCTTTGGTCAACGGGTAGTTCCCGGCGGCCTACTGGCAATCCACGACGTCTTTCCCGATCCGGCCGAAGGTGGTCAGGCGCCTTTTACGATCTGGCGCTATGCCATTGAATCGGGCTTGTACACCGAGCACTCAAGACAGGGAACGCTTCGCATTGTTCGCAGGCTGGGGTGATCAGCCCTCGCGGGCACGGCGCGCCTGAGAAGGAACACCAGTAGGTTGGCGGACCTCGGTAAATAACGATGCAGCAGCTGTATGCGCTGTTAAGGCGTCCGCCGCCAGCAGTATCGCGCCCGCGGTCCAGGTGGGCTTTTCGTCGGGCCAGAGTAAATCTTCAACTAGCTGATAGCCCGTCCACCAAGCGCCATCGGCTGCGCGCCATTGACTGAGCCAGCTGAAGACTTCCACCGCCCGGGGGCGATCTCCGGCAGCCAATAAAGCCATCGTCAGCTCACAGGATTCGGCGACGGTGACCCAGGGCTCTTGAGTTTCGCACCGACAACCTAGGCCGGGCTCCACAAACTCGTGCCAGCGGGCGCGAAGCCGATCGCCGGCCGCCTGACCCTGAACGACACCAGTCAGCACGGGATAAAACCAGTCCATTGAGTAACGCGCCTTGCTCGCCCAGGTTCGGTCAAAGCGCTCTGGGCGTTGCCGCAAAGCAACCCCCAAGCGCTCACGGGCAAGCCACCAGTGATCGCGCTCAATGCCGAGGCTCGATGCAATGTGGCAGGCACATTCCAAGCTTTTAAAAATTGAGCTGCAACCAGTAACCAGCGCATCTCCCATGGGCGCACCGGCGGCATCAACTGCCCAATCAATCTCACCGTGAGCGCTTTGTAGCGTGAGCACGAACTCAATTGCGCGATCAACCACCGGAAACAGCTCGGCTAAAAACCCTTTGTTCTCAGAAATCAGGTAGTGATGCCAAACACCCGTTGCGATGTAGGCGACATAATTGGATTCACGTCGATCGGCTTGATCGGGTTCGCCAGAACGATAGTTCCGCCACCAACTGCCGTCGGGCAGCTGCTTTAGCGCGAGCCAGCGATAAGCGCGCTCAGCAGCCGCAAACTCGCCAGCAATCGATAAACCCATTGCCGCTTCCGTGTGATCCCAGGGGTCCGAATGACCGTTTTCAAACCAAGGGATCTCTCCTTCCTTGGTCTGAACTCCCAAAATGAAGTCCACGGTGGGGCGCAAGAATTCTGCAGGAAACAACCCTTTACTGAGATACAGCCCCGTCAAACCGCTGCTTCCTGACGACTGTCCATTGCGTCTTCCTCGACAGGACGCTGTTCATCAGAAGGCTCGGCGTATTGCTCAGTAGGCTTATTGAAATACAGCACCACACTCTTTCCCATCCAGGGGTTAGTGAGCTTTTCGATCCAGCGCGTAATCGCGGGACGCTGCATCAGATCCCATACCAGCAATTTGTGATACGCGCTCACCAACCAATTATCTTCGCCAGAGCGCCAAAACAGGCAACGCAGCCACCAATAAGGCACGTGTAACGCGTGAGCACCGTGTTGGTGATAGCAGTTCAAACCGTAACGCGTGACCTCACGACGTAAGTGAGTGCGATCAAAAATTCGAATATGCCCCCCAGGGGTCGTGCGATACCCCTCACTCAACTGCCAACACAGCCACTCGGGCCACGCCCGCGGCACGCTGATCGCAAGTTTGCCGCCAGGCTTGAGCACACGCACCAATTCCTCAATGACATTGAGATAATTGGGGATATGCTCGAGTACCTCACTGCAAATGACTCGATCAAAACTATGATCGGGAAACGGCAGCCGAGTAGCATCGCCACGCATAAACCGTACTGACCCCTCCGGATCGAAGACCTCCATATCGGCGATGCGGGTGTTTGCCGTAGCAAGGTCTTCATCAGACAAATCCAGTCCAACCACATCAACACCGGGCCGTAAATATGCGGCGAGGCTGTGCCGACCCTCACCGCAGCCCACGTCCAAACAATTTTGACCTGAAACTAAAGGGAACCAACTAAAGTCGATGGTCAGCACGACAGCACCCGCTCGCGGTAGTACGCGAGTAATCGCGTCGCGCAGACGTCCCAGCAGAAATGCTGTTCTACTCGTTGACGGGCACGGCTACCCAGCTCGGCACGAGCGCCTTCATCGGTCAAAAGTTGCTCCAAGCTGTCCGCCAACGCGCGGTCATCACCGGCGGGCACAATGAGCCCGCCGTCGCCCACGACCTCGGGCAGCGCACCGCCATCGGAAGACACCAGAGGGATACCGCAGGCCATCGCCTCAACTGCCGGAAGGCCAAACCCTTCGTATAGCGAGGGCACGACGGCGATCGTACTCTCGGCATAGAGCTCAACCATTGTTTGATGATCGACATCGCTAACCCACCGAACCCTGTCTGTCAGATTCAGGTCATCAACCAATTTAAGGGTGTCTCCACCCGATTTTGGCTTGCCGATAAGCAGCAGCGTCAATTCAGGATGATGCTTGACCATACGCGCAGCGGCGCGCAGTAGTACCTGAAGCCCCTTCGTGGGGGTATCCGCTGACGCGGTTGCCATAATTTGTGCAGGTTTGCGCTCGATCTCGGGTATTGGCCTAAACAACGCCGCATCAACCCCGTTATGCAATACCTCAACGCGGGCGGGATCAACGGCAAAATCCGCCACGATATCGTGCTTAGACGCGCCCGAGACGGTAATGATATGGTCTAAGGATCGAGCAACCCGCTGCTGCATGCCCAGGAAACTGTGCCAGCGCTGGACCAGCAGTTTGCGGTGCCAGCGACTTTCAGCAGTCATCGCCAGACGCCGGTCGCGAGTGATTGGATGGTGAATCGTCGCGACCAGAGGAATACCGCTGCGCTGGATGTCCAAGATGCCATCCGCCAGGGTTTGATTGTCGTGCACCACATCAAACTCATGAAGTCGCGGCAGCAGCCAGTCACGCACCCGCTCTCCAAAGGTCCATGGCTCAACAAATCCACCGGTTAACTTGCTCACCCACTCGGCACGCGCAAGCGGGTCGCGAGCCAGCTGGCTAGGACCAACAGATCGTAATCCATGGGTATACAAGTCAAGGCTTGGTAGCTCAACTAGCGGAATACCTTTGTCTAAGTGGGGATAGGGGGGGCCAGAGATGACCGTCACGTCATGTCCAAGCTTTACCAGCGCACGGCTCAGGTATTTGAGATAAATACCCTGCCCACCCGAAAACGGGGCCGAACGATAACCCAGCAACGCAATCCGCAAGGGCTGCGACGCCGTTAAAGGAGCAAACTCCGCGGCAGCATTAGGCTGCCCGGGTGATGACGCGGGGGCGTTAATGGGCTTTCTCCAGACGAGCGGGAAGGCTTAAGTTTACCAGCGCTCGATTGTGTGGCGCCATGACATCCTGACAACTATTGTTTGGCGGGCTACACTCATACCTGCACTTCAAAGCAACCCAATGTCATGTCGGAACAGAAGCTCAAAGGAATTATCCTAGCCGGAGGATCAGGCACACGCCTGCACCCGCTTACAAGCACGGTCAGCAAACAGCTGATGCCCGTCTACGACAAACCCATGATCTACTACCCCCTAGCGACTTTGATGCTGTCGGGTATTCGCGATGTGTTGATTATCACCACGCCGCGAGATCAGGCTGCGTTCTCGGAGCTTCTTGGGGACGGCAGTCGATGGGGAATCAACATTGAGTACACTGTTCAGCCAAGCCCCGACGGGATCGCTCAGGCATTCATTCTGGGGGCTGATTTCATTGGCCCCGACACGGCGGCGCTGGTTCTTGGAGACAACATCTTCTACGGGGGCGGACTGACTCAAAAGTTACGTAGTGCCGCCCAAAGAACCGAGGGCGCCTCAGTCTTTGCTTATTACGTGCAGGACCCCGAGCGTTACGGGGTCGTAGAGTTTGATCGGGAAGGCAAAGCAATTGGCATCGAAGAAAAGCCCGAGCAACCCCGGTCGCAATATGCTGTTACCGGACTGTATTTTTACGACAATGATGTTGTAAACATAGCCCGCGATATCAAACCCTCTTCCCGAGGCGAGCTAGAGATCACCGACATCAACAAGGCCTACCTCGATCGAGGAGACTTGCGCGTTGAAGTCATGTCTCGCGGCACCGCCTGGCTCGATACGGGCACCCACAACAGCCTGCTCGACGCCGGCAACTTTATTCGGGTGGTCGAAGAGCGCCAAGGGCTTAAAGTCGCGTGCCCCGAAGAAATTGCGTTTCGTATGGGTTACATAGATAGCGAGCAATTACTTAAGCTTGCAAAGCCGCTGACTAAAAGCGGGTATGGCGTGTACTTAGAAAGCCTGCTTCGGGACGAAGGAGTGTACTGGGATGGATATTGAGCACACCCCGCTGTCGGGAGTTGTGGTACTCAGACCCAAGGTTTTTGGAGACGAGCGCGGCTTCTTTCTAGAAAGCTGGAACAAGCGCAGCTTCGCCGATGTCGGCATCACAGCGGATTTCGTACAGGATAACCACAGTCGGTCAAGGCAAGGGATTCTGCGCGGACTACATTTTCAAACCGAGCACACCCAGGGCAAGCTCGTCCGCGTCACTGCAGGCGAAGTCTTCGACGTCGCCGTCGATCTACGCGCCGATTCACCCACCTGTGGCCAATGGTTCGGCTGCACGCTTACTGCTGCCCGCAGCGAGATGTTGTGGGTACCACCGGGATTCGCCCACGGCTTTTACGTGCTGAGCGAAAGTGCTGACTTTCTCTATAAATGCACGGATTACTACCACCCGCAAAGCGAAGTGAGTCTTGCTTGGGATGATCCTAAGGTGGGTATTGATTGGCCGCTAATCGACAACACGACGCCGGCACTCTCAGCCAAAGATGCTAAAGCCCGAGCTTGGGCAGACATTCCACTTTTCCGGTTTTAGAAGCGCCAAAAGCCTGACGCTATCTCCACCCCAATCGCGACTGCCCAAACACAGATTGCTTAGTGCCCTTGGTTGAAACCCGACGCTCTTATCGACCCTTGAGCAGGGGCCGCCACCAAGCTTCATTGGCGAGATACCAATCAAGGGTTTTTGCGATACCGGTTTCGAAAGTTTCCGCTGGCGAAAAACCAAGCTCACGCTCTATCTTGCTGGCGTCGATGGCGTAGCGCCAATCGTGCCCTGCCCGATCCTCGACATAAGTAATCAATGAGTCGGCATTGCCGTTAACTGCCGGAGAGTCTGGGAATCGATTGGCTAATGTAGCGTCGCTGGCAAACAAGTCATTCATGAGCCTGCACAGCAGCCTTACGATATCAATATTTGCCCACTCGTTGTTTCCACCGATGTTGTAGGTTTCACCCACCGTGCCCGCAAGGACTACGCGCTCAATGCCCTGACAGTGGTCGCGGACGTAGAGCCAGTCACGAATATTGCTGCCATCGCCGTACACCGGCAAAGGCAGCCCATCGAGAATGTTGGTAAGGCACAACGGGATGAGTTTTTCAGGAAAATGAAACGGCCCGTAGTTATTTGAGCAATTACTGGTGCTGACATCGAGCCCAAAGGTGTGATGATACGCCCGCACGAGGTGATCACTGCCCGCCTTACTGGCCGAGTACGGTGAGTTCGGCTCGTAACGCAAATCCTCAGTAAACGCTGGCGCGTCCGGGCTCAGAGAGCCAAAAACCTCGTCGGTGGATACGTGATGGAATCGATGAGGCTTGCCGGAACCCGACAGCCAGGCCTCGCGCGCCGCCGCTAACAGCGTGTGCGTGCCAACAACGTTAGTTTGAATAAACGCATCGGGACCGGTGATTGATCGATCCACGTGACTCTCCGCCGCAAAATGCACGATGGTGTCGACATGATGATCGGCAATCACCTTGGCAACAGTCGCGCTGTCGCAAATGTCCCCGTGCACGAATACCAACTGCTCGGCAGCCTCGAGGGGCGCTAAGCTGGCGCGATTGCCCGCATAGGTCAGGGCGTCAAACCCGACCAAGGTATCCTGTGGATGCTGCTCTGCCCAGTGATACATGAAGTTAGCACCAATGAAGCCGGCGGCACCGGTAACCAGAACAGAGCGCGTCATAGTATCTTCCTGTAAGTCATTGGCCTGTCATTGGCCTGTCATTGGCCTGTCATTGACCGATTTAGTGACCTAGATCTAGCTATTGTGTATCAGCCTGTCGACTTTAAATCGATGAGCATCGCTCGCAACTCACTACGCCAGTCATTTCCCGTCGAGCCAATCAACTCTCG
>CBFHPT010000009.1:0-150262 GCA_965657905.1 Luminiphilus sp. | reverse complement strand
TCGCTGTGTAATGCATCAAATGCCTTTCGGGCGCGTAGATTTCCCGAGAAGAAGAGCCGGAACTCTTCGGGGAAAATATCGTTGGGACCCACCGAGTACCAAGGCTGATCCGACATCTCTTCGAATTCATCCCGAGGCGGCGGAATGCGCCGGAAATTACACTCAAGCAGCGGCTGAATCTCATCGTAATCGTAGAAAACTACTCGACCGTGTCGGGTAACACCAAAGTTTTTGAGCAGCATATCGCCGGGAAATATGTTTGCTGCGGCAAGTTCTTTAATGGCTTTGCCGTACTCGTTCATAACGGCATCGACTTCATCGTCACTCGCTTTCTGCAAATACAAATTGAGTGGCGTCATTCGTCGCTCAACGTAGCAATGCTTGACGATCAGTGCAGTGCCACTGATCTCGAATTGTGATGGGCAAGTCGCGTAGAGCTCCTCCATTAACTCCTCAGAAAAGCGCGCCCGCTCAAAAACAAGGTTATTGAATTCCTGCGTGTCCGCCATTCGTCCCGCGCGGTCCCAACGTTTCACTAACTGATATTTTTCGCGCACCAGTTCGTGAGTGACTTCTTTGGGCGGTGTGAACCGATCTTTGATGATCTTAAACACGAACTCATAGGAGGGGAGCGTAAACACCGTCATCACCATGCCCTTAATACCGGGCGCGGGAATGAAATGGTCCTGCGTTGAACGCATGTGCCGATAGGCGCACCGGAAGTAATAGGTCTTTCCGTGTCGATGGTGCCCGATACAGCTATAGATCTCTGAAACTGCCTTTTTCGGCATGAGCTGCTGCAAAAACAGCACATACTGCGAGGGTATCGAGGCATCAACCATAAAGTAGGTCCGAGTAAAGCTAAACAACAAGCTCACACGATCAGAACCAAACAACACCGCATCGATGAAAATTGCCGGCCGCTCTTCGTCACCGGTGTGGAGCATGGGCAATACAATGGGCATCTGCTTGGCGCCGGCGACCAAGCGACCAACAATGTAGGCCGCCTTATTGCGGAAGAAATGATGCTCAAGCATCTGAAGTTCAAAATTACCCGACTGCAGGTCTAATGAGTCGCCCATTTCAGACTGAATCGTTTCGGCAACTGCCGCCGCATCGCGGGCAATATCCTCGTAGGGGATAAACAGGGCATACGTCTGCAGCAAGTCCATAACCGCGGACTCAAGGCCGTCAGAACTTGAGAATCGATTAACCACCCTACTTACATCCACCGGCGGCATATCGCCCTGAGGGGAGAACACAAACGCATGCTTATCGCGTATTCCACGATGTTTGAAAACTGAATTAAAAATCGAGTTATAGAATGTTTCTGCGATCTCGAAATTTGTCATGCCTTTTACGAGGTCGGCATACACATCACGCGTCTCCGACCAGAAACCAAAGTCGCTCAGTCGGTCGCCCGCGATGTACTTGACGAACTCGAGGGTCTCCAGGGCTTTGAGCTTGTAGAGATCGATACGGCGCGTGGAAGCGTCGTGCATGGCATTCCACTCGGCGTTCTCGAACCGAGTACGAGCCGCTAACGTGATGTTCTCGAAATCCGCGAAATACGATGTAAAACCATTGAGAATAGTTCGGGCCAGTCGAGTTTGCTTGTCCACGTTTGATTCCTATCAAGGGATAGTGGGCAGTGTAAGCATCGGCGAATCATGTGGCAATTTACATCCGCACGCTTCATTCATATGAGAAAAAAATAACCCGCCAAAGGGCGGGTTATCGAAACTCAGTACGTGCCTAACAGCAAGGCTTCACGCAATGTTCACGCTGCAAAGGCCTTATCGACATACTGCGCACGATGATATGTGGCGTCACCGAAAGCGGCGTTAATCATCATCAATCGTTTTGCGTAATGGCCAATATCCAGTTCATCGGTAATACCCATGCCGCCGTGAATCTGAATCGCTTCGCCATAAATAAGCTTGGCGTTTCGATCGAGCAGTACTTTCAAAGCGCTGACAGTGGCACCCACCTGCTCAGATCCTTCGGCGTACTCGCAAACCGCTTTGTAAAGCAGCGACTTTGCCTGCTCATACGCCATCATGGTGTCTACCATGCGGTGCTGAAGCACTTGGAACGTACCAATGGAAGTACCAAACTGCTCACGCGTCTTGGTGTACTCAAGGGTCTTGGCATTAAGAGTACCCATACAGCCAACGGCCTCCGCCGCCAGCGCAATAACCGCCTCAAGCACCAAGTCCTCAACCACAGACATCGCTTCGCCTTCAGTGCCAAGTAACGCATCGACCGACAACTGAACATTGTCAAAGCTTAAGTTCGCACTACGCTGACCATCCATCATTGGATAGACAAACCGATCTACGCCGGGGGCATCGGTGTCAACAACGAACAGGGATAATCCGGCTCGATCCGCCTGTTCACCCGATGTACGTGCCAGCACGACGACCTTAGTCGCATTGGCGCCGTTAAATACCACGACCTTCTCACCATTCAAGGTGTAGCCATCCTCCGTCTTCGTTGCGGTGGTTTTGCAGTCCGCAAGTTCAAATCGGCTTTGACGCTCTACGTAGGCGAAACTGCCCAACACGGAGCCATCAATGACTGAAGGAAGCAAAGATGATCGCTGAGCTTCGTTTCCAGCTCGAGCGATTAATCCGCCGAATAAAACAACCGTGGGGAAGTAAGGCTCGACAATCAACCCCTTACCAATCTCTTCCATAATCACCATGGTGTCGACGATGTCGCCACCAAAGCCGCCGTCTTCTTCTGAAAACGGAATTGATAACCAGCCCAACTCAGCAAACGTTTGCCAAGCCTGTTCGCTCATGCCTTTATCAGAACCGACGATGCTATTTCGGGTATCCCAGTCATAGTCATCCTGAACAAATCGCGCGATCGAATCGCGCACCATTTGCTGCTCTTCAGTAAACTCAAAGTTCATGCCGTGTCTCCTAAACGCTTATTCAAGACCAAGCACGAACTTGGCGATAATGTTTTTCTGGACCTCGTTAGAGCCACCGTAAATAGTTGATGCTCGGCCGTACATAAACTGTCGGCGGGCCTCAGAACCAAACTCGTGACCTAACTGGTCTGAGTCGAGATCTGTTGGCAGCACCCCTTGGTAATATGCCGCCAAATCCATTCGTAGTTCCTGCGTCGCCTGCTGCAACTCAGTGCCTTTGATCTTTAACAGCGAAGATTCCGGACCGGGAAAACCGCCGGCGGCCATGGCAGCCAGGGTTCGCAACTCAGTAAACTCAAGCGCCATCAACTCGATTTCGATATCAGCCAAACGCGCCTGGAACCCAGGATCCTCCATCAGAGACTTGCCACCGTTGATCTCTCTAGAGGCGTACTCTTTGATCATGCGGATATTGCGCTTGCTCTGTGCCACATCAGCAATCGAGGTTCGCTCGTGGGCCAGCAAGGCTTTCGCCACGGTCCAGCCTTTATCGACCTCACCAACCACGTTGGCAGCCGGAACACGGACGTTGTTGAACTCAACCTCATTAAGGCTGTGCTCATTGTCGATTGAAATAATTGGGTTGACCTTGATGCCCTCAGACTTCATATCGACCAGGATGAAGGTAATACCTTCCTGCTTCTTGCCTTCATTGCTGGTGCGAACCAATACGAAGATCCAGTCCGCATACTGAGCATAGGTCGTCCAGATTTTGGCGCCGTTGATGATGAAATCGTCACCGTCGCGCTCAGCCTTTGTTTTCAGGGCAGCCAAGTCAGACCCCGCGCCAGGTTCTGAATATCCCTGACACCACCAGTCTTCGCTCTTAAGAATACGAGGGAGGTAGTGCTCTTTCTGCTCAGGCGTGCCGAACTGATAGATCACGGGCCCAACCATGCTCAATCCAAACGGTACGGTATTTGGAATACCTGCCGCAGAGCGCTCGGTCTCGTAAATGTATTTTTGCGTCGGCGTCCAGCCGGTGCCGCCGTACTCTGCCGGCCAGTTAGGCGCGATCCACCCCTGGTCGTACAGTTTGCACTGCCACTCGACAATCGCTTCTTTGAAGGACTTGCCACGTAGACGGGTTTGCAGATCTTCGGTGAATTGCGCCTCGAAAAAGGCGCGCACTTCCTCACGGAAGGTTAAGTCTTCTGGCGAGAATGAAATATCCATAGGGACCTCTGTTCACGGTTGTGTTCAAAAAAAAGCTGGCAAGTGAGCGCTCACTGGTTTGAACATTGAGTATGTTTTTTTACGTTAGGGAATGTAGGCAAAAAACACACTTTTTGCAAGTGCTCTCAAAGCCCAATCAAAGACAAAATTAATTCATTAAAAACAGCTACTTATCGAGAAAACACGCTAGCAGACAGAAATCAGCAAAAGACGAATTTGGGTCAAAGAGGTTCTAAAGCGCGTCACCCTGCACCAGCTTGTGGAGGAAGCCTTGAGGGAAACAGGGACTTTTAAGTACCGATCTGGCCGGTGCGCGTGTAAAGCAGCCGCACTTGGACAGCTACGCGCTAACAGCTGCGCATTGAAATTGTCCGCGCCCATAAAAAGTTCGAAGTGATTGGCGTCGAGCGCCAAGACTTACCTAGCGTGTCAGTAGAGGAGTGAAAACAACTTACGCTGATACTCGGCTGCGAGAGGATCACCCTTACCAATGGTCGCAATCGTGTCTAAAAACATGCGCTTGGCTTCGCCGTTGCCCCAATCGCGATCCGATTTGAGCACGACCAGCAGGTGCTCTAACGCATCTCGATACTGACCGTGGGTGCTCAGTTGAACCGCCAACTTTACACGCACATCGTGATTAGACTCATCGCTGGCAAGCTCAGCCTCTAGAGCATCCATTTCGGGCGAACGCGCCGCTTCGCGCTTTAATTCGATTTGAGCTTTAAGCTGCTCATATTGAGCGTCCTGGTCAACCATGCGTATATCCGCAAGCAACGCGTCCGCGTCATCCACCCGGTTTGCCGTAATCAACGCATTGGCATAAGCGTAGGTGACTTCCTTGAGCTTACCCGACTCATCCCAAGCACCGCGAAGCAAGGCGATAGCGTCAGCCGTCTCTCCCGACTCAAGTAGCGCGTTCGCCTCTTCTATTTTGGCATCCCAGGGCGAGGGTAAATGTTTTTGCAAAAGTTCTCGCACCGCCGACTCGGGTTGAGCACCTGCGAAACCGTCAACAGGCTGACCTTCTTTAATGACCATGACCGTCGGCAAACTGCGCACACCCAACTGACCAGCCAGTCCTTGCTGCTCGTCGGCGTTGACCTTGGCAAGCAAAAAGGCACCCGCATATTCAGCTGCGAGCTTCTCGAGCACCGGCATGAGTTGCTTACAGGGCTCACACCACTCTGCCCAGAAATCGACCACTACGGGGCGGTTAAACGACTCGTCAATGAGTAGTTGCTGAGCGTTGCTCTCATCAATATTTACAATGTGAGTTTGCGTATCCACCTGTTAACTCTCCCGAAAACCCAAGACATCCTGCATGTCATAATTGCCAGCACCCTTGTCAGCACCCTTGCCAGCCAACCAGTGCGCTGCACGCACCGCACCACGAGCAAATGCCATCCTCGAGCTCGCTTTGTGCGTAATCTCCAGTCGCTCGCCATCGGCGGCAAAAATCACCGTGTGATCACCCACCACATCGCCCGCACGAATTGTGGCAAAGCCGATTGTCTCGCGATCTCTTGCACCGGTCTGACCTTCGCGACCGTACACGGCGACATCACGCAGGTTTCGGCCTAGAGCGTCAGCGACAACCTCACCCATACTAATCGCGGTGCCCGACGGGGCGTCGATCTTGTGCCGATGATGCGCCTCGACAATCTCGATATCGACGTCATCGCCCATCACCGCAGCGGCTTGAGCAAGCAATTTGAATGCGAGATTAACGCCCGTACTGAAGTTGGTCGCCTTGCACAGCGCAATGACCTGACCGTGGGCAAGCAGTGCTTGCTCTTGTTCGGGCGTGAACCCCGTTGTGCCAACCACCATGGCAACCTGATTCCCTGCACAAATGTCAGCATTGCGCAGGGTGGCATCCGGGATCGTAAAATCAATCAACACATCGATATATTCGATGCCTTTTGCTAAGTCATCACTGATCGCCACGCCCATCGAGTCTCGTCCGATTAGCTCACCTGCATCCGCGCCAATCAGTGAGCTACCGGGGCGTTCTATGGCCAAGGTAAGCTTCACGTCATCGCTGCTATCGCAAATCGTTTCAATGAGCATTCTGCCCATACGTCCCGCAGCACCCGTCACGCCGAGCCGCACCGTCAAGGCTTCATACCCTCAAAAAATGATTTCACGCCCTCAAACCAGCTCGATTGGCGCGGCGACTGCCTATCACCACCCTCGCTCAGGGTAGACCGCAATTCCTCAAGCAACTGCTTCTGCTTGCTGCTCAAATTAACCGGGGTCTCAACCACAGCACGACACATCAGATCGCCAACAGGGCCACCGCGAACCGGTTGCACCCCTTTGCCACGTAGCCGGAACATCTTTCCAGTTTGAGTCTCGGCAGGGATCTTCAACTTCACCTTGCCATCAAGTGTGGGCACTTCGAGCTCACCGCCCAGTGCTGCGTCCACGAAATTAATCGGGATCTCGCAGTAAAGGTGCCTGCCATCACGCTCGAATAACGAATGCTGCTTGACCGCCATCTGCACAAACAGGTCGCCCGCGGGGCCTCCGGCCGGGCCAGCTTCACCCTCCCCGCTTAAACGAATACGATCGCCAGTATCGACTCCAGGGGGCACCTTGACCGAGAGGGTCTTGGTCTTTTCCACCAGCCCTTGGCCACGGCAGCTTCCACAGGGGTCTGAAATCGTCTTGCCTCTACCACGACACTTTGGGCAGGTCTGCTGGACTTGGAAGAATCCCTGCTGCATCCGAACCTGACCGGTACCGCCACAGCTGCCGCAGGAAACCGGACTCGTACCCGGCTTAGCACCCGAGCCGTCACAGGTATCACAATGCTGAAGCGTAGGAACTTTGATTTCGGTGGTGGTGCCGCGAACCGCTTCCTCGAGTGAGATCTCGAGGGTGTACCGTAAGTCTGAACCGCGCTGAGGACCACCGCGTCCGCCGCCTCCACCGCCGCCGAAGATATCTCCAAAAACATCACCAAAGATGTCGCTGAAGCTACCCCCCTGGAAACCACCGCCGCCCATCGACTGATCGACTCCCGCGTGACCGAATTGGTCATAGGCGGCGCGCTTATCCTTATCCATTAAGACATCGTAAGCTTCCGTCGCTTCCTTGAACTTGGCATCAGCGTCCTTGTCATCTGGGTTGCGATCCGGATGGTATTTCATGGCCACGCGCCGGTAAGCCTTCTTGATCTCTTGATCGGTCGAGGCCTTTCCGACACCGAGTACTTCGTAAAAATCACGCTTGGACATGTTTTCCAGCCTGCATCTAAACCTAGTTGTCGCCACAAAAGGCGGTAAATTGTGACTTCACACAAACAAACACGCGGGCAATCAAGGCCCGCGTTTAACGTATCACGTCAGCCCGGATGACGGGCGCAAAGCCATCCGGCGAGGGGATGACCCCCGCCGGGCTTCGTGGTTACTTTTTGTCGTCTTCCTTAACTTCTTCAAATTCAGCGTCCACCACATCATCGTTGGCTTCGTCTGCGCCGGCATTGCCGCCTTCAGCACCAGCGCCGGGCTGCGTTGCTTCAGCTTGCTGAGCCGCGTACATCTTCTGTGCTACCGCACCCGTTGCTTCGGTAATTTTGGTCGTCGCGGCTTCGATCGCGTCTTTATCATCACCTTTCATGGCTTCTTCAGCCTCGGCAATGGCGGCCTCGATAGTAGCGCGCTCATCATCGGTCGCGTGCTCACCGGCGTCTTCCAGTGTCTTGCGAGCCGCGTGAACCATACCATCGCAACTGTTGCGCGTCGTGATCAGCTCTTCGAAACGCTTATCAGCTTCGGCATTTGCTTCGGCATCGCGCACCATGTTGTTGATCTCGTCTTCCGACAGACCACCCGAGGCAGTGATACGAATCGACTGCTCTTTGCCGGTCGCCTTGTCCTTTGCCGACACGTTGAGAATACCGTTGGCATCCAAATCGAAGGTGACCTCAACCTGTGGTACGCCCCGGGGTGCTGGCGGAATATCTGCCAAGTCAAACCGACCCAGAGACTTATTCTCGGTGGACTGTTTACGCTCACCCTGCACCACGTGAATGGTTACCGCAGTCTGGTTGTCCTCAGCGGTAGAGAACACCTGTGACTTCTTGGTCGGGATGGTTGTATTTTTCTCGATCAATGGCGTAGCAACACCACCCATGGTCTCGATACCCAACGTTAACGGTGTTACGTCCAGCAGCAGAACGTCTTTAACGTCTCCTGCCAGTACCGCGCCCTGAATAGAAGCACCCATCGCAACCGCCTCATCGGGGTTGACGTCCTTGCGCGGCTCTTTACCAAAGAAATCGGCAACGGCTGTTTGGACCATTGGCATTCGCGTCTGACCACCAACCAAGATGACATCGTCAATCTCGCTAGGCGACAAACCGGCGTCTTGCAAGGCAATCTTGACCGGTTCGAGGGAGCGCTTAACCAACTCCTCTACCAGTGACTCCAGCTTCGAGCGCGACAACTTCACGACCAAATGCTTCGGTCCCGTAGCGTCCGCAGTGATATACGGCAGGTTTACCTCGGTCTGCTGTGAGCTAGATAGCTCAATCTTTGCCTTCTCAGCCGCCTCCTTGAGTCGCTGAAGAGCGAGTGGATCTGAATGCAGATCGATGCCGTTCTCTTTCTTAAATTCGTCAGCGAGATACTCGATCAAACGCAGGTCAAAGTCTTCACCACCGAGGAAAGTATCACCGTTGGTTGCCAATACTTCGAACTGATGCTCGCCATCAACTTCCGCGATTTCAATCACGGAGATGTCAAAGGTACCACCACCCAAGTCATATACCGCAACGGTGTGATCGCCCTTGGCTTTGTCCATGCCGTAAGCCAGTGCGGCAGCCGTCGGCTCGTTAATGATTCGCTTGACCTCAAGCCCGGCAATCTTGCCTGCATCTTTGGTCGCTTGACGCTGAGAGTCATTAAAGTACGCAGGAACCGTAATCACCGCCTCAGTCACTGGCTCACCGAGATACTCTTCCGCAGTCTTCTTCATTTTACGCAAGACTTCAGCGGCAACCTGAGGAGGCGCTATCTTGTTATCTTTAACTTGAACCCAGGCGTCACCGCTGTCGGCCTTTACAATCTTGTAAGGGACCATCTTGATGTCTTTCTGAACGACGTCATCGTCAAAGTTACGTCCGATCAGTCGCTTGACCGCAAACAGGGTGTCATTTGGGTTGGTTACCGCTTGGCGCTTCGCAGACTGACCTACCAAAATCTCACCGTCATCGGTGTAAGCCACAATCGAAGGCGTGGTACGCCCTCCCTCTGAATTTTCAATGACCCGTGCTTTTCCACTCTCCAACACCGATACACAGGAGTTGGTGGTTCCCAGGTCAATACCAATAATCTTACCCATTTCTATCTCCTCTCAGCCGACCTGTGGCCTGGCATTCCTACTTGTCTTTGTATGTTGGTGCGCGTTCGCTTATTTCAAGGTTTACCGTGGGGATTAATCCGCTGCCTTGCTCACCATAACCATCGCAGGACGCAGCAGCCGGCCGTTTAAGTTGTAGCCTTTCTGCATGACTGCAGTGACGGTATTTGGCTCTACATCAGGGTTCTCCACCATTGTCATCGCTTGAGCCGTTTGAGGATCAAAGGGCTCGCCAAGGGGATCTACAGCTTCAACGCCGTTCTTTTGCAGAGCATCGACAAAGCTTTTCAATGTGAGCTCAACACCTTCAACAATTGGCTTAGCCGCGTCACTTTCCCCAGCAGCCGCTAGTGCGCGCTCTAGGTTGTCGACAACGGGCAGCAACTCCCCGACAAATCGCTCCAGGGCAAATTTGCGTGCCTTTTCGATCTCTGCTTCCGCTCGGCGCTGCATATTGACCGCATCGGCTTGCGCCCGCAGGGCTGAATCACGAGCATCCGCCAAGTCACACTCAAGTTTCTCTACGATTTGCTCAAGGGTAAGTTCGACGGGCTCGTCGGATTCATCGGTGATATCGACGTTGGCGCCTACCGCTAGGCTACCATCGTCCTCGTTGTACTCCGTCTTGTCCTCTGACATGGGGCATTCCTCTGAACGAAATCGCCGAAACCGGCGCAATAGTTGATGATGCGGGGTTAAGTGGGGCCGAAGTGAGCGCTTTTCAAGCACTTGAGTCATTGACTGGACAAACGAGCGCCTACCCGACTTTGTAGCCTTTAGTTGACGTTCGGAAGTTGTGTTTCAGGTACTGAGTTTCGGAATGGGCGAGTCTGCCCGGAAGTGGGGAGCGGTTATTTGGAGGCAGTTATTTGGAGGCAGTTATTTGGAAAGCGCCGCTGACAACATTCGGGCCGTCACGTCGACCATGGGTATTACCCGCTCATAAGCCATCCGTGTAGGTCCGATGACGCCCAGAACACCCAGAGTATGACTGCCGTTGGCGTATGGCGCTGTAATGACCGAGAAGTCACCCAGTACTTCATATCCCGCCTCGTCACCGATGAAAATCTGAACCCCATCGGCACGGGACGAACGATCCAACAGATCCAGCAAATCCCGCTTGCGCTCGAAGGCCTCGAACAATTCCCGCAGCTTATCCATGCCCTCAGGTGAGGTTTGACCCAGCAAATAATTCTCACCGGCTACCACGTAATCGTCATGACTCTCTTCAGCAACTAAGGCTTGATTGGCGAGGTCGAGGGCCGTTGCCATGTAATCGTCAATTTGACTGCGGGCCTCTTGCATCTCCCTCACCAAATGCTCTTTGAGCGCGTTCACGTCGGAACCCGCATAGCGCTGGTTGATCAACTCGGCCGCCGCACGCAACTGCTCTTCTGACAGCGGTCTCGGCAGCTGAATAATGCGGTTTTGGACCTCTTTTTCGTTGGTAACGAGTATCACAAGGACGCGGTTCTCGGATAAGGGAAGAAACTCCACCTGCCGGAGTTGCTGGGTTTCCGGCCGTGGGACCGTCACGATACCGGCCTGGGTCGTAATATGCGCCAGCATGTTAGAGGCGCTCTGAACCAGCTCCGCTGAAGACCGATTGGGGTTCAATTCATGCCGCAGCGTCTGGATAGACGCGGCGTCGATGGGCTGCACCTGCAGCAACGCATCAACGAAAAATCGATAGCCTTGGGCCGTAGGGATTCTGCCCGCGGAGGTGTGTGGCGAGATCAGTAACCCCCGGTCCTCAAGATCAGACATGATGTTACGAATCGTCGCCGTACTGACCGACAGGCCACTCGCCGAATGCAGAGATTTCGAGCCGACAGGCTGACCATCTCGGATATGCATCTCGACTAGGGTTCGGAGTAAATCACTCGCGCGGTTGGAAAGTTCGGTGTCGGCCATAGGTATCTAATGCGTCATCAGCCGTTAGTTGTAGCACAGGCGGCGCAGGTGACAAAGAATCAGATTAGATGATTTGCAATAGCGGTGAGGTACGCTATAAAGCTGGAACCCCCAGGACGCACTGCATGATCAAGCATATCGCCATCCGAGATTTCGCCATCGTTGACTCGCTTGAAATTGATCTCGAGCGCGGCATGACTGTCGTTACCGGGGAAACCGGGGCGGGCAAATCAATCATGCTGGACGCTCTGGGTCTCTGCATTGGTGACAGAGCGGACAGCCGTGCCGTGCGCCCCGGATCACGCCGTGCGGACATTAGCGCCACCTTTGACATTGCCAGCCTGCCCGACGTGCAAACTTGGCTCTCCGATCGAGATCTCGACAGCGGTGACGGCGACTGCATTCTGCGGCGTACCATCGGCGCCGATGGGCGGTCGAAAGCATTTATCAATGGTACACCGTCGACACTCGCCGACTGCACTGATTTGGGGCAGCAACTGGTTGATATCCACAGCCAGCACGCTCACCAGTCACTTTTGCGCAAAGGCGTACAACGAGGCCTGCTGGACGCCTACGCCTCCGCCACAGCCCTCGCTACCGAGGTACATGACGCTGCTATCACTTTTCAGAACATGCAGAACGAATACGACCACCTTGCGGGGCGCTCGGAAGCAGACCGAGCCCGGCGAGACCTGTTGCTTTACCAAGTCGATGAACTCGATGCTCTGGGGCTAGCAGATGGCGAAATCGAAGCGCTCGAGCGGGATATGAAAGCGCTGGAAAACGCCGATTTTCTCATCGAGAGCTCATTGTCAGCCGCTGAAAGCTGTGGCCGTCAGGCCGAGGAAATTAGTCGACTGAGGGCACTCGTGGATGACGATCGCCACGACCCGGGGGCAATTGGCAGTATTCGCGAACTCCTGGCATCCGCAGCGATTCAACTCGACGAAGCGCGCGGTGATTTACAACGCTATGCAGACCGATTGGATACCGACCCACAGCGTTTAAAAGAAATTCGGAATCGCCTGGAGTCTATCTATGACTTGGCGCGCAAACATCGCGTGATGCCCGAGGCTCTGGCCGAGCATCACAGCCGTCTTCAAGCAGAATTAGACACCCTTGCGGGGGACGATTCTCGACTTGAGGAGCTCGCCCAAGCGGCTAGCAAAGCAAAGAGCCATTATCTGAAGGTGGCTACACGCCTGAGTAATGAACGCACCGCAGCTGCGGTCGGTCTCGCTGAAAAAGTTATGGAGACCCTCGCGAAGCTCTCGATGGAGCGGTGCCATTTCAAAGTCTCTCTCAGCACTTTTACCGACGATCAGCTCAACCCACGCGGCCTAGAGGACGTAGAATTTTTGATAAGCACTAACCCTGGCGCCCACCCTGGGCCACTCAATAAGATCGCATCGGGGGGGGAGCTGTCGCGCATCAGCCTCGCGTTGCAAGTCGCTGCCGCGGAGGGGGTTACCACGCCGACCATGATATTTGATGAAGTCGATGTCGGTATCGGTGGTGCGGTCGCCGAGGTGGTCGGTGGACTGCTACGAGAGCTGGCCGCTAACACTCAAATCCTGTGCGTCACCCACTTGGCACAAGTGGCCGTCAAAGGCGAGCACCATCTGCAGGTTAGTAAGTCAGGAGACGAGCACGCTGTTAGCACCGCGATGGCAGCGCTCAAGGATGAGCAACGACTTGCCGAGATCGCCCGTATGCTGGGCGGTAAAACAATCACTGACAACACGCTGGCGCATGCCAAAGAATTGTTGGAAGCCTAAAGATTCAAAAAGAGCGGCCTTTCGGTGCTATCCACAATAAATTTCCCAACGCCAAGTCACCAGCGTCAACTCGCGACTTCAAATCATTCAGTCTTTTTTGCGGACGTACAGCACTAATGAGTGGTCAATAATCTCGTAGCCGTGGGCCTCCGCGATTTCCTTCTGCCTTTTCTCGATGACATCATCTAAAAACTCGATGACCTCATTCGATTCAACGTCGACCATGTGATCATGATGATCCTCGGGGGCCAACTCGAACACCGAATGACCGGTCTCGAAGTTGTGCCGCACCACCAAGCCTGCGGCCTCGAACTGAGTAAGCACCCGATACACTGTCGCCAATCCAACGTCTTCGCCTGAATCTCGAAGGCGCTGATACACATCTTCAGCGCTGAGGTGCTCAGCCGTATCCGACGTAGATTCGAGCATCTGCAGAATTTTTATGCGAGGTAGGGTGACTTTCAGCCCCGCTTTTCGAAGCTCGATATTTTCGCTTGGCATGGGAGATTTCTCGTAGACGGCTAATCCGCGGTATCATGCCAGCGTATGCATACCAGTGGAACCCAAACCGAATGCCGTTTTCAGCAGGCCTGACCCGTTTCGCCCTCATCGCTTTGTTTACAGCCCCCATTCTTGCGGGTTGTGGCAGCAACTTTGGCTTCCCGGGCGTTTATCGTATCGATGTCGAGCAAGGCAACATCGTAACCTCAGAAATGATCGAGCAGCTCAAACCGGGCATGAGTCGCCGGCAAGTCCGATTTGTGATGGGCACCCCACTCGTTGAGGATACCTTCAATCCTGATCGCTGGGACTACCGCTACACACTACGTAACGGCGTAGACACCCTTGAAGAAAGCCGTCTGAGTGTTTACTTCGATGGCGACAAGCTGATGAACGTCACGGGCAGTGAAGTCCCAGAATGGGCGCAGCCCCAAGGTTCAGATAATGAGCCCGCCGAGGATGCAGATAATTCAGCTGAGGGCGAGCTGGCTGAAGAAGAATCCGCTAGCTGACAGCTTCATGATTCCCGTTCAGCGCGCGCTTTTGCAGCGCGCTGTTTGCGCACCTCTTTCGGGTCGACAAGCAGCGGCCGGTAAATCTCTACCCGCTCTCCTGCCTCAAGCGCCCGGCTATGGGCCACGGCCTTGCCCCAGACGCCAAGCTTCAGATCATTGCTGACGATTAACCCGTCAAAGTGGGCCTCGATGCCAGACAACGCCACAGCCTCAATCGCGGTGGTCCCCGCGGGCACATCCACTACTTCAATGCGCTGCTTATCAGGCAGCGCGTAAGCCACTTCAATCGTCACCGTATCACTCATCGCCAGCGCCTCTGTTACCAGCAATCATCCGTTATTCGCCTTGCCATAGATTGTATGGGCACGTCGCACTACTGCATCGACCAAATCCATGGCGACTTTATCGAACAAGCGCCCTGCTGCTACATGGATTAAGCCGCTACGCATCCGAAACTCCAACGTCAGCGCCACTTTACAAGCGTCTGCGGCTAATGCCGTAAATCGCCAGCAACCGTCAAAACGCTCAAACGGGCCGTCCACCAGTTCGAGATCGATCGATTCGCCGCTGCGCATCGTGTTGCGCGTAACAAAACTGTGGCTGAGCCCTGCCCTCGACAGTCCCAGGCGCGCCGTCACCACATCCCCCTCACGGGTAAGTATCTGCGCTTCCTCACAACCACTGAGAAACTTTGGATATTGCTCAATGTCCGCAACCAACTGAAAAAGCTGGTCGGCGCTGTAAGGAAGCAGTGCGCTGCGATCAATGGTAGCCATGGCCTAATGTTAACTTATTGCGGGGGTGTTGGTAGCCGCCAAAGCCACAGCAGCGTCAAAATTAGCATCGCCGGCGCCACCAGTCGCAGCAGCTCCCACCAGAAAATAAACAGCCATCGCGGCTCGCGATACAACTCCCCGCGGGTAATTGGGCGGGCGACTCGCCACCCTACAAAAATCGCTGTCAGCAACATACTGACGGGAATTAAGAAGTCGATCAGCCGCGCAGTCATCGCTGAAAAGTCGGTCGAGCCACGCGAGATTACTGTCAACGATCCCAGGACCAGTGCCACCAAAACGGCTGCTAGTATCCGATTTAAGCCCCAGTCCCTTCGCAGTATCATGACCGCAGGCTCCATCAGCGCAACCACGGCCGCAAACGTTGCGAAGGTCAAAAATCCATAGAAGAGCGCGCCATAAGCGTCCCCTGCAGGCAGATTTGCGAACGCATAAGGAATCGCTACGAAGACTAACGGGATCCCCGAAACAGGCTCGGTGTTGACCGCATACAACAGTGGAATTACACAAATCGCTATCGCCAAAGCGAACGCGGTGTCGACAATGACCGTTGCGCCAAGGGCGCGCAGCAGCGGTAGGTTCTTGGGTGCACGAGTGCCGAAACAAAGCCCGACCCCCAGGCCCGCACCAAGCGTAAAAACGGCACTTGAAATACCCGCCATAACCCCTGGCAGGCGAAAATCATCGTACTTAGCGGCGAATAAAAACTCGCCCCCCGCCACTAAGTCACCCTCTGCAAGGCTGAATTCCAGTAAAGCCAGGGAAGTTGCCGCCATAGCCGGAAGCGCTAGCCATCCAATAATGCCCATTGCGACCTGCGGCCCAAGGCCCGCCAAAATGGCTGAGGCAATCAGCAATCCCACGGTGTAGATTCGATTACTGTCCTGACTTGCGACCAATTG
Organism: Luminiphilus sp.; assembly: GCA_965657905.1. Classification (GTDB taxonomy): domain Bacteria; phylum Pseudomonadota; class Gammaproteobacteria; order Pseudomonadales; family Halieaceae; genus Luminiphilus. The sequence continues at coordinate 134,371 of CBFHPT010000009.1, read as the reverse complement.
GGAGAAATTTTCACTGATATCACGGGCGCTGGCCGAAGCGAGCACACCGCTATTGAGCATGTCAGCGCGATCGAGCATCCATCCCGCAAAAATGGTCAGCTGAGCAGCTAGCAGCAGCGCCAATACACTTTGAAAAACCCCCAGACCACTCCAGAACCGTGAGAGATTCGATTGATCGGCGGTCCAGCGGATCGCCGCCACCGGCGAACCCCGACCCTGGCTGCCCAGCATGACTTCAGCGGCCATTACCGGGGCGGTAACTAACAATAGAGTTACCACGTAGGTGATGAAAAACGGTGCGCCACCGTACTCTCCGAGTAGAAAAGGCAGCCGGAACAAATTACCGAAGCCGATCGCTACCGCTGAGAGAGCAAATACCAGGGTGGTCTGACCCTGCCATGTCTTCGGCACATTATCGTCAAGCAAGGAGTACGATCCTCTGCATACGTGTGTTGGCGACTACTCGAGTTAGTGTATCCCCGCTAATGACGTAAAACAGCGTCTTAATCAGCAAGAATGCCAAAGCCGAGACAGCCAAGTCACCGTATACTGCCGGGTATGGGAAAGGCAAAAAAGAAAGTACTCGACAATACCATCGCTCAGAACAAACGAGCCCGGTTTGACTACCACCTCCTTGATACCTACGAGGCCGGGGTGAGTCTTGCCGGCTGGGAAGTCAAAGCATTGCGGGCTGGGCGAGTTCAGCTCACGGATTCTTACGTCCTTATGAAAGACGGAGAGGCATTCCTGTTAGGCGCGCAGATTACCCCGCTGGAAACCGCTTCCACGCATTTTGTCACCGATCCCACGCGCACGCGCAAACTACTACTGCATCGTCAGGAACTAGCGCGCATCAATGCGGGGATATCTCAAAAAGGGCAAACCTGTGTCTGCACCGCCCTCTACTGGAAAGGGCATCTGGTGAAAGCAAAGGTGGCGCTGGCTGAGGGCAAGAAACAACACGACAAGCGCGATACCGAGAAGGATCGCGACTGGCAGCGTCAGAAAGCACGGATCGTCAGAGCAAACGTTAAGCAGTAGCTCAGCTTTACGGTAAGAATCCGGCACACCCCTGAGCCGCAAGCCAGTTAACTCGCACCCGCAAACGCGGTCTGAGGCTAGTCGCGCGGCGGCGGGCCTGTATTTCGTGCCGACGGGCCTTCATTTGGTGGCGGCATGCCATTGCGTGGTGGGCCGTGACGTCGCGGTGGAGGTTCAGAGCGCAGCAAGCGCCCGACAAATCTTGCTCGTTGGTCTGGCGGAATCTCTTGTAAGGTCGCAATAGCTCGCTGATGAATTTGCGCTTGGTATTGACCCGACAGTTCGCGCATACGAGCGAGGGAGTTGGCCAACTTGGCGGCATCCAGCGGCTCCTCGCTCACCACCTTTTGGATATCACGGCTGGCAGATCGTAGGGCCTTACGGGCCTCACGGGTCGCCTGAAAATTCTCGCGTAAAATGGGTTTGAGTCGATCACGGGTGTGTTGATCAAGATCACCCAACGCCCATATCAGTGGCGCTGCCCGATCAAGACCTCCGCGACTAAAATGCCCGATGGCCATACCTGCCACCACCAAATTAGCACCCAGTGATAGTACCAAAACCAGTCTCGTCCAATGCCGTCTATTCACCACTCATCTCCTCACCGACCGGTGCAAATACATATTGCTCTGACGTTGCCCAGTCTTCTGCACCCGCGAGCACTGTTAAATCAACCGACAGGCCAAACATAAATGGCAAGCTCGCCACAGCGAGGGGACGCCAGAGCTTCAATCCATCACCGGGCACCAACCAATCCAAAAATCGGCTCAACAAGTCGGCGTTAGTAGGACCAGCGTCTAAAAGCTGATCCGCCACGCCGCTCGGCTCTGCGATACCCGCCGCCTCTGGCACAAACGAGTGCGCTGAAGCTGTGCGATCAGGAAGCGCATCTACCGCTGCCAGAACTGCATCGATCGACAGCGCAGGCGCGACTGTGGCCTCACTCAGCATTACGTCCAACTGACGCTCCCCATCAACAAGCATCTGCAGCGCCGGGTCCTGCTTGATCAACGCGACGAGCTGCTCTCTTTCATCATTGGGCCAATTTTCGGCATGGGCACCGTAGGCCTGAATGACTTTTCTGGCTCTTTCTACACTCATTTTGGCGCGACTCATGAGGGGTTCTCCATGTATTGCCTAACTGACTTTCGAGCTCGTACAAGCAACGACTCAACTGCCCGCACCCCAATATCCATCACCGCTGCAATCTCTTGGTTGCTCAGATCCTGATAATAGGTCAGTGCCAGGGCGTGGCGCTGACGATCAGGTAATGACGCGAGGGCTCGCATGACCACCTTGGTTTTCAGGGGATCCACTTGATCGATGTCATCTTGAGTGACGTTATTGTGACTACCTAACTCGGCAGAACCAGCGTTCGCCGATACCAAGCGTTTATTACGCCGAATGTGATCGATGCATAAATTGTGGGCCATCTGATGGAGCCAGGTGGTCAGCCGGGCTCGCTCTGGATCATACGTCGCGGCCCGCAACCACAAACGCAGCATCACTTCCTGAGTCACATCTTGCGCTGCTGCGCTGCTGCCCAAAATACGAGTGGCGTAGGCTTCGATGGGCGCGAGATGAACGCTGACGAGTCGCGTAAAAGCCGCCCTGTCGCCACCGGCAACAAGACGGACCTCATCACTCTCATCAGACATCGAGGAGCCTCAATGCGAGCATACATAGCGACGCCACTTGCCGTCACCAGCTGCCGTCAGTGGTCTCCGAGCGATCACCACGGCTGGGTCTTTCACCCGAGCCACGCTCAGAGCGGCGACCGCGCTGCGCCTCATGGGCCTGTGAAAACTCGTCGGCACTTAGGTAACCATCCTCATTCGCATCGATGCGTTGAAACATAACCTGTTTGACTTCGCCGGCGGTAACAAAACCATCCGCATTGACGTCAGCCTCATCGAAGCGACCTGTCGCTCGGTCAGCATCCCGATTTTGGTGCTCAGACAGCGCCGCTTCCATTTCTTCACGACTGACATTACCGTCGCCGTCGGCATCAGCCTTCATCAAGCGATTGGCACCGCGACCTTGCGGCGCAGATTGAAATTCATCAAAGCTCACAAGACTGTCGCCGTCCTCGTCGAGCTTTTCAATCACCTTCTCCGCAGAGGGTGGTTTTCCACCGGGCGGAAGCGCCAGGGCATTGATACTTAACACCACCATCGCCAGCGAGGCACCAAGCAAGAGGTTCAATTTGAGGTGGGTCATGGTTTGAATGTTCATAACGATATCCTCGAAAATTAGTTGCCGTCTTGGGAACGGTGTACTGATACGCAGACATAGCCAACAACCCGTCGCTGGATTTCGAAAATTTCTATCAGTCATGGGCATTAACGAGGTCAGCTGCACTTCGAGGCACGCGCAGCGTCCACCAACTCAGCCTGCGGATGCAAAAGCGCTGCCGATTCGATGTCTGGCTTGGCTTAGTAGCTTAGGTCAGTAGCTTGGGTCAGCTTGCGCTCCGGCAAGCAAGAGCCAGCACCTCATCGATCTCTGACTCGGTGGTGGCAAAACTGGTCACCATGCGAACCATGCCCTCCACCACCGGCCACGGATAGAAACCGCAGCCTGCATCGGCGAGTGCATTAGCTATCCCATGAGGCAGCACTGGAAAAAGCTCGTTAGCATCAGTTGGCCACGGGAAAGTGACCCCGGGGATATCCGCCAACCCCTGTGCGAGCTTGGCGGCCATTTGGTTTGCCTGCCGAGCGCAATCCAACCAAAGATCATCCGATAGCATCGCGACAAACTGCGCGGATAAAAATCGATGCTTGGAAAAAAGCTGACCGGCGCGCTTACGCCGGTATTCGAAGTCTTTCAGTAGAGATTCATTGAAAATGATCGCTGCCTCGGCGGCAATCGCACCGTTTTTAGTCAGCCCAAAACTCAGCGCATCGACTCCCGATTTCCAAGTGAGCTCAGCAGGGGTTCGCCCGGAGCTTACGACTGCATTAGCAAACCGAGCCCCGTCCATGTGTAGGAACAGGCCATGCTCTTGGGCCAGGCCGCCAAAGCGCGCCGTCTCCTCAGGCGAAAGAACAGTGCCAGCCTCTGTAACGTTCGACAAGCTAATCGCAGCCGGTTGAACATTGTGCACGCCCCGCAACCGACATTGCGCAATATGATCTGCGATAGCGTGGAGTTCGGGCCGGCCCTGATCACCCGACACACCAATAAGCCTCGCGCCTCCGGAATAAAATTCGGGGGCCGTGTTTTCGTCGTTGATGATATGGGCATCTTCGTGGCAATAGATCGCGCCCCAAGATGGCGACATAGCGCTGAGGATCAATGCATTCGCGGCAGTACCGGTACTCACCATGACCACGGCACAATCAGTTTCAAACACCTCGCGTATAAGGCGCTCTGCACGAGCTGTTTCGTCATCAGCGCCATAGGCTGGAGCGTGACCCGAGCTGACCCGCGCTACCGCGTCGAGAACAGACGGATGAGCGCCGGCTTGGTTATCAGACCCAAGAAAAATCCGCGGGTGTTGGGTACCGCTGTCACTCATCGATCGATCCTAATTCATCGGATACAGGGCGAGCGAACATGCAGGCAAAACCGCCGGTGTCGCTGCATGGCGCCTGGCGCCCGGCGCCTCGGCGTTAGGATCTCCCAAAGCCTGCGAGCCGTTCGTTGGTATCGGTAATCGCGGGATAGGACTTGTCGTTTTCTGTTGCGAGACCCAATTCAACACCCAACTCCTGCTCCGCAATCCGGTACATATCGCGCATGGCAGCAACAGCACCTACGCTATTACCAGCAATTTTTTTAGTGAGCGCCGCCAAAGCGTTATCTAGCACCTCGAGCGAATCGAAACTGGCGTTGGCGAGTCCCCACGCAGCCGCGTCAGCGCCGCTGAAGGTTTGTGCGGAAAAAGACAGCTCTTTGGCCCGGCGGACGCCAACCGCGCGAGATAGGGTCTGCGGCATGCCCCACGTGGGTCGCAAGCCAAATTTCGTGTGGGTATCGCCAAATTTTGTATCTGACGTGGTGTAGATGAAATCGCAATGCAGTGCGATCTCCAGCGCACCGGTGAAGCACGCTCCATGGACGCGAGCAATGATCGGCACTGGGAGCGCACGCATTGCGGCCACCATTTGCTCAGCGGGCAAGTCAAAGGCATCGCCAATTTTACCCGCTGCCGGGTCAATGCCCTGCAGCATTTTGAGGTCCACCCCCGCAGAGAAGGCTCGGCCTGCACCCTGGAGCACAATGACCGAAACATCATCCCGCTCACCTGCAGCACTGAATAACTCACCCAAACCCGCCAACATCTCGGGCCTGAGTGCGTTCATTGCATCGGGTCGATTCAAGGTGATCGTCAATACCCGCGCATCGAGGGACGCCGTCAAATAGGGCGTATTTGATTCAATACTCATATCAGTTGCTCGCTTCTGCCAATACCTGGTCGACTCGCCATTTGAGAACGTCAATACGATCTTGTCCGAAAAACGGCTCTTCGCGGAATGTCATTAATGGCACGCCCCAGTGGTACTTAGCTTGAACCTGCTGATTGACGGCGATCACATCTGCAATACGGTCGGCCTCTTGCTCCTGACGCTGATCCAACCCAGCAAGGTCGAGCCCCGCTTTAGCAACGGTATCGGCAAGCACAGAACCCCCGTCCCACTTTGTTCCCGACCAAATGAGCCGAGACACCTCGTCAAGGTATGCCCAGCCAAGCTCGTCACTTGCCTCACAAGCAAGAATCCCCAGGCGAGTCAGGCGATGAATGTACGGTTGCTCTTTGGCGATTGCGCGCGTCTCCAAGTCCTGCACAACAGGATCGGGATTGGGCCAGCTAAAAGGCAGATCCAAAAACTCCGCCAAGCGCCCTACATCCCCCAAGAGATAGGGCACCCATTGCTCATGGGCATTTTTAAAAAACTCAGGGGTTCTGATGGCAATCGGATACACAGGTCGCGGCCGCACGCGCACACCCCAGTCCTGGGAGGCGGCGCGTAATCTGGGCGTCGCCAAGTATGAATATGGCGATCGGAAAGACCAAAACACATCAACCGTATTGTCAGAGCTCATAAAGTAATTCCCCTCTCTATTCGAGCAATGTTTTGTGCGAACAGCGTTTAATTCAAACAACGCTAGCTCGAGTGATTAAATTCCACTACTGATGGCGGCAAGCACCGCCGAGAGGTGTGCGTGATACACAGAATCTACCGCTTTAGGCGCATTGCTGTGAACCGCAACAACCAGATCAGACGCTGGGTCGACATAAATTTTCTGACCGAAGATACCGCTGGCAGCGAACGTATCGCCACCATACAACCACCATAAATATCCGTAATCCTCACGCCCCGCAGACGGTGTTGTGCTGGCTGACATCCAGCCTTTCGGTAACGTTTGCGTACCATCTGGGAGCACGCCATCTCGCAACGCAAACTGACCCAATCGCGCGTAATCCCTTAGGGATGCGCTAATACAGCAACCGCCCGTTTCACGACCGAAGCGGTTATCGAGAAGCCACGTGGCCTCGTATTCCATACCAAATGGTAGCCAGATTTTCTCTGCAAGATAATTCGAAGCGTTGTTGCCAATAGCCGAGCGCAGTACCTCTCCGGTCAAATTGGACTCACCGGTGTTGTACAGGAAGGTTGTGCCGGGCTCAGCGACACGTTCAAGCTTCTGCAAGTGATTGGTGAGAGCCACGCCGTTCAATTGTCCAGCAACAGACACATCCGAATCGGGATCTTCGTAATCCTCGTTCCATTCCACCCCTGAGGCCATTTGCAACACGTCGCGGATTCGCACCGCGGCATAGGCACTTCCCGCCAATCGAGGTAGGTAGTCCGCCACCGAATCATCAAGGCTCCCGATATACCCGTCGCGGATAGCTGCACCTATGAGCAGTGAAGTCACTGACTTCGTGACCGAGAACGAGATCCAACGGTCACTCGCCGAATGGTCCGCTGCATAGTGTTCGAAGAGCACCTCATCGCCGCTGACGACCATTAATCCCATCAGCGGTTCGCGCTCTAAGAAGGAACTGAACGTGAACTGCTCACCCTCGAGCTCATACGTTAGCGAGCCGAAGTCTCTCGGCTTACTGATCAGTTCTGAGGGCTGCTCTCCCACCGAAACTACCCGAGTCGGCGCAAACAAATGGGTGTTGGCAAACACCACCCGGCGCTCAGCCTCGGGTAGGAACAACGGACTGCTTGAAAGCTCCCCAGATTGGATTCGCTCAGCGATAGACGCCACGGTAAGGGGGGAAGAACAGTCGCCCTCCTCGCAACTTGCCGCCGACCAACTGCTAAAACACCATAAGATCGCCAGACACGCAAACTTCCCCATTGCTGCTAGTGATTTCGTCATATTTCTTATCCTTTTCCTGTCCTTTTATTATCTCTTTCTTATGTGACTGCTGCGGTGCATTTTAGGGTACGCGGTTGGCAAAAAAAGGGCTACTACTGGCGCGAACTCACCTATTTCATTAATCCAAAAATCGGGCGTATATTGGCAGGTCACCCCCCTTCCCTGTCACCTTGGGCGGGCACATAACATTAAGAACGGGGGACACGAGCATGGCTAATGCGCAAGCAGCAAACGCTCCAGAGAATATAGCTGACCCTTGGTCGCTCCCGATTGACCAGCTCAATGTCACGCAGGCCGAACTGTTTCAGAACAATGTCCATGGCGAATACTTCCGAAGGCTTCGCAAAGAGGCGCCGGTTCACTATTGACCCGACAGCATGCATGGGCCCTACTGGTCGATCACCCGTTACAAAGACATCATGGCCGTTGATACCGACCACCACCGTTTCTCGTCAGAGCGCGACATCGTGATTGGTGATCAGCCGGAGGGCTTCGCGCCGCCAATGTTCATTGCCATGGATCCGCCGATCCATGACGTGCAACGCAAAACGGTGCAACCTGCCGTTGCTCCCGCACGACTAAATGATATTGAGACGCTGATCCGTCAACGGGTTTCGACCATTCTCGATGACCTCCCGATCGGTGAGGAATTCAATTGGGTTGAGCGCGTTTCCAAAGAGCTAACGACCCAAATGCTTGCAACGCTATTCGATTTCCCCTTCGAAGATAGACACCTTCTGCCTTATTGGTCAGACGTGTCGACGACATCGGCAACGGTTGGCCTCGATGTGGACATGGATGAGCGCGAACGGGTGCTGATGGAATGCTACGAGTACTTCGCCAAACTTTGGCATGAGCGTGCCGCGCAGCCCGTGAAGTTTGATTTCATCTCGCTCTTAGCACACGGCGAAGACACCAAGGACATGGTTAACAACCCACACGAATTTTTGGGCAACCTGATCCTTTTGATCGTGGGCGGCAACGACACCACCCGCAACTCGATATCGGCAGGTGTTGTGGAGATGAACCGCAACCCCGAGGAATACGCCAAGCTGAAGGCAGACCCGTCGCTTGTGACCAACATGGTCTCTGAAATCATCCGATTCCAAACGCCATTGGCTCACATGCGTCGCACCGCGCTTGAAGATATCGAGCTTGAGGGCCAGACCATCAAAAAAGGCGATCGCGTGGTTATGTGGTATGTCTCGGGAAATCGCGATGAAGAAGTCATTCGAGAGCCGGATCGGTTCCTGATTGACAGGGAAAATACCCGTCAACACTTGTCCTTTGGTTTTGGAATACATCGCTGCATGGGCAACCGCGTGGGTGAAATGCAGTTGCGGCTTCTTTGGGAGGAAATCCTGAAGCGCTACGACCGAGTTGAACTGGTTGGAGAGCCCGAGCGAACACTGTCCAACTTTGTGATGGGGTACACCAACGTTCCGGTCGTGCTGCATGCCAAAGCGTAATGGAGCCATAGCTCCATTAACTCGATAGCATACGAGTCTCGAGGGTGAATAGTCACCAGCGGGCTGAAACAAGAGTGCGCTCTACTATCGATCTTGACTGAGTAAATAACCAGAGATACCGCGTTGCCTACATCAAAGCCGACAGCGAAAGTCCTCTCCTTGTTAGTAGTGTCCGGCTTTTGCTGGGCGGTGGCAGGCTGGGTTTATATCGGCAGCACACGCTCTGACATCGCCACAGTTGAATACCCGTTACCACCAATCGCGCTCGAGGCTTTGGACGCACAGACCCCGAGCGATCTTGAGGGCCTAGCGGGTAAACCCTTTATTGTGAATTTCTGGGCGAGCTGGTGTGTTACCTGCCAAACAGAAAGTCCGTTTCTTCATGCTCTTGCGGGCGACGGCGTGCCCCTTGTCGGCATCGCGCTAAAAGACAGTCCAACCGATGCGAAGCGTTGGCTGGCAACCTTTGGCTCGCCCTACGCTATGAGCTTTCAGGATCCCGATGGCACCTACGCCGAGACGCTGGGCGTGCAAGGGGCCCCCGAAACTTTTGTGGTTGATGGTGATGGCAACATTCGATTTCACTATCAAGGCCTACTGCAAGAGACCGTGTGGCGAAAAAGAATAGAGCCCCTACTCAAGTCACTCGCTTACCGCGGAGAGGGTTAGTACATTGCCGCTCGAACAGCGCGAGTCACATTTAGCCCCCCCTGCACTCATCGTATTGATTATCGTGGGTGTATTACTGTCAGTCTTCCCGTCAGTTAACGCGGCGAGTCTAGAGATCACGCTGTTCGATGTACCTGCAGCCCTTGCGCTGATATGGCTCGGTATTCGTCGCGCAGTACTTCTCGTGGGTATCGGGGCTATCACTGGTCTTGCCCTCTGGGGACACTCGGAGTGCTATCACTGGACTGCGCTCTACGGTAATTCGCTGCTAATGGTATTCACTATCCATCTAGCAACTCGCCAAGCGCCATGGACGGGCATCAAAGTCATGGGGCTGGCGTACTGGGTATTCATTGGTACGCCGCTCACTTTTCTTGTCTTCTGGGTCCAGTTTAGTGACGCCGACTATGCCGTTGTCGCAACAGGACAGCGATTATTTGGCGGAATCGCAGCCATCACACTGTCGGTAGCGATTCATTTCCTAGTGCTACTCGCCCAGCACCAGCTACCAAGCAGCTTTTTTGGAAGGCGTGCGCATTTCACTGTGCGAATGCGTGATGTCGCAGGTTCGGCAGCGGTCATTGCCACATCGATCCCCCTTCTTCTCTCTTTGTGGGCCTACGCAAATCATGAACTTGAATCCAGAATTGAGGCACTGTTCGCGGCCTCCGATGCACGCTTTGAGACGCTGGCTCAGACCGCATCAGCGAACCTTGCCAAGCAACGGTCGGTTTTTAACCGACTTGCGGGGATCACCTCGCAAATTCAAACACTAGGGCGTGAAGAGGATTCGAGAGAATTCGAAGAAAACTTGTTCAAAGCGCTCAACATTACTGGGGCACGAGGGCTCGTAGTAGAAGGTAGTGAAGACGCGGATCTCTACATCAGTGACAACGTACTGAACTTAATAAGAGCGAACGACGGGCTGACCGGGGTGCTAGCAGCGGGAAAGTCATCCTCCGTCGTGCTGCTCAGTGAAGACCCCAATGGGCCAACCGCGTTAATCATCAGCAAAGCGTTCCCGCAACTGGTGGTTGTTTTCGACAGCTCCCTCGCTCTTTGGGAATCCCTATACCGAGCGGACATGCTAGGACTCATGGGGAGTGCGGCGACAGGGGGCATCATTGATCGGGTAAGCCACTTTCACGGTCCTTCTAGCCACGAACTGTACGGTATTGCCGAAGAGTCCCGCATCATTCGCGAAGAGTATGACTATGCGATTTGGATTCCGCCAGCTAGGGCGGGTCACGAGAACGCCAAGTTCAGTTATTTCTTGGCGTTAAAAAATAGCTACATCACTTTTCAGGCGAGTGATGAACTCATCAATAGCTTTGATCCCGAGCTGTATGACGTTGACTGCTTCCGTTACACCTTAGATTTCTGGTCATACATTGACGGCGCGCTACAATCAATTTCATTACTGATCCTTGTTGGAGCTGTCTTACTGCTCTTAATGACTGGCCTGATTGAGTTCACGGTCGCAAAGTTTTCGGCGCCGTTTGTTCAATTGACAGACGCCATGGATCGCTTTGCTCAATCGTCTTCGTCGAGCAATCGCGCGAGCTATTCGTTTGATCTGGACGGTGCGACCAATCTTTTTCGACGCCTGGCGACTGGCTTTAACGACATGGAGAATGAAGTTAGCGCAGGGACTGCCCGAATGCAGGCGCTGAACTTGAGCTACGAAGCGCTGCTAACCCAAGCTAAGCTAGCCTTTATTGCAGAGGATAAAAACGGCTTCACGGTATTTTCCAACCCGGCCGCGGAACCACTCCTTACCATCCCAGACCATTGGGTGGCTCCCGCCGACAAACTTTTAGAGAGCAGTGATGTGGCGCCTCTAACGCTGCAGCATAACGGCCAGACAATGGATCTACTGATTGCTCAAGCGCCGCGCATTAATCCCGCCGGCGAAGATGACGGCCGATGGCTCATCATCTCTGATGTCAGCTCCCTCAAAGCAACCGAAAGAAAGCTACTGGAAGCGCAGCGGCTCAGCATTCTGGGGCAACTCACGACGAACATGGCCCACGAAATCAATCAGCCGCTGCAAGCCATGACCCTCGGCGTCGCCAACCTACGGCGGCTTTTGAAAGAACCCCTCGCGGACAACCCAAAGGCCGCCGAGAAGCTCAATGTGTTTGACCAGCAACTGCACAAAATAGCCGGGCTGATTAAATTCATGAAGAATCACGGAGGCCAAGGCTCAACTCGCTGGGTTCAATTTAACCCGGTGACGGTGACTAGCGGCGTAATCGATGACCATGACAGTGATGAGACTGGCAACCTGCAGGTGCAACTCATTGATGATCTCGAGGGAAGTTGCCAGATAAGTGGTGACCCCGAGCAGTTTGAGTTGGTTTTGAGACACTTAGTCAAAAACGCTGCTGACGCAGCCGAACATGACCAGAGTGCCGCGTCACACACTCTTACTTTGCGTGCATATGAGCAAGACGACAATCTGGTAATCAGCGCTTCTGATGATTGCGGCGGAATTGCCACCGAGTCTCTGCCGAGTATTTTTGACCCTTTCTACACCACCAAGGATCCAGATAAGGGTATCGGTCTTGGGCTTTCAATCAGTCAGGGCATCATCAAATCAATGAATGGCGAAATCCACGCAAGGAACTCTAAATCGGGCGCGGTGTTTACAATCAAGTTACCGCTGGCCTAGGCGTTAGTCGCGATGGGCGCTGTCATACCGAGCTGCTTGCAAAATGTGGTAAACTAGGCGTTCACTGGGGGCGCTATGGTTGAAGCGGCGATGCGGAGCGAGGGGCGCGCTGCTGAATTCTTCGACCGACCCGTAACTACCTCGGGCCATTCTTGTCCGTCATACTATCCAGACTAATATTGGCGATCACAGGCCCACGGTCTGTCATCGTGACCCAGGCGACGTGATCGAGACGACCCGGGCCATCGCGCAGCCAGACACCTCCCGTTGTCCCCATCTCGATGTAGTCTCGGCCCTGGCGATTGCTGTGGGCATAAAAGTGCTCATGACCGGCGAACACCGTATATGAACGCTCCTTGAGCATCGTTTCTATTCGGGCAAACTGCAGGCTATCGTAGATCCATGCCGGCTTGTGCATGAAAATTAGCGTCCATCGTACGTTGCTGTTTTCGGCTAACGTCCGCTCAATGTAAGCGATCTGCGCATCGCTGATCGCAACTTCACCGGGCAGTTTCACCGGCTGTGGCCGATCGCGACTCGCGGCCAGAATCCGTCGCTGAGTCGCCACCGGATCCTCCTGCATCATTTTTTCAAGCATCAGCTGACTCGCCCGTGTTTTTTCGGAAAGAGTGACCGGCGGATCTTCAGTGTTGATTGAGATAAAGAGCACATTTTTGTAGAGGAAGTGGTAGTAGTCACGCCCATGGCGACTGCGCCAAAGATCACGCATCAGGTTGTTGCTCATGTCGTGGTTTCCCACAGTGTAAAAGAAGGGCATCTCCAGCTTGTCGACTATGGCCTCCAAGGAACTCCACTCCTGCTCGAGCTTGTCGACATCCTCGGTATAGCCCTCAATAAGATCGCCGACGCACATTACAAATTCTGGTTGCAGCAAATTGATCTGCTCCATGGCGTGATCAAATACGCCCGGCCTGTGCCCTCCCGTGCGGTCGCCAACCACAACAAACTGAAAATTAGCGGGATCATTTAAAAATGATTTATCGGAGCGCGGCACACCGTCATCGATAGCTGTTACTGGCAGTTGGGCATCGGCAGCAAGGGCTAGCAGTGACGTTGTGATGAATCCAAAGCAAACCCAAATCACAGTCGTTATAAACCTGTCGTTCCTGCTATTTTCCATAGTTATCCGTAGAGATTGTCAGATGAAAGAATGCAATCGAGAAAAGACCCAGTATATAATACTCACCAAGACTGCACTAACAATGATCCCCGACAAATATCAACGGTCACGCGGAATCCATGTGACAAAGGACTGGTTATGGTTGAGCTGCATCGAGACGCGCTGGTAACAGAAGCGCAGCGGCGCACGGGGTTAATCGACTTCGACAGCGATTCTTTCCTCGAGCCGCTCGGACTGCTCGTGGAAGGCGTAAACTCTCGCGGCCGAGACAAGGCTGCTTATCGGGAGCGGTTGCGCGAGCAGTACATACGGCTGCTCTGCAATCGCCTTAAAATCACTGACCATCTCAGGCAGTATCCGGAGATATCGGCGGCACCGCTCGACGTTCCGGTGATCGTAATGGGCATGCCGCGAACCGGTACTACTCTCGTCAGTCATTTGCTTGGCTGTGATAACCGCTGGCGCTCACTTCTCAACTGGGAGGCTGTGGACAGTGTTCCGCCGCCGACATCAGCGACATTACGAACTGACCCGCGTTGCGTCGAAAAGAACATCGCGCTGCGGCAGGTATACGAACAGTTGCCTACCGCACCGCCTCATTGGGAGTGGGCAGACGGACCGACCGAATGTGTGTTTCTGCACGCTCAGGACTTCAAGGCCCTGAGCCTGGATGCCCTGGCGGCCTATCGGCCCTATGCCGATTATCTTTCTGATTGCGACATGCAGAGTGCTTATGAGTTTGAGAAAAAAGCGCTGCGCGTTTTGCAATCACACGCCCCCGGTCGATGGGCGCTTAAGATGCCCTCACATGCGCTTCATTTTCGCGCAGCTCTCAAGGCGTTCCCCGATGCGCGCTTCGTCTGGACGCACCGCAACCCCGTTAAAGCACTGGCCTCACTTGGCACGACCATCGCTGCTGGGCACATGGCTGGCCTGGGCGAAATCGATCGCGACTACATTCGCGACGTGTATGCGCGGCAGGCCGTTGAGCACCTAATGCGTCCCGCCCTGCTCCGCGCTTCACTGCCGGACAACAAGGTCCTGGATGTTTACTGCAGCGATTTTCTCCGAGACCCCATCGCCGGCATGCGCGAGATCTACGCCTGGCTCGGCGAAGACCTCGCGCCCGAATCCGCTGAGTCTATGCGCGCATGGCTTGCTAAGGACGCCCAGCGCCAGGCAAAACGACCCGGGTATTCCCTCGAAGATTTTGGCTGGAGCGAAGAGGAAATCGGCCCGCTTTTTGAGGATTACCTAGAGCGCTATCCGCGGGCTCGGGACGCATAATGTCCAGCAAGCAGGATCCCAAGCTCGCCAGCCTGGTAACCCACACCGATGAGTCTGCGCCGGCCTTTGCCGTGGCACCAGGTATTTACGGGTCCCTCGGCATATCAAACTGCTATCTGATCGAAACCAACGACGGCAACATATTGATCAATTCAGGCATGGCGTTTGAAGCCGAGATTACGCGGCGGCGCTTCGCAGCCATCAGTGACGCCCCGGTGCGTGTACTCATCTTTACCCAGAGCCATGGGGACCATATCGGTGGCGCTGCTGCACTGGCTCCGAATGCAACAATCATCGCGCAGTCTGACTGGCCTGCGGTGCGCGGCTACTGGAACCGCCTAGCCCCCTTCTATAAACGGCGAACTGGCGTCCTTTGGGGCAGTTTCCTGGGTAACCGCAACGGGTCGATCCCGCAGCCTCCCGATCCGGAGCCCGATGTTTTGGTCGAAGACTGTTACCAGTTCAAACACGGCGGACTGGACATTGAACTTCTCGCGACACCCGGAGGGGAGACAACAGACTCGCTGGTCGTCTGGATGCCGGAAAAACGCACGATGTTCACGGGAAATCTCTTTGGACCGATCTTCGGTCACATCCCCAATCTCTATTCCATCCGCGGCGACAAGATTCGTTCGGCGCTGCAGTTTGTTGAATCCATTGATCGGGTGCGAGCGCTTGAGCCCGAGCTGCTGGTGACCGGCCATGGAGAGCCGATTAGGGGACGATGGGAAATTACGCGACAGCTCACAGATATACGAGCTGCGGTGCTGTGGATCCACGACCAGACAATCGAAGGCATGAATGCTGGCAAAACCGTACATCAGCTCATGGCTGAGATCGAGCTGCCTCCTCACCTGGCTATCGGCCAAGGTCATGGCAAGACAAGCTGGTGTGTGCGAGCGATCTGGGAGGAGTATGCCGGCTGGTTCCACTATCAATCGACAACTGAGCTCTATGCCGTTCCGCAGCGGGCGATTCACCCAGACCTCGTCGAGCTGGCGGGCGCGAAAGCACTCGTTGATAGAGCGAGGTCGTATCTCGACGCCGGGCAAGCCCTACAGGCGCTGCATCTGACCGACATCGTTCTTGGCCAAGCGCCCCATGATTCCGAGGCACTGAGAGCGCAGTTAGGTGCACTCGAGCAGTTGCTGGAAGCTGCGGGGGAAAACTTCAGTGAAACGCAGTGGTTACGCTCGCGTATCGCTGAAACTCAGGATGCGCTGACAGGCCCCATGGGTTCGCACTAATGAGCACGTCCTCGGTTACCTTGGCTTCTCCGGCACCGAATCATCGCCGCATGGGCAGCCGAATTGGGGAGATGAACTTGTGGATATCGGAGGAGGAGACCCTCAACCGCTTTGATCGGGTCGAGAGGTGGGCCAATCGGAGCGGGTGCTGTGCAATTTCGTCATGGGCAACTCGAATGTGGAGGTGGTGACTCACTCCAATCTGAGGAACTGACCAGAACCTACTACTAACGGCGGATCACGAAAAACTCTACAACGCAGATCGACGCTGGCCAACCAGCGGCGATCTGCAGACATCTCTTTCTACTACGGATCAGTGGCGCTTGTAAGGCGGCTTACCCCGGAAAACCGGGCCATCTGATTCTTCTTCAACTTCCATTGACGAAATGTCTGTCACTGGAACTGACTGAACACGACGCTTAAACGGCGGCTTGCCATCAAGACCGCGCTCAATGGTCGTGATTTCGACCATTTCCACGTCCGTTTCGAGGGACGCAATATCCGCAACCGGCACCTCGACAAATCTGCGCTTAAACGGTGGCTTCAGACCAGGCCCTCTGGTCACTTCCATAATCTGAACCGTCTCTTCTGCAGATTGCTCCGCAACCGCAACCACGGGTAAGGACATTGCCGCCATCAAAAACGCCGAGACGAGTGACTTGCCCATTGGTGTTTCCTCCTTGAATGTTGTTCCTAGACTGTATTAGTCGATCAATATTTCGGTTCCCGAATATCAGTCGACAGAGCGATGATACAAAAAAAAAAGAAAAAGAAAATCTCACCAAATGAAGCTTTTATATAGTTTTTGTCTATATGTACACGCACCTAATCAATGCAGAGGCACCTCTTTGGTGCACGAAATCTAACCCCCCCATTATATTTTATTTAAAAATCAATAACTTGAAACGGGCATAAATCATGCTAGAAGATTTTCATGGCAATCCAATCAACGCCCATGAAATCGGTGTGTTATCGCCGCATAAGATTCCGCTCAACCGGCTTTTGGGTGTGGGTGTGCTGCCTCTTGCTGCTGCCCAAAACGGGTTTCGCAGACAACCTGGGCGCAACTACGCTTCGGTCGCAAGTCGCTTTGGAGCAACATTCTGGAGGGACGTTTTACCTCCCTGTCACTGTAAACGGGGTGTCAGGGCAATTTCTTCTGGATACCGGTGCCGGCATGGTCACCGTGAGTGAAGCGCTGTTCTCAACCATAAAGAAGTCTACAAACGTGCGGCATGTCAAAACCATGGCCGCACGCCTCGCCAACAATCGGACCCAGAAAATTGAGATATTTGAAGTTGACAGCTTGGCCGTTGGAGGGTGCGAGCTGGGATCGGTGGAAATTGCAGTCATGCGTGGTGGCGGCCGCAATCTTTTGGGTTTGAGTGCCCTAAATATCGCAGCACCCTTTACGATCAATACAGCGCCACCAAATCTTGAGCTCAGCGGCTGCATAAGCTGAACTGAACGCTCGCTGCGGGCGATCGCAACCCCGTGCCCAATGCCGACGCTTGGGTGACGTAACTTGGCGGCGTATAACACCCACTGCTTGTGCTACACTGAGAGGCCACTTGGGGGCGTTATGGATTCGACGACGGTAACGAAACCTGCGGTGCATGCCGTGATGACAGCCAATCACGTTAATCGAAAGCTGTAACTTAATAGTTGCCAACGACGACAACTACGCTCTAGCAGCCTAAAAACCTGTTAGCGGTCTAAAGCAAGGTGCCAGTATCGCGCTTGTGACTGTCATATAGAACTGGATCGCAGTGGCTTATGTTTCGGGAGTCACTGCTAAACACTTACGAAACTCGCGGTTTACGTCCTGCCCGTTGGGCTGTAAAGCGTTAAATTAATTAACGGAAACTAAGCATGTAGAGCCAACGGCAGAGTGCTGGCGGACGCGGGTTCAACTCCCGCCGCCTCCACCATATTTAAATAAATGCCATTGTAATCAATAGGTTACAATAAGCGCGAACAGTGTTGTATCAGCCATAACTAGCATCTTGCTACATTGGGTGATACAGCATGAGTTCACTTCCTTATCTGTTCTGTAGAAACGGCATCTACTATTTCCGAAGAACAGTGCCAGCCAAACTAAGACCTATATTTAAACAGACAGAAATTATACGATCTCTCCAGACCGCCGACATAAGAGTCGCTATAAGGGCCGCCGTCGATATGGCACACCAACTCGATCATTTGTTTTACAAGATTCGTCATGGGCTTACGCTACTCTCAGCAGAGGAAGTCAGCCAAGTGGCAAACGAGTTGGCCAAGGGAAAAACTGAAAGCCTACGTCGCGAGGTGCTGGAGGATTTCTCCGACCGAACACCAGAGAACGAGGAGATGGAAGCGTTTTCCGCTCGAACCTTCAGAAATGAAGTGCTAGAGGATTTGCGTTATAGCCGGTTTGAATCCGTAAAACCTGAAGTTGATGCTTTGCTTCAGGAAAATACTTTAGAAGTATCGCAAGCTATCTACCACCAGCTTTGCCGCGCGGCATTGCAAGGGCTTGCAGAATTCTATCGCAACGCGGAGATCATCGTGACGGGCGGCGTTGATGATCCTAGAGTGACGTTCGACCCTGAGACGAAGATCCCCGATTCTAGTTGCCAACAGGACGAGCCAGATGGAGGCACACTTTGTTTACGTCCCGTGATTAACAAGTTTATATGCGAAAAACGCGGTACTTTGGCCGACAAACAGTTAGCAAGTCAGTCAGCGAAGCTACAATATTTCCTCGACTATCTGGAAGACAAAGACGGAGTAAATAACGAAGCTAGGGCTATCTCCTCAATCACTACGCAAAATGTCCGCGCCTACAAAGAGCACCTGCAGCAGACCCCCTCTAATGCCTCTAAAGTTTATCCCGGACTGACTCCTAGCCAAGCGGCTGCCGCAGCGATACGTGACGGGAGAAAGCCTTTAACTATTGAGACGCAAAACAAATACCTACAATGCCTGAGTGGGCTGTATGAATTTGCGATCAACGAGCTTGATTATGAAGGCAAAAATCCATTTAAAGGGCGCAGCAATACAAAGGGCGCGAAGACAGCCGGGCGCGATCAGAGGCATCCATTCAGTAACCAGCAGCTTCAACGCATCTTTACTTCACCGCTCTTCACTGGGTGTAAGTCCCTAGCCACGTGTCACAAGGTGGGCCATATTATTCCTAGGGAATCCCACAAATACTGGGTACCACTAATTGGCCTCTATTCAGGGATGCGAGAACAAGAAATCTTGCAACTTTATCTGGAGGATATTTATCGCGTCGATGGTATCTGGGTCTTCGATCTCAATACTAATCACAGCGATAAGCGCCTTAAAACACTGCAATCTAAGCGTTTAGTTCCGATACATACGGATCTCGTATCACTCGGTTTCTTAGACTTCGTGAACCGACAAACGTCGACAAACCCGCAGGGGCGTCTCTTTCCTGATGCAAACATGGCAAGTGATGGAACCTACTCAGGTAACTTTTCCAAATGGTTCAGTCGTTACATCAGCAATCTGGGTATCAAGACAACTAAAACCAGCTTTCACTCTTTGCGACACAATATAAAAGACGGTTTCAGAAACGCTGGGATTTCAGATGAGCTTGCCGAGAACTTCGTTGGCAGGTCTACGGGCACTACAGGCGAGAGCTATGGCAGCGGTTTTTCTGTCAAAAGTTTCTTTGAAGCCCTGCACACACTTCACTTTGACTGCACCAAGGACATTCTCAGTAATCAGCAGTAATTCAATAAGGCATTCAGATAAAACGCTTCTCATCCTTTGCCCAAGACATCATAAATTAACACAGCGCCGTCGCGAATTGCTCTAATATTGCTTCTCTGACGGTCAGTAATAGTTGATTTAAGCTGCCATTTTTGACCCAAGGCGGATTAGTTAGAAACCCGCTAGCAAGAGGTGTGTAGGCAAGTATCACTCATGAAATATTGGTTATTTTTTAACCAGCTAAGTGTGTGTGGCAATACGGGTGCTTCTGATGCATCTTTGATCTTATGACCTACGACGACCTTAAAACGTTTATTTCCCAACAAATGTCTCTGAGCCACGTGTATCAACCCGTGATGCTCAAGACGTTGCTCGAGCACAACGGCAGAGCAAACAGCGAAACTATTGCAGCGCAGATTCTTGCTAAAGATCCTACGCAGCTTCAATACTACGTAGATCGTGTGAAGAACATGGTCGGTCGGGTGTTAACGAAAGAGCGTGGTGTCGCGGAAAGAGACGGAGATCACTATGTCCTAAAGGGGTTCACCACACTCTCTCAGTCGCAAATTAAGGAACTCATTACGCTTTGCGATGCGCGACTTGAGGAATACGAGGCTACTCGTGACGGTAAGCAGTGGGAGCATCGTGACAGAACGCGTAAGCCGATATCAGGGTCTGTTAGATACCAAGTAATCAAACGTGCACAGACCCGATGTGAGGCTTGTGGCATCTCTCTAGAGGAACGAAACCTTGAAGTTGACCATATCGTCCCGAAGTCTCTTGGAGGAAAGGACGACATAAGTAACTACCAAGCCCTATGTTACTTATGTAATGCCAACAAGGGCAATCGTGACGACACGAACTTTACTGAAACAGCTGACACCTACGGCACAAGGCAAACCGACTGCTTATTTTGTGAAATCCAAGGCTCAGAGAGGGTCGTAGCAGAGAATACGCTCTGTTATCTGATTGAGGATGCGTATCCGGTAACAATAGGTCATGCCTTGGTGATTCCAAAGCGACATGTGGCTGACTACTTTGGGCTGACTCAGGCTGAGATTAACGCTGCCAACCAGCTGCTAACAGAACGGAGAGAGCATCTGATGAGCAACGATACTTCAATTACGGGTTTTAACGTGGGAATGAACTGTGGAGAGGACGCAGGACAGACAATCTTTCATTGTCATATTCATGTGATACCTAGAAGGAAAGGTGATGTGAGTGATGCGACTGGTGGGGTGAGAGGTGTTATCCCAGAGAAAGCTAATTACAAAAAGTAATTGCACTGAAGAAGGCTAGATCAGCTTCTGTGATAAGTGTCTAAAACGAAGGCTCTAATGATTAAATAAAAATAATCAAATGACCATGCTGGCACACTATCAGCACTGGAACGGCTGTAAATGCCTTTTTTGTTTAATGTTTTAAAGATAAATTACATATAAATTAATTTTAACAACTAACAAAAACGAACTTTAACACCTATCAAAAACGGACATTAACACCTATCAAAAACGGACATTAACACCTATCAAAAACGGACATTAACACCTATCAAAAACGGACATTAAAGAGTCTTTAAAGAGAACAGACATTGTATGGTTGTAATGAATAATTATTAATAAATTATCTGTAATGGATACTTTAAAGGACGGATAAGTAGTACTTCTTAGGGCTGCATAGGCTTATGGACAACACATCTCCAGACACCGCTTATTTCCTGCACAAACTGCTTACATCAGCAGACCAGCAGCTGCCACCAGACGACTATAACCATCATGAGTTTCTCAAGCCTTTACAGTTCTCAACAGACGCAGCTATAGAGGCGGAGTTCTTCTACAACCTAGACAACACGTTCCTTAAGCACTCAAAAGGCAAGCGTAACAAGACACACACCGAGACGCTTAGACATCACTGGAAAGTGATTCTCCTTAATCTCTGTATGACTATGTACCAGCGTCACTGGTTACTTGTTCCAGCAAGTACGAAGTACTACTCCAACAACTATTGGCCTAAGAGGCTGGGATTGAGTCACAGACCAACGGAGCAGGTCATAAAGTTCCTGAGGTTAAACAAGTTCATTAACGTACTAGACGGCAAGCGATATAAAAACCAACCTGTAGCGCGACGTATTTACCCCTCAGAGAAACTACAGAATCTACTTTGGAACTACTTCCTCTCTATAGAGCAGCCTATCGAGCCTCCGTATCTCACGGTTAATGACGGCGAAGGTAACTGGAGTCAACTAGACCTGCCTGACGGCCATCCAGAGCTAGAAGAACTAACCGAGATCAATGAGTTCCTGAAAGGTCATAGGTGGGCGTTTAAAGGGCCAGTGAGGCTCATCTACAAGCACACAGCGTTTCAGGGAGGAAGACTCTACACGCCCTTCCAAAACCTTCCAGATCGCTCTGTACGGCTCAGAATCAATACAAGGATCAACGGTGCTGCCATCGGTGAAGTGGACTTCAGTGCCAACCACTTGAGGCTCAACCTTGCCTTCAATGGTGGCATTGACGCTGGTGATACACCTTATGAGGACATTGGCGAGGCAGCTGGTGGCTTACCTAGGGATATCGTTAAGTCGTTCATCACGATTGCTATGGGGGCTAATGATAAGAAACAAGCAGCCTCATCAGCGAGTCTGAAGGGCATCAACGGTGAACAGTTCACAAGACTGACTGAGGCAGCGCTCAGGGTCTTTCCAAAGTTAGAGCTATTCAGTGGCTGGGGTTTGTACGCGCAGAACCTCGAAGGACAAATACTAAAGAACGTCATGCTTGAGGGGGTCAAGAAGGGCATAGTGTGCCTCCCAGTTCACGATGCAGTAGCAGTGCAGCAGCAACACTTAGACTGGGCGAGAGACACCACGCTTGAGTGCTGGGATAGGCAGATGGAGACCAGTGGGCTAGCTAGGGTAAAAGTAGACCTGCCGTAGCTCAGAAACAAAAAAGCCCAACACGTGGCTGGGCTTCTTAGGTTGATCTAGTGGTTACTGCTTGAGCTTACGTAGACCGAAGAGTCCAACTAGGCCGCCTAGTGTCAGTAAGCCGAAGAAAGGCATGGTAGGTACAGCGGTTGCTGATGGCGCGATTGCTGATGAGATGACGATAGGAAACGCTGCTAAATTCAGACCAGTCGCACCACCGACGGGAACGGGTGAGCCAGAGGTGGCATCCCAGACACTAAACTCAGAAAGCGTTATTGGGCCGGCACTGCTCGGATTTGTAACGTTGTTGATGGTGAGCGTGTAGCTACCTGGGCCTATCACTGTTGAACTGCCTTGACTCGCTTGGTTGGCAACAATGTACCTACCTGAAATTTCAAGGCAGTAAGGCGTAAATCCAGAAACCGGTGTTAGCTCAATGGTAGATGCAGAGCACTGCGCCTCGGCTGCGTAGGCTCCTCCCGTTGACATCCCTGCAGGCAGCGTGGCCGTCACAGCCCAACCACCAGCTTGTGCTGGGCCAAAGTTTGACTCGTCTGTTTGAAAAGTAATAGTCACGTCACCCACCCCGTCGGGAGAGGTGTTGGTCGATGAAAAGCTCGTGACCGTCACGGCGGCGGTAGCTGGGAGCGCAGCCAGAATCATTATGGCCGCAACCGCTTGCTTTAAATATCTCATCATAAGGTTAATCCAGTGATTACTGCTTGAGTTTACGTAGACCAAAGAGTCCAAGTAAGCCGCCTAGTGTAAGTAAGCCGAAGAAAGGCATGGTAGGTACAGCGGTTGCTGTTCCGACTCCAACAGACGGAAAGCATGAATCGGGAGACCCCGAAGTGGAAACGAGACTACCGGTTAATCCCCGAACGGGGATGCAGTTGATGCACTCGTAGGCACCCGACAGCGTCAGCGAACCACCTGCATTAGTTAATGGTGAGGATGTCTGTAGGTTGACGTTCTGAACACTTGCAGATCCGGACGGCCTGTCTGAAATCAAGACCCTACTGTTTCCAGACCAAACACTAGCTGAACCCGTGGTGGGGACATAACTTCTAGCTTCAAATAGCGCCAGAGCCTCAGTCTCAATCGACCAATTAACCGCTTTTGCGTTGCCAGCGAGGTCGGCATCGAAAACAAAATAACCGGTCGCACTTGTTCCGTCGTCAAACTCGGCATCACTGAGGCACCACGTCACTGGAGTTGCAGCAGCGTGATGAGAAACAGTAGCAAATGCCAAACAACATGAAAAAATCAGAATACTTCGCATATAATAATTTACTCTACACTCATTCTAGGATAACTGTTGCACGTAGGGTATCGGAAAAATTTGAGAGCAGCGTTCTTTTTTAGACTGCGAGTAGCAAACCGCTGATCATTCGATGACGCTGAGAGCTGGCTTTTGGAAGACCCGGCATTGCATCAAGAGCAAAATTATAATTAATGGTAACTAGAAGTTGGGCCGCCGAAAATGTCTGAGCTATGGACCACTGATTTCCTAACGCAAGGCAAAATACTGGATGTAAGAGATTCACCGTCTCACGGAATATGTTCTTAGTTTTATCGTCTATAACGCCTTCCTTGAGAAAGACTTCGTGCATTGCACGATTTGCTCCCCAATGCTGCCATACAAGAGCTTCATACGCCTCTGACGCTTGCTCTAGAAATTTCTGAAGCTGCGCCTTGTTGCGAGGCTCATGAGAAGCAAGAGCGCTAAGCGTTTGAAGTACGTCGTCGCAAAACAGCTGAAATAATTGGGCTAACGCAGCCCTCTTTGAGCCGAAGCGAGTCATAAATGCTCCGTTAGAAATAGCCGAAGCCTCACATATTTGCCGAACCGTAACATCATGGAAGCCTCTTTCTGTCAGCAGTTGCGACAGCGCACCGAGTATCTTTTCTTCTGTCTGTCTCGCTCGAATTTGCTTGGGTGGTGTGTACATAATTAGTGTTTAAACAACATGTAGACCTATAGGCCAGCGCATAATACCATTAGTAATGGTAGATCTGCCTTTTCGTTGCTCTGCATCCCTTTCCGGTATTGCGCCTCGCAGCAGTCATGCGCACCGCCCACGCACTTTCATTAAAGTAGCAGCCTGTACGACTCCTTTTTCGAACCCACCTCTGATATATCTGGGCAGGAACAATAACGATAACACCAGAGCATCCACGCCCCCGGGGGTCTAAATTGGCTGGGCATAAAAAAGCCCAACACGTGGCTGGGCTTCTTAGGTTGATCTAGTGGTTACTGCTTGAGTTTACGAAGGCCGAAGAGTCCGACTAGGCCGCCTAGTGCGAATAAGCCGAATAGGGATAATGTTGGGATTGATCGGAGGTCAGCTCCCGTTGTTGGCAGCACAAGGAGCAGTGGGTCTCGTATGTAGCCTACCCTAAGATCCTCGTCTAGCTCGTCCACTACGCTGCAGCCCCCTTCACAACCGCCTCTCCAAGGGTCGAAGTCATCCCAGAGCATATAGACCAAGTATGGTCCAACCACGATACCCTGCTTTAGGGCTGTGAACTGATCGGCTTTAAGCTTCCCTGCCACAGTGCCCGCGGGCAGATCTTCACCAAAGTCGTAGATAACAACAACTGGGATCGGGAAGCCGGGCCTAAAATAGTTGCTGCAATCATGTAATTCAAAATCAATTTCCAGCAGCCCAGTACGCAGTCCGTTACCATATTCAGTATCTTTGATACTAATGTCGGTGAATTTGCATTCGGGAATTACGCTCATAGCAGCCACTTGAACGTTACCTTTTCCTACAGTGAATCGCTCGCGAGAGTCACCAATAGAATCGGGATTTCTCTTTTGAACTGGGAGAGCACCGTCGAAGATCTCTTTAATGGCTGCTACTGTTTGTGACTCAGGGGCTTGCGCATTATTCCAGCAACTTTTATTGACAGCGAAGAGAGCCAAACCGCCGTAGGGACCTGCGTCAGTGTCAGTTATAGCGGAAAGCGGCGGCTTGTTGCCATCAACATCAAGCGTCCTGTCGTCAAAAATTGGGACTTCGGGGTAGAGCAAAAACGGGAATCTTAAGGACTCACACAGCGATCCGGGTGTCACATCCGCATACTCGTGGATAAACCCAACGTTTTTAAGTGCCGACAAACTTTCCAACTCAGCATTGCCATAGATTTCTAGGTCTCCAATATCTCCAACCGTCTCCAAGCCCTCAAGGTTTCTGAGGCTTGTTGTGTTATCGATGAAGAGTTTGTCTACGTGGTTAAGGTTCAACGCGGACAACGCGCTTACAGAAGAGACTGAGCCTGTAATCCGAAGGCAGTCCATCCAGAAAGGAATCGACGGAGTGGTGGCTGCCAGTGCAGCTACATCAGCGTCGGTGGACAGCGTCCAACTTCCGCTTGCATCATCCACAGAGTTGCCCCCACACGGTCCCGAGTTAGGGGGAGAAACCTCACTCTGACCAAAACCATGGTTTGAGGCTACCAACAAGGGAAATAGCAATAAAATGAGAGTGAAACGCTGATGCAGCATAAGAGTAACATCGTAGTCTAAAGGATCGTAAGTATTGCTCGAAAGGTCTTATGCGTACAACCTTTCCCAGCAGTTGCGACAGCGCACCGATTATCTTTGCTTCTGTCTGTTTCGCTCGAATTTGCTTGGGTGGTGTGTACATAATTAGTTTTTAAACGATATGTAGACCTACAGGCCAGCGCATAATACCTTAGTAATGGTAGATCTGCCTTTCTTTGCTCTGCATCCCTTTTTGGTATTGCGCCTCGCAGCAGTCATGCGCACCGCTCACTCTACTTTCACTGAAGTAGCAGCCTGTACGACTCCTTTTTCAAATCCACCTCTGATGTATCTGGGCAGAAACAATAACGATAACACCAGAGCATCTACGCCCCCGGGGGGGTATCTCCAAAGCGAGCGACAAAAATAATATTGAGTTGTGCTACATCGATTGCTACATTATCAACGTATAAGCGGTTGAAACCGCACTGTAAGTTATTGATTTGAATACGGTGGAAAATATGGGAGAAACTCCCGCCGCCTCCACCAAAACCAAAAAAGGGTAGCCCGTAAGGGTGGCCCTTTTTTTGGTTTTAACGGCTGTGACAGCTGAACTAGCGCCCGAAGGGCGCGGGTGGCCCGCAGGACGCGGGGCGATCACGAAGCGCGGATGCGTGAAAGCGATGCGGAGGTCTGTCAAGCGCAGAGCCTCAGCGACGCTTACACCCCGGAAACGAACACAACATTTCGAACAGTAGATTTGCCGCGAGCAATGAGGTGTTGCCACTACTGTCATAGGGCGGCGACACCTCGACCAGGTCCGCTCCAATCAGATTGGTACCGAACACACCCCTAATGATTTCCAACCCCTGAGATGCCGTGAGCCCAGCGGGTTCTGGGGTACCAGTGCCCGGTGCCACCGATGGGTCAAGCCCATCGATATCAAAGCTCAGATAGAGCGGCATTTCGGTCCCCACAGCAGCCCGAATTTCCGTCATCAGCGGCGCAAGGGAGCGATACCAGCACTCCTCGGCAGGTACTACTCTCACGCCCTGCTTCCTCGCCCAATCGAAATCTTCAGCACTATAGCCAGTGGCGCGCAGCCCGATTTGATACATGTGATTGCCATCCACGAGGCCCTCCTCGAGCGCCCTGCGGAAGATCGTACCGTGAGTAATTCTTTCGCCAAACATGGTGTCATTCACATCGGCGTGGGCGTCCACATGAACAAGGGCCATTTTACCGTGGGTCTTCGCCAAGCCCCGAAGAATGGGTAAGGTCACGGTGTGATCACCCCCCATCGAAACAGTTTTAGCACCCGAGCTAGCGACACCGCTAAAAAAGGTCTCGATAGTCTCGATGGCGTCAGACAAATTAAACGGACTGACGGGCACATCGCCAATATCAGCGATCTGGAAACTATCAAACGGGGCTGCGCCCGTTGCCATACCATAAGGTCTCACCAGCACTGATTCCTTTCGAATCTCCCGAGGACCAAAACGCGCACCGGTTCGATTACTGGTACCGATGTCGAGGGGCACACCGATCAACGCAATATCCAGACCGCTGGCGTCCTCCTGAGTAGGCAGGCGAAACAAGCTGGCTGGACCGCCGAATCGCGGCATTTCATTACCGCTGAGCGGTTGGTTATAAGACACTTTGTAAACCTCTTTTTATCACGACGACGTGTCGCTACGGCGGATGCAGAACGCAGCGATTCGATCGAATGCAGGGCGCAACTCACTGATAGGCTGCGCCAGCGACACTCTAACGTAATTTCCCGTGCTCTCGCCAAACCCTATACCCGGCAGCACCGAAACCGCTTGTTCGTCCAGTAACTGTTGAGCAAATATCAGCCCGTCCAAACCACTTTCCTGCACATTAACCATGACAAACATACCCGCCGCGGGTGTGTGGCAGGACAATCCGGGAATCTCAGCGACGCGCTGACAAACATAGTTGCGCCGTTGACGGTATTCCTCGCGCACCCCGTTAATGTATTCCTCATCATTTACCAGCGCGTGAGCAGCCGCATCTTGTACGAACTGGCAGCAACCAAAAACAGTCGACGACGTGAAGGCTAAAAACTTGTCCGCGACAGGCTTCTGCGCCACTGTCCAACCCAGTCGCCATCCAGTCATAGCATGGGACTTAGACATACCATCGACGATAACAACATTGTCGAGTTGTGACGCCGCTCTGCGCAGTGATACGTGCCCACCATCGAATGTAATCATCGAGTACACCTCATCGGATACCAACCAGATACTGCGATCAAGGCAGTGCTCAGCGAGTCGTCGCAAATCCTCTTCGGGGATGATGTTGCCTGCCGGATTGCCAGGCGTATTGATAAAAACTAAACGAGTGCTAGGGGTTATTGCCTGAATGACTCGATCGAGATCGAAGGCAAACCCATTGTCTACATCCAGGGGCACACCGACTTTGTTCAGATTCAGTGCTCTGAAGATCCCCTCGTAACCCACATACATAGGGTCGAGCACAACAACATCGTCACCGGGGTCAAGCAAACACGCCAAGACGGTATAAATGGCATTAGTGGCCCCGGGAAAAATCACGATCTCGTCGGGATCACAGGGCTTACGGGAGGCGCGCAGTTCAATATCTGCAATCGTCTGCCGCAGTCGCAACTCTCCTCTTCCGGGAGAGTAATGAGTGCGCCCTTTCTCGAGACTATCGATGGCCGCTCGGACTGTTGCCGGTAAGGTGGCGAGATCCGGATCACCCACCGACAGCATATAAACATTCTCGCCCGCAGCCTGACGCGCCAAAGCCTCATCGTGCACCGCCCATACGGCAGAGTCTTCCGATTCAAGGCGGCTGGTCAACGCGCTGTAGCGAGGTAAAAACGAACTCGTCATAAACTTAAGATCTCCGGCAGCCATTGCAGGTGTCGATTGTTAAGCGTCATGCAGAAAGTCTTCTTCCCTAACTTCAATGATGGTTGGTACGTGGTATTCCGATGACTGAGACAGCGCCGCCTTCAATGCCTCAAGCGACCTCACTCGGGTAGCCCGGCAACCGTAGGCCTCAGCGATCGCCAGAAAGTCTGGCGTGTGAATATCACAGGCAATCGGCGCCATGCCTGCCGACTCAAAGTTCTGAGCGATCATTTCGTAGCGCTGATTGTTCCAGACGACCACTGCGATCGATACGCCCGCCTCGACACCCGCTGACAACTCGTTCACCGTAAACTGCAGGCCGCCGTCTCCGATGAGTGCGATGACGGGGGTATCGGGCAATGCCAGACGAGCGCCTATCGCAGCCGGCAGCGCGTAACCCAGGGTGCCGTAGCCCGTTGCTGCACTGGCAAAGCGACGGATCGAAGGAGCGTGATATTGCGCCGCCGCATAATAAGCAGGCTGGGTTGAATCACCCATTACAATCGCACCGGGCAGCGCTGCTTGTAGGCTATCCAGAAATTGCTGGTAATCATCGCGATGCAGCGCTTGGAGAGCGGAATTCACTGTTGCCGTTTTCGCTGCACCCTCTCGTTGGCGGGGTTTCAACTGAGGCATTAACGCTTCGATTGCCAGCCGAGCATCCGAGTGCAGCGCCACGTCGGAACGCGCGTTGCGACAGAGCTGAGCGCTGTCGATATCGACTCGGATCAACTTGCCACCGAGCCTAAATTCACCATCGAAGAAAAAATCGTAGTCGGTTTCACTGAACTCGGTACCGATACCGAGGATCACGTCGGCAGCGTCGTAAAGCTCACGCACCGGTGTATACGAAGGACTGGATCGGACCAATAACGGATGATCGGGCTCGATAACGCCCTTGGCGTTGTGGGTTAAAGTTACCGGGGCATCCAAGAGTTCCGCCAGAGTCTGCACAGAACTCACTGCATCGACACACCCGCCTCCCAACGCCAAAACCGGACGCTCGGCGGCATTCAGCAAATCAGCTGCTGCTTGTAACGCAATCGGATCTGGCGCAGGTCGCGACGGTAGCGCCCAAGGTGACGTGTCCAGCCCATCGGCGGCCATGGTGATCACATCGGTTGGAATGGCGAGGTGCACGGGACCTGGGCGTTCACTCGCGAAAATCGCGAAGGCCCGCGCAATCACTCGGGGTAACTCTGCAGGACTCATCAACGTGTGGGACCAACGACTACATTGAGACATCGCTGCCTGCAGATTATCAGTTTCGTGCAGGCGGCCTTCGCCCAGACCGCGCTGGCTTCGTGCATTATCCGCGGATATCACCAACATCGGCACGGAGTCCTGCAAGGCCTGCCCCATGGCCGTCGCAATATTGAGAGCACCGGGGCCAGACACAGTGAAACAGGCTGCGGGTCTGCCCGTGACTCGGGCGTAACCGTCCGCCATGAAACCGCCTCCTTGCTCATGACGGGGGGTGACGTGCCGGATTGAGGTTGTGGGTAGACCACGGTACAGCTCGATTGTATGCGTCCCGGGAATCCCGAAGGCCGTATCGATGCCATAGGATTCCAACAACTGGACAAGTTGTTCACCGCAGGTTGCCATAACTACACATCCTAAAAAGTTTAATGAGCCAACGCTCGAAACGCTTGCGACCTAGCACCAGACAGGTGACATCAGTCGCGAGATTCAGGCTCTGCTGGTTGTTAACACAAGCGGATTGCAAAGGTTGCCTCATCGATAGTGTCTCTCGCTCCTCGCTGTATCCGAAATACCCAATCAGGTTTATGACCTGATGCCGCCAATCAAGGCGAAGCCAGGGTTTCAATGGGCTCATAATCAAACGGGAAGCCAAAACACTGGGGAGCCACATACCTCAAGGCTTTCTGAGTACGGTAGAACGCGGGGCAGCCGACGCCGAAGACAGAGACCCGCTGACCAAATCGCAGACGCTCGGCATTGATAGGCGTAGACGTCTCGTAATCGACCACAGTAATAAGATCTGGCACCGACGCTAACAGACGATCTCCCTGCTTAGCCACTAGATACTCATTCTTAATATTGATGGTTAATGGCTCTGAGTCGCCCGCAAACGAACCAATCTGGGCAACACCAACATCAAAGCCGCCAATCACGGTAGTGGAACTGTCGATGACCTTACCAGTGTACAAATGAAACAGGTCGCCATAAATCGAATCTCGAAAAAGAGTCGACAGCGGCTCCAACATGCGATGAGCATTGCCTCTATTCTGCCTCAGCAGTTGGCCCAATTTAATGGAAAAGCTAACGGTACCCGGTATGACTGAATCCTTCAGCTGCCGGCCGGTCATCGGATGCTCGGCCGACGTAATCATGCCTCCCGAGACCATGGCGCACCGTCGAATTTCTTGCTCAAAGGTCATGATGTCCGGCGTATCAAATTCCGTGACTGCGCCCTGATAATCCGTGGCCACCGCCGGTGTCGGCAACACGCCAGTGATGGGATAGGTCATCATTTGCGCTTCGGGGAGCGCGCGGCCCATACCGTCACCGTCCACTACCGGTAATCCAGCGGCGGCGGCTGCCACAATGGGAGTTAATGAGTTGCCGCCGCCAATTTCGAAAGACACAATCGCGTCGACCTTCCGTCCCGAATACGCCTCAAAGGCTCGAAGGGTTCGTTGAGCTTCGTCGATGGATGGCAACAATTCGAGACTGACCGTGGGCGCCCCGACCCCGCCGATCGCAACCACATACGCATCGTCGGCCAGTTCCTCGGGGTTAATGAGATCAACCGGACCATATCGATTGAGCGCCTGCTCAGCGATGAGCTTGGCGACGTAGGGATCACCACCACCGCCAGTTGCCAGAAAAACTGCACCCGCCGAGAGGTCCTCCAACAGCTCACTACCCAGTCGAATCATCGGTCTGTCACCTTTGCGGTGCCTGCAACATCACCCACCGCTTTCACGCGAAGCCGTGTGGAGCCCTCAGCCATATAGGAAATCGTCGTCTCTTCGATATCGGCAATGCGCACAGTCGACGCGTCCGCGCCCGCTTCCACTGCCCTGCTCATGGCCTCCTGAGAGACTCGCTCGATTATCACTTCTCGGGGAACATCACTGTAGTTCACCATTCGCTCCACCTCTCCGCCGATTTGCGCGATAGCAGCGCCAATCGCATTAGCGACCCCTGAATGCTCGGGGCGGTGCATATCCGATGCGGCATCGAGGACATCCGAAACCAGAATGGCCCCGCCACCGACCAGAACAACGGGCAGCGGGTCACTGCTGGGCATCATCTTCTCGATACCCTCATTCAGCATCCGATTGATCGTCTTCAGTCCTGTCGCAATAACCTCTTTTGACAAGCTGCTGACCGGCACATGTCCTACGTGCGTCTTCCCCGCGGCCACCAATAAGTCTGTCGCGGTGAGCGTTGAGCCGCCGAACGCCAGACCCTCATTGACGAGGTTGTGACCAACAGAGCGTGGGCCAATAGTATTACCATCAGCGCTGACCAAACTACCGCCGCCAACCCCTAGAGCCAGAATATCGGGCATACGAAAGTTGGTACGAACACCGCCAACTTCGATCACGATGTTGGATTCGCGAGGAAACCCGCCCTGCAACACACCAATATCGGAGGTCGTTCCGCCAATATCGATGACAATTGCGTCCTGCAAACCGGTTAGTTTGCAGGCGCCGCGCAGTGAGTTTGTCGGTCCAGAGGCAAACGTCAGGGCCGGAAATTGACGGACGAACTCTGCGTCCATCAGCGTGCCGTCGTTCTGACTGACGTAAAAGGGACAGCACAGCCCCCGCTCGGCGAGAGCACGCGAAAAAGCCGTGACCACCTTGTCTGCAAACTTCAGCAATGACGCATTTAGAAGCGCGGCGTTTTCACGCTCCAGTAAGCCCAGGCGACCAATCTCGTGTGAGCAGGTGACGTGTACTCCCGGTATCGCCTCCCGCAACCGTTTTGCAATCACTTCCTCCGGCTCGGGCGTCATGGGTGAGAACGCCGCAGAGATAGCAACGGTTTCAATTTTCCGAGCTTGAATATCCTTGATCACTCGATCGATCTGGTCGTGCTCCAATTCGGCCAGGGGTCGACCGTCATACAGTGTCCCGCCCCGCAGGGTATAAATATGGCCGCCCAGTGCGTCAGCAATATCGTTGGGCCAGCCGACCATCGGCGGCAGCCCCTCACCCGATGGCAGCCCCACGCGGATCGCTGCAACCTCTGACAGTTGCCGCCGCTCAACGACGG
This sequence comes from Luminiphilus sp., assembly GCA_965657905.1. Classification (GTDB taxonomy): domain Bacteria; phylum Pseudomonadota; class Gammaproteobacteria; order Pseudomonadales; family Halieaceae; genus Luminiphilus. The sequence continues at coordinate 101,208 of CBFHPT010000009.1, read as the reverse complement.
CGTTGGTGAATTGGGTCGTGCCCAACATTACCGCCTCGATATCCGATTCGGGGACGCCGCTATCGGTTAGAAGATGCTCCAGCGCCTCTAGGATTCCTGAAGTGACGTCGGCACTCGTCAGAGCCTTGATCGAGGAGACTACTTGGTCGCCGTCCAGCAGTACCGCATCGGTATGGGTACCGCCTACATCGATACCTATCTTCATTTGAGAGCCGCCTTGTCGTTGTTAGCGGATCCATCGGACGTCGTCCCGGTGATTCGAGCAAGGAGGTAATAAGACAGAGCGGCCACCAACATAGCGTCAATTGCTGCGATCCCACTGAGAGTGACCCACTCCCATGATCCAGCCAGCGCAATACAGGCACCCAACGCCCATGCGACTAACGCCGACGTTCTCAGGTTTGTTTCACAAGCCTCGCGCTGGTCGTGATAGGCCGAGCGCCTTACCAGCAAATAGTCCACCGCGATTAAACCCGCAACGGGGACAAACACAATTGCGAGGTAGAAGAGAAAGTCTAAGAAGTAGTCGAGGATATTGAAGAACGCGGCGGCGGTACCGAGGATACCCGTCACCAAAATTAGCAGGCGATTATTCAGCTTGGGAACCGTCGACTCGACGCTGAGCATCGTGCTGTAAAGATTCAAAGAGTTCAGCACCCAGCTACCGAAGATCACAATCGCAAATGCTGCCCAGCCGATACCCAGCGTCACCATAATGTTGAGCAAATCATCATCCTGCAGTGCTGTGGCGGCGAGGGCGCCTGCACCGGTGACAATCAGATCAATGAAGAAATAGGTGATCACTACGGCATAAATTGCACCCTGCCAATTGCGAATAAAGCGGGTGATATCGGGAAGAATCACCGCACCAACAATCACCGCACCCACAACCGACGATACGCCGTCCCCGAAGGAAATCTGCTCGGCAGAGGTTCTTCTCATCAACTCACCCAGTGGTGCGACTTCGACGGAACCCCAAATTAACTGCACAGTGACCAGAACGAGCACCGGCACTAGCAGCGTTGAAAGTAGATTGATGGCACGAAACCCAAACACGGTAGTCATGGTCATCACCGCACCCGCAAACAGCTCTACCGGCCAGGCAGGCAGGCTGACTTGAAAGAGTTCGTCAGCGAGGCGCAGCACCGCGCCGCTGAACAGGTCAATATTGACGCCAAACCAGCCCAGCAACGACACCGCAAAGGCAAGGTTGACCAGTGCTGCACCCTGCCTGCCAAAGGCAACACGGTTGAGCATATAGGAACTGAGCCGAGTACTAGCGCCGATGGCACCGGTTAGGCAACCTAAAAGCGTCAGTATGATCGCCCCAACCAGCAGAATAGTTGCCGTGTTCGCGGGGGAAGAAACCACCGCCACTTCGAGGCCCGTCAGGAAGGTGGGTAGTGAAAACGCGACCATCGCGGCGACTAGCGTTACCCGGAACCAACCTACGGTTTGTGTGTCAGGAACCGGTTCCGTCGCGTATTCAGTTGACTCTACCGTCACCTATCCCACCTCTTGGTCAAAACCCATAGGCGATGATTATGCGCGTAGTCCGAAGAAATGAGTTATTGAAGTCCATTGGGTTTACTTTAGACTATTTTGCGAATCCCCCCTCAAACTGAACAAATGGTGTTATGCCAGATAAAAAGCCCGTGAAGCTGGACGCAATCAATCGCAAGATTTTGGCGACCATCCATCTCCAGTCGGACATCACCAACGCGCAACTAGCAGAGCTCGTGAATCTATCCCCAGCTGCCTGTTCACAACGAACCAAGGCGCTGAGAGACGGAGGCTACTATTTCAATTGCCATGCGGAAGTCGACCTCGACCGGATTTGTGAGCACATCATCGCTTACGTGGAGTTCACGCTTGCGGACAACAGCCTAGCGAGCCGGAGACGCTTTGAGTCGGCAGTAGCGCAGATTCCGGAATTCATGGATTGCTTGCGCCTGAGTGGCGATACGGACTACATCTCCTTCACGTGCTGCACCAATATCGACGCATTGAATCGTATCTGCGATGAACTCAGCGCAGATGAATCCTTGAATATCAGGAAGATCAATACCCGACTCGTATTGGATCGACCGAAGTTCTTCCTGGGCTATCCCATATCGAAGCTTAAGTGGCTCGAGTAGGCGCAGAGGATCATCGCTAAGACAGCTTAGACATCGTGGTGTAACCTCATCTGGTTCTCGGCTACCCGTATGCATGTTTGGACCCGCTTGAAACCCGAGTCTGTCGACACTACCGCCTATGGGCTGTACCCCGACGGTATGGTTGAGCACGGCAGCCATGTGGGCATGTTGCTCGATAAGTTCGACGAGTTAGAGATCGAAGACAACACCATCATCATTTACTCGACTGATAACGGCACCGAGCGAATGGCAAGAACTGGAAGGTTCACCTCGATGGCTACGATTTCTCAGAGTTCCTAGTCGGCAATACTGAGAAGGGGCCGCGAGAGCAAATTTTCTACTTCGACCCTCTCGGAAATCTTAATGCCGTTCGTTGGAACGACTGGAAAGTGAGTTTTGCGGTCATGGAAGGCAACATCACCAACTCCGAGCGGATGGTGCCAGGGTGGCCTGAAATTACCCACTTGAAAGCCGACCCCTATGAAGTCGCTCGCCGGGAGTCTTCAATGTATCTGCGTTGGTATGCCGACCAGATGTGGTTGTTCGTGCCAATTCAGGCAGAGATTCAGGCATTTTTGGCTACTATTCCCGAATACCCGTTCCAAGCAGGGTCTTCGCTCAGTGCTGATGGCATTAACTATCAATCGCTCAAGGCCATGCAAATTCTCGAGCAGTTGAATAAAGGTGGTTACATCTCAAGGTAGATCTCAGACGCTGATAACCGGAATGTTTGAGAAACGTGTATCAGAAGCAAAAGAAGGCCACCCAAAACGGGTGGTCTTTTTTTGCGCCATCCGCCTTGAACCAGCAGCTTACAACTGGATTGATCAGCAAGGCGCTCAATACTCGCTTGCCGCAGTAATCAACGCCCTAAGGTTTAGAGGTCCTAACGTTTAGAGACGCTAACGTTTAGAGACGCTCACGTTTAGAACCGCTATTGTTCAGAACCGCTGTCTTCAGCCCCGCTTTCGTTTCGGCTGCGAGTAAAGAGCGCCACTATTAAACTCGTCACCACGCCCATCAAAAACGCCCCGACCGCACTCTGCACCATATAGTTCTGTAGATTAAATTGAGCTTCGGCTTCCTCGCGCGATTCAAAGTAGCCGCTTTCGAGTGAGTAAGCGATGACGTTAGAAAAATAATCAGGCGTAATGATCGTGGAGATAACCCATTGCGTGAGCGGCGATAGCAAGGTGACCACAAGGGTAATGACCACGCCCGTTTTTACGCCCTGTAGATACGACATCTGACCCGCGTAATCCCGCGCCTTCTTATCACGTAACGCAAACACATAGACCAAGATCGCGGGAATTGCGAAGAAATTGGTGTAGAGCATGTGCTTATCAATGTGAGTACTGTGCAAACCCGCCGCGCGCTCCAAGAGCATCCAAAGCAGCAGGGTGACCACAAAGATCAAGCCCCAGCGAATTTCGGTGACATACCCTTTCATTTTTTAACCCCCAATGAGAAACATTCTCATTGTTCTTCCATTTTTATATGAGAATGATTATCATGCACTTTGAGCATTTTAGTGATTAGTCTGTTTTCCATCAATTAGCCGGAGCACACCATGCCAACTTTGGTACGCACCCGTTCACGCCCGCTTCCACTCCTACTGGCGCTTTTAGCGGCTCACTCAACTGCGAGCGACAGTACAACGTCACCGATGGGTGACGAGGCGGTTGGCAATCGACTGCTCGAAGAGGTGTATATTTTTGGCGACGATCAGTCAGTGCGAACTCTGCCTGGTTCAGCAGCACTTATTACCCCTGATCAGATTCGACAGGAATTTGCTAACGATATCAACCAACTATTAAAGACCGTACCGGGCACCTATATTCGCGAAGAAGACGGATATGGGCTGCGACCCAACATTGGGATTCGGGGGGCAACCTCAGAGCGCTCCAGCAAGATCACGCTGATGGAAGATGGCGTCATGATTGCGCCCGCCCCCTACTCAAACCCGTCGGCCTACTACTTTCCCACCGCCATGCGCATGCAGAGCGTGGAAGTACTAAAAGGCGCCCCACTGTTACGTTACGGCCCGCAAACTACCGGCGGCATCGTCAATATGATTTCGACGCCGATTCCAGAACAGTTCGGTGGCAACATCGGCCTGCGCGTGGGACAAAACCAGGAGCAAGACCTACTCGCTAACATCGGCGGTCGCAGCGGTAATTGGGGCTATTTGGTAGAGACAGCGCAACGGCGTTCTGACGGCTTCAAAGACATCGATCGAGGCAACGACGACAGCGGTTTTGAGATTCAGGACTACCTTGTCAAAGTCAGCTACGAGCAGGGACGTCATGCGCTGCTGCTCAAAGCCCAGTATTCAGATGAAATCTCCAACGAAACCTATTTGGGACTCACCGATCGAGATTTTCAAAGTGACAGTGTTCGTCGTTACGGACTCTCGGCGATCGATGTGATGAATAATGATCACACAGGCCTCAGCGCCCGCTATGGGTTTGCACTTAATGATGACATCACCATTACCACTCTCGCTTATCACAACAGCTTTGCGCGCAACTGGTTCAAACTCTCCGATGGCGGTGATTTGGTCCACGCAGCCAACCAGGGCGATATCCGCGCGCAGGGCATTTTAGACGGCACTGTCGACGCCGAAAATCTTGGCTACAAGAACAACAATCGAGACTATGATTCGAGCGGCGTCGAACTCAATGTGGATCACCGTGTCGGCGAGCACCAACTCGCCTACGGCGCTCGCATCCATCGCGATACGATGGACCGGTATCAACCCGAAGCGCTCTATGACCAGATCAATGGCTCCCTCGTGTACGCAGGTATTATCGAACCTACGGGCAGCAACAACCGCCTCGAAGACGCCAACGCGCTGTCCGCCTGGATCACTGACACCTGGCAGTTTAACGACGCATTAACCCTCAATTTGGCTATGCGTGTCGAGGACGTGGAGTCGAGTCGTCGACAGTACTCAGATCCAGACAGAGCCACAGCGCCCACAGAGCGCGGCAACAGCAACGTTGAATGGCTTCCCGGTGTTTCCGCCGCTTATCAGTTAACACCAAACCTACAAGTATTGGCTGGCGTGCATCGTGGCGTCTCACCACTGGGCGGCGGCGCACAGGAGTTCGAAGAGCCTGAGACGAGCGTCAATTACGAGGCCGGATTGCGCTTTGCTGGGGATGTTTTTGTCGAAGCCATTGCGTTCTACAGTGATTTTGATAACAAAACTGAGAACTGCTCAAATGCAAATCCCTGCTCTAATGGTGCAACTGCCGGTGCCTTCACCACTGGCGAGGCTGTGATTAGTGGTTTAGAAATGCGCGTGGGCACCGAATTCGGCTTTGCCAACATCCAGGCGCCGCTCGACATTGCCTACACCTACACCGACGCGCGAGTCAGCGAAGATAATCTCGTGCAAGGCTTTGCGGACGGCGACCAACTGGCGTCCGTACCCGGAAACGCACTGAGTATTCGGTTGGGTCTCGAGACCGCTATAGGTTGGAACAACTATTTGGTTATGAAATACATCGACGAAATGTGCGTGAGCATTGGCTGCAATCAAGATGGGGACGCATTCAACCGCACCGACGACCTTTGGGTCACAGACCTTGTGAGCCGCTACGCAGTCGATGAGCGGACGACAGTCTTCGCCAAGATCGAAAATGTCTTCGACGAGCAGGCTATCGTATCGCGAGAACCCGACGGCGCTCGCCCCAACAAGCCGTTCACCGCGTCCCTTGGTGTTCAGTACACGTTCTAATATCAACCAACAACGAGCGTTCACCGGTGTGATCGTTGTCACTCACGGTGTTTCTTAAAACCAAGGCACCTGCTGCAAATCCAGACGCCTTCGACAAACTAGGACCTGTATTCGCACGGAGCGTTGCGCGGTCCTTTTTGTCGATGGGTCATCGACATAAAGCCACTTTGCCGGTGCGTTTGGTGGTTATCTAATCTTCATCCATACTCCAATTCGTACAATCAAACGTACCCGGACAATGGCGCCTGCATGAATCTCCGCCAACGTATCCTAGCGGCCTATCTCTTTATACTTGCCGCCACACTTGCCACATCGCTGACAATACTGCGATTGGGCAACGACGTGGATGCCGCCGCTGACGCTCTGTTAGACAAATAGCTCCCAGAACTCGCGATCATTACCGACCTGCAACGGGCGTTTGTTGAGCTCGAACGAAGCCCTCGCGGCATTAGATCCCAGCAGTCCAGTTCTTCCTAAGCTGCAGCAAGCTTCTCAGGACATCCAACAACTCTCGAGTGAGCTCAACCGGGTACTCGTAGAACTGCCCTTCCCCGACAACTGGGACGCCGCGCGGGCCGCGCTTGAACAAGCCAGTGAAATCGGTCGAGAGACAGTAAGCCCCATTCTTTCGGGCGAGCTCGCTCAGCAGGTTAGAGCCGCGGCCATGCAGGGGGGCCAGACCACACAGGAAACTGCTCAACTGACCACGCAGGTGGTTTTAGTGTCAGCGCTTTTTATCGTCATCATCGGGGCGGGCATCGCTTTTTACGTCGATCGATACATGGCTGAAACTGGCGATTTACTGATCACCGAAATCGCCGAGCGGGTAAAACGTATCGCAGCTGAATTGCTTGAGAGCCCGAAGCTTTATCGACTCGAAGCGGCGGAATTTGCCATTCTTACTCCATTCGAATCCCACGAGGACGCCCAAACGACCTCTGCAGCGCTATCGCAGCGCCTACTGCAGGGCTTTGACACCCCCCTTGAAGTCAACCAAGCAAACTACGTTGTCTCTCTGAGTATCGGCTATATCGTTCGAGAGTCAGATACCTGCGACGCTGTCGACATGATTAGAGACTCGCACGCGGCGCTGATGCAAGCCGCCGATGGAGGTGGGGGGTCGTCGCTCAGATTCACTGACGCACTCGCCGACCGTGCCATGCGAGCGGTACAGCTAGAAGCAGCCCTGCACGGCGCTATTGATCGAGGCGAGCTCTCGGTTCACTACCAGCCGCAGGTCACAGCCAACAACACGTCGCTATGTGGGGCTGAGGCGCTCGTACGTTGGCAGTCTCCTGAGTTCGGCGTTGTCTCCCCCGGGGAATTCATCCCGCTTGCGGAGTCCTCCGGGTTAATCAGAAAAATCGGTGATTGGGTCGCGAAACAGGCGTTTCTTCAAGCGGCAGCTTGGAATTCAAGTGAGTCGGCAAACATACAGGTTGCCATCAACGTTTCAGCACAGCAGTTGCTCGACCCAACGTTTCCCCCGCGGATACAACAACTGTTAGATGAAACTGGCGTTCCGCCCGCCTTGATCGAACTGGAAATCACAGAAAGTGCCGTCATGGGCAACATGCGACAGGCCATCAGTGCCATGAAACAGCTCAAAGCCATGGGTATTGACCTTGCGATTGATGACTTTGGAACTGGTTATTCGTCCCTGAGCTATCTGCAGGACTTTCCGACCGACAAACTTAAGATCGATCAAAGCTTCGTACGCAACCTCAACACCAGTAGCGCTGACCAGGCTATTGTCATCACCATGATCACCCTCAGCAAAAATCTCGGCATGCGCGTGCTCTCCGAGGGCGTTGAGACCGAAGCCCAATTGGACATTCTCAAGTCACTCGGTTGCGACGAGATACAGGGCTACCTCACCGGCAAACCCAGATTAGCGGAAGAAACGCTGCTGGATTTTCAGGATGGTCGCTGGAAAGGCTGATAGGGTCCGTCGTCGATATCGGAATAGAACAACTCAAGCAACTCGCGATTACTACCGTGCTTAATGCCCGCGAGCAATTCTCGAGGCTTTCCGCGCATTGGTGCAGCTAATTCGAGCCCTAGGGCTTCAAGTTCTGCTTGCTCCCCGACTGCATCGACAATACCCAGCGCCTTTGCCTGATCGCCACCGACCCTGCCACCGGTCATCAAGGTATCGCGAACCGTCTTAGGCGGTAATTTGGCGGTCACGAGGGCGTTCATGCGTGTACTGAGCGTCATGCCGATGTCGATCTCTGGAAGGCACCAGAACCCTCGGTCTCTGCGCATTACCGCGTAATCTGACCCGAGTACGATCATGGCACCCAAACCAAAGGCATGACCATTCACCAACGAGACTACCGGCACAGGAAAACTCAGCAGCCGTCCGACTAAATGCATACTGCCAATTACAAAGTCTTTGAAAATGGCTTGGTTAGCCATGAGGTATTCAAGATCCAAACCCTGACTGAAATTCTTGTCTTCACCGGTGATTAACACAACCTCAACGGAGGGATTTGCCTCTGCTTGGTCAAGTGCCTCATGCATTGCTGCGGTCGTTTGATCGTTGAATACGCCTGTTCCGCTGAACTGAATCCTGTGTACTGTCGTTTCTGAGGTCATAAACCCGCCCCTGCCCTTGAAATATTTTGTGTGTCGTAAGTGCCGATAAGTGAATCATTGGTAGCTTCTAACCGACGAATGCTCGCTCAATGACATAATCGCCCGCGACTCCTTGGCTTGGCGAAATATTGAATCCCACGCTGTCCAGCACTGCCGACAAATCTTTCAGCATCGCCATACTGCCACAAATCATTGCACGATCTTGACTTGCATCGACCTCCGGCAGCCCAAGATCTCTGGTCACACGACCGGCTTGTAGCAATCTGGTGATTCGTCCGTTGTTCTCAAACGGCTCGCGAGATACGGCGGGGTAGTAATGAAACTGCTTGCGCGCATATTCGCCCAGAAACTCATCCTCTTGGATTCCGGTGCTTAAATACTCTCGGTAGGCGAGGTCAGACCGCTGTCGTACGCCATGTAAGAGCACGACGTGTTCATAGCGCTCATACACAGCCGGGTCGCGTATCACTGACATGAAAGGCGCGAGCCCCGTACCCGTGGAAAACAAATACAAGCATCGACCCGGATGAAGGTCTGCCAATAATAGAGACCCCACGGGTTTTCGTCCCAGCAGAATCTCGTCGCCCACTTCGATATCGACGAGCCGCGACGTAAGCGGACCATCGGGCACCTTAATGCTTAGAAACTCCAGGTAGTCATCGTAGTGCGCGCTGACGATTGAATAGGCTCGTAGTAAGGGTTTAGCGGCAATCTCCAGACCAATCATCGTGAACTGGCCGCTTTCAAAACGAAAATCTCGTGCCCGCTCAGTTTTGAAGCTAAATAACTTGTCGTTCCAGTGGGTCACCTCGGTAATCTTCACAGGGGTTGTTGCGGCCATGAGATACCTTCTGAAAAGTTGTCGTCAAAGACGGTCGATGTCATGAGCCTACAAAATGGCTCATAGCACAGCATGTGCATTCTAGCTGACACACCTGCTGTTGGCGGCCACAGTTTAGTGTGTTAACAACGACTCTGGTATCTCAGTGGGCACTGACTGAACCGGGACCTTCCTTGTCATGTATGTCAGATGCATTAGTTGCTGAATCATGTATCTCAGAGTCATCCATCTCAAAGTCATCTATTTCAGAGGCCTCACCTCTTGGGGCTTCGACTTCAAACGCAGCGAATTCTTCAGAAGCTGATTCTTGGGAACTTGATTCAACGCCACCGGCTTCATCTGGCTCGGGCGGCTCAACTGAATACTCCGCAAATTTCTTGGCGATAAAAGGCCCCTCCGGTCGCGCCTTGTGAGCTAGCCCCATCAAATATCGAGCCTGATGGAGACTGAGCGTCGCCCCGGTATCGTAACCGAGCGCGATATCTCGAAGCGTATCCGCATCGGTGTTAAGCAATACACGCGAATGGGTGTCCTTTAACAGGACACGTAACAACGCCCCCAAGCTTTCGGCAAGCAGTTCGGAATTGGCCGATAGTGAGCGCTTGTCGACCTGAACCGGTGAAAATACGGGTTCGTCAGGCAGGTACTTGCTGAAAAATGCTTTGTTAACCTCAGAGAACCGCTCTGAAATGGCTTCCAACAGCGGGGAGTACAGTCGTCCCTGTTGCAGGGGCTCGATGCCCAGCAGTAACTGCTTCATCCGTCTATTCTCTGGATTCACCCCACCGTTTTCGGGCAACCAAAAGGGTATCTCTTCATTGATAATCCGAAAAAGCTCTACCTGTGCATGTGACAACGCATCATTAATCGCTGGAGGACCCGGCTGCATATCGTCAATGTTCACTGCGATCTGGGTTGTTGCCACAAAATCATGACGGATATCGCCGTTAACCAATCGATCCCGGTCGTAAATACGAAAGCGACATCGCTCGACACCAAACACTGAACTCCAATTGTCGGCGATTGCACTGAAGTTGTAGTAATAATTTTTGGGGCGAGCATCCTCGAGGAACGCGTCAAATCGCTTGGTTACCATTTGCTTAACAGCGGTGCTGTAGAAACTTCGCGCCATGTCTGCCTGCTCGCGGAAGTAACCCACGATAACGATCTCATCCATCAGGGGTGCTAACAACGCAAACAATCGTTCGATTTCTTCCTTTGTCCTGAGGCGGCTATGAAAATGCTCCGAGGTAATGAGAAATGTGTGGTGGCTCTCCGCCGCTGACTTGACCTCATCGGTAAACAGAGTGGCCAACTCGGAAAAATGAGCCGCCTTCTGATCCAGAGAACTGATCCCGTGAAGGCGCGTCCAATCATCCAAACGATTCTGACAGTAGGCAACCAAGCGTCGGTTGTTGGGTATCCCAAAATTCTCACTTAAATAGACGCCACAAGACCCCAGATACTCGCGATTGGTATACAACCAGTTCTGAAGATGCGTGGTTCCGGTCTTCTCGGTGCCAATGTGAATCAGGCACTTCATAAAATCGCGTCGACCAACACTCCGAGCATGCCAATCAGCGCAAATGTGCCCAGGTTAAACAACATGAAGCGTACGATGATCTTGTTGACGGTTGCCTGCAGTAGCGAGTGGACTATACGAAACCCGACATAGGCCCATGCGCAGTAAACAATCAGGCCTTCTGACTGTCCTAAAACCGTTCCAGCCAGTGCCAGCGCATAAAAAATGACTGGCTGCTCATGAAGGTGATTGTAATTGTCGGCGACACGGGTAACTGTCGCAGGAAGGCGCACCGGATCACCTGTGCGCGCCACTTCGTCGAGATCGATCGCGGCTGCTTTCATCGCTGGAATACGGGTGACATACATCCAAAGCCACATCACAAAGGTCCACGATACCAGTGCAAGTAATGGTTCGATTAACGCTGTCGAAAGTACGATTGAAGACAAACTGGACATTATTATTCTCCTAAAATTTAGACCCTTAGGTCTCTAATAAAAAAGTCACGGGACCGTCATTGATAAGGCTCACCTGCATATCAGCACCGAAAACCCCTTGGGAAACCGGCGAGTGCCGAGCCTTAAGCGATGCAACAAAATCGTCAAATAGGCGATGGGCGTGGTCAGGGACAGCCGCTGAAGAAAAGCTCGGACGCATGCCCTTGCGGGTATCTGCTGCCAACGTGAATTGTGAAATCACAAGCAGGCCACCCTTATGATCAACCACACTGCGGTTCATGCGGCCATTTTCATCGGAGAACACGCGATATCCGAGAACCCGATCCACCATGCGCTGAATATTCGGCTCGGCATCGTCCCGCTCGAGCCCAGCAAAGACCAAAAGCCCCGGCCCGATCTCTCCAACCTCTTGATCATCCACACGCACAGAAGCGTTTTGAACCCGTTGAATCAAGCAGCGCATGGGGCAATCTCAGCCAGCGCGATCCGAAGATCATCAAGCATCGGCTTGAGCTGGCTCGTTTGATAGGGTTCGGCAGCGCCGTTTCCCCACACGGGCGCAGGGAAAGTCGCATCGTCTGACATCCGGCCGATCACGTGTACATGGAGTTGAGAAACCACATTGCCAAGAGCACCAATATTGACCTTATCGGCCTGAAACTGGCGCTTCACGAACTCCCCTAAGGCCAACGTCTCATGCCAAAGCTTCGCCCGATCATCCGTGCTCAACTCAAATGGCTCGACTATTGCGGCGCGAGCAGGCACTAAAATTAGCCACGGATAGCGAGAGTCGTCCATTAGCAGTACCTGGCACAAGGGCCAGTGAATAACGAAATGGGTGTCAGCCAGTAACTTTGGATCGAGGGTAAACATTGGCTTATTGTGGCATATGACAGGCCCATGAACCTGATCCGCAAACGAAAAATCGCTACACTCTCCCGCCTTAGGCGAAGATGCCTCCGAAACGACATGCCACCACTTGTAAACGACTTTCAAAAGGAAACGATCTACCCATGCCGATGACACTGTTGGGACGTCTTTTAGCCGTTAGCATTCTGAGCGTTCTATGCCTTAAAAACGCCAACGCCCAGTTCAAAGACAGCTGGCGGGAGGGCCGCTGGGAAACCGGGATTCAGCTCGCGTTTTCGGGCTCGGAATCGCTCTCAGGCGGCAATGGCGAAAGCGTCGACTTTGACAGCGATACCGGTTTGGGCTTCACTTTTGGCTACAACTTCGATAACCACTTGGCAATGCGCTTTGAAGGCACATACCTAAGCCCAAGCTATGACGCAACCCTGGTCACCGAAGAGGGTGAGTTGATCGAAATCGGACACAAGGCTGATATTTTCCAGGGCGATGTGAAGGGGGTGTACAACTTCCTGACGGGGCCGGTAACGCCATTTATTCAGGCCGGCATTGGTTGGACCTACATCGACTCCAATGTCGCGAGTAGCCCTCCCACGACGGGCTGCTGGTGGGACCCCTTCTTCGGCTACATTTGCGCGCCCTTCTACTCGACCTATGATGACAACAACTTCTCCTACTCAGTCGGCGCGGGTGTCCGATACGAACTCGAGAACGGTATGTATCTCCGCGCGAGTGCCGACCGTACTTGGATCGATGGACTTGGCAGCGCTGGCACCCCATCGTTTGATGTGCTGCGCCTAGAACTTGGGTTTATGCGCTGGTAAGACATTTTTAGATGGGGATATGAGGAGTTATCCCCTCACTCTATCGGCTGGCAATCGGCTACCAATCGGTTGCGCCAAATATCGGCGAAACATTCCAACAAGAGTGTTGGCAAAAGTGCTGGCGGAACGCTACAGCGAGAAGTCCACGAACTTGTAATTTGCGTACAACTAGCGAGTTCAGGAGGACGCCATGGTACAAGTAGAAACGGGAAGCCTAGAGCCGTTACCAGTAGCGCCCAAAGCTTTTCTTAAAGAATTGCGGACCGCCTCCAGCGTTGCCCGACTACTGATTACTCCGCGCAAGCGCTTTGTCCGTAAGGCCCATAAACAACCCGTGCTAACACTACCCGGCTTCGGCTCTGGAGACGCGGCAATGCTGGGTGTCCGACAGCAACTCAAACGCGCCGGCTTTGATACTTACCGCTGGCAACTGGGATTTAACCTGGGTGATGTACCCAATATGCTGCCTCGAGTAGTTGAGCGTATTGAAACGGTCTACCGGCGCACGCAACAGCCCGTGAGATTAGTTGGTTGGAGTTTAGGGGGCTTTCTCGCACGAGAAGCTGCCCGTGAAGTACCCGAACTTGTGGCCCACATCGTCACCCTCGCAAGCCCTATTCGCGGCGGTCCCAAATACACCATCACGGCCAACTGGTATCGGCGACAAGGTGTCGACGTGGACGCCATAGAAGCCGCCGTCGCCGAACGCGCGAACCACCCACTGCCAGTGCCAGTTAGCTGTGTTTATAGCAAAGCCGATGGCGTTGTTGACTGGCGCGCCGTGGTTGACTTCGACAATCCTAAGGCAGCCAATTTCGAGGTCGATTGTAGTCATCTAGCCATGGGCATTGATCCTCGAGTGCTCGCGATCGTGGCCGATGAACTCCTCGCATCGCTGACCACTACTGATAGCTGACTGCTGATCACTGATAGATGGCAACTAGAACTTGCGACGCCGGCTAGTTAAATTGGCATTGCATAAGGCAAACCAACACCCAAAAAATTGCTCGGGTGGTACGCCAATCGTCCGACGGCCGACAAAACCCCTTTAACCAAGCCGCTTTTGAAGCCAGATCTTGCTAACCTATAGCCATTCAACAGATGGGCGCGCATCGGCGCCACCGGCAAACATCGAGGTACAGCATCATGAATCAAGCATTGCCCCAACGCGCCAAGTTCAATCACATGCAAGACGGCACCGCAGAAGATTGGGCGATTATTGGTAAAGAAGCTGTCGAATTTTCTCGGTCGCTGAACCAACGCATAATTGATCACCTTATGCTACTCGAAGGAGACTGCGGTGGATTTGCCATTGATCGGCTGACCCATTGTTTGCAAACAGCAACGTTGGCGCACAAAGATGGCAAGGATGAAGAGTACGTTATTTGCGCGCTACTCCATGACATCGGCGACACTCTTGGCCCAGCTAATCATGCAGATATCGCGGCCACCATTTTGGAACCCTATATTAGCGAGGCTAACCATTGGATGGTAAAGCACCACGCAATTTTCCAAGGCTATTACTTCTTTGAGTACCTGGGACTCGAAAAGAACCTACGGGATCAATACAAAGATCATCCACACTACGATCAAACCCTTGAGTTTATAGAGAAATATGATGCCCCAGCGTTTGATCCTGAAGCTGAGACCTATCCCCTGTCATTCTTTGAGCCGATGCTAAAATCAGTGCTGTCCAAACCCAAAAAGTCGCTCTACAAGACCGAGGGCAACGCGAGCATGTTCGATTGAGGCTGGTGTCGCACGAAACTGATTGACATAAAAAAACCCACGCCAGTGGGTTTTTTTATGGGTAAGACAACGATGTATCAGCCCGTCTGGGCAGCAGCATGTTTAGTGCGAATAAAATCGCCGTGAGAAACATAGATAAGTTCGGCAACACGCCGGATCAGATGCTCTTCATAACGACACAACTCGCCATCCGCGTAAGCAACCCGCCACATCTGCTCGATCAGTGCCACGCGCTCTGCAGGACCACATTCATCGTTAATAATCCGCGTAAACTCGTACAGCGACGTGGATTCATCGACCCGCTTATCGGCCTCGTCCGTCAGCGCGACGATAGCCGCTTCAGATAGGCCGAATGCCTGTTGCAGGTGTTGATGCACGCTGATTCGTTCGGATTCGCTGGCATCAAAATCGGCTCGCGAAACTTCAAGTAACAGCGCGGCCGAGGCCAACTGCCTTAGTGACACCGAATCGTCGCTGTCATCGCTAGCCTGCAGTTGGCCAAGCAACTCTTTGAACTTGCTTAGCAGCATAGGCTCAAACAGTCTCCACCTTAAAGGTAAGACCCGCATGTTCCTGGAGCCGCTCCATCAAAGCCTCACCCATTGCAGCCGCTGGCGTCCAAACACCGCCGCTCGCCAACTGTGGATTCTTAAGCAAACACAGAGCGGCTTCGGAAAGCATCTTTGACGTAGAGCCGTAGCCTGGATCCCGATCACCCGCGACACTGGTCATGAGCTTACGGCCGTTCGCCGCAATGCCGGCGAAGAGCACCTCATAATTGCCCGCCTCGCGCTCCTCTTTTGAAGGTCCCTCGCCAGGTTTGAGCGTGCTCTTAGCAAATGAATCGTCTTTGGCTACAAACTCGGCCGCGGCTTTACCGTCATCCCTAGGTCCGGTTAGCAACATTTCATCGTACTGAAAGTCGGCCCCGTAGAGGTGATCCAGCAAATAGTTGGAACGATGAACATTCTTGGTATTAATCGGCGCCATGATGAAGGGAGCGCTCCAGCTATCGAGCGCCTCGTCGTATTGAGGCTTATCACCTGCGGGCTGTGCCGGCCCCGCGGAGCCCTCCGTCAGCGCAAAAGGATTCATGAGTATAGAAATCAGTTCGGGCCGCTCGCCTGCAGCCGCCATTGTCGCGCGGAGCGACGCAACCGTTCCCCCCGAAAAGCTGCCATTCATCGCGCGCACGCGACCCATAACGCGACTGAGGGGCGCACCGGTCTCAGCGATCGCGTGCTGCTGCAACTGATAAACCCCCAAATCAAAGGGTATGGAGTCGAAACCACAAGAGTGAACAATACGAGCGCCGGACGCTTTCGCTGCCTCGCTGTGAGCGGAAATTGTGTCGTGCATCCAGCCCGGTTCCCCGCTCAAATCGACGTAATCGGTCCCGTGCAGGGCGCATTGCTTTACGAGTTCGTTGCCGTATAGCTGGTAAGGTCCAACCGTGGTTATTACGACAGAGGTCGACTTCACCATCGCTTCCACTGAATCCGCATCAGCGCTATCAACAGCGATCAACGGCGTTTCAGCGTCAACGCCGATTTCGTCCCGAACGCTAGCCAGCTTATCGAGGGAGCGGCCCGCCATGGCCCACTTAAGGTCTTCATTTCCATACTCAGTGTTGAGGTACTCAGCTACCAGACGCCCCGTATAGCCGGAGGCCCCAAAGACGATAAGATCGTAGGTTCGGTTACCTTTCATGTCGATTCCTTCGTGTTAAGTGTGATACCCATACGTTACCGATGGGCAAACCCGATCAGTGGTGCCACAGCAACTATTATCAGTGTACCAACTAACACAGGGATCATCATGAGCCAACGCCACGCACCGGCGACAGAGCGAAACCAGCAGTTTATTCTTGAGGTCTTGAATGATTGGCTACCGCCGGAAGGTACTGTGCTTGAGATCGCCAGCGGTACAGGGCAGCACGCAGTCTACTTTGCCGACGCACTCGCACCCCGCGTTTGGCAGCCAAGCGATATTGCACCGGAAAACTTGAGTTCGATTGCGGCCTGGCGAGCGGCCCAAATGAGCGAGTATCTCCGCGCACCGCTGACCTTAGACGTTCGATCGGTACCGTGGCCCGTCGAACGCGAACTCCCGACCCCCGCGATCTCAGCAATCGTCAACATCAATATGATCCACATCAGCCCCTGGGACTGTTGTGAGGCACTGCTTGCAGGTGCCGAGAGAGTCCTCCCACAAGACGGTGTACTTTTTCTCTACGGCCCCTTCAAGCGAGGCGGCGCGCATACTTCTGCCTCAAATGAGGCGTTTGACGCACGCCTTAAACTGCAAGATCCCGCGTGGGGGGTGAGAAACCTTGATAGCGTCGTGGCCCTCGCTGAGGGCCACGGATTCATCGTCGCAACCATTACTGACATGCCGGCTAATAATTTAGCGGTGGTCTTCAAGCGCAGCAGTTGAGGTTCAACTCCAGCCTGATTGTCCCGCGAAGTTCACGAGGTCACTCCGCCAGATCGACCGCGGCCACCGATCGTTGGGTGTCGTCTTGGGTCAATTCTATGCTCACGACTCGCTCGAGTGCGTAGGCGTCGAGATCACCCGCCAAAGCCGAAGAATGGCTTTCACCGTGGGCCAATACGCGCATGCGAGATCGCGGAACACCCACCGATGCCAGCTGCGTCACCACCTGCTCGGCACGGGCTTTAGACAGAGCGAGATTTGCGGCTGCATCACCGCGAGGATCAGCGAACCCCGATACGGTGACCTCGAGATCTTTGTTCCTTTTCAAAAAGGTTGCAAGCAGTGCGAGCCGCTCTCTACCTTTATCAGTGACCGCACTTTCCCCAGTCTTGAACAGCATTTCTAGCTGCAGTTGCTCCAGCGCCATGCGCGCAAACCGACGCTGTTCCTGTCGGCTTGCATCGAGCTGACTTTGAACCGTGGTAAGTGCCTCGTTCGCGGCGGCAAGTTGTTTGTTGGTATCTTCCAATGACAGTGCCATCGCATCATGGCTCGCCGCTGTCTCGACCTGTCCTGCCAGCCATTTCCCGCCAACAGCGCCCACCAAAAAACCCACCGGGCCGGCCGCTGCAGTCGCAACAGCGATGGTGCCTAGAGCCGTAAGATCCTGCTTGGTTTGCGTTTCCATAGCGCTGGCAGAGGGAACCGCTAGTAGGCTCACTATCGAAAGCACGCTAATCTTTACAAATGATTGTTTCATGTCTTATTCCTCGTTACTGGTTGTTGGTGAAACCATTACAACGGGGAATTTGGCTAACTATCGTGCACAATCCTGCTGTCTTGATGTGGAATCCTGACGAAATGTGGCAGCACCGCGATGAGTAAGAAAATCATTCACATCGATGCGGATTGCTTCTACGCGGCTATTGAGATGCGGGACGATCCGTCACTTAGCGGAGTGCCCTTTGCCGTTGGTGGACGCTCCGATCGACGTGGGGTTTTAACGACTTGCAACTATCCCGCCAGAAGCTACGGCGTTCGGTCCGCGATGCCGACGTCCCAGGCGCTTCGTCTCTGTCCACAGCTCGTTGTGAAGCCACCTAACTTCGAAAAATATCGAGTGGCATCACGCCAGATGCATGACGTGTTTGAGCGGTATACCGACCAAATTGAACCGCTATCGCTCGACGAGGCATTTTTGGATGTCACCGACAGCCATCACTGCGAAGGGTCCGCAACGCGTATTGCCGAAGCAATTCGAGCGGCAATCCTACGAGAAATCGGCATTACCGTTTCAGCGGGCATATCAGTCAATAAATTCATCGCCAAAGTTGCCTCGGATTGGGATAAGCCGGATGGCCTCACCGTTGTTGAACCCGAACAGGTCGATCAGTTCGCCGCCGAGCTCCCAGTAAAACTGATTCCTGGGGTCGGTAAAGTCACCTGCGAAAAGCTGCATAGGCTGGGGTTTAAGTATTGTGCCGACATTCGCAGTGCCGACCCCGGAGACATTCATCGTCGCTTTGGCAGCTTTGGGCACACGCTAATCGAACGCGCATTTGGACGGGATGATCGACCGGTGAACCCTGATCGGCTGCGAAAGTCGATTAGCGTCGAACACACCTATGCGGATGATGTTCCCAATGGCGATCCGTGTCTGGCGAAACTGTCCGAACTCATGGTCGACCTCAACGGTCGAATCGACGCAGCCAACGCGGGCGCCATCATTCAAAAAGCCTTCGTCAAAGTGAAATTCAATGACTTTTCAACAACCACTGTCGAGAAGGCTGGCACAACGGCGCGAATCAGTGACTATCGGACACTGTTGCAAGAGGGCTTGTCGCGTAAACAACTCCCGATACGGCTACTCGGAATTGGCGTCCGTCTACTGCCTCAAGAAGGCAACGGCGGGAAGCAGCTACCGTTAGATATTGATGACGAGGCATCGGTTTCAAACAGCCAACTCGGTCAGACCCAATAACGCACGTACCATGAAAAAACGATATATAAACGCAACTAACCCACGACCGCGCTCAGGATCTCAAAGACGGTCATTGTATTCAGCAACGCATAGATTTGATCACGTGAGTGCCCACTCGAGGCCCGAAGCATTGCCTGACTCTGCTACTACTTAGCACTACTATTTATTTAGGTGACCGTTTTTTTGATCTGAAACCGGGGAGCCAAGTATCGGGTAGTAACCAAAACATCTTCTAATCGTTGCAGAGCTGTCAGCACCTCAGAAAATGTGTTGTATAGCGGTGACAAACCGAAACGAAGGATATCAGGCTCTCTGAAGTCCACTATGACACCCTCGGCAATCAGCGCTTGAGCAATGGCGTAGCCCTGCGGATGACAGAGCGATACCTGAGATCCCCGGCGCGCGCGATCACTGGGTGTCAATGCGACTAATGTGGAGGCCAGTGGAAACTCATTTCTGGCCTCCAGAAAGAACCCTGTTAGCTGCTCGCTCTTATATTGAAGCATGTCTGGCGATACGCCCTCATAAACGCGAAGCGCCGACGCAACCGCGGACAATCCAAGAATACTGGGCGTACCCGTGAGAAACCGCTCGACACCGGAGGCGGGCTCAAACTCGGGTGAAAACGCAAAACGGTTACCGTGACCCATCCAGCCCGCGATAGGATTCACCGATTCCTCAGCGTGGCGTTTAGCCAGATACAACAGTCCCGGAGCACCCGGCCCACCATTCAGGAACTTGTAGGTACACCCCACTGCCATATCGACATTGGCTGCATCAAGGTTGAGATCGCAAACCCCGATGCTGTGGGCCAGATCCCAGAGAATCAAAGCCCCCTGCTCCTGAACTCGAGCGGTTACTCCCGCGAGGTCATACTTTTCACCCGTGCGAAAATTCACGTGAGTAAGCATCACCAAAGTGACGTCGGATAAGTCGGCGTCGACGAGTTGCTCGGGTTCGAGCTTGCGCACCTGAAGTCGCTCGGGGCCCAGCAGGCGCGCGAGCCCGTCGAGCACATAATTATCGGACGGGAAGTTGCGCGCCTCAGTGACAATCACCGTTCGCGGCTGATTGATGGACAGTGCGGTGACCAGCAACTTGAACAGGTTGCTCGACAGATTATCGCAGCATAATACCTGTCCTGGAGCAGCGCCCATGAGTCGCGCTGACAAGTCACCAACATGAACGGGCAGGTTGATCCAATCATGCTGATTCCACCCGGCAATTAAATCGCCACCCCATTGCTGCTGCACCATGCACTTGATGTCATCAGCGACCGCTGCCGCTAAGGCGCCCAGGGAGTTGCCATCAAGATAAATTGTACTTTCGGGTAGCTTAAACATCGCACGCTTACTCGCAAGCTGATCGCTCGCGTCTCGCTCAAGTGCCATCTTTGCCAGATTCATTGGGATCGATCCAGGAAAGGAAGCCACTGCTCAAACGCAGACGTGCCCGGATGAACCAAATCGAAATGACCCGCCTCGGCGATCGAAACAAGGGTTACAAGGGGCTTTGACGCCAGCATATCGACTTGGTTTGAGCCAACAATCGGATCCTCCTGCCCATGCACTAGTGTGACCGGCTGCGTAAACGTGTGATTTACCGGCGATGCCTGATGCATCACCTCAGCTCGGCCTTCTGCGGGTACGCCACGGAATAACTCAGCAACCTGAGCTTGGCACGGGCCCTCTTCCGCACCATCGGCCAACCATACGTCATGGCCCAATTGACTGAGAACGGCAGCGAGGGGCAGAAAGTACTGATAGTCGTAATCAGCCAGCCAGCAGCCACCGTGAACCAGCAACAGCGGGTCCGTAGCTGGCAATGGCGAACCCATCCGAGGCACGTTGATGACCTGCTGAGCAGTATGTTCACCGTAAGAAAACGCCTCGCTATCGGCGGGAATCGGCAGGTTACTGAGTTCTGGGAAGGAAACAGGCATCGCCGTTGGCACCTAGTCAATCACTTGGAGTCCGATATTAATCCAAGCGCGGGCGTAGAAAGAAAATCGACTCATCTGATCGATTAAGGTCTCATCAAGCATGGCGATGGCACGGTCCCCGCCCTCGGCCCTAATGACATCGATGACCGTGGCCTCCACGCCAGAACCGGTCCACTCAAATGAGGGGTCGCTGACATACTGAGCGGGCACCCATGTAGTTAGTGCGGCGTCGAGATCGGC
Source organism: Luminiphilus sp. (assembly GCA_965657905.1). Taxonomy (GTDB): domain Bacteria; phylum Pseudomonadota; class Gammaproteobacteria; order Pseudomonadales; family Halieaceae; genus Luminiphilus. The sequence goes on along the minus strand of CBFHPT010000009.1, from coordinate 79,864 downwards.
TGCGACAGCAACGCTATCCCCGGCTAGGGTTGCAGTGACATCGGTCGCCGATGTACTGAGGTCAATCAATCGATCGTGACCGGTGCCGCGAATCGTTGACAGTAGTGGAGCGTGCCATTGGCCCAACGCGAGGGCTTCACTAAGCCGTTGATATTGATAGGACTCGATGACCCCGTGCCGATTGGAGACCAACTGTATAGCTTCGGCGGTTTTACCTTGTGCAACGAGCCAGAGCGCATCGATGGTACCAACGCCGGGCAGCGGCACCGCGTGATAAGGCTGAGTCAGATCACCAATGTAGTGAAGCGACCAACCCATAAACCGCCAGCCCCAGTAGGGGTGACCGGTTCGGAACGCAAGGTTCGCCAAGCGGCCGTAGAGGGCTATGCGCCACACCGGATAGGTCTCTGAGAGACTCGGCTGAGCAAGCTTGGTCAGCCAGTCCAACTGATAGAAACCCATGTGAAATGGGGCCTGGGAAGAATAATCCAGATTGGGATTGCCAAAGGGCTGATTGCCGAATCCGTAGCGTGATCCAAATTCGGTATCGTTATCTTCAAACAGACCAATATCCATACCGAAGTCAGGTTCATCGCTTGCACTGGCAATCACCTGCGCTGGGCTCACGGGGTCCCCAGCCTCCATTGGCAGGTAGCGCATCGTGGCGTGGGAAACGCCCGGTTGCAGGAAGCTGAGATCAGACCAACCAAGTGGCGCACTCACGTTAAGGTCAAGATCAAGGTCAGGGCCGACATCGTCGACCGTCGTCGCGCGGTATAGGCGGTAGGGTAGTGTCGGATTGACACGAATAGCGGCGAGAAAACGCGACATTAAGTCGGTCTCAGAAGAGCTCTGAAACACAAGTGCATTGGGTGTTGGGGAGAAGTGCTGAAGATTGGTTGCAGACCATTGCTCTTGCTCCGCCAGCGCAGTCGCAACGCCCTCCTCTTCTGCCTCCAGGAAGTCGAGCATTGGCTCTGCTGGGATCGTCACCGCGTTGAGTTCAGGCAAACTCCGCACAAGGGGCCAGGCGAGCGACGCGTGATCAGACCACGACCAACCCAGTGGCGAGATAACAAACAAGAGTAACGCGAGTAGTTGACGGATCAATGGTTGCGCCTTCATCGTCATAAAAAAGTAACTGCTTTAACGCGAGGCGAGTGCATCAGAAACGAAAAGCCATTGTTTCTTACACCCTCGCCTCTTCACTTCTTCTCTCAATCCTTTTGTATCTTTATTCCTTTGCGTCTATGTATTTTGCTACGTATCTCAACTCATCCACTGCGTCGCTCAAGTACGTGCCAAACCTGAGTGAGCCAAACCGAAGCAAGCCAAAACCAAACACGCCTTCACCGGCAACACCGTCCAAGTTTCTACAACACAATTAAATCAGGATGTTATCGTTAGTCATGATGTTGGACCCGATCAAAAATCACAAGGATACCCACCGTGAAAAAGTCCTTTGCTATTGCTGCCGTTTTGTTTCTCATTGCCGGGTGCAGCGGCGTGGATGACACCGCAACAAAGGCTGCACTCGCGGCCGTCGATCAGGGTGCCCTTTTGATTGATGTTCGAAGCGAGGGCGAATTCAAAGGTGGGGCGCTTGATGGTGCGATTAATATCCCGCACACAGCCATTCTCGAGGGTGTAACGCGGCTGTCTGTCTCGAAAACACAGCCTGTCGTGGTGTATTGCCGGAGCGGGAACCGCTCGGGCATTGCCAAGACTGCTTTGGAGCAAGCCGGTTTCACGCAAGTGATCAATGGTGGGAGCTTCAGTAATCTTGAAGCTGCGAAAAACGCAAGTTCCGTTCAGGGATGAGCAATAAGGAATGGGGAGTCAGAAATGAGAGACCATCAATCTATGATTGAAGTCATCGGCGCACCTGGCTCCCCCTACACCCAAAAAATTATCGCCTATCTGCGCTTTCGAAGGCTGGCACATCAGGTGCACTGGAGCAATGCCGCGGCGACGTTAAAAACGCGAGATTTGCCCGCCACACCGGTATCACTACTGCCTACCGTATTGATATCCGACGGTGGCCATACCGAAGTGTTGATTGACTCAACCCCCATCATTCGACGCCTTGAAGACCTGCACAGTTCGCGCCGAGCGCGCCCATCACAGGATCCCGTACTGGCGATGATCGATGCGCTAATTGAAGACTACGCGGACGAGTGGTGTACGAAGTTAATGTTTCACTATCGCTGGCACTTTGAGCCTGACGCAAGGTTCAGTGCCGCCACTCTACCGCTTGGAATTGTACCGAGCCTGACTGATGAAGAGGCTCAAACGTTCGGCACTGCGTTTGCTGACCGGCAAATCGGCCGACTTCGCTACGTCGGCTCAAACGATCAAACAGCGCCGGTCATCGAACGGGCGTATCAAAGACTGCTGGAAATTCTTGCCAACTTACTCGCTGAGCAGCGTTTTATTTTGGGTCCTCAGCCGAGCGCTTGCGACTTTGCGCTGTACGGGCAACTGACTCAACTCGCGCTCTACGACCCGACCCCACGAGCTATCGCTGCATCGAGCGCACCGCGGGTGATCGCCTGGGTGGCGTCTATGTCAGACATGTCAGGGTTGAATACAAGTGATGGCGATTGGCGCGCACCCGAGAACATCTTGCCCGAAGGGCGAGCACTGCTGGGAGAAATAGGTCGCGTATACGCACCACTTCTCTTGGCTAATGACCGCGCACAAAAAAACAATGAATCGACATGGACAGCGACTATCGACGACTCTCCCTGGACACAGGATACTTTTAAATATCAATCCCGGTGCCTAGACACACTAAGACAGGAATTTTCCGAGTTAGATCCAAACGACCAGGGACGTTTAATCGACGTCCTCAGCAGTACCGGTTGTGAAGCGCTATTTTTAACTTCAGCCTGACATCGGCCTGTTCAGCCACCGAATAGTCGCAGGACGGGATTACTGAGCGCATGATTTCGCTACTTTCACCGTACTTTTTCAAGAGATCAGGTTCCGCTTTGCAGCCTCGTTGCTTGGGGTCTTGCGCGCGGTATCGAAGTCATCCAGAGTCCATAGCGACGAGGTCTCTGTGATTAAAAGCGAACACCAGGCCCTGCTCTATGGACTAGGTGCAGTTGCGCTCTTGAGTACAGTCGCAACGGCTTTCAAATTTTCCCTCGAATACCTGTCGCCCACAGGCCTGCTCGCCATTGCGGCCAGCACATCATGGGTTGTGTTCGCATTGCTGATAACTCTCCGTAGACGCTGGCGCGAACTAGCCGCTCTTGAAAGCGGGCAGATCGGGCTAGGGCTCGCCATCGGCGTGCTAAATCCTGCGCTGTATTATTTCTTACTGTTTGCGGCCTACGCTCGGCTTCCAGCACAAGAAGCAATGGCGCTCAATTACACGTGGGCACTCTCATTACTGCTGCTCGCCGCACCGTTGTTAAAACACCGGCTGACAGGTCGCGAACTCGCGGCAGCGGCTGTTGGCTACTGCGGAGTGTATGTCATAGCAACGCGAGGGAACCTTCTTGATGTCGCCTTTGCTAGCCCAACGGGCGTGATCCTCGCCCTCACTAGTACGCTGGTGTGGGCTTTGTGTTGGATACTGAACACCCATTTAAAAGTAGAGCCGATAGTGGGTTTTTTCTCAATATTTCCGCGGCGACGCCGTTGATTCTTGTCATTGCGACAGCATCCGGCAGCCTGAACATCCATGCGGTCGAAGGATTACTTGGCGGGGTTTATGTGGGCGTGTTTGAAATGGGCATCAGCTTTATCTTCTGGCTAATAGCGATGCAGCTGACACAACGGACGGTAAATATCTCAACCCTAATTTTCCTATCGCCACCGATTTCTCTTTGCCTGATATGGCTCGTGTTGGGAGAGCCGATTATGCCTAGCACGCTCGCAGGTCTAGCACTTATTCTGGCTGGCTTGGCACTTCAGCATAGCAACAACCAAGAATCAGAGTCTGCCCGCGACTGACTGATTGACTGAGAGGCTAGTTGACTCAGTCGCTGGTCAACCCAGCGGCTAATCATGTGAGCGTGTAATCAAATTACTGACTAGTCAGAAAATTGGCTACGTACTCGATTCCACCGAAGCGGTTTTGATTAACACATAAAGTGCCTGACCCTCGTGAATACCAAGGTCATCAATAGACGCCCGCGTGACTCGCACCCGTAACAGAGACTCACCGACAGCTACAATGACACCAGCATTAGGACTGTCTGGCTCGGCGTTGATTGTAGTCACCGTGCCAAAGACGATATTTCGGATCGAGATATTCTGCGGCCTTTCAACCGCAAGCGCCGCATCCCGTGCATGAATACGCAGGGTGACCTTCGTGCCCGGTTCAGTCGCCAAACGAGGAACCGACAACAGCTGCTCTTCAAAGGACAAAGTGGATAACTGATAAGCGTCATCGTGGCCAATGACCTCAGCGTCAATCACAGATCCAGCCCGATAACGATCCGACAACTCACGAATGTCCAATCGCGACATCATTTCTCGGGTAGGACCCCGAGAGACCGTCTGCCCAGCGCGTACCACCATCAACTGATCTGACAGCGTGGCCAGCTCATCGAGGTCATGGGAAACATATATCACCGGAATCCCCAGCCCTTGAACGACCCGCGCCAGATAGGGGAGCAGCTCCGATTTTCTATCAACATCGGTTGCCGAGAGCGGCTCATCCATCAGTAGCAAACGCGGATTGCTGGCAAGTGCTCGCGCGATTGCAACACGCTGTTGCTCTCCCCCCGATAGACTGCCCGGCATACGCATAAGGAAACTGTGCAAATCGAGTGCACCAACGATGTCTTCGAGTGCCACCGCGTCCTTAGCGCGATCCGCAGCAAACTGAATATTTTTCGCAACGCTTAAATGGGGGAACAGGCGTGCATCCTGGAATACATAACCCACGCGTCGCTGGTGGGTAGGCACGCTGACACCGGCACTGCTGTCGAGCCAAACGTTACCGTCGAAAGAGATGACGCCCTTCACGTCGTCAATCAGACCCGCGATTGCTGAGAGCAGCGAAGTCTTCCCCGAGCCACTGGGCCCGAGTACGCCCAGCACACCGTCAATCTCAATGTCTTCACAAAGCTGTAGTTCGAAATCTCCGCGCGTCATCGCGAAATTGACATTGAGGTTTGCCACTACCCTAACCTCACAATGGGACGCCGGTTAAGCACGTACACAATAAGCAGTACCGCAAATGAAAACGCCAACATCAGTGCCGCCAGTGCGTTCGCAGATGCGTAGTCAAGGGTTTCAACCGCCTCGTAGATCGCAATCGACACGACTCGAGTTTCACCAGGGATATTTCCTCCAATCATCAACACGACACCGAATTCGCCGATCGTGTGTGCAAATGTCAGCACCGCCGCAGTGAGGTAGCCTCGGCGACTTAATGGCAGCGCGATCGTCACAAACCGATCCAAGGCTGAGGCGCCAAGGGTTGCTCCAGCCTCCATCAGCGGCTTACCGACATTCGAAAACGCCGTTTGTAAGGGCTGAACAGCAAACGGCAGGGAATACATCAATGAAGCGACAACCAGACCCGAGAACGAGAACGTAAGCTGCTCTCCCGTAATAGCGACCCACCAAGCACCGGGACCTGACTGGGGGCTGAACAGCATCAACAGATAAAACCCGAGTACCGTTGGGGGCAATACCAGCGGCAAGGCCACAACCGCCTCGACGATCGCGACACCGCGGCGGGTTGATGTCGCAAGCCACCAAGCGAGCGGAGTCGCGATCAACATCAGCAGAAGCGTTGTCAGCCCTGCCAGCTTGGCAGTCAGCCACAGCGCCGACCACTCGATCACGGCGCCCCACCCAATCGGTCGTCAGACCGCGATGCCGAAGCCTCCGGCACTCGGTAACCGGAGCTCTCAATAAACTCTATCGCAGCTGGAGACTGAAGATATGTCATGAATGACCTTGCCACACCATTGACTGCGCCCCGCTGGGTTAAGACCGCCATTTGTTCAATCGGCGGGAAACGGGTGACCGGAATCACGCTGTACTGTTCGCGAGGCACATCTTGTGCAAGCAGCTGAGACAGCGCCACAAAGCCTGCCACAGCGTTGCCCGTATCCACTAAGGTAAATACCGATGCCACGCTTTCACCATAGACGATGCGCGAGGTCAGCGCCTGGCCAACCCCCTGATCGACGCCTGCGGCGTAGTCAACAATTAGCGCTTGAGCAGCCGCACCATAGGGGGCGACATTGGGATTAGCCTGAGCGATGGGTCCTGGAAATTGCCTTGCGAGGCTAGATAGCTCTGGAGCCGTACTGGCGGCTGGAACCCAGAGAGCCAGACGACCTTCAGCAAACACATATTGGCTTTCGTGAGCCGCCGCGCCCTGCTCGATCAAGCGCTCGGGACGACTTCGGTCAGCGGCAAGAAAAAGGTCGTAGGGCGCTCCTCGAAGAATTTGTGCATACAGCAAACCCGTTGAGCCAATAACAATGTCGATATCATGTCCGGTACTCGCGGCATACTTGCCGACGAGTTGCTTCCCGGTGGACGCAAAATTTGCCGCCACAGCTACGACGGCATCGGCAGACATGGCGGGGATTGAGATGAGCAACCAGCCAAGTGCCCACAGGCGAATCCAAGTCACGCCTAAACTCAGCGCGATTGCCAGATATCCGTCAGCGGACGCCGGCTGTTGGGCTGCTCGTTGCTTCGCGTCTCGTCATCAAGGTTCGCTGGGTCGCTTGCGTAGCCCACCGCGAAACCCATCACAACGTCGAATAACTCGGTGTCGACCCCTAAATACTCCGCCACCGCCTCATGGTGAATGCCACCCATACCATGGGTATACAAGCCCTCAGTTCGGGCTTGCAGTGTCATCGCCATCCAGGCAGCGCCACTATCGAAACGAGCATAATCATTGGGCTTACCGTTGCGATGAAACTGTCGACGCGCGACGAGAAAGCCCAGCAGCGACGCGTTCTTCGCCCAATCCTGATTTGCCTCGACGAGCAACGCCAGAAAATCATCAAAGCTGTCATCGGTACTGGTATAAAACTGCCACGGCTGTTCGTTAAAACACGACGGGCTCCACCCGGCCGCGTCCATGAGCCGTGCGACAACCGAAGCGTCGATGGGTTTTTTGTCAAACGCTCGGGGTGAGTAGCGCTGCCAGAGAATATCTGCGACGCCAGACTGAGGATCACGTTGGGAGAAATCGGTCATGATTGAACACTCTCGAAACTGTCGTTTATGAAATGGCTGAAATCCTGCTCGGTGAAACTTTGAAGCTCTATTTTGGCATAACCCCGTTGGTAATACCGAGCGCGCCCCGCGAGACGAACGCTCACAGGCTGCCTATTGGTTTTCCAACTCTGCAAGCCGTCTTAAAAACAATGCTTCAAATTCATTGAAGTCACCGCCCACTGCTGCCAACGCATCACTACTCAGGAACAATTCGAACCCGTTGGCGTCCTGCGCAACCACACAGGGTAAGTGACCGTCTGTAAACTCACGCATTATTGGCGTCTGCTCATCCCGATGAAGCCACTCGATGTTCGCCACAATCCCCTGACACTTACGCCAAGCGGTCTTGCCAATGGGGTTCAACCCATGACTGATGTCACACAGGGCACAGGATCGCGTACCCGTGAGCTTGCCAAGCAAATAGGCAAGCTCGCCCTCCAGGCTGCCGTCGGCGTCGTAGATGGCAAAATAGCGGTGCGATGACTCCCCGGCAAAGCTGTCGAGGCCAGCCCGCGGGTCGTCAGCAGCATGACCTGCACCTTCGTCGGGTGGTAACACTAGGCGACTCGCTTAAGTGTTCGAGAGGAATTGACCACAGTATTCACCCCAGAGAAATGAAGAAACCCGCCAAGGCGGCACTCATCAAATTGGACAACGTCGCGGCAATTAACGCGCGAAAACCGTAGCGCGATATTTCGTCCCGGCGCATAGGTGCCATCGACCCGAGACCGCCCAATAAAATCGCGATGGACGAGAGATTCGCGAAACCACACAGGGCGAAAATCACCACCGCCTGAGCAGTCGGTGAGAATTGGCCCGCAACGTCAATGTAAGCCACATAGGCGACGAACTCATTGAGCACAAGCTTTTGTCCGATGAGGCTCCCGGCCAACTCTGCCTCGGCCCACGGAACGCCCAGCGCCCAAGCAAGCGGCTGAAACAGCACACCCAAAATACCCTCGAGGGTCAGCCCTTCAAGACCAAACCAACCGCCCATCCACCCCAAAATCCCATTGGCTAACGCGATTAAGGCAATGAAGGACAACAACATGGCACCAATGGCAGCAACAATGCGCAAGCCATTCATTGCGCCGGTGGCGGCCGCATCGACAACGTTAACGTACTGCTCTGATTGGACCGCCTCACCCTTTTTCGGCTCATAAGGCACTTGAGTCTCAGGCTCCAGCAGCTTGGCCATCATTAAGCCCCCGGGGGCGGCCATGAAGCTCGCAGCCAACATGTACTCGAGAGGAATACCCAATGCGGCGTACCCGGCCATCACCGAACCAGCAATCGACGCCATACCGCCGACCATCACCGCAAACAGTTCGGAGACGGTCATGCCGGGGATGTAGGGTTTCGCGACCAGCGGAGCCTCGGCCTGACTAACGAACACGTTAGCGGCGGCAGACAAAGACTCCGTATGACTCGTACCCAAGAGTTTTCGCAGTCCACCCCCAATCGTCCGGATGATCAGTTGCATCACGCCGATGTGATACAACACAGCGACCAAAGAACTGAAAAAAATCACCACGGGCAATACCGCAAAGGCGAAGATAAAACCCACGCTTTCGGTCTTGGCTAAACCTCCAAAAAGGAAACCAATACCTACCTGGCTGTATTCGAGTAATTGGCCCACATACTCAGAGGCGGCCATCAAGGCCGAAAAACCAGCGGGAGTGAACAATACAAGCCCGCCGATGCCCGCCTGCAAAAGAAATGCAAACCCCACCGTTCGCAGATTGATTGCCCGGCGGTTGGAGGACAACAACCAGCCGATCATTGGTAGCAAGACGATACCGATGAGGCTTGTCACAGTGCGCGACCGCTACTGTTGGCTAACAGCAAGCGCCTGCTCGATATCCGCGAGGATATCGTCAATGTGCTCAATACCAATCGACAGCCGAACCAATTCCTCGGAGACCCCGGCAGTGGCAAGTTCCTCAGGATTAAGCTGCCGATGGGTCGTCGATGCCGGGTGACAGGCGAGGGATTTGGCATCACCGATATTCACCAACCGAAGAATCAACTGCAGCGCATCGATAAACCGACCGCCCGCTTCAACGCCACCTTTGATGCCAAAGCTAACAATACCGGAGGCCTTGCCCCCGCAGATCTTCTGGCAATTGGGATTAAAAGGACTGTTGGGTAACGCCGCATAGTTAACCCAACTGACTGCATCATTCCCATCGAGGAACGCGGCCACTTTCTCGGCATTCTCACAGTGGCGCTCCATTCGAAGCCCTAGGGTTTCGAGACCTTGCATGATCAGGAAAGCGCTATGGGGTGATAGTGCTGCACCGGTGTTACGCAGTGGTACCACGCGGCAACGTCCAATAAAGGCCGCTTCGCCCAGTGCTTCGGTGTACACAACGCCGTGATAGCTCGGATCCGGCGTATTCATGACCGCAAATTTCTTGGGATCTGCAGTCCAGTCAAAGCGCCCGGAATCGACAATCGCACCACCAATGGTTGTGCCATGGCCACCGATATACTTGGTCAACGAATGGACAGCGATATCGGCGCCGTGATCAAACACTCGACACAGATAGGGGGTCGCAACCGTGTTATCGACGATCAGCGGCACGCCTGCCTCATGAGCGATGTTTGCCCAAGCCTCAATGTCGACCACGTTACCCGCCGGATTACCAATCGATTCACAGAACAACGCCTTGGTGTTCTCATCGATCAGCGAACGGGCCAATTCGAGGTCATCCGCAGGCGCCATACGCGCCTCAATTCCCTGTCGTGGAAACGAGTGGGCAAACAGATTATAGGTGCCGCCGTAGAGTTGACTCGTCGAGACAATATTATCGCCAACACTCGCAATCGCTTCGATGGCGTAGCGTATTGCCGCCATACCTGAAGCCACCGATAAGGCACCGATACCACCCTCTAGCGCCGCCAGACGCGCTTCGAGCACCCCATTAGTTGGGTTCATAATGCGCGAATAAATATTTCCGGGCACCGCGAGGTTGAAGAGGTCAGCACCATGCTGGGTGTCGTTAAAAGTGAACGATGTCGTTTGATAAATCGGCGTCGTTGCTGCGTTGGTAGCGGGGTCTCCGTCATACCCCTCGTGTAGTGCGATCGTTTCAGGTTTCATCAACTTTCCTAAGTGTTCATCAATCGAATTCGCGGGAAACACTGGCATAACGCCAGTAAAACACCGCCCCAAAAATGGCTACCAAGGCTGCGAGCTGAAATACCGCGACCCAGGAACCTGTGTACTGAAGGACTACGCCGGATACGAACACCGCGAGTCCGCTCGCCATTGCACCCGCGGTGTTGGTAACCCCCATCAGCATGCCTGACTGATTGGGAGCGATATCCAAGTGGTTAGTCGCAAATCCGCCGACACAGCACGCGGTCATCGCGTTACTGAGCGTCACAATAACAACCGCTAAGCCAACTGATTCGATATAACCCAACACGCCGAGACCGAGGGCGATACTACCAAAGGCGAGAGATTGCATGATACGACGGGCACGAAGGCGCGGTACACCACCGTTGACCACGCGATCGAAGACACGACCCGCAATCGGCGTCGACAGCATCGCTGCCACCGAGGGCAACACAGCAAGCAGACCAATCGTGGAGAAGTCGGCCCCCAGGCCTTGGTTGATATAGGTTGGCAGCCAAGACAACATCAAAAATATCGTCCAGTTGGCGCACATATGCGCCACCGTAATCGCCCACACTGCAGGCGAGCGCAACAGTGCGGCGGGCGTGATCCGCGGTAAAGGTGCTTCATTGGAGTTCGCTGGGGACGGCTCAGTATCCGCTACGGGGCTCTTTGCCGCGACATCTGCTGCGGCCTCTGCTGCAGCCAATGCGTTATCCTCACGGTCCGGATCGTCAATGGGAAACGGTGGCCGCGAACGGGTAGTCGGCGTCCAGATCAGAAACCAGACGAGACCCACGGCACCGTAGAGATAAAATGCGGCCTGCCACGAGAATGCCTCGATAATAAATGGCGTCGCGACCAGCGCAATCACGCTGCCACCCGCAATGCCCGAGTTCATGAACCCAACCGCCGTTGCGCGCTTGTCACTAGCAACCCACTTCGCATAGAGCGCATAGATCGAGGGCCAGGTCACCGCCTCAGCAACACCCATCAGGAATCGGCAGGTCAACAGCGCGGACAGGCCCAATGCCGCTGCCGGTGGCGTCAAAAGCGTAAATAGCGACCACAGCAGGACGCCTCCGCCCAGAACCCACTTACCGCCAAAACGATCGGCCAGATAGCCAGCGGGTATCTGCAGGGTTAAGTAGCCAATAAAAAAGGCCGCCATCACACCTCCCTGTACCGACGGCGACCAGTTATTTTCAGCAGCCATCGGAATGATCGCGATCGATATCGCGATCCGGTCGATGAAGCAGATATATACCGCAACCACGGTCAGAAACACTAACCAGGTCGGCGAACGAGAGATGCTTTTGAACATGACAAAGCCCTAGACGTGGGTTTACGACGAATCCGGTCGCCCACCCGTGATTTTGTTATGACACAATCACGAAAACTTGATCGCTAAATTATTTTGATCACTACATTATCTCACTCTGCACGCCGTGTAAGATCGTGTCGCTTGGCGTACGGCTGCCCAATGACCGGGTCCGCCAGCAGCATCACCGAACATATCAATCAACACACCATCAAGCACGTCACCACACAGACAGAGACCCTGCGTCTTACTTTACGCGAACAGGAGCGTAACGCCATGTTGAATCGTCCTTCGACCTACAAAGCTCTGACCGCAGCGGCCTTAATATCCCTGTCGCTGCCCGCGGCGGCATGGTGGGATTTGGGTCACGCCGCAGTATGTAACTACGGCCTCGAACTGGTCTCACCGGCGGTCCGGGCCGAGATTGAACAGTTGTTGGCAGTGGAAGACCCCTCAAGCGATATTGGCCCAGAGACATTTGGCAGCGGCTGCATTTGGCCTGACCGAATCAAATCGGACCGCAAGAACACCCAGCCCTGGCACTACTTCAATATCTCGCCGGATATTGATCAGGTCGCAGAGCAACCCCACCCCGAGGAAGGCGATATTCTAGTGGCGCTTGACGAGCAGCTAGCAATACTTGGGGACCATCGCGCCAAGCAGGCTGATCGAGCACAGGCTCTGCGCTTCGTTGGTCATTTTGTCGGCGACCTGCACCAGCCCATGCATCTTGCCCGAGCCGATGACTGGGGCGGCAATGGCCATCGCCTGAAGCTCCCTGCTGCGCTTGCTGAACTACTCGGCGAGGGCGATCGTCGCAAGACCAATATGCATGCAGTCTGGGATGGCCTGCTGCTGCGCTACGCGATCGGGAAGGAAGCCACGTCATTGGTAGATCTTCTTCGCCCTGTTTCCCCGTCATCCCAGGGAACCCCTCTGGACTGGGCGCAGGAAAGTGTGGAATTGAGCCGCGCCCCGGTCGTGCGCTACGCAGGTGAAGCACCACTGAAAACTCTCACCGAGACGTACCTTGAGAATAACTATGAGATGGCGGTTATCCGTGTATCTCAAGCCGCCCACAGACTCGCGGCTACGCTAGAGGCAACGCTGTTAGAGCACTGAGATACGATAAGAGGCGACAAACCGCCCTGCAAAAAAAAGGCGCCCGATGGGCGCCTTTTTGATCTTGCAATAACGCTTAGAAGCGGTAGTCAACACCAAAGCGGATTTCCCACAGTGACGCTTCGCCAATGCGGCTTTCCTCATTACCCGCTTCCTTATCAGCCAGAGTTACACCGTAGGGGAAGTTTGGACGCCGCAGCACACCCCACTCGTCATTGAGTAGGTTGGTGAAGTTATCAATGACAATAAAGGCGCTACCGCGATGTTCCTCTGAGAAGCCTGGGAACTGCTGGGAAACTCGAAGATCGGCCTTGCCCCACCAGCTACCTTCTTCCTTGTTGCGCGTACCGGGTTCAATCAGCACGTGCTCGATGAAGTCAAGATAGGGAGTAAAGCCATAGGCGTTGATAGTACCTTCAGCGCCTTCAAGCACCAGGCTATAAGGCGTACCCGAGTTACCCTGAGCGAACAGACTGAAGCGAGTTTCGTAACCGTTGAACCAATCCGCTGTGTAGTTGAATACACCCGTGAAGCGATGCTCAACGTTGTAGTTAGAGGTGGAAAGCACCTCTTCCTGCGGATCGTAGAAGGTTCGGTTTACGTAGTTGGAAAATGCCACTGACGAGGTCATGGGATTCACGTCCCGTGAGTCTGTCCACGCATAACCCAGGGTCATATCCAGACCGAACTCATAGGATTTGAACAAACCGAAGGAGACCGACTCGGATTCATTACCGATCGAGCTGTTGGTCAGCACAAAACTGGAGTAGTCATCGGACTGGTCGTAGACGGGATAACCGTTACCGAAGTCATTGATCTCCCCGGTGGCAACCAGGTCACCACGCTTGTAGATTGCGGTATCTTCGCCACGCGTGATCTGGGCATCTGCGGTAAAGACATAACCATCGGGTAGTTCATAAGTCACGCCCAGTGAGTACTTCCACTCGGAAGGCGCTTCGAAATCAGGGTCGAGATACACGATTTCGAAGTTACTGCCGTCACCGGCAGCCACCTGATCGTACAGGTCAGTCGGAACACACCAACCTGGACCGTTGGGCACACCGGCCTCACAACCCGAGTAATTCTGAGCGAACAAATCGACGTCATCGGACCGGGTTTGAACTGCCGTGGTATTAGTGTTCGAGTAAACGTTGGAATACCAGACGTTGGGGTTACCACCCGAGAACAGACCAACTCCACCGCGAACCGTAATGTCGTCCGATACATCCCAAGTAACGCCGATGCGCGGCATCAACAGGTCAACACCATCGAGGGTTGCAGTGTTCGGGAACCCGTACTCGGCAGTGAAACCGGGATTTTCATTAGGCGCATCATCGGCGGTATAACGCTCGTAGCGCAGACCTAAGTTGAGGTTCACGGTATCGGTTATCTGCCAATCATCCTGCAGATACAGTGTGTCGACTGAATAACTCCAATCAACAGCGGCGTCCAATTCGTTATTGGAGATTGCATTGCCGTAGTAAACCCGGTCGGCAAGACCCGCCTCAAAGTTATCAATACCATCAAAACGAATTTCGGTATCGACGTGCTGATAGAACAGGTTGAAGACGTCCGTCGACTCGCGCTCGTAACCGGCGGTCAGGCTGTGGTCACCCAAGAAATATTTACCGCGGATAACCAACTGTTCGACTTCATAGTCAAGGTCGTTGGCCTGACGGCTGTCATCCTGACCCAGATAAACATCAACGTCATCGAGCTCAACTCGGAATTCAGCGAACTCCTTACCGGCTACGGAAGCCTGCAGGAAATCAACTTCGCTGAGCGAGTAACGAATCTCGGTTGAGAAGTTGTCGTTCCAATCCGAGTACAGGCTCGCGATGTACGAGGTCAGCTCGGCACCGCGCTTGTAGAAGTGACGATCAAACTCAAATTCATCCAAATCACCGTCTGAGGGGGTGAAGTTGAAGGAATCGTTGTACATGTAGGTCAGGGCAAGGCGCTGGTTATCGGTTGCGTACCAATCGAGTTTGACCAGATATTTTTCGTCATCAAAATCGATTGCTTCAGAAACAGAGCTACCTGGGTTAAAGCCGTAGACCCGCTGGGAGATCTCAGCGATGCGGTCGAGTTCGGCCTGGGTGACGTCGACTTCGTTGACCGCGCCGGTATTCAGGGCGCCGCGTTCGTTTAGGTCAGCACCTTCGTATTTCTCATAGGCGCCGTAAAAGAACAGCTTGTCTTCGATGATTGCGCCACCGACTTCAAATCCATAACGAGTCTCGGAGTAGTCCTGACTTTGTATGGTGTCGCCTTCGAGACTGTCACCCCGGAAATCGTCGCTGGTGTAGTCCATGAAGAACGAACCAAAGACCTCGTTGGCACCGGTCTTGGTCACCGCGTTGATGTTACAAGCAGAGAAGCCTCCGTAGACCACACTCATCGGAGCCAATTCGACGGCAACACTAGAAACCGCGTCATAAGGGAACGGCATGCGCTGAGTGGGGTAGCCGTTCCTGTTAAGGCCAAAACCATCATTCAAACGAATGCCATCAACCGTGAGGCTGTTGTACCGGGGATTCGCCCCGTTACACTGGATGGCATCAATGCCGCCCGCCTGGTCTACATACAAACGCGGATCCTGCTGAATCACATCGGTGATGTTCCGGTTGATAGCGGGCGAGTCCTGAAGACTGTTCAAGTCAAAAATAGCGTTGGGGCCAATCGCCGTGTCAGCGGTCTGAATCCGCTGACCCATCACAATAACCTCCTCTTCCGCACTCAGCTCGTAGTTAAGCACTGCGGTTTGACCAACGGCTACCTGCAAGTTCTCAGTAGTCGCTTTCTGCAGGTCGGGGGCGTCGACACTCACCGAGTAAGTCACACCAGCGGGCAGGTTGCGGATGTAATAGATACCACGAGCATCGGTGGAGGTGCGCTTAGCGACACCTGTACCTTGCGATGTGACGATTACCTCGGCATTGGCGACAGAATTGCCCGCCAAATCAGTGACAATTCCCCGAATAACAGCAGTAGTTTCCTGCGCGTAGACGGAATTAGAGGTACCGACGGTACCGACAACGGCGGCGCTCGCAATCGCTGTGGCGAGGGCATTTCGAGCAAATAAGTTGGTGACGGACGTTTTCATGGACTGTGGCTCCTGGGAAAGAAGTTACCGGAGCGCGCAAGATACTAACGAATTGTTACAGAAAACTGAAAATGCTCCCCCGTTCGCTCAACTGTGATTATTCACATTTTTAGCCTATCCGGCCACAGGTGGCATGCCCTGTGACACTAGCATCGAGGCAAGCAGCTGCAGTGAATTTGGGCGGCCGCACCAACTTCTCGGACGCATCGAGCATATAAAAAGGGCGAAAAAGGCGCGTAGACGGGTCGAATCTGTCGCGGCTCGGGGCCGCTTAGCATCGGACTAATTTGTCCACCCCGTTAGTTCAGACGACGACGCGCCAGATAAAGTAGGCCAAGGATTGACAGCACGACCACGCCACCACCCAACGGTACCGCGACCGCGGCGACCGATGGCAACACAAAGACAAATGCATTGTCGTAGGCATAGACCCGCTCAGGAGCAATCCGAGCAAGAAGAAGCGGTGTTGCAGCGCGAGTTGCGCTCGCGGTCGCCTGATTGCGATATAGGCCGGATAAACCGCCCGTTGCGGAAGCGGTTAGCTGACAGGTGTAGGAATCGGTGCTGCTCTCCGCTAAGCCAAGACTCTGGGGCATGACACAACTACCCTGCCCATCGAGATCACCCAGTTGATCGTCGACCAACCGGTCAACCACAACTGGCTCAGTCGAATCGTTGATGACCCTATAGGTAAATGTCACCGACTCCCCTGCAAAAATGACATTGCTCGAAGGTGTTTTATCCACATCGATATCGATACCGCTATCGATCAGTGCGACATCAGCGGTGGCGAAACCGGTGACTTCATTGCCCCCCGAATCCTCGCCGGTCACTGTCACCTTGTCGCTCACCTGAGAGCCTGCAAGCCCAGAGACCCGCGAGTCAAACGTGCAGGTGGCGGTATCGCCCACGTCTAAAACAAGCGGCACAGCGCAAGATGTCGCCAAGATTTCACTGCTTATTGTGGTGACATCAACCGGTGTACCGCCATCAACGCTATCGACAATGCCCGTAACGGTTATCTCGACATTACCCGAATTAATAATATCTACGGTAAAGGTCACGACCTGGCTTGGCGCAAGAATGACGTTGTCTGAGGGGGTTTTGACCACCTCGATAGTTGCTGCTCGCACGTCGGTAATAGTGACCGTGGCGGCTGAGTCTGCCTGCAAGCTTTGTCCGTCATCATCGGTAGCGCTGGCCTCGGCGGTGTTCACCACCGTATCGCCGGCAACCACCTGGTCACCAATAACATCGCGCTCGAAGAAACACTCCTGCTGGGCGCCGGGCGCGAGCACCACGGGCACCTCACAGGCGGTTTTACCCGATGGGGTCGGCAATGACGTGAGATCAACACTGCTCGGCGCACCGCCAGCGGCAACCTGACTATCAGTCAGCGTATTAACCGTGATCGTATCGACCTGTGAGGAGTTCGTAACCGTTAATCGATACTCAACCGGTGCAGTATCGCTAGCGGCGGGACCCGGATCGGGAATTTGCTGAACAAACGCAACCTTACTGACCACCATTGCCGATGGCACATCGACGATCTCAACGGTGCTGCTGGCGCTGTCTGTTAGCGGAATAATGCTTCCAGAAACCGGCTCCCCCGACGCCAACACAGTGTTCGTGATGGTATCCCCAGGGTCACCGGCGACCGCCTGAACGTACTGGCACGCGGCAGCGCCGCCCTGAGCAATATCAAAGGGGAACACGCAAGTGCCCACGCCATCGAGACTGCCGCCAACCTGATCGTCCACCGTGTCGGTAATACGGACAGCGTCGATTCCGGTATTGCGATAACCAATCACATAGGTGACGTCGCCACCGGGCTCGTTTATGACAGAAGGGCGACCCGTTTTGATTACACTGAAACTCGCACCCGGCGAGAGCCCGACAAAAATTTGTACGGTTTCAGAAGCGTCAGCAGTCGTTGTAAAGCCATCAGCGTCGGTACCTGTAACACTGACAGTATTCGTAAATGTGTCGCCTGCATTGCCAGTGTGGGTGTCAGTAAACTCACATTCATAAGTCGCACCGGGAGCGAGCACAGCGCCGGTGGCACAGGTTCCCTGTCCGTTAAGATCACCCACCACATCATCGACCAGCGACGTTATCGTGAGTGAGTTGTTGGCCCCAGAGGTGTTAGTCACGATCACGGAATAATCAAAATCGCCTCCCGGGGCGAGCAAGCCGCGTGGCGCGCCAATCTTATCCACATCGATACTGATGTTTCGGTTGATGATCGCAACCTCTGCATCGGCTGTCGCCGATACAGAATTACCCTGATTGTCCTGAGCCGCCACAGTCACTTGATCCGGCACCGTATCCCCTGGAGATCCCGCGACCACGACGTCAAACCCGCAGGTGGTTGAACCGCCGGGGGCGAGCACAACCGGTACCGAGCAATTGGTGGCGAGAATGGTGCCCGCAACAGTGGTTACGTCAACCGCGGCGCCTCCATCAACGCTATCTTCAATACTGTTGATGGTGACGGCAGCGAAACCCGTGTTGAGGATTTCCACGTCAAAGGTGACGGTCTCCGAGGGCGCGTTGATGACACTTTGAGAGGGCGTCTTGGTAACATCGATTCTTGGCAGCAACAAATCAGTGATATACACGTTTGCAGCGCCGCTACCCTCAAGCGCCATACCATCATCGTCGAGAGCCTCAACGCGCGCGGTATTAGAAACCACGTCACCGTTGACCACCTGATCACCGATGATGTCTCGCTCAAAGAAACACACTTGACGACTGAGAGGCGCCAGCGTCAGCGGGACAGTACAGGCGGTTTTACCCGAAGGCGTTGACAGTCCAGTCAAATCCACGTCACTTGGCGTACCCGCACCAGCTTGCTGGATATCAGTCAGAGAGTTCACAGTGATCGTATCAACTCGCGACGCGTTGATTATCCCCAATCGATACTCCACCGAGGTTGTATCCGTCGCCAGAGGACCGGGGTCAGGAATGAGGCGTTTCAGGGCCACTTTAGTGGCCAGTAATACAGACGGTACGTCAACAATCTCTACCGTGTAATCCGAGGAACGCGTAAGCGTTGTGAACGGAACACCCAAGGTAATCGCTGTTGCAGTCACTGTGTTCGTCACGGCGTCGCCCGGAGCACCGGTGACCAACTGCTCATACTGACACTGGTACTCAAGCCCTACACCA
Organism: Luminiphilus sp.; assembly: GCA_965657905.1. Taxonomy (GTDB): domain Bacteria; phylum Pseudomonadota; class Gammaproteobacteria; order Pseudomonadales; family Halieaceae; genus Luminiphilus. The sequence continues at coordinate 60,805 of CBFHPT010000009.1, read as the reverse complement.
AGCACAACCGGGAAGGCACAGTTGCCTACGCCGTTCAAACTTCCGCCAACCTGATCGTCCTGAATGTCGGTGATGCGTAGATCGACCTCACCCGTATTGCGATAGCCGATGGTGTACTCCACCTCTCCACCCGGTTCGCTAAGCGTCGAGGGATAGCCCTTCTTCAGAATCTCAAAATCCGCTTGCGCCGGCGGGCCGGCAATAATCGTAACGGTCGCGGTGGCAGCAGCCGTAGCCGTGGAGCCCTCTTCGTCGGTACCAACAACCGTTACCGTGTTAGTAAAAGTGTCTCCAGCTATGCCAATGTGGGTATCTGCAAACTCGCAGCGATAGCTACCGCCGGGTTCAAGCACAACGCCAACAGAGCACGTACCCATACCATCCAGATTACCGACCACATCATCCACTAACGAAGTAATTGTGAGGGAATCAGAAATTCCTGAGGTATTAGTAACGCCCACGGAGTAAACCACCTGACCGCCGGGATCTTCCAGGGTGTCGGGCAACGGGAGCTTGTCGATCTCGATTGTTGGCAGCTGCTCGACGGGTATGTCAAGATCAAGGTTAGTGCCGCCCAAACATTTCGAAGACTGATCTGGATAAAAATCTGCAGCAATAGGCGGGCTGGAGCACAAATCACTCTTGTTGTTTTCCCAGGTCACTACCGCATCGAAATCAACCCGACCGTCACCGTCCGAATCCTTGCACAAAAATTGCGTGGTCGTAACATCGTGATACGTCTGCTCCGACGAGTCGATATCGCCACAGGCATCGCCGCTCCCTTGGCTCAACTCGCGGTACGGCCCAACGCCACTGGTCAGATCCAGCGCACCCGAGTTGGGCGTTAGGTAGGAAACCGTGCAGGTCCCGGGACTATCGATGGCCGGTCCACCGTTTTCACCGATTGCAAAACCTAAGGTGTAGCGCTCTGAGGCAGCACGGACACTTTCGGCACCAGGCGAAATGATAAATCGCACTGTGGCAGTAAACGTCTCCCCTTCCTCGCAGCTGGCAGGGGCACCCGGTGCCAAAACCGCTACCGCTTCAAGGTCCTTCGCTGAGCAGATATTGCCATTGCCATTGCCCGGGTGGGGCATACACGCAGCACCTTCGATCGGCACTGTCTGACCTACTGCAATCGACACCCAGCCCTGCAAAGCGAGGCCTGCGAGTAATGGCAACACTCGACCAACAGCGCGCAAGGGGCTCCCACCCAAGAGACTGGTGGGTAAAGGGCTGTGATCTATCGGGCTGCTGAATGCAGGGCGCTTGCTCATGATGTTGTGATCTCAGGACTGCTCATTTGGCCAGTCTCTCAGTATCAAGTGTTCGCATTGGGCATCCCATGAGCGTTTATAAGGCGTCAAGCGAAACAACAGAACAGGGATCAAGGCATCAGGTGGTGCGCGGGCTAGCAGCCAGTGCGCGTGACACCCACCACCTTTACACGGGCTACATCGTCTCGCTACTTTTGATCCTATTACTTTTAATCCCGGTACTTTTAATCCCGGTACTTTTATTCCGGGTATTTGTAACCTCGCTACTGTAACTCTGCGTCTCGTAACTCTCAGTCGGGTTACTTTAGGGTCATCAACATTTCCTTTTCAAAAGCCTGCAAACCGCTGACATCACCGGCACGAATGACGTTGGCCCAGTCTGGATTGGCAATCATAGCGCGACCAACCGCGACCATATCAAAGTCCCCACGCTCGAGCATCTCTATCAGTCGGTCAATCGATGCGGGCTTACCTTCGCGGAAAACCTGCTCGCCAGGCAGCGGAATGAAGTCTGCATCCAAGCTGACACTCCCTACCGTAATCGTGGGTTTGCCGGTTAACTTTTTGACCCAGCCCGCAAGATTAAGATCGCTGCCTTCAAACTCCGGCTCCCAGAAACGCCGCTGGCTGCAGTGAAAGACATCGACCCCGGCATCGACCAGAGGCGCCAGAAATGCCTCCATGTCCTCGGGGGTGGTTACCAGTCGGGCTGTGTAATCCTGCTGCTTCCACTGGGACCAGCGCAGGATGATCGGGAAATCCGGACCGACTTCAGCACGGCAGGCTGCGATAATCTCCGCGACAAAACGACCGCGATTCTCTAGCGACCCTCCGTACTCGTCATCGCGCTGATTAGTGCCCTCCCAAAAAAACTGGTCGAGCAGATAACCGTGGGCGCCGTGCACTTCAACTGCATCAAAGCCTAACCGCTGCGCATCGCGGGCGCCCTCAGCAAACGCGACAATGACGTCCTGGATATCGTCGCGTGTCATGGTGTGTCGGTTAACCTTACCCGGCACATTCATACCCGACGGGGTGTATCCGTCTACATCACCCTCGGGCCGCGTGCCCTTCTTACGCATTCCACCACAGTGCCAGAGCTGCGGCGCAATTTTGCCACCCTCGGCGTGAACCGCATCGACTACCCGCTGCCAGCCCGCAAGTCGCTCTTCGCCGTAAAAATACGGCAAACCGGGATAACCGCTGGCTGCGATGTGATTAACACAGGTGCCTTCAGTCACTATCAGCCCGGTGCCACCTTCGGCACGTCGACGGTAATACTCGACGTTGTCCGCCGTGGGGACATTATCGGGGGATTGGTTACGAGTCATCGGCGCCATGACAATGCGATTGGCGGCACTCAGGGATTTCACATCAAAAGGCATGAACAGGCTATCTACGTTGGTCATGGGTTTTCCTGTGTTGTTGGAACAGTACTGTTCGTTGGTTGTTTTTATCGACTATCGGTTATCGACTATCGACGGTCGGCACTCAATACGGTGCGATAAGCGCCGATTGAATGAGCCGATATTCAGGGCGCTTCACACCGAACGCATCCAGCGACGATTAACATAAAAGTTATCTATGCGAATTCTACGACGAACGCGCCGTCTGTGTCCCCGCTGTAATCCGCCACCGACGGGTTGTCGTAGATAACCACGGAGCACCATTTAAAACGTATCAAACGGTAAACCTCCGACCACTTTCTGTCTATCCAACGACCCTGCAAGCATCAGGGTATAGTGAGCCTCGATCGCTATGCGACACCTGCACTGGTTTCAACACGACCTGCGACTGCTCGACAATTCTGCGCTGGCCAGTCATGCCGCAGCAGACTCGCTGCTGTGTGTCTATTTACTGCCAAAACCTCGCCCTTGGTGCAATCAGGTTGGCCTGGGTGGACAGCGAGATCGGTTCCTACGAGAGTCACTCCAAGAACTGAAACAGGCATTGAACGAGCACGGACAGGATTTGATGGTATTAGAGGGATCCCCTGAACTGGTGATTCCCGATCTGGTATCTCGCTTTGGTATTACTGAAATCAGTACGTCCTTTTCACCGGGTCACTACGAGCGCAAAGCGGTGTCTTTTTTGTCTGAGCAACTCGTCATTCCCGTAGAGGTTCATCGAGGCAATTCACTCTTCACCCCCGAGACCCTGCCCTTTGAATTGGAAGATTTACCCAAGGTCTTCACGCCCTTTCGAAAGCGCGTTGAGAACATCCCCGTAGATCCACCGCGACGGGAGACGCCGGTATTGCCACCGCCACCCGCCGCCCAATTCGATGCCATACCGGTAGCCGCCGCTTCACCTAACCCTGCACTGCCTCTACCGGGAGGACGTGCCGCCGGGCTGCGCCGACTTCGACAATTCGTTTTCGATGAGGCCAATATTTTGACCTATAAGGCCACGCGCAACTGCCTTGATGGTCTTGATGGATCAAGCACACTGTCCCCCTGGCTCGCGAACGGAAGTTTATCGGCCCGCGAAGTGGCACATGAAATTTTTCGCTTCGAACGCGAGCGAGAATCGAATGAATCGACCTACTGGCTGTTTTTCGAATTGCTCTGGCGTGAGTTTTTCTTTTGGCGCGCTGTAGTTGATGACAAAAAATTGTTCCGTTTTGGTGGCAGCCCGGGAAAAATTCGGGGCTGCACCTTTGAACCACGGGCATTTGCTCGCTGGAGCGCCGGAGATACCGAGTACCCGTTGGTCAATGCGCTGATTCGACAGCTACTCGCCACCGGCTGGATGAGCAACCGCGGTCGTCAGATTGCCGCAAGCTGCCTAATAAGTGAACTCAACATTGATTGGCGCTTTGGTGCCGCATTTTTTGAGAAGCATCTGATTGACTTCGATGTGGGCAGTAACTACGGCAACTGGCAGTACATTGCTGGAGTCGGTTCCGACCCCAGGGGTGGGCGACACTTCAATATTGCCAAACAAACTGCACAATATGACCCCGAAGGCGTTTTTATTGCCAAATGGGGAGGTAATCGTCCGAGTCAGCCGGAGTACGTAACCGACGCCGCCGACTGGCCCCTCGGCTAACACTCATGGGTATGCGTAAAAAAGGTGATCTCCCAACCAAGGTCTGTCCCGTCTGTGATCGTCCCTTTGCATGGCGCGCGAAGTGGAAGCGTAACTGGGACTCAGTGGTGTATTGCTCAAAACGCTGTGCGGGGCAGCGCAAGACCTTGAAGGGCCACTAGGTCTGCTCGATCTCCTCTAGCAATGACCCCGCCCACTCCACAATCGCGGTTTTGTCCGCAGGGCTGCGCTTGCGCCAGTTGGCGAGTATCAGGCCCATGCGCGCATTCTCCGCGAGGCTATCTTGATGCCTGTCGATGAAGCCCCAGTACAAGCTGTTGTAAGGACACGCACCAGGCCCAGTGGTCTTATTAGGATCATACCGACACTGTTTGCAGTGATTTCCTTGGCGCTGAATGTACTTTCCACTCGCGGCATAAGGCTTTGAAGCCATTGCGCCCTCGTCGGCATAGAGCGCCATGCCCGCCGTGTTGGGCAACTCGACCCACTCATAGGCGTCAACGTACACGGCCAAATACCACTCGCAGACACTCGCCACATGCAATCCGGCAAGCAGGGCATAGTTACCAATCACCATTAACCGTTGAATATGGTGGGCATAACCAAGATCGAGGGATTGTCGAAGCGCCACCTGTAAGCAACGCACGTCGGTTTCACCGGTCCAGAAAAAGTCGGGTAACGGCCGGGTTGCGTTGAAAGTGTTGCGCTCGGCGTACTCAGGCATGTACCGCCAGTAAATGCCCCTGACGTACTCGCGCCACCCCAATATCTGCCGGATGAAACCTTCCGCCGCCGCAAGCTCACAGCGGCCCTCGCGCCATTCGGACTCAACCCGCCGACAAACCGCCAAGGGTTGCAGCAAGCCACAGTTGAGATACATAGAAATCAGACTGTGGAACACCCAAGGAGATTCTTCGGGAAGAGCATCCTGAAAACGGCCAAAGTCTTTAAGCGCATTGCGACAAAACCAATCAAACTGCGCTTGGGCGTCTTCATGGGTTACCGCTAAGCGAAATTGCGAGAGGTCGCCGGGGTTATTGGGAAACGCCGCCTCAACTTCCGCAATAACTTCACGCGTTACGGCATCGGGCTCGACGTCGACTCGATCGGGAATGTCCGCCTGATTGCGCCAACCGAGGCGGTTGTCGGCATCGTAATTCCACTTCTCCCCTGACGGACCACCGTCGTCAATCAGCAGCTGATAACGCTTGCGCATTTCCCGATAGAAATACTCCATGCGTAACTGCTTGCGGCCATCCGCCCAGCGGTTGAAATCATCCATGCTTGCTAAGAATCGACTGTCGTCAACGATATCAACGGGCAGACCAAAACGGTCACTCCACTCGCGCATGGTCGACAAAAGACGCCATTCGCCGGGCTCACAAACCCGGACTCCCCCAAAACGTCCAGCAGCAGGGCCAACTTGCTCGCCGGACAGCCCATCAGACAGGGCCGTCAAACAGGCCGCTTCCAGACTGCTCACCCCATCAGACAGCGCAATGTATCGAACCTCGAAACCGTGCTCAGTGAGCTGCTTGGCAAAGTGACGCATTGCTGAAAACAGCAGCACAATCTTGTGCCGGTTGTGGGGCACGTAGTGGGCTTCTTCGGCTACCTCAGCCAGCAGCACAACGTCGACTCCCGGCCGAGCAGCTTCAATTACCGGATTATCGAAACCCAGTTGATCGGCGAGTACTAAAACTAAATCACAATCTGTCATGGAGGTGACTACGGGCACTCTCGATACATGGACTTAAAAATTCCTGAAAGACAGCAAACACCTATCGTTTAAAAGCTGTTTTCAGGGGGACTTGTTCAGCGGCCCAAAGCACAACAAGATAGGCAACAATAACGATAAAGGCGGCATCACCATGGCATGGCTACGCACAGGTTTATTACTCATCACCATCATTGTGCTTGCAGGAACCCTCTGGTTTTTCACTGTAGGCCCCGGGTGGGTCGAATCCAGAGCCAATCGGGTCGCCGGCGATGCGGGGGAATCCCCAGATGCAGCGAGCCTAGCGCTTCACGAGACGCTCTTTATTGGTGATTTACACTCGGACACAGCCCTCTGGCACCGACCCTTTGATGAGCGCGGAGAGCGTGGTCATGTGGACATTCCCCGCCTGATCGAAGGTAATTTCGCGCTGCAGATGTTCACCACCGTCACCAAATCTCCACGCGGTCAAAACTACGACGAGAACAGCGCTGAGGCAGGTGACAACATTACGCTACTTGGCATCGCGCAACGCTGGCCCGACGATACCCGACACTCCCTTACCGCTCGAGCGCTGTATCAGGCAGATCGCGTGCTTGCCGCCGCTGCAAAAAGCCCCGACCTGATGATGGTTCGATCGCAGCAGGAACTCGCGGACTTATTGTATCGACGTGAGCAGGGCGAAGCCGTTGTCGGCGCGCTTTTAGGCACCGAGGGCTCTCATGCTCTCGATGGCGACCTGGACAACATCGAGGTCCTTTACAACCGTGGATTTCGGATGATGTCGTTGCAACATTTCTTCGACAATCGCTTGGGGGGCTCGCTGCACGGTGTAAGCGGTGACGGGTTGACCGATTTCGGTCGCAGCGCCGTCACTCGAATGGCGGAGCTCGACATCATGATTGATGTCTCTCATTCCAGCGAGGCGGTTGTCCGCGATGTGCTGGCACAGACTGACCAACCCCTCATCGTCAGTCACACAGGCTTCAAGGGCCATTGCGATCGCAAGCGCAACATCTCCGATGCGACGATGCAGAAAATTGCTGAAGGTGGCGGTTTGATCGGTGTCGGCTTCTGGGATGAAGCGGTGTGTGATCAGAGTGTTGCTGCAATTGTCAGCGCCCTGCGCTACGGCATCGATGCTTTTGGTGTTGATCACATCGCGCTGGGATCTGACTGGGATGGCTCAGTAGCGACCCCCATTGACGCTGCCAGCATCGCGCACCTTACCCACGGGATGCGCAAAGCCGAGTTTTCGGAGCAAGAGATTCGAGCGGTAATGGGTGGCAACATGCTGCGCTTTCTACAAGCACAGCTCCCCGCTGACAGACTAATCCTCGAGCCAGGGAAGCAGTAGGTCGTGAATATTGACTCGCGCCTTTAGGCGGCTGGCAAGCATGAACAAGCCCACGATCTTGCGATGCACATACGCGGCATCAATGGGGGGCGCCTCCCAGAATTCTCGATAGGACGCCATATCTTCCCCGAGAGCGGCCGCTTGCATGGGCAACACCGACTCACCAAAAACATAGGGCTCATTGCGTCGAATGGGATCAAGCACTATTAGGGCAAGATCGAGAATGATCTCGCGGTAGCGGGAGCCCTCGGGTCCCATCGTGTAACCCGCGCGACTCGCGGCTTCGGCCATGGCCTCGCGATCTTCCGCCAAAGTAGCTTTAAGCAGGTCTCGATAAGCATTGGTGAAGCTCGCCCGGAACCGGCGAGAGGCACCGAAATCTAACAGGGCGACTTGGCCTGTTTCAGGATCGTAGCGGTAGTTGGCGAAGTTCGGATCAGTCTGCACCAAACGCAAGTCAAACATCTCGACCAAAAAAAGTTCAATCAGCAGCGACATTACGCGATCGCGCTCTTCCGGATCTTCATAAAGCACCGATTCAATCGGCTCTCCGGGGACATATGTCATCCCCAGCACCCGGTCGGATGATAGTGATGGCACAACCCTCGGCAGCAGGAATCGCTCGTCGTCACCCAATGCGCGCACAAAAGCGTTGAGATACCTAGCCTCTTGTTCGTAATCGGCCTCATCCCGCAGCTGCGCTTTAACTTCAGCGAGGAGCGACTTCAATTCAAACTGCTTTGGCAGCAAGCCCGACACTCTGAGTAGGGTCGCGAGGTTGTCGACGTCCGAGTCAATACTTTCACGCACGCCGGGGTACTGAATCTTCAATACCGCAGGACGACCATCGCGAGTACTGATGCGGTGTACTTGCCCGATGGACGCTGCGGCAAAGGGCTTGCGTTCAAAATCTTTTAGTTTCTGTTGGTAATCGTCGCCATACGCTGCCACTAGCATTTCTTCCAACTGGTGATCGGGCATGGTGAAAGCAGACGATCGGAGGGTTGCCAGAATTTCCGCCAATTCTGGCGGCAGAAAATCACCGCTGTCCATCGACAGAATCTGACCCAACTTCATAGCGGCGCCGCGCATCTCAGACAATTGGCGCGTCAAGCGCGTGGCGTTGGCGGGGGTCAGCAATAAATCGCGCGCTTTCGGGCGCTTACCCGAGCCAACTTGTCGGGCACCCTCGGCAATCATGTTGGTTGCAACACCCCCGGCAAATCGTGCGAACTTGCCCAGTCGGCGCGCCCGTGATCGCGGTACTTCTTTCGACTCGTTGGTCATCAATCGCTCCGCCAGCCGGTGATGTAAGGCTCGGCAACTTCCCAGGCGTTAAATTCGGCTCGAAGTACCGCAATGAATGTAAAGACGCCGGTGAGCTTGCGTGCAATCAACGCGAAGTCTCCTGAGGGAATACTGAAGTGGCGACTGGTGGCTGACCCCGCGGCTTTGCGTCCGGCACGACTCAATAATTCAGATTGCGCCCAGCAATAATCGCCTTCGGCATTCAGCAGATCAGCCGGTAACTGAGTGGGCTCTTGGAGCGGCTCGAGAAGATGGCGCACAAAGCCTCGAAAGGTATCCCGCGCGTAGTCACTACTGTCATCTTTCAGACACCCGAGGCGCACCAAGGCACTCAACAACAAACCGTCATCCTTGCGGTGTCCGGCAACGATTGCGTCCGCAAGTGCGCGCTGCAGATCGGGATCAAGCTCCATAACCGAGCCGAAGTCTAGGAGCGACAGCTGATCACCGGCTTCACTAATCAGGTAATTACCAAAATTCGGGTCGACCTGCATGAGTCCTAACTCAAACACTTCGAAGAAAAATAGCTGGAGCATGGTGCGTCCAAGCTGATTGCGCACATCCTGTGACAGCGCCGCCACTTCTCTCGATGCCACCCGATAGCCGTCGACAAACTCCATCGTCAGCACGCCATTGCCACACAGCCGGGGATAGTAACGGGGTACGTGCAGCCGCGTGTTCGTCCCCGGCAGCGGCTCGATGCGCTCAACAGCGCGCTTCATCCGCTGCGCCATTGCCAACTCCCGGGGGTAGTCTATTTCCGCGTGCAATTGCTCGCGCATGGTATCTAGCCAGCCATCGAACTCACGAGTCGCGGGGATCCAGCGAGCAAGCCGCAACATTCTGACCACTGCATCAAAATCATCGTCGAGTACCGCCGCTAACTCGGGGTACTGACACTTCACCACCACGGCAGTGCCGTCCCGTCGCCGACGAGCGCGATGCACCTGCGCCAGGGAAGCAGCTGCGAGGGCCTCGGGTTCTATCTCGAGTTCACCAACGCGATCCCCCAGGGCTTCGTCGAGTAACGGCGCCATATGAGCCCAATCCAGCGGCGCTGTCTCTGACTCCAGCTGATGTAATGCGGTGGTAAGCGGTTCGGGCAGAAAGTGCTCGCCCAACATCGCGAAGACCTGCCCGATCTTGACGTAGCTACCCTTGAGATCGCCAAGCTTGGCGGTAAATCGCAAGGCTTCACGACGCAAACGTTCATCGTCGCCTGCCTGCTCACCGCGTATGCGTCGCAGCGCACCGTCGATGGCAAAAGCGCCACCTGCTCGGGCGCCCGCGAGTGAAATGGATAAGCCGCGACCAAAGGCGCCGCGGCGGATAGGGTTTCGTTTCGACATGGCCTTTCTACGTCGAAGAACTCAGGCTGGACTGCAGCTTATTAGCGAATCCAGCACACCCCTTTCAGTATTAATCCAGCAACACACCCGCCAGATGTTTACGATGGTGAACCGCGTCACCAAAGGCCTGTCGCGTCCATTGCGCACGGCGAATAAACAGCGTGGAATCACAGTCCCAAGTAAAGCCTATACCACCGTGGAACTGCACCGACCGATCGCCCGCAAAGGACATCAGCTCAGAGGCTTCAACTTTGGCCATTCTGCAGGCCACCTCCGCATCGGTGGACAAAGCGCCCTCGCCGATCACGGTTGCGGCATGATAGACAAAGGAACGGGCGTTCTCGACACCGCAATAGATATCAACGGTTGGATGTTTAAGGGCCTGATAAGAGCCGATCAACTTGCCAAACTGTTTGCGTGTTTTCAGGTAGTCAACGATGGCATTAAGACACCGCGCGGCGGTACCTGTCGCCTCTACTGCCGTCAGCAGCGCACCGAGCAAACGAAAATCCCGCAACGCCTCCTCCACGGTACCCCCAACCAGTACCCAGCTAGGCGCCACCCCTGAGAAATCGATATTTGCAGACCGCTTGGTTAAATCAATCACGGTGTTTTCCGTGACAGCCGAGTCTGCGAGGGCTGATCTCTCCACGACCGCGAGCGCGGGCTCTCCCGCTCGATTGCAGACCACGACAAAAATCTCCGCGACTCCGCCATCGGGCACCATCATTTTCTGACCCTGCAGGATACCCGCGTCATCAACTCCAACACCGCGGTTATCCGCTCCCCAATCTCCGCCGTCGAGCAGCGCAACGGTCGCCACCGCCCCCTCGGCAATGCGGGCCAGCAGTGGCTCTGCTTCGGTGCCTGCAGCTCTGCACAACAACTGGCCGGCCAGTGTAGTGCTGATCAGTGGCGTACCCAGCAAGCCATTACCGAGCGCCTCGACCACGGGCACGACCGCACCGATACCCATTCCCGCACCGCCAACAGATTCTGGTAAGGCAATCCCCGTCCAGCCAAGACTCACCATCTCCTGCCAAACCGCTCCATCAAAACCCGACGAAGTCTCGAGTTGCGCTCTCACCGCTTCAATGGGCGACTTGTCGGCAACAAACCCGCGGGCAACATCAAGCAGCATGCCCTGCTCTTCACTGAACTGTAGCGATAGATCCCCAAGTACTGACGCCATGACTCGCTCCCCTACTTCGGCAAACCGAGCACGTGCTCGGCGATAATATTGGCTTGAACTTCGGTAGTGCCACCACCAATGGTTGCACCGAAGTTAGAAAAATACGCCCGCTGCCAGAATCCGCCGCGATGGGCATCGGCGTCGCCAACGTACAGCGCACTTTGCGCGCCCTGCATTGCCGCGGTGAATAGCTTCATTCGCCGACTGTATTCAGTGCCGCGATACTTTGAGGACAGTGGTAAGCCCATGGGATAGTCATTAGTCAGATTGGGCACCGACATCCGCCGCCGGCTCAACATCAGTGCTTTGGCTTCCATGATCAGCTGCACGGCCTCATCGCGAACCGCCGAGTCCTCAAACAGTGGTGCGCCATCGCGCTGAAAACCGCGCAACTCATTGATGGCATCATCGATATTGATCGAAACGTTCCAGTGATCGGTGGCGCGACCGGCCGACACTCCGCGCTCATACTCGAGGGTTTTCATCGCAACCCCCCAGCCCTTGTTCTCACCGACCATCAAGGTATCCGCTGGAACACGCGCATCGGTAAAGAACACCTGGTTAAACCCGTACTCGCCGGTGACCTTTCGGATAGGGACGGCGTCAACTCCAGGGATCTTCATGGGCGAAAGAAAGAAGGAGAGTCCGTCATAGCGACGCTCACAAGTCGTGTCGGTGCGCGCCAGCAAAATCATGTGATCGGCAAAATTGCCCAGCGTGGTCCAAATCTTCGAGCCATTGATGACGTAGTCGTCTCCGTCCCGCACTGCCCGAGTTTGCACGCTGCCAAGATCCGAGCCGTGATCAGGCTCGGAAAACCCCTGACACCAAATATCTTCTGCGGACAATATGCGTTTCAAGTACTTGGCGCGCTCGGCCTCGTTGCCAATATCCAGCAACAACGGACCAACCCAGCCAAGACCAATGGTGTTGAACATGATGGGCGCGTTCAAGCGCGCGAGCTCTCGATCAACAATCCCCTGATAGGCAATGTCGGCACCCTGACCGCCAAACTCTGTTGGCCAGTGCATACCCAAGTAGCCAGCACTCCATACCTTGTGCTGCCACTCGCGCAGGAAATCCAATTGCTGCTCGGTGCCCACTTCCAAAAAGCTCAATGGCAACAGGAAATCCGGCTCAGCGGGTACGTTTTCCTTCATCCAGGCATGCACTTCTGCCTTAAACGCCCCAAGTGTTCTATTCGCTTCGCTCATAGTCCTACCCCATTGCCTCTGTCGCCCACTGGTTGCCTATCTGCTGTCTACACACCGTATTGACGCGCCGCTAGGTCGCGCATAATTTCTTCGGAACCGCCGCCAATTGCATTGACGCGAACCTCCCGATAAATACGCTCAGCTCGACTGCCGCGCATATAACCCATGCCCCCCAAAATCTGCAGCGCCTCGCGCGCGCAGAACTCCATCGCCTCGCTGGCCTGAACTTTGAGTAGTGCAATGTCGCCCGGGTTGGGTGTTCCTGCTTCAATCGATTCGTTGCACACACGAATGTAAGCCTGCGTGGCATTAATCTTCTGCTTCATCATCGCAATTTTGTGCCGAATCACCTGATGGTCAGCGAGTCGTTTGCCGAATGTTTTCCGGTCTTGCGCCCACTCAACCGCTTCCTCTAAGCACACCCGTGCAGCGGCCTCCATGTGAATCGCCATGCCCATGCGCTCGCCGTTAAAATTGGTCATGATCACCTTGAATCCGTGATTTTCTTCACCAATTAAGTTGCTGACGGGCACCCTGACATTGTCGAAATACAGAGTCGCGGTATCGGAAGCCCACCAGCCTTGCTTGCGATCGAGAGGGGTGCGCGAGAAGCCCGGGGCATCAGTGGGAATCAACAGCATCGAGACCCCCGTGGCCCCGTCACCGCCGGTGCGAACTGCAGTCGACACCCAACTGGCGCGCATGCCACCTGTAATGTAGGTTTTGGCACCATTGACGATGAAATGATCGCCGTCGCGCACGGCGGTGGTGGTCAAGTTCGCCACATCCGAACCCGCGCCCGGCTCAGTGATTCCAAGTGAAATCCATTTCTCACCCGCAAGGATCGGGGGCGCTATCGAGGCTTTTATTGCTTCGCTGCCCCAGTTGATCACCGGGGGCAACCCAATACCGTGCACCATTAAGCTGGCATTAATGCCTCCAGCGCCCACCCGCGCCAGCTCTTCGCTGGCAATCTGGGAAAACCAGACGTCACCGGGGGTACCACCATACGCCTCGGGGTAGCCAAGACCGAGCAAGCCAACGGCGGCGGCTTTAGGCCACAACTCGATTGGAATCTCGCCTGCTTCGTCCCACGCTTCCGCAAATGGCATGATCTCCGCGTCAACGAATCGCCGTAATTGATCACGCCAAGCGAGGTGATCCTCGGTGAGGTTGGGATTCGGTAATCGGGCACTATCAAACGTCAGGCTCATCCGAGGGCTACTCTTTATCATTAGTATGGTTTCGAACTTCGAGTATGTTTGTATACCAGTTGTTCAAGCAAGCGCAAGAGATCAGACCGAATCAAGCGCCTCATTATTGGCTGCAGGCGCGGGAGCAAAGCGCCCTAAATCGGTACAATACGGTCAGAAACTACCCACAACACATCCACCTCGCCCCCATGGACGTATTGCGACCATACAAGCGCGCATAGCAAAATTTGTCAGAGACCCGATATGAAATACCTTGGCACCCCCGATTACGATCACGGCACTCCGCCGCGGGTCGGTGTATTGCTGACAAACCTTGGCACCCCTGAAGCACCCACAAAGCAAGCTCTACGGCCGTATCTGAAGCAATTCCTGAGCGATCCTCGCGTGGTAGAAGTGCCTCGAACCATTTGGTGGTTCATTCTCAACGGTATCATTCTTAATACACGCCCCAAGCGCTCGGCCGAGGCCTACGAAACCGTGTGGACGGACCGCGGCTCTCCGCTGCTCTACCACTTGGAAGACCAGGTCAAAGGTGTCGCAGCAAAGCTCACGGAACGCTACGGCGACAACCTGATGGTCAAGGGCGCTATGCGCTACGGCAACCCCTCGATCGGCTCTGCCCTCGAGGAATTTGCGTCAGCCGGGGTGCAGCGTCTAATTGTGCTACCCCTGTATCCCCAATACGGCGGACCCACCACGGCATCCACCTTTGATGATCTGGCAAACAATTTCCAACAGCGCCGCTGGCTACCAGACCTGCGGTTCATCAGTTGTTATCACGACGATGGCGGCTACATTGAAGCTGTAGCCAACTCGGTCAGGGATCACTGGGAGGAACACGGTCGCGCTGATAAGCTGATGTTCAGCTATCACGGCATGCCCAAGCGCTATCTCCTAAACGGCGATCCCTACCACTGCCAGTGTCACAAAACCACGCGACTGGTCGCCGATCAGCTGGGACTCGGGCCCGATGCTTACCTCACGACATTTCAATCACGCTTCGGACGGGAAGAGTGGCTAAAGCCCTACACGGATGAAACCCTGAAAAGTCTACCCGAGAACGGCACCCAGTCAGTGCAGGTGATTTGCCCGGGATTCTCTGCCGACTGCTTAGAAACAATTGAGGAAATAGGCATGGAAAACCGTGACTATTTTCTAGAGGCCGGGGGCGAACGTTATGAGTACATACCCTGTCTGAACGCAAGCGCTGCTCACGTGGATGTGCTGACGTCGTTGGTCAATCGTGAACTGAGCGGCTGGGAAGACCACCGATACGACCCTGATGTCTGCAAATCACAGGCCCTAGCGCTCAATGCCGACCAGTGAGGTGCACCCCTGCGCTGCGTTGCGTGTTGAATACCTTGGGTTGAGAAACCACACCAAGTACGGAAGACCGCACCAGTTCAGCGATGCAGCAGATCCCCATGAGAGGGTTCAACGGCGCCAATCATCCACGCCAGCGCAATCCCCAGAACGAACAACAAGGTAAGCTTTAAACGGTCGTGACTGTGAAACTGCACTTCGGGCAGCAAATCACCCAAGGCGATACAAATAAAGGCACCCGCAGAAAAAGCCAACGCGGCAGGCAAGAGCAGGTCGCTCCCCTGCCCGCTGCCGACCACTAGCCAAAACACCAGCGCCGTCAGCGGACACAGCGCCGCGAAGATCACGTTAACCCAGCGACGCAATGCCAGTGACTGCCCCGACGCGGCCATTACTGTCTCGATCGATAATGAATCGAGGGGTTTGTGTAACAAAATAGCCAGGAACACACCTATGCCCAGTATGCCTCCCGCATCGGCCACCTCGGCACGCATTACCGCGCCTAGCGCGATGCCATCAACCACCGTGTGAATACTTAACCCGAGTAGCAAACCGATCCAGCTAAACGCACTTCCCGACGGGTGAAGGCCCGCTTCGGCGTCACCACTCGTACGTTCGGCTGGGGTGGGTTCGTGGTGGTGGGCATGGGCATCGCTATGATCGCAAGCGTCAGTGTTGTCGGCGAAATCGTGCTGGTGAAAATGGAACATCCGGAGTAGCAGCAGCATGAAGACCAGCCCAGCAACAACGCCCGCCATCGCAAAATCTAAATCAGCGCCGTCACCCAAGGCGCTGTGGGGAATGAGGTGGAAAAAGGCGACGCCCAGCATCAATCCCGCGACAAAGCTCATCGTCAACTGGGTCCGGGTATGAGTCATATGGAATCGGCGAGGCAGCCAGCCACCCACCACGCTGGCCAAAAACACAGCTGCCGAATACAGCAGAAGAAGTCCTAACGCCATGTTATACCCGTACCAAATTATCGCGGTGAATCATCTCAGCGTCGCCGCCATAGCCCAAGGTAGATTCGATATCGGCCGAGGGTACGCGAGTGAGCAGGCGCGCTTCAGCAGTACCGTAATTTATGAGCCCCCGAGCAACCTCCCGCCCAGCATCGTCGACACAGCGCACCAAGTCACCGCGGACAAACTCGCCTTGCACGTCAGCAACGCCCACAGGTAACAGTGAGCGACCTCCATCCACAACGGAAGCAACGGCACCGGGGTCGAGGACCAGGGTGCCACTGGCGTGCATTAGGCTCGCCAACCATTGCTTGCGCGCACTTTGGGGTCGCCGATCAGTCTGCAAATACGTACCCAATGACGTCCCTTCGGCGACATCGGGAATGACCCCAGGCAGTCGCCCATTGGCAATCACTGTGAGGGCACCTGAACGCGCCGCCAAGCGGGCAGCTTTGAGTTTGGTCACCATGCCACCGCGACCAAAGGCGCCACCCTCACTGACCATGTCATCGAGCGCGGAATCGTTGACGTCGGCCTCAGCAATCAACGACGCATCAGCGTTAACCCGAGGATTCTTATCGAACAAGCCATCCTGGTCCGTCAAGATCATGAGCGCATCCGCATCGATAAGATTAGCCACCAGCGCCGCAAGCGTATCGTTGTCACCGAAACGAATTTCGTCAGTCACCACTGAATCATTCTCATTGACTACTGGCAGCACACCCATCTGCAACAAGGTATTCAGGGTGCCGCGGGCATTGAGATAACGGTCACGGGCTCGTATGTCGGCATGACTAAGTAATACCAAGGCAGATGTAATGCCCTGGGGCGCCAGCGCGTCCTCATAGGTACGAATTAGCGCCGACTGACCTACCGCTGCCGCTGCCTGCAGATCGTGCAAATCTCGGGGCCGCTCGCCCAATCCCAATCGGACAACCCCCGCTGCAACCGCACCGCTTGAAACCAACACCACATCACAGCCGCGCTCGCGCAGAGCGACTAATTGTTGAACAAGGCCGTGGATCACTCCGTGATCAAGGCGACGGCCCTCATCGGTCAGCAGCGCGCTGCCCACTTTGATCACCCAGCGACGCGCCTTCGTCAGGTTTTCCCTACCGGCGCTCAATGCCTGTACTCCACCTCGACATCACTCAGATCGTCATCGTCATCATCCTCGTCGACTTCCCCTTCGAGCTGAGCTCGATGGGCCGCCGTTCGAGCGATTCGAAGGCTTTCGATACGCTCACGCGCCTCTTCCTGCATACGCTGCTGAACGGCCAACTCTTGCGCCGCAGCATCATCGTCCTCTGACTCAGCGAGCTTTAGCTGTTCTACACAGGTCATGAGATCGCCGCAGACGGTACTGGTGCCCCGCTTGGCAATCGCAGAAATTTCGTACACAGGCCCCTGCCAGTTGAGTGCTTCAAGAATGCGCTCTCGTCGCTGTGCCAAAACCTCAGCATCGAGCAAATCGACTTTGTTGAGTAAGAGCCACCTTGGGCGCGCGGCAAGGGTTTGGCTAAAGCGCTCCAACTCGCGCACGATAGCTAGCGCAGCCTCGGCTGGATCACTGTCATCGAGGGGTGCCACGTCGACAATATGCAACAAGATACGGCTACGGGTGAGATGCTTAAGAAAACGAATCCCAAGTCCCGCCCCTTCTGATGCACCTTCGATCAAACCCGGTATGTCGGCCACAACAAACGAACGATAGGCATCAACCGCCACCACGCCCAAATTGGGAACCAGGGTCGTAAAGGGATAATCCGCAACCTTGGGGGTCGCCGCTGATACTGCCCGAATGAACGTTGACTTGCCGGCGTTAGGCAGTCCCAGCAGTCCCACATCTGCAAGCACTTTGAGCTCTAGCTTTAAGCGGCGACTCTCGCCATCGGTTCCTGCGGTAAACTGACGTGGCGTCCGGTTCACACTGGATTTGTAACGGGTATTCCCGAGCCCATGGAAGCCACCCTGGGCCACGAGTAGTTGCTGATCATGGTCTTGGATATCGCCCAATATTTCCCCCGTCTCTTCATCGAGTACGGTGGTGCCTAAGGGCACCGGCAGGACCAGATCACTGCCGGCCTTACCCGTACAGTTACGGCCCTTACCCGCCTCACCGCTATCGGCTCTGAATTTGCGGGTGTAGCGGTAATCAATCATGGTGTTGAGGGCGTCGTCACCTCGCAGGTAAACGCTGCCACCGTCGCCACCATCACCCCCATCTGGCCCGCCGCGAGGCACATACTTCTCTCTACGGAAACTCACGCAGCCGTTGCCGCCTTTTCCCGCGAAAACCTCGATTGTTGCTTCGTCTACGAATTTCATGACTGCAGTCTACTGTTCCCCGGCGGCTTTGGTCACTCACCACACTATTTCGTTACGCAGTTCCAACAGGTGATTCAGGGTTTTGTGACCACAAACAACGCTGCTAAAAACAAAAAAGCCCCGTCCGGTGACGAGGCTTCTGGGCTCAACTTGGAACAACTCAGGCGCTGATCACACGAACGTGCTTGCGCTTCTCTGGTCCACCAACATAGAACTCAACCTTGCCATCCGCGGTTGCAAACAAGGTGTGGTCTTTACCACAGCCCACGTTGTCGCCGGGGTGAAAACGGGTGCCACGCTGGCGAACGATGATGCTACCTGCGCTCACGCTCTCACCACCGAAAGCTTTTACGCCAAGTCGCTTACTTTCCGAATCGCGTCCGTTACGGGTACTACCGCCTGCTTTTTTGTGTGCCATCTATCTCTCTCCTCAACTCTGGATACCGGTAATTTTGACTTCAGTGAACCACTGTCGGTGACCCGTTTCATTCCGGTAGTGCTTGCGACGATTGAACTTCACAATGCGGATTTTCTCATGACGACCCTGAGAAATCACCTCAGCAGTCACTTTGCCGCCCTCAACTAATGGCGCGCCAATCTTGACGTTCTCGCCTGCGCCAACCATCAAAACACGATCAAATTCGATAGCCTCGCCCGTAGCGACTTCCAGCTTTTCCAGCTTAAGGACTTCGCCCTCTTCTACACGGTGCTGCTTACCACCGCTCTCTATTACTGCGTACATTGCGTTCTCCACGTAGTTAGCCTGCTCGCTGTGTGTTTCCTCGTCCAACAGAGATCTGTCTTGACGGGGGGCAGAGCTTAGGCACCAGTCGCTGCAGAGGCCCATTGCCGACTGCAGGGTCGCCGAATAAGCAGCGTTCGCTGAGATTCGACTTAGTTTCAAAATTAGTTCTAAAACAAGGGCGCGGAGTTTAGGCGAGAGCGTGGCTCGATGCAAGGTTATTCGATGGGGACTTTTACCGGTGCTGGCCATACGAGCCTAGGCGCTCTGATCCGCGACATTCTACTCGCCAACGCGGTGACAGTCTCAATGGATCTGCCTATACTTGCGGCGTTATTCGGAGACCCCCTTGTGATTGAAATCATCCGCGCCTGCGTGGCGGAGGAATTCGATCAGGTTAACGACCTGATCGTCCAACAACTGCATTCCGATGTCGATATGGTCGAGAACGTAGGCCATTACATCATCGAGGCGGGCGGCAAGCGCATGCGCCCCCTGCTGGTGTTGCTGTCCGCAAAAGCACTGGGCCACGTCGAGCCCGCACATGTGAAATTTGCGGCCGTCGTGGAATTTATCCATACCGCCACGCTATTGCATGACGACGTTGTGGACATTTCTAGCCTGCGACGGGGCCGCGCGACCGCGAACGAGAAATTTGGTAACGCCCCAAGCGTTTTGGTCGGCGACTTTATTTACACCCGCGCTTTTCAGTTAATGGTGCAACTCGGTAATTTGACGCTGCTCGATCATATGGCTGACACCACGAATACCATCGCCGAGGGAGAAGTTCTCCAACTGGTCCGAGCCGGCGACCCGTCGGTGTCTGAAGCGCAGTACCTTGAAGTCATCCAACGAAAGACCGCCGTGCTTTTCGCCGCCGCATGTCAGGGCGCCGCTATATTGCATGGTCGCGAGCCGGCGCAGCAGCGGAGACTCGCTGACTTTGGTATGAATTTGGGTGTAGCGTTTCAGATGATTGATGACGTCCTCGACTACACTGGCGACCCCGAAATCACCGGAAAGCAGGTTGGCGACGACTTAAACGAGGGCAAGCCCACCCTGCCCCTCATCCATACCATGGCCACTGGATCAGCCACTGATGCAGAGCTGGTGCGGTCAGCGCTCAAAAACAAGAGTGCCGCACAGATCGATGACGTCATAGCGGCCGTACGGCGCACGGGGGGCATCGAGTACACCCAAGAGCGAGCGCTCGCCCACCGCAATCTGTCCCTGCAGGGACTCGATGGTCTGTCAGCCTCACCCGCGCTGGATGCCCTCGAAAGTCTGGTCGATTTGTCCGTTAATCGGGAGAAGTAGTATGTCGTCAGATAAAACTGCCCCGGAACAAGCCCTTGACGCATCAAGACAGCGGCTGAAGCAGCAATCAGTTCGACACTTATTTGACCAACAAGCCGATCGAGCCGAAACGTTCTGTTGCGAGGCCGCTGGAATAACACTGGACTATGCTAAACAATTGATTGACACCCCGACCCTCGACGCCTTGCTCGCCATGGCCGACGAGCGCCAGCTGGCGTCAGCGTTTGGCGCGCTAACCGGGGGCGAACGCCTTAATATCACCGAAGAGCGTCCTGCACTGCACACGCTATTGAGAGGCACCTGTGCTGATAAGCTGCCCGACAGCTATAAGTTAGTCAACGATGCGCTCACCGCCATGCGCGACATGGTAAACGCTGTGCATAGCGGAGAGCGTCGAGGATTTTCTGGCGCCGCTTTCACCGACGTGGTGAATATCGGCATCGGAGGCTCGGATTTAGGCCCTCGAATGATCTGCCGGGCGCTCCAGACGGCCACTCCCGCATTGCGACCGCACTTTGTCGCCAACGTTGACCCTCAGGATCTCGACGAAGTCCTCGCGGGGCTCAATCCAGCGACCACCCTCATCGTTGTCTGCTCCAAAACCTTCACAACCGAGGAAACGCTCACCAACGCGCTCCGAGCCCGCCAGTGGTTGCTCGATGGCGGCGCCGACCAGAGCGAGATCAGGCAGCACGTGGTTGCAGCCACCACCAACCTCGACGCTGCCGCGGAATTCGGTATTGACCGCGATCAATGTTATCCAATGTGGGATTGGGTGGGTGGCCGTTATTCACTGTGGTCGGCAATTGGACTGGTGATTGCCCTGCATCGCGGCTGGAGTGACTTCGAGTCCCTGTTGGCCGGCGGCCGAGCAATGGATGAACACACACTGAGCGCTGCGCCGGCGAGCAATCTGCCGATGCTGATGGCGCTTTTAGAGTACTGGAATACGCTGTACCTCGACACCGACACCCACGTGGTCCTGCCCTACACTCAGCGTCTAGTAGAGTTCCCCGATTTTCTCCAGCAGTTGACCATGGAAAGCAATGGCAAACGGGCGACGCTAGATGGCTCGATCGCGGACCGCCCCACCGCCCCCGTGCTATGGGGCTCCGCCGGCACCATCGGCCAGCATAGCTACTATCAATTGTTGCACCAGGGAAATCGCCGGTTTGCGGCGGACATTATTCTGCCGCTCACCAATGGCGATGTAGATCTCGACGCCCATCGAAAGCTAGCTGCTAATGCGCTTGCCCAAAGCCGGGCGTTCATGATCGGTCGCAGCGCTGAAGAAGCGCTCACTCTCGCATCAGAGCGCAAGCAATCTTCGGCGATGGCCACACACTTTGAAATGCCAGGCAATCATCCTCACTCGTTAATCACCTGTGATTCGGTGAGCCCCGAGACACTCGGCGCTTTGGTAGCTGCCTACGAGCATAAAACCTTTTTCTTGAGCCGACTGCACAACATCAACGCCTTTGATCAATGGGGTGTGGAGCTGGGCAAAGTCATCGGCCGACAGGTGCGTGCGACTCTGGAGACAGGGGAAGGACTTGACGCTCTAGACCCAGCTACGGCGCGCGCAGCAGCAGCATGGCGCACCGCCAACGCCAGCTGACTGGATCAGCCCTGATCGATTAGCTTCAACAGTTCCTGAGTCTTCTGCTCCATGAGCGCGTGATCGCCGCGAGACTCCACATTGAGCCGCACGACGGGTTCAGTGTTGGACATCCGCAGATTAAAACGCCAGTCATCGAGCTCAATGCTGAGGCCGTCAATGTACTCAACACGCTTTGAGCCCGCGCCGTACAGCGATTCAATGGTGTTAATCAGAGACTTGGGGTCGTCAATGGTCCGATTGATTTCTCCCGAGCAGGGAAACGCCGCTTCGCGCTCGGAAACCAGCGGCTCTAGCGGCGCATCACGATCGGACATCAAGCCAGCAACCAACAACCAAGGAATCATGCCGCTGTCGCAGTAGGCGAAATCACGAAAATAATGATGCGCACTCATTTCACCGCCGTAGATAGCATCGACTGCCCGCATGCGCTCTTTGATAAACGCATGACCGGTTTTACTTTGAATCGCCTCACCCCCCGCTGACTCGACGATTGCGCGGGTATTCCAGGTTAAACGCGGATCATGGACGATACGCTGGGATCCCTGAGATTTGAGGAATGCCTCGGCCAGCAGGCCAACAATGTAGTAGCCCTCGATAAACTCGCCGCGGTTATCGAAGAAGAAGCAGCGGTCAAAGTCACCGTCCCACGCGATACCCATATCCGCACCTGCATCACGCACAGCCTGCGCGGTGACCTCGCGGTTCTCGACCAAAAGCGGATTAGGCACGCCATTGGGGAAATTTCCGTCGGCTTCATGGTGCACTTTGACGAACGTGAATGGCAGTCGCGACTCGAGTGCATCAACCACCCGACCGGCGCCCCCATTGCCCGCATTACAAACAATCTTTAGTGGTTTGAGTGCAGGAACGTCAACGTAACTTAAAAGGTGATCCAAGTAGGCGTCTACTGTCGAGACCTCCTCGTAACTCCCCGCAGTCGCCGCAGCAGTAAACTCATCACGCTCCGCCAATAGCTGGATCTCTTTTAGCCCCGAGTCTCCTGAGATCGGTTTAGACTCAGCGCGCACAAATTTCATCCCGTTGTAATCTTTAGGGTTGTGACTTGCGGTAACCGCAATACCTCCGCCGACCCCCAAGTGCGACGTCGCAAAATAGATCTCTTCAGTCCCGCAGAGACCGATGTCTTTCACATCAACGCCCTGCTCCCGGAGACCGTCAACTAAGGCATTCTTAATCGCTTCACTGGTCAGGCGAATATCATGACCGACAACCACGGTGCCCGGCTGAATCACATCGGCGTAGGCTCTACCAATTCGTCGGGCAATGCCTTCGTTCAACTGGTCAGGAATACGTCCTCGAACGTCGTATGCCTTAAAACATGTAATTTCACCGGTCACGAATTTTCCTTTAGATAAACATTCTCGTAGACGAAATTGGTGGCTTCGACGAACCCAGGTACGTTGCCGCAATCGAACCGTCGCCCCTCGAACTTATAGGCCATCACGCAACCGGTCTGTGCCTGTGTTTGCAGCGCGTCGGTGATTTGAACCTCGCCGTTCGCGCCAGGCTCAGTTCTCGCAATGATCTCAAAAATATCTGGCGTAAGAATGTAACGCCCAATGATAGCGAGATTAGAGGGTGCCTCCTCAGCAGGGGGCTTCTCCACCATTCGATCGACCCGATAGAGACCGTCTTTCATCGACTCACCCGCAATCACCCCATATTTATGGATGTGCTCCATCGGCACTTCCTGCACCGCAACGATTGAACAACGAAACTGCTTGTACAGCTCAACCATCTGCGCCATGACACCGGAACCCTCTTGGTTGAGACATAGGTCATCCGATAGCACAACACCGAAGGGCTCGGACCCAATAAGTGGCTCACCGGTTGCAATCGCATGACCCAAGCCCAGCATTTCCCGCTGGCGAACCAACGTGAAAACGCCCTGATCGATCACATCGCGAATACTTGAGAGCAACGACTCTTTACTAGTGCCCGAAATTTGGTGCTCAAGCTCGTAGCTAATATCAAAATGATCGGCAATCGCGCGCTTACCGCGACCAGTGACGAACGCACAGTTCGTCATCCCCGCTTCAATTGCCTCCTCAACCCCGTATTGAACCAAGGGTTTGTTGACCACCGGCAGCATTTCCTTGGGCATACTCTTTGTTGCTGGTAGAAAGCGCGTACCATAACCGGCCACGGGGAATAGGCATTTCTTGATCATCATTTCTCCTAACTGTTAGCGGCCGTAGACATCATCAAAACGCACAATATCGTCCTCGCCGAGATACGATCCAGACTGAACTTCGATCAATTCTAGGGGGATACGGCCCGGATTAATCAGTCGGTGCTTGGTACCGAGCGGAATATAGGTGGACTCATCTTCGCAGAGGGTGAACACCTTTTCTCCACACGTTACTTCAGCTGTGCCAGTGACTACTATCCAGTGCTCGGCACGATGGAAATGCTTCTGGAGCGACAACTTCTCACCGGGATTAACCACAATACGCTTCACCTGAAACCGGTCAGAAACGATCAGTGACTCATAAGACCCCCAGGGACGGAATACCCGCTGGTGCATCGTCGCTTCGCTGCGACCCGCGGCCTTGAGCGCGGAAACAATATTTTTTACCCCTTGGACCTTGTTCCGATCAGCCACAAGTACGGCATCTGCGGTTTCGACAA
The DNA here is from genome assembly GCA_965657905.1 of Luminiphilus sp. Taxonomy (GTDB): domain Bacteria; phylum Pseudomonadota; class Gammaproteobacteria; order Pseudomonadales; family Halieaceae; genus Luminiphilus. The sequence goes on along the minus strand of CBFHPT010000009.1, from coordinate 36,181 downwards.
TCACCAGATTATCGACCCCGGTGGTGGTCACCAGGCGGGTCTCACTGCGAACATAGCTGTTCTGGGTGTCATTGAGCAGAACATCGCCCTCGGCAACGTTGCCTGATGCGTCGGCATCGCCAATTTCCCACAGCGCATCCCAGGCGCCGATATCGCTCCAACCGCAGTCAAGTGACACGACCGCGCCGGCGTCGGTGTGCTCCATCACTGCGTAGTCAATGCTGTCCGCCGGACACGCAAGGAAAGCGTCTGAATCGGGCCGTGTGAAATCCAAGTCGCCCTCGGCACCTGCCATAGCGGCCTTACAGGCGTCGTACATTGCTGTTTGCTGTGCTTTCAAGACCTCTAGATAGCGATCTGCACGGAACAGGAACATGCCGCTATTCCAGAGGTAAGTGCCCGCAGCAAGATACCCTTCCGCGGTTGCCGCATCGGGCTTCTCAACAAATTCTGCAAGCTCGGATATGCCCTCCGCCAACCCTTCGCCACAGCGAATATAGCCGTAACCCGTCTCGGGTCGCGATGGCACCACGCCAAAAGTGACCAAGCGCCCTCCATCGGCAATGGGCAATGCGGCACTCACCGCCGCCGTAAACGCATCGGGATCTGCAATAAAGTGATCAGCGGGGAGCACCAGCAGCATCGCATTCGGGTCGATTTCCAGCGCTTTAAGCGCTGCAAGCGCAATTGCGGGCGCGGTGTTGCGTCCTGCTGGCTCAAGAATCAGGGCCGAGGGGGATTGGCTGATTTCGCGCATCTGCTCTGCCACCAGGAATCGATGGGCGTTGTTGCAGACCACGATTGGCAAGCCGGCCTGGAGGCCTGCAACCCGCTTACTGGTCTCCTGCAACATCGAGAATGTGCCGCCAAGGGGCAAGAACTGCTTTGGCCGACCTTCGCGAGAAACAGGCCACAAGCGGCTTCCGACCCCGCCGGAGAGCAAAACTGGAATCAACATAAACAGCCTTTGGTGCTGCGATTTCAAAATTCATCTTAGCCCAAGGTTTGCCTAGGATCATTAGTCAATTTTAGGATTGCCATGTGTCGCACTGCCCCATGGCTGGGAGTGGGCCAAAAGTCGGGGTTTCACTACCGTTAAATCCACTAAACCTGCGCTCCTAATGTTTCATGTGCCGTTTTTGTGGTGTGTTTTGCGGATATAACGTCAACTGCGGCTATCGGACCCTCGGCAATTAAATTTGATCTAAACTGGACAAGTTGGCGGCAACATTTACAATTTGCGATCGCTGAGTTGGGCCGACACCCAGCGGCAAGACAGTTTACGGGCGGCGAAGATCAACCAACCACAGAATTAAGACGCCCAATCACCAGATCAGTCACAGGTCCATTCACTAGCCCATATAGGCCCAGACAATCACAATCACCGGAATCCCTATGAACTCACCCGTGCACACAGCCCAATCCTCTTACAGCAAAGAGGACCTTGTTGCCTGCGGCATGGGGGACATGTTCGGTGCCGGCAATGCACAGCTGCCAACGAACAACATGCTGATGATGGATCGCATCACTCATATAAGCTCAGAAGGTGGAGAACACGGTCGCGGTGAAATTCTCGCTGAACTCGATATCCATCCCGACCTGTGGTTTTTTGACTGTCATTTTCCTGGCGACCCCGTCATGCCTGGCTGCCTGGGGCTCGATGCTATGTGGCAAATCGTCGGTTTTTTTCTAGGGTGGCGCGGCAACCCCGGCAAAGGACGCGCCCTCGGCTCAGGCGAAGTTAAATTTACCGGCCAAATTCTACCTACACATTCAACGGTGACTTACAGCATCCAGGTCAAACGCGTCATCGAGCGCAAGTTAATTATGGGTATTGCTGACGGTACCGTCGCTGTGGATGGCAAGGTCATCTACACCGCTGCAGACCTTCGAGTGGGCCTCTTCCAATCAACGGATGCTTTTTAAATGACACAGCGAGTGGTGATAACGGGTCTGGGGATTATTTCTTGCCTTGGCAACGACGCCGCTGCGGTAACCGAGTCGTTACGTACTGGGCGCTCAGGTATCAGCGCCTGCCAGCAACACATCGATTCGGGCATGCGGTCGCACATTGCGGGCCAACCCCAGATCACGTTATCCGAGCACATTGATCGGAAGCAGTGGCGCTTTATGGGCGATGCCGCCGGGTATGCGTATTTAAGTATGCAGCAAGCCATCACCGATGCAGGACTGAGCGAAGAGCAGGTGTCTAACCCCAGAACTGGCATCATCGCAGGCTCGGGTGGTGCATCATCGGCTAGCCAGGTCGAAGCAGCGGATGTTTTGCGGGAAAAGGGTTTGCGTCGGGTTGGCCCCTACCGTGTTACCCAAACGATGGGCAGCACCGTATCAGCTTGTCTTGCGACGCCGTTCAAAATCAAAGGCGTGAACTATTCTATTTCATCGGCCTGCTCGACCAGCGCGCACTGTATCGGCAACGCGATGGAACAGATCCAGCTGGGCAAACAAGACGTGGTGTTTGCCGGTGGTGGCGAAGAACTCCACTGGACCCTGAGCTGCTTGTTCGATGCAATGGGCGCCCTGTCCAGTAAGTACAATGACTCCCCTGAAGAAGCCTCCCGAGCCTACGACGAAAATCGTGACGGCTTCGTGATTGCAGGGGGTGGCGGCATGGTGGTAGTGGAATCACTGGAACATGCTCAGGCACGTGGCGCGAAGATCTATGCTGAACTTGTAGGCTATGGCGCAACCAGTGACGGCTACGACATGGTCGCGCCTTCGGGTGAAGGAGCGGTTCGTTGCATGCAGCAGGCGCTGGCAACCGTTGAGGGCAACATCGATTACGTCAATGCACACGGTACCAGCACCCCCGCCGGGGACATTCAGGAGTTGAATGCGGTGCGCGATGTATTTGGCACCGACGACAGTAGCCCCGTGATCGGCTCGACCAAATCCCTCAGTGGGCACTCTTTGGGTGCTGCGGGGGTGCAAGAGGCAATCTACTCACTGCTGATGATGCAAGAAGATTTTGTTGCGGCATCAGCCAACATCCGCGACCTTGACCCTAAGGCAGACGGCATGAAGATCGCCCGCGAACGGATTGATAGCGCGGGACTTAATCGAGTGATGTCTAACAGTTTCGGTTTCGGCGGCACCAACGCCACATTGGTGTTTCAGCGCTACTAACACGCTCCCCGCTCAATCATTGAGCAACGCCTCGCTTCGATGCGTATCTTCCGGCACTTGGCTTAAGAGCCTGGCTTGAGGGCTTGGCTTGAGGGCTTGATTTAAGCGCTAAGCCAGCTTAAAGCTCGACCTCAACAGCTAAGCGGTGACAACAAGTCACTCATCATGATGACTTCAACGGCATCACCGATATTAATCGTTGCCCCAATGGGAATAATGGCAAGACCGTCTGAGCGACTGACACTGCTGAGCGCCCCGCTACTCTGATTCCCTGCAAGTTGAGCCTCGGGTCGCGATCCAGCCGACAGGCTGACCCGGAGATACTCCTCACGGGTCCCAGGTCGATCATGGGTAAAACCTGCGATGGCAGAGATCTTTTGATAGGGCTGAGGTGATCCACCCTGGGCTCTTAGCAGCCAAGGCTTCACCACCATGATGAAAGTCACCCAAGCCGAGACAGGGTTCCCCGGCAAACCAAAGATAGGGCAACCCGCGACGGTGCCAAATGCCAGGGGCTTCCCGGGCTTTATCGCCAAACGCCAAAGCCCTAGCGTGCCACGGGCTTCTATCTGATCGCGGACATGGTCTTCCTCTCCCACCGACACGCCGCCACAAGTGATAATACAATCGGCGCTTTCGGCTGAGGCCTCGAGTGCACAGCCAATTTTCTCGGGGTTATCCGCCAAAGCAGCGTGGGACTGCACCCGACAACCCAGGCCACGCAGTAATCCCTCAACCTGCACGCGGTTGCTGTTGTAAATTTGACCGGGCCCTAGGCTGTTACCCGGCTCGACCAACTCATCCCCCGTTGTGAGTACCGCTATTGTCAGCGGGCGGTAGACCGCCAAAGTCGCGCAACCCACTGACGCCGCGAGACCAAGGTTTTGCGGTGTGAGCAGCGTGCCCTGGGCTAGCACCTCGGTATCCGCGCTCATATCGTCACCGGCTCGGCGAATGTGCTGGCCGGGCGTTAGACAGCCCAAGATAGCGACTCGCTCGTTCTGAACGACGGCACCCTCCTGCATCACAACCGTGTCGGCGCCGGGAGGAATCATCGCCCCGGTAAAGATCCGAGCTGCGCTACCAACAGCCAGCGGCTCGGCCACAGCCCCCGCCGGAATGCGTTGAGACACCGACAATTCACCCGGCAATTCACTGCTGCGGACGGCAAAGCCGTCCATCGCACTGTTGTCAAAAGGCGGAACATTAACGCGGGCGGTGACTGACTCCGCCAGCACACGACCCAAGCAATCCATGACTGCTAGGGTCTCAGTCTTTGGGGGCTTGGGCACTTCTGAAAGAACGTGCGCTAATGCATCAGAGAGCAGGGTCAGTGCCATAGGGAACTCGCGGTCTGTTGGCTTTTCAATCGGGTCACTCACACCGGGGCAACGGCTCTAAAATCACAGTGCATTCAGTCACTTGCTGCTAGTCACTTGCAGCGCAGGACGCCGACAAAATTACAGGGTCTAAAACCACTGTCCAACTGATCACGAATAATGCCCTCCCAGCCGGTTCGGCAAGCACCGGTTGATCCGGGCAAGCAAAAAATAACCGTTTGATTAGCAAAGCCACCCAGCGCTCGAGACTGGATTGTTGATGAGCCGATTTCCTCAAAAGACAACTGACGAAACAGCTCGCCAAAACCCTCGATGGACTTATCGAGCAGCGGGCTCACCGCTTCGGGTGTCGAGTCACGGCCCGAAAAACCCGTGCCCCCAGTTGTGATAACCGTATCAATGCTGCTATCAGCGATCCACTGGGATAGCTCTGCCCGGATTTGATAAACATCGTCTTTGACAATCTGGCGGTCGGCCAATTCATGTCCGACAGTGGCGATGGATTCCACGAGGTAGTTCCCCGAAGTATCCGAGCCGAGATTACGGGTATCACTGATGGTCAGTACGGCTATTCGCAAGGCTTGCGATACGGAGTCGCTGGCTGATGAATCGTTCACTGGCAATCCTCTTTACAATAAAGCTCGATATAACGACGCACGGCGCGCTCGATAAAGTCCCGCCAGGGTCGACGCTGAATACCAAACTGGTGACGAATGGCGGTGCAATCGAGAGACCGATTTACCTCTAATGCCTCATTTTCAACTGCCTCGGTCAGCAGCTCTGTGGCGTTGGCAAAAATTTCAAACTGTGAGGCGCAGGCAACAACGGCCTCGCAGAACGCGAAATAACTCGCGTCACCATCACTGCCATAGTGATAAATGCCTCGTGCGGGCGCCCCGACACTGAGTTGATCGATCACCCCTGCAACGACCCTGGCAACTTCGGCGGTGTGTACTGGGCAATCTCTGCGCCGGTCAGTTGCACTCAGTGACTCACCCGCCCTTAGCCGATCCATCATGGACTTCAGCGCACTGGGGCCGCGCCCTGAAAACACCCATCCCAGACGCAATAAAAAAACGGGATTAATCTGCTGAAGCATTGTTTGCTCGGTTGCAATGAGCAGCGAGCCTCGAGGGTCGGTAGCATCGGGCTCGTCGGTTTCCCGATAAGGTCTATTCAACTTCCCCGAAAACACTCGAGAACTGGACAGCACCAAAAACTGATACCCAAGCTTCGCGCCCAAAGACGCCAGCCATTCAGTCCGCTCGAGTTCGGGCTGGCCAAGAGTAAGGTTGCTATCAATCAAACTGATCATGCGCGCATCAAGCACTAAATCGGGGTTAGCGCTTTTGAGCAGCTTCTTCGCCTGACGCTCACGCTTCCAGCGAGTAGCGTCCAGATCGGCCAACAATAGCTCGTGCCGCTGCAGCGGCGGAATAAAGGCTCTAAGGGATTGGCCGACGGGGGTGTCGGCCCCAAGCAGCAAGATACGCAATGGGCGGATTTCTCGGTCAGTAGTGCCTTTTAGAAGGGAATATCGTCATCAAATGGTGCGTCGGCAACCGGCGCCATAGAGCTCGACGCAGGCTGCGCGGGAGACTGCTGACCACCGCCATAATTGGTGTTGGCGTTGTTACCGCCCCAATTGCCGGTGTCACCGCCGCCACCGCCTGCGCCACGGCTGTCGAGCATCTGCATTTCATTAGCGACAATTTCAGTGGTGTACTTGTCTTGGCCCGACTGATCCTGCCATTTACGGGTTCGCAGCGCTCCTTCAACGTAGACCTTAGAGCCCTTGCGAAGATACTCAGCTGCAATTTCCGCAAGGCGATTAAAAAACACCACCCGATGCCACTCGGTGCGCTCTTGAGGCTGGCCGGTGTTTTTATCCTTCCAAGACTCAGAGGTTGCAATGCTGATATTGGTCACAGCACCGCCTGATGGCAGCACCCTGTGCTCGGGATCATTGCCCAGATTACCCACCAGGATCACTTTGTTGATACCACGGGACGCCATATTGTTCTCCAGATAAACAGCCCGCCGAACGCGGGACTTAATAATTAAAAGCTAAATTAACTGTTGCTTGACTATAGCAATGGTCGCAAATCAACGCGACCGGAATGATGATCATTCATTGAATCTAGCGCTTTCCGATGCCTAAAGCGCACGATTCAGCGGGTAGCATCGCACCCGTCAACCGTTCAGTGGGGCCGGCGAGCTTGTGAGCCGCAGGGTCAGCACCACTGCAAACCAGATTACGCCCGCAATTAGAACCGCGGCAGTCAATATGCTGGTGCCGCCGGCCCCAAGCAAGACACCTCCTGCGGCACCGCCAACGAAAATACCCAGAAACTGGCTGGTCGAAAACACGCCCGACGCTTTACCACGATGCCGACCGGGCGCGAGCCGGGTCACGATGGCCGGCAGCAATGCCTCGAGAGTATTGATCCCCACAAAAAACAGCACTAAACCAGCCCCGAACCACCAGCGACCGCTGACGTTTAAGGTCAACACGGTACCGCCAATCAGGCAGCTCACGGCCGCAAGAATGACCCACCGAGGATCACCGTCGGAACGACCCGAGCGCATCAGTAACAACGCCGGTGGTAAGGACAAGCCCACTGCAATGAGATAGACCGCCCAGTGCCGGGCGGGCTCAACGGCCAGTTCAGTTGCCAATAAACGAGGAACCTCTAAAAACGTCACCATAATGATGGCGTGAAGAGCGAACACACTGGCGTATAACACCAGCAGACCTCTGGAAAAAATTGTATCCGTCTCCCACAGCCCTCGCGGCTGTGCCGCTGCAGGCTGATCGAGGGGTGGCAGCAAAAAAGCAATGACGAGAAAGCCGCCAAGCCCAAGCCCCGCAGTGGCCAGGAAAACAAATCCGAGCCCACCGATTGCTGCGAGGATGGGCCCCATAACCAGCGCGATCACGAACGACAGCCCGACCGAACCACCAATAATCGCCGACGCTTTCGTGCGCTGAGACTCTCGCGTGTAATCAGCAGCGAGCGCGGTTAAAGCCGCCGCAATGGCGCCGCATCCCTGCAAAAACCGACCGGCAATGATCCCGTCAATGGAGTTGGCAAACCCTGCAACAACGCTGCCCAATACGAAGACCGTCAAGCCCCCCAATATCACTGGCCGACGTCCAATACGATCAGACAACCAACCCAGCGGCAGTTGCAGCACCGCCTGTGTCAGCCCATAGGCCCCCAGTGCGATGCCGACCGTTTGCGGGGTCGCGCCCTCTAATCCCACCGTGTAAATACCCAGCAGCGGGAGCACCATAAATAGGCCCAGCATTCGCAAGCTGTACAGGCTGGCAAGGGCAGCGACAGCACGTCGCTCCCCTGTGGTGAAGGGTTCTTTCGAGATCACGGGATTTAATCGGCGGAAAAACTGTAGTTTAACACGACAGATCCGTCATCCGTGGCTCTCAGCGCCAATCGGAAGCGCGCGCAAACGCGTATACTGCCCTGTTCCCCTCCACTGACAGGCAGTTGTACATGGATACCATCCAGGTCCGCGGCGCACGCACCCACAACCTGAAAAATATTGACCTCGATATCCCCCGCGACAAGCTTGTGGTGATTACTGGCTTATCGGGTTCGGGTAAGTCTTCACTTGCGTTTGACACCCTGTATGCCGAGGGACAGCGTCGCTACGTCGAGTCACTGTCAACGTACGCGCGGCAATTCCTGTCTATGATGGAAAAGCCCGATATCGACCACATCGAAGGGCTATCCCCCGCCATTTCGATCGAGCAGAAGTCGACATCCCATAACCCGCGCTCGACAGTCGGCACTATCACCGAGATTTACGATTACCTGCGACTGCTATTTGCCCGAGTTGGCGACCCCCGGTGCCCCACTCACGGCATCACCTTACAGGCGCAAACGGTTAGCCAGATGGTGGACGCGGTGCTGGCAATGCCCGAGGGTGAAAAGTTGATGCTGCTTGCACCAGTTGTGCGCGACCGCAAAGGCGAGCATTTACATATCTTTGAACAGATGCGCGCCGCAGGTTTCATACGGGTGCGAGTCGATGGCATCCTGGTCGACCTCGACGACGTCCCCGAGCTCGATAAGAAGCGCAAGCACAGCATTGATGTGGTTGTGGATCGCTTCAAAGTGCGCGACGACCTGGGCTTACGCCTTGCTGAATCCTTTGAAACCGCACTGGAGTTGACCGATGGCCTCGCCGCCGTGGCGCCCATGGAGGGCGACGGCCAACCCATGCTGTTCTCTGCGCGCTATGCCTGCCCAGAATGCGGCCACGCCATTGACGAGTTGGAACCGCGCCTGTTCTCGTTCAATAACCCTGCAGGGGCCTGTGAGAGTTGCGACGGCCTCGGGATCACCCAGTATTTTGACCAGAGCCGCGTCGTGGCACACCCCGAGGCGAGCCTTGCTGAGGGCGCAATTCGAGGCTGGGATCGTCGCAACGTCTACTACTTCCACTTACTAACGTCCCTTGCCGAGCACTACGGCTTTGACATCGACAAGCCCTTTGAAAAGCTCTCTCAGAAGCATCGGGACGTAATTTTGCATGGCAGCGGCAAAGAAGAGATTGAATTTGCCTACGTGAACGACCGGGGCACCGTATTTAAGCGACGGCACAGCTTTGAAGGCATCCTGCCCAACATGGAGCGCCGTTACCGCGAGACTGAGTCCTCATCGGTGCGCGAGGATCTCTCGAAATACGTCTCCGCCGCGTCCTGCGGCGAGTGTGGTGGCACCCGACTATGCGCCGATGCTCGCAGCGTTTACGTCGATGAACGTACCCTGCCAAGCATTACGCATATGGCCGTGGGTGATGCCGAAAACTATTTCAACGAGCTCAGCCTCGAGGGGCGCAAAGGCGAGATCGCCGACAAAATCCTCAAAGAACTGCGGGCGCGCTATCGTTTTCTGGTCGACGTTGGCCTCAACTATCTGACCCTTGATCGCAGCGCAGAAACCTTATCGGGGGGCGAAGCCCAGCGAATTCGTTTGGCATCGCAAATAGGTGCCGGACTGGTAGGTGTGATGTACATCCTGGACGAACCGTCTATCGGCCTGCACCAGAGGGACAACGAACGACTGCTGCGCACCCTGACTCACCTGCGTGATATCGGCAACACCGTACTGGTAGTGGAACATGACGAAGATGCTATTCGCACCGCCGATCATGTCATCGACATTGGCCCCGGGGCGGGTGTTCATGGGGGAACGATTGTTGCGCAGGGCACGATGTCAGACATTCTAGAATCAGAAGCATCGCTCACCGGAGCCTATCTATCGGGGCGGCGCCAGATCGCCATTCCCGAGAAGCGTCGGCCGGTGGATTCCGACCGCTTACTGACAATCTCAGGCGCGGCAGGCAATAACCTCAAGCAAGTCACGCTTGAACTGCCAATCGGGTTAATGACCTGCGTCACCGGCGTTTCGGGGTCGGGCAAATCCACGCTCATCAACGGCACGCTCTACCCCATTGCGGCAACCGAACTCAACGGCGCGACCACGCTCAAGCCTGCCGCCCACGAGTCTGTCACGGGTATGCAGCACTTTGATAAGTGCATCGACATCGATCAAAGCCCTATCGGCCGCACGCCTCGCTCTAACCCGGCCACTTACACCGGTATTTTTACGCCCGTGAGGGAGCTCTTTGCCGGCACCCAGGAAGCGCGGTCACGGGGTTATAAGCCGGGCCGCTTCAGTTTCAACGTCCGCGGTGGTCGCTGCGAGGCCTGTCAGGGTGATGGCGTGACCAAAGTCGAGATGCACTTTCTGCCCGACATCTACGTGCCCTGTGATGTCTGCAAGGGCAAGCGCTACAACCGCGAGACCTTAGAGATCCGTTACAAAGGCAAAAACATTTCTGAAGTTCTCGAAATGACCATTGAAGACGCCCTCGAGTTTTTCGAAGCCGTACCTGCAATTCATCGAAAGCTACAGACGCTCATGGATGTAGGCCTCTCCTACGTGCGCTTGGGTCAAGCGGCGACGACACTCTCGGGGGGCGAGGCGCAGCGGGTCAAGCTGTCCCGCGAATTATCGAAACGCGATACGGGCAGTACGCTCTATATTCTTGACGAACCCACAACGGGACTGCACTTCGAAGATATCCGTCAACTGCTCGAGGTGGTTCACCGCCTGCGTGACGGCGGTAATACCGTGGTCGTTATCGAGCACAATCTTGATGTCATCAAGACCGCCGACTGGCTTGTCGATCTCGGCCCCGAAGGGGGCTCCGGTGGCGGGGAAATCATCGCTACCGGCACGCCAGAAGAAGTAGCGGCCAATCCCGCATCCCATACTGGACGTTTCTTAGCGCCTATGCTGGGCGTTAAACCAAAAAAAGCGCGGGCTAAAGCCAAGAGCGCACCCCGAAAGCGCAAAGCAGCCTGAGCTGATTCCAACACATAAAAAAACCCGGCGATGCCGGGTTTTTTTATGATCACCGAGGTGCCGAAAGCTCACCTCGAGTTTGTCAGTCGCAAGTTACTCAAATCTTGCTGAGAACTTACTTCCTCAGAACTTGAAGGTACCGCGTACACCCAAGACTCGACCTTCATCCATGAAGTAGGTATGGCTGCCAGCGAGTACTGGTGTATCAAAGCTCTGTTGCAGGGCGGCCTCGTCGAAAATGTTTCGACCGTAAGCCATCACTTCCCAGTACTCTCCAACGAGTCCGAAGCGCAAGTTCACTTTCTCATACTCGGGAATCACGTCGATTGGGTCATTATCCCCCGCCGACTGGAACTCACCCCGGTAGTTGTACTCAACGGTACCAAAGAAATCGAGATCTCCGATGGGCCGACGGTAGTCAGCAAACATCGACGCACTGTACTCAGAGGAGTAAAGCGTGGGCTGACCGGTGAGGTCGTTAAACTGGCCTGAGCCCGGCGCACCGCAAGACTCACCGAGTCCCGCGGCCTGATCGATCTGAATAGCAGTACAGGGACCGTCACGGAAGTCGCCATAGACAGCATCGAGATATGCCCCGTTGCCACCAATACGCAAGGAATCGGTCAACTGCCACTGCAAGTCGACCTCCAGGCCTTGAACTTCAGAGGAGGCGGCGTTCTTCACGCTGAAGCCAACCCCTTGGAAGATCGCCGTTTGCAGATCATCGTACTCAGAGTAGAACGCAGCCCAGTTTAGACGCATTGCGCCATCGAGAAGTTCGTGCTTACCGCCAACTTCGAAGGCGGTCACGGTTTCGTCGTCAAACTCGAAATCTTCGTTTGGCGTTGTGCCAACAAAGCCGGGAGGTGGGATTTCACCCGGGGCGAAACCACCAGGTTGACCATCATCCGCGGCGCTGAAGCCACCAGACTTAAAGCCCTCGGAAGCAGTAATGTATAGCATTGAGCTATCGGACATATCCCAGGAGAGCGTGGCCGATGGCGCAAAGTTATCCGTAGAACGCTCATCGGTGTAGCGACGTTCATAGGTGTTAAAGCTCGTTGCCTGTACGATCGACAAGAAATAGTTGTAGCCATTTTCACAGCCCGGCAGCGACGTATCGGCTCGTCCGTCTAAGCCACAGTTTGAGTCACCCAAATACTGGTTGCCCACAACATCTTTGTCTTCTTCGGTGTATCGGGCACCCACCGTGAGGCTTAGGGTATCGCTGATGTCGTAGCTCGCCTGCGCAAAGACAGCCCACGACTCACTTCCCTGGACAAACTCGTTATTGCGAGTGATCTGGTTGGCGCTATACGCACCGCCCGTCAGTGGTACAAGCAAGTTCTGGGGCAGGACCGCGGGTGGCGGGTTACCGGGAGTGACGATAGACAGGAACTCGGGGAACAGCCCATCAAAGTTTGTATCAATCGTGACTCGGCCTCTCATGTCGAGTTCATTCTCGTCATAGTAGGCGCCCACGGTGTAATTGAAAGGACCGTCAGAGTCTGAGGTGAATCGAAATTCCTGGCTGACCTGGTAGTAGTCGTGTTGATCAGATCGGGAGATGAACTGCAGAGGCAGCCAATCCACGTCGACATCGTCAAAAATCTCGTAATCGCTGTAACCGGTTACCGAGGTGAAGGTGCCCGAGTCAAACTCGAAGTTAGCAGACAAAGCAAAGTTTTGGATGGTGTCGTCGTACCCGTCCTCTTTAAAGCTGATGCCCACCGTGCTGCCGTCGCGACCGAGATTGTTGTCTTTATAGGTAGTGAAGTCTTCCTGAGAAATCTGCGCAAGTTCTGGATAAAAAACATCGGTTATAGCGTAAGCGGTACTGGCAAAATCGCTACGGTTGGGTACACCCTCGTCCGGGTCATCACGCAAAGACGGATCGAGGTAGAAGTAGGTCGCGCTGTTAGCGCCGGTACGATCCCGCTGCAGATTGGAGTACTTAAAGTTGACGTCGATGGTGTCGCTGGGCTGCCAGGCAACCGTGAGTCGAACGCCGCTCTCTTCAGTGGCACCCTCTTTCTTGTTGAGGAACTTGTTGTCGATGTAGCCATCGGTTTCGCGGTATCGCGCCGCCAAGCGCACAGCGACAGTGTCAGACAGACTGCCCTGTACAAACCCCTCGTAAATCTCGCCGCCGTTTTCTTCAAAAGAGGCGTTAATTTCTCCTTCAAACTCGCCACCGATATCCGGTGACGCAGTAGTAATGTTAATCGCGCCGGCAACGGTGTTTTTACCAAACAGTGTGCCCTGCGGGCCTCGCAGAACTTCTACGCGCTCCAGATCAAGAAAGCCCGCTCGGTACTGACGACCACGTCCCATATAGACGCCGTCGATATACATGCCCACCGACTGCTCAAATGCGCGGTTGTTACCCGAACCGATACCACGCATATAAATGTTGGTGTTTACAGAGGCCTCGGCAATGTGAAGGTTGGGCACGTAATCAGCGATCGCCGCCATGTTTGGGATGGATGCATCCTGAATTCGCTCGCCCTGCAACGCACTCACAGAAATCGGAACGTCCTGCAAGTTCTCCGCTTTCTTCTGGGCGGTGACGATGACTTCCTCGAGCTGCTGTGCGCTTGCGACGCTACCCAGCATCAATAAGCCAGTTGCGACAGCCATCCGACTTTTTGCATAGGGAATACGCATAGATTGTGTACCTCTGATTTAGGTTTTTTATGGTTTTACGCTGTATTACCAGCATTTATTGCGGAACGCGCCGAAAGCGATTCCGCGGGACACCCACTCATTAGTTTTTTTATGGATGCCGCGTTGTCGAATATAACCTCAAACAACTCGTTATGACACTCCTGGCGCAAAATGACTTATGCTTGTCTTAAACTGTCCTGTGGTAGGAGTACACGCTCAATCACTCTAGATTTCACAACCTGCGCAACCACTGCGCTCATGACACGCTGGGTGATCAAAAGAACGATCAGAAGAGCAATCAAAAGACCCAAAAGAACCCACAGAGAGACCAGTGATGAACGCAGCCATAAAAGATCCGCATAGTATTGCCATCGAAGCGATTGATGTGAGTGACCCTCGCCTGTACCAACAGGACGCCTGGCGTCCCTACTTTGAACGGCTACGTAAAGAGGACCCCGTTCACTGGAGCGAAAATGAAGACTTTGGTGGTTTTTGGTCGGTCACTCGCTTTGAGGACATTGTGGCGGTCGATAAAAACCACGAAGCATTCTCTTCAGAGCCCGCAATCACGATCGGCGACTACGGCGACGACCTCCCCATTCGACAGTTCATCGCCATGGATCCACCAATCCACGATTTGCAGCGCAAAGCCGTACAAGGGGTAGTAGCACCACGCAACCTGGCGGATCTTGAGAGCCTTATACGAGGGCGCGTTTTTGAAATGCTAGAAGACTTGCCGGTTGGCGAGCCATTCAACTGGGTTGAAAAGGTCTCGATCAACTTGACCACACAAATGCTGGCAACGATTTTCGACTTTCCTTTTGAAGACCGTGCGAAGTTGCCCTTCTGGTCTGACATGGCAACCTCACTGCCCGAAGCGACGGGTGGAGACGGCGATGTCGACGCGCGCACGGAAGCCCTAATGGACTGCCTTCAAACCTTCACAGCGCTTTGGCACGAACGAAAGAGCAACCCTCCCGGCACCATGGATCTCATCAGCATGATGGCCACTAACCCCGACACCGCGAACATGGTTGATGAGCCACTGGAATACCTTGGGAACATCATTCTGCTGATTGTCGGTGGTAACGACACGACCCGTAATTCGATCACCGGCGGCGTTCTGGCGCTCAATCAAAACCCCGAGCAATACGCCAAGCTCAAGGCTGACCACACCCTGGTAAATGGCTTTGTGCCCGAAATCATCCGCTGGCAAACACCGTTGATGCATATGCGACGAATAGCAACCCGCGACGTGGAACTTGGTGGGAAAACCATTCGCAAAGGTGACAAAGTCGTTATGTGGTACCTGTCAGGCAATCACGATGACTCAGCGATCGAACGGCCCAACGAGTTCCTAATTGACCGCGAGAACCCTCGATTCCACCTCTCTTTCGGATTCGGTATTCACCGATGCATGGGGAATCGACTTGGCGAAATGCAACTGCGCATCCTGTGGGAAGAACTGCTCGCTCGGTTCTCCAATGTGGAGGTGGTGGGTGAGCCTGTGCGTGTGCAGTCTAATTTCGTGCGCGGCTACACCGACCTTCCCGTGGTTCTACATCGCTGAGCAGGTCAACATTTCGGCTGACGATAAGCAGCGTGCCAATCGGGTAATGCACCCTCAGCGGCTGCTTTGGACGTTTTTACAGCCTAGTCCGATAAAAATTAGATTCATGAAAATTAGATGTGCGGGAAATGGGCCTGTGAGAATTAGGTCTGTGGAAATTAGATCCATAAAAGCCAGCTTCATGAAAACCAGGTCTATGGCAGTTAGGCCTGTGGGAACTATGTCGATGAAAGCCAGCTCCATAAAAACCGAGCTCATGTAAATCGACCCATGGAAATTAGGTAAATGGAAAGACTCAACCCGATTTTCGCACGCTTGCTGTTTAGACGGCTTAGTAGCCTCGGCGTCGATGAGGGAGAACTGTTCGAAAACGTAGGTTTTGATGCGGCCGAGCTGAGGCGCGCAAGTGAGATCAGCAAGCAAGGCATGAACCAGATGCTGCGTAATGCAATCCGCTTGCGCCCCAGCGCCCCGATAGCCTTTTATCTCGGGCTCGATAACCCTTTTTTAGGGCTGGGGCGATTAGGCATTGCAATGATAAACGCGCCATCCTTGGGCGCGGGCCTGATGGTGTTGAGCGCCTATACGCGAACCGAAGCGAGCTATGTATCTGTAAGCCTCAAACACCGTCAAGGTTTCACGGCAGTAGAGTTAGATTACGGCAATAATATCGATGATCTGCTGCCCTATCACACGGTGCCCGCTATGCTACTGGTACAGGGCTATTGCGAGCACCTCTTGGGCCGCCAATTGGAAAACACGCGGTTTGAATTTGCCTTTCCAACCCCTGCGGATTTAACCCCCTTTGAGGAGCACTTTCAGGGACCCAGCGTCTTCAATTGTTCGCAGTCGGCGGTACTCATACCCCGTGAATTCCTAGAAGCGCTATCGCCTTATTGCAGCCAGGGTCTCTGGCAGCGATCGATGGGCCTGTTGGACGAGAGTTTGCGCGAGCTGGGCCGATCGGACGTCGGCATGTACTCGGAATACCTTTACAACGCCTTGAAAGCCCGCTCACTACCTCTGCCCAACTTGGAGAGAATGGCGGATGAGCTGAATGTTTCCTCGCGTACACTGAGTCGCAGACTCAACAGTGAAGGCAAGTCCTTCCGCGGCATCCGCAATCGGGTGCTGAACGAATTTGCACAGGAATATCTTGCGGAGACCCGTATGAGCGTCGAAGCGATTTCACTGTTATTGGGCTATCAAGATGTCTCAAATTTTCGACGCGCATTTGTCGCGATGAATGGGCAAACCCCACGAGATTTCAGGCAGCTCGCCTAGCGCGTATTCACGCCATACACTGCTCCAGCGTTATTTTTTTTGCCCCCGCATACGCGTAAACTGCGCGCATGAGTTCCCGCACTTCTAATCGACTAGGCTTACATGCACGCTTACGCAAGCGCGGCATGTTGCGCCGCAAGACGGCCCAAGCGCTAATAGCGCTTCATCTCGTTCTGCAGTGCGCACTGACGTTTATGGTGACCCCCATGAGCGTTGCCCACACGAGTGAAGACGGTAACGAAGTAACCATCATCATCTGCACGCTCCAGGGCAACCGTGCAATCACTATGGAGATGCCAGCCTTCTTGGGCGACACCTCCGAATCTTGCCCTGCGTTAACACTCGACAACATTATCGGCGCCAGCGCCCTGCTCCAGCCACCGCAGTTTTCCGCCACACAGCTTCCCGAAATTACCCCTGTCGCGATGGCGAACCGGGTGGCTCCTAACACATCGCGCTTTCCCGATTTTACCAGTCGCGCCCCGCCCTACGTCTGAACGATCTGCACCAAGCACTTTCTCAGACAATTTAAGGGCTATACCATGAAGGATTATTGCATGCAGCGCGCGGTAGCGGCTGCATTGACGCTGGCTGTCGCGCCCTATGCGCTGGCGGACCACGATCACCAACACATCGAGACCGTTGAAGTCTTCGGGCAGGCGATTCCTGCGACCATCACAAATTTGAGCAGCCAGTCGAGGGCGCCAGGTCGCGAAACCGGCGAGAGCCTAAGAGATCTGCTGGGGGTTTCCGGCTCGCGTATGGGGGGGCACGGTATCGACCCCTCAATTCGGGGCATGAGTCAAACACAGCTCAACGTTCTGCTCGATGGTGCCTACGTTCACGGGGGTTGCCCGAACCGCATGGATCCACCGACATCCTATGCGAGCAGCGCCGCATACCAAGAGGTGACCGTTATTCGTGGCAGCCAAACCCTGGCTTACGGGGGCGGTGGTCCGGGCGGCACAGTAATCTTCAACCGCACGACCGACCGATTTGAGACCGATGAAGCAGTGCGAGGTGAAGTGGCTGGGGCGTGGCGGAGCAATAGCGATCTCACCGAGTTAAGCGCTGATCTTGCCATAGGAAGCCCGCAGGGTTTTGTGCGTCTGTTGGGTTCCGCCTCGGACGCGGGTGATTACGAAGACGGCAACGGCGATGAGGTCCGTGGTGCGTATCGCGAGCGGGGCGGAAGCATCATCCTTGGCTACACCCCCGACGACAGCTCGCGCATTGAGTTGAGCTATGACCATCAAACGACCCTCGACGCCCTGTTCCCGAGTGCCGGCATGGACAGCCCTGAGGCAGTCAATGACGCCATCAGACTGCGAATGACGACTGAGTCTGTGGGGCCCCTAAGCAATATCAACGCCGAGATGTACCGCGCAAACGTTGACCATGTCATGGACAACTACTCCCTACGTCCCAACAGTCGAATGCGGATGCGCGCGCCTTCCACCTCAGATACCTACGGTGGACGCTTAACGGCTGAATACGCCAGTCAACTTGGGCTTTGGAAGTTCGGTACCGATGCTCAATACAATGAGCGCAGCGCCCGCCGTTTCAATGACACGGGTCCACAGCCGGCACTGAATTCCGTGTTGTGGCCCGACGTTTCCATCGAGCAAGTCGGGGTATTCGCCGAGCTAGGCCATCAGCTGACTCAGGGCATCTGGATATTGGGCGGCCTGCGTTATGACCACGTAAAGTCGCGAGCCGACGCAGCGTCGCTCGATCCCCGCGGTATGCCCCTTTCTCCCAATGATCTGTACAGCCAATACTATGGGGACAATTTTGCATTGGCGCGTACTGATCATAATCTGGGCGGATTATTGCGAATAGAATACGCGCCCGAAGCGAGTCCGTTCCGTTTCTACACCGGACTAACACGATCAGTGAGGACTCCCGATGCCACCGAACGATTTGTTGCCTCCAATGCTGCGATGCCCAGCGGTCGCTGGGTGGGAAGTCCCGATATAGAACCCGAGCAACACCATCAGCTTGAAGTAGGCGGCATCGGACGCAGGGGTGCCATTGAGCTCGACGTATCCCTATTCGTGAATAACGTGCGCGACTACGTCTTGCGTGATCGCTTTGTTGAAACGGGTAACAACGCATCGATCTATCGCAATATCGATGCACGACTGATCGGCGGCGAAGCACGCATTCGATGGGCGCTATCCGACTCGCTGTCAGTGAGCACCGGTGCAGCCTATGTTCGGGGACAGAATCGCAGTGACGATCGCGCTATCGCGCAAATTGCGCCCCTTGAGGGATTCGCGGAACTCACGTGGCGTGAGGGCTTATGGGAAATGGGTGGTCAGGTACAGGGTGCCGCAACTCAAACCCGAGTCGATACGACTTCGGCAACGGGGATTGAAGGCCAAGGCCTTGATGTGCAAGAGACCCCCGGGTGGGGGGTAATGAACCTATTTGCCCGCTATCAACTCAATTCACATTTCAAGATCGAGGCCGGCATCGACAACGCCTTTGACAAGGCATACACGCAGCATCTAAATCGTGGCAACGCCTTCGACCCGAACCAGATTCAGGTCAATGAACCTGGTCGCATGACTTGGATACGAGTGACATCGGCGCTTTGATCGTCTCTATAGATCGTCGGTGTGAAGCGTTGCGATGTTTTAACTACCTTCTAGTAACTGTCGAACCCTAGAACAAAAAAAGCCCCGATGGCGATCAATCGGGGCTTCTTATCTGGTGCTATAGTTGCTTATGTCGCTAACGATGCTGTGTTGCTGCGGTACTTATTGCGCTGGCTGATGTCTGGTAGCTGTCTTATCAGGCCGGCAAGCGGTGTTGCTTTCAAGAGCTATCAATCTGCCCTAACTAAATGGCCTAGCTTTTTAGCGTAACCCTTTAGCCTACCTGTATAGACTGCCTATCTAGCCTATGTGCCCCGATTCTAATGTCGTCGGGGCTCAGCAGGGTCGATGCGTTCACGCGCAATCGACTGCCGGTAAATCAATCCTCGTCGTCAACCTCGACTTCATCGAAGACTTCGGGCTCAGGACGATCAACCAACTCAACATAGGCCATCGGTGCCTTGTCGCCAGCGCGGTAGCCGCACTTGAGGATTCGGATGTAGCCACCGGGACGTGCCTGGTAACGAGGTCCGAGCTCTTCAAATAGCTTGCCCACAGCTTCTTTGCTGCGCGTGCGGTCAAACGCCAAACGACGGTTAGCCACACTATCGGTTTTCGCCAGAGTGATCAGGGGCTCGGCGTATCCGCGGAGTTCCTTAGCCTTAGGCAACGTTGTTTTAATCAGCTCATGCTCAACCAGCGATACAGCCATATTGCGGAACATGGCCTTACGGTGGGAGCTGTTGCGGTTGAGCTGGCGACCGCTATGACGATGACGCATTGTCGTATTCCTTCGATTGGGCTGCCTTCACGGCAGGCCGGTTGAGTCCTAAAAATTAGACGCTGAGCAATCGCTCATCGTTCTTGAGGCTAGCCGGTGGCCAGTTCTCAAGTCGCATACCGAGAGACAGACCGCGGGATGCCAGTACATCTTTGATTTCGGTCAATGATTTCTTTCCGAGGTTTGGCGTTTTCAGCAGCTCCACTTCGGTGCGCTGTACCAGATCGCCAATATAGTAAATGTTCTCAGCCTTGAGGCAGTTGGCCGAACGTACGGTAAGCTCGAGATCATCGACCGGACGAAGCAAAATTGGGTCAACTTCGTTATCTGCTTCAGCTGCCGCAGCCTGAGTCTCGCCCTCGAGGTCGACAAACACAGAAAGCTGCTGCTGCAGAATAGTCGCTGCGCGACGAATCGCTTCTTCGGGGTCAATCGTTCCGTTGGTTTCCAGATCGATAACCAGCTTGTCGAGGTCAGTACGCTGCTCAACTCGCGCAGATTCCACCACGTAAGAGACGCGACGGATTGGCGAGAATGACGCGTCAAGTTGCAACCGACCAATTGAACGGGTTTCCTCTTCAGGATTTTCGCGGGAATCAGCTGGCGAGTAGCCGCGGCCACGCTCAGCAACCAATCGAATAATGATTTCGCGATCGGCAGTCACGTTACAGATGACGTGCTCTGGGTTGCTGACTTCAACGTCGTGATCGACTTGAATGTCGCCCGCCGTCACCACACCGGGGCCCTTGGCGACCAAAGTGAGCTCAGCTTCGTCTTTGCCTGCCATCGTCAAGGCAACGCCTTTCAGGTTCAGCAGGATCTCGATAACGTCTTCTTGAACGCCTTCAATAGCGGAGTACTCGTGCAGCACACCGTCAATCTCAACTTCGGAAATGGCGCAGCCAGGCATCGATGACAAAAGAATACGACGCAGCGCATTACCGAGGGTGTGGCCAAAACCACGCTCGAGCGGCTCGAGCGTTACCTGCGCGCGGGTGGTGGACTTTTCGTCTACCTTGATGACGCGAGGTGTAAGAAATTCATTTACCGAACTGGTCATAGGGCACCTGCTGTTAGAACAAAATTAGGAAACTGAAACTCAAGAATTACTTGGAGTACAGTTCCACGATCAGGTTTTCGTTAATCTCACTCGAGAGATCTGAACGCTCTGGCTTAGCCTTGAAGGTGCCTTCGAGTTTTTCTGAATTCACTTCAATCCACTCAGGCTCACCACGCTGCTCGGCCAACGATACCGCCGACTGAATGCGCAACTGCTTCTTGGCCTTCTCACGCACGGCAACGACATCGCCGGGAGACACCTGAAACGACGGGATGTTAACGACAGTGCCGTTAACCACGATGCACTTGTGAGCGACCAGCTGACGTGCCTCTGAACGAGTGCTACCAAAACCCATGCGGTAGACCACGTTATCGAGACGTCCTTCGAGCAACTGCAGCAAGTTTTCGCCAGTCGCGCCTTTCATGCGGGCAGCGGCCTTGTAGTAGTTACGGAATTGCTTCTCGAGCACGCCGTAGATACGACGAACTTTCTGCTTTTCACGCAGCTGAACGCCGTAGTCAGACAGACGACCACGTCGGGCGCCATGCTGACCAGGTGCGGTTTCAGCTTTACATTTAGCATCCAGCGCGCGAACACCGCTCTTCAGTTGAAGATCGGTACCCTCACGACGAGAGAGCTTACACTTGGGTCCAATATATCGAGCCATTCTGTTTAATCCTCGGCGCTAGCGGCGTTATACGCGACGCTTCTTCGGTGGACGGCATCCGTTGTGGGGGATGGGCGTCACATCGGTAATGTTGCTGATACGGTAGCCACAGGCATTAAGAGCACGAACAGCCGATTCGCGACCGGGTCCGGGGCCCTTAACTTCCACATCAAGATTCTTGAGACCGTACTCTTTTGCTGCCTCACCCGCGCGCTCTGCAGCCACCTGAGCTGCAAACGGGGTGGACTTTCGCGAACCACGGAAGCCAGAGCCCCCTGCAGTCGCCCAGCTCAGGGTATTACCCTGACGGTCCGTGATGGTCACAATCGTGTTGTTAAACGATGCGTGAATATGTGCGACACCATCGACAACCTGCTTAGTAATTTTGCGCTTGGTCGTCTTGGCGCTTTTGGCGTTCTTGGCCATGTTTTCCTATCTCAATATCAACGCTACAAATTAGGATGTAGCTACACTAGAACGGCACTCGACGTGCCCCGCCATTACTTACGGATGGGCTTACGGGGTCCCTTACGGGTACGAGCGTTGGTTTTGGTACGTTGTCCGCGCAGAGGCAGACTCTTACGATGACGAAGGCCACGGTTACAACCCAGGTCCATCAGTCGCTTGACGTTCATGGACACTTCACGACGGAGATCACCTTCAACGGTCATCTCACTAACCATGTTACGCAGTTGATCAAGCTGACCCTCTGAGAGGTCTCCGACCTTGGTCGAATGCTCAATGCCAGAAACGTCCAGTAGACGGCGGGCTTGAGTGCGACCAATACCAAAGATATAGGTCAGTGAGATCACTGCGTGCTTGTGATCGGGAATGTTGACACCGGCGATACGCGCCATCGATTTATCTCCAAACGTTACTGGCGTTACCCTGCACAATCGCGGGGCACGCTCTGGCCGCCCACTCCCAAACGGAGAGGGCGCGCATATTACTGATTTGCCGACTAAAGTTCAACAACTTCAGCCTTGGCGCTGCTTGTGGCGCGGATCACTTGAACAGATCACTCGCACGACACCGTTACGGCGAACCACTTTGCAGTTGCGGCATACCTTTTTAACGGAAGCTCTTACTTTCATCTCTCGCTCCTAGAACCTAACGCAGCCGACCGGCGGGACCGGTATTAGCCAGGTTGGCTTTTTTCATCACACCCTCGTACTGGTGCGACATCAAATGACTTTGGACTTGGGCCATGAAGTCCATGACTACCACCACAACGATCAACATTGAGGTGCCGCCCAAGTAAAACGGTACGTTGAACATGACCACCAAAAACTGGGGTAACAAGCAAACCAACGCGATGTAAGCCGAACCGAATACGGTCAATCGTGTCAGAACGCCATCAATGTAATTGGCGGTCTGCTGGCCTGGGCGAATACCGGGAACAAATGCGCCGGATCGCTTCAGGTTGTCTGCCACTTCCTGCGGGTTAAACATCAACGCAGTGTAGAAGAAGCAGAAAAATATAATGAAGCCGGTAAACAAAATAATGTTAAGCGGCTGCCCTGGACCAATGGCTACCGCCAAGTCCTGTAGCCAGTCGGCGCTGTCTGCGCTGCCAAACCACTGGGCCACTGATGCTGGGAACAGGAGGATCGAGCTTGCAAAAATCGCAGGAATAACACCCGACATGTTGACCTTGAGCGGCAGGTGCGATGACTGCGCCTGGTACTGCTGGCGGCCCTGCTGCTGACGCTTGGCGTAGTTGACAGTAATACGCCGCTGACCGCGCTCGATGTAGACCACCAAGTAAATAACGGTGATGGCCAATGCAACAATTGCCAACAAAATCAGGATGTTGAGCTCGCCTTGACGGGCCTGCTCAAGCGACTGACCAATGGCAGCCGGCAAACCTGCGGCAATGCCCGCGAAGATCAACAGCGAGATACCGTTACCGATTCCGCGCTCAGTGATCTGCTCGCCGAGCCACATCATAAACACCGCGCCCGTTACCAGCGAAGTTACCGCGATAACGAAGAAACTGATGGAGCTGTCAAACGTCAGGCCCTGATTGGCCAAGCCTACTGTCATACCTGTGCCTTGCACCAAGGCCAGCGCGACCGTGAGGTAGCGGGTGTACTGGGAAATCTTACGACGACCCGACTCGCCTTCCTTTTTCAATGCTTCCAACTGGGGCGTCACAGCCGACATCAACTGCATGATAATCGACGCAGAAATGTAGGGCAGGATACCGAGCGCGAGAATACTCATACGCTCTAGGGCGCCGCCCGAAAATACGTTAGCCAGACCCAGGATAGTCCCCTGGTTTTGATCAAACAGTGCCGATAGCTGCTCGGGATCGATGCCGGGCACAGGGATATGTGTCCCGATGCGATACACGATCAGCGCGAGTAACACAAAACGAAGACGGGCGAATAATTCGCCCATTCCCGCAGTGTTCATTGACGGCATTCCGTTAGCCATGGATTACGCCTCGACGCTCCCACCAGCTTTCTCAATGGCTTCCCGGGCACCTTTGGTGACCGCGAGACCTTTGACGTTGACCGCTTTCTCAATCGTGCCTGACAAAAATACGCGAGCACGCAGCACGTCTTCTTTTACCAGGTCAGCCTTCTTCAGCGCTTCGAGATCAGCAACATCGCCTTCGACCGCGTTCAACTCATGCAAACGAATCTGAGCGGTGGTGCGGGCAATGCGCGACGTAAAGCCATACTTAGGCAAACGCTTCTGGAGTGGCATCTGGCCACCTTCAAAACCGGGCTTCACGGTACCGCCCGAGCGAGCCTTCAGACCCTTGTGACCACGACCTGCGGTCTTGCCTGTGCCTGAACCGATACCGCGACCAACACGCTTCGCATCGCGCTTGGCACCATCACCGGGGCTTAGACTGTTTAAACGCATATCATCCGACATTGGTTTAACCCTCTACGCGCACTAAGTAGTGCACTTTATTGATCATGCCGCGCACTGACGGGGTATCTTCTACCTCGACGGTGTGGCCGATCCGACGTAAACCCAGGCCCGCTACACATGCCTTATGCTTTGGCAGGCGACCTGCGGTGCTCTTAATCTGGGTAACTTTAATCATTGTCTTGCTCATGACTACTGACTCCCGCCTCAGCTGAGGATCTCTTCGACGGTCTTGCCACGCTTGGCGGCGACCGCGTCGGGTGAGCACATGTCACGCAGACCGTTGTAGGTAGCACGAACCACGTTCACCGGGTTAGTGGAGCCGTAACACTTGGCCAATACGTTGTGCACACCGGCAATTTCCAACACCGCTCGCATCGCACCACCAGCGATCACGCCGGTACCTTCTGATGCA
Organism: Luminiphilus sp.; assembly: GCA_965657905.1. GTDB lineage: Bacteria > Pseudomonadota > Gammaproteobacteria > Pseudomonadales > Halieaceae > Luminiphilus. The sequence goes on along the minus strand of CBFHPT010000009.1, from coordinate 11,363 downwards.
GGCTGCATGTAAACCTTTGAGGCGCCGTGGTTAGCTTTAACTGGGTACTGCAGCGTACCGTCAGTCAACTCAACCTTGATCATATTGCGTCGCGCCGCTTCCATTGCTTTTTGAATGGCAACTGGCACTTCGCGGGCCTTACCACGTCCGTAACCAACGCGACCTTTACCGTCACCAACAACCGTCAGTGCAGTGAAGCTCATGATGCGACCGCCCTTAACCGTCTTGGCTACGCGGTTAACCTGTACCAGCTTCTCCTGAAGATCACCCTCAGTGCGCTGGTCTTTTCTCTGATCGTTAAACGCCATAATTCTTAAAACTCCAATCCGCTTTCACGGGCTGCGTCAGCCAGCGCCTTAACGCGGCCGTGATATTTAAAGCCGGCACGGTCAAATGCTACCGCTGAAATACCCGCCTCTTTGGCGCGCTCGGCAATCAACTTGCCAACCGCTGCCGCCGCATCGATATTGCCGGTGTTACCGCCACGCAGATCTTTATCAAGCGTCGAGGCGCTTACCAAAACTTTGTCACCTTCAGGGGCAATCACCTGCGCGTAAATGTGACGCGGCGTGCGATGCACGGTAAGGCGAGTTGCACCAGCTTTGCGCATACGCACACGCGATTTGCGAGCGCGACGTATACGGGATGTCGTTTTCTCGTTCATTGCCCTACCTACTTACTTTTTCTTGGCTTCTTTGCGCCGTACGTGCTCGTCGGCGTAGCGAATACCTTTGCCCTTGTATGGCTCTGGCGGACGGTAGCTGCGAATTTCCGCAGCCGCCTGGCCAACAGCCTGCTTGTCCATACCCCGGATCACGATCTCGGTCTGGGTGGGGGTTTCAGCGGAGATACCTTCTGGCAGCTGATAATCGACGTTGTGAGACAGACCCACAGTCAGATTGACAGTCTTACCCGCCGCCTTGGCACGATAACCAACACCGTTGAGAACCAATTTCTTTTCCCAACCGTCAGAAACACCCTTTACCAAATTGTTCAGCAGTGCGCGTGTGGTGCCAGCCATAGCCCGATTGCCATTGATGTCGTAGACGATGGATGCTTGACCATCCTCGACTTTGATCTCAATGCCATCGACCAGGGACATTTCCATCGTGCCCTTACCACCTTTAACGGAGACATTGCTGCCATCGATGCTGACATCGACGCCCTTGGGCAATGTGACCGGATTGTTTGCAACTCGTGACATAACTCAGTCTGCTCTTTAAATGCGTCGATTCAGAATACGGTGCAGAGCACTTCGCCGCCGACACCTGCAGCGCGTGCTGCACGATCGGTCATCACACCGTGAGATGTGGAAACGATAGCCACTCCGAGACCGCCTCGGACAGTTGGCAGCTCACCTTTGCCAGAGTAGCGACGGAGGCTGGGTTTGCTCACGCGCTGAATCTCTGCAATGACGGGCTTGCCATCAAAATACTTCAACTCAATGGACAGACGGGGCTTACCGTCGGTATCGAGATCAAACGAGGCGACATAGCCCTCGTCAACCAACACCTTGGCGACCGCTGCCTTAAGCTTAGAACCGGGCATTTCAACGAACTTCTTGCCGGCCATCTGCGCGTTGCGCAGTCGAGTCAGCATGTCGCTGATGGGATCTTGCATGCTCATAAGACTATTACTCCGTTACCAGCTGGACTTAACCAGGCCCGGCACATCGCCGCGCATCGCCGCTTCACGCAGCTTGTTGCGGCACAATCCGAATTTTCGATAGACGCCGTGAGGACGACCGGTGATCTGACAGCGACGACGCTGACGAACAGGGCTAGAGTTGCGCGGCAGCTTCTGGAGCTGAATCTGCGCATCCCACTTCTCTTCATCAGAAGCGCTCTGGCTGTTAAGAATTTCCTTCAGCTTGGCGCGCTTCTCGGCGTACTTGGCTACAGTGCTCGCGCGCTTTGCTTCGCGTGCGATCATCGACTTCTTGGCCATTCCTATATACCCCTTAGCCTTTGAACGGGAAGTTGAACGCACGCAGCAATGCGCGGCCCTGATCATCGTTGGCGGCGGTTGTCGTAATGACAATATCCATACCGCGCAACGTGTCCACTTCGTCGTAGTTAATCTCTGGGAAAATGATCTGCTCGGTCACACCCATGGCAAAATTGCCCCGACCATCGAATGACTTAGGGCTCAGACCCCGGAAGTCTCGAATTCGAGGAATCGCAATGCTGATGAGGCGCTCAAGGAACTCATACATACGCTCGTCGCGCAGGGTTACCTTGCAGCCAATGGGCCAATCGTCACGAATTTTGAAGCCCGCAATTGACTTGCGTGACTTGGTGACTACCGGCTTCTGTCCCGCGATCTTGGTCATATCAGCCAGTGCATTCTCAAGCACTTTCTTATCACCAACCGCTTCACCTACACCCATGTTCAAGGTGATCTTGGTGATACGTGGAACTTCCATCACATTGGAAAGACCGAGCTCTTCTTTGAGCTTCGGTGCAATCTCATTGCGGTATGCTGTTTTCAGGGTTGCCATCTTTTTGCTACCTCGTGCACTGAGTCAAACTCAGGCGTCAATCACTTCGCCGCTGGACTTATAGATGCGTACTTTCTTGCCATCATCGATGCGATAGCCAACGCGATCTGCCTTGTTGCTGCTTCCGTTGAAGATCGCAACGTTTGAAATCTGGATAGGGGCCTCTTTCTCAACGATGCCACCCGCAACACCCGCCTGGGGATTGGGCTTGGTGTGCTTCTTGATCATGTTCACACCTGCTACCAGCACTTTGCCGTTATCAAGAACCTGGCGCACGGTGCCCCGCTTACCCTTGTCCTTGCCTGTCAGGACGACAACTTCATCGTCACGCTTGATCTTCGCCATCTGCCTAATCCTCTCTTCCTGTCGCTCAGATAACTTCTGGCGCCAGAGAAATAATCTTCATGAACTTCTCACCGCGAAGTTCGCGGGTGACCGGGCCGAAGATTCGGGTTCCGATCGGTGCGTCTTGGTTGTTCAGCAGAACCGCGGCGTTCTCATCGAATTTAATCAACGAACCGTCGGGACGACGAACACCCTTACGGGTACGTACAACAACTGCCGTCATGACCTGGCCCTTTTTGACCTTGCCACGGGGAATCGCTTCTTTAACGGTGACCTTGATCAGATCGCCGACACGTGCGTAACGACGTTTGGAGCCGCCCAGCACCTTGATGCACATCACACGACGCGCTCCGCTGTTGTCAGCAACTTCCAAATACGACTGAGTCTGAATCATCTCTTTACTCCAACCTGCGGACTATGCCGCTATCGCCACCCGATTTTTAGATCTGGGTAGCCGTCTCCAGTACTTCCAACAATGTCCAGGTCTTGGTCTTGGACAGTGGGCGCGACTCGGCGACCAGTACACTGTCACCCAAACCTGCGGTGTTGTTTTCATCGTGCGCGTGAATCTTTGAAGACCGAGTGATGTACTTGCCATACACCGGGTGCTTCACACGACGCTCAACCAAAACCGTGATGGTCTTGTCCATCTTGTCACTGACAACACGGCCCTGTACCGCGCGGGTACGCTTCTCTGTGGATGCCATTAGCTCTCTACCTTCTGTTGCAGCACGGTCTTGACGCGGGCGATATCACGCTTCGCCTGCTTGAGCAGATGGAATTGACCCAACTGACCCGTGGACGCCGCCATGCGCAGCTTAAACTGCTCTTCACGCAACTTGAGCAGTTCGCTGTTCAGCTCATCCGCTGATTTTTCACGCAGTTCGCTACCTTTCATCACATCACCGACCGTTTAACAAACGTGGTCTGTATCGGCAGCTTTGATGCGGCCAGCGCGAATGCTTCGCGAGCCAACTCTTCCGATACGCCCTCTACTTCATAAAGCACACGACCAGGCTGGATCTGAGCGACCCAGTACTCGACGTTACCCTTACCCTTACCCTGACGTACTTCCAACGGCTTACCAGTAATTGGCTTGTCGGGAAAAATACGGATCCAGATCTTTCCGCCCCGCTTGATGTGACGGGTCATTGCACGACGAGCAGCTTCGATCTGACGAGCCGTAATACGACCCCGACCGGTAGCCTTCAGCGCATATTCGCCGAAGCTCACTTTACTGCCGCGCTCTGCTAGACCGCGATTGCGGCCCTTCATCATCTTGCGGAATTTAGTACGTTTTGGTTGCAGCATGATTCAGTCCTCTAACCGGCCTCAGCTGGCTGCCGCGCGACGAGGCTCTTGCCCCTCTTCGCCACCACCAATGACTTCACCCTTGAAGATCCACACTTTGACGCCGATAACGCCGTAAGTGGTGTGTGCTTCGTAGGTCGCGTAATCGATATCGGCACGCAGGGTGTGCAATGGCACGCGCCCTTCCCGATACCACTCAGTTCGTGCAATCTCGGCACCGCCAAGACGTCCGCCAACCTGCACCTTGATGCCTTCAGCACCCTGGCGCATGGCGTTTTGTACAACACGCTTCATCGCACGACGGAACATCACCCGGCGCTCGAGCTGCTGTGCGACGTTCTGCGCAACCAGACGCGCGTCGAGATCAGGCTTGCGGATCTCTTCAATGTTGATGTGCACAGGAACACCCATGCGCGCGCTCAGTTCCTGGCGCAGCTTCTCAACATCTTCGCCCTTCTTGCCGATGACAATACCGGGGCGTGCAGTATGGATAATGACCCGTGCGGTTTGCGCAGGACGCTCGATAACCACTCGGCTTACCGAAGCGGCATCCAGCTTGCGCAGAATGTACTCGCGCACTTCCAGATCACTGATCAGGTTTTTTGAGTAGCTCTTGCTGTCCGCATACCAGACTGAGTTGTGATCCTTGACCACACCCAGGCGAATACCGGTCGGATGTACTTTCTGACCCATGCGACAGTCCCCTTAGCTTTCGCTGTCCGCAACTTTCACAGTGATGTGACAAGTGCGCTTCAAAATTCGATCACCACGACCCTTCGCACGCGGACGCATACGCTTCATGGTGAGACCCTCATCGACGAAAATCGTCGAGACACGCAGCTCATCAACGTCCGCGCCTTCATTGTTTTCGGCGTTTGCGATTGCCGAGTTCAACAGTTTGCGAACCATGTGGGCCGCCTTCTTGGTGCTGAACTCAAGTACGCTAAGCGCTTCCTCAACCGGCTTACCACGAATCTGGTCAGCGACCAGTCGGGCTTTCTGCGCTGAGATGCGCGCGCCGCGAAGTTTTGCTGATACTTCCATCGTCACTCTCTCCGCCCCGCCTTATCGCTTGGCTTTCTTGTCAACAATGTGGCCCTTAAACGTGCGGGTCACTGCGAATTCACCTAACTTATGGCCAACCATGTCTTCGTTAATGATAACGGGGACGTGCTGACGACCGTTGTGAACAGCAATAGTGAGTCCGACCATATCGGGCGAAACCATGGAACGACGTGACCAGGTCTTGATTGGACGACGATCGTTGCTCTCAACCGCAGCTTCCACCTTCTTCAACAGGTGAAGGTCAATGAAGGGGCCTTTTTTTAATGAACGTGGCACAAATAAATCCTCTTTCCTTCAGCGGTTACTTCTTGCCACGACGGCGGACAATAAAGCCGTCGGTGCGCTTATTCTTACGGGTCTTGTAACCCTTAGTCGGCACACCCCAAGGCGTCACAGGATGACGACCACCAGAGGTACGACCCTCACCACCACCATGGGGGTGATCAACCGGGTTCATGGCAACACCACGAACCGTCGGGCGAACACCGCGCCAACGCGCAGCACCGGCTTTACCAAGCTTGCGCAGGCTGTGTTCTGAGTTAGACACTTCGCCCAGTGTGGCGCGGCAGTCAACAGGCACCTTGCGCATCTCACCGGAGCGCAGACGAATCGTGGCGTACTGGCCCTCACGAGCAACCAACTGAACCGAAGCACCAGCAGAACGGGCAAGCTGTGCGCCTTTGCCTGGCTTCATTTCGATTGCGTGAATGACTGCACCCACTGGAATGTTGCGGATCGGCAAGCAGTTACCAGCCTTGATCGGCGCTGCCGCACCCGAGTACAGGGTATCGCCCGCCTTTATGCCCTTGGGCGCGATGATGTAGCGACGCTCACCGTCGGCGTACAACATCAATGCAATGTGCGCGGTGCGGTTGGGATCGTATTCAACCCGCTCAACCGTCGCCGGGATGCCATCCTTATTGCGCTTAAAGTCGATAACGCGATAGTGATGCTTGTGACCACCACCAATGTGACGCGTAGTGATGCGTCCGGCGTTGTTTCGGCCACCGCTCTTGGAGTTTTTCTCCAGCAGCGGCGCGTGGGGACGCCCTTTATACAGATCATCGTTGACCACGCGTACGTGGTGACGACGGCCTGCTGATGTCGGTTTACTCTTTACGATTGCCATGACGAATCGTCCCCTTAAGCCATTGAGGCAAAGTCAATTTCCTGACCCTGCTCCAGACGTACATATGCTTTCTTCCAAGACGGCTTGGTCGAGAGGCCAAAGCGGTTTCGCTTTGTCTTGCCCTTGACGCGCAGCGTACGCACGTCATCAACCTTGACCTTGAACAACTGCTCAACGGACGTCTTGATCTCTGTCTTTGTCGCGTCCAACGCTACTTTGAAGACATACTGATTGCTGTCTTCGGCAACGATGGCCGCTTTCTCGGACACGTGGGGCCCAAGCAGAATCTGGAAAACTCGCTCCTGGTTCACGCCAAGGCCTCCTCAAACTTCTTCACCGCGTCGACCGTGATCATCACCTTGTCGAAGGCGATTAAGCTCACTGGATCAACACCATCCACATCCGACACGTCGACCTTGTGTAGGTTGCGCGATGCCAGATACAGGTTCTTGTCGACCTCATCTGAGATGATCAATACGTTCTCAACACCGAAACCCTTTAACTGCTCGACCAACAACTTGGTCTTGGGCTGTTCAACGTCGAAATTCTCAACAACCAGAAGCCGATCGGTGCGAGCCAGCTCAGAAAGGATCGAGCGCATGGCCGAGCGATACATCTTCTTGTTCACTTTCTGCGAGTGATCTTGGGGAGTCGCCGCAAAAGTGACACCACCCGAGCGCCAGATTGGCGAACGAATGGTACCTGCGCGAGCACGACCAGTACCCTTTTGACGCCAGGGCTTCTTACCACCACCGGCAACCGCAGAACGGGTCTTTTGTGCGCGTGTTCCCTGACGGCCGCCCGCGAGATACGCGGTAACCACCTGGTGAACCAACGCTTCGTTGTATTCACGAGCAAACGTCGCCTCTGACACAGATACTGTGCCAGCGTCGGCGCTGCCGGGCTTAACTACATTCAATTCCACAGCGTCGCCCCCGCTCTCAAGACTGTGACGGGGCAGCGCCCGTCGATTTAACTGTCGGACGAACAATCACTTCGCCACCTGGAGCTCCGGGTACCGCGCCTTTAATAAGGAGCAAGTTACGCTCAGTGTCGACCCGAACAACCTCGAGACCCTGGGTAGTGACACGCTCGGCACCCATGTGCCCCGCCATCTTCTTACCCTTGAATACTCGACCTGGGGTTTGACACTGACCGATAGAGCCGGGTGCACGATGCGACAGAGAGTTACCGTGGGTAGCGTCCTGCATGCTGAAATTCCAGCGCTTTACAGCACCCTGGAATCCCTTGCCTTTGGACTGGCCCGCCACATCGACCTTTTGGCCTTGCTCAAATCGCTCAACAGTTAGCTCTGAACCAATCTCGAAGCTCTCGTCTGAACCATCAAGACGGAATTCCACCAGGCCATTGCCCGCTGTAACACCGGCTTTGGCAAAGTGCCCAGCTTCTGGCTTGCTAACTTTAGAGGCCTTTCGGTTACCCGAAGTGACCTGAATTGCTCGATAACCATCGGTTTCGAGCTCTTTGATTTGAGTGACGCGGTTTGGAGCTACTTCCACTACGGTCACTGGAACTGATACGCCTTCGTCGGTAAAGACACGTGTCATACCCGACTTACGGCCGACTACACCAATAGTCATGCTATTTAACCTCACAGTGTACGGGGCTACACCCTCTATGGCCGTCCCTATAAGGAGGGTCACTCAGTGAGCAGCCGTCCCGATACGAACGTTACACGCCCGGCCAAGCCGAGCAGGTCTTACTAAATTGTGCTTAACCCAGGCTGATCTGAACTTCTACGCCAGCCGCCAGGTCAAGTTTCATCAATGCGTCAACGGTTTTTTCCGTTGGCTCAACGATGTCCAGAAGTCGCTTGTGCGTGCGAATCTCGTATTGGTCTCGTGCATCCTTGTTCACGTGGGGTGAAACGAGGATGGTGAACTTCTCTTTCTTGGTTGGCAGCGGAATTGGGCCACGAACCTGGGCGCCAGTTCGGCGGGCGGTTTCCACAATTTCCTGAGTCGACGCATCGATCAGTTTGTGGTCAAACGCCTTAAGACGAATGCGGATACGCTGGTTTTGCACAGTGCTTCTCCTAAAAAGCCGGAATCCCGCAATGGAGGTCCCGTGAAAAAAGAGCGCGAAGTGTAGGGGCGCACCCGCACTCTGTCAAGCCTATTCGAAAGAACATTTAAGGTGTGCGGTTGGGAATTTTACCTAGGCCGCGATATTGGCCAGAGGGCGACGTCGCGTCGCCCAACGCCAGGAGAGGAGTATAGTGAAAGCTGCGCGCCCGCAGAGCTGTAAACTGTGCGAGCGTGCTGCAGGGTTTTAGAAGAAGCCCAGTGGATTATCGCTGTAGCTCACCAACATGTTCTTGGTCTGCTGGTAGTGCTCGAGCGCCATCTTATGGGTCTCACGGCCAACACCCGACTTTTTATAGCCACCAAAAGCAGCGTGGGCGGGATAGGCGTGATAACAGTTCATCCAGACTCGACCCGCCTGAATGCCCCGCCCCATCCGATAGGCGCGGTTGGTATCGCGGGTCCACACGCCGGCGCCGAGGCCATAGTCAGTGCTGTTGGCAATGGCCAGGGCCTCTTCTTCAGTCTTAAAGGTAGTGATACCAACCACGGGGCCGAAGATCTCCTCTTGGAACACGCGCATGTCATTGGTGCCCTTAAGGAACGTCGGCTGAACGTAGAAACCGCCACCAAAATCGCCTTCGAGTTGCTCGGCAGCGCCACCAATCAGCACTTCGGCGCCTTCGTTGCGGCCGATATCGATGTAACTCAAAATTTTATCGAACTGCTCCTTCGAGGCCTGAGCGCCCACCATAGTGTTAGGGTCAAGGGGGTTGCCGCGGGTGATGGCCTTAGTGCGCTCGAGCACCATTTCCATGAAAGGTTCGTACATGTCTTCCTGAATCAGTGCTCGCGACGGACAGGTGCAAACCTCCCCCTGATTGAAGAACGCCAACACCATGCCTTCCACAGCCTTCGAGATGAAATCTTCGTTTTGATCCATCACATCTGAGAAATAGACGTTGGGGGACTTTCCGCCCAGCTCGACCGTTGAGGGGATCAGTGTCTCGGCAGCACAGCGCAAAATATGGTGGCCAATCGCGGTTGAACCGGTGAAGGCAATCTTGGCAATGCGCTTGCTGGTCGCGAGCGCCTCACCCGCCTCGGGGCCATAGCCATTCACAATATTGAGTACACCGGCGGGTAACAGATCGCCGATTAGCTCCATGAGCACACAAATAGATGCTGGAGTCTGTTCCGCAGGCTTCATGACCACGCAATTGCCTGCTGCGAGGGCGGGGCCCAGCTTCCAGCATGCCATTAGCAGTGGGAAGTTCCAGGGAATGATCTGACCAACCACACCGAGGGGTTCGTGAATGTGATACGCAACGGTAGTCGCGTCGATTTCGGCGGCAGTGCCTTCTTGGGCGCGAATACAGCCAGCGAAGTAGCGGAAGTGATCGGCACACAGGGGTACATCTGCGTTCAGAGTCTCGCGCACCGCTTTCCCGTTATCCCAGGTCTCGGCAACTGCCAGCATCTCAACGTTGGCATCAATGCGGTCGGCGATCTTGAGCATGATATTCGATCGCTCGGCCGCTGATGTGGCGCCCCAGGCATCTTTGGCTTTGTGGGCAGCATCGAGAGCGAGGTTGATGTCTTTGTCGTTGGAACGGGCGATTTTGCAGAATACCTGCCCATCGACGGGAGAGACATTGTCGAAGTACTGACCGTCCACGGGTGCGACCCAGTCGCCACCAATGAAGTTGTCATAGTGTGGTTTGAACGCAACGACTGCGCCCTCGGTTCCGGGTTTTGCGTAAGTCATAGAGTCACCTCGTTATGGTTGTTATGATTTTCTAATGTGGGTTGTAAGTGTTTCGTATATGTCGGTTACTGCATTGGGCAATCGACGTTAATGTCGCAGAACAAAAACCATAGTACAAACCCCCAAGACGTTCACAGTCGACCTTTGTCGATAGCGTTGGTCGATAGCGCCGGTAGACGCCTGAACGGCACCCATAAAAAAGCCCGCATAAGCGGGCTTTTAATCGAGCTTCGTAGACGATTACTCGATGATTTTAGCGACGACGCCAGCACCAACCGTGCGGCCAAGTTGATTCGCGCCATCCATGGCGCTCACCCTTCGGGCCGCCTCCGGCGGTCCAAATCTGCTCCTGCAGATTTGTCGCGGAACACCGCTCAGGTGACCGCACGCACACAAAAAAGCCCGCATAAGCGGGCTTTTAATCGAGCTTCGTAGGCGATTACTCGATGATTTTGGCTACGACGCCAGCACCAACCGTGCGGCCACCTTCGCGGATTGCGAAGCGCAGACCTTCTTCCATCGCAATCGGCGCAATCAGCGTCGCTACAATGTTCACGTTGTCGCCAGGCATGACCATCTCAACACCTTCAGGCAGCTCAACTGCGCCAGTCACGTCCGTCGTACGGAAGTAGAACTGGGGGCGGTAGCCCTTGAAGAATGGTGTGTGACGGCCACCTTCGTCTTTAGACAGCACATATACCTCTGCCTCAAACTTGGTGTGCGGTGTGACTGATCCAGGAATCGCCAGAACCTGACCACGCTCAACGTCGTCACGCTTGGTACCACGCAGCAATACACCAACGTTCTCGCCCGCACGACCTTCGTCGAGCAGCTTGCGGAACATCTCAACACCCGTACAAGTGGTCTTGGTGGTGTCACGGATACCGATGATCTCGATCTCGTCACCAACCTTCACAATACCGCGCTCAACACGACCGGTTACTACCGTACCGCGACCTGAGATTGAGAACACGTCCTCAACGGGCATCAGGAATGGCTGGTCAATTGCACGCTCGGGCTCAGGGATGTATGAATCAAGCGTCTCAACCAGGGTCTTAACCGCAGTTGTACCAAGGCCGTTCTCGTCTTCGCCGTTCAGTGCCATCAGCGCAGAACCACAGATGATCGGCGTATCGTCGCCGGGGAACTCGTAAGCGTCGAGCAGCTCGCGCAGCTCCATCTCAACCAGCTCTTTCATCT
>CBFHPT010000008.1:0-155222 GCA_965657905.1 Luminiphilus sp. | reverse complement strand
CTCCTTCTCCGCCATAAACGACAGAGCCCGCCTTGTGCGGGCTTTGTCGTTTGTGGGAGCAAGTGAGGTTGTATGAGAACCCTAAGGTTCGACAAACTCTGCTCAAAGCAGAGTTTGGACGCGAAGCCGTAGGCGGAGCGCCCCGAAGGGGTGAGAGCGGCGGCCTACACGCTGGCTGATCAGTTAAGCCAACGCCTTCAACTCGCCTTTGTCCGGTGCCTTGACACGTTGAAATCGGAGTGTTCGGTTGTCGCGATACACATAGACGCCATCCGAGAACAGTAACAAGATGGGCGCACATTTTGACGTAGAGGTTGGGGGAGCCGATCACTCACGACGAGATTGAACACCTCGAGCGAAAAGCATTGACGGACCACTTATAGGCAACAACCTAGGGCCTAGCCAAAAAAAAGCCCCCGAAATCGGGGGCTTCATCGTAGCTATAGTTTGGCAACAGTGAGGCTGTTAGCTTTGCTCAGCGTAATAGGTCTCACACACCAGAGAGAAGCCATGAAGCATTTCACGCTTTCCCTCAAGCTTTGAGATGATGTCAGTTACCCACTTTTCTGAGCGTGCATCTAACATACGACCCACTTCAGCGGCATCAGATGAACCAAAAGAGGCCATTATTGTTCCTGCTGTTTCTCCAGTGTCCCCCAGAAAAACCTGCAGAAAGACGTCATAGTCTCTCTTTTTCATTTCAGCATGGAGTTCGTTTAAAACGCTGACATAGCCTGCGGGATCGTCTGTTTTGACGTGGATATTGTAGAAGTGCGCTTTTTCTGGACTTTGCGCCGGGCGCAGGATACGCCAGTTGTCCCACATGCGAACTTCTCGCTCTACGTCCATCTTGGCCACTGCGTCGCGCATCACAGGATTCATTGGGTTGGCACTCCAGGCACTTTTCTGCGAGTCAAAGAATGACCACAAGTAGTGATCGCCCATCTTTTGAGCCCCCGATGTTGGAGAGCACAGCCCCATAGCCATTGCGCCATTGGCTTTCGCCAACGCGGGTGCATACTCTCTCGCCCACGTTGAGTAGCCGACGGGGTCTGCGGTATTGACCGTAATCAAGGTCATTACAGGCTCTGATTGCGCGCTTGCACACGCTGCAAGAGCAATGGAACCGACCATATGTTTCCAGAAATTCATAGCGTATTTTCCTTGTTGGGTTATAAAAAAACGTACATTAGTGCGTTTATTTTCGTGCCTTTTGGATGAGTGCAAGACGCGCAAATCCAGTTAGTCTTAAGTCTAATTACCACTAGTTGGCGGTGGCTAAGAGGAATGGGGCATCGGTGTCACTCGCTCCATACTCCAGCACTCAATGAGAGCTGCTACGCCTAGGGCAAACTCATGACCGGTGTGCCCTGGAATGACTTGACCAAGACAGCGGTTCCCTCACCTTCAGCCATCATTTTTTGAAACTCTGTATTTTTAGCAATTGCCGTAGAAAACTCAGCCATTGCTTCCCAGGAATCCCAAGTCATCAGGTAATGATAGTTGCCGGTGCCCCCAACACCCTCGCGGTATATATCAATGCGCGCACCCAAGCTTTCGTGGATGGCCTTACCTTTAGCGAACATTTTCAACAGGTTGGCCGTATTGCCAGTGGTGGGACGCCAAATATAGACGCGGTAGGGACCGTGGGCAGCCAAGTCCTTGGCCTTAACGCCGGTGTCCATGTTGTAACCTTCTAGCGAAGCTACAAGCTTTCCTGATGGTGCTTTTGATGCTTGAGCCCAGAACGCCTGCCACTCTTCTGAGTTATTCGATGCTTTTGTTTTCGCCCAGTCTTCATCGTTATCCCAGCGCAGTACGTAATCGAACATCTGAGTGGAGCCTACATCGTGCTGGTATATGCCCACGGTAGCGCCCGATGCGTTGTGTAACTTGGCTGCCGCCATCATCCCCTGTACCAATTGCTGGCCCTTTCCGGGCATTGGTTCCCAAGTAAACACCTCCAGTTTCTCAGCAACTGCCAATTGACTGACACTAATGATGCTGGCACACACCGCTAGCATGGTATTTCGTAATAGTTTTCTCATACTCTCGCTCCTAAATTGTTAGTTAACACAGTCGGCTGCGTCGAAAGTGCTGTAAACGACCTTTGAGTTGCCACTGCTGGTCGGGGACCACAACCACCGGCGCAATCATTACCAGCGAAGTACTCATCTCAAGCCCCATCGGAGCAGACTTTTTCTTGTCGTTGTTGACCGAACTGCCATGGCAGCTCCACAGACGCTACCAGCAGATCTGAGTCGTAGGTGTCGCAAATGCGACACCTACGACTGATTTCAAAAAAATGTAACAAAGCGCGATGCGCAGCTCGTTGAGCGTTAAATATCTCGGTTTGCACCACGGATCACCGCCTACTTGTTAGGTGGAGCGTGTGGTCCGAAAATTGGCGTTTAGATGTCAGCGATAATCTGCTGTTCGAGTTGGCCTAGATCAAACATGAAATTGGGGCCAACGCGCTGAGCAATGCCCCGTTGGGTCCACGCACTAAAAATGCGATTTACTGTTTGTCTGGACGTCATTACGCTGCGGGCTATCTCCACCTGATTGATGCTGGGGGGCAACGTGGCATGGTTGGAGTCGGCACCGCGGTGTGAGCGTACAATCTGCACTACTCTTAAGGCCAACCGCTTCTCGACATTGACAGGCAGTCTCGAACTTATCAGTTCGAATATGTTTTTCCTGCGCTCCACCTCACAAATCAGAATATCCTCGTAGATCTCTGGATGACGGCGTAAAACCTGAGAGAAAGCATGTGCCTCGAAAAAGAACCCAGTGAACTCCTCGTTGCAATAAATCGATAGCCGGTGTCTTGAGCCATCTTTTATTGCTGCCTCGCCTAACCATTCCCGGGGCGTGACATAAGCGAACAAGAGCTGAGCGTTGGTCGGCGTGTCAAGTAAGATTTGGGCATTGCCGGCGACGGGTAGGATCAAGTGCTCAATGGGATCACCACTGTGGTACAGATAGTTGCCCTTTGGCACCACAGCGAGTTCAGCGAGGTCTGCTATCTCGACGAGCAAGGCCTCACTCGCACGCCGAAACCAGGCACTTTCGTGTATCAGTGCGAGGACGCGCTCGCGCTGGAACGATAAAGATCGTTTTTGACACATAGGCGTTGCCCCCTGAGGGATGCCCTTGACCGCGTTGGAATTATGATGGATGCGGTTAGGGCTCGGCAGTGCCCAAGTATATTAGGTATTGGTGACTTGTCGAGGGTGGTTAGCCAGCTACATCGAGTGGCTTAACGCCCCAACCGAATTCGGCTCTGGGTTAAGGTGAATCCCGATTTAAACGTGGCACGCTCCTGCGGCATGGCCCTTGGCTGGGTTTGCTAGCGCGGCGGTAAGCCATGCACCAAAGTTAGTGAAACCATGCGTGTACCGGCTCGGCGGTACTCTGACAAGGCTTGATATTCTGGGTCATTGTACCAAGCATCGGCAGCGGCTTCGGAGGGAAACTGAAAGATTACCATGCGTCCTGGCCTAGGATCGGGACCCTCGAGGTGCTTGCTGTGGTCGTCAACGGTGAAAAAGCTACCGCCGTGTTTCTTCAGAATCGGGAAAAACCCTTTCTCGTACTTCCGGTATTCGTCTTTGTCGTTAATAGTAAAGTTGGCGACGATATAGGCAGGCACATCGGACATCATAGGGACCCTCTGCTCGTGTTAATAACTTAAATAGTTTTCAACCAATTGGCGACAGCCTGACCGATCTCTACCGGTGAGTCTTCCTGCACGAAATGCAGGCCTTTGACCGTGACTTCCTGCTGGTTTGGCCAGCTGCGACAAAATTCGCGCTGCGGTCCGACAAGAATGGAGCCCGGATCTGCATTGATAAATAGCTTTGGTAATTCACTGCCGGCCATAAACGCGCCGTACTCTTTCGTCAGCTTGACGACGTCCTCAGGTTCCCCGTCAATGGGAATTTGCCGCGGCCAATTCAGCAGGGGTTGACGATCGTCAGCAGTGGAGTGGGGTGCGCGGTAGGCATCCATCTCGGCTTGGCTTAGTTTACGTATTACCGAAGTGGGCAGCACCGCCTCGATGAACATATTGCGATTGAGGATCAGGTCCTCGCCTTTTTCCGATCGAAAGCCCTTAAAAATACCCACAGCGCTATCGGGCCAATCAGCCCAAGTCACAGGCATTACGATACCTTCCATGTAGGCCACGCCTCTCACATCGTGAGGGTGCCGCATTGCCCATATAAAGCCGATAGCACTCCCCCAGTCGTGAATGACAAGGGTCACATTTTTGTCGGCGCCAATGGCTTCTAGTAGGCCATTCACGTACCGGTAGGCGACTTCGAGTGAATAACGGTCGGGACCCTCACTGGTGGACAGCTTCTCAGAGTCACCTTGGCCGATAAGATCGGGAACAATGACTCGGCCCGATCCGGTTAGCTCTGGCACAACATTACGCCACAAAAAAGAGGACGTAGGATTGCCGTGCAGTAGTACGATTGGGTCTCCGTTGCCTTCCTCAACGTAGGCGATTTGCTTGCCTTCTACATCGGCATACTTTTTTTCGTAGGGCATGGTTTCGGAAAGCATGATCCGGGCTCCTGTGCGCAGACCTTAGTCTTCAGGCTGAAAAATATAGCATAGACAGTCAGTGATTCTGATAAGCCCTTCATCGCGCTCCTACTTAAGCGGGCAGACTGCCGATGACCTCGCGTGATCAGGCTAGTTCCAGAGCTCGCCAAACCGTTAATGCGACTTGAATAGCAATCACCATTGACCATTAAATTAATGTCCAGTGGGACAGGGTTGACTGGAATCAGCCACTGTCGCCCGTTGTGCGGGCTTTACCGTTTATAGGAGTAAGTGAAGCCGGAGCAGGTGGCGCCCTATGAGTGAGAGTCACTCGTGCAGGCTGCTCCTTGGGTAGCATTGGCGCTATATTGCGCGTTCCCCTTTACGCACTCCTTTGCGCACTCATTAGCGAGAAAGTTTCAATGCTTGGTACGATGACCTGCGAATTGCGCTAGGTCGTGCATTGCTGCGATGTAAAACGAGTAGCTGCGGTTTTTTTCGAGAGTGCGTTCGGGTAGATTACCGCCGCTTAAGTTAACTCACACAAGGATGGCTCCAATGAAGCATGCACTGGCAACGGCACTTTGCCTTACGTTTGGCATCACGGGCTCGACGAGTTGGGCGAATCAGGACGGCACCGAGAGTCGTGCTGACTTCCGCGGGGTCATCTTGATTATCGGCGATGGCTTCGACCATCAGCATGTCGCTATGGGCCGACACTATCTGGTGGGGCACGAGGGTCGTCTAACGCTAGACCGGCTGCCCGTCTCGAGCGCAGTTCAGGTGCAGACGCTGACGGAAAACGGCGAGCCGGAATATGTCGCGGACTCTGCAAACACCGCGACGTCACTTGCTACGGGTGTGATCGCAAGCATTGGGCGTGTCGGCACTGATCATCTAGATCGCGATGTCGTCACGGTGCTTGAAATGGCAGCTCAAGCGGAGTTGAAAACCGGCATCGTTACGACGGCCTCAGTCACCGATGCGACCCCCGCAAGCTTTATGGCTCACGTCGCCAATCGCGGCTGTGAGAACCCCCAAATCATACTCGGCGGAGAGCGTTACGGCAGCCCCTATGCAGGCTGTCCTGAAGACGCTACGTCCAATGGCGGTTTGGGCTCGATTGCCGAACAAATTGCCCAGTCGCCAGTGGATGTGGTGCTTGGTGGCGGGCGCAGTCATTTCTCTGTGCCACTGACAGCATCGACAGAAAAAACATCACTTGATTTGGCCGAAGCTAATGGTTTTGCCGTGCTCACAGAAAGTGACGCGCTGACCACAAGCACTGGCTCACCCAAGCTTTTGGGCTTGTTTGCTGACGAGCACCTGCCAGTGCGTATGCAGGGTACTGAGGGACGTGTCGCGGAGGCACCCGATACAAGCCTGCTCAACAAGGTCGATGAGCGGCTTGGCAGTGTGGTTCAACCCGAACCTATGAATTGTGAGGCTAATCCTGCCTACGGCGACACGCCACCACTATCGGCGCTGACAGAGGTTGCCTTGAAGACGCTGTCAGCTAACAACGACCGTGGTTTTTTTCTGATGGTGGAGTCTGCGTCGATCGACAAACAATCCCATCGAAGAAACCCCTGCGGGTCTATTGGTGAAATAGCTCAACTAGAAGAGTCGCTGGCTGTTGCATTGGCCTTTGCCGATAGTCATCCCGATGTATTGGTGATCGTGACTGCCGACCACGCTCAGGCAGCTCAAGTCGTGCCCGACACCAGTTTGTATGCCGCGCTGCCAGTGCCAATTTATACCCCAGGCAAAATTGCTCGCATTCGGACGCCCGAGGGTCGCTTACTGGCCGTCAATTATGCGACCAACAATTTTTACTCGGAAGAACACACCGGTGCAGATGTCCCGCTGTACGCCAACAAGAATCCCAACAATGCCCTCGGGGGCTACCTGCGTCAGACCGATGTGTTTCATGTCATACGTGACTATCTAATGCTGACGAATCCGTAGTAAGACCGGTAAAGCGCCAGAAAAACGTAGAGCCAGAGACGACTCCTATAACGGGTGCCATAGACATCTGAGGCCAGTTCTCTAGCGGATTCTGGAGCAGGTTCTGGCTAGGGTAGTGTAACGGTCCAAGGACCCTGCCTCAGTGATCTTTTCTAAAGCGTTGCGCGCAGGACAACCAACGTTATAGCGCTCATGATAGCCGCCGATGGCAAGGTGATCACCCAGGCCATACCAATGGGTTTCATGAGCTTCCAATTGGTTGAGCTGTTTGCCACGCCGATACCAAGAACCGCACCGACCAAGATGTGAGTGCTCGACACCGGAATCCCAAGGGAAGAGGCGACAAGCACCACCGACGCCGCCGAGAGTTCGGCGGTGAATCCCGACGCAGGGTGCATTCGGGTTAACTCTGTCCCTACCGTTTGAATCACCTCTTTACCGATAAACCATAAGCCGACCACCATGGCGATGCCGAAACTGAGCATGGCCGCAGGGGGAACCGAGGCTTTGTCATTGATATTGCCCGTGGACAGCACATCAAGCACCGCAGCAAAGGGTCCAATCGCGTTGGCGATATCGTTCGAGCCATGGCTGAAGGCAAAGCCCGCAGCGGTGAAGACCTGCATCCAGGAAAACAGCACAAACGTAGACCGATCCAGCGAATCCCGACGCAACGTCCGAGCGAGGATGTACACCGTCATCCAAACAGCCGCACCCAACATCAAAATAATCAAACCATTCTCTAAAGCACTCAGATCAAGGGCAACCTGCTTGAGGCCTTTAAACAACAGCATCGAAGTAATGATCATGGCGCCCCCGGCTGCTACAAGCGGCACATATTGAATGAGCGCCTTGTGTGCATCGACGTCAACGCGTTCTGCTTCGAGATGATGAAGTTCGCGATAAAGGCATGACTCAAATTCTTCGGGATTGGCCTCGCGCACACTGTTCATGTAGGCCGCGTCTCGGGCAGCTTTCGCCGTTTCAGCCCGTTGCTCTTCCGGGCTAAGTGACTCGAAACGCACGCGCTCCTCCGCGCGCGCAGCCGACTGTCGCGTATTGATCTCGAGTAACGACACTGAAGCTTTTTCGTTATAGGACAAAATATGAGCTTTTATGCGGCCATACAGGAACCACGACACCAATCCTCCAAGCAGGGGGGAGATGACCCAAGACATCACAATGAGCGCGATCTTATTCCATTGCACAAGCCCTAAGGCTTTGTCACCACCGAGGACGATCCACGCCAATGTAACCGAGGCACCGACGATGCCGCCAATGATTGAGTGAGTTGTTGATACTGGCCATCCTTGCCGTGTAGCAATGAGCAGCCATAGGGCGGCTGAGAGCAGCGCCGACATCATGATGTAGACAAAATCCATCGGGTCAAAACTGGCGCCGGCGGAGAGTGGGCCAAGATCGACGATGCCTTTGCGGATCGTGTCAGTCACAGCGCCACCCGCGATCATGGCACCTGAGACCTCGAAAATTGCCGCGACGACAAGTGCTTGCTTGATGGTTAGTGTGCCAGCGCCGACTGAGGTCCCAAACGAGTTGGCCACATCATTTCCGCCAATGTTGAAGGCCATGAACATCCCAAAGCCTGAGGCGATGAGAAAAATCAGGACGTTCTGAAACTGAATGTATTCAAGGCCCCAGGCGACAAATGCCCCTGCTGTGGCGAGCATCATTAATAGGAAGAATACATTCAGTCGATCAGCAAAAAACATGTCAACTACGGCTCGGTACAGGGAGTCGCTATTTTGTGACCAAAATATGACGCTTTGATGACTCAGGCAGTCATTGCGGGCCTGTTGGCAACGTATTTCCCGAAAGAATGCCGTTGCCAGCGGACGGGCTAGCCCCGTTAGCCATATTGTTACTGACTCAACATTGCGCGAGCGCGCCGGCAACACGGGATCAAGCTTTAGGAGATCAAGCGCTAGGAGATCAGGTCATGAGAGACGCGGTTATTAACACGAGAGTGTAAGAGAAAAGTGATCTGCGATAGTACTTGGTGTGACGCGATTGGCTTAGATAGCGACAGATTAATCGAGAAATATGTTGGCTTATTCCGCGTGCCGGGGCAGTGAAACCCGCAGTGCGCTATTATACGACGCCGCGTTAACCAGCGTCGTTTTCCGGTTGCCTCGCGGGTTATGTTCTTCTCAGCTACCCATTGGGCATCAACTGACAGGAACGATGGCTCGATTAGGCGCCGGATCGCCCCATAGCTTCGGACAGGGACCCCATGTTTTCCTTTTTTGAACGTCTTGTAGAACCCTTTCCTCCCGAGGTGCCAAGCCGGCCACCGGCCACCCTATGGGCTTTTTGCTGGCATTACACGCAGGGGATCTGGCCGTGGCTGGCAATGATGTCTCTATTGGTGGCTTGCATTGCCGTCGTTGAAGTCCTGCTGTTTGGATTTCTGGGTAGCATCGTTGACTGGTTGGCTACGGCGGATCGCGAAACGTTCATAGAGCGAGAGGGCGACACCTTAGTCGTGATCAGTCTAGTTGTGCTTTTTGTGATGCCGGCGTTGAGTTTACTCGCCAGTCTCCTGACCCATCAGACCCTCATGCCTAACTACCCCATGCGTATTCGCTGGATGGCCCATCAATATCTTTTGCGCCAGAGTTTCGGTTTCCATCAGAACGAGTTTGCGGGGCGGGTTGCCACCAAGGTGATGCAAACCGCTCTCGGTGTTCGTGAGGCGGTCATGAAACTCGCCGATGTCATGATTTACGTGGTGGTTTACTTCGTTGGCAGCCTATTCTTAGTCGCGACGTTTGATATCTGGCTGATGATGCCCTTTGTGGTTTGGCTGTTGCTGTACATCGTGAACCTACGAGTGATTTTGCCCAAGCTGCACAAGGTCGCGGAAGAGCAGGCCGATGCGCGCTCGTCGATGACCGGTCGCGTTGTCGACAGTTACACCAACATCATGACGGTCAAACTCTTTTCTCATACACGTCAGGAGGAGGACTACGCGCGATCGAGCATGCGTGCTTTCCTCGACAAGGTATACAGCATGATGCGGTTGGCGACCGTACTCGAGGTCTCCATCGACCTTCTCAATGCGTTGCTGCTGTTTTCTGTAGGATTCATTGCAATCTGGTCATGGCTCGAAGGCGCATCCACCGTGGGGGGCATCGCCGTGGCGATCGGGCTGGTACTGCGACTGCACGGTATGTCGCACTGGATCATGTGGGAGATGTCGGGGCTATTTGAAAACTTGGGTATGGCCCACGATGGCATGAATACGATTGCCAAAGTTCAATCCGTCACCGACGTACCTAATGCACCCCCCTTGAAAGTGACTCAGGGGGAGGTCGTGTTTGACGACATTAGTTTTTCCTACGGCAAAGGGAAGGGGGTAATCGATAATTTCACCCTAGCCATTAAGCCTGGGGAGAAAATAGGCCTTGTCGGTCGATCGGGTGCCGGCAAAACCACCCTGATGAACGTGTTGTTGCGTCTGTTTGACCTGGAAGGTGGCCGAATTGTCATTGATGGCCAAGATATCAGTCAGGTTGATCAAGAAACCCTGCGCGCACAGATTGGGGTGGTTAGCCAAGACACCGCATTATTACATCGCTCTATTCGGGAAAATATCGCATACGGCCGTCAAGACGCCGCGGAAGACGCAGTACGTCAGGCCGCAGTTCGGGCTAACGCCCATGAGTTTATTTCAAGTCTCACCGATATGGACGGTCGATCAGGGTATGACGCTCAGGTGGGCGAGCGGGGCGCAAAACTCTCGGGTGGGCAACGCCAACGCATCGCCATTGCGCGCATGTTTCTCAAAGATGCTCCCATTCTCGTGCTCGATGAAGCAACTTCTGCCCTCGACTCCGAAGTGGAGGCAGCGATTCAGGATAATTTGCTCAAATTAATGGAGGGCAAAACTGTGCTTGCGATTGCCCATCGGCTATCGACGATTGCCGCGATGGATCGACTAATCGTCATCGATCAAGGCAAGATCATCGAGGAGGGCAGCCACGAGCAGTTGATTCGCTCTGGTGGTCTGTATGCTGAACTATGGCAGCGACAATCCGGTGGCTTTATTGGTTAATCGCACCGGCAACGCCAACACCAACGCCACGAATACCGCATAAAGCTAAGTTGCTTGTTTTAGGTCCTCCGCTTCATCTGCAGCAGGAATCAAGAACGATGCGCAGGTCTCGATGGCCTCGCCATCACCCGTGTAACCGGCACAGAGATCGCTCATCGCAGCGCGGTATTTAAGTACGATCGCCCCGCGTTCGGGAATGACCTGCGTGTCGGGGTCTTCGGCGCCCTCGGGACCGCCGAGTTGCCACTCAAGCAGGCTGTCACTCAGTCCGCTCATGCGGCCAATATTCCGCTGGTGCAGCGGGTCGGTTTGACTGGCCAGTTCTGCGAAAATCGCTCGTCCCGTAACGTCGATTAACGCAGTGTCTTCTGGTGCAAGTTCCAGCAGGTTCGAGAGATAGCTCACACCCCATTGAATACGGGTTGCGGGACCTTCCGCGGTTTCCCAGGCCTTTCGATACCACTGCAGTGCAGGTTCGATATTCCCAGACTCTTTCTCCAGATACCCAAGGCTCGACATGAAGTAGAAGGGCTGCTTGGAGGTTGCAATGCCTTCCTTTAATGATTCACGGGCTTCGGCTTCCATATCGATGGCGTAATACAACTGCCAAATAGTATTCAGCGCCGAATGCTGTTCGTAGCCGGTAACTTCCGCTTTGGCGGTTGCGATCTGATCCACTACCCACGCCTGCTCGGCACTAGGTAATGCTTCCTCCTCGGGTAGCAGCGCTATTGAAACATCCGCCCAACCGAAAATAGCGTCGAGCCGTAACAGCACGCTTTCAGATTTATCGGCAATCACAACTTCAAGCTGTTCTCTTATGGTGTTCTGCAGGGTTTGCTGTGCTGCGCCTTCAGCTAGCGCGAGTACATGATCACTGCCGAGGTATGCAAAGCTGTAGATATTCGCCCGCGTGAGCATCGGGTTGCCCAGAATGTCGCTCACGATGCCTAAATAACCATTTGATTTGGATTGGTCACGCTCATCATCACTGCTCCAGCGGTCGATCACCATCATTTGGAACTTACTTTTTTCTACCGCCAAATCATCGGGGCAGGAGTCGGCAAGCAGAGAAAATACAGCTGGCTCATCGCGCTCTCCGAGAGCGCTGCCGCGACCTTGTCCCCAAGCGTAATTAGCTAAAAGCGACCATTCGCTGTTCGAAATCGTGTTACCCGCTTCAACAAGACGCAGGAGTTCGCTCACCGGTTAGGGCATTGAGGGTTAATTCAAGAACACTCAGATATTGCTCAAGATTCATTCCTCCGGGGATGCGGGTAAGTTCTCGGCCATCGGGGGCAAAGACAATGACGGTTGGGTACCCATAGACGCTGAACTGTTCGCCATATTTTTGGGCGCTCGCGGTGTCTCCATCTAAATAAACGGGAACGAATAACGTGCTCTGTGCGATGAACTCATCCCGTCTAAAAACGGTGGCCTTTAATTCGTGACATGGGGGGCACCACTCGGCTGACCAGTAAAGGAAGAGCGGGCGGCTGCTCCGCTCAGCCTCCGCAAAGGCTGCGTCGACAGAACCATCAAACCATGCGATTGATGCGGGCTTTGTGCTGCCGGCAACTGCGGAGTCATCGCTCGCGGAGGCAGTGGCGCCCAGGCCAGTGGCGGCCAATAAGAGCAGCGTGATAAGGAAGCGTGGGGCGATAAACAGCACGTTATTTTCCCTAAGGTGGTCGCCCGTGAGGCAGAACTCCACTCTATCAGGCGAACCACCCAGTGAGCATCCGATTGTTACGTTGCCTCTTGCTCAATCCCAGCGCTGGATATGCCGCAGCAGCAATTGATTGACCGCCTCGGGCTGCTCACGGTGAGCAAAGTGACCCGCATTCTCGACAATCTCGACCTCGAGCCCCTGCGGGAAATCTTCCTCATACATCATTGCCGAAAATACCTCGCTGTTGATACAGCCCTCGTCGCGACCGGTAATGCCTAAGGTGGGAACGGCAACTGGAAACACCGCATCATTCCGACTGGCACGGGTGAGCGGAAGCGCAGACCACCCTAAGGCAGCCCTATAATATCCAAGGGCGGCCCAAGCAACGCCTGGCGCTCTAAACACTGCTACCACCATTTCAAGTTCTTCCTTTGAGAATTTCCAACCTGGGCTCCAACTTCGCCATAGCGTGCTGATAAAGGCATAGTCGCGCCGCGCCAAGAAAGCATCTGCGATTCCTCGAAGTTGGAAAAAGCCCATGTACCAGGAGAGCCTCAACTGCTTTGGATGTCGGTGAATTTCTGTCAGAAAGCGCCCGGCGTGGGGTACTGCTAGTGTGCATAGACTTTTGAACCGATTTGGTGACAGCGCTGCTGCGGAGTACGCAACACTGGCCCCCCAGTCGTGACCGACTAGGTGAACGCGATCTACACCGAGTTCATCGAGCCAAGCGATCAGGTCACCAGCGATGGCCTCCATCGAAAAGTCGCCATCGGCCGGTATTGAGCTAGGTTCATAGCCGCGAAGCGCCACTGCGATCGCCCGGTAGCCGGCATCGGCCAGTACGGAGAGCTGAGCCTCCCACGTATCAAGGGAGTCGGGAAATCCATGAAGCAACATAACAACCGGCCCAGAACCCTTGGAGCGGGCAGTAAACGTTAACGGGCCATTGTGTAGCAGCATCGTCGCTGAGTCGTGGCAGTCGTCTTGGGTCATGGTTTCCCTGCCTGTGTGGGCATAATGCGCTGACGATTTATTCAGTCGCGGGCACTAGTGATGCTCTCTACGGAGGCCGTTAATGAAGTTTGAAACTTGATCCCCCCGTGAGGGCTTTTAGTGACTTGCAAGTCACCAAAGAGTTCAGACAACCAGTCACGAGCTACAAGCACGCCAAGCAGGTTACTCCCGAACTCGAGGTCGGCTGTCGACTGATTTGCGACGGCCTCTGCAATTTCGTTAAAGCTCTCTCCGTGACCATTATCGCCTACGTGAATAGTGATCCTACTGCGTCTGCTATCCAAAATAGTAGCATCAATATTAAGCCAAATCCGGTGTCCGTCGGTAAAGCTCGCAGAACTACGCAACAGGTTGTTAATCACCGTGCGTAAGCGAAACCGATCCGAGTTTGGCTTGTCTGGACTCGAAATGATGGACCCGCATTGAGGGGTCTACACTGATACACGCCAGTGGCAATCCACGGGACAGGCTACTACGTAGAACAAACTTAGACAGTACTTTGACGCGCTACCACGCAACGGTCAGGTTCCCTATAGTCTTCACCCAACAATCCTCCACCAAGCTGGTGCAATCGAAAACGCCTCCCGCTGTTAGCCAATTGAACGCCAACAGATGACCAACTCATGAAGAGAAATTTAGGCATACCGGAAAGGGCGCTACGGCTCATCCTTGGGCTTGTGGGCGTTATCGTTGTATATCAACAGAGCGCATTTGGTACGAGCGAGGGCATTGTGCTGATCCTGAGTATCTTTTTGATCCTCAACGGCCTGCTTGGCCGGTGCTATCTCTGGAAAGCACTAGGACTGGATACGTCTGGCAAAGGCAGCTGTGAGTTTGATGAGCGCGCTGGCGACTAGCGACAGCACCGGCAACCAACATCGGGGGGTCGTTTAATCAGCTTTCACAGCCCGCATTGATTCGAACCCAAGAGGCTTGTCTCAGAAAGTTTGTCTCAGAAAGCCACGCGCTGCTTGCTTAAATCGGCGAGCAGCCGTCGCGCTCCCAACCAAAAAAATAAAATTCCTGAGAGTCCGAGAACGAGGGTGGTGAGCATTGCATAACGCAAGTTGTCCACGCCAAACACCGGCTCGTAGGCATCGCTGAGTACCCCTACGAGGACCGGGCCCAATCCGAGCCCGATCATATTCAGAACAAAAAACAGCACTGCTGAAGCCATCGCTCGCATACTGGGGGATACCAAGGTGTGGCACATGGCAATACTGGGACCCAGATACAAAGAGTTGAGAATATTGGCCGGAAACAACGCCAACAGAATCAAAGTCGGGTTATTGCCCAGTAGTGCGTAGAAGGCAAACGCTAATGACCCAATGCCACCGGCAATGGGAATCCATACATACCAGCGCTTGTCAGTCTTGCCGAAGCGGTCGCTGAGGAAGCCTCCCATAAATGTACCAATCGCGCCGGCGACACCCGATACCAGCCCCAGTGCAAAACCGACCTCGGAAATGCTCATGCCGTGGTTGCGAATCAAATAGGAAGGAAAGAAGTTGCCGTTGCCGTAGGAGACGAAGGACGTCATAGCGCAGCCCAGAGCTATCCACCAAAACGATGGCCGATCACGGAGTACTGCCATGGTCTGCTTGAGCGATGACTTCGGCGCAATGCGCCCACCCTCCCAGCGCCCGCGAATCGGTTCTCGAACTGCCAAGGCGAGAATGCCTGCAAAGGCGATACCGGGCAGGCCAATAATGAAAAACGCGTTGCGCCAGCCAAAACTCTCTGCGACCCAGCCACCGCCAGCGAAGCCCAATAAGATGCCGACATAAATCCCTGAGGAATAAAACGAGAGGGCAGTGCCTCGCTGCTCAGGGGGGAAGTAGTCACTCAGCATGCTGTGGGCGGGGGGCGAGCCGCCGGCCTCACCCAGGCCGACACCTAGGCGCGCCAACACCAGTTGCGGATAGCTTATAACCATTCCGGACAGAGCAGTCATCCCGCTCCAGACAGCCAGCGACGTTGCTACGATGTTCCGCCGGTTACTGCGGTCTGCGAGCCACGCGATGGGAATGCCAGCCAAGACGTAAACCAACGCAAAGCTAAAGCCAGTAAGAAGTCCAAGCTGAGCGTCAGAGAGATCTAGCTCGGCTTTGATCGGCTCCTGGAGGATCACAAGGATTTGCCGGTCTACGAAGTTAAATGTGTAAACCAGCGTTAGCATCACCAGTACAAACCATCGATAGCGCGCCTCTCCGGGTGTCGATTCGAGATTTTCAACGCTACTCATAGAAGTTTCTCTTGTGACAATGCTATCAAGGCCGCAGCCTGCGATTGAATTACTTGTTATCCTTCGTAGGGCTGGGAGCATGCCAGATGTCCCCCGCATTGACGACAGCCAAGATCCCTTCAGCTGCAATTAGTGCATGTCACTGGGGTTCATCAGCAACCAATTCAAACGACAGGACAGCGAATGAGTAACGGAGAGCCTAAACTCTCACACCTTGACGAGCAGGGCAGGGCATCCATGGTGGATGTTGGTGCCAAGCCGTCAACCGAACGGGTAGCGGTCGCCTCCGCCCGGGTGCGTATGGCACCGGAGACGCTTAGGGCGATTGTCGACGGTCAGTTGCCCAAAGGGGATGTATTTGCCACGGCCCGGATAGCCGGGATTGGCGGAGCAAAGCAATGCAGCCAACTGATCCCGCTGTGTCACCCCCTTATGCTGACCGCCATCGACGTGAGGTTAGAGCCTGACGCTCAGCTACCGGGGGTCATGATTACTGCCCAATGCAAGCTTAGAGGCCAAACCGGCGTTGAAATGGAGGCACTGACCGCCGCGTCGGTCGCGGCATTAACCCTCTACGATATGTGCAAGGCCATTGATCGGGGCATGACGATCGAAGCGGTTCAGCTCGAACAAAAATCCGGTGGTGCAAGCGGTGAGTGGCAGCGAGGCCCTCAATGCTGACTATTCGATTCTTTTCTTCAATTCGCGAAGCCCTCGACACAAGTGAAATGACGATGCCGTTCTCGGAAGACTGCAGGACCGTGGCAGCATTAAAAGCTCGGTTAGCGAGCGGGCAGCCGGAGAGATGGCACGACGCCTTGTTTCAGCCCAATGTTGTTCATGCGGTAAACCAACGGGTAGTAGCACCAGATCACTCGATTCAAGCGGGTGATGAGATTGCCTTCTTCCCGCCGATGACGGGGGGCTGAATGCAGGTATTTGTTCAGGAGTCGCCGTTTGACGTTGATGTTCAGTACGAGATGCTGGTGCGCAGCAGTCCGGGGGCCGCTGTTGTCACCTTCACGGGGTACGTGCGCGATCACAGTGCATCCGAAAACGTCGTTGCGATGGAGTTGGAGCACTATCCGGGCATGACTGAACAGTCTCTTCAGCATTTGGGCGATACGGCGGCTTCGCGCTTTGATCTATTGAATTGGCGTATTGTGCACCGCTACGGCGTGCTTGAAGTTGCCGAGCCCATCGTCTGGGTAGGTGTCACCGCTAACCATCGCAGTCCCGCATTTGACGCATGTCAGTACTTAATGGATTCGTTGAAAACCGACGCGCCGTTTTGGAAACGCGAATTTTTTGACAACGGTGAGGGACGCTGGGTGAGTGATAAGGCTGAGGATCACCAACGTCGAGCCGAATGGCATCAACATACCGAGGGGCAGTCGTGAAGTTTTGTTCAGAGTGTGGCAGCGAAACCCAAAGTGCCATTCCGCAGGGCGACGATCGGCAACGGCAGGTCTGCACCGGGTGCGGGATGGTTCACTACAGCAATCCCAAGGTTATTGTCGGATGCCTGCCTGAACATAATGGCAAAATTCTCCTGTGCAAACGGGCGATTGAACCGCGTCACGGGTTCTGGACGCTACCCGCAGGGTTCATGGAAAACGCTGAATCAACCGCCGAGGGAGCAGCTCGAGAGACATGGGAAGAAGCGGAAGCCGTAGCGACGAACCTCGCTCTCTACCGAGTATTTGACGTCCCTTACATCAATCAGGTTTACATATTTTATCGCTGCAACATCGAAGATGGGCGATTTGGTGTTGGTCCCGAAAGTCTCGAAACCGCGTTGGTGAGTGGTGACGAGATTCCCTGGGATGAGCTAGCATTTCCGGTAGTCAAAGAGTTGCTAGTAGAGTTTCTGGGCGACAGGCAAACACAACAATTTCCCGTTCGACACAGCGTCATCAGTCGCGGCAAGCGCTAACCACCCATTTCACGAGGATCATGTTTTATGGCTTTCCCAAAAATTGGAAACCTTGCACCTGTCTTCAACCTGCTGGATCAGGAAGGTAAAAAAGTTGCGCTCAAAGACTTCCGAGGTATCAGCAACGTTGTCGTCTACTTTTACCCAAAGGCGATGACGCCCGGTTGTACAGTGCAGGCTCAAGGACTCCGAGACCACGCAAAGGACCTTAAGAAACGCGATACAGTGGCGCTAGGGATCAGCCCAGATGCTGTGCCTCGATTGGCAAAATTCGCCGAGCGAGATGCCCTTAACTTCACACTGTTGTCAGATGAAGATCATTCGGTAGCCGACAAGTACGGCGCTTGGGGTCCCAAGAAGTTCATGGGTAAAGAATATGATGGCATTCTCCGCACAACGTTTATCGTCGGCAAAGATGGTCGCCTCAAAGCTGTACTCGATAAATTCAAAACCAAAACCCACCACGAGGATGTCCTTACCGAGCTCGATGCCCTTGGGCTCAAGTAATGTTGGGAGCGAGCTATGATTGATCTGTTCACCTCAGCGACACCTAACGGCTATAAGGTATCGATCGCGCTGGAAGAGATGGGCATTCCCTACGAGGTAAAGCCCATTGATCTCGCGGTCGGTGAGCAAAAGACCCCCGAGTTTCTCGCACTCAATCCCAACGGGCGCATTCCGGTCATTGTGGATCGGGGCAATGACGACTTTCCGGTCTTTGAGTCCGGTGCAATTCTTGTCTATCTCGCAGAGAAAACGGGCACTTTTATGCCCGTCGATGTCAAAGGCCGTTCGATGATTATGCAGTGGCTAATGTTCCAAATGGGCGGTATTGGGCCGATGATGGGGCAAGCGAACGTATTTTTCCGGTACTTTCCTGAAAAGATCGAGCCCGCAATAACCCGCTATCAAAAAGAATGTCGGCGGTTGTTTGAAGTGATGAACCGACAGCTGGCTGAGTGTGATTTTTTGGCTGGTGAATACAGCATTGCTGATATCGCCAACTGGTCTTGGGTGCGAACGCACAGCTGGAGCGGCGTGTCGGTTGACGGGCTGGATCATCTGCAGGCCTGGATCGCGCGAATCGGCGATCGCGAAGCCGTCCAGCGTGGCTGCAAAGTACCCATCGACATAACGGATATTCGCAATGATGAGAGCGGCGAGTCAGCCAAGCGCTTTGCTGCTGCTGCGCGGACGATGGTCGTCGGTGCGGGCGTAGACTCTCCGGCAAGCAGCGACGCCTAGTTGTCGATGATTCGGTTCTCGGTATTGGCTTTGCTGGGAGCGAGTTGTGTGCCGCTAGCTGCACAGGAACTCGAGCCCCGAAGCTACGTCAATTTACCGATCGATCAAACCACATTGGTCGTCGGCTATGGGCGCACCGAGGGCGATGTTGCCCCCAGTCCTACCGCCCCCATCGAGAATGCCTTCGTTGAACTCGACTCAGTCGCTCTAGGCTTGGCTCACACGTTTTCCTTAGCCGGGGATTCAGCGAAGTTTGACCTTCAAGCCGCGCGAACATGCTATGACGCTCGGGCGGACGTGGAGGGCATACCCGAAGCCGTAAGTCGTTGCGAATGGGGCGACTTGAGAGCGCGCGTCACATGGAATTTTATCGGCGCTCCAGCACTGGCTCTCGAGGATTTCCGAGCTCAGTGGAAGCCGGGCTTTACTCTCGGCACCAGTCTTCAGGTTGAAATGCCAACAGGGGGGTATAACTCCGACAGAATTGTGAATGCCGGTAGCAACCGGTGGATGATACGTCCAGGGATTGGTGCCTCCTATATTTGGAATAAGTGGTACCTCGATGTTTCGGGCTCCATAAAGTTTTTCGGAGACAACGATAATTATCTCGATTCTGAGGTCACACAGGATCCACTGTATCAAGCGCAGTTTCATGTTGCGCGTTACTTTGCTCCCGGCGCCTGGGTCGCTTTCAACAGCAATTTTTATTACGGCGGGGAGTCGACCCGAGGTGTCATTCAATTGGATGACGGGGTAGAAAACGCCCGGCTCGGCATCACCGCCTCAATGCCATTGAGTCCCCGTCTTTCAGTGCGTGTAAACGTTAGTTCAGGCGTCATCACCACAATTGGCTCGGATTTCGATGCGGTCGGCATCGCCTTACAGTACCGACTCTGAATTGCAGACCACGCAGCCGGTAGGTCGCTGCTGCCGCGCTGTTGCTCAAGGAAGCGCCGTTAGATGCCGCTCAATCGCTATTTGACTCAGCGTTTGAACCTCAAGTTGCTGAGATCGATGCAGAGAGTAGCCAACCGTGAAACAAAGTTACTCGACAGGTTCTGACCAGTGCGTGCATAGATCTCTGTGATCAGATGACCGACAATTAGCCCTCTAACAATCCTCGGAGGGGCTTTATGCGTGTCATCACCTGTAATACCAACGGTATTCGCGCTGCGGCACGTAAAGGTTTTTTTGATTGGCTGGCCGAACAGCAGCCCGATGTCGTTTGCATTCAGGAAACCAAGGCGCAGCGTCACCAGTTAGATGACGCTGTTTTCCATCCGGCGGGTTACCACTGCATCTACAACGATGCCGAGCGCAAAGGCTACAGCGGCACAGCGGTGTACAGCCGATTGAAGCCCAAGTCGGTAACGACCCGTTTGGGTTGGGAGCCACTTGACTCTGAAGGTCGATACTTACAAGTCGATTTCGATAAGCTCAGTGTAATTTCTCTCTACGTGCCGTCGGGGTCTAGTAACGAGGCGGCTCAGGCGCGTAAAGAGGTGTTTATGACTCATTTCTACGAACATCTTCGCGCCCTGCGGCGCAAGCGACGAGAATTTATCATCTGTGCGGATTGGAATATTTGCCACCGAGAAATTGACCTGAAAAACTGGAAGCCCAATCAGAAAAACTCGGGTTTTCTTCCCCATGAGCGCGCTTGGTTGGACCGGGTTTTTGACGAACTGGGCTGGGTTGACGCCTTTCGTGTTATTAATCCAGACCCTGACCAATACACCTGGTGGTCTAATCGGGGACAAGCCTGGGCAAAGAATGTGGGGTGGCGGCTAGACTACATGTTGGTAACACCCGCTTTACGCAACACGGTCAGCCATGCAGCGATTTATCGGGATCAACGTTTCTCCGATCACGCGCCCCTGACCCTCGATTTCGACACGTCTTTTTCGGTTTGATCTCAACGGGTCATTGCCCCAAGTACTCGCTGCGCTTACAGTAGCGAGCTTTTGTTAATGGAGGTCTTATGTTTATAGCCAATGCATACGCTCAGGGCGGCGGCCAGCCTGCGGGTGGTGAGCTGTTTCAAATTGGTTTTTTGGTGGTCTTGTTCGGTTTGTTTTACTTCATTGCGATTCGTCCGCAGCGGAAGCGACAGAAGGAACACCAAGAAATGGTGTCAGCCCTTGGAAAGGGCGATGAGGTCATTACCTCGTCGGGCATGCTCGGTAAGATCACAGGTCTTGATGAAAACTATGTGACGATCAATGTTGCTAGCAACGTCGACCTGAAGTTTCAGCGGGTTCACATCAACGCCGTGTTGCCCAAAGGCACTCTGAAGTCCGTTGGGGCTGAGTAAGCTGGCAGCGATTCACTGGCCACCGCGACATCGACTGGCCCAACTACCCACACCACTGCAATTGATGACCCGGGCAAGCGATCGCTGGGGTCATGGGAAGCGGCTGTGGATAAAGCGCGATGACCTCACTGGGTCGACTCTAACGGGGAACAAGGTCCGCAAACTCGAGTTTATTGTGGGTCATGCACAGGCCAATGGGGTCGACACGTTAATCACCTGCGGTGGTTTACAGAGCAACCATGCTCGGGCAACTGCGGGGGTTTGTGCGCAGTTGGGCATGCACTGTGTGCTGGTCTTGCGAGGTACCCAGCCCGAACAAACGGGCAATACCTTACTCAACCAGCTTTTTGGGGCCGAACTTCGTGCAATCCCAACCTCAGAGTACGTTGCCGACCTACCTGGCTTACTGACCCAAGCCGCTGACGAGCAGCGCGAGCTGGGTCGCACTCCGTTGGTGATCCCCACTGGCGGCAGCGATGGACTGGGTATCTGGGGTTATATCGCCGGCGCTCAAGAACTCGCCGCCGATTTGACCGCCCATGGCGTTGATCGTTGTACGGTGATCTGTGCAACTGGGTCGGGAGGCACTCAAGCTGGACTGACCCTTGGGTTTGCGCTGCAGGATTTGCCGGTTTCAGTCGTTGGCATGGCGGTATGCGATGACAGCGAGTGGTTCAATCGCAAGGTGATGGACGATGTTGAGGAGCTGTCTGCGCTTTATCCCCAGACCCCAAAAGTTGCCGTTTCGCCAAGCACGATCGACAGTTACATTGGCGCAGGGTACGGCAAGGCAAGCAGCGCGGTGTACCGTCTTATCGCCGACTTAGCTGCCCTTGAAGGGATTGTTCTCGACCCTGTGTATACCGGCAAAGCATTTCTCGGCATGATCACGGAGATCGAGCAGGGTAGGTTTGGTGATTGCGAGGACATTGTTTTCGTTCACACGGGCGGCATTTTCGGCCTGTTTCCACATCATGCCGGTTTAAGTGAAGTGCTAGAAGCGCCTGTTTGATGCCCACGAGGTCCTTACGCAGCTCGTCATTGACCGCAAACGGAGAGTAAAATTCATGGAAGAGGTTGTCGGCATTGTTAATAGCTATGCATGGGGGCCACCGATGCTGGTCTTGCTACTCGGCACCGGCATTTATCTCACACTGGGCCTGGGTTTTTTAACCCTGCGCCGAATACCCCGAGCTTTTAAGTTGTTGTTTTCCGGTTTTAGCGGAACCGGAGAGGGGGACATCGCGCCGTTTCGAGCGCTGATGACCTCGCTTTCGGCGACCATCGGTACCGGGAATATCGCCGGTGTCGCGACTGCTATCACTTTGGGTGGGCCCGGGGCGCTGTTCTGGATGTGGGTGACAGCTTTGTTTGGCATGGCGACAAAATATGCCGAGGGTGTGCTGGCCGTACGTTATCGGGAGCAGGATGCGCTGGGCGGCTACAGCGGCGGTCCTATGTATTACATCCGCAATGGGCTCGGCCCTCGCTGGCGCTGGTTAGCCGCGGCTTTCGCACTGTTTGGCGCAATGGCGGGCTTCGGTCTCGCCAACACGGTTCAATCAAATTCAGTGGCGCAGGTACTGACCGTCAACCTCGGCATCCCGTGGGAAGCCACGGGTATCGTGCTGATGGTGCTTGTCGGGGCCGTCATATTGGGTGGTATTCAGCGAATCGCTGCTACCGCAGGCGCGGTCGTGCCCGCGATGGCACTGGGCTACATTCTGATGAGCGTTATCGTCATTGCTATGAACCTGTCTGAAGTACCCGCTGCTTTTGGCACCATCATCAACTCAGCCTTCTCCGGCGCTGCCGCTGCGGGTGGTTTTGCTGGTGCCACCGTCTGGGCTGCGATCCGCTTTGGCGTGGCGCGGGGCATCTTTTCGAATGAGGCGGGTTTGGGCAGTGCGCCAATCGCCCACGCGGCTGCACAAACCAATGAACCGGTCGAGCAGGGCATGGTGGCCATGCTCGGGACGCTCATCGACACCCTCGTTGTCTGCACTATGACGGGGTTGGTGATTGTGCTGACGGGAGTGCTTGAGAGTGGCGAATCCGGTGCGTCGCTCACTGCGATGGCATTTGGACAGGCTTTCCCCGGTGGCGAGTGGGTTGTCACCATTGGGGTGGTGGTCTTTGCCATCACTACAATGATTGGCTGGTCATTTTATGGCGAGCGTTGTGTTGTCTATCTTGTCGGAACCCGCGGTATTCTGCCCTTTAGAATTCTTTGGGTACTCGCAATTCCGGTGGGTGCGGGACTCAATCTTGGTGTGGTCTGGCTGATTGCCGATACCCTCAATGCGTTTATGGCGATCCCGAACCTCATCGCATTACTGTTGTTGTCACCGGTGGTATTTCGCTTATCAAGGGACTATTTCGCATCGGATCGTGGGAGTGAAAATGGCCCAACCGGCACTTTGACCCCGGGAGCAGCTGAGGCCTCCCGTGAGCAAGATCAAAAATAAGGAGTCATCAATTAGCACCGTGACGAACACCATGCACCCAGAAAAACTCGTCATCGCCATTTCCTCGCGAGCCTTGTTCGACCTCGACGAAGCGCACCGAGTGTTCGAAGAGGAGGGGCTCGACGCCTACTCACGCTATCAGATAGAGCAGGAACAAACGCCCCTAGAGCCCGGTCAGGCCTTCGCTGTCGTCAGCAAGCTCTTGGGCTTGAACGAACGGCTCGAGGAACCGATGGGTGTTGAGGTTGTGCTGCTCTCCCGGAATAGCGCCGACACCGGTTTGCGCGTGTTCAACTCTATAGAGCACTACCAGCTACCCATTTCTCGAGCGGCGTTCTGTGGCGGCGAACCACCCTGGCGCTACATCAATGCCTTTGGCTGCCAGTTGTTTCTCTCCTCTGAGCCCGGTGACGTGCGCAAAGCCCTTGAAAACAACGTGGCTGCAGCAACACTCGTTTCGCGGCAACGCACTGAGTCGGATGGTGCGCAGCTTCGCTTCGCCTTCGATGGTGACGCAGTCATTTTTTCCGATGAGGCGGAGCGTGTGTTCAAAGAGGAGGGGCTGGCAGCTTTCACCGCGAGCGAACGGGCTGCCCGCCACGAGCCTTTACAAGGCGGCCCATTCAAAAGCTTTTTAAGCGCGTTGCAGCGACTGCAACAAGCGTTTCCAGCGAGCGAGGCACCCATTCGCACGGCCCTAGTGACTGCCCGATCAGCTCCGGCCCATGAACGCGTCATTCGTACTCTTCGCGCTTGGGGCATTCGGATCGATGAATCGATTTTCCTTGGTGGGCTCAAAAAAACCGAATTTTTGAAGGCTTATCGAGCCGACGTATTCTTTGATGATCAGCAAACCCACTGCGATTTAGCGGCAGAACATATCACTACTGGCCACGTTCCTCACGGGGTCGCCAACCCTGATAATGTCGTTCCTGAATAAAAAACCAGCATTTTATTGCCTAAACGCTGGAAGGTGAAAATTTCTCGGGTTACCTTTGTGTTGGTAAGAGCCCCCGGGAGCACCCAAGCACGTGAAACTTCAGCAGCTTCGATACATTTGGGAGGTCGCACATCACGATCTCAATGTCTCCGCCACGGCTCAGAGTCTGTTTACCTCTCAGCCCGGCATCAGCAAACAGATACGACTGCTCGAGGATGAACTCGGCGTCGAAGTGTTTGCTCGCAGCGGCAAACACCTTACCCACGTCACGCCTGCCGGCGAGGTAATTCTGGAACTCGCGGGTGAAATTCTGCGCAAAGCTGAATCCATAAAACGTGTCGCTCAAGAGTTCTCAAGCGAACGCAGCGGTACCCTGTCAATTGCCACGACCCATACTCAGGCGCGCTATGCGCTGCCGCCCATCATCAAAGAGTTTATGGCCAGCTACCCTGATGTTTCCCTGCAAATGCAGCAGGGAACACCTATGCAGATCGCTGAGATGGCATCTGAAGGCGCTGTCGATTTTGCCATCGCAACAGAGGCCCTCGAATTATTCTCTGACCTGATTACGTTGCCCTGTTACCGCTGGAACCGCTGCATTTTGGTGCCCAAGGGTCACCCGCTGGCGAAGGAACCTAAGCTGACGCTGGAGGCGGTGGCTGCCCACCCCATTGTGACGTATACCTTCGGCTTTACAGGTCGCTCAAAACTCGATGACGCCTTCAGTTCTCGGGGATTGACCCCAAAGGTCGTTTTTACCGCGGTCGACGCTGACGTGATTAAGACCTACGTGCGCCTCGGGCTGGGTATCGGCATTGTGGCCGGCATGGCCCATGACGAAGATCAGGACCACGACCTCATAAAACTGGATGCCAGTCATTTGTTCGCCAGTAGCGTCACCAGCTTGGCATTCCGTAAAGGCACGTTTTTGCGGGGATACATGCACGAATTCATCCACGAGCTAGCGCCACATCTCTCGCGGGAACTGGTTCAAGAAGCACTCAGTCGATCGAACCCCAGCGAGCGTCGGGAACTGTACGAACACATCGAACTGCCTTTGTACTGATTGCCGTCATTTGTCAGTGACGGGCAAGCGCATGCCAGAGCCTAAAAGCGACGCGCGAGTTCGCTTAAAGGGATTCGATTGCGCGCATGAATCCACTGACTTTATCGAGGGTTTCCTGATACTCAGACTCGGCTTGCGAGTCGTAAACGATGCCGCCACCGCCCCAGCAATACATTGCATCGTTCACAATTTCAAAGGTGCGAATCGCAATGCTCGATTGCAGCCAGCCATCACAGCCCAGCGCAAAGACGCTGCCGCAATACACGCCTCTTGGGGCAGGCTCAAGCTCCCGAATAATCTCTGCTGCTCGTTTCTTCGGCGCCCCGGTGATAGAACCACCAGGGGAGCAGCCAAGCAAGACCTGCCCCGGCGTCATACCAGTCTGTAATTGACCTTCGATCATGCTTACTAAGTGGTGTACGTTGTCGTAACTATGCAGCGCGCATAACTCTGAGGTGACCACTGAGCCTGCTTCGCAGAAGCGTCCGAGATCGTTGCGCAGCAAATCGGTAATCATTATGTTCTCGGCCCGGTCCTTTTCAGATTCGCGCAACTCCCTGGCGATTGCCGCGTCTTCGAGCGGGTTAAGGCTTCTAGGGCGAGTTCCTTTAATCGGTTGAGATTTGACTCGCCCAGCCTCTATGGACAAGAAACGCTCTGGGGATAGTGACAACACCGCATGATTTTCTTCGAGGGCCAGATAGGCAGAAAAATCCCCGGGCGCGACATCGCGTAGATGGTTGTACGCCTCAAAGGGGTCCCCCATGAACCGACTCGAAAAACGGTGCGCAAAATTGACCTGATAACAGTCGCCGGCGCTGACGTAGTCTCGAATCTGCTCGACGCGCTTGAGATACTCCTCATCACTCACCTCGGCACGAAAGGGTTCCTGTAATCGGAACGGCTCTGCAGTCCTCTTGGGAGGCTCACGCAGGCGCGCCTCGATCATCGCCTTAGTGTTCGGCGCTAATGCTGGATCGGTAATCAGCCAGCTCCGCCCGAGCTGATGGTCTTGAAGCACATACCAGGAGTAGATCCCGACCAGTGCGGGTCGCAGCGTGGGACCGGCAATACCGAGGTTCGCCGCAGCACTGTCATAGTCCATGAAGCCGATGCCAATGCGGGTTCTTACCGATAGGGTATTGATCTCTAGCTGGCCTTCTAGGGCTTCCATCCAGTGCGTGAGGTTGTTGTTAAAGTCGGAAAGCCTCAGCAAGGTGTCCGGGAGTGCAGTCAGGATGTCGTACTGGCCGACCTCCGCCCGTCGTTTACGACTATCCAGAAATGCAAAACCCGGAAGATCAACCAGACGTCGGGCATAGACAGCAGCGTCCCGTTCGTAGGGCAGTTCAGTATCGGAGGCTTCGAGGGTCAGCATTGAGTTTTTATATCCAATTGGTATTAAATTGACATAAAGGTAGCACTGAAAGACACTTTGGACACACGAGTGTCCGTGCCCGAAAAGGTCACAACGTAGACACCATCAGCCCAAAAATAAACGTTCGAGTATTCTCATGACTGAATCCAGTAATAAGGAATCAGCGCCGAGCACAGCGCTTACATCCTACGCTTCTCTCCTCAATCCCTTGGCCGAGATGAGTGCGGCTCGCGATAGCGATGAACAACCCCTGGCGTCCACGCCCTATGACGCCGCGATTGAGCGGGGACTAGCACTTCAGGATCGGCCCCAGATTGCGGCAGGGGAGCGCAATATACAGCGTCAACACCTGAAAAATCGAATGACCGTGTGGGAGCGGATTCGCTACCTCGCAGACGACACCCCGCAGGTTCTCTATCAGAACTGGGGCCCTAATCTTGACGGCGCCTCGCTGGTAACCGCGATTGTTCAGATCGATGGGCGCGATGTCGCGATTTACGGACATGACTTTACCGTCCGGGCAGGCTCAATGGATGCAACCAACGGCCAAAAATTGGCCCGTCTCTTTGAGCTGGCGGCAAAGCGCAAAATTCCTCTGGTGGGGCTCAATGATTCTGCCGGTGCCTACATCCCAGCGGGGGTCGGTGGTCTCGATGGCTATGCTGATGCGTTCACTGCGCTGCGCAAGATAAGCGGCATCGTCCCGAGCATCATGTGCATGTTCGGCTTTAATGCTGGCGGCGGGAGCTACTTGCCGCGGCAAGGCAGCTTCCTGATACAACCAAAAAATACCTTCTTCGGCTTAACAGGTCCGGGTGTTGTGAAATCGGTACTCGGGGAGGACATCACCCCCGATGAGTTAGGCGGACCCAGTGTGCACAGTCAAACAGGCGTGACTGATTTTGTCGTTGACGATGAGGTGTCCGCGCTGCGAAAAGTGAAGGAGATACTGCGCTACCTGCCCGATTCGAGTCACTCAGCGCCAAGCTATCGGCCGAGCTCGGATCCCGCAGATCGAGAGACCCTTGATATCGATATTCTGCTGCGCAAAGCGTTCAATTCACCCACGGGTTTCAATACCCCTGTTGATATTACTATTTTGATTCAGCAGCTCTGTGATCACGGGGACTTCCTCGAAGTGCAGGCTGAGCGCGCTCGCAATACGATTACCGCCTTTGGTCGTATTGCCGGCAATGTGGTGGGTTTTGTGGCCAATAACTCTGCCTTTGCGTCGGGTCAGATCGATATCGACGCGGCCTACAAGAATGCGCGTTTCATCCGCTTTTGCAACCTTTACAACATTCCTGTCATGTTCCTTGAAGACACCACAGGCTTCTTGCCCGGGCGCGAGCAAGAGCATCGAGGCATTGTGCAGGCGGGACGCGCAATGCTGGATGCGATTGTGGATCTGCGCACGCCACGTTTCCTTGTGCTGGTGCGCAATGCTTTCGGTGGCGCCTACGCCAGTTATAACAACTACCCCACAGGAGCAGACTTTGTTGTTGCACTGCCCACAACCCGAGTGGCTGTGATGGGCTCTGCAGGGGTTGAGTATGTGTATAAAGAAGAACTGAAGGCTATACGCTCAAGCGTGCCCGAGCGCATTGCCGAAGAGGCTGAATCGCAGCGGGCGCAGGGTCTGTCGGAAGCCGATGCTCAGGTCGCTGCGGAAGAGTCGGTACAAGCCTGGGCGAAGCACGCCGAGCAGGCCCTCGCACAGCGTTACGAACGCGAAATCATGAATCCAGAGGAGGCGCTGAGCCTAGGCTCTATTTCCCAAATCGTGATGCCGGCTGAACTCCGTCACGTGGTGGCGGACCACCTAGCATTTTGTCTGCGGCACTACGAAGCTGGGCCGTTACAGTCCGTCCAGCGCGAATTTCACTAAGCTCAGGATTCGAGGAGATAACCGTGTCCAACGAACATTATTTGCACAATCCGCTAGTGAATCAGGATCGACGGCTCAGTGAGCATCCCTCAGCCTGGGTCCAAGGCTTCGACTGCAGTCATATGCGTCCGCTCATCATCTGCCGCGGCCCGATCCGTAAAGAGGCGATGGATGTCTTTACCGAGATGGGTATCAGCCATTACGGCATCTTGCTTAGTGAAAAAGATTCCATTGTTTACCCACGGGCACTGGCACCCGAACTGCGAGAACTCACCGACCCTCAGCGGGTTCACAGAGTGCCTGACTACACCGGTGCCACGAAAGAGGAACGTTTACAGCGTATCGATGACATCATTGAAATCGCCCGACAAGGCGGATACAACGCGGTGTTTGCCGGCTACGGTTTCATGGCCGAGGACGAGACAATGGTTGCCGCTATGGAAGCGGCGGGTCTCAACTTTATCGGCCCCTGCTCGCGCACCGTGCGACAAGCGGGCCTGAAAGACGAAGCCAAACGAACCGCCTTGAAAGCGGGCGTTTCCGTAACCCCCGGCATCGATAATGCCACCGCCTTAACGCTGCTCAAAAAACACCCGGATGCTGAAGCCTTGAAAGCCGTGTGTCAGGAGCACGATTTTGATGTGTCAGCCGACACCTTTGAAGGTGAAAGTGACTTAGAGGCGTTGGCCGACCTTGTGCTCGCGGCGGGGTATCGCAAAGGCATCGATCTGTACACCGTAGAG
Organism: Luminiphilus sp.; assembly: GCA_965657905.1. GTDB lineage: Bacteria > Pseudomonadota > Gammaproteobacteria > Pseudomonadales > Halieaceae > Luminiphilus. The sequence goes on along the minus strand of CBFHPT010000008.1, from coordinate 125,713 downwards.
GAGTTGTCAGAAACCATCATTGAGGCCGTCAAGCGAATCAATGCTGAATACCCCGAAAACCGGGTGCGACTCAAAGCAATTGGCGGCGGCGGTGGTAAAGGTCAGCGGATTTTGGGGCTTAATGAAGCCGATAAAGCACCGGAAATGGTCCGTGAAATTCTCAATGAAGTGAAGACAACTGGCGTCGGTGACAACAAGAACGTACTGGTTGAGCTCAACATTGAAACGACTCGTCATCAGGAAATCCAGGTTGTGGGTAACGGACAATGGTCGATAACCCTTGGTGGGCGCGACTGTTCCCTGCAGATGCATGAACAAAAGTTGCTGGAAGTGTCGGTCACCCGGGAGTCGCTTATTGCCGCCGAGGCAATAGCAACGCGGGAAGGGCGCAGCGAAGAGGCCAAAGTGCTGGCTCAGGATTTGATAACGCTTGACGCGATGGAGTCGGAAGCGCAGCGCTTCGGTGAGGCTGTGGGTCTGGATTCGGTGTCTACTTTTGAGTGCATTGTTGATCGCGATAGCCACTTCTTTATGGAGATGAACACCCGTATTCAGGTTGAGCATCGGGTCAGTGAACTCTGTTACGCCATGAAGTTTTCTAACCCGGCCAACGGGGATGACTTTTTTGTCGTGGAATCCCTTGTGGAGGCGATGGTGTTGCTCGCGGCCCACGGATCGCAGCTACCTAAACCCGAACGCGTTCCACGCTTCAGCGATAGCGTTGAAGCGCGCCTCAATGCGACCAATGATGCGCTGCAGCCCAGCGCAGGTGGCCAGATCCAATACTGGTCCGACGCCATTGACGGTGAGATTCGGGATGACCAAGGCATTAGCCTTCACAACCCCGACACCGATGTTTTTATGAATTACACCCTCGCGGGGGCTTACGACTCTAATATCGCGTTACTGCTAACTGTAGGCGACAGCCGTCAGGCAACCTACGAGCACATGGCTGAGGTGCTTCGGGCGACTTCATTACGTGGGCCCGATTTAAACACCAACCTTCAGTTTCACTACGGTCTTGTGAACTGGTTCTTGGGAAGCACCGTTAACGCTCGTCCAACCACGAAATTCATCGTCCCGTATCTGACGGCCGTCGGGGAGTTGACCCAAGAAGCTGACCGGATCGATATCGATGCGGCATGGCGTCTCTTGTGCGGACATCGTACCGGTGCTCTTGAAGGTGCGCAGGCGAGGGAACTCAGTGAAGTTTTGAGCCGCAAGCAATCTTTGCTGCTGCGCCCGCTTCAGATGCTCATGGCATCGCCGCATCTGCTTTCCGGTTGGTTAAGCGTCAACAAAGCCGCGTTCACCTATGACGACGGACACTTGAGCTGGGCGGAAAATCCTATTGACGTTCTCAGTGATACCTATCACTTCCTGAAGCTCAATTGGTCCGAGTCATCGCCAGCATCAAATACCATCTGGGATCACGATCATCAGATTTTGACCGCTGCCGAGGATTTCTACCGAGATCTTGAGCAACGCTTAGATTGCGCAAACTGGTGTGACCTGCGGCAGATCCTTGAGGGGAATTCGGCTGAGGGTTTCAGCAACGAGGACTGGCAAGGCGTGCAAGCAGCCCATCGTGGCTTCCAGGCAGGTACTGAAATCCTTGAATTGCTGCCAGCGATGGCACGCTTTACCGGGTTTTATGAGCTACGAGTTAACGATGATCTAACGATTGATATCCCCGATCGACTGCTCGATCCCGAGCATCAGACAATGATGACCAAGGCGCTGGCGCCGCCCCCGGTGGCCAAATCCGACGAAGTAGTAGCGGCCAGTGGTGGCATGTTCTACGGCAGAGAATCGCCAGAGTCGGCGCTGTATGTACAGGCCGGTGATCACTTTGAAGTGGGCGATCCACTGTACATTGTTGAAGTCATGAAGATGTTCAATAAGGTCTATGCGCCATTTGCGGGCACCGTGGACGAGGTGTTGGTGGAAGGTGATGGCATTATAATCAGTAAAGGGCAGCCCTTGTTCAAAGTCACTCCAGATGAACAGGTGGTCATTGAATCCGCTGACGTGGTGTCAGAACGACGTCGCGCGCGCACGCAGGAACTTATGTCGCTGTTTTTGTAGGGTTCACCGCCGTTCATCTTGCTAAGACGAGGAAAATTTTCATGATTACAGGTCTTGATCATATTGCTATCGCGGTACCGGACTTTGACAAAGCGATTACGCGTTTCCTTGAGGATTTTGAACTCACCTTCGAGGGCACCGAGGATGTTGCGGCGGCCAAAACGCGAACCGCCTTCTTTCCAGTGCCAGCAACCAGCATCGAGTTGCTCAACCCACTCAATGGCGAGGGACCGATCGAGAAGTACCTCGAGAAGCGTGGCGGTGGCCTACATCACCTATGCTTTCGAACCAATGACATACACGCCGATGTCGAGCGCCTCAAAGCAAAAGGCTATGTTTTTCTGAGCGAAGAACCCGGCCCTGGTGCGCACGATTCGCTCACTATTTTCATTCATCCCAAGAGCTCCGATGGCATTCTGATTGAGTTGGCTCAGCCAGCATCAGACCATGCTTGATGCCGCTGCCAATCGTTTAGGAATTCATCAGCTGTGAGTATTTACGATAAAGAATCTGCTTCCTTAGAAAACTGGGCTGCCCTTGTTGAGCAGCAGAGTAAGGGTATGTCCCCCGAGGACTTCACTTGGCTGACGCCGGAGGATATTCCGCTTAAGGCGCTCTATACAGCGGCAGACACCGAGAAGCTTGAGTACACCGATACGATGCCGGGCATGTCGCCCTATATTCGTGGCCCACAGGCGACGATGTATGCGGGACGCCGTTGGACCATTCGCCAGTACGCGGGCTTTTCGACCGCCGAAGAATCAAATGCGTTTTATCGTAAGGCCTTGGCCGCAGGCGGGCAGGGCGTCTCCGTTGCTTTTGATTTGGCGACCCACCGCGGTTACGACTCGGATCATCCACGGGTCTCCGGAGATGTTGGTAAGGCAGGCGTGGCAGTGGATTCGGTTGAGGACATGAAAGTCTTGTTCAACGACATCCCCCTCGATCAGGTCTCAGTGTCAATGACAATGAACGGCGCGGTACTACCCGTACTCGCAGGCTATGTCGTCGCTGCTGAGGAGCAGGGCGTTAGTCAGGCGCAACTTTCGGGCACTATCCAAAATGACATCCTGAAAGAATTTATGGTGCGCAACACCTACATTTACCCCCCTGGGCCCAGCATGCGCATCATTGGCGACATCATTGCGCACTGCTCTCAGCATATGCCCCGGTTCAACACCATTTCGATCTCCGGGTACCACATGCAGGAAGCGGGCGCGAACGCCGCGCTCGAGTTGGCATATACCCTTGCGGACGGTAAGGAATACATTAAAACCGCGCTGGCCTCGGGATTGAGCATCGATAAGTTTGCACCCCGGCTGTCCTTTTTCTGGGGCATTGGCATGAACTTCTACATGGAGATTGCCAAGATGCGCGCTGCTCGGCTGCTGTGGGCCGAGATCGTCAGTGAGTTCAACCCCGAAAACCCCAAGAGCTCGATGCTACGGACCCATTGTCAGACCTCGGGTTGGTCGCTTACGGAGCAAGACCCATATAATAACATCGTCCGCACCACTATCGAGGCCATGGCTGCGGTGTTTGGTGGGACGCAATCCTTGCACACCAATGCCTTGGACGAGGCCATTGCGCTGCCGTCTGACTTCGCTGCGCGTATCGCGCGCAATACTCAGGTAATCCTGCAGGAAGAAACCGGTATTGGGCAGGTAGTTGACCCCTGGGGCGGGTCCTACATGATGGAAACCCTCACTCAGGATATGGCCGACAAGGCCCGCGAGTTGATCGCGGAAATCGATGAGTTGGGGGGCATGGCGCGCGCGATCGAAAGCGGTGTGCCCAAACTGCGCATTGAGGAGGCTGCCGCTAAGAAGCAAGCCCGGATTGATCGCGGCGAGGATGTCATCGTCGGGGTCAACAAATATCAGACCGATGCCCAAGACGATGTGGACGTACTCGAAATCGACAATGATCAGGTTCGCACATCGCAGCTTGCGCGTCTCGAGTCCATCCGCGCGAACCGAGATGGTCAGGCGGTCACCAGCGCCCTCGATGCGTTGACCGAGGCAGCCCGCTCCGGTGAGGGCAATTTACTTGCGCTCGCGATAGAAGCAACCCGGCTGCGCGCCACGGTTGGTGAAATCTCCGATGCGTTAGAGACGGTTTATGGACGGTTCGTGGCACAGTCACAAACCGTTTCCGGTGTGTATGGTGCTGCTTACGAGCAAGATGCAGATTGGAAGCAAATTTCGGTGGATATCGAACAATTTATCGAGCAACTTGGCCGCCGGCCTCGCATGCTCGTCGCGAAAATGGGTCAGGACGGTCACGATCGAGGCGCAAAGGTGGTTGCGACAGCGTTCGCTGACGTGGGCTTTGATGTCGACCTATCGCCGATGTTTTCAACTCCGGAAGAAGTCGCACGACAAGCGGTGGAGAACGATGTCCACGTTGTGGGCGCTTCAAGCCTTGCCGCAGGACACAAATCTCTGGTCCCTGAGTTGATCGCCGCGTTACGCGCGGAGGGTGCCGATGACGTCATCGTTATAGCGGGCGGGGTCATCCCTCAACAGGATTATGAGTTTCTTTATGAGAGTGGCGTGAGCCTGATTTTCGGCCCGGGCACAGCGATTCCCGACGCCGCTCGTAAGGTCCTCGACGCCGTCATTGAGCGGCAGGCCTGACCTCCCGCGATGTCAGCGACTCCCGAGCCTAATGGGGTGCGCAGTGGTCAGCGTCGCGCGCTGGCCAAGGCAATCACGCTGATCGAAAGTCAACGGGATGAAGATCGCGAGCTAAGCCAAGCCTTGCTCAACGAACTGCTGCCGGATACGGGCAACAGTATTCGCATTGGCATCACTGGCGTTCCGGGCGTGGGGAAGTCGACGTTCATTGAAACCTTTGGGCTGCATCTCATTGAGCAAGGTCATCGGGTAGCGGTGCTTGCGGTGGACCCGAGTTCGCCTATCGCTGGCGGGTCAATCTTGGGCGATAAAACGCGCATGGAAGCGCTATCACGCAAAGACGCAGCGTTCATCAGGCCATCACCTGCTGGCAGTGCTCTTGGTGGCGTCGCGCTAAAGACCCGTGAATCGATGCTGCTGTGTGAAGCTGCCGGTTACGACATTATCTTGGTAGAGACCGTGGGTGTCGGACAATCCGAACACCAAGTGGCCGGTATGGTCGATTTTTTTCTGGTGTTAATGTTGCCCGGCGGCGGCGATGAGCTGCAGGGCATCAAGAAGGGCATCATTGAGCTCGCTGATGCAATTGTGATTAACAAAGCCGATGGAGCCACTGCACCCATTGCCCGGGCGACGGGGCAACACTACCGAAGCGCCTTGTCACTTCTTACACATCCTGGGTTTTGGTCGCCACAAGTCTTGACCTGCTCGGCTTTAGAGAACGTAGGTGTCGCTGAAGTGGCCGATATGATCGCCGATTTCCGAAACACAGCCATCGACAATGGCCAACTCTCAAGGCAGCGGGCGGAACAAAATCTCGCGTGGATGCGTCAGTTAACCGACGAGCTGTTGCGCCTGGGGCTTAAACGCCATCCGGCCGTGAAAAACGCGATACCGGGGTTGGAGCAACAGGTGGCAGCTGCAGACATCACACCACTCGCCGCGGCTACTCGCATCATCGCACTCAGTCGTGAGTGACACGCAGACGCTGCCCAATTGAAAAATTCGATTGAAAACCCCTTAGCCCTGTGACTTGATGACATGGTTTCTCGGTCGTAGGGTATTCCCCATGCGTTTCTTACCGCTCGAAAAGTTGATCAACCTGCAAGACGGTTATCGACGCAACATCAAAATTGACCAACTCGATGTCCTCATGCTGCAGGAGGCGGGGGAGGTCTTTATTGTGAATAGCCGCTGCCCTCATCAGGAACACCCGCTCATCGATGCTGAGGTGATTGACGGTGCTATTTTATGCCCCCGTCATCAATTTGCTTTTTCACTCAATAACGGCGCACACGTAGGTGGTTTATGCGCTGCCCTTGAGATTTACTCGCCAGTTTATGAAGGCAGTCACGTCGGGATACTTGTTAGTGAATAGTGGTTCCCCGATGAATCTTCCGCTGTACACGGCAGCACAAACTCGTGCTTTAGATGCGCTTGCGGTGGCATCGGGTGCTGCCAGCGGCTATGAGCTCATGTGTCGAGCGGGGGCCGATGCGCTTGCCGCAATACAAGCGCGTTGGCCACAGGTAAAACGTCTGCTCGTGCTGTGTGGTACGGGCAACAACGGTGGCGACGGATGGGTGGTCGCACGACTGGCCGCCCAAGCGGGCCTGAGCGTGCAGGTTGTACTTGCTGGAGACGTGAATCGGATCGCGGGCGAGGCTCGTCAAGCCCTTGATGATTTTCAACAGGCAGGCCTCGGCTTCGAGCGCTGGACTCCCGGGCAAGTGTTGTCGCTTGATAAGTCTTTGGGCGAGGGAACTAACGAGGGCGAGGGCGGCATTGACGTTCTTGTCGACGCGTTGTTGGGCACGGGTCTGTCGAACACACTGCGTCCCGATATGGTCAATCTCATCGAATTTGTAAACAGCAGTGGTTTACAGGTCTTTTCAATTGATTGCCCGTCGGGACTGCTACCCGATACCGGGGTGCCCGCACCCGTTGTCGTTCAAGCAGCCACAACACCGAGCGTGATCGGGCGAAATCGTGGCTTGTTTACCGGCCAGGCAGTGGATTTTACTGGCGACGTTAAGTTTTCTGATCTGGGTATGAGTCAATGCTCCCCCGAGTTTATCGACGCCTCAGCAGGTTTTGATAGCGCTTTGTTGTCCTTGGAAGTATTGCTGACACAGCTACCCAAACTGTCCCGTAACGCCCACAAGAATCAGCAAGGGCATGTAGTGGTCATTGGCGGCGCAGATGGCACGGCGGGAGCGGCAGTGCTCAGCGCCGAAGCCGCGCTGCGTGCCGGTGCGGGATTAGTCTCTTTGGCAGCTCAGCCTTCGGCGGTCGCTGCCGCGCTGAGCCGCTGTCCTGAAGTGATGGCCCGCGCAGTCGCTAACCGCAGCGAGCTGAGGTCACAGCTTGAAGCTGCTACCGTCCTTGTCGTCGGTCCGGGTTTGGGGAGCGATCGATGGAGCCACGAGCTTTTAGGAGCGGCGTTAGACGCCAAGGTGCCAATGGTGCTCGACGCGGATGGTTTGAATGGGCTCGTGGGCATGAGGGCCCTCGACCTGCTGCCCTCAACCGTGTTAACGCCACATCCCGGCGAGGCTGCGCGCCTACTCGGAATCACCACAGCTGATGTAGCCAAAGATCGGTTCGCCGCCCTGGAGGCCCTCGTTGATCGCTATCGCTGCCATGTGTTGCTCAAGGGGGCGGGCACGCTCGTCGGGGGCCCGGGTGCCGATCCAGTGGGCGTATGCCCATACGGTAATCCGGGTATGGCAAGTGGCGGCATGGGTGACGCTCTCGCGGGCATCATCGGAGCACTCATGGCTCAAGGGATGAGCCCTGATCTCGCGGTCAGACTGGGTGCCTGTCTGCACGGGCGCGCCGGGGACATTGCAGCAGTCGAGCTGGGCGAGCGAAGCCTGCTCGCTGGGGATCTCATCGATCGACTACCCGCGGCTTTGCCGTGAGCGCGTAGTGGTCTGCCAGACACCATTGCGGGCCGCTGTGCTCTCAGCTGAACTGACGAAGCTCGGGTGATTCAGACCCCGCTTGCCACAGCCGTTCAAACCGTTCCGCCCAACGTTGTGCCTCTGAACGGCTGTCGAGCATTTGCACGCGGCGATCTCGAGGAATAACCAGCAAACACGACGAACGATCAACTATGATTGCTGTTTCCTCATTCCACTCAGGGTGTTCGCTAACTACCCGTACCTGACAGCTACTGGGGAGCCGGCGCGCCAGCGCCAGTAACCGGTGAGCCTCCATGGCAGCCGGGTCTGCAGTGGTGGCGATCAGTCGAATGCGGGATTGACGTCCTCGTCGGGCGAGCTGTACCAGCGCACGGGTCACGTCTTCATGGTTAAGTAGCGCGGGTTCAAGGGCAGGACTCATGATATCGACATGACGCGAAGCGCCCTCGAGTAACGCTATCAACTCGGCACGGGTGTTGGTCAGCGGTTCCATATCAGTGGTTCCATATTATTGGCTCCAGAATGGCTATCTCAGTCGGTATTTCGCAGGGCGCCTGCTGCGAGCAGAAAATCCAGTAGCATCCCCGTGTCTTCGCAGTCGAGATCGGGGTCGATGCTGCCCCCTGAGCAGAGTAATTCAATACAAGGGATCAGCGAAGCAGGGCAGCGGCATCGATCACCGTTGGCAAACACTGAACAGTCATCCGCGCCGGCTATCCACGCCACTCGCGCGCCCAACTCGAGGGCGACTTCCCCCGGTAATAGGACGCCGGGGGTATCGATAAATTCGGCGGTCGCACCGCTCTCGGTGACCAACTCTCCCAGCCAAGCGCCGCTTTCTAGTGCTTCAAGCGCATTGATCGCCGCCGCGCGCGCATTGTCAATTTGGGCTTGGGTGATCTCTCCGGGGCGTCCCGGCGCAACCGCGGACCGATCTTCGAGCAAGCAGTGCTCGTCAATAAGCGGCAGCACTTCATCACTGACCCGCGCCAGCAAATCACTGACTTTGGGCGCCCTAAAGCCCAATGAATAGGTAACACAGTCACCTTGCGCGATTCCCCAGTGCGCAACACCCGGCGGTACATAAAGCATGTCCCCCGCGCTCAGAAGATACTCGTCAACTGTATTAAACTGCTCAAGTAACTGCAGCGCGTTATGGTCAATTCTGGGCGTAGAGTCATCGCAGGCTTCACCAATACGCCATAAGCGCTCACCCATGCCTTGTAGAAGGAACACGTCATAGCGATCAAAGTGGGGGCCAACGCCGCCGCCATCAACCGCGTAGCTCACCATCACGTCATCAAAACGCCAGCTCGGTAAAAAATCGACGAGGCCACGCAGCTTCGCTACGTCATCGATCAGCTGATCAACCCCCTGTACTAACAGAGTCCATGCATCTTCCCGTTGAAAATCACGCTCGGTGAAAGGCCCTGTCTCGAGTGACCAAACGCCGCCGGCACGGCCGATAATGCGGCTTTCGACATCCTCCTCAAGCGCGAGACCAGCCAGCTCTTCGGGGCTGATGGGCGAATGAAACGGGCGAAGGGCACCCCGGATCAGCAGTGGCTTCTGCTGCCAGAATTCGGCCAAGAAAATCTGCTCGTCGAAGGCGTCTGCGCTGATCTCAGCCACGGCGGTGGATGTCACTCATCGATTGCGCGAGCCTGAGCTTCGGCATTGCCAACGTAGCTATTTGGGGTCAGTGCCAGGAGTGCGTCACGTGCCTCTTCGGGTAGGGAAAGGCCGGCTACAAAGCTTTGCAGGGTCTCAGCGTTAATAGTCTGTCCGCGCGTCAGGGCTTTGAGCTTTTCATAGGGTTCGGGCACGCCGTAACGACGCATCACCGTCTGTATGGGTTCGGCCAATACCTCCCACGCACTGTCTAAATCCGCATCCAATCGCGCGGAGTTGACCTCCAACTTTCCGATGCCCTTGGAGGCAGATTGATAGGCGAGTAAGGAGTAGCCAAAGCCCACACCCATATTGCGCAACACGGTGCTGTCCGTGAGATCCCGTTGCCAGCGGCTTACGGGTAATTTTTGCCCAAGGTGTCCGAGTATTGCGTTAGCTAGTCCAAGATTTCCCTCGGAGTTTTCAAAGTCTATCGGGTTTACTTTGTGCGGCATGGTGGAGGAGCCCACTTCGCCAGCAACCGTTCGCTGCTTAAAGTAGCCCAGCGAGATGTACCCCCAAACGTCCCGATTGAAGTCGATCAAGATACTGTTAAATCGAGCGATGGCGTCAAATAGCTCAGCCATGTAATCGTGGGGTTCGATTTGCGTGGTATAGGGATTCCAATCCAAGCCCAGCGAGCTTACGAACTGCGCCGCGTGAGCCGGCCAGTCGACATCCGGATAGGTCACCAAGTGCGCATTGTAATTGCCAACCGCGCCATTGATTTTGCCAAGGGGTGTCACCTGGGCTATGAGAGAAAGCTGGCGCTGCAAACGTGCCACGACATTCGCGATCTCTTTACCGAGGGTCGTTGGACTGGCGGTCTGCCCGTGGGTCCGCGATAGCATGGGTTGCGCGGCTTGTGCTTTGGCGAGATCAGTCAGTGCATAGATGATGTTAGTCATAAAAGGCATCACAACGCTGAGTCCCTCACGCAGCATCAATCCATGGGCAATGTTGTTGATATCTTCGGATGTGCAAGCAAAATGAATAAATTCGCTCACCGACGCCAATTCGGGCTGTCCTGCTATGCGGTCTTTGAGAAAGTACTCAACGGCTTTAACGTCGTGGTTAGTCCTTCGTTCGATTGCCTTGATGGCAAGAGCATCGTCTTCGGAGAAGTCGCTGAGAAGGTTTTCAAGCATCGCCGTTGCTTCGGGACTCAGCGCTGGCACCTCGGGAATGCCCGGATGCTCAGCGATGCTTTGCAACCAGCGAACTTCAACCACTACCCGTTGGCGGATCAGGCCAAACTCACTGAATGCCCGGCGCAGGGGTGTCAGTTTGTCGCCGTAGCGGCCATCGAGAGGAGAGACTGCCGTAAGAGGGCTCAGTTCCATGCAAAGCTCCATTGCCTATTCGTGTCATTCATTTAGCGTACCCCGAGTTCTCGCGCGAGTTCGGTGGCGGTAGTGCGTAGTTGTCCTCGCTGAATGGCGAGTTTCCAGCGACGCCCCCCCAGTTGGCGCCATAAGAAGGCCGAGCGAACCCCGGCCAAAAGCAGCGCGCGAATGATGTCTGCATTCTGCTCATTTTGCAGATGTTGTGCACTGCCAGTAACTTTGACGCGGAATGACAGTGTGCTCAGTGTGTCGCCGTAGATCGCCGCCACACTCTGACAAATCTCGTTAACGTGGGAGCTGAAATGGGTGGCTTTATAACGGGTATGTTCCAAACGGTTGTGCACGACTTTCTGAAGGTCGGGCCGTCCCGCGAACTTGCGCTCTAAATGCAAAATGGCAAACAGGTAGCGCATCATTGCAGCGCTCGATTCTTCATTGCGCGCGGCGAGCCCGGCGGCAACATTTTGCAGACCCAACTTTACCCCCTGGACGTTACCAAACACCCCGTCCACCGAGGGCGCATCGAAACTGAATAGCGAATGGATGGAGGCCTCTAAGAATTCCAGCGGGTAACTGCCGGTGCGGGACACTTGATCGACAATGCGTGCGGCTTGCGCAACACCCGCCAATGCAATGGTCTGTTGTTCTAATTGACTGCGTTCAGTCATCGCCTGACCCCTCAATAACGCCGCCGCCGAGACAGCGCTCTCCGTCATACAAAACGATTGACTGTCCCGGTGTGACTGCCCGCTGGGGGGCTTCGAAGATAACACGATAGCCGTTTTCCAATGGCTCGATCTGACATGGCTGATCCGCTTGGCGATAGCGAATTTTGGCGTGAAGACCGGTCGAGGTGGTAGGGGGTTCGCCCGCAATCCAAAATAGCGGGCCCGTCAATAACGCGTCGTTGAACAGTGCGGGATGGTCATTGCCTTGTGCCACGAGTAGTACATTACGACCGAGGTCCTTTCCGACCACGTACCAGGGTGCCTCGCCGTGATCTGACAGCCCGCCAATGCCGAGGCCCTGACGTTGGCCAATGGTGTGGTACATCAAGCCATGATGTTCTCCCAAGACCTCACCTGACGTACTCTCGATCACGCCCGGTTGAGCGGGTAGGTACTGCTGCAGGAAGTCCTTAAAACGACGTTCTCCGATGAAACAGATGCCCGTCGAGTCTTTCTTTTTGGCCGTTGCCAGACCCGCGTCCTCGGCGATCACGCGCACTTCGGCTTTGTCCAGTTCGCCGACGGGGAATAGGGTGTGGGACAGTTCCCGCGTGCCGACCTGATGCAAAAAATAACTTTGATCTTTATTGGGGTCGTGACCCTTGAGAAGGGTGGTCTTACCTCGATCGCTACCCCGCCTCACGTAGTGTCCCGTGGCGATGAAATCGGCGCCAAGCTGCAGGGCATAATCCAAAAAAGCCTTAAATTTGATCTCTCGATTGCAGAGGATGTCGGGATTCGGGGTTCGGCCGGCCTGATACTCAGACAAAAAATGTTCGAAGACGTTATCCCAATACTCCGCGGCAAAATTCGCGCCGTGGAGGGGGATGTCCAACCGGTCCGCAACCGCCTGAGCATCGGCGAAATCCTCTTTGGCGGTACAGTACTCGGTGCCGTCATCCTCCTCCCAGTTCTTCATGAACAAGCCTTCCACCCGATAGCCCTGTTTTTGCAGCAGCAGAGCCGCGACCGAAGAGTCGACACCACCCGACATGCCGACAATGACCCGGGCACCGGCGGCAGGCGAGTCAGTATGTGGCGTACGTGTGGTGCTCATAGATCCATAACCAGTGAGAGGGGGGCTGTTAGACCCGCACGGTGTCGGGCGATGACCTCGAGCACCAACGGGCTGCGCAGGTCGTCTGAGCGCGCCTGTAATTCTTCAAAGCGCATCCAGTGGCAGGCAATGATACCGTCATCGAGTGCCGCCGAGCTAATTTCCCGGCTCGGTTCGGCTAAAAAAGAGTGCCTGAGGTAGGTCACCCCATTACTTGCCACGAAGCGTGCGACACCGAGATAACCCGTCACAGTAACCTGCCAACGTGTTTCTTCCAGTACTTCTCGGCATACTGCCGCGATAAGTGACTCGCCGCTTTCCAGGTGACCCGCTGGCTGGTTGAACACTGTCCGCCCACTGTGGCGGTCCATCTCTTCGACTATCAGGTATTGCTCTCCACGGGGGATCACTGCGGCCACAGTGGCATTGGGTCGCCAGCGGGGATCCTGTGCGTTTTCAAGATCTACATTACTCATCGGGGGCCAGCCCCCATGTTCAGCGTCACGTTCCGATAATCCCCGGGATTCAGCTTACCCAGTTCCCATTCGCCCACGGAAACCCGCACCAAACGCAGGGTTGGCAGACCCACGGCAGCGGTCATTCGTCTGACCTGACGATTGCGGCCCTCGCGAATCGAGATCTCTAGCCAACAGTCGGGCACCGAAGCTCGGTATCGGACCGGTGGCTCCCGCGACCAAAGTGAGGGTGGCGCAATTGCACGGACCCGAGCGGGGCGGGTTGGCCCGTCCTTTAAGCTAATGCCCGCTCGTAATTGGTCCAGCGCTGCTTCAGATGCGCTGCCTTCGACTTGTGCCCAGTAGGTTTTCCACTGTTTATAGCGCGGATTAGCAATGCGCTGCTGGGCACGACCATCGTTGGTCAGAATCAGTAATCCCTCGGAATCATAATCGAGCCGGCCAGCCACTCTATAGCCCGGCAATGACAGAAAATCCGCCAAGGTTGCGCGAGGCGCAGCAACCGTTTTGTCGGTGTCAGTGAACTGACTCAACACCTGAAACGGCTTATTGAAAAGGATGATCGACGACAAGCACAGGCCTCATTATTTGATGGTAGACTTCCGCCCCGAGCGCGGCCAGAAGCCGCCAATGGTAATCGGCAAGACGTAGTGCCCTAGGCACTCCTCAATAGCACGGTGGGGGCCGTCATAACAGCCGATACGCCAACTACGAGCAACCTCGTCCAAACAAGAAAAGGATCCTCGCACTATGGCTTACAAGCACATTCAGGTACCAGAAACCGGCGAAATCATCACCGTCAACGCCGACCATACGCTCTCGGTACCCAACAATCCTATTATCCCCTACATCGAAGGTGATGGCATTGGGGTCGACATTAGCCCAGTCATGATTGATGTCGTCGATGCCGCGGTTGAAAAGGCGTACGGCGACAGCAAGAAAATCTCCTGGATGGAGATCTACACGGGTGAGAAAGCCGCAGAGCTATACGAGGGAGACTGGTTTCCCGAGGAAACGCTGGATGCGATTAAAACCTATTCAGTCGCAATCAAAGGCCCGTTAACCACCCCTGTTGGCGGCGGCTTCCGCTCGCTTAACGTTGCGCTGCGTCAGGAACTCGATCTTTACACCTGTTTGCGCCCCGTCCGTTGGTTCGAGGGCGTACCTTCACCGGTGAAAGCCCCCGGTGACTGCAATATGGTGATTTTCCGCGAAAACTCAGAGGATATATATGCGGGTATTGAGTATCAGGCGGGCACCGAAGAGGCACAGAAAGTCGTTGATTTCATTATCAAAGAGATGGGTGCGACCAAAATCCGTTTCCCCGAAAACGTCGGCATCGGTATCAAGCCTGTATCAGCCGAAGGTACCAAGCGATTGGTGCGTAAAGCGATTCAGTACGCGATCGATCAAGACCTGCCTTCAGTGACATTGGTTCACAAAGGCAACATCATGAAGTTCACCGAGGGCGCGTTCCGCGACTGGGGCTATGAACTCGCCATGGAAGAGTTTGGTGGTCAGCTGCTTGATGGTGGTCCTTGGGTTGAGATCAAGAATCCTGAAACCGGCAAGCAAATCATCGTTAAAGATGTGATTGCTGACGCGATGTTGCAGCAGATTCTGACTCGACCAAAGGACTACAGCGTAGTTGCTACGCTGAATCTCAACGGTGACTACTTGTCCGACGCACTAGCGGCGCAAGTGGGCGGCATTGGTATCGCTCCAGGCGCCAACCTGTCTGATACTGTCGCACTGTTTGAAGCGACCCACGGCACCGCACCCAAGTACGCAGGGCAGGACAAGGTCAACCCGGGATCACTGATCCTGTCAGCAGAGATGATGCTGCGTCATATGGGTTGGAACGAGGCTGCCGATAACATTATCGACGGTATGAACGGGGCAATTCAGGCCAAAACTGTGACCTATGATTTTGAACGCCTGATGGACGGTGCTGAGTTGGTTTCGTGCTCAGACTTCGGAAAAGCTATTATATCTAAGATGTAACGCGTTGTTTTAGAAGACAAAAAGCCCGTCTTGTGGCGGGCTTTTTGTTTGCTGCTCATTAGACACACAGTACCAGTTTGGCCAATACAAACCTCACTGACAGTCGATGACTTTGCCAGGGTTCAGCAGGCCGCTTGGGTCGAGCGCACGCTTGAGGGTCTGCATAAGGGCAATCTCGGGCGCACTCCGACTCACTGACAGATACGGTTTTTTCTCAAGTCCGATGCCATGCTCTGCAGACACCGAGCCTTTGAATGAGGCGAGGGGTCCGTAGACCACCTGTTCTACCCGCGGTCGGAGGCCGGCATACCGTGCGGGCTCGGTGACCACCCCAAGATGAAGGTTGCCATCGCCCAAGTGTCCAAAAACATACAAGGGCCCCGCGTTGAGAGGCTCGAGGTCGCGCTTCAATGTGGCGATGTAGTTCTCCATCTCTTCGATGGGCAGCGAGATGTCAAAAATGATCGCTGCACCCCGGCGAACGATTTGTTCTACGTCATCACGTATCGCCCAGAACTGTTGGCAATCAGTTTCGGATTGCGAAATCGCTGCATCGCTCAAGAGACCCTTTTCAAAAGCTGTTTCCAGTGCGCTCTCGAAACGCGCTGAATCTGACTTGGGGTCGGCCCCCTGTGCCTCGATGAGAACAAAATATTCGTGCTCTTGTGGCACTGGAGGCCGGTTTTTAGCGGGTGGTGAGGTGACCAGGGCGTAGTAATCTTTCCACATCACTTCGAAGGCCGATAGACCACCTCCCAGTTGACGGTCCATATGTCGTAGCAGGGCGCTCACCTGGTCGAATCGATCGGCGGCGACAAAGGCCATCTGCCGGGTATTCGGTGCCTCGCGCAGTCTGAGTGACAATCGGGTAATCACACCCAAAGTGCCCTCAGTGCCAATAAACAACTGTTTAAGGTCGTAACCGGCGTTATTTTTAATCAGCTGATTCAGGCTGTTAATCACCGTGCCGTCCATCAGAACCGCCTCGATGCCCAATACCATGTCGCGCATCATGCCGTAGCGCAAGACACGGTTTCCCCCCGCATTGGTGGCCGCGTTGCCTCCTAGGGTGGCACTCCCTCGCGCGCCTAAGTCCAGTGGAAACATGAGCCCCTCGGGTTCCACAGCCTCCTGCAGTGCCTGTAGCGTCACTCCCGCTTGAACGGTAGCGGAACGCTGGCTGTCATTGATGACCTCGATAGCATTCATCCGCTCAAGGGACAGGATGACGCAGTTATCGTCGGTATCTGCCCCGTGTACTAAGCCGGTCAAGCCCCCCTGAGTCACTACCGGGAGTCCATTATCGTGGCAGTAACGTAAGACCTTTGACACGCCCTCGGTTGTGTCAGGGCGGGCCAACGCCAACCCGCGCAAAGATTCGTCGGGGCGCCAGATGCCCGCGGCACGTTCCGACAAGGTGTTGGCGTCAAGGACAGCGTTGCTGCCCAATAGCTGTCGAAGCTCAGTCACTGCATTCATAACGTACCCTCGGGTGCTTTGCGGCTAAAATGGCCGCCTGATCACTTATACTGTTGGAATGATGTTACCAATGTTTAAACGTACCAAATGTCAGGCAGCCGAATATGCTGGCCCGAGCAAGCCCAATCAGGGCGCCCCGGATGACGATGGCGGGCTGGCGGTCGCACCGGCGAAGCCTGCACTCAAGCGGCCGCCACTCTACAAGGTTGTGTTGCTCAATGATGACTACACGCCCATGGAGTTCGTGGTTGAGATCTTGGAACAATTTTTTGGAATGAACCGCGAAAAAGCGACACAGGTGATGCTGGCCGTGCATACTCAAGGGAAGGGCGTCTGTGGTATCTATCCAAGAGATACAGCGGAGACCAAGTCAGCCCAAGTGAATCAATATGCCAGAGACAGTGGCCATCCGTTACTGTGTGAGGTAGAGCCATCCGAAGACGAGGAGTAAGACAATGCTGAGCAAAGAACTCGAGCAGGTACTGAATGAAGCCTTCCGCGGTGCCCGCGCGCGGCGTCATGAGTTCATTACAGTCGAGCATTTACTGCTGGCTCTACTGGATGATTCAGCGTCACTGACTGTGCTTCAGGCCTGCAATGTCGATTTGGACGCCCTGCGCGGTGATCTCATCGAATTTATCGATTCCACAACCCCCTTACTCGCCGAAGAAGAGGATGGCAGGGACACGCAGCCGACCTTGGGTTTCCAGCGGGTCTTGCAGCGTGCCGTGTTTCACGTGCAGAGCTCGGGCAAACGTGAAGTCACTGGCGCCAATTTGCTAGTGGCTATTTTCTCTGAGCAGGAATCACAGGCGGTCTACTTCCTGAAAAGCCAGGATGTATCGCGACTCGACGTCGTCAACTTCATCACCCACGGCATTGCCAAGGATGATGATGACGAGGAAGGGATGGAGATGCCCGGTCAGGCTCAAAGCGAAGGCGATGAGGAGGGCGAAGCCTCCGACAGCCCGCTGGACACCTATGCAACAAATCTCAACGAAGAAGCCCTTGAAGGCCAAATTGATCCACTAATCGGTCGGCTCGCGGAAGTTGAGCGGGTGGCGCAGATCCTCGCTCGCCGCCGAAAGAACAACCCCTTGCTGGTGGGTGAGTCGGGTGTCGGTAAGACCGCGATCGCCGAAGGTTTGGCGAAGATGATTGTCGATGGCAATGTGCCCGAGACCCTCAAAGACGCGGTCGTGTATTCGCTGGATTTGGGTGCGTTACTCGCGGGCACTAAGTATCGAGGCGACTTCGAAAAGCGGTTTAAGGGGCTATTAGCCAATCTTAAAGAGCGTGATCACGCCATTTTGTTCATTGATGAGATTCACACCATCATTGGTGCCGGTGCGGCTTCTGGCGGTGTTATGGATGCGAGCAACTTGCTCAAGCCGTTGCTGACATCGGGAAAAATGCGCTGCATTGGATCTACAACGTTTTCAGAGTATCGAGGCATTTTCGACAAGGATAAGGCGCTGAGCCGACGATTCCAGAAGATTGATGTCCTTGAACCCTCGATAGAAGATGCATACAAAATCCTGAAGGGCCTTAAGTCTCGCTTCGAGGAGCATCACCAGTTGCGCTATAGCGACAAAGCGCTAAAGGTTGCTACCGAGATGGCAGCGCGCTACATCACCGATAGATTTCTGCCCGATAAGGCGATTGACGTGATTGACGAGGCGGGAGCCTATCAGCAGTTGCAGGCCCCCAGTAAACGCAAGAAGGTTATTGGCCCTGCAGATATTGAGGCTGTGGTCGCCAAAATTGCGCGCATCCCACCAAAAACCGTCACCTCTGACGACCGTGAGTTGCTTGAGAAACTCGAGTCGAATCTGCACATGGTGGTGTTTGGCCAGAACGTCGCAATCAGCAAGCTTGTCAGCTCGATCAAACTCGCCCGCGCCGGTCTTCGTTCGGGGGACAAACCCATTGGATCATTTTTGCTAGCGGGCCCCACGGGTGTCGGTAAGACCGAAGTTACAAAGCAACTGGCAATGCAGTTGGGACTTGAACTGACCCGCTTCGACATGTCTGAGTACATGGAACGTCACACGGTATCGCGCCTGATTGGAGCGCCCCCTGGCTACGTTGGATTTGATCAAGGCGGCCTGCTAACCGACGCAGTCACCAAGCATCCGCACTCCGTTGTGTTGCTTGATGAAATCGAGAAAGCCCATCCCGAGGTTTTCAATTTGCTCCTTCAAGTCATGGATCACGGCACATTGACTGACAACAACGGGCGTAAGGCAGATTTCCGCAACGTCATTTTTGTCATGACCACCAACGCGGGTGCAGAGAACGTCAGTCGTCGGTCCATTGGCTTCACTCAGCAGGATCACAGTACCGATGCGCTTGAGGCGATTAATCGGATGTTCACCCCCGAGTTCCGCAATAGGCTCGATGCGATCGTGCCTTTCGAGCCCCTTGGCGAGGACGTAATTCTGACTGTGGTTGATAAGTTCTTGACTGAACTACAGGGTCAGCTCGATGAGAAAGGCGTGACCTTAGACGTTGAGGACGAAGCGCGACTTTGGCTTGTTGAAAAGGGTTATGACCGCACCATGGGCGCTCGCCCGATGGCCCGCGTCATTCAGGAACACATCAAGAAGCCGCTGGCTGAGATGGTGCTCTTCGGCAGCTTGAAGAAAGGCGGCACGGCACGGGTGACCATCAAAGACGATCGCAGTGACCTGACGGTTGAGGCGGATCATGAAGAAGTTGAAGAGGTCGTGAAAGCCTAAGCTAACAGGCAGCGGCTTTGCGAGCGCTGCCATCGATGGGGGGCCTAAGCCTATGGTAGCTAGCCCCTTCGCAGGCAGACCTTTGGTGGTTAGCCGGTATTATCTGAGCACATATCCGACGATGGGCCCTCAATAGTAAGGGCCTTAAAACTCATCGCTCGCGGTAGGTGATTCGGCCCTTTGTGAGATCGTAGGGTGTCACTTCTACGCGGACTTTATCGCCGGTGAGGATACGGATGTAGTTCTTACGCATCTTGCCTGAGATGTGTGCAGTAACAACGTGTCCGTTTTCGAGCTTAACCCGGAACGTAGTGTTTGGAAGGGTGTCAATGATTTCACCTTCCATTTCGATTTGATCTTCTTTCGCCATGCAGCGTAACGCCTCGTTATCAAACAGCCGCGGACTTTACCGGAATACGAGGGCTACCAAAAGGTTTTGGGAGCGAAAACCCACCTCAAGGTGCATTATCCACAAAGCGCAGTGGCTTCGGTGACACATCCCCCCCAATTGGCAGCCGCTCACGACGTTGCCATTGACCGTTGAGGAACAGTTCGAGGGGCTTAAACCGCGCTTTGTAGCTCATTTTGGTGCAATTCTGGATCCAGTAGCCCAAATAGACATGATCAAGGCCTTCTTTCAGCGCCTGCTCAACTTGGTATAGCACCGCAAAGGTTCCCAGACTGCGACGCTCCTCGGCGGGATCATAGAAGGTATATATCGCAGCAAGGCCATCCAGCATCTGGTCTGAGACGACGACGCCAATCAGGCGATCTTCCTCATAAATTTTGAAATAGCGTGTACAACCCAGACCATTGTTTAAGAACGATTCGTATTGCTCGCGGTCCGGAGGAAACATATCGCCATCTGAATGACGCTGCTCAATGTAACGGCAGTAAAGCTCGTATGACACGTCATCAAAGATTGAAGTCGCGACTTCGACCCGCAAGTCTGCATTGCGGCTCCATACTCTGGCCTGACTGCGTGAGCGTTTGAAGGCGGATACCGGAATGCGCGCGGGGGTGCATGCACTGCAGCGCGCGCAGTGCGGTCGATATACATGATCACCGCTGCGACGGAAACCAATCATCGACAGGTGGGTATATAAATCCTGCGATATACGTTGCCTAGGGTCGATAAAAAGCGTGGTGGCTTCCTCGCCCTCGAGATAAGAACAGGCGTGAGGGAAAGTCGTGTAAACCTTGATATCGCGAAGTGAAGCGGTCAAAGCGAATCATTCTCCAGCAGTGTGGCTGCATCACCGGGAATCAGGCCCGCCCATGGGGGTGGGTCAGTGCGGATCCGTTGATGGCCAGGTTGTCCCGCGCTGGCGTCAAGCCGCCGCGCATCATCAGTGCCTGTCATAGCTGCGAAGAGCTTCGTTTCAAAGACCTTGCGCGAAATTTCCTGTGCGCCCAAGCGCGTGAGGTGAGGGTTTGGCATTTGGCAGTCGATCAGATCAAACCAACCCTGGTGCGCAAGCCAAACCAAAGTCGCAAGGGCGGTCTTTGACGCGTCAGTGGCGGCCGCGAACATCGATTCGCCGTAAAAAACTCGACCAATAGCCACCCCGTACAGCCCGCCGACCAGTTTTCCGCCTGCACTGACTTCAATGGAATGCGCCCAGCCTTGTCGATGCAGCTCGGAGTAGGCCGTGATCATTTGCTCCGAGATCCACGTGCCAGGACCGTCACGGCGGGGCGCTGCACAGGCTCGCATCACCGCCTCGAATCGTGTGTTGCAATGTAAATGATAACCGCGGGATCGCAGGGACTTGCGCAGTGACCGTGACAGGTGGAACCCCTCAGGCATGAGCACCGTACGCGGGTCGGGGGTCCACCAGAGAATGGGCTGGTCCTCTTCAAACCACGGGAAAATACCGCGCTGGTAAGCCTCTAGTAGTCGTACGGCGCTTAGATCTCCGCCAACGGCCAGCAGGCCATTCGGATCCTGCAGCGCTTGCCCTGTATCGGGGAACGGCTCATGTGCGATGGCTTCAACCCTCGCTCGCTAGCCCATCGAGGTACTTATCGGCGTCAAGCGCAGCCATGCATCCAAACCCAGCAGAGGTAATGGCTTGCCGGTAAATGTGATCAGCGACATCTCCGGAAGCGAACACCCCGGGAATACTCGTCGCGGTGGCTTCACCTTGGGTGCCCGAGTTGATCTGAATGTAGCCGCCGGCCATCGCTAATTGCCCTTCGAACATCTCGGTATTGGGCTTGTGTCCAATCGCAATGAAAACCCCTGCAAGATCAATCGTCTCGGTAGCATCAGACGCCGTATCCTTGATACGCACACCTGTTACGCCAGTGCCATCACCAAGAACCTCATCGAGGGTGCGGTGCCAGTGGAGAACGACTTTTCCCTCTTCCGCTTTGGCAAATAGTCGATCCTGAAGCACTTTCTCGGATCGGAGACTGTCCCGTCGATGGATGAGGTGAACCTTGCTGCACAAATTGCTGAGGTAAAGCGCTTCTTCGACTGCGGTATTACCGCCGCCGACCACGGCAACTTCCTTATTTCGGTAGAAAAATCCGTCACAGGTTGCACAAGCGCTAACGCCTTTGCCCATAAACTGAGTTTCAGATTCCAGCCCCAAGTATTGAGCAGAGGCGCCGGTCGCAATGATAAGTGCGTCACAGCTGTAGTCGCTGGTACCACCGAGCTTAAACGGCCGCTGTGAGAGATCGACCTGTTCAATGTGATCAAACACAATCGACGCATCAAAGCGTTCAACATGCGCCTGCATCTCCTGCATGAGTTGGGGGCCCTGCAGATCCGGTGCTCCCCCTGGCCAGTTCTCAACCTCGGTGGTGGTGGTGAGCTGGCCACCTTGTTGCATGCCGGTGATAACCACCGGTTGGAGGTTGGCTCGAGCTGCGTAGACGGCGGCGGTGTATCCCGCAGGTCCGGAACCGAGGATAATCAAGCGATGATGTTCCATGTGGCTTATGTGACTCCCGGGCTGACTGCCCATCTGATACGAAGTAATCTTGTTGACGGGGGTGTTGTCTAAGACGGATTGGGGATCCAGTTGGATGTCCCACACGCGTCAAACGTGCCCTTCAAATATGCCCATCAAATTGGCCGCGTAGGTTAAACCACCTGCGCCGCGCAATCAAAGCGCGTGGAAACATTAAATAAACTGCTTAACCCATTGAATTAGATAAGTTTTAGCTATCCAGAGCTTCAAGTTGTGATAGTCTAAATGTTTACAGACTAAAGGATACAGTAACTTGGCTGGGTCCCAGAAATCACAAGTCGCCACGTCGAACTCTGCCGAGGATCATCCGCGGCGACGGCTTAGGGACGCACTGTTCATCGCCGTCAGCGCGGGATGTCTGTTTGTACTGCTAGCACTCATGAGCTACGACAGTAGCGATCCGGGGTGGTCTGCGAGTGGCATGGGTAACGACATCCACAATCTCGGGGGCGTCACAGGCGCGTTTCTAGCCGATGTGTTCTTTTCGTTAATTGGCTACTCGGCCTATCTCGTGCCCATTTTACTCGCTTACCGAGCACTTCAGATCTTGCTCGCTAAGGATGAACATCAGCCGCTTGATTGGACGGTGTTGGGTCTGAGACTTCTGGGTTTCGTATTGCTGGTCTTAGCGTTTACGTCGCTGGCAGCACTGAATGATCAAGGAGGCTCAGAGTTGCCCCAAGGCGCCGGCGGCATCTTGGGAAGCGGGGTAGGGCTCGGCTTCGACGCAGCCTTTAGTCCAGTTGGCGCCCGTTTGGTGCTTTTAGCGGTCTTTCTGCTCGGACTTACAGTGTTTGCCGATATCAATTGGTTGCGTTTTACCGAATCCATCGGGGCTAAGCTAATCAGTGCCTCTCAGGGTGTTGCGCGGTGGGTTATCGCTCAGCGCGACCGGCTCGCCGATCGCCGTGAAAGGGAGCGTCACCAAGAAGAGCGCAAAGTGCAGATAGAACAGCACGTTGAGAAAGAGAAAAAACGTAAACCTCCTAAGATTAAACCCCTCGAGCCCAAGAATGAGCCGAGTAAACGGGCTGAAGCCGAGCGTCAAAAGCCCCTGTTTGATGCGCCCGTTGCGGGCGAGTTACCGCCTCTCGATTTGCTTGACCCCACATCTGACACCGGGCCAAGGGGTTATTCGAAGGATGAACTTGAATCCCTGTCCCGATTGCTTGAGTTGAAGCTGGCAGATTTTGGCGTCACGGCTGAGGTGACAGCGGTCTACCCGGGACCGGTGGTAACGCGCCTTGAGATTCAGCCCGCCGCAGGGGTTAAGGTCTCCCGAATCTCTAACCTCGCAAAGGACGTGGCGCGCTCCCTCGCGGTCATTTCAGTGCGCGTGGTCGAAGTCATACCGGGCAAGAGTGTTGTCGGCATTGAGATTCCTAACGCAGATCGGCAAACCGTCAACTTCAAAGAGGTCTTGTCGTCGCGAACCTTTGAAGAATCGAAGTCACCCATAACCCTGGCGCTGGGTCATGACATCGCTGGCTCACCCATCGTCGCTGACCTCGGCAAGATGCCCCATTTGCTTGTCGCGGGGACCACGGGCTCGGGTAAGTCCGTGGGTGTGAATTGCATGCTGGTGAGTTTGCTTTATAAGGCCTCGCCGGAAGACGTACGGCTTATTCTGGTCGATCCCAAAATGTTGGAGCTGTCTGTTTACGATGGGATTCCCCATTTGTTAACGCCGGTCATCACCGACATGAAAGATGCGGCAAATGGTCTTCGGTGGTCGGTTGCTGAAATGGAGCGCCGCTACAAGCTGATGTCCCTCATGGGAGTACGCAACCTTGCGGGCTATAACCGGAAAGTGCAGGACGCGATTAAGGCCGGTGAACCCATCTTGGACCCTACGTGGAAGCCCGATCCCCTGGAGATGACCCCCGAGGACGAGCAGATTCATCCCCATTTGGAAAAACTGCCCAGTATTGTCGTTGTGATTGATGAATTTGCCGACATGATGATGATCGTCGGCAAAAAGGTCGAAGAATTGATCGCCCGTATCGCGCAGAAAGCACGGGCAGCGGGCATACACCTGATACTCGCGACCCAACGCCCGTCAGTAGATGTCATCACCGGCTTGATAAAAGCCAATATCCCCACCCGCATTGCGTTCTCGGTCAGCTCCAAGGTGGACTCGCGCACGATCCTGGACCAGGGGGGCGCGGAGCAGCTTCTGGGTTATGGGGATATGCTGTATTTGCCCTCTGGTTCTAGCGTTCCCATGCGGGTTCATGGGGCTTTCTGCTCTGACGATGAGGTGCATCGCGTGGTGGCTGACTGGAAGCGGCGGGGAGAGCCTCAATATCTGGAAGGCCTGCTCGACGAAGGCGGCCAAACCCCGGTTACCGCTGGCGAATTACAATCTGCCGGGTCGGGGGAGGACGATCCCGAGGCCGATGCGCTCTACGATGAGGCTGTCCACTACGTTTGTAAAAGCCGCCGCGCGTCCATTTCCAGCGTGCAACGTAAGCTGCGGATTGGCTACAACCGCGCCGCACGCCTGATCGAGGCCATGGAGGCCGCAGGGGTTGTCACCGAAATGGGCTCCAACGGACAGCGGGAAGTGCTGGCGCCGCCGCCCATGGAAGACTGAGGGGTTCTGATCATGGGGCAGGGGAAAGGCCGAGGACCGTGGCTGACGATAGCGCTGTTGGGATTGTGTTTGCTTATTGGTCTATCAAAAGACGCATTTTCCCAGGAAGCACATAACGGCAATGGGCTCGACAGCGACGAGGGTGCCGACACGGGGGTGCTCGAAAGCGTCAGCAGCCTTGCTGGTGGGTTCACCCAGGTTATTCGGGACGAGCAGGGGCGCGTGATCAGCGAGGCTCAGGGCACTTTTGCGATTCTGAAGCCGCATTTTTTTCGTTGGTTCATCGAGTCCCCCGGGCAACAATTGATTCTCAGCGATGGAGTTTGGTTATGGCAGCACGACCTTGACCTCGAAACCGTGACCCGGCAGCCGATCGACACCAAGGTTAGTTCGCCCTTGCGGTTATTGATGGAGCCCGCCACTGCACTGGCTGAGGATTATCACGTGACCCAGCAGGCCGACGGACTCTCGCTGGTGCCCAAAACCACAAATCCGTTTTTTGAAACTCTGACACTCACGATGGATGCCGGGCTGCCGAGCAGTATGATCATGCTCGACAATCTGGGCCAAACCATCACTGTGACACTGAGCGTTGATCGTGATCGCCCCCTTGCCGCTAGCGATTTTGTATTCGTACCCCCCGAAGGCCCAGACCTGGATCTTGGTGGCAACAGTGGCTAACCCCTGTGTCGCGGGCTGAGCGGGACCAACCCGGCTTGTTTGCAAGGGATTCAGAGCAATTGCCGGCAGACGCTCCCGATGCCTCCATGGCGTCGGTGGATCAGCCGCTGGCGGCCCGGCTCAGGCCGACCTCACTGGAGGAATTTGTTGGGCAATCCCATATTTTGGGTGCAGGAAGTCCACTCTCTGCGGCGATTGAGCGAGGCACGCTCCACTCATTCATCCTCTGGGGCCCTCCGGGTGTGGGCAAAACCACGCTTGCTCGCATCGCCGCACAAGCCGCGCAGGCGCAGTTTATTCAGCTCTCAGCGGTGCTCGCCGGCGTTAAAGAAATTCGCGAGGCGGTAGCCAGCGCAAAAATCGCGCAGAGCAAGGGCAAACCCACCGTACTTTTTGTCGATGAAGTGCATCGTTTTAACAAATCCCAACAGGATGCCTTTTTACCTCACGTCGAAGACGGAACACTGATCTTCATCGGCGCTACCACCGAAAATCCATCCTTCGAGCTCAACTCTGCCTTAATTTCGAGAGCCCGTGTGTATCGCCTGCGAGTTCTTGAGCCGGAACACATCTGTGAGTTGCTTCAGCGCGCAATCGACAGCGCTTTACCCGACATACGCATCTCTGATGCGCTGTTATTGCAGATTGCGCAAAGCGCCGATGGGGATGGACGACGCGCTTTGGGACAACTTGAGCTTGCTGCTGATCTCGCTGAACGCAGTGAGAGCGGGTCTCGGGATATCACCGAAGCGGTGCTAGCAGAAATCGGCCGTGCAAGCCTTCGTCGCTTTGACAAGGGCGGCGACGCTTTTTATGACCAGATTAGCGCACTGCATAAATCAGTACGCGGCAGCGACCCCGATGCGAGTCTGTACTGGTTCGCGCGCATGCTCGATGGGGGATGCGACGCCCTGTACATCGCTCGACGGGTTGTACGCATGGCCAGCGAAGATATCGGGAACGCCGATCCAAGAGCGCTGGATATCGCGCTGAACGCTTGGCAGGTGCAAGAGCGCTTGGGGAGCCCCGAGGGGGAACTCGCCATCGCCCAGGCGATCGTCTACCTTGCCTGCGCAGCAAAGAGTAATGCGGTCTATGTTGCTTACAAGCAGGCGACTCGATCCGTAGAGCGTTACGGCAGCCTCGATGTGCCGCTGCACCTGCGCAATGCGCCGACCCAACTGATGAAGGACGAGGACTTTGGCGCCAATTACCGATATGCCCATGATGAACCCGAGGGGTACGCGGCGGGGGAACGCTACCTTCCCGAAGCCATGCCGCTTGAGCGCTATTACGCGCCAGTAGATCGTGGACTCGAGATACGCATTAAAGAAAAGCTCGCCAAGTTACGAGAACTCGACGCCCAAGCGGGTCTAACGAGGGAGAAGCTGTGATGTACCAGTTTTTCTTGGTGGCATGCGGCGGCGCGTTCGGCGCAGTTGCCCGATATGGCGTGGGCATTTTAGTGCGCACCCACGTCATTGGTAGCTGGCCGTTGGCGACTTTGCTGGTGAATGTCGCCGGCTCGATGGGCATTGGCGTCGTGTTTGTGTTGCTAGAGCGGGGCGTGATACCTGTCGATGCCCGGGGGCTGATCGTGGTCGGTTTCTTTGGCGCTTTTACGACGTTCTCCACGTTCTCTTTAGAGCTGCTACACATGCTCGAGCGGGGCGAGTTAACCCACGCTGCTGCCTATGCGCTGATGAGTCTAGGTGGCTGTCTTCTGGGTGTGGTGTTGGGGGTTCAGGCTGCACGCTACCTGTGCTCATAGAATGACCGGAGTGACCCAGTCCTCACGAACGCGGTATGATGCGACCTTCCATATTCTTCTTTTTTTACTGTGAGTCTCGTCTCGCGGGGTAACTATGCTCGATATCAAAGCTGTCCGCCAAAACCCTCAGGCCATCGCCGATGCGCTAGCACGCAAGGGGCATAATTTCTCAGTAGAGACCTTCACAGCCCTCGATGCAAGGCGAAAGGCTGCAGATATTGCATCGCAGTCACTGCTCGCCGAGCGCAAAGCAGCCTCAAAGAAAATAGGTGAGCTAGTCGGACAGGGGATCAGTGTCGAAGATGCCAAAGCCCAAGTTAACGCCATTCTCGAGCGGATTGCTGCTGATATCGATAGCGCTACCGAAGAGGCTCGCCAGGTACAGTCGGAGTTGGATGCACTACTGCTCGCGACCCCTAATTTGCCCGATGACCAGGTGCCCGCCGGAAGCTCTGAAGACGACAACATGGAGGTACTCACTTGGAGTGCCCCAAAAGAGTTTACGTTTGAGCCGAAAGATCATGTAGACCTCGCTGAGGGGCTTGGACAGCTTGATCAGGACGCCGCAGGCAACATTACTGGCTCGCGCTTTACCGTCATGTCTGGTGGGCTGGCACGTCTGCACCGAGCGCTAGTGCAATTTATGTTGGATGAGCACACTGCGCTGCACGGTTATACCGAAGTCTACGTACCGTACATCGTGAATCAGGCATCTCTGTACGGCACCGGACAGCTGCCGAAGTTTGAGGAGGACCTGTTCAAACTGGAGGGAGAGCAGGACTACTACCTGATACCCACCGCTGAGGTGCCGGTGACCAATATTGCCAGGGATCGCATCTACGAAAACGAGGCCTTGGGAGAACAGGGATTGAAGTTCGTTGCTCACACCCCATGCTTTCGCAGCGAGGCCGGCAGCTATGGTCGCGACACTCGTGGGTTAATTCGACAGCATCAATTTGAGAAAGTGGAGCTGGTGCAGATGGTTCGACCCGCCCAATCCAATGAGGCCCTCGAGGCGCTAACTGGGCATGCAGAGCATGTCCTCCAAAAATTGGATTTGCCTTACCGCAAAGTGATTCTGTGCGGCGGCGATCTCGGGTTCTCGGCGGCGCTCACCTACGATCTTGAAGTCTGGCTGCCGGGGCAGGGGGCGTATCGCGAGATCTCAAGCTGCTCCAACTTTCGGGATTTTCAGG
This sequence comes from Luminiphilus sp., assembly GCA_965657905.1. Lineage (GTDB taxonomy): Bacteria > Pseudomonadota > Gammaproteobacteria > Pseudomonadales > Halieaceae > Luminiphilus. Next base: position 97,329 of record CBFHPT010000008.1, on the reverse strand, counting down.
CCCGTCGGATGCAAGCTCGCTGGCGCAACCCTGAAACGGGTAAGCCGGAGCTGCTGCACACCATTAATGGCTCGGGTTTAGCGGTTGGACGGACACTGGTTGCTGTGCTTGAAAACTATCAGCGGGAGGATGGCAGCATTATTGTGCCCGTTGAACTTAGGCCCTACATGGACGACCTGCACGAACTGCGCTAATGGATTATCTGCCGATCTGCCTAAAACTGAAGGGTCAGCCGGTCCTTCTGGTGGGTGGCGGGGTTGTCGCTACCCGTAAAGCGCGGCTACTGCATCGGGCCGGTGCGATATTGCATGTCTTGGCGCCGCAGATCACCGACGAACTGCAATCCCTAGCCCGCGAAGGGGGCTCGACTATGGAGAGGATTTGGGACGACCGGGCGCTGACCGGCTACCGCGCCGTCGTAGCAGCCACCCCCGAAGCCGAGGTCAATCGGGCGGTCTCCGTGCGCGCACAGGCCGATAATATTCCCGTCAATGTGGTCGATAATCCCGAGCTGTGCTCGTTCATTGTGCCAGCGATTGTTGATCGCAATCCTCTGTTGGTTGGGATCTCCTCCAGCGGGGCAAGCCCCGTATTAGCCCGCCGCGTAAGGAGCGACCTCGAGAGCCGTTATCCTGAGGGCTACGGTGCAGTGGCGCGATTTCTTCAAGGGAAGCGCGCTCAGCTCGCACAAGCGGTTACCAGCGAAGACGCCCGCCGGAGTTTCTGGGAGCATTTATTAGATGACACCGAGCTGGTAACAGAATTGCTCAGTGGCCAAGCCGCCGCAGCCGAGACGATATTCGAGCAGGCCGTTGAACAATCAAAAGATCAGTCCCGGGGCGCGGTATACCTGATTGGCGCAGGGCCTGGGGATCCGGACTTGATGACGTTTCGAGCATTGAGGCTGCTTCAGCGTGCTGATGTCGTACTGTATGACCGCTTAGTCGGGCCGGGAATTTTGGAGTTTGCACGACGGGATGCGGATCGGATCTACGTGGGAAAACAGCGCTCAGAGCACGCGATGCCCCAATCAGAAATCAACGAAAACTTGCTTCAAATGGCGAAAGCGGGCAAGCGCGTGGCTCGCTTGAAAGGCGGAGACCCTTTTATCTTCGGACGGGGTGGCGAAGAAATCGAGGGCTTGCTCGCTGCGGGCATTCACTTCGAAGTGGTGCCTGGCATCACTGCCGCATCAGGAGCGGCCTGCTATGGGGGCATTCCACTCACGCATCGGGACCACGCCCAGTCCGTGCGCTTTATCACTGGACACACGAAGAATCACCAGCTCGACCTCCGCTGGGAGGAGTTTCTCAATCCCGCTGAAACCTTGGTGTTCTATATGGGACTCGCAGGCCTGAGCATTATTGCGACATCACTCGTCAAAGCAGGGCGCAGTCCAGACACCCCAACCGCCATCGTGGAGAAAGCCACGCTGCCTGAGCAGCGAGTGCTAACGGGCACCCTTGAAACCATTGAGAGTATCGTGGCTGAGGCGCAGCCAACCGCACCCACCTTGTTAATTATTGGCAGCGTCGTCGGCTTACACCCCAGCCTTGGCTGGTTCAACTCAGCGTGAAGCAGTTTTTCTCGGGGGCAGGGCGTTAAGCGCTAGGGTATCGGCCAAAATACGGCCCGCTTCCAGTAACAGCACATCGGGTTCGTCATCAGGGTCTGCATCAGTATCAGCCTCGGGCTCCGAGTCAGGGCCTGCGACCATCGGAGCACTTTGTTGCTCAGCACCCTCCAGTGCGCCCACTGCGCCCAACTCATCAGGAACTCCAGTGACCTCCGCCGCAGCCCCACCGTGAGCCTCGTCGGCGTCAATCGATACCATTGACGGTTCGTCGGAAAGGCTGTCGAGAGGTTCCAGCCCCTTTGCCAGGCGACGCCGATTCTCTATCTCTAGCGCCTTGGCTTCCTGTGACGCGCGAAGCTCCTTGCGCGCGTCCTCCGATAGGGGCAGACGCGTAAGACCTCGTGTCTCAGTGGCCATCGCAACCTGATCGCTGAGATAGACAAAGTCGGGATCAGAGCTTGCGCGAGACTCATGACGATCGGTGAGTGTGGGCAGCAAACTCCCTAACTTACCGTACTCGCGATGTCGCACTGGCGATATTTGGTCCCAGTCGAGGGCGTGATCGAGCGCGCTTTCGCCGATAGATTCGTGGTCAAAGAGCGAGGGAAAGGCAATATCTGGAATGACGCCACGGTGCTGAGTTGAGTCACCCGAGATGCGGTAAAACTTGCTTTCGGTCACCTTCAGTTCGCCCTCGGGCAGTTCCAGGAGGGTTTGAACGGTCCCTTTTCCGAAAGATCGATCGCCGACGACAATACCCCGGCCGTAGTCCTGTATTGCTCCTGCGAAGATCTCTGAAGCGGAGGCACTGAGTCGGTTGATTAGCACTGCAATCGGACCTTCGTAATAGGCTGAACGTCTCCGCTTGCCATCGCGCCAGACCCGCCGCTCGGCGCTACGAATCTGCACCGTGGGGCCGTATTCGATAAAGAGTCCGGTTAGGTCGTTCGCTTCCTGGAGAGATCCGCCGCCGTTATTGCGCAAATCAATTACCAAGCCCTCAGCGCCCTGATTCTGCAACTCGTCGATCAGTTTGCGCACGTCACGGGTAGTAGATTTGTAATCGGCCTCTCCTCGACGCAGGGCGGCAAAATCAATGTAAAAAGCAGGCACGTCGATCACGCCAATTTTTCGGGTGTTACCGTCAACATCTTCAACCTCAAGCAGCTGGCTTTGGGCGGCTTGCTCCTCGAGCTTCACTTGATTACGCTCGATAGCGACGACGTGTCGTTCGTCCATTTTACCGGCGCCGGGAATCACTTCGAGGCGCACAACCGTCTCTTTCGGTCCGCGGATCAGATCGACAACCTCGTCGAGGCGCCAGCCGATAACGTCGGTAATGTCACCCTCGTAGCCCTGCCCAACACCGATGATGAGATCCGATGGCTTGAGCTCACCTTGCTTTTCAGAGGGTCCGCCCGGTACCAGTCTGACGACTTTGGTGTATTCGTCATCCACTTGTAACACCGCACCGATGCCTTCAAAAGACAGGCTCATGTTGATATCGAAATTCTCTGCGCGCCGTGGCGAAAAATAAGACGTATGTGGATCGTATAGCTCGGTCAGCGCGTTGGCATACACAGCGAATACGTCTTGCTCATTGTATTGATCGAGTCGATTGAGCTGGCTTTGGTAGCGTCGGGTCAAGGTCGGCTCGACCTCGTCATCGGGCTTCTCGGCCAGTTTGAGGCTCAAGGCCTGATTCTTTACGCGCTTTCGCCAGCGCTCGTCCAGGGCGCTTGTATTGTCGGCCAAATCACGCTCATCCCCGTCGATTTCGATGTACTCATCGACCGTGTAGTCAAAGCCGGCGACCAATTCAGGCAGAGACTCGAGCACACGCTCGAGTCGGCTGCGCAGATTGCTGTGATAGCGATTAAAGATAGTGAAGGCGGGGGTTAGATCGCCGTCGCGCCCCAAATCGTCGAGGGTTGTGCGCCAGGTTTGGAACGATTCCACATCCTCACGGGTGAAAAACATTTTCTGCGGGTCGAGGCTCTCGATATATGCATCAAGGTGTTCAGCCGACAAGACGTCGTCATAGGCTTTGGCTTCGTAATGTCGCTCTGCCAAGGTATCGATCAGTTTCTGCAGCGTCTCGCCTTGCGTCGCTGTGGGCACCAAAGCCGACGCAGTGAGTGATGTTGACAGGCAGGCAGCCACGAACAGGGGACGGATCGACATTCGCGCCAAAGTCGGTAGCAACCGCTCGATTTGTGAGAGCGAAACTGAACGCCGTAGAGAAACTGCAGTCATTGATTCATTCCGTATTGAGGGCTATCAACCCAGGTATCGAAGGTCACCAAATGGGCATGGGTGCCTGTAGTTATCGAGCATAAGTCATAGAGCATATCGTAGAGTCTAGACAACATCGGAGACGAAAAGTTACATCGTCGCATCCAATGCAGTTTAGCCCCTGTAACCGTGAGTCACCAAGGAGCCCAAGCTGCACCCTAAGGCTAATGCTGTGTGATTAAGCTTCACTCGCGCGGTACACTACCCACAATAACGAAAATACGAAAAAAATGGGGCAGCATTATGGAAGTTCAAGCAGCAAAAGAGAGTCCCTGTGGCGCAGTCGTGACAGGCATCGATCTCAAAAAAGAACTGAATGCGGAAGGGGCTGTGGCGATTGCCAACGTCTTGAGGGAGCACAAAGTCGTCGCCATCCCAGGGCAAGATCTGAACGACGATGACTTGACCGCGGTCTCTGCGACACTTGGGCCCTTTGGTGACGATCCATTCATCGCGCCGATTCCCGGGTACCCACATGTTATTGCAGTGTGTCGCTCGGCAGATGAGCAGGCACCGCTGTTTGCTGAAAGTTGGCACACGGATTGGAGCTTTCAAGATCAACCGCCGGCGGCGACGTGTTTGTACGGCATCGATATTCCGCCCGTCGGCGGTGATACCTGGTACGCCGATCAGGTTGCCGCGGCGGCATCTTTGCCGGCAGCGCTGCGCAAGGCTATTGAGGGCAAACACGCCATCCACTCCGCCAAGCTACCCTATGCGCCACAGGGGGTTTATGGCGATGACGACCGGTCGAGTGATCGGAGTATGGATATCCGTGCAGATGCAAGCGCCGAGGCGACCACACTGCATCCGCTACTATCCCCGCACCCTGAAACTGGTAAGGAACGAATTTTCGGCTGTGTGGGCTACGTCATCGGTATTGATGGGGTGCCGGACGACGAAGCGCTGGATGTGCTCATGCAGTTAGTGGCACATCAAACTGCAGAGGAGTTCGTTTACAAACACCGTTGGGAGCAGGGTATGTTGGTCCTATGGGATAACCGATCCGTGTTGCACCGAGCGACAGGGGGTTACGAGGGGCACAGTCGCTTACTGCACCGCACCACCATTCGGACACTGGCGGGTTAAATGCCTCGAGGGCTTTGACGCTGTCCTGACATCACAACACGCAGGGCAGTAAATGCTCAATTCATCTAAGTTCTCAACGCCTTCGAACTAAGGCAGCCAAGCATCAAAGAGAACGCCGGGCACAAAAAAAGCGGCCTAGGCCGCCTCTTTCTCACACGTTGTTGTTCGCAATATGCGTTTAGCGAGGCTGCATACGAATGCCACCATCGAGACGAATACATTCGCCATTCAAGTAATCATTTTCAGCGATAAAGACCGACAAATGACCGATCTCCTCAGGCTTACCTAAGCGCTGGGGATACAACACACTCGCCTCGAGGGACTGATAGACGTTGTCGGGCATGGCCTCGAACAGTGGCGTGTGTATCAAACCGGGCACAATCGTATTCACGCGAATGCCAAGGGGCTGCAGATCCCGCGCCATCGGCAGCGTCATTCCAACGACCGCACCTTTCGTTGCCGAATACGCAAGTTGTCCAATTTGCCCCTCATACGCGGCGATAGAAGCAGTATTGATAATGACGCCGCGCCCTCCGTCGCCGTTGATCGGGTCATTCTTTGACATCGCTTCAGCACAGAAACGACTGACATTAAATGTACCGACTTGATTAACCATTACCGTCTTCATGTAGTTTTCGAGCGGGAAGACGCCTTTCTTGCCGAAAGTCTTGTCGGCGGTTGCGATGCCTGCAAAGTTGTTACAGATGTGAATTGCCCCAAACTTTTCCACCACGGCGTTAACGGCCGTTATCACCGACTCTTCATCGGCAACATTCACGTTGAAGAAGGCGACGTTTTCATCACCGTGACGCGCAATAACGTCATTGGCCCGCGCTTCATTGAGGTCAAAAATCGCGACTTTGCAGCCTTTGGCGACATAACAGCCAACGGTGGCTTCGCCAAGCCCCGATGCGCCACCCGTGACGACTGCGACTTTTCCATTCATATCCATAAAAAGGGAACTCCGGTTAGTGTAATGTGTCCATAAAGGGGTCTATTCATCTGGCCGCGAGTATTTCATAAAGCCGCCCGCGACAAAACTGAGTTTCGTCATAGGGATCAACCGCCCCCGGGGAATCGACCTTTGGCATGAAGGTCCGAGAGGGTAAGGCACAGTTTCTGATGCGAGACTGGCTTGGCAATCCACGAATCAACCTTGTCTATTTCATGGACATCAAACGGGTTCGATGTGACAAGCACTATGGGTGTGGCTGCATCACTTTCCCGTACGGTTTCTACAAACTGGTTAACCTGATCGTCACGGGGAAGGTCTGCCACAATCAAATCCACCCGCCGTTCCGATAGCAGTGCTAATGCCCGCTCGGTATCGGGCGCCCAAATTACATCCATATTCAGCGTATTTACTAGCAATACCTCGGTGGCTTTGCGTGCCTCTGAGGCAATCTGTAAATGCAGCACCTTTCTGCCTCGAAGGCGTGATATCAAATGGTTTGGATCCGACACCTTTAGTTCGTAATCCGATAGCACCTTTGGCAGATTCAAACTGAGCTCAACCGACGTAGAGCGGCCAGCGAGTTCAATAAATTTTACCTCACCGCCAAGCTTTTTAGCCCATCGATCAGCAACCCCTAACTCAGCCTTCATTGGCAACGTCAATCGGCTCCGAAACCCCGTGCCTGTCTCCGGATAAGTCGCTGAATCCCTGTTATTGCGGTGTCCTCGTGAGAACTGGAAGATGACACGGTCAACCAGGTTCATATTTTCCCGCCAGACGTGGCAGCGTATGTCACACTCAGGGGAGTCGATAACCCCACCGCGCGCGAGGTGGCGGAGGAGGGATCGAATACGCAGGACGTCCCCCTGATAAACGTCGTCGGACCACCCATCAAGGATGAGCTGAAACTCGCTTTTGTACACACCAACCACTGCTCTTAGCTCGGGCTCAAGTGAGTCCAACAGGTTTGCCAAACGAAACGTTTGACTGCTTGAGAACACATGCGTGTTGGAATCGATGCTGTAACCTAAGTCATCGATGGCCTCGATGAGGCGATTGGCGTGATCATTAACCCGCTGAATGTCCTTCGCCTGAAGCGAAGGTTGTTTACTCAAAATCTCAATATCATTGGCGGGCCGTCGAAGCTCGCGGGTAACGACTTTTGCTGTTTGTACCTGCATAACCTGACAGGCCACCCACGCGTGATATGTTTCTAGCAACAACCAGCCCGTAGTCAGCAAGCCAAACACAGACAACAAAAATAACCCCGACACTGCGAGCAAGAGAGGGTGATCAATGAGCGGTTGAATCAGCACAGAGTGCTCGGGGCGGTGAGTGATTACAATGTGATGTGAATCCGTCTGCCGTGCTGCGACATCCCGTGTTATGGCGTCAGGCTGTGTGCGGCGAAAATAATATCGCTCGTTTTCGTCCACTAAGGCACCGCGGACTTTTTTCTGGGTGGCTGACCACAGCTCAGGTAACAAAGACCTGAGGCTGGTCGGCTGCTGGCTATCGAAACCTTCGAAAACCAGTTTCTTCTCTTCACCGTTAGCGAAGACAAAAATACCGTCTTCCCGAACGATAAGAATGTCGGAGCGGGGGGTGTGGTTTGCAATATCGGCCAAGCGCTGCAGGGTGGGACCCTGATTGGTGATCACTTCGATCACATAGTGGTCATCTGTATTCACTTCAAGCAATGCCTGAATAAGCATGACCGGAGTCTCAGGGCCGTAGCTGCCACTGGCAGCAGTGCCCAATGGCTGAACCGGATGGTAACTAAACAGTCCTTTACCTACGTTTAATGTATCGAGCACACGGTGGTGCTTGAAAATTAGATCGGTAGCGACCGCTGAACTATTCTCCAATACCACGGGCGGTTGAGCGAACGCCATGTTGTCAACCCGTGCAATCTGAACGCCTGAGGCGGTCGTCATTCTCAAACTGAGAAATTGGGGTGAATCAGTAATCCAATCAACGAAAATCTCTGAGACCTCTTGGGCAGACTCCTCGTTAATCCGCCAGGAATCCTTGCGCTGATTAAAGAGAACCTCTGAGGCGCGCAATTGGCGCTTTAAACGACCGAGCCTCTCGAAGACGCCCAAAAGCATCCGGTTGGCTTCTCGATTGATGGCGTCCAGCTTTTCAAATTCATGGTCGTCTCGTATCTGCTGGCGCTCAAGGTGCTGCTGGCGGCAGCAACTATCGTCAACATCGGAGGTCCGGTGTCATCGTAGGGCTCGGTATACGAAATCAATATTCGCCCGAGTAACCTTACAAGATTTAACATAATACATATTATACGCACTTATGTTTGCTGCAGGCATTTTTAGGCTGATTGGGCAAATGAGGCCCTGTACATACCGTCAGATAAAATGACGAACGTCACTAGCTCGCTGAAGCGCTTAAGAAGTATTTGATATATGGTTATTTCCAAAAGCTTTTAGTACACTTTGCTTTACACTATTGACTACGCTCAATGTTCAGTAAGTTAAACAATAGATCGCAGGGCAACGCGCGCCAGAATCGGCGCTGGGTTTAGACATTACAAGCGTCAGTTCAGGTTAGCTGTTCTAGGAAGGGAGTTCATTATGGCAACTACCGCGGAGATCGAATCGGATCCGGCAGTGCGTCCCGAGATCAAACACTTCTTTGACTCGAGAACTTGGACGCTCACCTATGTTGTGATTGACCCGACAACACAACATTGCGCAATCATCGACCCAGTTCTAGACCTTGATTACCCTTCAGGCACAATCAGCACCGAGTCTGCTGACCAGGTAATCGCGTTCGTGCGCGATACAGGGCTGACAGTCGATTACATTCTCGAAACTCACGTTCACGCAGACCACCTAACCGCTGCACCGTACATTAAAGAAGCCGTCGGCGGGCGAATTGGTATCGGTTTTAACATCACCACGGTTCAGTCGACTTTTGCTAACGTTTATAACGAAAGTGCGAGCTTTCCGGTCGATGGTTCGCAGTTTGACCTGACCCTCAATGACAACGAGAACTTCGATATCGGCAACATCTCTGGGCTAGCAATGCATGTCCCGGGCCATACACCCGCGTGTATGGCTTATTTGCTAGGTGATGCGCTGTTCGTTGGCGACACTTTATTTATGCCCGATGGGGGCACAGCGCGCTGTGATTTTCCTGGAGGAGACGCAGCCACCCTATTCCGCTCTATAGAGCGCTTACTCGCTCTGCCCGCTGACACCCGTATATTCGTCTGCCACGACTACCAACCCAACGGCCGAGACTTGGCATTCGAAACCACCGTCGCCGAACAACGTGATGCCAATATCCACGTTAACGACAGCGTTACTGAGCAGGCATTTGTGACCATGCGCGAAACACGAGATGCCACGCTCAACATGCCAACGCTGATCCTGCCATCGCTCCAAATCAACATGCGTGCGGGTCACTTGCCGCCAACAGATAGTGATGGCCGACTATTTTTGAGATTGCCACTTAACGCGTTTGGCGGCAAAAATCTTAGCCACTTGGCGTCAGTCGACTGAAGATAAGCGCTGATCAACGTCGCTATTAATCAACAAGCCTTGGTTCTATAAAAACGCTAAATCGGGCGCTTCGGACGTAACCACGAAGACTTCGAACCGACCCAATTTCTGAGCACTACGGGGGAGATAATGACTAAAAACGTTCACTTTGATATCGCCATTGTCGGGGGCGGGGCCGCAGGTATTGCAACAGCTGCCAGTATCCTGAGTCGCACAAAAGATCTCAGTATTGCGATCATTGATCCCGCCAGCATGCATTACTACCAGCCCGGCTGGACCATGGTGGGTGGCGGTATTTTTAAAGCCCCCACCACCGGCCGACCGATGGCCAGCGTAATTCCCCGAGGCGCGTCTTGGGTTAAACAGCCGGTTGATGGTTTTGATCCCGACAACAATAAACTGCATCTTGGGGACGGTACTCAGCTTGAGTACGACCGGCTGGTTGTTGCTCCAGGTCTGAAACTGAACTGGTCAGGGATTGAAGGGCTCGAAGAGAACCTTGGGCGCAATGGCGTGACCTCAAATTATGCATACGAAACAGCACCTTATACTTGGGAGTTGGTGCAGAACCTAACGCACGGTAAAGCACTGTTTTGTCAGCCACCGATGCCCATCAAATGCGCCGGCGCACCTCAGAAAGCCCTGTATTTGTCAGCCGACCACTGGACGCGAGCGGGCCTAATCAACAATATCGACGTCAATTTTTATACCTCAACCCCAGGGCTCTTCGGGGTTGCCGCGTACGTGCCTGCACTCATGAAATACGTAGAGCGCTACAACGCCGACCTGCACTTTCAGCACACCCTCACACGCATTGATGGCGACAAAAAGATTGCCACCTTCATCACCGGCGAGGGAGAAACCGTTGAGTCTGACTTCGACATGATTCACGTCTGCCCTCCTCAGTGCGCCCCGGACTTTATTCGTAATTCACCGCTCGCTGACGCGTCAGGCTGGGTCGACGTTGATCCAGATACCCTGCAAAGCAAAGCCTACAACAACATCTGGTCACTGGGTGACGTCATGAATGCGCCAAATGCCAAAACCGCCGCGGCCGCGCGGGCTCAGGCGCCCGTGGTCGCAATGAATTTGCTGCATCACGCCGGTAAGAGCACTCATCTCAGTCACTATGATGGGTATGGTTCCTGCCCATTGACAGTCGCGCGAGGCAAGATTGTGCTCGCGGAATTCGGTTACGGGGGCAAGCTGCTACCAAGTTTTCCAAAGTGGCTGCTCGATGGCGAGGAGCCTTCCGCCCTCGCCTGGCTCTTGAAAGCCAAGGTATTACCGTGGATTTACTGGGAGGCCATGCTCAAGGGGCGAGAGTGGATGGTTAAACCCATTCATCAGGTGTAGAGCAGCTTCTCGTGCTCGAGCGCTTGATCCCCGCTAGCGCATGGCTGCGGCATTACGACCGTCGCCAGTTTGTCAGCGACCTCGTGGCCGCAATGATCGTGACTGTGATGCTGATCCCGCAATCGCTAGCTTACGCATTGCTCGCCGGCCTGCCGGCAGAGATGGGTTTGTACGCGAGTATTCTACCCCTCATCGCTTACGCACTGTTTGGCACTAGCCGCACCCTGTCAGTCGGTCCCGTTGCCGTTGTCTCGCTAATGACGGCGACAGCCGTTGGAGAGGTCGCCCAACAGGGCAGTGCCGATTATGCAACCGCGGCTGTCATGCTGGCCTTAATGAGCGGAGCCATACTAGTGGCGCTCGGGTTACTTAAGTTTGGATTCGTCACCAACTTTTTATCCCACCCCGTGGTATCGGGCTTTATCACCGCCTCAGGGGTGATTATCGCACTGAGCCAATTTCGGCATTTATTGGGCGTTCAAGGGGACGGGCACACCCTGCCTCAACTTGTTCAATCCCTCGCCATAAATTTCAGTGATGTCAATACCTACACGGTTGGCATTGGTGCATTCGCGCTCGTGTTCTTGCTGCTGTGTCGCAGCAAGCTCGCCCCACTGCTGACGCGCGCGGGACTCTCCCATCAAACCGCCATCATGTTGACCCGTGGTGCGCCAGTTTTAGTGATTATCATGACAATCAGCGCCGCTGCGCTGGGTGACCTCGAGGCCCGTGGCGTTGCGTTGGTCGGTCACGTGCCCAGCGGGCTTCCTGCATTCACCACCCCGCTATTTGATCTTGAACTCATGAAGACGCTTGCCCTTCCGGCACTGCTGATTTCTTTAATCGGCTTTGTCGAGTCCATTTCAGTTGGCAAAACCTTGGGCGCCAAGCGCCGACAGCGGGTTGATCCGAACCAGGAACTTATCGGCTTAGGGGCTGCGAATCTCGCAGCGTCTTTTTCAGGCGGCTTCCCGGTGACAGGGGGCTTCTCTCGTTCGGTGGTGAACTTCGACGCCGGTGCGGCAACCCAGGCAGCATCGATCATGACAGCAATTGGCATAACCATCGCTGCGCTAGTATTAACCCCCGCCTTGTACTTTTTGCCGAAAGCAACCCTCGCCGCGACAATTATTGTCGCGGTTACGAGCCTCATCGATATTAACGTCATCAAAGAAGCCTGGCGCTTTGCGCGGGCTGACTTTGTTGCGGTTGCGGCAACGATCGCGGTAACACTCGGCTTTGGGGTTGAGATCGGCGTTCTCGCGGGCGTGACGACGTCTATCGGCATGCATCTTTACAAAACCAGCCGCCCACATTTCGCGGTCGTTGGCACCGTGCCGGGAACCGAGCACTATCGCAACGTCAACCGCCATACAGTCGTAACGTATTCCAACGTTCTAAGCCTGCGCATTGATGAAAGCCTGTATTTTGCGAACGCCAGCTACCTCGAAGACATCATTTATGAACAGATGGCGCTGCATCCCGACGTTGAGCACGTCATTTTGATGTGCCCAGCGGTCAACGAAATCGATCTGAGCGCGCTTGAAGCACTTGAGGAAATCAACCGACGACTACTGGAACTCGGCGTGAACCTGCACTTAACCGAAGTAAAGGGCCCGGTCATGGACTGCTTGCAACGGAGTCACTTTCTGGAGCATCTTGGCGGCAAGGTATACCTGCAACATCACAGTGCTGTACAGGAACTAGGGCGCGCTTGATCCTCGCGTTGCCCGTCCAAGCGGGGTCTTACGCGATGCCAATGAAAACCCTCATGATGGTAATCACCTTTGCCTGCGCAATGCTGCTGGTTGCCACGCTTTACCAGATGACGCTCGCCCCAGAGGCCGACCCCTGCAGCGATCAAGCGGGCCTCTCAGCCGCAGCAATTGCCGATGAGGGACTGGACCAAGAGAACTTGGTAGACCGCGCCCTACTAAACAAAGCGGGATGTGAACCCACCGAATCCGAGCGCTAATCAGATTTTAGGGTAGTCGGGGCGAGGTTCCTTCACGCCAAAACTTTAACGCAAGTCTCTCAACCGCTCCCTCGGCGGCAAAACCGAGCTTTTCCTGCCAGTTCTTTTTGGGGACGTATCTCACCTCAAGGATGTCATCGCTATCAACTCGCGACTGAATATACGCATCCGAGGTACATAGCTCATCGACCAAGCTGACATCGAGTGCGCGCTGGCCGTACCAGATTTCTCCGGTAGAAACTTTATCTATATCAACGATTTCCCTGTTCTTTTTGACGAACTCTTTAAATAAGTCGTGGGTATCCTCAAGCTCTTCGATGAACTTTTCCCGCCCCTTATCGGTATTTTCCCCAAACAGGGTTAGGGTCCGCTTGTACTCCCCCGCGGTTAACAACTCAAAATCAATATGGTTCTTCTTGAGCAGTCGATGGAAGTTAGGCATTTGAGCCAACACGCCGATCGATCCCATGATTGCAAACGGTGCAGCCAGAATCCGATCGGCCACACACGCCATCATGTATCCCCCGCTCGCCGCGACTTTATCGACAGCTACCGTCAGTCGAATATCAGCGTCGCTGATGCGCTGAAGCTGGCTTGCTGCCAAGCCATAGCCATGCACCATACCCCCGGGACTTTCGAGACAGAGCAGCACTTCATCTTGAGCGGTAACCTCGGGCAAAATCGCAGATATTTCCTCGCGCAGGGAGTCCACCTGGCTGGCGCGCATATCGCCATCAAAATGCAGCACAAAGAGCCGGGGTTTCGCGCCCTCTTCCACATCTCCGCGAGCGGCCTTCTTTGCTTGCTTATCCTGCTCTTTCGCCGTTTTTTTCTCAGATTTTTCCCGAGTCTTTCGCGCCTCAGGATGCTCGGTCAAACTTCGAATGGCATCCCGATAGCCCGTGTAACGGTCATTAAGCCGACGGACCTCAATGTAGCCGTCGTCGCTCCCACCTCGCCGTCGCTGGCTGATCGCCGCAATACCCGCGATAACCACCAGTAACGCAGCGACTAGAATGATAACTTCGACCAAAAACAGGCCGATGTTCTGCAAAAACTCCATAACTACTCCGAATTCGCCTCAAAGGCTCGGGTTAAAAAACTGACCAATTAGCTGCCCTGCAATTGACGCCGGGGGTGGCACCGGTGGAAGACTGTCTTCTGTGTACCAACCGGCATCCGCGATCTCAACAGGGTCAAGCTTAAACTCTCCGGACACATAATCCGCGTAATACCCCAACATTAACTGACCGGGAAATGGCCAGGGCTGGGAACTAAAGTAGCGTACGTTGCCGACCGTAATGCCTACTTCCTCTTTCACCTCGCGAATCACCGCTTCTTCAGCACTTTCGCCAGGCTCGACGAAGCCTGCGAGGGTACTGTAGAAATTTCCTCGCCGCCCGGGGGCTGCTGCCAAAAGCAGCGAGTCGCCGTGGGTCACTGCGACAATCACGCACGGCGATAAACGTGGATAACAGCTGTGGGCACAGGCGCTACACGCCATTGCGCGCCCGCCATCGGCAAGTGCCGTGACGCTGCCGCAGCGTCCACAATATCGGTGATCGTTACGCCAAGCGAGCATCTGCAGCGCGCGGCCATACACTGCAAAGACTGCATCGGGCACCCGTCCTAGCAGTGTGAAAAGGCTGCCTTGGATGTGACGCATGGGATCTACGCCCTGGTCTGACACCTGCAGCGCGTAGACGGGGCGGCCGTACCAGTACCCCAGAGCTACTTCAAGGGCGGGCGGTCCAAATTCTTGGCTCACTTGTGCCCGTGTCCAGAACTCTGCTGGCGGTTGCTGCAGGGATAACACCGCGTCACGTTCGACGAAGACCAAACAGTGGTCTTCAGGCGCAGCCGCTCGCGCGATCGTTGCAAACTCCAGCATCTGGGATATCCCTCAAGAAAAGGGGCGCCATGTTAGGTACCCGATCGCGGCACTGCAACCACTCAATCCGCGTATTTACTATCAAACGTAAATCAACGGTACCAAATTTCCACGGTTCCCCTAGAATGGGAGAGCCCGACGCGTCGGGAAAGCCCTAAAACGCCCAACAATAAACAGCGATAAGGTTTGGATATGCGCGAATCTGTAGGCCACGCCCTCTGGCACAATTTTCTGGGCCAGTCGCCCATTTGGTATAAGCAAGCCATCGTTGGTTTCCTCATACTAAACCCAATACTCATGTTCACGGTCGGGCCGTTTGTGACCGGCTGGGTTCTCATCGGCGAGTTTATCTTCACCCTCGCACTAGCGCTCCGCTGCTATCCATTACAACCCGGCGGTCTGCTAGCCATCGAGGCAATCGCCATCGGCATGGCGACACCGGAAACCGTTTATCACGAGACACTCGCCAATTTCGAAGTAATCTTGCTCCTGATGTTCATGGTTGCAGGCATCTATTTCATGAAGGACCTGCTCCTTTATGTGTTTACCAAGATCCTCTTGAACGTCAAATCCAAAAAAATGCTGTCACTGATGTTCTCCCTCGTCGCCGCAGTGCTGTCAGCGTTCCTCGATGCCCTGACTGTCACGGCGGTACTCATCAGTGTGGGTGTGGGTTTCTACTCGGTTTATCACAAGGTCGCTTCTGGCAAGCATCACGCGGCCGATGATCATGATCATGGTAATGACGATGAGATTGTCGATACCCATCATGAGGACCTCGAACAATTCCGCTCGTTTCTCCGAAGCTTACTGATGCACGGTGCTGTGGGCACCGCGCTCGGCGGTGTTTGCACCCTAGTAGGCGAACCGCAGAATTTATTGATTGCCACCGTCGCAGGTTGGAACTTCATCGAGTTCTTCTTGTTAATGGCACCGGTAACCATGCCGGTGTTGGCTATGGGCTTATTGACCTGCCTGTTCTTGGAAACCGTCGGCTGGTTTGGTTACGGCGCACAACTACCGGCTAACGTTCGCAAAGTACTCGAAGAATTTGAGCAGCGTGAAACGGCACGGGCCAACCCACGTAGCAATGCGAAGCTAGTGATTCAGGCCGTTGTCGCTCTGGTTCTGGTCGTTGGACTCGCGTTGCACTTAGCCGCGGTCGGTTTAATCGGATTAATGATTATCGTCTTATTGACGGCGTTTAACGGCATCACAGAGGAACACCAAATCGGGCACGCATTCGAGGAGGCGCTACCGTTTACCGCTCTGCTTGTGGTGTTTTTCGCCATTGTTGCGGTGATTCATGAGCAGCACTTGTTCACGCCGGTGATTGACGCGGTACTCGCTATGGAAGCGGACGTGCGCCCCGCGATGTTCTTCCTCGCCAACGGCATCCTCTCGATGATTTCGGATAACGTATTCGTTGCAACCGTATACATCAGCGAAGTTAAGGCTGCCCTTGATGCGGGCGAAATCACGCGCGCTGAATTTGATCAGCTTGCTGTAGCAATCAATACCGGCACTAACTTGCCGAGCGTCGCAACACCCAATGGCCAGGCGGCATTCCTGTTCCTATTGACGTCAGCGCTTGCACCGCTCATCAGGCTGTCTTACGGCCGCATGGTTATCATGGCGATTCCTTACACCATCGTGCTTGGTGGAGTGGGCTTGGCAGGCGTAATTTTGTTTATCTGACGGAAGTCAAACTCGCGCCGTTTTAAGCGACGTTGTTATCGCGCCACATTACGTTGCCACCGCTCTTTTTGGCGATAGCATCTAAGTGTTGCTCATGACGCGCGAGTTCCTCGTCAGTGGCTCGCACAACCGGCAGCGGCGATCGGGTCGCGGCGACACGCCGTATACGAGCCTCACCCGCCTGCCCGCCTTGCCCCGCATCGTCATCTTCATGCAGCCCCAACGTAGTTTGCCCGCCAGTCATCAGCAGGAACACGTCGGCTAGGATTTCTGCATCCAACAAAGCGCCATGCAACGTACGGGACGCGTTGTCTACACCGTAGCGCTGACAAAGGGCATCCAGGCTGTTGCGCTGTCCGGGATGCTTGCGGCGCGCCATGACCAACGAGTCCGTCACGGAACACATCGTTGCTATGGTCGGATGTTTTGGATCCATCCTGCGTAGTTCGGCGTCGATGAAACCCACATCAAATGGCGCATTGTGAATCACGAGCTCCGAACCTCGGACAAAATCGAGGAATTCGTCTGCAATACGATCAAACACGGGCTTATCCGCGAGAAACTCAGGGCTGATCCCGTGCACCGCTAACGCGCCTTCGTCAATCGCGCGGTTGGGCTGGATATATTGGTGGTAATGGCGCCCCGTCAGCCGACGATTAACCACCTCCACGCAGCCGATCTCGATAATGCGGTGACCCTGAGAGACCTCAAGCCCGGTGGTTTCCGTATCAAGTACAACCTGTCGCATGTGTGTTGAATTCCTGAGAATAGCGGATCGTTATTTGACCGTTTGCTCGAGTGTTTTTGATCGGACTGCTTACAGTGCTTCTATACCGCGGTTTGCCAATTGATCGGCCCGCTCGTTTTCAGCGTGCCCGCTATGGCCTTTGACCCAGTGCCACTCAATCTGGTGTCGAGCAACCTGCTGATCGAGTAACTGCCACAAATCTTGATTCTTTACGGGCTTTTTCCCCGCAGTTTTCCAGCCATTACGCTTCCAATTGGCAAGCCATTTGGTCACGCCGTCCCTTACGTAGACCGAATCTGTGGTGAGCGACACTGAGCAGGGTTCTTTCAGGGACTTGAGCGCTTCTATCGCCGCGAGTAACTCCATGCGGTTATTAGTGGTATCAGTCTCTCCACCCCAAATTTCGCGTTCAACATCACCAAAGCGCAGTAACGCACCCCACCCGCCGGGTCCGGGATTGCCTTTGCAGGCGCCATCTGTGAACACCGAGACCTGCTTCAATCAACTGGCCTTATATGATTCCGCTGACTACGTGAGGCAGAGCCTCGGGCTCCTACAACTGGTTTTGCAACAGGGAGGCCCATAAGCCGCGCACGAATGCGCTGTACGGGCAGGCCCTGTATGTGCCCTCTCACCATCTTATGGGCATAAACCACGTATGCCGATCCGGGCGGGATGTTGTGATCGACTAACCAATCGTCAACTCGCGCGAACCAGCGGCCTATCCGACCTCGCCCGCCGAAGGGCAACACCAATTTATGACGCACAGGCGCCACTGAAAAATCCAATAGTGCCAGCCAGTCCTCGAGCTTGCTCACGCTTGGACCTTGGACTTTGCGCCGGTTGCGCCAACCAACGACTGTCGTCAAATATCGCCCGATACCTCTAACGCTAAGGCCGTTGCTGCCCACCAATAACAGATGCCCGTGGGGCGTAAGTACCCGCTGCACTTCTCGGAGTAGTTGATGGGGGTGCTCTGTTAACTCAAGGGCGTTGACCAACACCACCACATCAATCGACTCAGTGGCAATGGGCAGTTCCTCATCGAGGGCGATCATCTGCCGCTCGGCGTAGGAGGACTCGTCTTGCTCCGGAAGAATCCGCGTGATGGTCTGAACGCGCGTAAGCGAACTGACATTAATACCCGGGTCAGCCCCGATGATGACCATGTGATAACCGAACCACTCTTCTAGGATTACGCGCATATCTGCGGCAATTTGCTCGCGCAACCTGCGCCCCACGACGCTGTTGCGATACCATTGCTGCAATTGCAGTCGGGGGGAGCCCGAGGTTTGTCGGTTACTTGATCGATCCATAGTGAGACGATAACGCTGCTGAGTAGTTATCGGCAAGTGATGCTTACCTCGCGCTACCACTCAATATGAACAAGCTGCCGACCTTATTTGGAGACACCATCATGATCATCGAACCAATACCTGCGTTTAACGACAACTACATTTGGCTTCTCAAGAACTCTGATGGCGAGGCGTTTGTGGTTGACCCAGGAGATGCAGAGCCAGTGCTAGCGCGTTTGGAAAGCGAATATCTGCGCCTTAAAGGCATTTTGATAACGCACCACCATGGGGACCACACGGGCGGCTTGGCACGGCTAAAAACCGAAACAGGATGCGCCGTTTGGGGGCCTCTAAATCCGGCCATCGACGGTATAGACCACCGGGTTAGCGAGGGGGATACCGTGGCAGTGCTCGGCGAGGAGTTCAGTGTGCTCGAAGTACCGGGCCACACCCTCGACCACATCGCCTACGTCGGCAGCGACAGTTTGTTTTGCGGCGATACGCTATTTGCGGGCGGATGCGGGCGAGTTTTTGAAGGAACGTTTCCTATGATGCGTCAGTCGCTCAACAAACTGCGCGATCTACCCGAGCATCTCAACGTATTTTGTGCCCATGAATACACCCTCGCCAATCTCGCTTTCGCGAGTGCTGCTGATCCTGACAATAGCGCGCTGTCAGCGCGTGTTATCCGATGCCAGTCGTTGCGAGATGCAAACACTCCAACGGTACCCTCATCCCTCGCGGAGGAGAAGACAACCAATCCATTTTTACGTTGGGACGATCCGACGCTCGTCTCGGCTCTTAGTGAGCAAAAGCGACTTCCCGATGCAAGCAATGACGCGGTTTTTGCCGCGCTACGGCAATGGAAGGACAGCTTCTAAATGACCCAAATCTCTCGAGGCTGGCGCAGGCCTAACCGATGCGCTCTCCTTTTCGGTTTCGCCATTATCCTATTGACCGGTTGTGGGATGCAGCCAACCAGCAACGATCCAAACGACACGCTGCGCCCCGTTCAAGTAACAGGAAATCATCGTGCGTTACCCGATGACATTGCGCACTGGGTTAATCGTCCCAACACCCTGTGGGCCCGGATCGGCCATGGCTTGACCTGGGCATCCGATCGACCGGAAGTTGTTGTTGAGCGAGATCACTTTCTCGCCCAGTCGCGACTGTTTGAGGTACTCAGTGCGCGGGCCAACCCCGGTCTCGCGTGGATTGTTCAAGAAGTTGAGCTCCGCGGGCTCCCGATGGAACTCGCCATGGTGCCGATTATCGAGAGCATGCTTGACCCCTGGGCATACTCGAGTCAACGCGCGGCGGGCTTGTGGCAAATCAGTCCATCGACGGCGGCGCACTACGGTCTAGAGAGCAACTGGTGGTATGACGCGCGGCTTGATATCCCCATCGCCACAGAATTTGGCCTCGACTATCTGACCGAACTGTATGCGGAGTTTGGCGAAGACTGGGCACTGGCGCTGGCGGCTTATAACGGTGGACGAGGACGGGTATCCAGAGCAATCAAAGCCGCAAAAAACGCGGGACAGCCGACTGACTATTGGTCATTGAAACTACCTCGTGAAACCCGACGGTATTTCCCCCGCGTACTGGCCATGGCGAGTCTAATCGAGGCACCCGAAGACTATGGACTGACACTGCCCGAGCTCAGTATCAATCACAACATGGTAGCCATTAACACTGGAGGGCAAATCGAGTTGGAAAGGGTCGCCGCCATGGCGGAACTCGAAACAGGCGTTGTGCGCAAGCTAAACCCAGCACAATTACGCTGGGCAACCGCTCCAGACGGTCCAGGGACGTTATGGCTACCGCAAGTAAACGCAGACCGTTTCCATCGAGAACTAGCCGCATTGTCCCCAGATGAGCGAGTCTCCTGGGCCCACTACCGAGTTGCGCCGGGCGACAGCCTGAGCGCCATCGCAGCCCGCTTTGATACTCAGGTACGCATGTTGCAAGCCATTAATGGCATTGACGGCAGTTTTATTCGCGCCGGCGATGAGCTCATGATCCCAAAAGGTGCCCGAGGGATGGGCCTTCCGAACTTGGCAATGCGGACTTGGCCACCCAGTAGTTCGACGCGACACACAGTAAAATCCGGGGAGTCCCTCTGGCTGATTGCACGTCGATATCAGGTCAGTGTGGATGATCTAGTGCAGTGGAACCGCCTCTCAAGCAACGCCTATTTACAACCCGGACAGGTCTTGCGGATTCGGCGCTAATTGCGGCCGCTCCCAATCCGGTAAAACAGGTCTTCAGCGGTACTATCATATAGTAGTGCCGTGGGTCTGCTAGACTGCGCTGCGCCGCGTCGCGCGAGACACTCACCCGGCTAGTCATTAATGTGCATGTGACAGTATGCACAGGATGGTATAAACGGGACCACGATGCGTTGGTCGACGAAGATTGCGTTTTAACAAACTTTCAAACAAGGAATACCCATGAAATTGATTCTTTCTTTTATCACTGTCGCGCTAGCCGCAGCCAGCCTTTCAGTCTCAGCCGGTCATCATGAGGGTGACGCGGAAATGCAGACCGGTGGTGGACGTGTGGTTGTCGTCGCGGTCGAGGCGCGCATTGAAGCGATCGACGTGGAGACCAAAGAGGTCACCCTGCTTGGCCCCCAAGGCAACTACGTTACCGTAGTCGCCCAAGAACAAGTCGTTAGCCTTGCCGACTTAAACGTTGGCGATATGGTTGCCGCTGAATACATTGCCTCATTGGAAGGCGAAGTCCGCGAGCCCACCGAAGAAGAGTTGGCTAATCCATGGGCAGTCGTTACCGATAAGGTAGCAACGGAAGTGGGCGCTGAGCACCCACTTGTGGGAGCGGCCCGTCAGATTCGTGCCGTGTGCTCCATCGAAGCTGCTGATCGCGACGCCGGTTACATCATGGTCAAGGATAGCCGCGGCAAGCTGCACACCATTACCGACATCGAGCGAGAGAAATTTGAGGGCGTAACGCTTGGCGACACCATCGTCATTGTTTATTCAGAAGCGCTTGCTGTTGGCATCGAGAAAGTTGCAGCGGCACCCGAAGGCGAGATGGCGATGTAAGGCTATTGGCCGTCATGCAATTGCAAGCACTTTGACTACGTTCTCTTCGTTCGTTCGAGCGAAAAGGCCGCGATAGGTGTTTAAAGAGCCCGCTCAGGTAAGCCCTCGGCGGGTTTTTTTTCGCGCCAAGCCCAGTCAGCGCTCAATGTTTTCGCGATGGGTGCTTGTACTGGGGTTGCTCGGCGCGCAGTTCGCACAGGCAACCGACACTGCTGGCTCCTCTGATCCGCGACTGACCAGTAAGGCAGCACCCCACCCCTGGCAAACAGCCATCGTCAAAATCGCCGTACCCGGTTCTCGATTTGAGCAGGGGCGCCGTATTCACGTTGTTGAAGATTGCACCGGCACCCTAGTCAGCATTCCAGCCGTACGAGTAGTGAGTGCCTGGCATTGCTTTGCTGACGCGGACAATCTTGCCAAGCCGCCAAAACTGCTCATTGATGGACACTGGCATCCATTGAGGCTTCTGGCTAGTGGGGGCTCAATGGAAGCCGATTGGGCGATCTTGGCGCCTACGTCAGCGTACGCCGCTGACGTAGGCGATGCATACACCCCAACAAGTCAACAACGCTGGCCGACGATAAGGAAAAGCGCACAGCCCGTTCCCCCTGGAAGCCCCCTGATCATGGCGGGTTTTAGCGGTGATGAGGGCATTGGCGACTCAGGAGAGTCACTGAGTTTTGACCCCGATTGCCGTTTGATTGATTACGACGCTCACTGGGGTCGTACCAACTGCCAGGCTTTTAAGGGCGCCTCGGGGGGACCGGTGCTGATTACGCAAAACGGCGAGAAGCAACTGATAGGCGTGATTTCTGCCAGCGATGATTCCGGGCGACGTTTGTTCACACCCATAACGCGCTTTCGTCAAGCGTTGAGACGATACGGCAAGTAGTGATTCGATCTCAGTGCTCAGCTGTGGGTGATCTGCCTCGCCGGTTGAGGCGCCCCGACATGCTTTTCGCCCCGTTGACGCGCCAACTCCACTTGCTTTTGGCGCTCTTTAAAGCGGGCGTGTTGGTCTGGGGTTTGCTCGTCATAACATTTGGGGCAAGAAACCCCTTTCTCAAACTTGGGGGAACGCTTATCAGCTTCTGTAATCGGATGGCGACACGCAAAGCACTGATCGTACTGACCCTTCTCTAAACTGTGATTTACTGCCACTCGGCTATCAAATACAAAACACTCGCCTTCCCAGCGACTGTCCTCCGCGGGCACCTCTTCAAGATACTTCAGCACCCCACCCTCGAGATGGTAGACCTCATCAAACCCTTCTTGAATCATGAACGAGGACGCTTTCTCGCAGCGAATTCCTCCGGTACAAAACATCGCAACTTTAGTGTGCTTTGAAGGATCCAGGTGGGTGCGTACCCATTCGGGAAAGTCACGAAAATTAACGGTTCGGGGATCGAGCGCCCCTTTGAAAGAACCAATGTCAACTTCATAGTCATTACGAGTATCGATCACCACAACGTCGGGATCATCGACAATCTGATTCCATTCGGTGGGCTGCACATAGGTGCCAACAACCCTGTTCGGATCGACGCCCGGTACACCCATGGTGACAATTTCTCGTTTTAGCTTCACCTTCATGCGCAGAAAAGGCGGTTCGTCGTGATAAGACTCTTTCCAGGATAAGCTTGCCATCCTCGGGTCGGCGCGCAGGTAGGCGATAAGCGCGTCAATTCCCTCGCGAGAGCCCGCGACAGTGCCGTTGATGCCTTCATCTGCCAGCAGCAGGGTGCCCAAGACTTGGTGTTGGCGGCAAAAATCGAGCAAAGGCTCACGGAGCTCCCGAAAGTTATCCAGCGTCACAAAACGATAGAGCGCTGCGACCACAATAAAATTCGTATTACCCGTGCTCAAGCGCTCTCTCCTCCTCGACAATTTGGTGACGCAGGTGCGGCTCCCGTCGCGAGCCATTCTTCTGGCGTGTACGTGTGAAGCGCTAACGCGTGCATCGGCCCCGCGAGCAAATCGGACACTAGCGCATAAATCTGCTGATGCCGCTGGACTTTACGACTCCCCATAAAGCCCTCCGACGCGACAACCACCTTAAAATGGGTTTCGGCATCGCGGGGCACATTGTGCATGTAGCTCTCATTGACCACCTCTAGGTACACGGGGCTAAGGGCTGTTTGCAGGCGCTGTTTGAGCTCAGTTTCGATTGTCATTAGGGCTAAATCCTCTCAACGGTTAGTATAACCTCAAAGTGGGCAGGGTTTTACGCCGGTTGGTCGGCCAAAAACGTGCGCCCTCCACACTTTTGGGTACAATCGCGTGGCAAGATCGCGAGTAGCCCCCTACCGAGTGAGGTGAGCATTGGACCCGAGTTTTGATGTGTACTTAAGCGGCAACCTCTTAGCCGGCTTTGAACGCGACGGGGTTACTGCCGGCATTTGCCAATTATTTTCCGTCGAACACGCCTCAGCCGAAAAGTTGCTCGACGGGCTTCCTCATCGGATAAAAAGCGACTGCGACAAGGCGACGGCGCTCAAATACCGAGAATCCCTCAGCAAAGTCGGCGCCGAAGTGAGCATTGTCCGTCACGGGAGTCCGCCGCCCGACCCCACATTAACCACGAATCCTTTAGGGGAACACGGCGCAACCGCACCGTCTTCTGCACCTGCACCTGTAGGTGCTCCCGCACCCACGCCGGCGGTGTTCGGCGCCGCTGCCGGGGACGCACCGTCCGCTGATAGCACCACCGCATCGGAGTCCATGACGGCTTTAAGCATCGCACCCGTAGGTGCATTAATGTCCGAAGACATCGAACCAGCACCTAACACCGCGGTAACACTTCCTGCATTTGACGTCGCGCCCGCTGGGGAAGTAATACCGACCCTGCCAAATCAGGCGTCCCCGGTGCAAGTGAACATCGAGCACCTGCATCTCCTCGATGAGTAATTGCGATCGAGGGTGTGCGTCCCTCGACTTAAAACGATGAAGGCACCCCTCAGTTGCTCAGCAACACCTTTTTTCATTAGCCTTGGGCACTTTTGAGTGTGTTTCGATTTGGATAAAACATTGCACAATCTCGACAGACAGAGTGACGAACCGCGCGACGGCCTACGCGAAGATCAGAGCGATGGCCAGAACGCTGGCGAGTCGCCCGCTCCGCTGGGCCGCTTGGATTTGTGGCGGAACCTCATAGCGATGCTTTACGACACATTTCTTGTGGCGCCACTGCTGATGGCGAATGCCTTTGTGCTAGTGGCTGTTTATGGCCCTACTGCCGACGCCACGAGCCCAACGGTTCCCGCTTGGCTCATGCAAGCCATGTCCGTGTTAATTGTGATTGCGTTTTTCACGCTGTTTTGGCGAAAAAGCGGCCAGTCTCTGGGTATGCAGGCTTGGCGAATCAAGGTTGTTAGCGCTACCGGGGAGACTGTGTCCTTAGAGCAGTGCGTTATTCGCTGCCTCGGGGCCGGGGTGTCTCTCGCCGCCTTTGGGCTAGGCTACTGGTGGGTGCTTGTTGATAAGCAAGGTTTACGCTGGCACGACCGACTGTCGGGCACGCGGCTGGTGAAGCTGCCCAAGCGGGCAAAAGCCTGAAGCGCCAACTTGAAGCCCTTCGCCAGAGTTCCATAGTTGCTCGTCTCATCGCGTCGTTGCGTAATCAACACTGAAACGGCCGCAGCTGGAGCAGTTAAAGACCTGTGACCTGTGCCCTGTAACCTCAGACGCGACGCGTCAGCAACCAGGCTCCCATCAACCAGCAGACAGCAATAGGTACCAGCGCCGCAATCAACGCTGGGAAACCGAATATCAAACTCGCAGGTCCGAAGAAGTCTTGTGATATCCGGAACATGACGCCCACTATCACACCAGCGAAAGTACGCGCCCCCATATTGCCCTCGCGCAGGGGGCCAAAAATGAACGACATCGCGATTAAAACGAGCCCCGCAACGGCGATGGGTTGCAGCACTTTTCGCCAAAACGCCAGTTCCACGTCTGCATACATCAACCCTTGACGCTTAAGGTGCTGTACATAGGGCCAGAGGTCTCTGACCGGCAAACTACTGGGCTCGACAACCTCCAGCACCAACAACTCGGGGGTGATTCCTGTGTTCCAGTGCCAGGTTGTCAGTCGCTCGGTCGTCGCTTGCTCTTCACCGAGCCGTGTGCGCGAAACGCCCTCTAACAGCCAATGATTATCGAGATAGGTACCCCGCTCGGCTTTCAGTGTTTCAGTCATTTGGCGTTGGTCGTTAAAGGTGAGGAGCGTCACGCCATAGATTAAGCCCCCGCGCTGAACCGCCGCGACGTGAATGTAGGTATTGCCGTCTCGGTTCCAAGTCCCGCCCCGGCCAGTGAACCCCGTGTCGGGTCGTTGGGCCATTGCCCGCTGACTGACAGCGACCTGCTCGGCCACCGAGGAGATAAACTCGCCAATCAAAAATCCGAATAACGCCACCACCAATGCTGGTTTCAATACAGTAACGGCCAACTGGAACATCGACACACCGGCCGCGCGGGCGATTACCAATTCGCTGGAACTCGCCAGTCGACCCAAACCGATTAGCCCGCCGATTAGCGCCGCAAACGGAACAAATTCATGAATTCGTCGGGGAATGGTGAGTCCGACGTACGATAAGACATCGGCAAATCGATAGGTATCAGAGATGTCGCCAAGCTCATCGATTAAGGAACTCAAGGCGTCCAGACCAACCAGTACAGCCAACACGCCAGTCGTCGCGCCGAGCACACTCCGTGCAATGTAGCGATCGAGTTTAGCCACTGGGCTGTGGCCCCGATTTCGCAAAGGTTTTGCTGAGCGTTTCCCAATGCAGTAGCACTATCCCAAGGATGGCAAACGCGACGTGACTTAAAACCAGAAGCCACACGCCCCCACCCGCCTCGACGAGACTTCGGGCTTGGGTCAGCGCGATGAAATACCCAAGAAAAATCAGTAGTGCGGGCCCAAGCCGTGCATACCGACCCCGTCGAGCGTCAGTTCGACTTAGCGCAATTGCAATCAACGTCAGAACGGGTACCAATAGGGGCAGCGAAAACCGCCAATACAGCGCGCCACGTAGCTTGGGATCGTCGCTGGCAAGCAATTCGGAGGTACTCATGGCGTCTGTTTTAATCCGCGCCCGAAGACTGCCCTCGCGCTCGGGGATCAACTCGCCGTAACGAGCAAAGGACACGGCTTCGTAATTTGGCGCACCCGGGGTGCCACGATAGCGAGTACCCGAGCGGAGTTCCAGATACCGGCGACCGGTCTCCGCATCGAATAGAATTTCGCCCTCAGCGGCATAGGTCACACTCATTCGAGACTCGGAAACTATTTCACCATCGTTTTTCACCGGCGACACTTCCGCGCCCTCGACCACGAAGACATTACGCATTACCCCATCGGCATCAACGGTCTCGGCATAGGTCACCAGTTCCCCGCCTTGTTGTTTCTTAAACCGGCCACTCGCCAGGGATTGAAGTCCATCGGTTGAGCGCGGATCATCCAAAAGCTGTTGAGCGCGCGCAGAGCCCGCAGGGGCCAGTTGAAGCGCCATGGCTGCCACGAGCACCATAATCACCAAGCCGGGCACAGCGAGAAAGCCTGCCAAACGCCACTGACTCACGCCACAGGCTTTTAGAATGACCATCTCACTTTCGGCGTAGAGTCGCCCCAACGAGAGCAAAATGCCGATAAACAACGACAATGGCAGGATAAGCTCTAAGAAGCTTGGCAGTTTAAAGATCATCACCGGTAAAAGGATGTCGGCACTGAGATCCCCTACCGCCGCCTCAGCGAGGTAGCGAATAAATCGACCGCTAAACACCACCAAAAAGAGCACCAATGCCACTGCAGCAGTGTGAGAAAGGACGTCACCAGAGAGATAGCGGAAAATTCGCATGGAGAGATCGAGGAACTCCGAGGCGCTGATTTAATAAGACTTGTTTTGTTACGGCGCCAGCCATCATACACTACGCCCCTTTGAAACTAATCGTCCCGGAGAACAAATGGCTAACCTGACTTTTGCTGCGCGCAAGATCGATCGACTCGCCGAACAGAAAACCCAGTGCCTTGTGGTGCCTGTTTTTGAAGACAATATATTGGATGAAGATCTAAGCCGTGTTGATAGCAGCTTGTCGGGCGCCATCAGCAATGCGCTCGGTCTTGGGGACTTCACGGCGCGTATCGGTAGCCAACTTACGTTGATCGGTGATGAAGCCATCCGTCGCGTGCTGTTGGTAGGCTGTGGCGATGTGGGTAAATTCGATCGCGCTGCCCAGCGAAAATTTGCAGCCACGGCCGCTAAAGGCTTGGCGGCCGGCAAGGCCAAAGACGCTTTAGTTGCTCTGGGTTCATTGCCCGTTGATGCGGACGAACTTATCGCACTTCTCGAGGATCTCGGCAGACAAGTCAGCATGGCCAGCTATGCATACACTCAAACTCTGAGCAAGCCTAAGCCCCCGGCTGTCATCAAAAAGGTCACCGTTTCAGCCGGTGAACTGATAACTGCAACCAAAGCGAAGAAAGCCCTGGAAACCGGTCAGGCAATCGGCGATGGCGCCAACTTCACTCGGGAACTCGTCAACCTTCCCGCCAATATCTGCACGCCGACCTACTTGTCCAAGCAGGCTCGAGCATTGGCGAAGCGCTACAGCAGTTTGACCACAACGGTGCTTGATGAAAAGAAGATGAAAGAACTGGGCATGGGTTCATTGCTCTCAGTGGGACACGGAAGCGACCAACCCTCTCAGTTGATCGTAATGGAATACAAAGGTGGCAAAGCTAAAGAGGCTCCCTATGCACTTGTGGGCAAAGGAATAACCTTTGATACCGGTGGCATCTCCCTGAAGCCCGGGCTCAAAATGGACGAGATGAAGATGGACATGGGCGGGGCCGGCTCGGTGTTTGGCACCCTTCAGGCGATTGCCGAGATGGCCCTACCGATCAACGTCGTGGGTGTCGTGGCTGCTGCCGAGAATATGCCCAGCGGGCGCGCCACCAAGCCCGGTGATGTTGTGACCAGCATGTCGGGTAAGACCATTGAAATCCTCAACACCGATGCCGAAGGCCGCCTTGTGCTGTGTGACGCCTTGACTTACGTCGGCAAATACAAGCCCCAGGTCGTGGTTGATATCGCCACACTTACCGGCGCGATCATTGTCGCGCTAGGCCACCACACCTCGGGTATTTTCGCGAATGACGATGAACTTGCCCAAGACCTGATGGCTGCGGGCCAGCGGGCAGATGACCGCGGCTGGCAGTTCCCGATCTGGGACGAATATCATAAGTCCCTGGACTCAAATTTTGCCGACATGGCAAACATTGGTGCAGGTGGCGCCGGCAGCATCACTGCAGCATGTTTCCTGGCGCGGTTCGCCGAAGACTATACTTGGGCTCATCTGGATATCGCCGGCACGTCGTTCCAAAGCGCGCCAAAAGGTGCCACGGGTCGCCCTGTGCCGATGCTGGTTGAATACCTGCGGTCGCGCACACGCAAGTAACGTTGTGACGCGGGTCGATTTCTACGTTGTTGCTGATGCGGGCGCCAATGCTCGGCTAAGCGTCGCTGCGCGCTTGGCGGACAAGGCCTGGCATCAGGGTCACCGTTTGTTTATCAATGCCGCTGACGAGGCGCAGGCCCACGCGTTTGACGCGTTATTGTGGGAATTTCGACCGGGTAGCTTCGTACCCCATGCACTTGCCAATGGTGACGCTTCAGAGCAGGTAGTCATTGGCTGGGGGCAAGAACCCAGCGGTGAAACGGATGTTTTAATCAATCTCGATGTCACTGCGCCAGCATTTTTTGCTCGTTTCCAGCGTGTCGCAGAGGTCGTCACTCAGGACCCTGAACATTTAGAGGCGCTGCGCGACGCGTGGCGCTTTTACAAAGACCGTGGTTATCCCCTACACAAACACGATCTATAAATCACACTAGTTTAATTACCCTTGAGCGGAGCCAAGTTGGCAGCCGTTAGCGAGCGAAGTCATGGATAAGACATTTTCACCCCCCGACATTGAAAAACGTTGGTATGACACCTGGGAACAACAGGGGTGGTTTGCACCTCGCGGTGGCGATCAAAGCTTCTGCATCCCTATCCCGCCGCCAAACGTGACGGGTTCGCTGCACATGGGGCATGGGTTCCAGCAGGCCATTATGGACGCCCTCACCCGCTATCATCGGATGCGAGGCGATAACACCTTATGGCAGGTGGGTACCGATCACGCGGGCATCGCGACCCAGATGCTAGTCGAGCGACAACTCGAGGCTGAGGGCACCTCACGTCACGAACTTGGACGGGACGGTTTTATCGAGCGGGTCTGGCAATGGAAAGCAGAATCCGGCGGCAACATCACTCGGCAACTGCGTCGGCTTGGTGCGTCTACCGACTGGAGTCGCGAGCGCTTCACCATGGATCCCGGCCTATCGGAGGCGGTGCAGGCGGTTTTCATCCAGCTGTTCAATGAGGGGTTGATTTATCGCGGTCAGCGCCTCGTAAACTGGGACCCGAAGCTTCATACAGCCATATCTGATCTTGAGGTCGTGCAAGAGGAAGAAAATGGCCACCTCTGGCATTTTCAGTACCCACTCGCCAATGGCGATGGACACGTGGTGGTGGCAACAACCCGGCCTGAAACCATGCTCGGTGATGCCGCGGTGGCTGTGCATCCCGACGATGAACGGTATCGACACTTGGTAGGTAAGCACGTCGCTCTGCCCCTCTGTGACCGCACAATCCCGATTATTGCCGATGACTATGTCGACCCAGAATTCGGTACTGGGTGCGTAAAGATCACACCGGCCCACGATTTCAACGACTACGACATGGGACGACGCCACGATCTTCCCCTCATCAACATCCTGACCGATAACGCCGATATCAGCGATGCAGCACCCGCGGCCTACCGTGGCCTTGAACGGTTCGCCGCGCGCAAGCAAGTTGTCGCTGACCTTGACGCGCTGGAGTTACTGGTTGAGGTTGAAGACCACAAGCTCAAAGTGCCCAGAGGGGATCGGTCGGGAGTCATCATCGAGCCTTATCTGACCCCCCAGTGGTATGTTGACGCAAAAAAACTCGCGGGCCCCGCCATCGCAGCGGTCGAAACCGGTGCGATTGAGTTTGTTCCAAAACATTGGGAAAACACTTACTACGCGTGGATGCGTGACATTCAAGACTGGTGCATCAGTCGTCAGCTTTGGTGGGGACATCGAATACCTGCGTGGTATGACGAATCGGGGAACGTCTACGTAGGCAGCAGTGAAGCTGCTGTTCGCACGGCCAATGATCTCGACGCCGCAGTGACCCTTCGTCAAGACGACGATGTACTCGACACTTGGTTTTCTTCAGCCTTGTGGACGTTTTCTACTCTCGGTTGGCCCGAAGAAACCCCTGAACTCAAGGCATTCCACCCAGCTTCGGTGCTGGTGACGGGCTTTGACATCATATTCTTCTGGGTCGCTCGCATGATTATGATGTCCCTGCATTTCAGAAAAGAAGTGCCCTTTCACACGGTGTACGTGCACGGCTTGGTGCGCGACGGCGAAGGCCAGAAGATGTCCAAGTCCAAAGGCAATGTGATCGATCCAATCGATCTGATTGACGGCATCGATCTTGAGTCTCTGGTCGCCAAACGCACCCAAGGCATGATGCAGCCGCAGATGGCGGCGAAAATCGAGAAGGCCACGCGCAAACACTTCCCCGATGGGATTCCGGGGTTCGGTACGGATGCTCTGCGCTTCACCTTTTACTCACTGGCATCGACCGGTCGAGACATTAAGTTCGACATCAGCCGGATGGAGGGCTACCGAAACTTCTGCAATAAACTTTGGAACGCCGCCCGCTATGTGCTGATGAATTCAGAGGGCTACGAAGCAGGCAAGATCACCCCAAGCTACTCCCTGGCAGATCGCTGGATTCGCAGCCGGTTGCAGCATGCGGCTCAAGCCACCCGCGAGGCGATCGATAATTATCGATTTGATCACGCCTCCCAGACCCTCTATGACTTTGTCTGGAACGAATACTGTGACTGGTATCTGGAATTATCCAAGCCGGTCTTGTGGGACGAAGATGCCGATCCCGCGGTTGCGGCTGGAACTCGGGAAACACTTGTTACCGTATTGGAGACCGTTCTTCGACTGTTACACCCGATGATGCCATTCATCACCGAGGAAATTTGGCAGAGCGTCGCGCCGCTCGCGGGCGCCGAAGGTGACACCATCATGTTGCAGCGCTGGCCGGAGGCGGACGAGGCGCTGATTGATACGGCTGCCGAGGACGAAATTGATTGGCTTAAAGGCTTGATCGTCGCGGTTCGCACTATCCGAGCCGAATCTAACCTCGGACCAAGTCTGGAGCTGGAGGTTCTGCTCCGAAACACAACGGACAAGGATCGCGAGCGGCTTCAGACAAATGATCGCTTCCTCAACAAGTTAGCGCGTATTAGTCAGATCACGGCTTTAACCAGTGAAACGCCTCCACCAGCACTATCCGCACTGTGTGGGCACTTGGATGTCTTGGTGCCGATGGCCGGGGTGATCGATTTTGACGCCGAGTTATCGCGGATTGATAAAGACATTGACCGTCAGAAACAGGAAGCCAAGCGTATTGAAGGCAAGCTAGGAAACGCCAATTTCGTCGACCGGGCCCCCGCAGACGTGGTGGCAAAAGAACGCGACAAGCTTGCAACAGCCGAAGCAGCCATTGCACAACTGACGGAACAACGGGAACGCATAGAGGGATTGCGTTAACCCTCGCTCCCTGATAAATCTACTCTGCAGTAATAACAAAAACGCAGTCATGAAATAAAAAGGGGGATGACGATGTCGAATCGCTGCAGCGGCGTGGTCAAATGGTTTAACAATGCCAAGGGCTTCGGATTCATCACATTGAGTGACCGGCCCGATGATGTCTTTGTGCACTTCAGAGCCATCCAGGGTGAGGGTTATCGCACCCTCGATGAAGGTCAGGAAGTTGAGTTCACTTTGGTCGAGGGACCCAAGGGGCTCCAAGCGGAAGAAGTCAGTAAACGTTAATTTTCTATCCCTCTGACCGGTAATTTGCGGCCCGGAGCGTGGCGCTCTCTGTTAAACTCTCACGAAAGTTGTTTGGATCGTTTTATGTCTTCCCCCGCTCATCGCTTGACCAGCACCGGTAGGTTGGTGGTCAACAGTTTGCTCGCTATCGCGATTTACACTCTGCTCACTTGGCTACCTAGCTTTGACTTCAAGTGGTTGGTTGGATTGCTGGCGCTCGCCGTATTGGCCACCTCGCTTGGAGCCGCCGAAATTAAAATGCCAAGCCTGCCATCGGTCGGCGGTGGCGGTAGTCGTCTCGAAGGCAGTATCAAGTGGTTCAATGGCACCAAGGGCTTCGGATTCATCACCGGCGATGACGGTGAAGAGGTATTCGTTCACTTCAGAAGCGTAAACGGATTAGGTAAGCGCGACATCAAACCCGGCCAACGGGTCAGCTACCGAATCGCTGACAGTGATCGCGGACCGCAGGCCGACGACGTGACTGCGATCTAAATCTGCGCGCAACAATTGCTGGAACGCTATTCGTTGCGCCCTTGAGCCGACGTATTGCGCAACCATCACATGAGTACCCACCCTGTGCCGAAGAAATCCTCAATACCAATCAGCGCCAACACAAAAAAAGCCCCGGAAAATGAGCGACGCTTCCGTGGTGTCATCATGCCAAAGGCCTCCCACAAGGTAATCCGGCAGGTAAAGCGCGCCGGTCACGAACCAACGATTCATGGCACCAAGCTTTGGAAGTCGAGCTGTTTAGTCATTGACTACCTGCACAAAAACCCACCAGAAAAAGCCGACACAGTGCTCGATGCAGGCTGTGGTTGGGGTGTTACTGGCATATGGTGTGCGAAAAAGCTCCGCTCGGCAGTGGTCTCGATGGACGCGGATCCCGCGGTGTTTCCCTATCTCGAGGCGGTAGCGTCACTTAACAAAGTGACCACGACACCGATGGTTAACCGATTTGAAAAATTGAAGAAACAGCAACTGACAGGCATTGATATGTTGGTCGCCGCCGACGTATGTTTCTGGGATGAATTAGTAAAACCCGTTGGCAAAATGGTTGATCGCGCCATCGACGCTGGCGTAGGCCTGATCGTCATCGCGGACCCCGAGCGCCCCACCTTCCATGAAATGGCGGAAAAAGCCATCCGCAAGCACGGCGGCGAACTTATTAACTGGGAAACCCGGGGCACGGTCAAAGCAACGGGCGCCTTGCTTATTATCAATAACCTCTAACGCCAAACTCCTTTCCGCACCCCCTGCCCTGGTCGTGCTAGGGACCCCGTTTGAGTGCGACGAGCTTTAACGTCACCGATGCTTCAACCGCATTGCCCGCGTCATCGAAAGCGGGCCTAAATCGAAGCTGGCGCATTTGCTGGCGCGCGTAACCGACAAACGCACTACTCGCAGATGTGCCATCCTCGGCTCTGGTCTGTTCATTTCCTGAAGTACTCTTAGATTCATTCACCGAGGTCGTCGATATTGTGGTGTCGATGATCGGTGTGACAACGATGTCCCGCGGTCGCCCCGACGTTGTGATAAGCGCGTCTACAGACACCGCGCCCCAGCGCGAAATGAGTCGGGTATCTCGGTCGATTCCGACACCCTCAGGAAGGGGCACCGGCGCTTTCAGCAAGTTAGGTTGTTCAGCGACGACAGAACGATACAGCTCCATGGCCGATGAGCGTCGGTCTCCAAACCAGTTCCAATCAGCCAGCGCCAACTTGAGCTCTATGTCGTCAGGTTGAAGTGCCAGTGCCAACTGTAACAACGCACGACCTTTATTGGGGATCATGCGCTCGATGGTGTACGTCCGCTCCTGCCCTGGGGACATTTCCCAGCTGGCCCGTGACCCGGGTACGACACTGTATTGGCTTATCCCGGTATCGACCTCTACCAGCGGGTCCACATAAAAATCAATGAGATACAGCACGCCGATGAACTGCAGGGTAAAAGGCTTACACCAAGCGTCGCGCCAAGCTGGATCCCCACACACCTCCTCAGTCATCTCAAGGCCATGGGTGTACACGTCAAGAATTCCACCTTGAGCAAAGGATTGCTGGCGCTCGGCGTGAAACTCGATTTGTACTTTAAGCCACCGTAGCGTCGCGGCAAGCCGCTCATTGGACCAAGGCCGCTTGCCATAACCCAACAAGCGGTAGAAATAATCGACCCGATTCTTTACGGCCGTCGGATCACCCTGCTCCCGCAACACATCAACAATGCGCTCTAAAATTGGCAACTGCCGTGGGCCGTTCAAACCATCGTTGATTCGAGTGTTCTGCAGCGCCCAACCATAGAGTTCGAGCGCTTGATCTCTGTCCCCCGCCTGCTCTGCTGCAGTCGCCGCCTCAACGAGGCTTTCGGCTAGATCAGGTGTATAGGGACCACGCGACAACTGTAAGGATTCCACGCGCCCCTTCGCCGCCTCAAGCGCGCGTCTTGTGGCGAGATCCGGTACTACGGTCTCGTTGTGTAAAGCGCCGTCCAAAGGACGCAAAAACACGCCAAACGGCTGATCATTATCAGCGTTACTCGCTGCGCTCCAAAAGAGCACTACAGCGGCAAGGCATAAAACGGGAACAACGGCAGAGGATCGCATGGGGTAAGAATAGCAGACAAAAAAATCCCGCCTTACGGCGGGAAAAAATAAAGTCTCCGGACCTGAATGGAGATGCTAGCTCTCCGAGCAGCACTTCCATATAGGACTCCGACATATTCCGTTTGATCCGCACATAAATCAAATATATTTGTTTTATAAAACCTATTCTTTGATGGCATACTATAGCCATGAATATCAAAACCCTCGCAAAAGTCGATTTGAATTTATTGGTGGCGCTGCAAGTACTGCTCGAAGAGCGCAGTGTTTCAGGGGCGGCCAAGAGGCTATCCATTACCCAGCCAGCCATGTCCAAAACCCTAGGAAGACTGCGGGGGACCTTTGACGATGCCCTTTTCGTCCGCTCGAAACGGGGAATCCAGCCTACGCCTAGAGCGGAAGCAATTGGCGGGGAATTGCAGTCCATATTATCGAGTATCGAGACGGTTCTAGACGCCGGCGAGTTCACCCCGGCTGCCTTTCGCGGCGAGATTCAGCTGGCAATTTCGGAGTACGTGGGGATATCTCTTCTGCCCCCATTGACTGCGCGTCTTCAGCAGGTAGCGCCACAGCTGCGCTTAAAGACAATCACGCGGGTGGAAAACCAATTGGATCGACTCGCATCGGGAGATCTGGACTTTGCGATTCAGCTCACCCGACACAGTTATCCGCCCGAATATCGCCATCAGCCGCTTGGCAGCTCACCCCTCGCGATCTTTGTGCGTCGAGGACACCCACTGATTGGGAAAGTGCTCACGCGTACCATTCTGGCGGACTACCCGGCAATCAGCCTTTATGTGTCTGACCGTGGTGACACCGAATTGCCTGTGCTGCCTGAATCTGATTCTCCAGCCAGGCGCCACGGGGTATTAGAGACGTCACACTTATTAACAGCGTTAGAAGTACTTCGAGAGACGGACTACACCCTGATTTGTCCCGCTTACCTCGCAAGAAATGATGGGGCGACAAGGGATCTTGTAGCCCTCCCCCTACCCCCCGATGAAGCACAGAGTGTTGACTACGCGCTGGTCTGCCATGAGCGCACGCGTCGCTCGCCGATTCACCAGTGGCTGTGGAACGAAATTCTCGACACGGTGAGAAACATGCGCGTACGCACCGTTCACCGGGGTTGATATGCCGTGAATCGACGTGCCAAGTGAGGGCCTGCGTGCGATAATTGATGGCCAACTTGCGACCGCGGCATCATGTCTAAAAAGAACCCCAGGCCAGTTCCCCGATTCGAGTCTCCGATTATTGAGACTCACTGCCACCTCGATTACCTCGACGTTGAGCAGCTCGATGAGACGCTCGCGAAGACATCAGACATCGGCGTTGAAACGATCATTACGATTGCTGTTTCACCCGATAACCTTGCTGCAGTCAGAGCGCTCACCGAGCGTTCGGACCGCATCTTTGGTACTCAGGGCATTCACCCCCATGAAGCCGATCATTGGAACAATGAGGTTTTAGAAGCCGTTCGCTCGGGTGCCGCACACCCACGGATTGTTGCCATTGGAGAAATCGGTCTCGATTACTACCATGACCATGCAGACCGGCGAGCGCAGGCCGTTGCCTTTGAGGCGCAATTGGCGCTCGCGATCGATCTGGATCTTCCAGTCGTGGTCCACACCCGCGAAGCCGATGCCGATACCCGTGCGATGCTCGCCAACGTATCCGACCAACTCACGCGCAAAGGTGTCATCCATAGTTTCACCAGCTCCCTTGAGCTCGCTGAATGGTGCCTCAGCGAAGGTTTTTGTTTGGGTTTTAACGGCATAACTACCTTCAACCGAGCTGACAACGTGCGTGAGGTCGTCCGGGCGACACCCGTCAGCCAGATTTTATTGGAAACTGATGCACCCTACTTAACGCCAGTTCCCTACCGAGGGCGGGTTAACTCACCCTACTACCTACCGTTGATTGCTGAAAAAATCGCTGAACTCAAGGAAATCGATGTGGAAACGCTGATCACAACCACCTACAAAAACAGCCGCAAACTGTTTTTCAGTCATGACTGAATTTGCGTTGGGACAGCGGTGGGTCAGCCACGCGGACGTTGAACTGGGACTTGGGGTTGTCGTCGAGCTTGAGGGGCGCAGAATAACACTGCATTTCCCTGCTGTTGGGGAAGATCGAACCTACGCCGTCGATCGCGCGCCGTTAACACGCCTGACACTTAAACCCGGCGATACACTCACCCGAATTGATGGTCATCAATACCGTGTGAGTGCCACCGAGGAGCAAGATGGCATTATTTTTTATACCATTGATAGTGACAGCGGCGAGCAAACAATCTCCGAGCTCGAAATTGATCCCCACATCCAACTGAGCTCACCGAGAGATCGAGTACTCAACAATCAGTTCGATAAGCTGGTGGATTTCAAACTGCGTTATGCAACGCTGATCCACAAAGCCGCCGCCGAGGGCAGCGCCGTGCGCGGGTTGCTTGGCGCACGCACCTCACTTCTTTCCCATCAGCTTTACATTGCCTCTTCAGTGGGTCGTCGATTCGCTCCTCGCGTACTACTTGCGGACGAAGTGGGTCTGGGTAAAACCATCGAGGCGGGACTTATATTGTCCCAGCAACTGCTAACCGGCCGTGCCTCACGGGTTCTGGTTTTAGTACCCGACGCTCTGATCCATCAATGGCTGGTTGAAATGTTGCGGCGTTTTAACCTGCAGTTCTCGCTGTTTGATCAATCACGTCTTGAAGAGGGACATGAGGACGCCGCATTCGATAATGAGCAACTCATCCTGACCCCCTTCTCATTATTTGCAGGCTCGCCGGTGGCCCGGGCGATGGCCTTGGAATCGGATTGGGATATGGTGGTCGTTGATGAGGCGCATCATCTCAACTGGCAATCCAGCAGTGATGGTGAGCTCTATCAGTTTGTTGAGGAAATTGCCCAGCTAAGTCGTGGTCTGTTGTTGCTGACCGCAACGCCCGAGCAAGCGGGCATTGAAAGTCACTTTGCCCGGCTGAGGCTTCTCGATCCCGATCGATTTACCAATCTCGATGAGTTCCTCGAAGAGCAGCGTCACTACAGTGAATGGAACGAGGTCATCGAAACCTTACAGAACGGTGAGCGTAGGGGCGCTCTGCCCGACGGGATCGACGCTGCCGCAGAGCCGAGCCAGCAAATACAGGAGCTGCTTGACCGCTACGGCACGGGTCGAGTCTTGCTGCGCAACACACGTAATTCGGTGCCGGGATTTCCCAAGCGAGTGCTTCATAGCTACCCTCTGCCGCTGCCCGATATCTATGCCGACCATCAAACCGAGCTCTACCCAGAGCAACATTGCAATGAGTCAGTTTGGCTGACAGAAGATCCCCGAGTCCAATGGCTCGAAGAATTTCTCCGGGCATCGCGCCCGGCAAAAGTGCTCGTAATCGCTGCCTCAGCCGCGACAGCGCTTGCGCTGGAGCAGCATCTTCACATGCGGGCCGGTGTGCGTTGCGCAGCGTTTCACGAGGGCCTTACCCTCGTGGAGCGGGATCGAGCGGCAGCGTACTTTGCCGATGAACTTGGCGGAGCACAGGCGTTGATTTGCTCTGAGATTGGCAGTGAAGGCCGTAACTTCCAATTTGCTCATCACCTGGTGTGTTTCGATTTACCGGAAAATCCGGACCTGCTCGAACAGCGCATTGGACGGCTCGACCGCATAGGTCAGTCCTCGGATGTGCAGATACACGTGCCCTTTTTATTGGCCAGCGCCCAAGAAATTCTGTTTCGCTGGCACCACGAAGGCGTCGACGCATTTACTCATAGTGCCGCAGTTGGCCATGCCGTCTACAGCAACTTCTTAGAG
The DNA here is from genome assembly GCA_965657905.1 of Luminiphilus sp. Taxonomy (GTDB): domain Bacteria; phylum Pseudomonadota; class Gammaproteobacteria; order Pseudomonadales; family Halieaceae; genus Luminiphilus. The sequence continues at coordinate 58,462 of CBFHPT010000008.1, read as the reverse complement.
TCGTTAACCTTTGCACTCGAAAGTCCGTCGAGCGACCCAACCGACTTGTGTCGTGAGACCGCGGCATTTCGTCAGGCGCTTGAGCTTGAGATGCAGCGCGGACGAGATCGATTGCTCGAGATCAATTCCCATAACCCGACCGAAGGCCAGAAAATCATCGAGGCGGTCAAATCAATCGAGGCGCCCGAGCAAATCGAAACCTTTGCGGAGCTGCTCTTCGATCGTATTGGGGTTTCCCAGGACTATCACTCAGAAACCTGTCACGTATTGCGACCCTCGGAAATGCTGATCACTGGCCAGCTACCCATGCTGGAAGACGACGGCATTACCGTTACCTTTGACCGAAGTACAGCCTTGGCGCGGGATGACGTGCACTTCCTGACCTGGGAACACCCCTTGATACGCGAGGCCATGGCAGTGATTACCAGCTCTGAACTGGGTAACTCGAGCCTTGGCACCTTAAAGCACGCCAAAATCCCTGCCGGAAGCGTGCTGCTTGAAGCGCTCTTTGGCGTTGACTGCCTCGCGCCCTCAGAGCTAGAAATAGGCCGATTTTTGCGCATGCAGCCTCTGCGGGTTCTTATCTCACCCGACGGTAAAAATGTTGCTGAGGCTATTGGTCACGAGGTCCTCAATCGCTTGCTTGAGCCCGTGCCAGCCGCGACATCGGCAAACGTCATACGCCAGATCAAACCGCTGTTGGAGAAACAAATCTCCATGTCCGAGCGTCTTGCGAGTAGCGCAATCGACAAAGAACGCGTCAATGCACTGACGCGATTGGCCGCCGATCTCGGCGCCGAACGGGATCGCTTGATCTATCTGCGCACCATTAACCCCGCAATTCGCGCCAGTGAGATTGACGCAATGGATACCCGAATCGAAACGAGTCAACGGGTGATTGCGGATGCCCGTAGTTCACTGCAGGCACTCAGAGTAATCATCGCAACCTGAGCACAGCGGTTAAGGGGAGTACCAGATTGACGAGGTATATGCGCGCTCCTGAATGACGTCCGGCCGCCGTGTGTCGACAACCTCGCCCGCTTGATCCGTCAAGGTATTTAACGATCCCTCAAGCGCGAGCTTGTCATAGAGAGAATGCCTTGGCGTCGGAATCTGTAGTACCCGGACGTAATAAAAAGCCGCAAGCTGGGGATTAAATTCCGGGTCTTGCCAAGCTGCGGTGAGGCGCGCGGCACCCACGCTGTTATCCCAACGCCCATTAGTGAGATCAACCGTACTCGCTATTGGGGTGAGCGCCCCATCTACACCTGCTCGGTCCTCACCCGCCCACGCAACATTAAATACCTGCTCGTGGGTAGCGCCGTTATCATCAATCCATCCTTTGACAACCTGCACGCGATCAAGGGTGCCCGACAGGGGATCCGCGGTTGCCTCGATCAGTAGGGTTGGCGAGGTACTGCCCGCGTAGGGCCCTCCCGTTAACTCGCCACCCATTGGCACACCGCGCTCGTTGAGATTATCGGGAAACGTCGCGTCGGCCAGATCTTCGGGACTCAACTCCCAACCCGCGTAAAAACGCACGCCGATACGCGGACCGGTGGTCGCATACACTTCGCGCCGACGCATGGCAGCAACAATGCTCTGGCGTGAATTATCCTCCGCCCAAACCGCTGCGAGCCCCTGAGCACTCATACCCCAGCCAAAAGGGCCATCTGCCCGATCATCACTCCACTTGACAAGTTTGTTCTCAGGAATCGAATCTGTGGCCATTTTGCCGTGAAAATTATTCTCCTCGGCGGAGGCAAGAGCTGTGTGGGCATCGGTAGACCCGATGACGCCAAATTGATAAGGATTCACCCCCGTCGCTGCTTCTAGCGCCAGCCCACGTTTCAATGCCGAGCGTACATAGTCGCCCTCGGCAGGCTTGTACTCGGAGAGCGTCCTCTGAATGTAATAGGGATACGTCTCAAAGTCTGCAAACGGGTCGTCGGGGGATAGACTTGGATGGGTTTCTGAATCACCTTTAATTTGGGTGATCTCAGCAATCGGCTCCCAATACTGGCGGGTTGCCGCGTATTCTGCCCCGATGGGCTCGCCGCGTAGGGTGGTGACATCGAACATCGCGCCTTTCGAAATATTGGAGTTATGTGGAATAGCGAGATAGCTTCCCCCGGTCTCTGCTTGGGTCGCCTCGAGCCAGGCCCACAGGTCCTCTGGATATACACTGTTATCGAGCCCAAAGGGCACGAATGTCTGCGCAGTTGACGCATCAAGGTCGGTTACGACAACACGATGAAGATTGGCCCCACCGGGTATCGAGCTGTATTCCCAACCAATTAGCGCTGTAAAACGACCCGGGTCGTTATGGGTCTCAGCAGCGTCGGTGATGGTATTCCAAGTGTTTACCTCAACGTTAGGCTGACTCGGGATCCAGCCGATACTGGGCTCCCAAGTGCGTGCAGCCTCTACAATATCGTCGTAGGGCTCAGGCAACACATCGACAAATAGCTCCCGCGCGGTTTGCTTATCCACGTTCCGACGCAGAATTTGAGCGGCCACCCAAGCCTTCAGCTGATCTACGAAACCAATGTTCTCAGGATCAGTGCCATTAAAGTAGATGTTGCGGATGACGCCCATAAACTCGGCATGGTCCGACACCACCAAGAAGTCGAGAGGCGTCTCTAGTTGCACGCGCATGCCATTATAGGGATGCAGCACAGGTGCACCCTTAGCAAACCGATACGCGGTATCCGGAGTGGCCGTGAGATTGTTGTTGGCGAAAGCGTCTGACGAATAGCTTGTGTGGAGGTGTGTGTCTCCCCACAACAGTTGCTTCTCTTGCGCACTGATACCTGACGCAAAAAACACACAAGCGACAACGGCCAGTCGCGCCCCGACCACACCCGAATGAAACATAGCGTTTCCTTGTTATAATTATTGAATTAGTCGTACTTATTATCTGATCGATGATGCAACGTCGTCGACCTTGTTACTTACCCTGCCAGGCGTAATCCTCTTTGGCAAAAAACGCTGCCACCGCGCGCTGCGAGTCCTCGCTGTCGATGCAAAACTTCTGATAGCCTGCTTCGATCGATATCGCCTCGTCCAAGGTCGCTGTTGCGGCACTCTGAAGGGCATTCTTCGTGTAGCGCAGCGCCAAGGGTGAGCGACCTGCCAGATCTTGTGCAAACTCACGTGCCATGGCGTTAAAGTCATCGTCGGCAAACAGGCGATTGACCATGCCCCACTCCAAGGCGCGCGCCGAGGACAGCTTCTCGCCCATCACCATCAGTTCAAAAGCGCGGCGATGACCCACCAGCTTCGCAAGCAGCCACGTGCTGCCGCCATCGGGCACCAAACCAATCGCTGCAAAGGGTTGGTAGAGGAACGCGCTTTCGGCCATGACGACCATGTCACAGGCCATCGCGTAGGAATAACTGATGCCGGCACAAGGCCCGTTGATTGCCGCGACCCATGGCTTTGATGACTTGGCAATTGCCAAAATGCCTGGCTTGTACTCGTTGTTGAGCATGTCTTCGACGACGGCACCATCACCCAAACCTGCTTCAGGGGACTCACCGAGATCGGCACCGGCGCCGAATGCGCGTCCGGTACCTGTCAGCATGACCACCTTCACAGAATCATCGAGGTTCAGCATCCGCGCTGCTGTCACAAATTCGCGCCGCATTTGCGTATCGAAGGTATTGAGCTTCTCCGGACGGTTGAATGCCAAGATTGCGATCGCCCCGTCACGTTCAATGGTCAGTGCTTTAAAATCAGTCAATGTGATACTCCTAAAACATTCGTCAATGTCACGTTAACGCAAACCAACGCAAAAAATCGCGCAACTACCGACCTTAAGCTTGAACAGCACTGCCGGTCGCCAGCAAGGTATCGACCGACGCGCTATTGAGTCCAGCGTCGAGCAATGCCTGGCGAGTGTCGGCGCCTTTGGAACGCACTCCATGAGCAACTTCCGACGGTGTTCGTGAAAAACGCGGCGCCGGTGCGTGCTGCGTCACGCCATCGACATCGATATACATGCCTCGTGCTTTATTGGGCGCATAGTCAGGGGCTTCCTCTAGGGTAAGCACTGGGGCAAAACAAACATCAGTACCCTCCATCAATTCGCACCACTCATCTCGCGACTTAGCGCCTATTACCCTTGCCAGCGCGGCTTTAAGCTCGGGCCATTTTGCCGGATTCATTTGATCAGTAAACACTTCCGGCAATGCCGCCAATCGCATTAACTCGCGGTAGAACTGCGGCTCAATCGATCCGATTGCCACATAGCCACCGCAAGCACATTCATAGGTGTCATAAAAATGCGCGGCGCCATCAAGCATGTTGGCCTCGCGTTGAGCGGTATTCCACAACCCCGCGCTCGCCATGCCCTGCTGCATCCACAGAAGTTGCGCGGTGCCATCAACCATCGCAACATCAATGACCTGCCCCTGCCCTGAGGAACGCGTTTCTAGTAATGCGGCCAAGATGCCGTTTACCAACAGCATGCCGCCGCCGCCCATATCGCCAATCAGATTAAGTGGCACTGCAGGTTTTTGATCTCGCCGTCCTATAGCATGCAGAGCACCCGTGATCGCGATGTAGTTAAGATCGTGTCCCGCAGCATTAGCTAGCGGTCCCGTTTGCCCCCACCCTGTCATGCGAGCAAAAATTAACTTGGGGTTTCGTGTGGCGCAAACCTCAGGACCAAAGCCAAGCTTTTCACACACCCCCGGCCGATAGGGATCGATTAAAACATCCGCGCTCTCGATTAAGGCAAGCAAAGCTTCAAGCCCCGCTTCTGATTTCACATCGAGCACCACAGATTGCTTGCCGCGACCACTGACCGGGTCGGGCATCTCCAACCCTGCCTTTCCTGGCCGGCTGACGCGTACGACCGTCGCACCCATGTCGGCCAACATCATGGCGCCCATTGGGGCGGGGCCAAGTCCCGCCATCTCGATTACTTTAATGCCTTGTAAAGGTCCCATCTACTGCTTGCCCTCTGTATCCATAGCGTTTAGCCACACCAAAAAGTTAGATCATGGATTCTCTAAAAGTTTCGGGTGTTAAACGGCGTGTAATCGTCCCCAAGGCAGTCGCGGCCAATAATCAATTTCATAATCTCCGAGCTACCCGCATAAATGGTGGCAATCTTGGCATCGGCGCACTGACGACTGATGGGATACTCATCCATAAAGCCCGCTCCACCGTGTAACTGCAGCCCCTGATCAGCGACTTGCTGCTGAAGCTCGGAAGTTTTCAGTTTGGCTTTCGCGGCGTCAGCTGCGCTTAAAGTTCCAGCATTAAACGCTAGCGCACATTGATCGACAAAGGCCTGAACAATATCGAGTTCGGTTCGCAGGTCAGCTAGCTTGAACTGGGTATTCTGCATTGCAGCCAATGGCTTTCCGAAAACCTGACGATCTTTGACAAATTCAGCCGTTAAGTCCCAAGACAACTGCGCCGCCGCAAGATAGCCCATGGCGCCCAATAGTCGCTCCTCGGCCAATCCTTCCATGAGATAATAGAAACCCTTGTGGACGTCACCCAAAACGTTCGCTTTGGGCACTTTGCAATCGTTAAAAAACAGCTCCGCGGTATCCTGTGCCTTGAGGCCGAGTTTTTTCAGATTGCGGCCACGTTCAAAGCCTTCAAATTCTGACTCAACGAGGAACAACGTCATGGCATGTGGATTGTTGTCGGGATCGGTTTTAGCGGCCACCACGACCAAATCGCAGTTGATACCGTTTGAGATGTAGGTCTTTTGACCATTAAGCACCCAGTGGTCATCGTGCTCAACCGCAGTGGTGCGCATTCCAGCAAGATTACTGCCCGCATCGGGCTCGGTCATCGCAATAGCCAGCACAATGTCGCCACTGACCGCACCGGGCATGTATTTATCTTTCTGAGCTTTGCTACCGAACCGGGTGATGTACGGACCAACAATGCGGCTGTGCAGTGATCCAAACCAATCTCCGGAACGTGCGTAAGCTAGCTCCTCGATGATTACCTGTTCCCAGCGAATATCGTAATCACCCATACCGCCATATTCTTCCTCTGGCCACACCATTAAAAAGCCGTTGTCCCCTGCTTTTTTGAATGCCGAGCGATCAACCATCCCCTGTTCGCGCCAGTCTTCCATGTGTGGCACGATTTCCTCGGCTAAAAATCGCCGGTAGGCAGCGCGGAACATGACTTGTTCCTCGGTAAAATGACGAGCGAGCATGGATGTCCTCCAGAGCGTGGATCGAAGTGTTCGCGTTATTAGGGTTTTAAATTCCGGGCTACCACATTACTGTGCTCAGACGCGTATGCCAACACCCCACAGCGGTAGCAGGCAATGCCAATCGGATACTCTCTGTGGGCGTTATTTGCGATGCTGGTAAGACCTGCGATCCAACCGGCAGCGTCAAGCCCCTGCGCTCTTGAAAACTGTTGACCGCAATCTGTCTAAGTGGAGATTGATGTGCTTGTAGGAAGACTCATTAAATGGCTGCTTTTTGCCCTCCTCGCCTGGTGTGCGCTCATTGTGATAGTGGTGACGCCGCTGCTGAACCTGTTCATTGACCAGATGGTCTCTGAGGCCACGGGGCGCCCTTTTGACAGCGCTATTGTGCTCATCGACCCCATTGACCTAGCGCTGAGTATCGAAGACGTTGTCCTTGCTGAGACCGACGGCCGCCCTATCGCGAGCTTTTAACTTGCCAGAGTTGATTTCGGACTTTGGCGAACACTGATCAACCCGGGCATTCAGCTCGAGTCAATGACATTGTCTGATCCTGCGGTCCATCTTAGCTTGGCCGCCGACGGGACACTCAACCTCCAGCAATTGGCTGACGAGTTTGCGGAACGCAGCGCTTCATCGTCAGCCACTGATGAATCTTCTGTTGATGACGGCGAGCTCCCCAAGATCCACGTCGGCGCGTTGGCAATCCACGGGGGTGCGGTCTATTTCGAAGATCAAGCGATCACGCCAGCCTTCTCCAGTGGCATTCACGAGCTCTCGGGCACAGTCACCGACCTCAGCACGATTGTGGGCAGCGCCCCGATGAGCCAGGTCTTATCCTTTGAACTACTGGACGGCGGTGCAATCGCATGGACAGGACAGGGCCACATCGTCGAACCCCAGGTGACTGGTGCACTGTCACTCTCTGCACTCGAACTGTCACCGCTCGTAAACTACGGATTGCAACTCCCGTCGGCAGCAGTCACCGGGGGCACACTCTCTGCCGAGGTCGCCTTACAGGCATCCTCTCCCGAGCAATTTACCCTCGACTTGACTCCTCTTGCGCTCGATAACCTGCAGCTAATCGCGAATCCCGCTAAACCAACCCCCGACGAGTTGGGTTTCCAGCGCTTTAATGTCGCCGATATCCGCATATATGGCGCGAAACAAACGATAACGATTAACAGCGCATCCCTTGAAGGGTTCTTTATGACATCCGAGGAGGTGGAGTATAGCCTCACTCTCGTCACCGCGCTCACAGGCTCAAGCAGCCAAGCCGGCGACGCTCAGTACTTAGCAGCAACGCCTAGCGAAACATCCTCTGAAGCAACTGTCTCTGAGTCAGGTGTCGCAAATTACGAACCCGAGTCAGCATGGACGGTTGAAGTCGTCGACACTTCGGTCAGCGATGGCAAACTGTATATCGAGACGCCGCGACTTAAAGAGGGCCACATCGCCCTCGATGGCATCACTCTGGGGCTCGACCGATTCACGTGGCCCACAACCACCCGGAGCCAATTTGACATAGACACTCTTATTAACCAGTCCGCAACTATCGATGTGACCGGTCAAGGGGATCTTCTCGTGGGTGACTTGGCGGTTAACACCCAGATTACTGACCTGCGGCTCTCCCAGAGCGAGCCTCTCTTTCAGGATCAGCTCAACATTGGCTTGTCCGGGGGCATTACTTCCGCTGAACTACAAATAGCAACCCGACACTTTATTCCGGAAAAAATTCAGGGGCGGCTGGTCATTAAAGACTTCGACGCTCACATTGAGGACACCGACACCAACTTACTCGCCTTTAACCAGTTCCGTATTGAGGGCATTGATCTCGACGCCACCGAGCAAACACTGATACTGGAGGACATTTCGCTAACCGGTGCGCAGGCTGCCTTGTTGATCAGAGCCGATGGCTCCATTAATGCTACACGCGTTCAGGTAGTGTCCGAAGACGTAACTGACGCATCGGAAGCCTATGCAGACGAGATTGCCGAGCAGACGGAGGGTACAGAGGATGATACCGGCACTTGGGCTATCAGCATTCCAAAAGCTTCGGTATCTGATAGTGAACTTACTTTCCGCGACGAATCGCTACCCTTGCAATTCACGGCGGTAATCGCGGATCTATCCTTGGGAATGCGCGACTTTGATACTCGGACAAATTCCATCCTAGAATTCTCTGGCGGCGGCGCCATCGATGGTTATGCCCCGGTCACCATTGAGGGCAAGATTGGACACTTCAGTGAGCCTGAAAACGGCAGCTTAAAACTTGCCATGTCGGGTGTTGATATCGCTCGGCTGACACCCTACTCCGCTACGTTTGTTGGCTATCCGATCAACCGGGGCGTGATGACCACCGAGTTGGACTACGTCCTCACCGCTGGACGCGTCAAAGGTAACAACAGCCTGCGCGTTCAAGGCTTGGAGTTAGGCAAGAAGACCGACAGCGAGTCAGCACTTGATCTTCCGGTTAAAACAGCCGTGGCGCTACTCACCGACGCCGCGGGGGTCATCGAACTGGATCTCGGGGTTGGTGGCAACGTAAACGACCCGCAGTTCAATGTTTGGTCGGCCTTTTGGCAAGCAGCAGGCGCCATGGTCACTAATCTCGTTGCCGCCCCTTTTAAGCTGCTCGCCTCGCTGGGTGGCGCTGAAGAAATCGACGAGGTTGTGCGATTCTCAGCTGGGGGTGACACCTTAGATGCTGCGGCCATGGGGCAACTGGATGTGCTTGCGGACGGTTTATCCCAGCGCCCTCAATTGACACTGGTGCTCGATCCTGGGATTCATCGCGTACTGGACACGCAAAAGCTACAGCGACTTGAGCTGAGGGAGCAGTTGCTTGCCGAGGGCGTCGACCAGGACGACATCGACCGTAAGACACCCGCGTGGGAGGCTGCGATTCAGGCGAGAGCTGTAACTGCGGGGCTGGCAGAGGGTCTCACGCCTCTGGAATGGCGACAGCAATTAGCAGCGCAAATCCAGATCCCTCAAAGCACTTTGTCCGAGTTGGCGCTCGAACGCGCAGCCGCAGTGAAACGCTACTTAGTGAACAGTGGCGAGCTCGACCCTGAACGGGCAATCATTAGTCCTTGGGACCAGTCGAGCGATGATTTGGTTGGGGTCAGATTGGATATTGAGGCGCGCTAACGGACGCTAACTCGCGCTCTGAGACCTAAATACGCTAGCGCTCCAGTCAGTCACTGCCCCTGTTGGCAGCCACAAGGGGCTGCTCACAATAACGACAGCGATATTCAGCGCGCCCCCTCTCCATGCGGTGGTGACGGGTCGTGCTGACAGCGTGTTCACGACATGCGCATCGATAGGGCCAACGTTGCTGGCGCCGAACCGGGAGTCCTTCGAGATCCGCGTTGAATGTAGCTGCGGGGTTAGCCCCTAAACCACGCATGACACTCTGCCACTCTGCTCCATGGGGTTTGACCCGACGACGCGTAAACGCGAGGTGCACTGCATAATGCGCGACCTCATGGGGCACCGTATCGGCAAGGTGCGTCTCGAAATCCCGAGCAAAAAGCCACTCATTGAAGCGCAGCCAATGCTGTCCGCCGCGACTGCAAAACATGCCTGCGGCAGTGCCCCGCAAATCAAATTGCACGGGCACCGCCGGCAATGACCGGCCTACGAGGGACTCTGCACGTTTAAGGTCTTCGCGAACCCGCGACTCAACGACACCCCGCTGCAGCGCCGTTAGGCCTGGCGGAGTGTGATCAGTCGGCACTTGCGGGGTCTAGCACGTCCTTGAGCTCCCGCTTTAAAAATTTGCCGTTGGCATTGCGGGGAAGTGGCTCAGCCAAGAACCAGATGTAGCGTGGAATCTTGAACGCTGCAAGCCGTGTAGCGAGATGCTCTCTCAAACTGGGCGCGTCGAGTAATGCGCCATCCTTAAGATGGATGGCAGCGCCGACCTCCTCGCCCAATCGCTCGTCCGGTACCGCAAAGGCGACGCATTCAAGCACCGCAGGATGATCAAAGATAGCGTTCTCGACCTCCGCGCCGTAAATGTTCTCGCCACCACGAAGCACCATATCCTTGGCGCGATCGACCAGAAACAAAAAACCGTCTTCGTCGAAATAGCCGATATCACCCGTGTGCAACCAGCCATCGACTATGGTTTCTGCGGTGGCTTCGGGGCGGTTGAGATAGCCCTTGATGACCGGCGAGCCCTTGACACAAACCTCGCCGATTCCGCCCGCGGGTAACGGGTTACCCTCTGCGTCGACACATTTCCCCTCCAGGGTGGGCACAAGCGGTCCTGCGCTCTCTGGCCTGGCCAAAAAAACATCGCCAGCAATGTAGGTAATGATCCCGCTCACCTCAGTCATACCGTAGCCCTGAGTGGGCTTAGCGCGCTTTGTCTCTGCCGCTACTTTCCCGACCAAGTCAGGTTGCATGGCTGCGCCACCGCCGCCCATCGCTGACAAGGTGCTGAGGTCGTACTCATCGCGATCCGGATGGGCTAGGAGTTCACGGCTCATCATCGGAACCGCACTGAGCGTTGTAATCTGCTCGCTCTCGATGAGCTTCATCGCTTCAATGGGGTCCCATTTATACATCAGGATGAATTTGCCACCAGCCACGGTACCGGCCTGCAGAATGCAGTTATTTGCCGTGACGTGAAACAAAGGTGTCGCGATGAGTGCTGTGGGCGCCGGCGGCGATGCGGCCTCGCTCAGCTCCGCACCCCGCAACAACATCTGGGTAGTGGTATACATCCGCCCCATGGCACCGACGTTCATGACGTTGGCGACACAGGAACGGTGGGTCAGCTGCGCGCCCTTGGGACGGCCCGTCGTACCCGAGGTATAAAAAATACAGGCTTCGCTGTCGGGATCGATTTCAACCTGAGGCATGTCAGCATCTGCAGCAATGGCTTGTGTCCAAGCAACCGCGGGTACAGGGCTGTTGGGCTCCCGCACAGAAACGACTTGTATGTCGGGAAATTGATCGGCGATTTCAGCAAAGTTAGCGAGGCGCCGGTCATCGGCGATTAGCATCTTGGGGGCCGAATCATTCAGCGCGTAAGTCATCTCATCGGGCACCCACCAGGCGTTCATGCCGACGACCACCCCTCCAACCGCATTAATCGCCCAATGCGCGAGCATCCACTCGGGGTAGTTGCGCATGGAAATCGCCACGCGATCACCGGGTTCGATACCCTGAGCCACTAACCAACTCGCAAAGGCGGCCACATCCCGCGCGGATTGCTTGTAGGTAAGGCGTTCGTCTTCATACACCAAATACTCGGCATCGCCGTGGCCCGTCGCCAGCAACCATAAATCGCGCATGCTACTAGGTGCATGAATGTAACTCAGGAGCGACTGACCACCGACGCTGGTGGTGCCGACTTCAAATAGGGTTCCGCTCGCCGTCGCCATTTCTCGGGCTTTTCGAAAGTGCTCTACGATGCTCATCTGGCTTCCTGTTATCAATTTATTGGGCGTAATTGGGGGCTTGGTTCTATATGTCCCAGTGGATCTTTGTGTCCTAGAGGATCTGTATGTTTCAGGAACTCAGCCTGGTTCGGTGCAGGCTATCCCTTGCGCAGCTGAGGATAACCACAGCATACTCAAGGTTCAAATTTTCCAACTTTGATTACAGAGCATGCCCTGCCCAGTGCAGGGATGTCACCGAAAAAATGCATAGGAGATGGTCTTGAGCACCCAAACCCTCGATTTAACGCGACTCGACCCCTGGATTCGTGAGTTTGTTCCAGCTTTTTCTGGCCAGCTGGTTGCAGAAAAATTTGCGGGCGGACAGTCCAATCCGACCTTTAAATTGACAGCTGGGAATAATCATTACGTTTTACGGCGCAAGCCCCCAGGACAGCTGCTGGCATCTGCCCACGCGGTTGATCGCGAATTCAAGGTCATCTCGGCACTTTCGAACACCGATGTACCCGTGCCAAAAGCAATCACCTTGTGTGAGGACGACTCGATCATTGGCTCCATGTTCTACGTTATGGAATACATGGACGGACGGGTTTTTTGGGATCCGGCGCTTCCCGAACTCACTGACAGTGAACGCGCAGCAGCCTATGACGATATGAATCGCGTGCTCGCTGCATTGCACTCGGTCAACATCGAGGCTGCAGGTCTCGCAGACTACGGTAAGCTGGGTAACTATTTTGAGCGGCAGATAGGACGTTGGACGAAGCAGTACCGAGCGTCTGAGACCGAAACCCTGCCGGAAATGGAAGACTTAATAGCCTGGTTACCAGCGAACATGCCGGCGGATGACGGTCGAGTGTCACTTGTTCACGGCGATTTTCGCCTCGACAACCTCATGTGGCACCCGACAGAGCCGCGTATCATCGCGGTGCTTGATTGGGAACTCTCGACACTCGGCAACCCCATTGCTGATCTCGCTTATCAAGTGATGGCCTGGCAACTACCTCGGGGAGCGGGAATCAAGGGTATGGCCGGACTTGAACGCGCGCCACTACACATACCCAGTGATGAAGCCTACATCGAACGCTATTGCGCTCGTACGGGCCGAGAGAACATCGAACACTGGAATTTCTACCTGGTGTTCTGCTTTTTCCGACTGGCAGCCATCGTTCAAGGGGTAAAGAAGCGCGCGCTGGATGGGAACGCGTCCAGTGAGGACGCGGCTAGCCGGGGTGATCTGGTGTTACCTCTCGTAAGACTCGGGCAGCAGTTTATTCAGCGCTGAGCTTCCGCTAGTCGCTTAGTGCGTCACCCGGTTGGTCTCAGCCGACTCTGGAGTGCGTTTGGCACGCACCTTGCGGCGCGCTGGCTTGCGGTCCTTCTGGACTGCAGCCTGCAGTTGATCAAGCTGCGCATTGGTGGGCGGCGGTCGCCTGCGCGACGAACGGGGGCGACGGAATTTCTTGGGATCGGGGCGCAGATCCCCGTATTCAAACCGGTACAGAATTTCCTCGATAGTGCGTGAAATACTTGTACAGCGGCGAATCGCTTCGACTTTTTCAAAACAGGCCTGCTCACCGAACCCGATCAAATTAAGTAATTCTTTCTCGTTGAGATGGGACAACAAGCGCGCGGGATTTGCCATCCGGAAGCTCGGAACGATATTGATATCCCCGGTGTATTCTTGATCGAGCAGCGCGTGCATGCCGTGGACGATCATGTTGAATCGAGGCCAGTTGTCGCCGCGTTTTTGTGCCAAATCCCGATAAAAATTTAGCACCTCGCGCCCAATACCAACGCCCAAGGTTCCTGCAGCACGGGCGAGAGCACCTCGATCCTCGTCCTTTGAAATGAAAGCTGTTGCAATCGGATTCACCATGCTCACGATGTAGTGATTAGTGCTAAAGAGTCGCGACAGCCGCTTAGCCGGCAGATCATCCGCCACCGACCCATCGACCCATCGGCGCCCCGGAAGATAAGGCTGAGGCTCACCGTGGACGTTCTTGGCCATAAGCATCACTGGGGGGAACACCCCCGGCACCGCGCAGGAGGCCATCACCGCTGAGCGGATATAGACGTTCGGCGACGTCACCGCATTTAACAAGCGCGACCGTTGATGAGGCTCCGCCGGCGCTACAGTAATGCTCACCTGACGACCCGTTTTGGCATAGGCCTCTTCAAAGGTCATGTCGGGAACCAGTCGCTCAATGAGTTGCTCGAGATCTTCCGTGGTCATATGGGGTCCCGCCCCCATAAACAGTCTGCGGAAGAAGCTGGCTTCGCGTTTGACTTCACTCTGGATCAGAGACGGTTCGCGAAACGCTTCCATCTCACTGTCTACGTGACAGGCGAGCACGCCGGCGACGAGTGAGCCCGCACTGGATCCGGATATCACTCTCGGCAACAACCCCTGTTCTACCAATACATTGATAACACCCAAATGAAGAAACCCGAGAGCGCCGCCGCCACTGAGCATCAAGGCCGAGCGGCCGAAACAGACGTTGCAGCGGTAAAAGAACTCGACCTTCTGCTGAACGGGGATGACGCCGTCATCGATTTCAGCAATTAAACGGAGGCTTGCATCGATTTCGGCGATGTACTCCTCAATGAGGCGCTTGGTACCAAATTTTGCCATGCGATAGAGCACCGACTTGCCCATACCGCCCATGTTCCCGTGGATACCTTCGTTGAGCGCAAACAACAGGCCTTGATAATCGTCTCGAGCTCGCAAATTGCGCAGTCGATCGAGCCGCAGTCGAATCTGAGCGTGGTCATAGAGGTCCGTTTGTTCAACCTCGCGCCAATCGGCCATACCCGACAACTCGTCATGCTCGATTGCAGCCGCGCGCCACTGGTCATAACTGGTTGCGGACTCCATAACGGCAGCTAGCGCCTTCAACTTGCGTTTATTACTCAACAGGAGACCTCGTGTTTGATTGGTATACCGCCTAAACTCCCACCTTATACCAAAAGCGGTTTACAAAACCACACTGACGTGCCTCAAATATCACGACTGGTAAATAAAAAATAATCAATTAAATTAGAGTCTTAAGGGCGGTTTATTATGCTTTTTATTAGCTACGCAGGGTTGCTAGGTAGCGTTGCGCTGTTGATTTGGCTTGCACTACGAGGAGTCGACATCGTTTTCGCGGCACTGCTCTGTGCGCTCTTAGTGATCATTAGCAATCAGCTACCCCTTGCAGACTCCCTAATGAACGCATTTGCACTCGGAAAACTGGGGGCGTTTACCTTTGCTGGCAAATTCTTTTTGCTGTTTGCAGCAGGCGCGGTGTTTGGCCGGGTGATGGGCGATTCTGGCGCTGCAGCGGCGGTGGCAATGGCGTTAGTCAGGCGAATGGGTGCCGAGCGCGCGCTGATCATTACGACACTTGCCTGTGCCCTGCTTACCTACGGTGGAGTCGTTGTCTTCGTGGTGATTTTCGCTATGTACCCACTTGGACTGCAGTTGCTGCGCGAAGCTGATATTCCTAAACGCCTGTTTTGTGCCGCACTAGCACTTGGCTCGGGCACGTTCACTTTGACCGCGCTGCCAGGAACCCCGTCAATCCACAACGTGATTTCTGCCTCCGCTTTGAACACTGACCTGTTTGCGGGGCCGATTCTGGGCTTGATCGGGGGCGGTGTTATGTTGGGCTTGGGTCTTTGGTACCTCGAGCGGCAACGGCAGCAAGCAAAGATCGCTGGTGAAGGCTTCGAACCCGGACCCCGAGATCAGATGCTGGATCTGTCAGACGTCAATTTGCTCGACTGGCGTCTCGCAGTGACCCCACTGGTAGTCGTTTTAACGACCATTCTGGCGCCGCGTCTCTTGCAGATCGCTGGACTCAGCGGCTCGGGCATAACCGCTGACATCCTTGCGTTTGCCAACAGCCAGCCGATTATCTGGCCGAGCATCGCGCTTTTCCTCGGCAGCGTGTTAGCAACAGCGTTATTTGCTGCGGTGCGAAGGCGCGCCTTAATCGTAATGGGTCACGGCACCCAGGACGCGATCATGCCACTCATCAATACCGCCGCAGTCATTGGCTTCGGCGGTGTCGTGACACAAACAAATGGATTTCAGAATTTTATAGCCCTTGCGGTCGACAGCAGCCTGCCACCGTTGATATCAGTGTTTGGCTCGGTCAGCTTGATCTCGGCGATCACGGGGTCCGCCTCCGGCGGGCTACAGATTTTCATGCAAACCCTCGCCCCTGGTTACCTCGCTGCGGGCATCGCGCCCGAGGTGTTGCACCGTGTGGCTACGATTGCAGCGGGCGGATTTGATTCGCTACCTCACTGTGGCGCGGTGGTTGCCATGCTGACTGTCACGCAATTAACCCATAAGCAGGCGTACAAGGACGTGGGTATCATTACCGTGGTCATACCCGTGATCGCTACACTTTTGGTGATGTTAGCGGCCAGTATCGGGGTGGTTTAGCGAATGCCTCAATCTCTAATAACTTCCAACCCCCCCCCAATTACTCCTAATCGCTCCTAATAACCCCTAATCACTCATCGCGATTTTTATAGGCTTCCATCAGGTGCCGCTTATACAGCTTGCCGTTATCCATGCGAGGTAGCGCTTCGTTAAAATCAATCGAGCGCGGCACCTTGACGTGGGACAGACGCTCCCGCACCCACTCAAGAATCTCAAAGGCCGTTTCATCGGTGGCGTCTGCCCAATTAGCGGGCTGAATAACCGCTTTTACCTCTTCTCCGAACTCGTCATTCGGCACGCCGAAGACCGCGACATCTGCAACTTTATCGTGACCAACAAGCACGCTCTCTATCTCAGCGGGGTATACGTTGACGCCGCCGGTAATGATCATGAAATTCTTGCGATCGGTCAGGTAAAGAAACCCTTCTTCGTCGAGATATCCCATATCACCACAGGTTGACCAGCCCTTGGCGTTATAGGCGTCTCGGGTCTTCTCCGGTTCATTATGATACTCAAACTTATTTGGGGTATCGGAAAAGAACACGGTGCCCACCTCCCCCGCCGGCAACTCATTTCCATCGTCATCAAGAATATGCGGGACACCGAACAACGGCTTACCAACCGATCCTTTGTGGGACAGCCATGTGGGTGAATCGATGATGGTAAAACCCGCCGCTTCACTTGAAGAATAGTATTCAACAATAACCGGCCCCCACCAATCGATCATTTTCTCTTTTACCTCCACGGGACAGGGTGCAGCCGCGTGAATGGCAACCTGCATGGTGCTGACATCAAACGCCGTGCGCACTGCCTCCGGCAGCTTGAGCATGCGAATAAACATGATGGGCACCCACTGGCTGTGCGTCACTCGGTACTCTTGGATCAACTCGAGGGCTCGCACCGCGTCGAAATTCTCCATCACAATGCTGGTACCCCCGGTATCGAGCACCATCATGTTGTAGTGCAGTGGCGCAGCGTGATACAGCGGTGCGGGGGAAAGGTAGGTGGTTTCGGGACCGAAACCAAAAGCTGGCGCCAGACTCAGTGATAAAGCGCCAGGCGCGTCAAACTGATCGGTGGCAGGCGGAACAAAAACACCCTTGGGTTTTCCCGTTGTGCCCGAGGAATACAGCATCGGTGCGCCCATCGCCTGATCATCGATGGCACTGTCGGGCATGGCGTCGGTGGCCTCCTCCCAAGACTCGAAACCTTCATGCACGCCCCCGACCATATAAAAACGCTCAACATGATCCGTTTGCTCAATCATTGCCGTGGCCACCTCGGATAAAGCGGCGGAGGCGACGAACAAACGCGCCCCACAGTTTTCAAGTATGTACGCCGTCTCCTCGCGCTTAAGGTGCGTGCTTATGGGCGTATAGATGATCCCTGCGCGCATGGCTGCTGCTGCAATCTCGAGAAATTGACGGCAGTTCTTTAGCATGATGGCGATATGATCGCCTTTTTTAATACCGCATAGTCGAAACAGCTGCGCCGCCTGATTACTGCGAGCATTGAGCTCTCCGTAAGTCACAACTTCGCCCGAATCCGCCATGATATAAGCGGGCTTGGCAGGGGTTTCTTGAGCCGTGATTGAAAAGTGAGGCATAACATCTTTCCTTTTATGATTTTGTGTATGCTGTTGGGCTTATTACACAAGCAGCGTCGATTTTACAACCGACCAGTCTCACAACAGGATCCTCATCAAACGTCAGAACACGGAGTGATGTATGTCCGATAATGCCGAGCCACTTCCCTCGACGATCTTGCGAGAAAGTATTCGACGCAATGCGTTCACCGCCCCAACCAGCGGCTGCGCCGCTGGGTTTGTTCAGTGCAATCTTGTGGTCCTCCCTGAAAGCGCGGCCAACGACTTTCTCGCCTTTTGCCAAGCGAATCCAAGACCCTGCCCACTGTTGGCAATGAGTCCCGCACCTGGCGACCCCTCGCTGCCCCAACTTGGTGCCGATATCGATGTTCGGACGGATATTCCCCGATACCGCCGCTGGGTTGATGGGCACCTCGACGGCGATTTACTCTCGCTTAACGAGGTGTGGCGCGATGACTTTGTCGCCTTTGCGTTGGGCTGCTCATTCTCATTTGAAGAAGCACTTATCGCCGCCGGCATCGACGTTCGCAATGTCTCCGAGGGCGTCAACGTACCCATGTACCGGACCAACCTTACTTGCCAAAGCGCAGGGCCGTTCGCGGGCAACATGGTGGTATCAATGCGCCCCATGTCGAGTTCCGACACGATCCGCGCTATACAGGTGTGTACCCGCTTTCCCGCCGTTCATGGGGCCCCGATTCATTTTGGCGACCCCGAAGCCCTGGGAATCACCAATATCGCTCAGCCCGATTTTGGTGATGCAGTCACCATTAAAGCGGGCGAAATGCCAGTTTTCTGGGCCTGCGGTGTTACCCCCCAAGTGGCGCTGGAAAACGCTGCCCTGCCACTTGCGTTTACCCACAGTCCCGGGCATATGCTGGTAACCGATAAACGTAATGCTGAACTTGCTGTTCTTTAGCGGTTTTTTATTGATGTTTTAGTGGCGTTTTCTAATGATTTATTCGAGGGCTCGCAGGCCCAAAACGAGGGATAGCGATTCAATGGACACGGTAACACTACGATGAGAGCGAAGACGACCAGCAAAGCCAGCCGCCCCGCCATTAAATTAAACTGTGATATGGGGGAGAGTTACGGCACCTGGCGTCTAGGCGAAGACGAAGACGTCATGCCGCTCATCGACTCCGCTAACATCGCCTGCGGTTTTCACGCAGGTGATCCGTCGGTCATGCGTAAGAGCGTGCTGCTCGCTAAAAAACATAAGGTCGAAATTGGGGCGCAGGTCTCGTACCCAGATCTACTGGGTTTCGGCCGACGCTCGATGGATCTAAGTGGTCAAGCCCTGATCGACATTTTGCACTACCAAATTGCCGCACTTGATGGCATTGCCCGCACACACGGACGCAAGATAAATTTCGTGAAGCCTCATGGCGCGCTTTATAACGACATGATGAAAGATATAGGGCTTTTGGAAGACATCATGCATGCGGTTTCAACCTGGCATCGCTCGGTGGACCTCGTTGTGCTCGCCACGCCAAAAGATAAAAAAATTGTCCAGCTAGGAATCGATTACGGACTCAGTCTTCGCTTCGAGGCCTTCGCCGATCGAGGCTACACCAATAGTGGCTACCTGATCGCGCGTGATAAACCCGGCGCACTCCTAGACCGTGACGCAGCAATTGCGCAGGCGGTAGCGATAGCCCAAGGCGCTTTAAAGAGCGCCAAGGGCAAGAGCCTATCGTTGTTTCCCGACACCCTCTGTGTTCATGGCGATACCCCTGACGCGGTGGCCATGTTGCGTGAAATCCGCAATGCAATCCGTGAGTTGGAGCGCTGAGAGCACAATGCAGTGGGACGCGGCGGGAGAACTCGGCATCCGTATCACGCTGGCGGAGTCCCCATCGCCGGCACTGACCCGCCGGTTACTGACACTTGATGCAACACTGCGGGCAGCCTGCGCTGACGGATTGACTGATAGCGCGCTGGGCTACACTACCCTCACCGTATTTTTTGATCCACGTCGTATCGAACGGCGCACACTTATCACGTTGATCGAAAACCTTGATGGGCATGACGATAACGAGCCGGACGCCGCTAAAACGCGAAACCTCGTCGAGTTACCTGTCTATTATTCTCCCGAGACGGGCGCCGATCTAGAAACCCTTGCGCAAGAAAAACAGATGTCGGTCGAAGCGGTAATTGCGTGTCATAGCGGGCGAGACTACGACGCCTACGCCAATGGTTTCGCTCCGGGGTTTTGCTATCTGGGTGAGATTGACCAGAGCTTGGAGGCGCCTCGTCTCAGCACGCCGCGCCGTCAGGTGCCCGCAGGTAGTGTCGCAATTGCCGACCGTCAAACGGCGGTTTACCCCCTTCCCTCACCAGCTGGCTGGCGCCTGCTGGGACGCTGCCCCCTTCTAATGTTTGACATAAATAGCGATCCGCCGACCCGAATCAACGTAGGGGATACGGTACGCTTTTCTCCCATTACACGGGCGCAGTTTCTCGAACTTGGCGGCTTACTTTGAGCATTATCGCGACACCCTTTGAACCTCAGGGGATGCAATGAGATCCATCCAGATTCTAGCGGTCGGACTGCTGGCCACTATTCAAGACACGGGACGCCACGGCATGCTCGCTTACGGTATTACCCCCGGTGGTGTCATGGATGGTTTCGCCTACCGTTTAGGTCAGCGTCTCCTTAGCAACTCGCCCGACAGTCCGGCAATTGAGATTGCCATGGGTGAATTGACACTTCGCGCCGGCGCCGACCTGTGCTTCGCCGTCACTGGCGCGACCGTCCCCGTGCTAGTGAATGACGAGCTGTGCCCTATGAATACAACGCTTCGGGCGCGGGCTGGGGACCACATTCATTTGGGCCGCAGCGATAGCGGCAACTTCTCTTATCTGTCTATCGACGGCGGCATCGCTGTTACACCCGTGTTCGGAAGTTGCAGCACGGTAGTCCGCGAGGGCCTGGGCGGATTAAATGGTGGTGCATTAAAAACTGGCGACAAATTAGACCTAGGGACAGCTACCTGCTTCTCTGGCTTTACTGCTGGAAAGCAGTCCAAGGGCGCTGGCTCGCCCCATCTGAACCTGCGCTACATCCCGGGTTATCAGTGCGACAAGATCGACCCTGAAACGCTCAAGCTGTTTCACGGAGCCAGCTTCGCGATTACGGGGCAGCGGGATCGCATGGGTGCCCGCTTAGCAGGCCCAGTGCTTAAGACCGACATCACACAGCTCTGGTCGGAGGCAACCTGTCTCGGCGCCATACAGGTCCCCCCCGATGGCCAGCCCATTGTCCTCCTAAACGATCGCCAAACTGTCGGCGGTTACCCTAAACTTGGCGCTGTCTTATCGGTGGATTGCGTGCGTCTCGCGCAGGCTCCGTTGGGCACCACGGTACGTTTCGTCCCGCTATCTCTGTCCGATGCAGATCAGGTATTGTGGCTCCATCACAACTATGAAAAAGAGCTTCGGCTCAAGCCCCTTGGAGCGCTTTAGTGACCGTCAGCGATTCATTCAAAGCTGCTAATGCGGATACCTTGCAGCACCTCAGCGAGCAGCTCGAGGAGCTGCTCGTTAGCCGCAATCCTCGGGGCATGGCGCAAGTCCGCAGCGTTTTACCCGCTGGATATGTGCTGCGTGCAGCTCAGCTGCTCTGTGACGCGCAGGGAGATGTTGTCATCTGTACGGGTTTTCCCGTCGCCAATACCTTCGAAACGGACGGGCCGGCAGGCGCCCTTGCCCTCTATCAATACTGCGAACAAGTGGGATTGCGCCCCTGGTTACTGGCTGGGGAACCTCTGGTTGAAGCATTGGGAACCGGCGTGCGAGCGATCGCCCTGCGCACTTTTGAGCGCGATGTGGCAGAGATTGAAGCCGATCGACTGATGTCTGACCTCGATCCATCCCTGTTGATCGTGATCGAACGTCCCGGTGCTGCCGAGGACGGTCGTTATTACAATATTCGTGGCATCGACATCTCTGATCAATGTCGGCCCGCAGAACCGTATGTCGAGAGCGCTAACTGCCCGGTCGTCGCCATTGGCGATGGGGGCAATGAAATCGGCATGGGAAATGCCGGATCAGCCCTTGACCGACTCGATATCAAACCCGCAGTGATCGGCTGTGATGAATTAGTGGTTGCCGACGTATCCAACTGGGGCGCCTACGGCCTGGTGGCAATGACTGAGCATTTAAGAGGCATCAAACCACTTGACTGGTTCGACCCGGAACCCCTGATGGAGCGATTGGTCGAAGTTGGAGCGGTGGACGGCGTGACCCATCAACCAACCGCCACGGAAGATGGCCTCGAGCTGAACGAGTGCCGGCACCTGCTCAAAGACATGCAACGCCTGCTTCTGGGCAATCACGCGTGACGCTAACCCGACAACACATATATCGGAATTGTAGAGGCAACCCTCGATGACGACATCCGAATCTCACCAAACCGGCAAAACGCCTCCTGCAAACGGCATAGAAACGACCGCCCTTCTCAATGGGGACTTCGTCGCCCTAGAGGCCGCACGCATTTCGCCGATGGATCGCGGTTTTTTATTTGGCGATGGTATTTATGAAGTCATTCCCAGTTACAACGGAAAACTCGTCGGTTTTAAGCGGCATCTCGAACGACTTAACGACGGCTTGAATGCCATTGGCATTGCCAACCCCCATAGCGATACGGACTGGCATACGCTGTTGAAGCAGCTGCTGTCACGAAACGAATTTACTAGCGCCGGCATTTATCTGCAGGTTACCCGGGGCGTCGCCAGTCAGCGGGCCCACCGGTTCCCTGAGAGCGTTACGCCGACGGTTTTTGCCTACCCTTTTTCCATCAATGCGCCCAATGAAGGTAATCCTGCGTCGGCGAAGGCATTTAGTGTCGTGACCGGTATTGATCAACGTTGGAAGCGCTGCCACATTAAATCCGTAGCGTTGCTTGGCAACGTTTTGCACATGATGGAGGGCGTCGATGCGGGCGCCGAAGAAATACTGCTATTCAACGACCGTGATCAACTGACAGAGGCAGCAGCCTGTAATGTCTTCATCGTCAAAGACAAGGTCGTTGCAACACCCGCTCTCGATCAGGAAAAACTTCCTGGTATTACGCGTAACATGCTGGTCGATATGATGCGTGATTCCGCTGACTGGGTTGTGGAAGAGCGTACTGTTAGTCGCGCCGAGGTACTTGCCGCTGATGAAGTCTGGCTTACGAGTTCGACCAAGGAGATCGCCCCTGTGAGTTCCATTGACGGTAAACCCGTGGGTGCCAAGTGCCCCGGAGATGTGTGGGGGCAGGCACAAGCACTATTTGCCACCAACCGGTTCAAGTACTGAGCGTCCGGTGTCACGTCCCACTTACATCGATATCGATCTTGGTGCACTCAGCCACAACGCGCGGCTAGCACGCTCCCTTGCAGGTCCTGCGCAACTCATGGCCGCTGTAAAGGCGGATGCCTATGGGCATGGCCTGGTACCCTGCGCCCAAACCCTCGCACCGATGGTGGACGGGCTTACAGTCGCTATCACTGAGGAAGGCATCGCCCTCCGCGAGGCTGGCGTGACCGCTCCAATTCTGGTGCTCGAGGGGCCCTTCGATAAAGACGATGTGCAGGCAATGGTCACGCATGATTTATGGAGTGTTGTGCATCAGGTGCATCAACTTTCGCTTCTGTGCGAAGTGGACGCCAGACGAACAACCCAGATTTGGATCAAAGTAGATACCGGTATGCACCGGTTGGGACTTCCTGTTGATACCGTTAATACGGTTTTTGCTGACGTTGAGGCCGCTGGCTTTAAGCGTCCAGTGGTCATGTCCCATCTAGGCTTCGCCGAAGACCCTACAAGTGCACTGAGCCACCGGCAGCTGGCGCGCTGGAGCGAGATCTCCGAGGGCACGCAGACAAGCAATAGCCTCATGAATTCCGCAGCGTTACTTGGGCGGGTCGACGGCGACTCCGACTGGGTGCGCCCTGGTTATATGCTCTACGGTGGTCGGCCCGGCGATCGTTTCGCACAACTGCCCCTGCAACCGGTCATGACTTTTCGCTCTAAAGTGATGGCACTGCGCGAAATTGCCGCAGGGGAATCGGTTGGTTATGGGGGGCGCTGGATTGCAAGCCGGGCATCCCAGATAGCAACCATCCCCGTCGGATACGGGGACGGTTACCCCCGCACGGCGACAGACGGCACCCCGGTATTGATTGATGGCATTCGATGCCCTCTTGTCGGCCGAGTTTCAATGGATATGATCACCGTTGACGTCACCGACCATCCTCACTGCTTGATCGGTACACCCGTGGTCCTTTGGGGGCAAGGGCTTGCTGTGGATGAGGTCGCAACCCACGCAGACACCATCGGCTATGAGTTAATGACACGCCTGCCCTCGCGAGCCCCCCGGCTCTGGCAGCAAGCAAATTGACACCTTAGGGGTTAGTCAAAAAACTCAGTAGCAATTTGTGACTCGAAACCGATTCAAATGGATGCGAGCCGCGGTGCAATGTTCTAAGCTGCGGACTGGTTAATCAGGAAGCGCGTTGTGCCCTCAAATCCAAATCCCCCCCTCGACGAAGGCAGCCTCCTAGCCGCGGTAGATCTCGGTAGTAATTCATTTCACCTCATCGTCGCGCGACTCGAGCACGGCGAGATTCGACCGGTCCACACCCTAGCTGAGAAGGTCCAGTTGGGTGCGGGGCTCATCGATTCCAAACTGACAGATGAGGCGATCGAACGCGGCCTCGCTTGTCTCGCACGCTTCGGGCAGCTGCTTGCAACCGTTGAGCCGCAGCGAGTGCGTGTTGTGGGCACCAATGCCCTCCGTCAAGCGAAAAACCGTCGGGCGTTCACAGAGCCAGCTGAAAAATTGCTCGGCGTACCAATTGATGTGGTCTACGGCCGTGAGGAAGCGCGCCTGGTTTATGTTGGCGTCGCACACACCCTCTCTGATGATGAGCAGAGCCGATTGGTCGTCGATATCGGCGGTGGGAGCACCGAATTCATCATCGGTGAGCGGTTTGAGCCGCGGCGGCTCGAGAGTCTCCAATTGGGCTGCGTGAGTTATGCCAAACGGTATTTTCCCGATGGCGTGATCAGCAAGAACCATTTCAAAACCGCTTATGATGCGGCAGCGATTGAAGTGTCGCACATCCGCCGAAATTTCCGCTCCAAACATTGGTCTGAGGCAGTGGGTTCATCGGGCACTCTAAAGGCAGTTGAGTCACTGGTGGCTGTAGAGGGTTGGGGGGACAACGGTATCGACCGGGATGCCCTCGACAAACTGCGAAAACGCCTTTTGAAGTTCAGCAACGCTGCGGACATCGATATCGAAGGCCTCAGCGAGAAGCGACGCCATGTCATTACCGCGGGGGTCGCTATTATCAGCGCGATCTTCGATGTTCTAGACATCACCCAAATGCGGACTTCGAAAGGCGCTCTGCGCGAGGGCGTGATTTATGATTTGATGGGCCGGCTGTCCCATGAGGATGTCCGCGAGCGCTCAATCACTGCCATGATCGCACGCTACGGCGCAGATGAACCCACCGGGAAACTCGTTGGCGATTGCGTTGGTTGGCTCGCTGAAGCGGTAGCTGATGAATGGCAATTCTCCGCGAGAGACATCGAACTTTTGAAGTGGGCCGGATATTGCCATGAAATTGGTGGTGCCATTTCGCAAAAGCACCTCAATCGCCACTCGGCGTATCTCCTGAGAAACTCGGACTTACCTGGCTTTTCACAAGGCGAGCAAGAAGTGATCGCCACGCTGGTTCTTAGCCATCGGGGCAAGCTAAAGCCGGAAATGCTTTCCGAATATTCGGAAACCCAGCGCCCATTAGTGGCGAAGATGGTTGCATTGCTCCGTTTAGCGGTGATTTTTAAATACGTCGATGACCCCGAACGACTCAAAGAGTTTGGTGTTGCTGCCGACGGCGACGATCTCCGCCTAACCCTGCCCGATGACTGGCAGGTGTCCCACCCGTTGACCATCTGGGAGTTAGAACAGGCTCGCTCAGTGATCAGCAAGTTCGATATACGCGTATTAATCGAGTAGATACTCTGAATTAAAGTGTCGGTTGGACTATAGAATCCGGAAATTGCATTCGCCCAACTGTGAACGCACAAAGCCAGCATCAGGAGCGTGCCCATGGCCAACGATTCCCGCGTGTTTAAGAAGATTCTGGTAGCGAATCGTTCAGAAATTGCTATCCGCATCATGCGCGCTGCCACCGAGCTTGGAAAACGCACCGTCGCTGTGTATGCCGAAGAGGACAAGCTCGGCCTACATCGGTTCAAGGCCGATGAAGCCTATTTGATTGGCGAGGGCTTAGGCCCAGTCGGCGCCTATTTATCCATCGACGAGATGATTCGTGTTGCCATCGAGACCGGCTGTGATGCATTGCACCCAGGGTACGGATTACTCAGTGAGAACCCCGCTCTAGTCGACGCCTGTACCAAGCACGGCATTGCATTCATTGGGCCGACCGCGGATACCATGCGCGCGCTTGGCGACAAAGCCTCTGCTCGACAAATTGCTATTAAAGCTGGTGTCCCAGTGATACCCGCTACCGATGTCATCGGCGACGATTTATCAGGAATCGGGCTGCAAGCTGCGGAAATCGGCTATCCCTTGATGCTCAAAGCCAGCTGGGGCGGTGGCGGCCGCGGAATGCGTCCCATTACTGGCCCTGACGAGTTGGAAGACAAAATTCTCGAGGGACGCCGCGAAGCCGAGGCTGCATTTGGCAATGGCGAGGGCTACCTTGAAAAAATGATCACTCGGGCACGCCATGTCGAAGTGCAAATCCTCGGTGATCAGCAGGGGTCGATTTACCACCTTTGGGAACGGGATTGCTCTGTACAGCGTCGAAATCAAAAGGTTGTCGAGCGTGCTCCCGCGCCTTATCTGAGTCAGGACCAGCGGGAATACGTCGCCGAATTAGCGACGCGGATTGCGGCCACGGTGGGTTATCAGTGTGCTGGAACCGTCGAATTTCTCATGGACATGGAAAGCGACGCATTCTACTTCATTGAAGTGAACCCCCGTGTTCAGGTTGAGCACACGGTCACTGAGGAAGTGACCGGCATTGATATTGTGCGCGCACAAATCTTGATCACCGAGGGCAAGTCGCTGGCAGAGGCCACAGGGGTTGAGCGCCAAGAAGACGTTCAGCTCGATGGTCACGCGCTGCAATGTCGTATCACCACCGAAGACCCACTCAATGAGTTTATTCCCGACTATGGCCGAATTACTGCCTATCGAGGCGCCACCGGGATGGGCGTGCGACTCGATGGCGGCACAGCTTACTCAGGGGCTGTCATTACGCGCTACTACGACTCGCTCCTTGAAAAAATCACCACATGGGCAAGAACTGAAGAGGCGGCGATAGCTCGCATGGATCGTGCGCTTCGGGAGTTTCGAATTCGCGGGGTGAACACAAATATTGCGTTTGTGGTTAACCTACTGCGCCACCCTACTTTCCTCAGCAAGCAGTACACCACCAAGTTCATTGATACCACCCCAGACCTGTTTGACTTCAAACAACAGGCTGACCGCGGTTCGAAAATCCTCACTTACATTGCTGAAATCAACGTTAACGGCCATCCAGAGACTCGAGGCAGGGCGCGACCATTACCAGGCATTCGAACCCCCAACCCACCGTCGACAAAGATCGATACTCCTCCAGCGGGGAGCAAACAGATACTCGAAGCCAAAGGCCCTCAAGGCGTCGCAGACTGGCTGGCGTCCGAATCCCGCCTGTTAATGACTGATACAAGTATGCGCGATGCGCATCAGTCATTGCTCGCCACACGGATGCGCTCGATCGATATGATCCGGGTTGCACCGAGCTATGCGGCCAACTTACCCGAGTTGTTTTCGATCGAGTGCTGGGGCGGCGCCACTTTTGACGTTGCCTATCGATTCCTGCAGGAATGTCCGTGGCAGCGACTACGGGATATCCGCGCGAGGGTACCTAATGTGCTCTTACAAATGCTGCTTCGGGGTGCCAATGGCGTTGGCTACACCAACTACCCAGACAATGTAGTGCAGGGTTTCGTCAAGCAGGCCGTTGATACCGGTGTCGATGTGTTCCGTGTCTTTGACAGTCTCAACTGGGTCGAGAACATGCGCGTCGCCATGGATGCGGTGCAGGAGAACAACGGGATCTGCGAAGGCACGATTTGTTACACCGGGGATATTCTTGACCCTAATCGCGCCAAGTACTCGCTCGACTACTACGTAAGCATGGGAAAAGCGCTTCGCGACGCCGGAGCACACATTCTCGGCGTCAAGGACATGGCCGGACTCTTAAAAGCCACCGCGGCAAGACCGCTATTCAAAGCCTTAAAAGAAGAAGTCGGCCTGCCCATTCACTTTCACACCCACGACACTTCCGGCGCTTCGATCGCCACCTGCTTAGTCGCTGCGGAAATGGGTGTTGATGCGATTGATGCGGCCATGGACTCGCTGTCCGGCAATACCTCGCAGCCAACGTTGGGATCGATTGTGTCGGCCCTCGCCAACACCGAGCGCGATACGGGTCTCGATATCGCCGCCATACGTGAAATCTCCAATTACTGGGAGGCGGTTCGTGCCCACTACGCAGCCTATGAGTCGGGGCTGCAGGCACCCGCATCAGAGGTCTACCTCCACGAGATGCCCGGGGGGCAATTCACCAACCTCAAAGGTCAAGCGCGCTCCATGGGGCTCGAAGAGCGGTGGCACGAAGTTGCGCAGGCCTACGCCGACGTCAACCAGTTGTTTGGGGACATCGTTAAGGTGACGCCCTCCTCCAAGGTCGTCGGAGACACTGCCCTCATGATGGTGTCTCAAGGACTGACAAAGACGCAGCTAGCCGATCCAGATACCGAAGTATCGTTCCCAGTCAGCGCTGTCGAAATGATGCGGGGAAATCTAGGCCAACCTCCCGGCGGCTGGCCGCCTGCAATCCAACAAAAAATTCTTAAGGGCGAGACTCCCTTCACGGAGCGCCCGGGTTCACGTGCGGCGCCAGTTGATATCGAACACGCACGAACGTCGCTATCGAAGAAATTTGACGGTCTAGAAATCGATGACGAAGATTTGTTTGGCTACCTCATGTATCCCAAAGTCTTCACCGAGTACCTGGAACGGCATGACGTTTATGGTCCAGTTCGCACGCTACCCACTGACGTATTTCTCTACGGAATGCAGCCGGGTGAAGAGATTTCGGTAGAGATCGATCCAGGCAAAACCCTCGAGATCCGCTGCCTAACCGCCAGTGAACCGAATGAAGAAGGCATTGTGAAAGTGTTCTTTGAGATCAATGGTCAACCTCGGGTGGTCAGAGTCGCAGACCAAACTATCGCCGCTACGCGCACACGCCCGCCAAAAGCTGACGCGAATAATCCCCAACACGTTGGCGCGCCAATGCCGGGGGCCGTTGTCTCGGTGGTGGTTCAGTCGAATAGCGAAGTCAAAGCCGGTGATCTATTGCTGACCATCGAGGCGATGAAGATGGAAACCTCGATACGGGCTGAGCGCAACGGTACGATTCAAACGGTTCACGTGCAGCCCGGGGCGCAGATAGATGCCAAGGACCTGCTCTTGGAGCTCGCACCGTAGCGGTCGAGTTTGAAGAGGCCAGAGGCTGAGTCTTTTCAACCTGGTGGCTAAGGTACTGGGCATAAATCGACTGACATCAAAAGACGTGTGAAAAAACGACGGGCACAAAACTGCGGGCATAAAAAAACCCCGATCGCCTAAACAATCGGGGCTTGTCGTACCGCTATCCGCAGTGGACGCTACTTAACCAGCACTAACGCCAGTAACGTCAGGCACTCGGTTTACAGTGATGCTTCAAAGTCGGGCAGTGCTTCAAACAAATCGGCAACCAACCCGTAATCAGCTACTTGGAAGATTGGCGCATCCTCATCTTTATTGATGGCGACAATCACCTTGCTGTCCTTCATACCCGCAAGGTGCTGAATTGCACCCGAGATACCCACGGCGATGTAGAGATCAGGAGCAACGATTTTGCCTGTCTGACCAACCTGATAGTCATTGGGAACAAAACCAGCGTCTACCGCGGCTCGGGAAGCACCAATTGCGGCACCCAACTTATCTGCGATGCCCTCAAGTAACTTGAAGTTATCGCCGTTTTGCATCCCGCGACCACCAGAAATAACTACCGACGCAGCCGTTAACTCTGGACGGTCCGACACGGCGACCTCCTCGCTGACGAAAGCAGATACGCCAGCATCGTGCGCTGCCGCAACCGCTTCAACTGCAGCACTTCCCCCGGTCGCTTCGACCGCGTCAAATGCCGTGGTACGTACCGTAATAACTTTCTTGGGGTCTGATGACTGCACCGTGGCAATCACGTTGCCAGCGTAAATTGGACGGGTGAAGGTATCAGCGCTTTCAACTGAGATGATGTCTGAAATTTGCGCAACATCCATCAGCGCCGCCACTCGGGGCATGGTGTTTTTCCCCGATGTGGTTGCCGGTGCGACGACGTTGTCATAGTCCGCCGCCACTTCGGCGATGAGCAAGGACACATTTTCAGCCAGTTGATGGGCGTAAGCGGCGTTGTCGGCACATACTACCTTACCCACACCGGGGACAGCCGCAGCGGCTGCTGCTGCATCGGCACAGCCACCACCAGCAACCAGGATATCGATATCTCCGCCGATTGCCTGAGCAGCAGCGACGGCGTTGAGGGTCGCGGGCTTCAGTGTGCTGTTGTCGTGTTCAGCAATAACGAGAGTCTTCATGAAATCACCTTCGCTTCGTTCTTCAATTTATCGACCAGTTGAGCGACGTCCTCAACCTTAATGCCCGCCGAGCGCTCAGGTGGTGGCGCTACCTTGAGCTGAGTCACGTGGGATTTGATATCCACACCCAACTCACCGGGGTTCGTCACATCCAAAGGCTTCTTCTTTGCCTTCATGATATTGGGCAGTGACGCATATCGGGGCTCGTTCAAACGTAAATCAGTGGTAACAATCGCAGGCAGTGACAGCGCCAAGGTTTGCAAACCGCCATCGACTTCCCGGGTGACATTGAGTTTTTCGCCGTCAACCGTGATCTCTGAAGCGAATGTTCCTTGAGGCATGCCGGTTAACGCACCCAGCATCTGACCCGTCTGGTTGTTATCACCATCAATCGACTGCTTGCCCAGAATTACTAAGTTTGGCGATTCCTTCTCGACAACACCCTTCAGCAGCTTTGCAATTTCCAAAGGCTCGATGCGGCCCTCAACCTCAACCTGAATACCACGATCGGCACCCAATGCCAGTGCGGTTCGAATCTGCTCTTGGCAGGGCTTCTCGCCGATTGATACCACCACAATCTCAGTCACCGTGCCCGCTTCTTTCAGACGAACGGCTTCTTCAACAGCGATCTCACAGAATGGGTTAATCGCCATCTTGACGTTGTTGAGCTCGACGTCTGACCCATCGGATTTTGCGCGCACTTTGACGTTATAGTCGACCACGCGCTTTACTGCGACCAGAGCTTTCATAGCCTCTCCATAGTTGTCGTTGGAATAAACGCACCTTGGTGACGGCTCAGCCGGCACGCAATTTACGCTCGAATTTTAGTATACTGCAGGTTCAACACTGCAATGGTGGCCCCGAACCCACAGCAACACAAGGCATCGCTGCAAACGTCGACCATTCACCGAAAGAAGGCGCCAGTCGGGTTTCTCCCTCCGCAGGCGTATTGTAACATACTGAAGGTTCAAAAAGGTGACCCGCAAGTACAGTTGTCGCCAATCCAATTGAAAATATGGAGCGAGGTAGGTTCATGGAACGGGAATCGATGGAATTTGATGTAGTAATTGTTGGCGCCGGTCCTGCAGGACTGTCCGCCGCCTGCCGCATCATGCAGTTGGCCTCTGAACAAGAGCGGGAAACCACGGTCTGTGTGGTCGAAAAGGGTTCAGAAGTGGGAGCCCACATCCTTTCAGGTGCCGTTCTTGAGCCAAAAGCCCTCGATGAGCTGTTTCCTGACTGGAAAGAGCGCGGCGCCCCTCTCACTACGGAAGTCACTGAAGACACGTTCTTCTTCTACACGGGTGCTGAATCGGCGGTCAAACTCCCCAACTTCCTGATCCCCAAGCCAACCCACAATGAAGGTAACTACATTGTCAGCATGGGTAACGTCTGTCGCTGGCTGGCAGAACAAGCCGAAGGCATGGGCGTTGAGATTTATCCCGGCTTCTCTGCTGCCGAGGTTCTTTATCACGAGGACGGTGCGGTCAAGGGAATTGCCACGGGTGAAATGGGCGTCAGTGAGTCTGGGGAGCAGAAAGACAGCTACGTGCCCAGTATGGAGCTACACGCGAAATATACCCTGTTCGCTGAGGGTTGCCGCGGTCATCTTGGCAAGCAGCTCATCTCGAGTTTCGGTCTTGACGAAGATAAAGACCCCCAGCATTACGCCATTGGTATCAAAGAAATCTGGCAGATTGACCCCGCACTCCACGAGGAGGGCAAAGTCATACACGGTTTGGGGTGGCCCCTTGCAGAAAGCAATTCCTCGGGGGGTGCGTTTATGTACCACGCCGAAAACAACGAGGTATACATCGGTCTTATCACCGACCTGAATTATTCAAATCCACACCTGAGTCCTTTTGAAGAGTTCCAGCGTTGGAAGACCCATCCAGAAACCCGTAAGTACCTCGACGGCGCTACCCGTATTGCTTACGGAGCTCGAGCACTCGCTAAAGGGGGCCATAACTCGCTACCCAAAATGCACTTCCCTGGTGGCCTCTTGATTGGCTGCGATGCGGGCACTCTGAACAGCGTCAAGATCAAAGGCAACCACACCGCGATGAAGAGCGGCATGATTGCCGCTGAAAGTGTGATGAGCGCGCTCGCGTCAGGTGATGCTGCGCCCTCAGATTTGACCGATTTCGGCACCCAGATCGAAAACTCGTGGCTAGGGGAAGAGCTGTACACCACCCGTAACTTCTCGGGCTTTATGCACAAGTTCGGCTACATGATCGGTGCCGGAATGGTTTGGGTCGATCAAAATATTTTTGGTGGACGACTTCCGTTTACGCTCCATGACGCAAAACCTGATTACGCCTGCCTCGAAAAGGCTGATGAAGCGAAGAAAATCAGCTATCCCAAACCCGATAACAAACTGACGTTCGACCGACTCTCTTCGGTGTTTTTGTCGAACACGAACCACGAAGAGGACCAGCCTTGTCACCTAACGCTGGTTAACCCAGATATCCCGATCTCGCAGAATTTACCGCTGTACGATGAACCCGCTCAGCGCTACTGTCCTGCGGGTGTGTATGAAGTGGTTGAAGACGAGAATGGCAAACGTTTTCAAATCAACGGCCAGAACTGCGTTCACTGCAAAACCTGTGATATCAAAGATCCGTCCCAAAATATTACTTGGGTGACCCCTGAAGGGTTTGGCGGACCCAACTATCCCAACATGTGAACTAGTCTGAAGTGTCTGTACTGAGTTGAAAGCGCTGGCCGGCGCTTTCAATGCTTCCCGTCTCATCAAGCGCATCTACCAAGCGATACCAGGCTGCACGACTGAACAGTGCGGTAAGCCCTCGATCGAGCTGCACAAAAGCCGCGCCGGCGGCTTTCGGTTCCAGCGCCAGGGGATGATCTGCGTCGAGAGGTATCTGGCCTCCCGTGTTGAGAAACAACATCACCGTCGAGGGCTCAACTCCTCGCACCGTCTCGAAATCGATGACAACTAAGGGATGAAGCTCGACACGAATGCGTGCCTTCTCGACCGGGGTAATAAGATAGTAGCAGCCGTCGTCTTCTCGACGAAGAATGCTGGCAAAGAGCTTTACCAGTTCCATACGGCGGATCTGAGAGCCCTCGTGCCACCAACTCCCGTCCGCACGAATCTCTATATCGATGTCGCCGCAGTGAGCAGGATTCCACAGATGGATGGGGGGGGCGGCATTGCCGGTCACGGACCCCAGAGATTCAGTTAGCTGCCCCAACGCATCCAGAGCGCTGCGGCCTGGTTTGTCCGTCTTCGGACCCCTGTTGAGATCAGTAGTGGGATCAGTGTTGGCTTTATCAGCCATAGCAGCCCTCGTATCAGCGCGTCACGATCTCCGCATTGTTACGCAATGCATTGCGGTACTCCAACACTGATACCTGGCCTTGAACAGTGGTGAGTTGATTGCTTAGGCCCTCGGCCTCAACGGGCGATAAGTTATCGACACTGCCAGGCACTACCCGATCGAGCTCGACAATCGCATATTGATCAGCGGGTAAGCTGGCGATTTCGAGATCAATACCGGAGGTCAGCTCCATACTGAATGCAAGCTGCGAGACCTCTCGGGGCAGCAGGCTCCCCTGTCGGCGGGCACCCAGTTCGACGCGCCACTCCCACCCTAAGGCCGCTGCAATACTTTCCATAGACTCCCCGTCGGCGCGTCGAGCTCGCACATCTACCAGCACATCCCTGAGCGCGCTCTCAAGGGCCTGCGACTCGAGCTGAGCACGCACCTGGTTCGCCACCGAGTCAAAGGGCAATGGCGCTGGTGGAATCTTCTCGGCGATCCGAACCGCTAAAAAACGTCCTCCCGGCAGCTCGATGACGTCGCTATTATTGCCAGCGGTGTACACCTCATCGGAATACAGCAGCTGTCGGGCCTTGGGTGTTGCAAAAACGCCCTCCCCTTGATTACGACCGACCGGCGCGGAGATCGCAGCCTCGACACCGAGTGCTTCGGCTGGCCCTGCGAGATCAGGGCTGTTAAAGCTCAGATCACGTAAGGCGTCTACGGCCCCCAACAGTTCCTGCTCGGCGTTGCTTTGCTGTATTGATGCCTCAAGCTCTGCCCGGAGCGAGTCGTAATCTGGCGCCTCGCCAGCCGCTCGCTCCTCGACGCGAATGAAATGGGTGCCCGCATCGGTCTCTACCGGACCGGAGATCTGATTCACCTCAAGTGCGGCAATCGCCTCCTCCATCGCTTCGGGGAATGCCGTACCGTCAGTGAAACCCAATTCACCGCCCATATCAGCCGAGCCAATATCATCGGACGCGGTCATCGCTACTTGGGCAAAGTCTTCACCATCGGCGAGTCGTGCAGCGACGTCATCAATCCGTCGCGCATAGTCCCCGACAGACTCGTCACCCGACTGAATCAATAAGATGTGAGATACACGGGTCTGATCGACCACCGTGTATTCTTCCTTCACAGTCTCAAACTGATCCTCAAGGACACCCTCGTCCACGGGGGCATAAAAATCTTCGGCCGCAAGTTCAATGAACTCAGCAACCACCTGCTCCTCAGAGACAAATTCATCGGGGTTGGCGTCGTAGTAAGCCTGAACCTGCGCATCGTCGACTGAAGAGGCATCAAGCAGCGCTTCCGCATTGATCAGTAGGTAGCGGACGTCTCGCTCTTCGGCAGTAACGTCCGCTGCGGCAGCCAACTCAAGCGAAGTGGTGAAATCCGTGCCCGAGACGCCCTCTTGTAACTGATTGAGGACGATATCCTGAGCCTGGGCTCGGCGGAATCGCTCGGGAGTTAAGCCCGCATTGGCCAGCACCAGCTTGTACTGATCCGGGTTAAATTGACCGTCGATCTGAAACGCTTCAATGCTCGCGACGACTCCGCCAATTGCGCGATCTGATGCAACCAAGCCCTGTTCACCCGCTGCTTGTAACAGCAGCTCGCGCTCAATCAGGCTTTCGAGAGCACCTGGGCGTAACCGATCATCCTCCAGCATTGCAGGATCCATGTTGTCACCAAGGATTTGCATCAGCTGGCGTTTTTGATTGTCGACTGCCAACTGCAATTCTTGTGGCGTGATCTCAGTACCGTTGACCTCAGCGACCGACGTACCCGAACCACCCGGTAGCAACGACTGCAGACCGAAACCTGCAAATGACAGGACAATTAAACCGATGATGACTTTGGCGGTGGTGCCCTTGGCACCTTCCCTCATTGACTGGAGCATGTTGTCATTCTTCCACGATGTCTTGGGCACATAGTGACAGGCCCAACATTAAAAAAGGCGCTCGTGAGCGCCTCCTATTAAGACCGGCTCTAGGCCAGCGCAGCGACGAGGCTGCAGGTCTCAATGTTACTTGTTAACAGCGTCCTTCAGTGCCTTGCCCGCTTTGAAGCCCGGAGTGTTTGACGCGGCAATCTTGATGGTCTCACCGGTACGGGGGTTACGGCCATCGCGCGCATTGCGTGCCTTGACAGCAAAAGTTCCAAAGCCAACAAGTGACACGGTGTCGCCTTTGCTCAGCGCATCGGTAATCGCGTTGATGGCGGCATCGAGCGCGCGGCCGGCAGAAGCTTTAGACAGGTCCGCCTCAGCGGCAATAGAATCGATCAGTTCATTTTTATTCACAGAAAAACCTCAATAGAAGATTGGCGACAGCTGGGCCCAAAGACCCAAAAGAGGCCGGCAAGGTTATACCCTAGCGACCGGAACGGTCAACTTACATCGGCCCTAAAACTGCAATCAATGCGCGGATACGCGTAAATCGTCGTCTGTACCATCCTGTTTTGCACCAGCAGCGGGCGATTCAGCTAAGTACTCTTCGTCGGTCAGTGGATCAGGCATACGCTCGAGTGCGATACCGAGCACTTCGTCGATCCACTTAACAGCACGAATTTCGAGATTCGCCTTGATGTTATCGGGCACCTCTTTGAGATCCCGCTCGTTTTCTTTCGGGATGATCACGGTCTTGATACCACCACGGCGCGCAGCAAGTAACTTTTCCTTCAACCCCCCAATGGGCAACACCTCGCCTCTGAGAGTGATCTCACCGGTCATGGCGACATCCGCGCGCACAGGAATCCCCGTGCATACGCTGACCAATGCAGTACACATAGCCACACCGGCACTTGGACCATCTTTGGGGGTAGCGCCCTCTGGTACGTGAATGTGAACGTCGTGCTTTTCATGGTAAGACGCTGGCACACCGAGGGTCTGTGATCGCGAACGTACGACCGTAGTAGCCGCCTGAATCGACTCCTGCATAACGTCGCCGAGAGAGCCGGTTTTAACGTGCCGCCCTTTACCGGCGATCGACACCGCCTCAATGGTAAGTAGCTCACCACCCACCGACGTCCAAGCCAAACCTGTCACCTGTCCGACCTGGTTTGCCTCTTCGGCGATACCGAAATTGTATTTTCGAACGCCAAGCAGGTCGGAGAGCATGTCGGGCGTCACATCCGTGTTGCTTTCAGCTTCGCCGATGGAAATGGCCTTCACCATTTTGCGGCAGACCTTGGCGATTTCACGCTCAAGCGCCCTAACACCGGCTTCACGGGTGTAATAGCGAACGATATCGAGCACCGTCGCCTCAGAAATGCTGATTTCATCTTTTTTGAGGCCGTTTTGGCGCACCTGCTTTGGCACAAGATAGCGCTGGGCAATGTTTAGCTTTTCATCCTCGGTATATCCAGGAATCCGAATGACTTCCATGCGATCGAGCAGTGGCCCGGGGATGTTCATCGTATTGGAGGTACATACGAACATGACATCGGATAAGTCGTAGTCCACTTCCAGGTAGTGGTCATTGAACGCATGGTTCTGCTCGGGATCGAGAACCTCAAGCATGGCTGATGCGGGATCACCGCGATGATCCATGCCCATTTTATCGATCTCATCAAGTAAGAAGAGCGGATTGCGAACACCCGCTTTGGCCATTTTCTGCAGTAGTTTTCCGGGCATAGAGCCAATATACGTACGTCGGTGACCGCGAATCTCAGCCTCGTCACGAACGCCGCCTAATGCCATGCGGACAAACTTACGGTTGGTAGAGCGCGCAATGGACTCTCCCAGCGATGTCTTACCCACACCAGGAGGACCGACAAGGCACAGCACCGGGCCCTTCACTTTGCGAACACGCTTTTGCACGGCGAGGTACTCAAGAATGCGATCTTTCACCTCCTCGAGTCCGTAGTGATCTTCATCAAGAATTTTCGCAGCACGCTTCAGATCGTGCTTGACCTTGCTACGCTTCTGCCAGGGCACGCTGACCATCCACTCGATATAGCCACGTAGTACTGATGCCTCCGCTGACATCGGCGACATCATCTTCAACTTATTGAGTTCTGCATTGGCTTTGCCGAGGGCCTCTTCCGGCATCTTCGCTTCGTCAATGCGCGCCTGCAGCTCATCGATCTCATTGGGCGCATCGTCCATCTCGCCGAGTTCTTTCTGAATCGCCTTCATCTGCTCGTTGAGGTAGTACTCCCTCTGGCTCTTCTCCATTTGCTTTTTAACGCGCCCGCGAATGCGCTTTTCAACCTGGAAAAGATCGATCTCGGCATCCATGAGCCCGAGCAAATGATCGAGTCGGCCGCGTATCCCGGCAATTTCGAGAATCCGCTGCTTCTCTTCAAGGTCCACGCTCATGTGCGCCGCGATAGTGTCAGCCAATCGTCCCGGCTCATCGATACCAGAGAGTGAGGTCAACACCTCGCTGGGTACCTTCTTACTCATGCTCACGTATTTCTCGAACTGCTCGACAACGGTACGAATCAGCCCTTCAACCTCATCGTCGGGAATCGGGTCGCTCTCGATCTGGCGCACCTGCGCCACGGTGTAGTCACCCTCGTCGTCCATCGACTCTACGGCTGCGCGATACTCGCCCTCGACCAGCACCTTAATGGTGCCGTCGGGTAGTTTGAGCAGTTGCAGGATATTCGAGACGGTGCCGACCTGATAAAGGTCGTCGACGGCAGGATTGTCATCGGCGGCATCGCGCTGCGCCACGAGCAACACTTGCTTGTCACCGGCCATCGCTTGCTCGAGTGCCTCGATGGACTTCTCTCGCCCCACAAATAGGGGCAGCACCATATGGGGGTAGACCACCACATCCCGCAATGGAAGTAATGGAAGTTCGGTTGCAACGACGTCAGTCATATCTTTCTCCGAAGTGAATACCCATTACATTGGGATCATACGCCGATTATGCAATGGGGGAATGTCCCTGAGGAATCAATCCATGGGCAGAAGATGGCCAGCGGATCGGAGGGAAAAAGTCTAAAAGTGGGGTGTGGGCTGCGACGCGCAGCCCAATCGGTGTTTACAGCCAAGAATTTACTCGTCAGAAGCCGCTTTGGCGGTCTCCTGCTGCTCATAAACAAGCAATGGCTCTGACTCGCCGCCGATAACGCTCTCATCGATTACGAGTTTGGCCACATTTTGTTGCGACGGGATGTTGTACATGGAGTCGAGTAGGATTCCCTCGAGTATCGAACGCAGACCCCGAGCACCGGTTTTGCGCTCCATGGCACGTTCAGCAACAGCGCGCAATCCGTCTTCGCGGAAGTCGATATCGACTCCTTCCATCTCAAACATCTTGGCATATTGCTTCGTCAATGCATTGCGCGGCTCGGTCAAAATTCTGACCAGTGCGTCCACATCCAACTCATCCAAGGTCGCAATCACGGGCAATCGGCCAACAAACTCGGGTATGAGACCGTATTGCACCAAATCTTCGGGCTCCAGGTCCGTGAGTGTTTCGCCAAACTTGCGTGTTTCGTCTTTGCTCTTCACTTCAGCAGTAAAACCAATACCGCCTTTTTCAGAGCGATTGCGGATAATTTTGTCCAGGCCAGCAAACGCTCCACCGCAGATAAACAGAATATTACCGGTATCAACCTGCAAAAACTCTTGCTGCGGGTGCTTCCGTCCGCCTTGAGGCGGTACCGACGCGACAGTACCTTCGATCAACTTCAACAGTGCCTGCTGAACACCTTCACCCGATACATCGCGAGTGATTGAGGGGTTATCGGACTTGCGGGAAATCTTGTCGATCTCGTCGATGTAAACGATGCCCATTTGTGCACGTTCGACGTCGTAATCGCACTTTTGGAGAAGCTTTTGAATAATATTCTCAACGTCCTCACCCACATAACCGGCCTCAGTCAAGGTCGTGGCATCGGCAACTGTGAACGGCACATCAAGCAATCGCGCAAGTGTCTCAGCTAGCAACGTCTTACCAGAACCTGTCGGGCCCACAAGCAGAATATTGGACTTACTCAGCTCAACATCATCACCTCGAGCATCCGGGGCATAACGTAAGCGCTTGTAATGATTGTAAACGGCGACGGCCAACACGCGCTTTGCGCGCTGCTGCCCAATCACGTATTCATCAAGGATTGCGTTGATTTCATGGGGAATCGGCAGACGTTCACCAGCGGTCTCTGTCGCCGCTTCCTGAACCTCTTCGCGAATGATGTCATTGCAAAGGTCGACGCACTCGTCACAAATAAATACCGACGGACCTGCAATCAGCTTACGCACCTCATTCTGACTCTTTCCGCAGAAGGAGCAGTAAAGTAGCTTTTCGCCGTCACCGGTAGTGCTGTCTTTCGCCATAATTTGCCGCCGTTCCTGTCGAGCGCGTCATTCGCCCGCCCACTATTAACCTTGATATGTTTCGTCGCCCAATGCAAGCCGGCGTCGGTGCGATGCCGTGCTCACGTTGCCGATGTTACGCCTCGGGCGCCGTTGATCGGCTGTTAACAACCTCGTCAACCAATCCATACTCACAGCTTTGTTCGGCGTCCATAAAACGGTCGCGCTCGGTGTCTCGTTCGATCACTTCGAGGGTCTGGCCGGTGTGCTCTGCCATCAGCCGATTCAGTTTTTCGCGAATGATGAGGATCTCTTTGGCCTGAATGTCGATGTCCGTGGCCTGACCTTGCGCCCCGCCTGATGGCTGATGGATCATGGTGCGCGCGTTGGGCAGAATATAGCGTTTCCCTTTGGCACCGCCACTGAGTAGGAAGGCACCCATTGATGCAGCCTGGCCGATGCACATAGTGCTGACGTCCGGCTTGATGAACTGCATGGTGTCGTAAATCGACAGCCCGGCGGTCACGGAACCACCGGGAGAATTGATATACAGATGGATGTCCTTGTCGGGATTCTCTGACTCGAGAAACAGCAGCTGCGCCACAATCAAGTTGGCCATGTGGTCTTCCACACCGCCCACGGCGAAGATCACGCGCTCCTTCAGCAGACGGGAGTAGATGTCAAAAGACCGCTCTCCCCGCGAAGTCTGCTCAATGACCATCGGGATCAGTCCAAGGTTGTTCACGTCCATCGGTGGGCGGTCGTAGCTCATGTCAGCTTCTCAGTCGTTGTTTAATGTCAGCCTTGCTGAGGACGCGCTTCCGCGAGTGCCTCTTGGTACGAACAGGGCTTGTCTTCTATTTTGGCACCATCGAGCAACTTCTCAACCACCTGGTCTTCGAGCACTCGGGACTCAACACCCGCAAGCTGCTCGTTTTCAGAGTAATACCAGTTGATGACCTCTTCAGGCTCCTGATAGGTCGACGCGATGTCCTCGATCGTCTCCCTTACTTTAGCGGGATCTGCCTGCAAACCGAACTTGTCGATCATTTCGGCCAATAACAAGCCAAGCTTGACGCGACGCTCCGCCTGATCCTTAAACATTTCATCGGGCAGAATGCTCTTGAGATCCATATCTTGGTTGGCCTGACCACCAAACTGCTGGAACATCTGTGAGCGCATTGCATCAGTTTCTTGAGCGATCAGGCTGGTCGGCACTTCCATATCGGTATGCGCGGCCACGACTGCATCCATCACCTGCTGCTTCAGATGGTTTTGCACTGCATTGCGCAACTCGCGCTCCATATTTTTGCGCACTTCGTCTCGGAATACCGTCTCACCGCCCTCTTCGACGCCATAGCTTGCAAACAACTTGTCATCAAGTGGAGCCAATTCTTGCTCCTTGACGCTCTTAACTGAAATCTTGAATTCAACCGCGGCGCCTTGGAGGTCTTCCTGCTGATAATCTTCTGGGAACGTTAGCGGCAGCGTTTTCTCTTCGTCTGCTGACATGCCGACAATGCCGTCTTCGAAGCCAGGAATCATGCGGCCGGAGCCCAGTTCGAGAGACAGATCTTCTCCGCTGCCACCTTCAAACGCTTCACCATCGCGGGTGCCAACAAAATCGATGACCACGGTGTCGCCCTCTGCGGCGGCACGGTCGACGTCAGCAAGCTGTCCCTGCTGCTTGCGGAACACGCTGATGATTTCATCCACGTCA
Organism: Luminiphilus sp.; assembly: GCA_965657905.1. Classification (GTDB taxonomy): domain Bacteria; phylum Pseudomonadota; class Gammaproteobacteria; order Pseudomonadales; family Halieaceae; genus Luminiphilus. The sequence goes on along the minus strand of CBFHPT010000008.1, from coordinate 16,816 downwards.
GCATCGGTCACATCGGCGGTCGGACGGCTAACGGAGAAATCGCTCACCTCATTGAGCTCTACCGACGGGAAGATCTCAAAAATTGCGGTGTACTCCAAATCCTTGCCGGCCTCAAAGCTGCGCGGCTCAATTTTTGGCTGTCCCGCGGGGCGCAGTTGTTCGGTCTGTACCGCCTCTTGAAATGACTGACTGATGACTTCGCCTAATACTTCCTGACGGACGCCTGCGCCAAAACGCTGCTTCATTACCCGCATCGGGACTTTGCCCGGACGAAAGCCGGGCAACCGAACGTTTCGTGCAGCCTCGCGCAGACGCTGATCAACTGCTCCGTCAACGCGCTCGGCGGGAACACCAACATTGAGGCGACGCTCCAGTCCTGAAGTCGTCTCGATAGAAACCCGCATGGTTTGCTCCTGAAATTAAAACTCGCTAATAGTGAAGGCTGTCAACGCGGCAGCGGACCGCATCGTGTGCCTGTTAACCGATACAAATAACCCGATTTATGGTGCGGAAGGAGAGACTCGAACTCTCACGCCTTGCGGCACTGGAACCTAAATCCAGCGCGTCTACCAATTTCGCCACTCCCGCAGAAAGACAGGCGTCGTCGGCGGATTGCGCCGATTCCAAGGGCGCGGATAGTCGCACAGCGGGCACTTAGTTTCAATCGCACTTTTTAGGGAATTCCCATGCACCCGGTGAGATTCGTAGACAAGGTCACCCTGCATCTGCTTCACGCTTTACCAATTTTGTTGGAGCAACCAGCTTTAACAGCAAAAAAATAAAAATTTAATTATTAATATCAATGATTTAAGGGCATTAATTAATCTATTTTATTTTATGTTGCCGTTGCGCTTACCTTACTGACCTAAAGCGTTTTCTAGTTATTACCTATCCGTCTAATAAAGTTGGGTTTTGAGGTAGAAAGCTTTGTGGGAATGGGCATACTGGTGTAGTCGAATGGCCTCTAGCGCAGTCAGACGACACCGAGCATCCCAAGTGTTCGGCGCGTAGCAGCAAATCCTTTAGGAAATGCGCCACGCACACTCCTAAAACAGTCTTGTTCGGGCCCCTTTGGGGGCCTTTTTTTATGGGCAAAATCCTGACGCTCAGGCGGTTTTGCGAACGATTTGTGACCTACATTGTGTGGGTTTGACGATCCGATTTAAGCGCCCCACCGAGGTGGTTTTCTATTTTGGCGTTAGCTGCAGCATCTTGCTCGGAAAACTGAACGCCAATGCCCGCCTGCCGATTCCCCTGAGCGCCGGGAGGCGTAATCCACACCACCGTGCCAGCAATGGGGATTTTTTCCGAATCGTCCATCAGTGTAAGCAACATGAATACTTCATCGCCGATGCGATAGCGCTTGTTGGTGGGCACAAACAACCCACCATTTTGCAGAAACGGCATGTAAGCTGCGTAGAGGACCGCTTTGTCCTTAATGGTAAGGGAGAGTATCCCCTGTCGCGTCCCTTCACTCATATCAATTCTTTCGCATTTCGGTTGCGAGACTATACCAACACATTGCTTGATCCGTAATCCTTCAAATCATCCGTCATGCCAGAACGCCTCGCCCCTTCCGACACACGTCGCCGAGTAAAAAATCTTTGCCTAGGTTTGCACCACTGCGCAGGGCTCGTTGCAGCTGCAACAACTCGTCACGGAAATCAAAAACGGCCTGCTTTTTACCTAACTCCGTCCTGTCACATCGACGCAGCCCGTGCTCTAACCTAAGTACCATGGTTTCAATCACGACTTCTGGCAAATATGCGCCGACGTCATCGACAGCGGCGAGACTTGATCGCTTTCCCACCAATAACTCGTCAATGACTTTGGTCAAGGTTGATCGTGCAGCTATTGAACCATCGGCAATGGCAGAAAACGCCGTCATTACCTGATGATTCGACACTGTTAAGGCTTCGGCCGCCTCAGCGGGCGAGATCGCTAACTGGTTAGACAGCCAATGAACGGCATCCTGCCGAGAGGGCCTCGGTAGCGTCACTGACTGACATCGAGATCTGACGGTTGCAGGAAGATCACCTGGCCGATCACTAATCAAGCAAATGATGCTATCTCCAGCGGGTTCCTCCAGCGTCTTCAACAGTGCATTGGCAGCAGCGAGGGTCATCGCCTCTGCCGGTGTCACCACCACGACTTTATGCGCCCCATATCCCGCGGTCTGCTGAACAAAATCGATCACTGATCGGACAGCGTCGATACCGATCGCCCGCTTACCCTCCTCTGGGGTTACCCACCGATAGTCCCCATGACTTCCCGCACGGGCCTGGCTGCAGGCGTCACAGCGCCCACAAGGTCGCATCTCGTCTGATGAGCACAGTAAAACGGCTGCAAGGGCGCTAGTAAACTGGGTTTTGCCAACGCCGACGGGACCATTGATCAATAATGCATGGGGCAAACGCCCTTCCTCACTCAGAGCAAGCAGCTGTTTGAACGGCTCCTGATGCCAATCACTAGGCGCTGCCTGCCAGCGCCCATAAGGGTCAGTATCCGGCATGATCAATCCATTCTAAAAACTGCGCTTTCAGTGCCGCTTGTACCGCTTCAAGGGGCTGCCCAGCATCAACGACACACCATTTCCCGGGCTCGCCACGGGCGCGTGTCAGATAGCCCTCTCGCACCCGACGGAAAAACTGTGCGCTTTCTTGCTCGAAACGATCGAGACTTCCCCGAGCAGCGGCGCGGTGTAAACCCACGTCGGGATCGACGTCCAGCAGTACCGTTAAATCGGGTTTACGCACTCCCTGAACCAATCTCTCTAGTGTAGCAATCGCATCGACGTCGAGGCCTCGCCCAGCACCTTGGTAGGCATAAGTCGCGTCAGTGAATCGATCAGACAGCACCCATTGTCCCCGCGCCAATGCTGGCTCAATCACCGTTTCAAGATGTTGGGCTCTGGCGGCAAATATTAACAACAGTTCAGCCAACGGGCACGGATTGTCAGTGTCGTTGCCATCGCCAGTTGCCAACAACACCGCCCGAATTTGCTCGCCAAGTCGCGTCCCGCCAGGCTCGCGCGTCACCACCACATCGAGACCACGAGCCCGAAGTAATTGCTCAATAAGCGCTAGATTGGTGGACTTCCCCACGCCTTCGCCGCCCTCAAGGGTTATGAATCGCGCGGTATCGGCCACTACTGAGTTACTCCTTTGTCGGGTGTCGAGCGATAGTTAGTCCGGCGCTGGTACTGAAAACGTCGTACGTTGGCGTTATGCGCTTCGAGGGTTGCCGCGAACTCGTGATAACCGTCGCCTTTCGCCACAAAATACAACGCATCGCCCGCTTCTGGGTTCAAGGCCGCGAAAATTGCTTCTTGCCCCGGTAACGCAATCGGCGTGGGCGGCAATCCCGGGATACGGTAGGTGTTCCATCGATTAGTCGCGTCGGTAAGATGCTTTCGGGTGAGGTTACCATCATAGCTCGAACCCAAACCGTATATCACAGTGGGGTCGGTTTGCAGCCGCATCCCGCGTTCAAGCCGCCGGGCGAATACGCCTGCAATCAGCGGACGCTCAGCAGCGACGGAGGTTTCCCGTTCAACAATGGACGCCAAAATGAGGGCCTCATAGGGGCTCTTCAATGGGCTCGCAATAGATCGGTCTTGCCACGCTTGGGTAAGCACTTTTTTCATTAAATTGTTTGCACGCTGAAGTACATCAAGATCCCTGCTACCCCGAGTGTATTGATAGGTCTCGGGCAAAAACCACCCTTCAGGGGCATAGGGCTCTACTAACGCAATCAGCCGCGGATCATCAGGTCCTACTAGTGTTACCTCGATACCCTCGGAGGCACCCAGACGTGCAACCGCGTCGGCCAGCGTAATGCCCTCAGGAAACGTGACGGAATAGCGGATTACATCCCCAGCATTCAGTTTTTTCAGCAAACTTTTCGCCGTGAGCCCGAATTCCAGTCGGTACTCGCCGACCTGAAGGCCGCGATCGAGCTGCTTCCATTTGGCCCACAGCGCAACAACTTTCGGCGCTGTCAGCCAGCCTTGATTGGCCGCTTGCATGAGCACTTCGCCCAAAGAAGCGCCGGGTCGCACCTCCAGCGTGACTCCCTCCGCAGGTAGTGAGAGCGGGCTTTCGAGGGTCGATTCAAGCCACGCGCGGCCAGTGACGCCCCCAATCCCTAAGCCCACTACGATTATCAGTATTAGGCCCAGCCACTTCACGGTCCGGTCTCCCCTGGGCGGTCTTCAGCGCAGGTCGGCGGCGATACATCGTCTCCATGGATCAAGGGTGCTAGTGCAGTGGCAATCGGATGACTTTGAAATCTACGCTGCCCTATAGACGCGGCGCTGCATACACCTCGAATGCTATTGCAGGCGAATACTTCGTCGGCCTGCGCGACGTCTTCGACAGAAACTCTGGCAATCTCCACGGGAAATCCCAGTGCAGGCGCGAGCGTATCGATCACGTAGCGACGACGCGTCCCCTCAATGCCACATTGATCAATAGGCGGTGTTATCAGCCGATCACCTTTGCAAATGAATAGGTTTCCCGTGCTCGTCGAACAGACACTTCCTTCTCCGTCTTCCATGAGCACATCGTCGACACCTTGCCTGTTGGCATCTAGGGCTGCGAGTACTTGCTCGGTTCGTGCCAACAGCTTTGCGCCGGCAAAATATGGCTGACGAGACCAGTGAATACCGCTGACACCGAGCGTCATGGGCAAACGGTTTGCAGGGAGCCCTTCGCTGAAGCGCAAAATGATTCGCGGATTCGGCGATTTGGGAGGTGAATAACCGCGAGGCCCAGAACCACGGGTGATGGTTACCCGTAGGCTGCCCTCTACGAACTTGTCGTGCGACGCCAAGGCGGCATTCACATCATTAAAGGCACGGGTTGCGACATTGGGAGCATGAGGGAAACCCAGCACTGTTAACCCGTGAACCAGGCGATCGTAGTGCAAAGAGTGCAGACAGATGCGCCCTTGCTCAATGCGCAGGGTTTCAAAAACGCCGTCCGCAAGTGCCAAGCCACGGTCGTCGGCGGGAATGCTACTGCTGGAGTCGCCGTTAACCCAAAACAGCTCTTGCACCCGAGACGCGGCTCAGTCGAACTTACTGAAAATCAGGGAACCGTTGGTGCCGCCAAAACCAAAGGAGTTGCTGAGCGCGTGACGAATTTCCCGTTGTTGTGCTGTGTTGGGGACGTAATTCAAATCACAACCTTCCCCGGGGTTATCAAGGTTAATGGTTGGCGGTGCCACTTGATCCCGTATTGCCAGAATGGAGAACACAGCCTCTACCGCACCCGCTGCACCCAGCAGATGACCGACCATCGATTTGGTCGAACTCACTGCAACATTATCCGCCGAACTGCCAAACACCGATTTTACCGCCATTGTCTCGGCGACATCGCCGGCCAAGGTTGAGGTGCCGTGGGCATTGATATACCCAATATCGGCGGGGTTCAATTGAGCATCACGCAAAGCATTCTCCATCGATTTCGCCGCGCCCCTGCCATCCTCCGGAGGCGATGTCATGTGATATGCATCACCACTCATCCCCGACCCCGAGACTTCCGCATAAATACGTGCGCCTCGCTTCTGCGCACTCTCTAGGGATTCGAGCACCAATACCGCCGCGCCGTCGCCCAACACGAAGCCATCCCGATCGGCATCCCAGGGGCGTGACGCTCGGGTGGGCTCATCGTTGCGCGTCGAAAGCGCGCGTGCGGCGGCGAATCCTCCAACACCAACAGGTGTTGTCGCCATCTCTGAACCCCCAACTAACATCACATCGGCTTCGCCGGTGGCAATCATGCGGGCACCCAGAGCAATATTGTGGGTTCCGGTCGTACACGCAGTGACGACCGCGATATTAGGGCCACGGAGGTTATACATAACTGATAAGTTACCCCCGATCATGTTGATAATCGCGCCAGGCACAAAAAATGGCGACATCTTGCGGGGACCCGAGTTGCGTACGATCTCGGTGTTGCGCTCGATAGAGCCGATACCACCAATGCCCGAACCAATCGCACAACCGACTCGGTCTTGATTTTCCTCGGAGATTTCTAGCCCGCTGTCGGCCAGAGCTTGAATACCGGCAACCATGCCAAACTGGACAAACGGGTCCATGCGCTTGGCATCTTTGGGGGCGATGAAACCGTCGACGCTAAAATTTTTCACCGAGCAGCTAAAGCGCGTAGAAAACGCCCCGGTGTCAAAGGATTCGATCGGTGCTGCACCACTGACTCCGTTGCAGATTGCTTGCCAACTAGACTCAACATCCAGACCAACAGGGGAAACCATTCCCATCCCGGTTACCACCACGCGATTACCCAGCATCATCTATCTCCTTGCCAATCATGCAATCCAATCAACTCGACGTAAGCCGCAACACAAAAAAGCCGCTCTACAAACGTAGAGCGGCTCAGAATCAGCGTTTACTTGAAAACCTCAGGAAAGGTTCTCGTTGATGTAGCTAATCGCCAGCTGAACGGTGGTGATCTTCTCGGCTTCCTCGTCGGGAATTTCAGTCTCGAATTCTTCCTCAAGTGCCATCACCAACTCAACGGTGTCCAACGAGTCAGCACCCAGATCATCCACAAAGGATGCTTCTGCTCGGACTTCGTCTTCTTTAACGCCAAGTTGCTCGGCGACGATTTTCTTGACGCGATCTTCAATGCTGCTCATGGTTATTTGGTATCTCCAAAAAGTTAGTGACAGGGATTGTGTCCCATTGGTGTCAGGATTTTACTCTCATCAGCGAGAAGTGGAACCCTTGACGGGCATGAAATCAGCCCATGTACATTCCGCCATTGACGTGAATTGTTTCGCCAGTGATGTAGCCTGCCGCATCACTGGCCAAAAACGCAACTGTCGCAGCAATTTCCTCGGGCTGCCCCAGACGGCCTAAAGGTATCTGACCCAACATCAACGATTTATTGTCTTCTGACAATGATTTGGTCATGTCGGTGTCGATAAAGCCAGGGGCGATCGCGTTTACAGTGATAGAACGAGACCCAAGTTCTTTAGCAAGAGCACGGGTAAAGCCCTCGGCACCCGCCTTGGTCGCGGCATAGTTACTTTGCCCAGCATTGCCCATCGACCCAACCACCGATGAAATATTGATAACCCTACCCCAGCGCGCCTTAGTCATGCCCCGCGCACACGCCTTACTCAAGCGGAAAATTGCATTCAGGTTGGTATCAATAACATCCTGCCACTCATCCTCTTTCATGCGCATCAGGATGTTGTCTCGAGTAATGCCGGCATTGTTAACAAGTACAGTGGGCACGCCAAATCGCTCGGTGGTTGCTGCGACGACGGCGGCAACGCTATCGGGATCGGTGACATTGAGGGTCATTCCCGCGCCGCCCAAGGGTTCGAGCCAGCCGTTTATCGCAGCAGACCCACTGTCTGACGTCGCAGTACCGACAACGATCATGCCACTCGCTGCAAGCGCCTCAGCGATCGCTTTACCAATGCCGCGACTAGCGCCTGTGACTAACGCGATGCGTGATTCAACGGCAGTGTTCATATATCGATCCCTTTTCTTTCGTTACGCTGTTACGGCTCATCCCAATTCAAAAGACGCTGCAACCGCTAAGAAGCATTGAAGCCACTGCAATGCTCGTGGTCGGACGTACCTGTATTACTGCCCTCCTAATCGCTGGCCGCTTAATTGCTGCCGATGCAGCTCTTAGTGACCCGAGGCTTGGAGGGTTGCGGACATCGCGTCGGGAGTTTCAATTGAGTGACAGGACACCGCTTTATTAATGCGGCGAACAAGACCCGACAATACTTTACCCGGGCCGCACTCTACGAACTGTTCGCTGCCGTTATCAATCATGGTTTGGACCGAATGAGTCCATTGCACCGGCGACGCAATCTGCTCGACCAATAACTGTCGAATCTCGACGCCCCGCGTCTGTGGTTGCGCATTGACGTTACTGACTACCGGTATCGACGGATCGGCCACTGACATGCTGTCGAGGGCGGACTCCAACACTTGTCCTGCCCGACGCATCAACGGCGTATGGAAGGGCGCACTCAAAGGCAGTGGCAATGCCCGTTTCGCACCCTGCTCTTTCAGTGCACCAATGGCTTCGTCAACTGCATCGCTGTGTCCGGCAATAACAACCTGTCCGGGGGAATTAAAGTTGACAGCGAGCACCTGGTGGTTGGGTTCGCGGTTGATGGTCGCGCAAACATCGTTAATCGTTTGATCGTCGAGACCGATGATCGCAGCCATCGCGCCCTCGCCTACGGGTACCGACTCCTGCATCGCCTCCCCGCGCAGGCGAACCAACCTGACGGCTTCGTCAAACTTCAAGCTATCTGCCGCTACCAGCGCGGAAAACTCACCAAGGCTATGTCCTGCGACCACTGAGGGTGAGGCACCATTCAGCTCACGCCAGACACGAAACAGTGCCACGCTGGCAGTCAAAATTAGCGGTTGAGTATTGGCGGTAAGAGATTGTGCTTCTGCTGGCCCGTCAGCGGCGAGCGCCCACAAATCAAAGTTGAGGGCGTCGGAGGCTTCTTGGAAAGTTTCAGCCACGGTCGGCCAGTTGGCGTGCGCGTCACCGAGCATACCCACAGACTGGGAGCCCTGCCCGGGAAAAAGAAAAGCGAGATTGGTCATTCTGCCCTCGTGGTCGTCGGATCAGAGGGCGCCGGCACTGTTGCCACCGGCGCGTCGTAGCAGGTCAGCAGAGCAGTGCCTCAGCTGATGAAACGTCTCAGTCGTCGTCGCCGAGATTGAGGACTTTCTTCCCGCGGTAAAAACCATCAGCACTCATGTGATGACGACGACGGCTCTCACCAGAAGTCTGATCAACCATCAACGTAGACTCACCCAAAGAATCGTGCGAACGACGCATACCGCGACGCGAACGGGTCTTCTTGTTTTTTTGAACAGCCATTTTGGCCTCCTGTCAGTGTTACCTGCCGCAAACGCTGAGTTCTTGGTCAGGCATCCTTTTCCAAATCATCTTTCAGTGCAGCCAGCACACTGAAGGGGTTTTCTCGAGTCTTCGGCGCGTCTTCTTCTGTCACAGACTGTAACGCCGGTGGCTCAACCGCAGTGCCCTCAGCGCACGCAATGTTGTCGTGGTAGCTAAACGGCGGCAGCGCCAATAGCAAGTCGTCCTCAACCACCTGCCATAAATCTGTTTCTTCCCCTGTTACCAGAGGATCGTACCGAACCGGCAAATGAGCAGCCTGTTCATCGTTCCAGAGCGCAGCCAATTGACTGCTCGATGCGAGCGTCAACGGCAAGGGCTGGAGACATCGCTGACACGCCACCTGCACGGGTATTTCCACATCGAGGTTAATTACAAAACGCCCCTCTTCGTCTCGACTGAACCGCGCATTCACCCGCGCAGGCCCGTCAGCAGCTACAATGGCAGCGCTCAAACGTGGCATTCGGGCACAGTCGACGACACCCTCGACGGTCCTTGACCGGGCAGCGAGCGTACGCACTTCAACCGTGTGTGGCAGAGCCCCGAGCGTCATGGCGGCGGATGATACGGACGGGCATACCGTCTGTCAAAAAAAAATCGCGGTAATTCAAAGGCTTTGCTAACAATGAACAACAATGACCCGTCGCAAATCCCTCAACTCGTTCTGGCCTCTGGCTCGCTTTACCGACAGCGATTGCTCGAGCGCCTCGGCATCCCATTTGTGACGCGTCCTTCTGGAGTGGACGAGACCCCCTTTGAGAATGAGCCACCGGAGCAACTCGCAACCCGCCTCGCACTCGAGAAAGCCAAAGCGGCAGCCACTGGCGATGTCGATGAACTCCTCATTGGCAGCGACCAAGTCGCCTATTGTGATGGGACTGTGCTCGGAAAACCGGAGAGTCACGAACGCGCGGTGGCGCAGCTAGCGCTTTGCAGTGGTAAATCAGTCAGCTTTTATACGGGCTTATCACTGGTTAGGCCTCACACGTCTTGGGAGTGGGTCCGCTGCGTGCCGTTCAGTGTCACTTTGCGCCAACTGACTCGGGAGGAAATTGAGGCTTATGTCCGCCGAGATCAACCTCTCGACTGTGCGGGGAGCTTTAAATGGGAGTCCCTCGGTATCAGCTTATTTCAGGAGATGCGTGGCCCCGATCCCACGGCCCTCGAGGGTCTGCCGCTAATTGCGCTCTGCGAGGCCCTGCGACGACAGGGCTATGCCCTACCCTAGTCGCCGGACTCGCTAGCTGACAAACGCTCGCAAACCGAGGACAACTCGTCGTCAAGTTCAGCGGTAAGCCGATACCGCTCCTCGGTGAGGGCAAAGTTGAGTGCTGCTGCGTGTAGAAAGAGGCGTCGAAGTTCAAGTTGCCGAGCAAGCGCGTCGGCCTCGGGGGTCGCGTACTTACTATCGCCGAGTATTGGGTGGCCCGCGTGGCGGACGTGCACTCGAATCTGGTGAGTACGCCCCGTCACGGGCTTAGCCTCGATAAGAGTTGCCGACTTCCACCGCTTGAGAACGCGCACATCCGTGCGTGCGCGCTTGCCTTCAGCAGAAACCCGCACCATGCGCTCGCCAGACGCCAATGAGAACTTCTCCAGCGGCGCGTCGATGTGCTTGAGGTGCGCCGGCCAACGGCCTATCACAAGTGCCTGATAGCGCTTATCGATATGATCTTCTCGTAGCATGGCATGGAGCGCTCGCAGGGTACTTGCCCGCCGGGCAATCATGATGAGCCCCGAGGTGTCCCGATCTAGTCGATGTACTAACTCCATGTAGCGCTGCTCGGGATACATCACCCTAAGCGTTTCAATCAAACCCGCGTTAACGCCACTGCCACCGTGAACCGCGAGACCCGACGGCTTGTTGATTACCAGCAAATCTTTCTCATCGAGCACGATTGAATCGCGGATTCGGTGGGCCCATAGGTTGTTTGCGGTCTTTGGCGCTCCCTTTTCCGCCTCGCGGAACGGCGGTACTCGCACAACATCGCCTGCCTCTAACCGGGTATCGGGCTTCGCCCTACCTTTATTCACCCGAACTTCCCCTTTGCGGACCGCTTTATAGACGCGAGTCTTGGGTACGCCATTGAGCAGCCGTAACAAATAGTTATCGAGGCGCTGGCCCGATTCCTCGTCCGAAACTGAAATCAAACGAACAGACTGCTGTTGGGTACTTTTATCCGGCAATTGAATCACTTAGCGTTTAATGGTAGTTTTGGCAACGGCTCAGGGCACATCGCCCGGAAGATAGGACGCGTACCCGACACTCGGTACACTCCTTCCAGTCGCCAGACCCAATGTCTGGTTGCATACCGGCTCCAACAGGTTGAGGAAAAAGCCCCCACCTTTGTTGAAATCAGTCGCCGGTGTTTTTCCCGGAGAGAATGCCCAACGGCCAGTATATTGGACGCTATTTTGCTGCGCCTGACCACTCCGGATCGACAGTTATTGCTCGATCCGTCAGAGCGGAAGCCCTGCAAGGTAGCATTAAAAACCCGCGAAGAAACGGCGCGGTGCGAATTTCAGTGGCAGCCACAGAATCTGGACTGCCAGAGACAAGATGCAAGTCGCGCAATCTCAGTAGGATTGGGCTGACCCGAAGAGGACTTCGGGGTTAAAAACCTGCAACCTGGGGGTATTCCTTTCCCCTCCGCACCCGTCCGGTTGATTCGCCAACTGGATTACAACCATGAAGAAAATGCTTATCAATGCGACACAACCTGAGGAGGTTCGTGTCGCCTTAGTCGATGGCCAGCGTCTATACGATCTTGATATTGAAAACCGCGCCCGGGTCTCGACCAAAGCCAACGTTTATAAAGCCAAAGTAACCCGCGTCGAGCCAAGCCTCGAAGCAGCCTTTGTCGACTTCGGCGCAGACCGACACGGCTTTTTGCCGCTCAAAGAAATCGCTCACGAATACTACCGAAGCGCCGCCCCCGAGGGCGAAGGCAAGACTCGGATTAAAGACGTATTAAAAGAGGGCACTGAGCTGATTGTTCAGGTCGATAAAGAAGAGCGCGGCACCAAGGGTGCTGCGCTCACCACCTACATCAGCCTCGCCGGGCGTTATATGGTCCTGATGCCCAATAATCCGCGGGCTGGGGGTATCTCACGCCGGATTGAAGGTGATAACCGCAGTGAACTTCGAGACGCCCTCTCTCAACTCGAGATTCCCGATGGTATGGGTGTCATTATCCGCACCGCTGGCGTCGGCCGCAGTCCTGAAGAACTCCAGTGGGACCTCGATTACCTGCTGCAACTTTGGGATGCCATCTCGACCGCTAACGCCGAGAATAAAGGTCCGGTCCTGCTGTATCAAGAGAGTGACGTCATCATTCGCGCGATCAGGGATTACCTGCGCGATGACATTGACCAAGTGCTCATTGACGACCCCGCCGCTTACAAGCAAGCCAGTGACTTTGTCTCAATGGTCATGCCTAAATACGCGTCGCGTATCAAGTTTTATGAAGACACGATTCCGCTATTTAACCGTTTCCAAGTCGAAGGCCAGATCGAAACCGCTTTCAATCGCGAAGTACGCCTACCCTCCGGAGGGTCAATCGTTATTGACCCAACCGAAGCCCTTGTTTCGATTGACATCAACTCAGCCAGGGCGACAAAAGGGGCCGACATCGAGGCCACGGCTACCCAGACCAACCTAGAGGCCGCCGATGAAGTGGCGCGCCAGCTTCGCTTGCGCGACATGGGCGGTTTAATCGTAATCGATTTCATCGACATGAACTCCAGCAAAAACCAGCGGGCGGTCGAAAATCGTGTTCGAGATGCGCTGGAGATTGACCGCGCACGGGTTCAGGTTGGACGAATATCCCGCTTCGGCCTGCTGGAGATGTCGCGACAACGCTTGCGCCCCTCTCTCGGCGAGACCAGTGGCATGGTATGCCCGCGCTGCACGGGGCAAGGCACCATTCGCGACACCCGCTCATTGGCGCTGGCCATCTTGCGTCTGCTGCAGGAGGAGACCGCTAAAGAGCGTACTGGAGAAGTTCGCTGTGTTGTGCCGGTCGACGTTGCCGCTTTCTTGCTGAATGAAAAGCGCAGCACCGTGAACGAAATCGAGCAAACAACCAAGGTACGGGTACTCATCATCCCGAATCCGCACATGGATACGCCGCACTTCGAAATCACGCGTTTACGTGATGACGAGATCGAAGAGGATGCCGTCACCAGCTATGACGTCGAGGTCGAAGTACCCGACTCGCTGACCGTGACGGATGACAACAGCGGCCTGCCATCAGCACCGCAACCACTGGTGCGAGGTGTAACACCCAAAGGACCCGCACCCGTACCCACCAGTGAGTCGGCTGACGCAACCGAGCCGACTGCACCGACAACCCCCAGCGCCCCTGCACCAGAAGTTGCCAAGACGCAGGGTAACGAAACAGGCGGGTTATTCACCAAAGTGTGGAAAACGCTGTTCGCACCCGTACCGACTGACGATACGGCTGGCGAGGAAAAAGCCAAAACCGATGACACTGCGGAACCCGCATCTGCCGAAGCCGCTCAGGAAGAAACAACCAATCGAGAATCTCGAAGTGGCGGACAGCGCCGAAGTCGTGGAGGCCGAAATCGCAACCGCGGCGGACGAGATGGCCGTGACGGGGGTCGAGACGGCGCTCCACAAGAAACCCGTAATGAAGCCAAGCCATCAACGCCTGCGGAAGCCAGCGAACCCGCCGCTAACCAAGGAGATGATGGGGAAAGCGAGGAAGATCGTCCCAAGCGCTCTCGCCGACGTCGCGGTCGTCGAGGTGGTCAACGCCGCAACAATGAAAACGGCTCTGAGAGCGGCACAGAATTAACTTCAGAGAGTGCTCAAGCCGATGACTCTACGGAGGAAGATCGCGACGCACAAGCCGAGACACCGGTTACGGCCAGTAGCGATGAACAGCAAGCGAGGCATCGTCCCCCAGAAATGAAGCGGGAAAATCGTCGGCGCCGTCGTCGCGGCCCGCGCCCCGATAGCGAGGGCGCTTCGGTAGGTGTGGCAGGAGCGGAAGGAGCGGAAGGAGCGGAAGTTGCGATAAGCCATGCAGCGGCTGGTTCCACGGCAACTGTTGCCGCGGCAGCAGTGCCTAGCCCAACCACTGAGACTGCTACTGAGATAGCCACAGCAGATGTCGAGGCTACAGCTCCCGTAGCGCAAACCGACGACGCAGCCGCGGGCACAATGTCAAGTGAAGATGCTGCTCGACAAGATACTGCTGAGGTTGTCACGAACAACAACGACAACGGGCAAGCAACTGACGAAGCACCCGCGGCTTCTACCGATACTGTTGATGCGCAAGAAGAGCCTTCGGCAAGCACCGAAGAAAGCGACATAAGCGTCGAAGAAGCGTCAGAAGCTCGACTAGTCTTAGAGCCGCGTAAGCCCGCACCGGAAGCCCCCGTGCAAAACGCCGCAGAAACCACAATCGTGCCAAGCGCAGCGTCAGTCGAGCCGGCTGCCGAACCCGATCGGAGTGGACTTGACGAAAACGGTCGCGCAGTCAACGACCCACGCATCGCAGCCAAACCTGTGATTGACGTCAACGTGCATACCGAACGTCGTCAACTGTTCTCAGCCCAAGAAGCTCCGCCCGTGAGCATTATGTCCCAGGACGTACCGCGCGCCAGCAACGACCCGCGAGGGCCCAAGGCAGGTGCTTCTGCAACGACCGAAAAGCAAGAGGAAGCCACTGACAACCCCGTCACGGAAGATCTCTTTAAGGATGCAGCGGGTAGCTAGAACTCCTAACGCGACCCTGAGGAACCGGCTGTGTTTTCACTGCCGGTTTTTTTTGGCCTAAAAGCACGCCACCAATCCGTCGAGCAAAAAAAAGGATGCCGAACATCCCTGTTCAAAGCACCCTTAGCTTTCCGCTGTCAAAGGGGCCCTCCTTGGCCCACCCGTGGCAATCCACCATCGGGGTCAATCCTGACCTGACACCGTACTGAACGGCTAATTCGTTAAGCTATCCCGCACCCACCGCTTTTAACTTCGAATCAACACTTTGTGCGTTAGCCGGCCCAGTGATTGCAAAGTATCAAGCCCCTTTCAGCAAATCATCCGCTTTGCGATGAACTGCTAGGCAGCGACGACGAACCGCAAGTTAGCGTGATTCACTCATGAAATTGCGCACCACCGACTTGTAGCCACGACTGACTTTTAACTGCGCACCACTTTCAAGGGTGAGCTGATAATCGCTACCCGCCAGCGTCTTTGCACCAGCGACATGACGAAGATTGACGATCGTACTGCGATGGATTCGTGCGAAGTCCCCATCGGCCAACTGCGCCTCTAACTCTTTCATGGTGCTACGCATGACATGGGTTTGGCCCGCGGCATGAACGCACATGTAATCCCCCGCAGCATCTACCCATTCGATGTCCGCAAGGGGAATAAACTGTACCTCTCCGCCGTCTTTCACCATCAGCTTCTTACTGGTGACGTCGTCCTCCGACGCCTCGAGGCTCTTTGCAGACTGACCCTGCATATCCATGACCAAGTTCAGCAGTCGCTCCTTCTCGAGCGCAGCTACCTGCTGCTCATGAACGCGCACGGCACGATCCACCGCTTCACGGAGCCGGTCAGACTCAAGTGGCTTGAGCACATAATCGATAGCGTTCACTTTAAAGGCATCCACGGCAAACTCATTAAACGCCGTCACGAAAATCACCATCGGCATAGTGTCGCCCTGGATACGAGCGACCACATCGAAGCCACTCATTCCCGGCATTTGAATATCGAGAAAGATGAGATCGGGACTGTGCTCGACGATCGCAGCTAATGCCTGCTCACCATTGGCACACTCGGCCACTACTTCGACGCCCTCAATATCTGCCAGCCGCATCGCGAGCCCACGCCGGGCGAGGTGCTCGTCATCAATAATAAGCGTTCTAAGGGCTGTCATGGCTTCGCTGATCCCGCGTACTCCAGCGGCAGCCCAATCGTTATTGTGAGGCCATGGGGCTCGCTGTCGCTCAAGCGAAAATGTTGATTGCTGCCATACAGTTCTCTCAGCCGATCCTGTGTATTAGCCAGCCCTACCCCGCTGCTGGAGGTCAGTAACGTGCGATTGAGATCGAGGCCAGGTCCATCATCCGCTACCACCAAGGCCAACATACCGCCCTCGACGGATGCCGATACGGCAATACTCCCCCCGTGAATCGATTGGGAAATTGCATACTTAATCGAGTTCTCTACCAAAGGCTGTAGCAGCAAGGACGGCATTAGCGCATCACTGACGCGCTCATCGACATCAAAACTGAGGCTTAAACGCTCGTCAAAGCGCACCTTTTCGATATCCAAATACAACCTAAGGGTTTCCATCTCCTCCGCCACTGTCACCTGCTGCATAGGATCGTTATCCAATGAGTAGCGCAGAAACTTAGACAGCTTGGTCACCATATGGTTGGCCGTTTCCGTTTCCTTATCGAGGATAAGCGTGGAAATGGCATTCAGCGTATTGAAAAGGAAGTGTGGGTTTAACTGATAACGCAGCATTTTTAGCTGGGCCTCATGTGCCTGCCCCACGGCAATGAGATAGCGTCGCTTTTCTTCCTGATTGAGTAAGTAGTATTTGAGCCCGAAGAACACCGCGCTCCACACCAACATCACAGTGCCCGCGGACATGGCGTTTTTAAAATAGGCCGCTAAATAAGGCCCGCCACCTTCTCTCAATTTTTCCCATTCTTCAGGGTAGAACTCATAGAAGACCAGAGATCGAACAGCGATCCAGAGAACGCCGGCGAGGTAAATCGCGACAACCGCCGAGAAGCTCCTGATCCACTGGTTGGTCTCCCAGGTCGTCTCAAACACAACCAATAACAGCAGCGAAATGCTCATACCGATCAATGCGATAACGGCCAAATACACGGGATAG
>CBFHPT010000007.1:0-166414 GCA_965657905.1 Luminiphilus sp. | reverse complement strand
AACATTCCACGAAATCGATGAGATTACTGCATGGCCGTTGCGGCGCCATAGAGAGTTTTCAACCAACGCTCTTCGGATATAAATGACCAGGCGTATTGCTTGTACTGGGGTGCAACACCCTCAGCTAAAATCTCGTCAAGAGTCGCCCCTTCCTCCACCGCAGACTGAACCGCCGCGAGCGTTGTTTTGATCATTGTGTGCATGGTTTCAAGGGATGCCTTGTCTGCCAACGGTCCGTGACCCGGTATGACCACCGTCTGATCATTGATCTGTTCAATCAGTACCGCCTGATGGGCAAGGTAATCACTGACGCTACCGCCGCCATCGACATCAATGTAGGGGAACAGTTGGTTAAACAGTAAATCGCCCGTATGCAATACGTTGGCTTTCTCAAACAGTACCGTCGAGTCACCGTCAGTGTGGCCGCGTCGCGCTGCAATCGCTAACGCGTCATCATTAAAGTACAGCGTCATGCCATCGCTGTGCGTAATTGCCGGCAATGCTGTCTCTGGCGTCGCCTCGTCACCTAGCAGCCGCACACGTACATTGTCGTGCGCAACGATCGTAGCGCCCATTTCAGCGAAAAACGGGTTATTGCCCGTATGGTCTCCGTGATAGTGAGTGTTTATAACGTAGGTGACCGGCGTATCCTCATTAAGACCAACGTCTGCGCGTACTCCAGCCAATGCCTTCGCGATTCGCTGTGCCAACGGCGCATACTGATCATCGACAATGAGCAGTCCGTCACTGCCTGCACTGACGGCAATGTTGCCTCCGGCGCCCGTCAGCATATAAATACCGCCCGTTATCGGCGTTACTCCGATCACTACATCCTTGAAGGGGTCTTCCTGAGCAGATACTGGCCCCGCCAAGACAACAAACAGCGTCGCCAACAAACCGACACCGATGCGTGCGCCTTTGGGAGAGGAGCAAGCCCCCTCCGCACGACGAACCGAGCGCTCAAAAACAGCAGGTCCCGCAAAACCCAGGGCTGACACAACGGCCAGCCGGTCTAGCACAAGCTCTCCTATCGTTAATGCTATCCACTGTCTGATGTTTCGCATAATCGCTCCAGTCTGCGTTTGGGGGCGTAGCTGCTCGCGACCCTAAGGTACGTTCAAGGCCGGAATAACAGCCTCGGGGTCTGATAATGACAAAGATGGTACGCGCCAAATAGAGCGCTGGATGCCACGAGCAAGGCTGCGTAAACTCATTCTGCCCTGTCGTTGCGCGCGTGTAGCAAATTTAGCAAATGTATTAAGGGCAAGCGTACTCCCCCGTTTCTGGAACTCTGCCATGCAACCACATCATCATGCCGTCGCTGAACCCGAGGCAACCACCCATCGTCAGCGTACATTTGTGCGTTACTTCATTGCGATCGCCGCCGATTTGGTGGTGCTTAACCTGCTCGCTCAGTTCTGGGGTCGTCTTTCGGTCGACGGTTTCCTAACCACGCTTATTGCTGCCGTATTGCTACAGCTTCTGCTGCAAGGCACGCTGATCATCGAGCACAAAGCCGCTGCACCCTTTGTTGGCAAAACCGGGCTGTGGAAAGTTGGCAGAATTTTGGTTGCGTGGCTGATTCTGTTTGTCTCGAAGTTTGTGATGCTTTGGGTAATCGGGCTCATACTCGGCGACGCCATTCAGTTCCACGGTGCGATGCATGGCGCTGGGGCTTTTATCGTCACGATTATCGCGATGGTAGTCGCAGAAGAGCGAATGTATCGCGCGTTTCGCGCACTGGGGACTGACGCCGGTGACGACTGACTATGGCTATTGGGAACGCGTTAAGCTTCAGGACATGTCGGATGCGCAGTGGGAGGCCTTGTGCGATGGCTGCGGAAAGTGCTGCCTAAACAAGCTCGAAGACGAGGATACTGGCGAGATTCTCTACACCCGCGTGGCCTGCCGATTGCTCGATATTAAACGTGGCCGCTGTTCAGATTATGAAAACCGCCTGAGCCAGGTGCCAGACTGCCTAAACCTGCGCGAACTCGCCGATACCAACTACCACTGGCTACCGGCGACCTGCGCCTACCGGCTGGTCGCCGAGGGACAGGACCTCCCTGAATGGCATCACCTGAAGAGCGGACGGCCCGGGCTCGTACACAAAGCCACCTGCTCAGTGCGTGGGCGCGCGATACCCGAAACCGATGTCGATCCAGACAAACTGCATGAGTATGTAATTCAGTGGGTTGATCGATAATCAATACAGAAACGACGAAACCAATAACCCGGCACCGCTAAAACACAAGTTTATCTACAGCAGCAGATGCCGGCCGACGCTGAGACTGAACCGCGCGAAAGTAAGCAACCAACTCATCAAGGCGCTGAGATTCCTGCGCAATCAAGCGTTCACCAGCTCTTTTAAGCGCGGCTAAGTTCTCCTCAGACGCATCATCCATGTCATCACTTGCGCTCTCAAGTGACAACTGAAAACGCTGATATCGCGCGCCTAGAAACTGACTCATCTGGTGGTTCACGGCTTTGGAGGCGCCATCAAACATGCAGTCAAGCAAGGGCAGAATCCATCCGGCACTTCCCCACCCTGCAGCGGTATTACCGGGAATCGGCCGAATCAATTCACCCGTACCCAGGGAGACAACCGTAATGTCGTCACCGGGAAATAGCTTCATCGCTTCGGCATAGGCGGATACCGCCGGGGAATTGATATACACACCGCCATCAATCAGCGCCTTGTTGTCGCCATTGACGTTGGTGTTCGCGGGCTCAAAGTACGTTGGTGCCGCCGACGTCGCGCGAGCCGCTTCAGCCAGGCGCACATTGAGATGTTCAGATTTACTGCTCTTCAGAAAAACCGTGTTGCGGTTTTCAATGTCGTAGGCGGTCACCATGACAGCGCTGCGGCAGTCGGCCATCGTGGAGTCTTCAAAATACTCACCGAGAATGCCGTTCAACGGTTCTGTGCTGTAGGTCTCATCGAGTACGCCCCGCAAACTCAGCAGCCGACGCCAGAGTGACGGACGAAAAATTTCGCCACTCCGTTCGCTGTATAGGGTCACAAGATCATTCGCTGAGTACCGAGAGCCCCCACCTTCGTCAGCCAGTGACAGTGCCAGCGCGATGATGCCGCCGGTGGATGTTCCCACCATCAAGTCGAACAATTCTGCGCAAGGACTACCTGTGGAGCGCTCGAGATGATCGAGGACGAGCGCGGGAATGATGCCGCGCACACCCCCGCCATCGACCGACAGCACTGTTCTGGGCTGTGGCACTGTGTTTGGCTGTGGCACCCGTCAACCAGTGGTGCGTTTAACCCAGAAGCGGCGGCAGTGCTTTCACGAGGGCTGCCTTCTCTCTGACGTTTGTACCCGTCAAGGCAAAGCCCAACAGGTTACCCGCTGCATCTTGAAACAGCGCTTTGAGATTGGGTGCTTCCCCTTCGATCGACCACTCCCCAGCAGAATCCCGAGGCGGCGATGCGACCGTGATCGGACAAGCAGGTGTTTTAATCGCTACTGGCATAGCCGGGTAATACACGGGTGTCTCGGTGCCCGTTAAGGTCGCTCCCAATGCGCGCGCACCGGCACTGAGTGGCGCCACATAGACGAGCACATGCCCTTCGACCTCTGCACAATCACCGAGGGCATAGACGTTCGGCGCACTGGTTCGCAAGAACCGGTCGGTTTTGATGCCTCGTCCAACCTCAATATTGGCCGCTTCAGCCAGCGCAGTGCGCGGCCGCACTCCAATCGCCGACAAGACTAGATCAGCCTCAATGGTGGTTCCATTGTTTAGCGTAACCGCGTAGCCGCTACCGGCTGTGTTGACGTCGGTTGCGAGGGGTCCAAAGTGGAAAACAGCACCCTTGTCTTCGAGCGCAGCCTGGACGGCACGACCGCAGGGCTCGGGCAGTAACGTGGGCAAACACCATCCCATCGGGTCGACAGACTCTGTGGTGTACCCGCCGTTAAGCAGATCATTAGCGAACTCACAGCCGATCAAACCTGCACCAATAATGGCAACCTTCTTAACGTCCCGCTCAGTCACCGCTGCCTGGAAGCGCGCATAGTCATCCAGGTCATTGACCGAAAAAACCTCGTCCGCTGCATCGCCACCCATGGGCGGCCGAATCACATCGGCGCCAGTCGCCAGCACCAAATCGGAATACTGAAGTGACTCACCACCTTCAAGGGCGATGTTCTTACCTTCGGTATCGATGCCCGTTATGCGACTTCGAGTGCGAACGGTGATGTGGAGTTGTTCAGCAATCTGCTCGGCAGTTTGCATTGCCAGACGCTCAGCGCTCAGGTTCTTGGTGTAACCGGTTGATAACAGCGGCTTCGAATACACCTCACCACCATCCGCAGTGATAATAGTGACCGGAATCGCCTCACTGTGACGGCGGATCTCACGCGCTAAACCGTATCCCGCAAGGCCTGATCCGACGATAACAATATGGCGCTCGTCCTGCGCTGCGGGGCTTGGGTCAACAACCTCATCAGACTCAGCGTCACCGGCCACGGGGGGTACGTGCTCATCTTCACTGCCGGGAATCAACTCAAAGTCGTCCTTACCGACACCGCAATCCGGACACAGCCAATCAGAATCGACGTCTGCCCACAATGTACCCGGGGGGATGCCATCGTCGGGCCAGCCCTCTCGCTCGTCATAAATTAGACCGCAAACGATGCATTCATAGCGCGCCATGGTGGTTCCCCTAACAAAAAGAAGGACGAAGTGTACTCGCCTGAACGGCGGGGTTGAATTGACAAGACCGGGTCAGTTTAAGCCGATTGGCTTAATCAAAATCGTTCCAGAAGTGCTAACGGGTCGAAAGACCAACGGGCTGTGCCGCAAACGAACTAGTGGCACGCTCCCGGCACTTTCACCGGACTCTCGTGCCATTCTCGCGGCACTCTCGTTTTAGTCTCGCAGTGTTCCCGTTCAACTCTCACGGTAAGGTCGCGGCCTGAGTAGGGGTAAAGCCACTCTATGCAGCCCTACCCCGCCTAAATCACTCAGAGATAATCTTTAGACTTAAACTCGTCGTGACAACTCTTACAGGTTTTACCCGTGGCAGCGAATTGCGCTTTGGTTGCGGCCTGGTCGCCCATTGCTGCTACTTTGGCTAGCTTGGCAGCTTCCGTGCGCATTTCTTCGAGGTGCTCCTCAAAGTCTTCCATGTCCAGCCAGATTTCTGGCTTTGCACGGGTCTTGCCACCCTCGGAACCCGGTGCAAAGCCGCGCTCTACTTGATAGGTGCTCACCGCAGCCAAATCGCTCGCCCACCGGCCAAACTTGTCACCGTCCCAAGGGATCTTACCTTTGACCATGTCACCCATGGGAGAAAAGGTCATGCCGATCAAAGCAAAATAAGATTGGCGCAAAGACTGCATAGGCTCGCTGCGCTCAATGTGAGCGAGAGCCGGTACCGCAACCGCTGCTGACAAAAGCCCAACGGCAATCAATCGATGATATGTGTTCATGGAATTCTCCTTGAGTGTTGTTCGATACCGAACGAATTTTGACCTGAAGGGACTACTGTTAAGACTCGAAGGTTACGGTTATCACCCTCAAACTTCCACCTCCATGTCGCCTCTTTTCATCTCCATTGGAGAAGCGTCGTCACTGAGCGGTCATTGCCACGCTAGCCACTGCTGACCTCTAAGAAGCCGCTAGAGCGTGCTCACAAATGCGCCACCATCAAGCAACACATTTTGCCCAACCATGAACCCCACATGTTCTGAACACAGGAAAGCACAGGCGGCTCCAAATTCCTGGCGGGTGCCATAGCGTCGAGCGGGAATGGTGCTCATTCGCCGAGCAGTCACATCATCGATGGGTGTATCCGTCAGCTGTGCTTCCATACCGTCGAGGGCGATTGTCCGATCAGTTGCATGCAATCCCGGCAGCAGGTTGTTGATAATGACGCCCTGGCCTGCGACGTCCCGCGATACCCCAGCGACGTACCCAGTGAGTGCCGCACGCGCGGTATTGGACAGTCCAAGCACACCGACCGGCGACTTAACCGACACGCTGGTGATATTGACGACCCGACCAAAACCACGATCACACATCCCCGGAACCAGCGCCTTCATCAACGCAATCGGTGCCAGTGCATTGGCATCAAGAGCATCGATAAAATCAGCCCGCTCCCAATCGCGCCAGTTTCCTGGGGGCGGCCCCCCCGCGTTAGTCACGAGGATATCCACATCACCCGCGGCTTCGAGCAATGTTGTCCGCCCCGCTTCGGTCGTAACGTCCGCTGCAACCGTCACGACGGGGACATCGTAAGCAGCACGGATCGCTGCTGCGGTCTCCTCGAGCGCCTCGGACCCTCGTGCATTGAGCACCAACTCCACTCCCTCGGCGGCCAACGCCTCTGCGCAACCGCGCCCAAGACCTTTGGAAGAGGCGCAAACCAGCGCCTTTCGACCCGCAATGCCCATATCCATAGTGAATCTCCTAAGCCGATGCCTGTTTAAGGGGTAACGAGATTAAAGTGATCGCTGTGGGGCTCAAGCAGTGACAAGAACCGCAGCAAATCGAGCTTGCTGCCGGTAATGCTCAGATCGTCGCCGGAAATCAGCTCGGTAATTTCAGCGTCACCTAGCAGTATTCGTAAAAACAGCGGATAGGTGACGCTGAGAGAAACCGACGGCTCATCCCCTTCCACCCTGAGAGCATGATGAAGCACGCCATTTTCCAATACCAAGGTGTACCGACGATCGATATCCGTTAGGTGGAACTCGAGCACCAGATCAATGTCAGCCGCGTCGGGGCCGTTTACCGTCGCAGCCACTAACTCGAAGATGCGCTCAATGGGGGTTTCCTGCAGCAGCCCAATGACGTTGCTTGTCGGCAAGCTCTCTTCCGGTGCGCCAGTGCGCAGTTCAAACGCACCCGACAAATACACATCCCGCCAAGGACCCGACTCGGCCTGATAACCCAGCTGATCATATACTCCCGCGAGCATCGATTTTGCTCGGCTATTGCTCGGCTCGGCAAACACAAGAATGTTGAGAAGTTCGGCAGCCCAACGGTACTCCCCTACGTCTGCCGCTTCACCCGCCGCAGCTAGCACGGCCTCATCCCCGCCCATTAAAGCAACATAGCGCGGCGCTGAATCGGTGGGGGGCAAAGGGTCAAGGTCTGCCGGGTTCCCCGAGTACCATCCGAAATAGAATTGATACACCGCCTTACTGTTGTGTTTGACGGTGCCGTAGTAATCCCGAATGGCAAAGCTCGAAGCCAGAGACTCGGGTAGCGTCAGCGTCTCAGCGATTTCCTCGGGCCCAAGCCCCTGCCCTGCGAGTCTCAAGGTTTGGTCGTGAATGTACTTGTAGATGTCACGCTGTTGTTTCAAGAACTCGACGACCTGCTGCTCCCCCCAGATCGGCCAGTGATGGCTGTTAAAAACCACTTCGGCATCAGGAAATAACCTAAGCGCTTCATCGATATAACCGCTCCATCGCAGTGCATCGCGTACTTTTGCGCCGCGCAGGGTATAGAGGTTATGCAGGTTTCTCGACACGAGTTCAGCGCCGCAAAACGCCCGGTGCTCGGGCAAGTAAAACGTGAACTCAGCGGGTGCTTCTGAACCCGGAACGTTCTGAAACACAAATGACACGCCATCGATCGTGCGTGACTCAGGCGTTTCCGTAATGATCTGCGACGGCGCGGCAATTGCCACCGTGCCGATAGCAGGCTGCTTGCCAAGTCCAGAACCAATATGTCCACGGGTTGACCGCTGGAGACGCCGGCCGTACATGAAATCTGCCCGTCGGGACATCACTCGACCCGCAAGCACCATTTCGCTGGTGGCCTCCGCCATAAAGCCTTCTGGGGCGAT
This sequence comes from Luminiphilus sp., assembly GCA_965657905.1. Taxonomy (GTDB): domain Bacteria; phylum Pseudomonadota; class Gammaproteobacteria; order Pseudomonadales; family Halieaceae; genus Luminiphilus. Next base: position 158,598 of record CBFHPT010000007.1, on the reverse strand, counting down.
AACCTCGACTTCACCCGAAGCGACTGCTTCAGCTGTGGTGACCCCGAACACCCCGCCGAAATGATCAATATGGCTGTGAGTAAAGAGCACCGCTGTGACGGGCGCGGAAGGTAAATGCTGAAAGGCAAACTCGAGCGCAGCTTTAGCGGTCTCTTCACTTGTCAGGGGATCGACAACGATCCAACCCCGCTCGCCGTCGATGAGCGTCATATTGGCCAGATCAAACCCACGCAGCTGATAGACGCCGTCCACCACCTTAAACAAACCCGCTAGATTGTTCGCTGCGGCCTGTCGCCAAAGGCTCGGATTAGCGGTTGCGGGCGCGGCTGTGGACAAGAAGTCATATTGACTTAAATCCCACACCACGCCGCCCTGGTCATCAGTAATCACTAGGGGGCCGGCTGCTGCTATTAAGCCCTCGCTGATGGCAGGATCATCCCGATCCATCGATGCCATAGCATCCGCAACGGTATCGTTAGCTGTTTGGGTAAATGTCGACGCCGGCGTATGACCAGCTGAGTCGGCACCTGCTTCTGTCGCCACTGGGGGCTCCCCACACGCGATCAGCAGCGCACAGACCGTGGTGATTACCACCAGTCTGATATTCAGAAACCGAGTCAAGACCATCGGTCTAAAATCCAGCCACTCAGACATATCGGTTGCCCCCTGTTGCTGTGATCGCTATCTACGGCCAGCCCTAGATAGCTGACATGCCACCATCAACAGCGACGGCCTGGCCGTTCATGTAGCTGTTGGCGGGTGACATCAACATCAACATGACCTCAACCATTTCCCCTGGATCCCCCAAGCGCTTCATGGGCGTCGCCTGCGCCAGCGCGTCCATTTTGGTACCCAATTCAGCATCGGTAACCAGCGGCGTCGGCGAGAAAAACGGACAGATCGCGTTGACTCGAATACCTTGAGCCGCGTATTCGTAGGCGGCGGTTTTGGTGAGTCCGACGACCGCATGCTTTGCGGCACAGTAGGCACCAATCATAGGGGCCGCGCCCAATCCCGCCATAGACGCAACATTGAGCACAATTCCACCGGGCTGATCTTGAGCCAACATTTGACGGATGCCGTGCTTGATACCAAAGAAAACGCCTTTGGTATTAACGTTGTAGTTGATATCCATGTCGTCTTCGCTGGTGTCAATCAAGCGTGTGGGCGAAGTGCCAAGCCCAGCGTTGTTGACCATGATGTCCACGCGTCCGAAATGGGCAACCGCCGCCGCAACAAGGGCTTCAACATCAGTCTCTTTAGCCACATCGCAGACCTGGGTCACAGTCGAGTCGCCACCAAGCTCAGCGGCAACCGCTTCAAGGGGGGCCTGATTGATGTCGCTCAGTAAAAGCTTGGCGCCCTCAGCATGAAGCTTGCCAGCAAGGATTTTTCCAAAACCGCTGGCGGCGCCTGTAATAACGACTACTTGATCAGCAAACACTTCCCATCGAGACATACGTTGATTTTCCTATTCAGTTGATGAGGACTTCTGTTGAGAGTCCCGCAAAAATTTCAGCCGCCAAGTGTGGAACGGGCTCATGTTTTTTTAGACGTTAACCGAACAAGTGTTCAGCGTGGAATGCAATGTGATCTTCAATGAAGCTCGCGATGAAAAAATAGCTGTGATCGTAACCGGCCTGCATTCTGAAGTTGATTGGATAACCCGATTCGACCGAGGCATCTAACAATAGACCAGGACGTAGCTGCTCCGCCAAAAAATTATCTGCGCCACCCTGATCAACCAGCACGGGCAAATGCGACGTCGCACTTCGCATGAGCGCACAGGCATCATGCGCCATCCAGGTATTCCGATCAGCACCCAGGTAGTTACCAAGGGCTTTTTCTCCCCAAGGACACTCGCTTGGCGCGCAAATTGGCGCAAATGCCGAAATGGATCGATAAGACATCGGATTGCGCAGTCCTATTGTCAACGCTCCGTGCCCACCCATAGAGTGCCCCGTTATTGACGCGCGCTCAGTATCCACCGGACAAGACATAGCGACGATTTCGGGCAGTTCATCCACGATGTAATCGTACATCTGATAGTGCTCGGACCAGGGCGTTTCAGTCGCGTTGACATAAAACCCCGCCCCAAGCCCAAAGTCATAGGTCCCTTCAGGGTCATCGGGCACGTTCTCACCCCGGGGACTAGTGTCAGGCGCAACCAAGGCGATGCCGTACTCAGCAGCGAACTTTTGAGCACCCGCCTTGTTGACCATATTCTCATCAGTGCAGGTTAAGCCCGAGAGAAAATACAGCACGGGTACTTGCTCGCCCTTACTCATGGGCGGCAAAAACACCGAGAACACCATGTCGCAGTTAAGCACCTTCGAATGATGCCGGTAACGCCGCTGCTCTCCACCGAAGCAACGGTTACTGGCTATTAGTTCAGCAGCCATTAAAACGTCACCACAGACCGAATACTCTCTCCGGAGTGCATCAGGTCGAAAGCGTCATTGATCTGATTGAGCGGCAAGGTGTGGGTAATCATATCGTCGATATTGATTTTGCCTTCCATGTACCAATCGACAATCCGTGGCACGTCAGTGCGCCCACGGGCACCGCCAAAGGCACTGCCGCGCCACGATCGGCCAGTCACGAGTTGGAAAGGCCGCGTGGAGATTTCCTGCCCCGCGCCAGCAACGCCAATGATGCAGCTCTGCCCCCAACCTTTATGGCAGCACTCGAGTGCCTGACGCATCACGTTGACATTGCCAATGCACTCGAAGCTGTAGTCGACGCCGCCGCCGGTCATTTGAATGAGATGATCAACGACGTTCTCAACTTCCGAGGGATTCACAAAATCGGTCATGCCAAATTGGGCGCCTAGGGCAGCTTTGTCGGGATTAAGATCGACACCGATAATGCGCGTGGCGCCGACCATCTTGGCACCCTGAATCACGTTTAGCCCAATACCACCCAGCCCAAAAACGGCAACCGTGGAGCCCGGCTCAACTTTCATTGTAAAAGCGACGGCGCCAATACCCGTGGTAACACCGCAACCGATGTAACAAATTTTTTCAAAGGGAGCGTCCTCGCGCACCTTAGCCAGCGCAATTTCGGGCAGCACGGTGAAATTCGAGAACGTCGAGCAGCCCATGTAGTGCAAAATGGGCTCACCGTCTAAGGAAAAACGGCTGGTGTGGTCCGGCATCAATCCCTGACCTTGGGTTTCACGAATCGACTGACACAAGTTGGTCTTTGGGTTCAAACAGTATTCGCACACGCGACATTCGGGCGTGTACAAAGGAATGACGTGATCCCCTGGTTTAACACTCGTGACACCCTCGCCCACGTCGACGACCACACCCGCTCCCTCGTGGCCGAGAATTGCGGGGAATGCGCCTTCAGGATCATCCCCTGACAGAGTGAACGCATCGGTGTGGCAAACCCCCGTCGCTTTGATCTCCACCAACACCTCGCCCGCTCTGGGACCACCCAAGTCAACCTCAACGATTTCCAGTGGTTTGCCTGCCCCAAATGCGACAGCTGCTTTTGTTTTCATACATACCTCATTTCATAATGTTGGTTTCGCGATTACGCGATTATGTTTGGAATGCTAGGGTCAGCGATTATCGACCTTTCCAGTTGGGTGCACGCTTCTCGGCAAATGCCGTAGCGCCCTCAATGGCGTCTTCACTTTTAAAAACTGGATCAACCACAGCCTGCTGTTTGGCAAACATTTCCGCAGCACTCCAGTCCTGTTGCTCAACCATGACCTGTTTACTCACCTTCACCGCCAAAGGCCCATTCGCAGCGATTTTTCCTGCCAATACCCGAGCGTAGGCAAGCGCCTCCCCTGCAGGTGCGATCTGGTTGATCAGACCCATGCCCAGAGCACGGTCAGCATCCATAAAATCACCGGTGAGCGCCAATTCCATCGCAACTCGTGAAGGCAGCTGACGGGGCAAGCGCATCAAGCCCCCCGCTGCTGCTGCGAGGCCGCGTTTCACTTCGGGAATACCGAATCGGGCATTGTCTGCTGCAACAATCAAATCGCAGGTCAAGGCGATTTCAAGGCCACCCGCAAGGGCAAAGCCCTCAACCGCAGCGATAAGGGGCTTTGCGGGGGGCGCTTCAATCAACCCGGCAAAACCTCGACCGGGAACAAATGGCATTTCTCCGGTCACGAACGCCTTCAAATCCATTCCCGAACAGAACACGCCTTCGCTACCAGTCAGAATGCCAACGCGAATAGCGTCATCCGCATCGAGCTGATCCATCGCAGCGGCAACCGCCTTCGCGGTTTCCAGGTTAATCGCATTTTTGGCTTTTGGGCGATTAAGCGTAATCGTCATTACGCCATCATTCACCTCGGTTAACACAACATCTGACACGGGCTTCTCCTTGTTCACTGATTCAATAGTTCACAGATTCCATGATTCGCTTATTAATACACTTCTCTGACCACACCATCGACATGAATCTGTCGGCGCTTTTGCTAGGACGGCAGTTATTCACTCACTAGGGAAAACAGATTACCCCCGTCTGCTGCAGTTACCGTAATCAAGCGCCCGATGGGTTCATGATCCGCCATAGTCCTTGGTGTTTCCTGATCATCGCGCGCACTGCGTGCTAAAAAGCGCTCCCCAGTTTCGAGCCTACCCAGCGCAATCGCTTTGCCGGGCACACCGTCACGATCATAAGATAACGTGTAGGTTTCAATTTTACCGAGACCGCCGGGCTGCTCACTGTAAGGCACGGTCGGTATCGACGCCATCTGTCGCGCGAGGTCATCGGAATCCATGCTTTGGAACGCAACCGAGCTCGTGCTGTATACACCCACCGAGTATTTGCTAAGAAACCCGCCGTTGGCGGCTACGAGACCAAACTCACCAGGACGTTGACGCAAGCGCACTGCCATTTCAGCGATGGCATGCATAGAGTAGTTATTACCCGGACCACCAAAATACGGTAACCCACCTGTAATCGTTAGCCCCCGGGGGTCGTCGGGCGACAACCCAATCGCTTCGATTGCATTCGCCACCGCTACCGGAAAACAGCTGTAAAAATCGAATAAGGCGATATCTGACAGACTGCAGCCGGCCCTTTCCAGAGCCGCGTTTAGCGCTAGACCCGCCGAGGGTGCTGCGCCAACATCCTGTCGGAGGGAGACAGCACGCTCACTGGCCCTCGCATAACCATGAAGGTAGATACGCTGCGCTTCTGGCACCCGCAGTTCATCCGCCACATGGCTTGCAACAATCACCAGACTCGCACTTTGGTTGACGTGATCTCGCGCGATCAGCCGCCTGGTGTACGGATCAACCACGCGCCGATTGGCCTCATTCACACTAGCAAGCTCAGAGACACTGATTGGCGCTTCATGGACTGCCGCAAACGGGTTGGCCGCCGCAACGTCTGACAAGGGTGCGAATAGCTGCGCCATTCCTAACTGCCACTCGTCACGGGTTTTACCCTTGGCCATGCGTCGCGCGTTTTCAATCAGGCCATGAAACTGCATCGGCGCGCCGAGTCCGTTGGTCAACTCGTCGCCGGTAACGTAATCAATACCCGCCCCCCGGTCTTCAACGGGCGCATCAATTGACTCACTCCAATCCACTGACTTGCCAGATTGCATCAAATGCCGAGCCGTGGACATGGCTTCGCCGCCGCATAACAGCGCGGTTGTTATCTCGCCTCGCGCTATGGCCTCAGAGGCTTCAACGACCAAATTCTGAGGTGAATCACCCCCGCTAACCGCCCAGATGGCTTGATCGGGTGTAATGCCTAAGCGCCGTGCCACTGACTGCGGGAAGTTATTTGACTGCCCAAACGGAAACGCCAGCATCGGCACCGAATCTTCAAAGGTACGCACCGCATATAATGCGTCGACACCCTGGCCAGCCTGAGTAATACCCGCATCAGCGAGTGCGATACGCGCGGCCTCTGCGGTGATCTCAACCGGCGATAAACCCCGATAACCCGCGTCCTCGAGACGTTCAGTAAACTGTCCCGCACCGATCAATACGGGGTTATTATTAGCGTTCTGATCCATACTTAATTTGAAACCCGAGCAAAGGACAGCTAGCTTAGACGCTAACGGCCGCCAGCAAAACCGTTGATCACAAATTCATCCCACTACGCTGCTAACCCTGGATAACCATGCGCTTTTCCCAGTTCGCTAGTCGCTATCAGCAGATCACCGGTACGGTGCAACTCATGGAGGATTTGGGCCATGCCCAGCGTGCCGAGGGGCCTGTCTATATGTTGGGTGGCGGTAATCCTGCTCACATACCCGAGGCCGAAGCGCTGTTTCGCACTGCCATGGCCAACATCGTTAGCGATCACGGGGCCTTTGGTCGCATGGTGGGAAATTACGACGTACCCCAAGGTAATGCCGCATTCGGTGAGGCGCTGGCCCAATTACTTCAGAAGCGATTTGGTTGGCACGTAGGACCCGAAAATATTGCCATCACCAATGGCAGCCAAAGTTGTTTTGGTCTTCTGTTCAACAGCTTTGCGGGGGACTTCCCGGATGGTGAATTTCGCAAAATTCTACTACCTCTGACCCCCGAGTACGTGGGGTACTCCGACGTGGGGCTCAGCGATCGACCTATTTTCGAGGGCCACAAACCTAACATCGAATTGCTGCCCAACCGACAGTTCAAATATCGGGTCAACTTCGACGACCTGAGCATCGACGATCGCTACGGCGCCGTGTGTGTTTCACGGCCGACCAATCCCACGGGCAATGTCATCACCGACGGTGAACTACAGCAATTGGCCGAGCGCTGCGAACACGCCGGCATCCCGCTCATTATTGACGGCGCCTATGGCCTGCCGTTCCCATCGATGATCTTTACCGACGCTACGCCGCTTTGGAACAACAACATCGTTTTGTGTCTGAGCCTATCCAAACTGGGATTACCGGGCATTCGCACAGGGATTGTTGTCGCCAATCCCGATGTCATTGCATTGATACGCAACGCCAATGCCATCAATAGTTTGGCACCCGGCCGAGTTGGACCCGAGTTGGTTCGAGGCCTCATTGAGGATGAATCTCTACTCAAACTCTCGAATGACGTCATCAAACCGTACTATCAGCGCAAAGTTAACCACGCTCTCACCGTGGTAGAACAAGAGATGGCTGATTTGCCCGTGCGTGCACATCGCCCTGAGGGCGCGCTGTTTCTGTGGCTTTGGTTCGAGGGGTTGCCGATAAGCAGTGCCGAACTCTATCAGCGACTGGTAGACAGAGGTGTGTACATCATTCCCGGCCATCACTTCTTTCCGGGATTCGAAGCGGATTGGGCCCACTGCCACGAGTGCATACGGGTAAACTACGCAGCACCCGACGCAACGGTAGAGACGGGACTTCAATTGATAGCAGCAACTGTTCGAGATGCCTATGCAACCGCGGGCTAAATCATCACTACAGGTACTGGTTACCGTTGTCAGCCTGCTAGGGCTCATCGGCTGCACGAATTTTACGCCGACGTCACCGCCCATTACGCATCACCGAGAAATTGCCCTTACCAAAGAAGATCAGGGCCTTACGGTGTCTACCGCGATCCTAGACGACGACACAGCAGAGGCCGTGTACGGCGTTGATCTCGGCCTACTGGGAATGCGTGCCATCTGGCTGGAAATCCATAACAACAGCAATCAGCTGTGGCACTTACTGCCTACGTCGATCGACGAGAATTACTTTACTGAACATGAGGCGGCTTACCCCTATTTTTCGTCGTTCACCCAGGATCAGAACGCTGAAATCCTTAAGCATTTTCAAACACTGAGCATCTCGCGGGATATCCCGCCCGGGGACACGGTTAGCGGCTATGTGATTGTCAATCGTCACCGGGGAGGTCGATTTCTTGCGGTGGAAGTCACCAGCGATGAATCGCTGGCTCGCTTCGAATACCTCTTCCAACTGCCCGACGGCTCTTTCGATTACGAAGAAATTGACCTCAACGAGATCTATCGGGCAGATGAGATCGAGCAACTCAGCATTGAAGACCTGTGGCAAGCGTTAGCTGCTGAACCCTGTTGCACCCGAGACGCGAGCGGCGAGCACGATGGCGACCCACTCAATATCGCGTTCATTGGTACCAGCGAGGAACTGTTGGGCGCATTGGCGCGCACGGGTTGGGAGTTTACCGAGTCAGTCGCATTTCGAGCCGTCATCGAATCAATCCGCTCAACGCTGTTGGGCACACCCGAATTCAACTATCCCATTAGCCCGCTTTACTGGCGTGGACGCGATCAGGACATAGCACTGCAGCGACCTCGAGGAACAATCCCCCAGCGCAACCATATGCGCCTTTGGCTCACCCCTTGGCAGGTCGATGAAAAATCAGTTTGGCTTGGCCAGATCAGCCGGGATATCGGTATCAAGGCTACCTGGCACGCGCCGTTTTTTGTTACCCATGTCATCGACCCTCACGTGGATAAAGACCGCCATTACCTGCTCGAACTGCTTATGCGCGCACAAGTCGTCGATCAATACGGTTATGTGGATGGCGTGGATGAGGCAACACGGGAGACGCCGAGATTAAATCTTGCGGAGGACCAATGGTGGAGTGACGGTCAGCGGCTGATTATTGATCTGGCGGAAGAACCGACGCCGCTGCATCAGATACGCCATTTTGGTCCCGATCAAGATCAGCAAGCACCTGATCAATGATTGATCTCAACAGCACCGCCTGGGGAAAGCGCTGGCTGGATGCCCTACTCACTAGCCACGGATACTCCTTTTCGGGCTCAATAATCGCACCCCAATGATCAGCGTGCACGTAAGCCAATAAATTAGAGTTTGGGACTAGCGCATCAACAGCGAGCACCTGGCCATCGCTGATCGGATCGTACTTCCGCAACTGACGCCACGCAGGTCGCAGTCCCCGGGCAATAGTGACATCGCTCGCAACAGCGACGACCGAGTAATAAGGAATATCCTCGGGTGGCGGATACTGAGTCATCAGCGTTTGGCGGGCCTCGGTTTCAAGGCTGTCAACCACGCCCCCATCTCCCGCCTCGCAGTCACCCAAAGAAGCCCGCGACAGCAGAAAGTCGTACAGCCCGCCATAGTCGTCCGCGAGGGGCGACCCGCCTACCGACCCTGCCACACTCACAAAGGCATCAATGTCATCGATAAAGCTCGGTGACCGCCCGAGTGACAAGCCGTCAGTTTGGGCTTGTGACTGAGCTTGTAACTGGGCTTGTGACCGGGCTTGTAAATGGCTCTGTGATAGCGCCAATAGCGCATCTGCGACACCTTTGGAATAAGCAATCAGCACGGTGCGGGTCGGTAAAGAGGTCGGCTTTGACTCGAGGGGTTTTGACAGAATATTGGGCAAAAGGTGTTGCAGTGATTCAGCATTAAGTTGACTGCTTGATCTGCCCGACAGCGGCACGGTAACCACCTCGACACCATCGAACAGCGGGTCATCTAGCACTCTCGAAAAAGGCTCACCGGCTTCCGATAAGCAGTCGTTAAAGGCTCCCGGGATGAATATGATTCGAAGATCCAGCGATAATCGCGACGGCTTGCTAACATCATCGGCATCAGCTACATCATCATCCTCAAACAACAACCATTCCTGACAAACCGCCCCGTCGATGTCGTTTACTGCTGTAGCGTCTAGTCCATCTGAAACGAGTCCGTCTGACTGCCGCTGGTCGTAAAGGGTACAAAAACGCGAAGCAAACTCCGATCGACGGTCAAATACAGCGGGCGCGTTGGGGCGACTGTGTGGCGCACTCAGCGCCTCAATCTCATCGATGGAGGGTGACGACACACACCCGCCCAACGCCAGCACAGAGCCGATAAGGGCAGAGCAAAGCATTGAGCGGTTAACGGTGGCGTGCTCGGGCATGCGTGAAGTCCGTCGGGGTAACCCGCGCCACCTTACGCTAGAAAGCGGCAGCTGCAACAGCAGGTCTTGGCTTTATTGAGGCTCGAGCAGCCGCTGCCTGATTTTTTCCAGTACCGGTAGGGCAATGGGATCAATGGCACTGTTCGCAGCAACCGGGTGTGACGCCAACCGAACGATCACCAGGTCTGCATCAGCATCGACCAAAAGAATCTGGCCGTGCACTCCGCGGGCGGCGACCACCGAGGGCTGCCCCTTCGGATACCACCACATACTGCGGTAGTGCGACCAGTACTCGGCCCGCTCGCCAGTGATACGCGCCGCCGCTAGGGGTGGGTGAGCCGCGATTGTCTGGTCCCCCTCCGTTGCTTCAGCATCGCTGTCTACGGTCTGACTTGCTGGCACAATAGAGGCGATTGCCGCCTGGGGGATCACCGGCACGCCGCCCACTACTCCGTTGTTAGCCAGCGCAAGCCCTAAGCGGCCAAGGTCACGCATTCCCGCATTCATGCCGCCACCGGGATGCGCTGTGCCAATGCCGTCGACTGTGAAATACGCATCTTGCTCTGCACCCAGTGGTCGCCACAGTCGCTCGGAAGCCAGTGTAGTGAGGGACTTACCGCTCACTCGCTCAACAATCCACCCAAGCGCGTCAGTGTTCACCGTACCGTATTTGAATACGCTGCCATGCTCAAAATCGAGCTCTTTCAGTGTTTGTAAAAACTCGAAATAACCCACTGGCCCGTCATAACCGTCTGCCTTGGGCATTGCATTGGTTGCGCGGGCATAGCGCCAAATATCGGCATTGGGGTCTGAATAGGTTTCGTCAAAGGCGGCGCCGGTGGTCATATCCATGACCTGACGAACCGTAGCACCTGCAAAGGCAGAATCGGCGAGCTCTGGCAACCACTCGGTTACCAGTGCACGATCATTTAAGGCACCCTCAGCGATGAGTATCTCAGCGAGCAGTCCGACAACCGACTTCGTCATCGACATCATTGCATGCTCATTATCACGGGTCAGACACCCGCCATAATACTCGTACGCGATCTCTCCCTCGTGCAGCACAAGCAGGCCGTCGGTGTACGTCAATGGCAACCAATCGCTCAATGGTACAGAACCACCTGCCGGGCCATAAGGCACCGGAAGCGCCCCTAGAGAATCATCGTCACCCTTCTTGAGATCGGTCACACCGAAATGCCGCTGGCTCACTGCTTTAGTTGGCAGTAGCTCGCGCAGGTGACAAACGGACCAGCGAAGCTTCGGGAAGCGCCAAAAATCGCTGAAAGGCTGCATGATTCTGCGCGCTTCGGGGGTTGGGCTCCCGGTCATCCAGCCCATCTGAGCAGGTTCTGATGCGGGGCCACTCAGGACTTCAGCGCGGGACTGCGCCCCCACCATCAGTGCGATGACTAGCACGCACAGCCGAGTAGAGTTCATCTTTAGATCGCCTCAAATAATCCGGCCGCACCCTGTCCGCCGGCAACGCACATCGTGACGATGCCATAGCGTCCACCGCGGCGCCGGAGCTCCCTCAGCAAGCCGCCGACCATTCTAGAGCCGGTCATGCCAAACGGGTGCCCAATCGCAATACTTCCACCATTGACGTTGTAGCGATCATTATCGATGCCCAACTCATCTCGGCAGTACACACACTGGGAGGCAAAGGCTTCATTGAGTTCCCAAAGGTCGATGTCGTCAATGGTCAAGCCTGCGCGCTGCAACAATTTGGGAATCGCAAGCACAGGCCCTATACCCATCTCATCGGGTTCGCAGCCCGCCGTGACAAACCCGCGAAAGACACCCAATGGCGTGAGCCCGAGCTCGGCGGATCGCGCACCGCTCATCAACAACGTCATTGACGCGCCGTCACTCAGCTGAGATGAGTTACCCGCAGTGACGCTGCCGTCCTCCTCAAAGGCGGGCTTCAGTGACGCAAGCCCCTCGAGCGTCGTGTCGACACGATTACACTCATCCCGATCTACCACCACTTCATGAAGCGACTCGGCTTTAGTTTCCCGGTCGACTTTTTTCATGGTCACAGACATCGGCAGAATTTCATCGGCGACTGCCCCCGATGCTAACGCCTCGGCGTACCGTTGCTGACTCTGCAGGCTGTATTCATCTTGCTGCTCACGGGACACCTGATATCGGCGAGCGACCACCTCGGCGGTGTTGCCCATCTCCATAAAGATTGATGGCTTATGCTCTTTGAGGCGTGGATTCTGTTCGAAGCTGCCCTGGTCTTGTCTCAAACGCATTGAGATCGATTCGGCGCCTCCCGCGATTAATGCGTCGGAATAGCCCGAAGCAATTTGCTGTGCAGCCATCGCGATGCTCTGTAAACCGGAGGCACAGAACCGATTAACCGTCGTGCCCGTGGTGGTAATCGGAAGATGAGATAGCAAGCCCGCCATGCGCGCCAAATTAAAGCTCTGCTCTCCCGCTTGGTTGGCTGCCCCCACGATTACATCGTCGATTTCGTTGGGGTCAAGTTGCGGGTTGCGGGCCAGGAGGCCATCGATTAAATGAGCAGCCATGTCATCAGAACGGGTTAGGTTAAAGCTGCCGCGAAACGATTTCGCCAGCCCGGTACGAATGCTGTCAACAACAACGACGTCTTGCATGATAGGAGCCCTACTCTTTAATTAGTGGTGAAATAGCAATACGGAACGATCAGGTCTGGATGGCGACGCGCTGGCAGCTTCGGCGTCAATCTTCTTTCACGGGTTTGGCACGCAGTTTAATTTCGGGGCCGCGAGGATGAATTTCTTCCCACAGACGCTCGTAGCCCGTGCTCGCAATGCGCCACTCGCCAGTTGCGCCCTTTCGATAGGTATCGTGATACAACGCGCTCCCCATGATAGTCACGTTGTGGTTCAACTCGATGAAAATATCCTGCAGGTACCAAATGCCGGTCGCAGTGTCGCCATCGACCGTGATCTCTGGGTGGTGGCCGTTATGCATACCAAAACTCTTGCCCGTAAACGATTTGGTGTAGAAGGCTTCCAACGCAGACCATCCATCGAGCTCGAATTCATAGTCAGCGCCCTTGAAGTGCGCTGTGGCATCTTCGGTAAAGACCGACTCTAAGCCCGCGAGATTTCGGGTATCCAGGAATCGGAAATAACGGGCCTTAAGTTGCTTAATGAGTTCGATCGCTTCCAGATCCAACATAGCTAATCCTCAGTCGCTGGTACCGTTGATGTGTTTTGCTGCTTGATAGGCCATGGTCATTGCCGGCCCGAGCGTTGCGCCGGGGCCTGGATAGGTCGGCAGTATCGCTGCAGAGCAGTTACCCAGCGCATAAAGACCTTGAAACACACCGCCATCGGTACGCTTGACCCGCGCATCAGTATCTGTATCGAGTCCACCCAGCGTGCCGAAATCACCCGCCTCAATCCGCATGGCGTAGAACGGCGCCTCAGCGATTGGCGCCAGACAGGGGTTGGGTTTTATCTCGGGGTCGGCGTAATAGCGATCGTAGGCAGCGTCACCGCGATTAAAATCTTCATCCTTACCCGTCTCGGCGTAGCGATTCATTTTCCAGATGGTTTCTTCAAGCCCTGTCGGATCAATGCCCAACTGCTCGGCAAGCTCCCGAATCGAATTCGCCTTGGCAATAAAACCCGACTCGAACCATGACTTGGGTAACTGCCAGTCGGGTTTCATTGCCGCGGTCATCATCGGCCCCACCATATAGTTACGCCGGAATCGCGCGTCAAACACGTGCCACGCGGGGGCATTGGGAGAGGCTTCTGTATGGGTCTTGAACAACGCCTTTTGGAACGCCATGTAATTTTGACTTTCATTCGCGAAGCGCTGGCCAGCGCTGTTGACCACGCAAGAGCCAGGAAACGATTTTTCCATAATCGCTAGGCGCGGCGTGGGCTCACCGGGCACACAGAGGGTGGTTGACCACCACGCATCACCCATCAGGCGCGTTTTAGCGCCGATCGAAAGGCCTGCCAGCAGCGCATCACCCTCGTTAGCAGGGTTACCGGCACTCCACTCGGTGTTGGTGGGCGCGGGCAAATGCTGTTCACGCAGTTGTTGATTTTTCTCGAAACCACCCGCTGCAAGCACCAGAGCCTTGCGAACCGCGACGCGCTGACGCCGGCCAGACTGTTCAATCACTGCGCCATAAACGCGATCACCCTCAGCGAGAACCTCAACCAAGCGTGTTTCTAACAATACTGGGATATTGCGCTTTTTGACCGACAAATACAGTCGCGCAACCCCCGCGGAACCACAACATAAGCGTCGCGAAATTGGCGTCTTAAAACGCCATCCGAGATCTTTGACGTAATCCCAAATCATACGCCCCAGCAGCTTTTTCCAACCGGGCAATTGCACCATCAACGTATGAGCTTCCACCTGCGTAAAATGAATACGATTGAACATGCGCATCATGTGGTGGGTCCACGTCATATTGCGCCAGTCGTCCCCCAGCTCTGACGCCATGATCGGCTCGGGTTCCAGCGATCGATGCCCCTCTCGCGCGCCATCCACGTTCGTGTAGTAGTCGGGATAGTGCTCGAGGGACATGTAGCGCACGTCGCTTTTGTCGTGCAGAAACCGCAGCATTTTGGGCGCGTTTTCAATATAGGTATCGATTAATTCTTCGGGGACATCTTCACCAAACAAGGTGTTGATCAGATAGGTTTTTGCATCCTCGGGGCTGTCTGATGCGCCTGCTTCCTTAGCGTAGTGGTTGACGGGTATCCAGATACCGCCGCCAGAGGTGGCACTGGTTCCACCCACCTTGTCAGCTTTCTCGATAATCAAGACGTCTTTACTACCAAGCTCCCAGTTACACACGGCAGCGGTAAGACCGCCATTACCGGTCCCTACAACGAGCACGTCAACTTCTCTATCAAATTCAGCAGTATTCATTGCTACCTCACCTTGGCCGACTGGCCTACTCGATTTAAGCGTGCTGGCTAGATACCGACAGCACCTCGCCGGTCATATAACTTGCGTAATCCGATGCTAAAAACACCATCACATTGGCAACCTCCCAAACTTCTGCGGGACGGCCGAATGCCTCCTTGGCGGCCAGTGCCTCAAGCAGTTCGGGGGGTGTGGTCTTTCGCAAAAAGTCATGCATAGCGATACTTGGGGACACGGCGTTAATGCGCACACCAAACTCAGCGGCTTCAAGAGCGGCACATCGGGTCAGCGCCATGACACCTGCTTTTGCGGCTGCATAGTGGGACTGCTCTTTTTGTGCGCGCCATCCCAGTACCGACGCGTTGTTGACGATCACACCACGCTCGCGAGATTGCATAACGCGCAGCATCGCGCGGGTCATGCGCATTGTGCCGGTCAGCGTGATATCAATTACCCGATGCCACTCCTCGTCATCCATATCAACCAGCGCTCGGGTACCACCAAGACCTGCGTTGTTGATGAGCACATCGATGCCACTTGCCTTCTGCTCAGCAAAATCTACCAATGCCTGTACATCAGATTCATTGGTCACATCCGCCAACATGCCGGACACCTGGCAGTCCCCAGGCAGGGCCTTCAGGGTCTCGACAGCCTTCTCAAGGCGTCCTTGATGGATATCGCTGATCACGAGAAAGGCAGCGCCCTCCTCTACGACACGCTGGGCGGCAGCAAAGCCAATGCCCGCACCCGCTGCTGCAGTGATAAGCACCGCCTTACCAGCGAGCAGATTGTGTCCGGCGACGTACTCGGGAATGGGTCGGCTCATGAACGGCTACTACCTAGTTGAGATCGCCGCGGGGCTCACGGGGCATTCCCAGTGCGCGCTCGGCAATAATGTTGCGTTGAATTTGATTGGTGCCACCATAAATCGTGTCGGCACGGGTGAAGAGAAATAGTGACTGCAAACGACCGAGCTCGTAGGGTGCCGCCTCGAGGCGTTCTGCATCAGGCCCCAAGACATCCATGGCGAGCTTGCCGAGATTTCGATGCCATGACGACCAGTACAGCTTGTAGATCATCCCCGCGGAGGTGAGCGAACCATCATCGCCCGCGCCGGAAAGAACACGCAGGCTGTTGTAACGCATTGTTCTTAAGCCGATGTGTGCCTCGGCGATGCGCTGGCGCAACTCTGGATCTTGAGCCGCGCCATTTTCTCGAGCGATGCGGACAATTTCATCTAACTCAGTTTGAAACAACATTTGCTGGCCGAGCGTCGAAACACCTCGCTCAAATCCGAGTAGCCCCATTGCAACTTTCCAGCCGTCTCCCGGGGCGCCCACGATGTCATCACCGGCGCACCCCGCGTCGTCAAAAAACACCTCATTAAACTCTGCGGTGCCGGTCAGCTGCTGAATCGGACGAATTGACACCCCTGGCTGATCCATCGGCACCAGAAAAAATCCGAGACCCTTGTGATGACGACTCTCTGGATCGGTACGCGCAATCACAAAAACGTATTGGGATTCATGGGCCAACGAGGTCCACACCTTTTGACCAGTGATGCGCCATTGATCGGTCTCAGCATCATAACTTGCACGCGTGCGGACATTGGCGAGGTCGGAACCCGCGCCGGGCTCGGAATATCCTTGACACCAAAGCTCAGTCCCAGCGCGAATACCCGGTAAGTAGCGCTGCTTTTGCGATTCACTGCCGAAGGCCAACAAGGTCGGACCCGTGAGTGTTTCGCCAATATGACCAACTCGGCCAGGACCGCCAGCCCGAGCGTATTCTTCGTTAAAAATCACTTGCTGTTCTAGGGTCGCGCCTCGGCCGCCCCAAGCCTCGGGCCAGCCAATGCAGGTCCAGCCGCCCGACGCTAAACGCGCTTCCCAGGCTTTGCGCTCTTCGACAAACACATGCTCATCACCGGGCCCACCACGATACCGAATGGCCGCGAACTCACCGCTTAAATTGTCACTCAGCCAATCAGCAACCTGTTCGCGAAACTGCTCTTCCTCTGGGGTAAAACGTAACTGCATGCTTCAATCCCCATCCAGTAATAGGCTAGCAATGGTTTCCCGATGCTGCGCGGGTCTTCCGAGATAGCTTTCGGTTGCGCGAGCGCGTTTAAAATACAACTGAATATCGTATTCCTCAGTAATGCCAACACCGCCGTGCAACTGAATGCCCGTACCCGCGCAGAAGAAATACGCATCACCGGCAGAAGCCGCCACCATCGCCGCGGCTTCATTGAGCTCTGATGACGAGGCAGCACCCAACAGAAACTCATCGGCGACGCAGGCCGCGAAGTACAGTAGCGATCGCGCCGACTCGACCTTAACCATCATATCGGCGGCTTTGTGCTTAATCGCTTGGAAGGACGCTATTGATCGGCCGAATTGAACCCGCTCCTGAACATAGTCGACACTGATATCGAGGCATCGCTGGGCTCCGCCGACCTGATCAGCGGCATTCAAAATCTGGGCGACATTGGTCGTGTTCTCCAGACCGTCCGCCCAGTCGTTGGCGAGGCAGTCTTCAGCGCTCACACGCACGCTTTGCAACTGCACGTCAGCCATCGCTCGACTCTGATCCATTGTCGGGACGCGACTGCAAGATAAGCCCGCTGCATCTGCCGACACCATGAAAAGACCGAGCTGCTCCTCGTCGGTTCGCGCAACGACCAGCAGCGTACTCGCCGCATGGCCATACGGAACAAATCGAGCTAATCCATCCAAGGTCCAGCCGTCTTTATCTCGAAGGGCTTGGACCTCAACCCCATCCGCGTGCCAACTAGGTCGGGCAGCGGTATGCGCGAGGGCCAGAATGCCGCCGTCCAGAATCTGCTGATACGCCGAATCCCTCGCAGCCGAGGCTGAGCATCCACGCAATGCAATCGCAGCAACCGAGGTCGCAAAAAACGGCGAGCAGTGGAGAAGCTCTCCCATGGCTTCCTGAATGATCATCAGTTCAACAACACCCAGGTCGAGTCCATCAGCCGCCTCTGGCAGCACAATCGCCTGCCACGCCATTTCCTCACAGGTTCTGCGCCAGACCTCTGGATCAAAACCATTGGTGGAACTCATTGCGACGCGGCACGCAGCACTGGTGGACGTCTCTCCAAGAAACCCTTTGGCCATATCGCGCAGCATGCGCTGCTCGTCGGAGAACTGAAAATCCATAGAAAAGCCCTAGCTACCCCAGACCGCTTGCGCCGGCTTCTCGTTGGCCAGCAGCGTCTGCATCGCTTCAGTAATTTCGTCGAGTGTCCAACGGGCGCCCTTATCGATGCCTTCTGTGCTGCGCCATCCGTCGGCTATCGCGATACGACCGCCCTCTGCTTCCAATATTTTTCCCGACACATCCGAGGATAAAGACGAGCACAACCAAGCAACCAAAACCGAGACATTTTCGGGGGCGAAGTGATCGAAACTGCCATCCTCGGGTGGCGCCATGCGCGCGGCCATCTCGGGCACCGCCGTTGTCATGCCGGTTCGCGCGACCGGGCAGATAGCATTGGCGGTCACTCCATACCGACCGAGTTCGGCCGCCTGATTGATGGTCAGCGCCGCAATGCCCGCCTTAGCGGCGGCATAGTTTGATTGACCGATTGACCCTTGCAGCCCAGCCCCCGAGGTCGTGTTGACGATTCTCCCGCTCACTGCCTGTCCAGTCTTGGATTGGTGGCGCCAGTACTGAACTGCGTGGCTACTGATACAGAAATGGCCTTTGAGATGAACTGCCATCACCGCGTCCCAATCCGCTTCACTGAGTGAAGCGAACATGCGATCGCGGTTGTTACCGGCATTATTAACTACCGCATGCAGGTCCCCATAGGCATTGAGCGCCTGCTGGACCGATTCGCCGGAGCTTTCAAAGTTGGTGATGTCCGACAAATTAATCTGCGCTTCGCCACCGGCCTCGACGATCTCATCAACAACACCTTGTGCGGCTGATTGATTGATGTCATTAACCAACACGCAAGCGCCCTCAGCAGCCAGTGTTCGCGCATGAGCAGCCCCAAGGCCACCCCCGGCACCGGTAACAATAACAACGCGTCCTTCACACAATCCCGTCATGCACACATCCCTTTGAACAACCGATCCGACTGGACGCGGTCTGTTGATCTCATCACTAACATTTAGAGTCGCTCGAGAATGGTCACGTTGGCCTGACCACCCCCTTCACACATAGTCTGAAGCCCGTAGCGCGCCTGTCGGCGCTCCATCTCGTGCAACATCGTGGTCATCAGCCGCGTACCTGTAGCGCCCAGCGGATGGCCAAGGGAAATCGCACCGCCATTTACGTTAGTCTTCTCATGGGGATAGCCTGTCTCGGCCATCCAAGCCATGGGCACCGACGCAAACGCCTCGTTAATTTCCACGAGATCGATATCCGCCAAGGTCAGGCCCGATCGCTTTAAGGCATGAGCCGTAGCCGGAATTGGCGCGGTTAACATCCAGATTGGGTCGTCGGCTCGCACGCTGATATGTGCGACCCGCGCTCGCGGCGTCAAACCGTAGCGCTTCAGTGCGCCCTCGGACACCAACAGCATGGCGGACGCCGCATCGCAGGTCTGACTCGAGACCGCCGCTGTGATCGTGCCGCCATCTTGCAATGGCTGAAGCTCCGCCATCTTCTCCAAAGAGGTTGACCGGATAGTCTCGTCCACGGCAAGCCCGTTCACGGGGAGGATCTCCTGCTTAAAGTATCCTGCGTCGGTTGCGGCACGCGCGCGCTCGTGGGACGTCAAGGCATACTGTTCCATGTCTTCTCTGGAAAGCTGCCATTTGTCGGCAATCATCTGCGCAGAATTGAACTGGCTCACAAGACCGTCGCCGTAGCGCTTGCGCCAGCCTTCACTGCCGGTGAACGGATCGCTGAATCCGAATTGCTGTCCCGCGATCATCGCTGAAGAAATTGGAATCTGCGTCATGGTTTGCACGCCACCGGCGACCACGACATCCATCGTCCCCGACATAATTGCCTGAGCCGCAAAGTGAACCGCTTGCTGTGAGGAACCGCATTGCCGATCGACGGTTGTACCCGGCACTGCTTCGCTCAGCCCGGCAGCCAGCCAGCAAGTTCTCGCAATATCCCCAGCTAACGGGCCGATGGTATCGACACAGCCGAATACGACGTCATCGTAATCCTCATCGGGAATCGGATTTCGGGCGGCAAGCTCTGCCAAAACGATGGCGCCGAGATCGGCACCGTGAATGCCAGCTAACGAGCCCTTGCGACGCCCCGTGGGTGTCCGAACCGCGTCAACGATGTAAGCGTATTGTGTGGACATAGGTTTGAGCCTCAGGCCGAACTAGCTGTTTCAAGGATTGAGCGTCGCCCAAATGTGAACTCTGGACCGAGTAAAGCACTCGGTCGAACCAGCCACTCGTGAATACGATTTTTATGGAAACCCTCATCGCCCCACTCTCGGGCCAGCGCCCAGGCACGCTTCGCCCAGATATGTAAATTACATTCCCAGGTATAGCCCATCGCCCCGTGCAGCTGAATACTATTTCGACTCGCGAGCAGCGCTGCTCGGGTCGCGGCCTCTTTAGCGTGGGAGACTGCAAAGTCGGCGCGTGCGGGGGAAACCGCCAAAGTGTAAGCGGCGCGATTGACAACCGGCTTTGCATATTCAATTTGCACGGCAACGTCTGCCATCAGATGCTTTAGTGCCTGATTGGCGCCAATTGCCCGACCAAATTGTTGCCGGTCCGAGGCATACTGAACGCTCTGAGCAACCATGCCCTCAGCAAGCCCCAACAACTGCGCTGCTGTAGTCAGCGCACCCCGGTTTAATGTGGCGCGCCAGAGGCTCGCGCCCGTGTCGCCGCTTGCAAGCACATGCGCTTCGCTTGCTTCAAAACTGACTTCACAGAGTCTTCGGCTGGGGTCAACACTCTTGCGAGGCTGTAATTGAACACCACTGCGCGGAACCAGACACAAATCTTCGGCGTCACCGAGGAGCAACCAATCGGCGCTTTCAGCAAAGTTGACGCAAGGATTAAGCGGGTGGCCAATCGCTACCGAATGCTCACCCGATATGACCCCATTAAGCACTGCTTGGATATCGCCATTGCCCAGCCCCTGATCAATAACGTCAACTAACAATGGCGCGACCACCAAGGCCGTCTCTGCCACTGGTTCTGGTAACGCCACGCGGCCACAGGCCTGAGCAATTTGTACAAAATCAACCGGACTCAGGCCAAGACCACCCAGAGACTCGGGCGCCAACATCCCCAGCAAACCCAGCTCCTGAATCTGCGCCATCAACGCCGCATCAATGCCCTTATCGGATTCCCAGCGAGAACGGATACGCTCAGGGGTCACCTCACCTTTGAGCATCGCGTCCACCGCATCGAGGTACTCGAGTTGCTCGTCACTAAACGTGAAATCCATACCGTCTTACCCTTTTCTATTTCCGCGGCATCCCAAGCATCCGCTCGGCGATGATGTTGCGTTGAATTTCATTGGTGCCCGCGTAAATTGGGCCTGACTGCGCAAATAAGAAACCATCCAACCAAGTGCCCAGTTCAGCGCGATCCTCAGAAGACTGGGGTTCTATCTCCGCTCGGGCGCCCAACAGTTTCATTGCGGTCTCGTGAATGAGGAGATCGAGCTCAGACCAGAAGATTTTGTTGCAGCTGGCCTCGGGACCGATACTGCCGCCGGCTGAAAGCTTCGAAGCCGTTTGATACGTCGATAGCGCGTAGGCTTCCGCATCCATGTAGCAGCGGACGACTGCATCCTCGATTGTCGGATCAATAACGTCGCTGCCCCGCTCCCGGTACAGCGATACCAGACGCTTGGATGCCTGCTGGAAGCGCGCAGGACTGCGCAACATGAGTCCGCGCTCAAAACCCGCGGTGGCCATGGCAATACGCCATCCCTCACCCTCACCGCCGAGCAAATTGAATGCTGGCACTCGGACATCATCAAAAAAGATCTCTGCAAAACCGGGCAGTCCATTGAGCTGCTCGATGGGGCGTACTGTGATGCCCTCGGCACTCAACGGCACTAGAATCTTCGACAAACCGTGATGGCGCTCGGAACTTGGATCGGTACGAAAAAGACCAAAGACCCAATCGGCATACACCGCCCGGGTAGACCAGATCTTTTGCCCATTGATGACGAACTCATCACCATCACGATCGGCGCGACACCGTATGGCGGCCATGTCTGAGCCTGCATTAGGTTCCGACCATCCCTGCGCCCAGATTTCATCGCCACTGGCCATTGCTGGAATAAACCGGGCTTTCTGCTCAGGGGTTCCGTACTCCATCAGCGTCGGACCTAACAGGAAAATGCCGTTTTGGTTCACTCGTAGGGGCGCACCAGCACGATAATATTCTTCTTCAAAAATAAGCCACTCAATCAGGTCGCAGCCGCGGCCGCCGTAGGCTTCAGGCCAAGTGACCATTCCCCAGTTACCGCTGGCCAATGTGCGCTCCCACTCGCGATGGGCTTCGAATCCAGCCTCGGTATCAAAAGACTCCAGCGGCTCACTGGGAACATTCGCCTCGAGCCATGCGCGCACTTCGCTGCGAAAAGCCTGCTGCGCTTCTGTATAGGTCAAATCCATGGCGATCAGTCGTCCTGCTTCTTGTTGGCGGCGGCCATCGCTTTGGCGTCAAAACCACCAAGCTTGTCACCCGAAGTAAGGTCGTTATGGGCGTGTGCGAAATGGTGCCAGGCGAACGCGGCCTCCATACCTGCGCGCTTACCCTGGAGCTCTTCGACGTTGTTAATGGCCTGCTTAGTCAACGCCAGGCCGAGACGTGGCATTGCTGCGATTTTTTCCGCGAGGGATGCCACATCTGACTGAAGCGTTTCGCGGGTGCTAATTTGATTGACCATGCCTATCTGATAAGCACGTTCAACACCCATCTTGTTGCCCGTGAACAAAAACTCTTTGGCTATTCGTGGATTGAGCTCATAAGGGTGCGCAAAATACTCGACCCCGGGGATGCCCATTCGAACGACGGGGTCTGCAAAATAGGCGTCATCCGTCGCGACAATGAGGTCACACACCCAAGCGAGCATCAGTCCACCTGCAATACAGGCGCCCTGTACGGCCGCAATGGTCGGCTTGGGAATGTCGCGCCAGCGTCGGCACATACCCAAATAGGCCTCGGCTTCGCGCACATACAAAAACTCTCCGCCTTCCTTGTTCGCGTGGTCGTACCACATGCCCACGCGGTCTTGGCTCAGATGAATGTCGCGTCCTGGAGTGCCGATGTCATGTCCCGCCGAGAAGTGCTTGCCCTCTCCCGCGAGAATGATGACCTTCACCTCATCATCAGCGACCGCGCGCTTGAATGCATCGTCAAGTTCGTAGGTCATCCTGCCATTTTGGGCGTTGTGGTACTTGGGTCGGTTCATCGTGACCCAAGCCACTCCGTCTGCCACTCGGTAGGTGACGATGTCCACTTCGGGGTTCTCAGTAGCAGTATCTTTAGCGGCATCACTAGCCTTATCTGTGGTCATTCCGCAAACTCCTATTGGGTGGTCGCTGTTTCAACATCACGGGTTCCGGGAGGGTTACCCTTGAGTTGCCGCGAACGAAGGTCTTTCGGGTCCAATTCAGCAATGACCGCTAACTGCTCCTCGGTTGGCGCCGGCGTGACACCCAAATCCTCGGCTACCGCTAGCTCAAAGCCCGTGTTGTCCAGTACTTCATCGAGGGACACCCCCGGGTGAAGACTGACAACCCGCATCTGATGGTCAGGGCCACAGAAATCCATCACGCACAGGTCGGTAACTACCTGACGGATATCAATATCACCGAGCTGGTAGCCGCGGGGTAATCGCTCTGGGTTGTAACCGATTGAACACACCACATCACACTCCCCAGATACAAACGTCCTAGTGGTATGCCGTGGCACAAAGAACGAGTTGGCATGACTAATTGAATTGCCGGGAAAACCGCGGACCCCAAGCAGCTGCACTTTTGGTGCTTGATAGCTGCCGCCCAGCGCCGAAATATTGGTTTGACCAAATCGATCGATCTGGCTTGGGCCCACCAGAGCATGGCGATGACCACTCCAGACGTTGTCGAAAATCCTTGAGAAGCCCATCCAGTTCTCATTCGCCTGCGCACTATGATCCGCCATGCCGCTCACCGGATTAGGGCTTGAGAGCATGAATGACTGACTGTCGGTCATCATTAAATCGGGATTGGTCGTGCGCATGGCGAGGCTGGCCGCCAGTCGTGGCAGAAGTCCGATCCCTGTCGCCAGGACCTCACCGTCGCGATCAAATACCCTGCTGGCAGCACACACCATCAATTCGGCCAGTGTAAAACTCATGGGTATCTCCTCAGTAAACCGGTAACGGCAGTGCAGAGATGGCATCAAAGCCACCTACGGCGGCCTGATAGTCAGCCTCGGTTTCACCGAGAAACTGCTCGGCCCAAGCCGAATAACCCTGATCAGCAATCAAGGCGCCGTATTGCTTAAAATGCGCGGTGTCAAAACCGTATAGCGGATCGCTCGAGGTTGGATGCGCGCCACCGGGCTGATGAACAACCGCATGGGTTGAACAGCGCTCCCAAAACACTTGCCGCGCTACCTGCGGGTTTTGGAAGTGGCCTGCGCCGACAATCTCATCGGCCGAGACGATGGTGTGCGCTGAGGCCCGTGCGAACAGATCGTCCATGTAGTGGTCGGGACTTGCGATTTCACACACGCCGCGAGGATCCGCACGGGTAACATGGATCATCGAAACATCGGGCTTTATTGCGGGCATCGCCAACCACTCAAAGTCATCATACGGACTGTCGACCTTTGCCAACCCCGCGTTGCGTTCAACATCGGTACCAAGGCCGATACGCGTAGGCATGAAAGGCATACCCCACGCGCCGGCACGAAGCCCCAGTAACAGCATGCCCTCATCAATCTCCATGACTTCGATCTCGCCCTTCTCACGCGCAGCTCGAAACGCCGGCTCGAGGGGCATAAAGTCCAGAGACACAAAGGCAAAAATGACCTTGCGCACTTTGCCAGCCGCACACAACAAGCCGACATCGGCGCCGCCATAGCTGACGACCGTCAGGTCTTTGACATCACTGCGGAGCAGCTCTCGTACGAGACCCATAGGCTTGCGACGAGGGCCCCAGCCGCCGATGCCAATGGTCATGCCATCGCGAATGACACCGACTGCCTCGCTGGCACTGAGCTGCTTATCCATGGGGGTCATCCTCGATCACGGCTTATGGAAGTGTGCTGCGCAGTATCAAATTCGAGTCGTCGGTGATCATCCTCCATAGAGACTATGACAACGAAGTGGGACCTCCGTAGCTTCAACACTCGAGACACTTGGTTGCTAAACGGATACTCATGAATCCATCATTGACTCGCAAACCGAATTCGACCGCTGACCTAATCGAGCTAGCAGCTGCTCGCTATGGTGAGCAGCCGTTCATTGTTGATGGTGAAACAACACTCAGTTTTTCCCAGACGTTAGCGGACGTCCGTGCCCTTGCCGCCGCCCTACTGAAAGATGGGTTCAAAACAGGCGATCGTGCTGCCATCTGGGCCCCGAACGGCTGGGAATGGATTCTGGCCGCACTAGCCGTCCAATACATTGGCGGTACCCTGGTGACCCTTAACACCCGCTATAAGGGACAAGAGGCCGCCGCTGTTCTCAAAGACAGCGGTGCGACTTTGCTATTTGTCATCAATGAGTTTTTGGGTAGTCACTATCCGGCGCTCCTCAATAATGAGGACTGTGGCCACGTGGAAACCATCGTTACCCTGCGTGGCGGCGACAACGCTGCAATGACATTCGAACACTGGCTAGACGATGGCCACGCCACACTCAATGATGAACTTGCACAATCGGCAGTGATAGAAGCCCGAATGTCAGTCACCGGCGATACCGTCTCAGATATTTTGTTTACTTCGGGCACCACGGGCCGGGCCAAGGGCGTCATGACCCGGCATCAGCAGAATATTGAGGCATTCAGCGAGTTTGCTTCGATTCTCGGCCTCAATGATCGGGATCGCTACTTAATCATCAACCCGTTCTTTCACAGCTTCGGTTACAAAGCCGGCTGGCTGGCGGCGCTGTTAAGCGGCTGTGTGGTTTATCCGGTAGCGGTGTTTGACGTTGAGGACGTACTACAGCAAGTCGCTCGCCATCAGATCACGGTCTTACCAGGCCCGCCAACGTTGTTTCAGACGATCCTCCAACACCCACAGCGCAATGACATCGATCTCAATAGCTTGCGCAAGGCCACGACGGGCGCGGCGAGTATTCCTACCCAGTTGATTATCGATATTCAGAATGAGCTGGGAATCGACACCTTACTCACCGCCTATGGGCTTTCCGAGAGTTGCGGCTTAGTGAGTATGTGCCGCCCCGGCGACGCACCTGAGGTCATCGCGACCACGTCAGGTCGTGCCATTCCCGGCGTAGAGCTGGCGATTATGGATGATTCAGGCGCTCTACTTGGAGATGAATCAACGGGAGAGATCGTGGTCCGCGGGTTCAATGTGATGGCGGGCTACCTCGACAATCCTGAGGCCACCACTGAAACAATCGACGCTCAGGGCTGGCTCCACACGGGAGACATCGGTTCGCTAGATTCGGCGGGCAACCTCCGGATTACCGACCGGCTAAAAGATATGTACATCAGCGGCGGGTTCAACTGTTATCCCGCGGAAATCGAGAATCAACTGCTGGGCCATCCCGATATCGCTCAAGCCGCAGTCATTGGCATTCCCGACGAGCGCATGGGTGAAGTTGGCGTCGCGTACCTGATTTTCGCTAACACGACGCCTCCAACTGCTCAGCAACTCACCGACTGGTGTCGCGAGCGAATCGCAAATTACAAAGTGCCGCGACACTTCATCGCAATCTCTGAACTTCCGCTCAATGCGTCGGGCAAAGTATTGAAAACCGCATTGCGCTCGCAAATGAGCGAGCACTCTTATCTGACTTGAGGAACTAAATGATGGCAATCAAGAGTCTTGGCTATCTTGGTGTTAGCAGTAACCAAACCGACGCTTGGCGCAGTTTTGCATCGGAGGTAATGGGTCTAGAGAACGTAAGCAACCACCTGGGTGCTGGCGAAGATGAATTGTTTTTTAAGATGGACGATCATCCCTTCCGGCTTTTCGTTGAGCCAGGCGAGCAGGAAACACTCGCGGTCTGCGGCTGGGAAAGCAACTCAGAGCAGGGACTGGAGGATATCGCGGAAGCCTTGGAGGCAGCGAACGTCAGCTTTGAATGGGCCGACGAAACGTTCGCCGCGCGTCGCCGAGTCCAGAAACTCCTTCGGTTTACCGACCCTTCAGGCAACCATCACGAAGCATTTTGGGGTGTGGTCTCTGATTTCCGGCGTCTCAACTCTCCTGTCGGTGTCGGCAGCTTTGTTACCGGCGATCAGGGCATGGGGCATGTGGTGCTGCCTGCGCCCAATTTCGACGACACGATTAGCTTCTTTCGTGACGTGCTTGGGTTCGGACTGTCTGACCTGATGAAGATTCGCTTCACCGACGATCCCAATGAGCCGATAAAACGACTGTGGTTCATGCACTGCAATCGCCGCCATCACAGTCTTGGGCTGTTTGAAGTACCGCACCCAGCAGGCTGTATTCATATGATGGTCGAGAGCAACTCTGTCGACGAAGTTGGCCTTTGCAATGATCGACGCATTGCCCATGACGTGAAGCTCTCGGGCACCCTAGGCCGTCATGCCAACGATCATATGGTGTCGTTCTACATGCGCAGCCCCACCGGATTCGATGTGGAATTTGGCGCCGAAGGACGAACAGTCGAGGACTGGGAGAGCTATCAAGTATTTGAGAGCACGGTTCCCAGTTTTTGGGGGCACGACTTCAGCGTAGGTCAATCGGACTAGTCGAGATCTGCAGTAGTTCATACGGGGTATGCCAGTGGCGCCGACTCCTGCAAGCATAAGTCACTCAGCTTGGATCAGCAGAAATCGCAGTAAAAGCCTGAAGTTAAGACAGACAGATTGGAAAACGTTCAGAGATAGTTCAGAAACAACGCAGTGCAAAGCCAAAAGACCGAAAACCGGCTTCGCTGACAAACCAGAGCAGAATAGGATAACAGCCATGAGCAGCCATCAGCCTTTAGTAACCGATCAGATCATTGCCCTGATTGAAAGCAAATCCGATGAACAGCGTGCCAATCGACAAATGAGTGTCGAGGTGGTGGAAGCGCTCAAGGAATGTGGTTTTTACAAAATGATGCTGCCCAAGAAATGGGGCGGACTCGAGATGAAGCCTCAGGAGTTTTTTGCTGAGCAAATCCGAATTGCGGAAGCTGACATGAGCACTGCGTGGGCGAGCGGCATCATCGGTGTGCACGCTTTCCAGATCGCCCTCATGTCCGAGGAAGCTCAGCAAGAAGTTTACGGTGATGGGCCTAACGCGCTGATCAGCAGTTCTTACAATCCTGTGGGCGCGAAAGCGGAGTCCTGCGAAGGCGGATTCATGTTGAGCGGTCGCTGGGGCTGGAGTTCGGGATCCGAACACTGCACTTGGGCGCTGCTAGGGGGTGTTATTCCCGGCGACGGCTATCGAACCTTCCTGATCCCCCGTAGCCAGTACATCATCGAAGACACCTGGAATGTTATGGGACTTCAGGGAACAGGCTCTAATGATGTCGTCATCGAGTCGCCGATTTTTGTCCCCGAGCATCGCACTCACAAGCAGATGGATGGCTTTAATTGCGTGCACGATCAGGAAAATCCGATGTATGACCTATCGTGGGCACAAACCTTCGTCCGCGTGGTCAACAGTGCAGCGATTGGCGCCTTGAAGAAAGCCCTGCGACTCTTCATTGAGTCTCGAACCGGCGCGGCAACAACCGACATCACAAAGTTAGCCGGTGATGTAGAAACACAAGAGCGGATCGCTCGCGTTATGAATACGGTTGGCGAGCTAGAGGCGGTCATGTACCACAACTTCAATAAGATGGAGTCTGCCGACTGGAAGCCAACGCTCGAAGAGCGAATTATGTATCGCTATCAGGCTTCGCTAGTTATCGAAAAAGCGAGTGAGGCGATTGATACCCTGTTTAACGTCGCTGGTGGTCGCTCGGTATTCAATGGGCATCCACTGCAAAACCTTTGGCACGACATCCACATTGCCCGTTGTCACGTTGCAAATAACCCTACTGCCTTCGCCCGCAATCTTGGCAGCGTCGCACTGGGCATGGAGAACAAGGACGTCTTTGTCTGATGGCGACCCACACGGCACCGTCATGTTTTGTTGAACTCGCTCAGGAGCGGCGGATCCACTACACCGACCATCCCGCGGAGGGTCCGTTCCGTGGCACCCTAGTGTTTATCCACGGTAGTGGACCGGGGGCCAGTGGCTGGAGCAATTTCAAGCACAATGTGGCCGGCTTTCAGGCCGCAGGCTTCCGCTGTGTGGTCTACGACCAGTGGGGCTATGGCAAAACTGACAAACCCACCGATGTCGACTACACCCTCGATTTTTTCGTCTGGGGTCTAATAGGACTCATGGATGAGCTCGCCATCGACGATGCCATTCTGGTTGGCAACTCCCTCGGGGGTGCGGTGGCATTGGGCGCAGCTTTAGCGCATCCGACGCGGGTGTCATCACTGGTGCTGATGGCGCCGGGGGGCATCGAAGCCCGTGAAACCTATTTTGCGATGGAAGGCATTCAGGAAATGGTGAAGTTCCCCATGGGCTCACCTGAATTCACCCGCGATGTTTTGGGTAAGTTACTTGAGCTGCTGGTGTTTGATCCAACCATCGTCGACGACGCCTTACTGACCGAACGATGGCAGACCCTGCAGACTCAAAATTCTCAGGTATTGGCAAGCATGGCGATTCCCGACCTCAGCCCTCGCCTGCACGAAATCGGCTGTCCTACGATGGTATTTTGGGGTACCGAGGATCGGTTCTGCCCCGCACAAGGGGTCTGGAAGTTACTCAATGGCATTCCGAATACTCAAGCTCACCTCATGAACCGCTGCGGGCACTGGGTGATGACGGAATACCCTTCACTCTTCAATGCAAGAACGATCGCGTTTCTCGAGGAGCACGGTCTATGACGTTGGATGGTGACCAGATTCAATCTATTGGCGCCGATTTATATACAGCGCTGCGTACGTGTCAGCCGATCACGCCGCTTGTTAGCCAATACCCGGGCATTACTATTGAGGATGCCTATCAGATTTCACGGGAAATGCTGCGCTTACGAATAAGCGGTGACAATGAACGTATCACTGGTAAAAAAATTGGCGTGACCTCGGCCGCGGTTCAAGAAATGCTCGGCGTGTTTCAGCCCGACTTCGGCTTTCTAACCGACGCGATGACGATTGGTAATGGGGGTGACATCGCAATCGACGGTCAGCTCATTGCACCCCGTGCCGAGGGTGAAATTGCTTTCAAATTGAAGCGCACACTGTCGGGCACTTCAATCACCGAAGACGATGTGCTCGCGGCAACCGATTACATAACTCCGTGTTTCGAAATCGTCGACTCGCGCATCGCCGATTGGAAGATAGCCATTCAAGACACCATAGCCGACAACGCTTCTTGCGGCGTCTATGTTCTCGGTGATGCCAAGCTGGATCCTCAGGCGACTGATCTCGCAGCGGTCAAAGTTGAGCTGTTCATGAACGGGCAGCCGCTAAGCGTGGGAACCGGCAGCGCGGTACAGGGCAACCCACTGACTGCGGTGGCGTGGTTGGCCAACACGCTCGGTGCTTTTGGCACTGCACTCGAAGCTGGCGAGATCATTCTCTCGGGATCTGTTGTGCCGCTGCAGCCAGTCGCCGCCGGCGACAAGCTCGAACTCAAAATGACGGGTGACGGGATCTCCGACAGTCACGTCAGCTGTCGTTTCGTTTAATTCAGGAACACCACCATGACCAACAAACTCAAGGCAGCCATTATTGGCCCCGGCAATATTGGCACCGACTTATTGATGAAGTGTCTGCGCAGCGATTCTGTCGAACCTCTTTGGATGGTTGGTATAGACGATTCGCCAGGAATTCAGCGAGCGCGGGACTACGGCTTAAAGACCACCACCGACGGTGTTGACGGCTTGGTAGCTGCTCTTGCCGAGCACCCTATTGATATCGCCTTTGACGCGACCTCTGCCTACGTTCATCAGGCAAATAGTGACAAGCTGACCGCCCACGGGGTGATGATGATTGACCTGACGCCGGCAGCCATCGGTCCCTACTGCATTCCGCCGGTCAATCTCGATTCAATTCTTGCGGATTCGAGCAGCAACAATGTAAACATGGTGACCTGTGGCGGCCAAGCGACCATCCCCATGGTTCATGCCGTCAGCCGAGTGCAAGGGGTCAGTTATGCCGAGATCGTTGCAACGGTTGCATCCAAGTCTGTGGGCATGGGTACTCGAGATAACATTGACGAATTTACCCGCACGACATCGGCCGCCATCGCGCAAATAGGCGGCGCCGATCAAGGCAAAGCCATTATCGTGATCAACCCTGCAGAGCCGCCGCTAATTATGCGCGACACCATCCACTGCTTGACCCGCGAGACGCCCAAGGAACAGGAAATCATTGAGTCGGTAAACCGCATGGTTACCGAGGTGCAGCACTATGTCCCCGGTTATCGCTTACTGAATGCACCGGTGATTGACGGTCAGCGGGTAACTATTTCAGTGGAAGTCGAGGGTCTGGGGGACTTTCTGCCCAAATACGCGGGGAATCTCGACATCATGACAGCGGCAGCTCTGCGCACTGCAGAAATGATTGCCAAGCGCAACCAAACCTGAGGACCTGAACATGAATCTGAAAGGTCGTGACGTTCTGTTGCACGATATGACACTGCGCGATGGTATGCATCCCAAACGCCATCAAATCTCACTCGAGCAAATGATCGATATCGCAACTGCCCTTGACCGAGCAGGAGTACCGTTGATTGAGGTCACCCACGGCGACGGTCTCGGAGGCGCATCGGTAAACTATGGCTTCCCGGCAGAGGACGACGAAACCTACCTGCGGGGCGTCATCGGTGCGATCGAAAACAGCAAAGTATCTGCACTACTTCTGCCTGGAATCGGTACCGTTGATCACTTGCGAATGGCCCATGATTGCGGCGTCGCTACCATTCGAGTTGCAACCCACTGTACCGAAGCCAATGTCTCCCGGCAGCATATTGACCTTAGCCGAAAACTGGGTCTCGATACCGTCGGTTTTCTGATGATGGCGCATATGATTTCTGCCGAGGCGCTGCTTGAACAGGCTCTGCTGATGGAGAGCTACGGCGCGAACTGCATTTACTACACCGACTCGGCGGGATACATGCTTCCCGACGATGTCACCGAGCGCATTGCGTTGCTCCGAGAGCGTCTGCAACCCGAGACAGAAATTGGGTTTCATGGCCATCACAATATGGCCATGGGCGTCGCGAACTCTTTGGCCGCTATCGAAGCCGGCGCCAACCGAATCGACGGTTCCGCAGCGGGGTTAGGCGCAGGGGCTGGCAATACCCCCCTTGAAGCCATGGCAGCGGTGCTGGATCGAATGGGCGCGGTAACCGGGGTTGATGTGTTCAAGCTCGCAGCGGCCGCCGAGGAACACGTATTGCCCATTATGGATGAGCCCGTTCGCTTGAGTCGTGACGCCCTGGTGTTGGGCTATGCGGGTGCGTACTCATCATTTCTGCTGTTCGCAAAGCGCGCAGAACAGCGCTGGGGCGTGCCCTCCCACGAGTTGCTTCTGGAGATGGCCCGACGCAAAACGGTGGGTGGTCAGGAAGACCTGATTGAGGCTATAGCCATCGAAATGGCCAACGCTAACAGCTAGCGGGGATGGCAGTCGGTTCCTGATTCTGCTATTAACTAGGGCAGTTAAATACTCATAATCACAATAGCGCCCGACTGATGAAAGAACCGACACTACAGGATCTATCAAGACTGCTGGCTTGTCTGTACGACGGTCACATTGAAGAAGACCCTTACAGCACGTTTCTGACTGAAATGCGCACGATTATTGACGCCACATTTGGCTCGATCACTATGCGCGAGCCCCAAGGAGATGACGGTGGCTTGCTGTTCGTGTCCTCTGAGAACCTGCAAAAAACCTTTGTAGATGATCGCAGCAACCCTTATACCGATCGCTATTACACCTCGAACCTGATGACCAACCTACCCTGGGGTAAGGTTGTGTCGTTGGATGAATGCATCCCTTACAAATCCCTCGAACAGACGGATCTCTATCGGTTCTGCATGGAACCGGTGGGGATCCACCACATGCTTGGGGTTGATCTAAGAAACGCCAACGGACAGCGCTTCAGCGTGCGCTTTTGTCGCCCCCGAGACGCCGATAATTTCTTGCACGGCGAACGGGATTTTCTTGAGCTCATTGCCAATCATATACAGCGCGCAGTAGCCAATGGCATGCAACTGATCCAGCTCGACAAGGAACGCAAGCTCTATAGCTCTACGTTCGCCAAGCAGTCTGTCGGTATCGTCACCCTCGACGAGCGAGGAAAAATCGTGACCCGCAATGGGGTCGCCGATGCGCTGATCCGTGAGAAAGATGGGTTGTCAGTTGTGAACGAGCAACTGTACCTCGACAGCCCCACTGCGCGCGGGAAGCTCAACGGCTATATCGAAGCCGTAGCGCTTGCCCAGCGGAATCAGGAAGCAGCACCGACCAATGCCCTGGCAGTCGATCGTCCCTCGGGCAAAGCTGATCTAGAGATTCTTATCAAGCCGATGATGATCGACAAAACCGTCGAACCCGGCCACACGCCGCACATGATTGTGTTTATTAATGAGCCTGAGCGACAGTATGAAATTGATACGCGCATTTTGATGTCGCTGTACAACCTAACCAAAGCAGAGGTGAATCTAGCCAAATTACTGGCAGAAGGTGCGAATCTCGATCAAGCCGCCGCTGATCTCGGTATTGCGCGAAACACGGCACGGGCACAACTGCGTTCGATTTTCGCCAAGACGGGCGTATCCCGACAGTCAATGCTAGTCAGTCTGATCTTAAAGAGCGTGGTGACGTACTCGTAGGTACTGGTAGACCACCACCCAATCTTCCGTGCGTTACCGCGGCCGGAGTCGGTCGCAATTCATACCAACTCACAGCAACTCAGAGCAACTGATGACTATCGGATATTGCTCGGACCCCAATAGGCACGCATACCCCTGATTTTTCCGCTCTCATCGAAGGTAAATACGTCGATGATTTCCATGCGCATGGTGCTGTCATTCGATGTGATTGTAATTTCGAATGGAAAGGCAACCTCAGCCCCCGCAAACCGGGGCGTACCCAACAACTGACCTGCGACCACCGAGTCACAGGCAACCTGATAAAAAGCCGCGAGCTCATCGCGCCCGGCCTTAATCGGAGTGCCCACGGGATCTTCGACCGTCGCATCCTCTGCAAAGAGGGCCAGCACGCCTTCAAGATCGGATGCGACAAGCGCATCGACGTAACGCTGGCAGACAGCAGCGGCTTCAGTGTGATTCATGGTGTTTTCAGCCTTTGCATTAGAACCGTAAGCCATCATCGATAGCATGCTGTCGATCGGCGGGCGTCTCTACACCCGGCACGTGATAGATGCCGTCAAGGGAGCTCGCAAGGGTCTGCGCATCGGGTCGGGGCTGATAAAACTGGCTATACCACTGACGCCCAACCTTGAACGGCCCATCGGTCTTTAACCCCATGATCTTCAGCGCCGGCCGCTTATGGCGCCAAATCTGAAAATCTGTTGCAAAGGCCTCCAGCGCGCCCGCCTGGGTTTGTCGCGCAATTTCCCGATCGTCGTCTGTGATTGTTTCACCAGCGGCTTTAACCAGACACCCGTGCCAGGCCTTGATTCGACCATCTTCTACCGGCGTATTTGCGATTAGCTCGAATTGCACAGTATCGCCCCAGACCTGCTTGGACAACAGAATACCCGGCCCTGTGTACCACGTGGTGGTGTACAGCATTACGCCACCGTACAGCTGCATTGGGCCACCCTGACGCTGGATGTAAACGTGTCCGCGGCACTCGTTCTCAAAATATTCGCAGGGTGCTCCATGAGTGGGACCCAGGTGGCGAATATCCGACATATTGTCGAGTACTTCTTGAGGGTGAATATCGAGCTCGCCCAAGTGATCCAGCTGCCAACGAATCCATTGGGGGTCATCCCACTGGGTCAGGAACGGCGCCGCGTAATCGGGCTCACCGCCCTCCTCGTCAAACCAGGCCATGATGCAGCCCATTGAGTCGACTGCTGGGTAGGAGCGAATCGACGCAGACTTGGGACAGGGGCCGTCGTGATAGGGAATGTCATCGACCTCTCCCGCCGAGTTGTAGCGCCAGCCATGATAGGGGCAACGAATCGAATCGCCCTCAATCTGATGGCCGTTGCGGACAATCATGGCACTATCGCTGGCCGTCAGGTGGGTACCCATATGCGCGCAGTAGGCGTCGAGCAACACCGGATTACCGCTCTCACCGCGATACAGCGCCAGGTCCTGTCCAAAAAACCGAATCGCCATGGGCCCTTTATCCAACTCACTGCTCTCGGCGACCACAAACCATCCGCGAGGAAAGGTATTGGGGCCGAGCTTATATTCTGCAGATGTCGCCATTATTTACTCCTGATGCCTGTCATGCCGTCCAGTATAGGTTTCGAAACTGCAGCAGAAACGTCCGTTTGGACGTCACCCTCTGATCAACCTGATTTGAAGCTTGCATCGCGCTTTTCCTTAAAAGCGTCGCGGGCTTCTTGGGAATCTTTGTAGGTGTACGCCTCTAACGTTAGCCCTTGCTCTCGACGGTATTTATCTTCGAGGTTGCCGTCCTCAATTGCCGTCAATGCTTCTTTTGCAAGACTAATCATTACCGGGCTCTTCTCGGCAATTTTTTCTGCGATTGCCATTGCAGCCGCGACACGCTCATCGGCGGGAACCACTTGCTCGACCGCACCGAGTCGCCAGGCCTCCTGAGCATCAATGAATTCACCGGTGAAATACATGTAGCGCACTTTCTGCACCGGGAACATTCGCTGTAAATGTGCGCCGCCGCCCATGGCCCCCCGATCAACTTCGGGCACACCAAATCGTGTGCAGTCAGACGCAACGATAATATCGGCGGCACCCGCGATGCCGATGCCACCCCCCAATACAAAGCCGTGCAGGGCAACAATGACCGGTTTTGGATTCCGATGGATCGCCTCGAAAGTATCGTAATTACCTTTGTTCACAGGCACGATCAGACTGGGGTCATCCCCCAATTCTTTAACATCAACCCCGGCGCAGAAGCCACGTCCCTCTGCACTGATGACGATTGCGCGCACATCTGGCTCGCTACCGAGACCTTTGATTGTGGCTGCTATGTTCGCCCAATCCGCACTGTTAAACGCATTGACGGGTGGCTTATCGAGCACTAGGTGCGCTATGCCCTCGTTGACGCTGACGTTAATCGTCATGATTTCAATCTCCTGTGAGGGCGTCAGAATCTTGCTGACTACCCATTGCGTTCAGTCGTGACAGAGCGCCATCTGACTCGTCCATAATGCGCTCTATTAGCGCAGCGACTGAGGGTAAGTCATCGATAAGTCCGGCCACCTGCCCCGAAGGCAGAATGCCATCGTCGGGATGGCCGTTGACCATTGCTTCCTGAATCATCATGGGCGCATTCGCGGCCATCAGGGTTTGTCCAAAAGAGCTGCTCCCTGACCGATAGGTGCGCCACGCAGTGCCTAACATTTGCCGCAGCGAACTGCCTGTCATGCGGGTAAACGCAACGCCGTTGACCATCGCTTTAAGCAGCAAGCCCAACTGAGATGCGTTCATGAGGCGCTTCAAATAACTATTGGCAATCATACGTTGGGGCAACCCGTCGAGACGTGTACTCACCACAATGCCCTCGGGGGGTGTTTGTAGATAGATTGATTTGGTCGCTGTCGGTACGGGGGATTCTTGAGTCAGCAAGAAACGAGTACCCATCGCAATACCGTCTGCACCCATGGCAAGGGCTGCGACCAATCCGGCACCGTCCCGGAAGCCTCCAGCCGCTGCAAGGGGCACCGACACCGAAGATCGAATTTGCGGAAGCAAAATACTGGTCGCGACGGATCCCGTGTGCCCGCCCCCTTCACTCCCCTGAATGACCAGTGCATCAGCGCCCAAAGAGACGGCCTTGACTGCATGCTTCGCGGCTCCGACCGTTGGGATGCAAACCACACCGGCGGCTTTTAACTTGCTGATGATGGCCGGAGACGGTGAACGGCTGTAGCTAACGGCACGTACCCCTTCAGCGATGCAAAGATCCACGATGTCCTCTGCATAGGGCACATACATATGGAAGTTCACCCCAAAAGGCGCTTCGGTTCGCGCTTTAATCGCACGAATGCCCTCGGCAATTTCCTCTGGCGTCATCACAGCACCGGCTAGAAAGCCAAACCCGCCAGCTTCACCGGTTGCTGCCACCAAGCCAGGGTCAGCGACCCAGCCCATGGCAGTTTGAATGATGGGGTAACGACACCCGAGTAATCGGGTGAGCGGCGTATCCATAGCACATAGCTCTTGCGACATTGTAGGACTGCGACATTACTGGTCAGATGAAATGGGGGTCAATGACTGGTTGCGCGCGCGCATAGGCTGAAGAGACTATGACGCAGAGCCGCGAACAACGCACCATAGTCTGCAGATAATTATCAGCAGGGCTTCAGTAACCTGACGTCGGAACTCTGCGACCAGAACAAGGCTTGCAACATCATGAATGACTTTACTAAGGCGCATTTTGAAGCTGCCCAAGCACTCACAAGCCCGGGCGCTCCCTTTGAGCTAAGTGACCATGCCGTAGGTGGCGTGAACCTAAAAGTGTACAAGCAGGCGGCCCCGAATCTTCGCGACCTGCTCGATGATGGGCGCCAGTTTGGCGATAGCGTTTTCTGCCAGTACCCGGATCAGAGCTGGACGTTTAGTCAATTTTTTAACGCTGTGGATTGCCTGAGCGAAGTACTCCATCACGACTATCAAATTGGCTCTGGTGATCGTGTGGCGATTGCCATGCGCAACCGACCCGAATGGCTGGTGGCGTTCAGCGCCATTATTGCGACTGGCGCCACCGCGGTTCCCTTGAACAGCTGGGGTAAAAGTGAAGAGTTGAATCAAGGGCTCACCGATAGCAAAGCGCGACTGGTGTTCTGTGACCCCCAGCGACTCCATCACATCCGCGGCGCAGAGAACACCACTCATGCAATTGTCGTTGACGCCGACGTGGCCAGCGCGACAGAAAGCCCGTGGAACGCAGCATTGAGTTCAGACCCACGGACATTTTCGGTCGAGATCGCGCCCGATGATCCGGCGATTTTGCTGTTCACGTCGGGCACATCGGGACGGCCCAAAGGCGCCTTGTTCACTCACCTGAATTGTTGTCAGTCAATTTCCAACATCGAGTTCATTGGTGCGGTGACTTACATGACCAACACCGACGCAATGAATCAGCAATTGGCGTCGGGCGTCCCCGCAAAAACACTTCTAGCGGTACCGCTCTTTCACATCAGCGGACTTTTCTCCCAATTCGTGGTCAACCTGCGCCACGGTCGCGGGATCTACATCATGTACAAGTGGGACGCCCGTGAGGCACTGCGGCTAATTCGCGAGGAAGGCATCACCGTCATGATGGGAGCACCAGCGATGATGCTCGACGTCCTGACTCTTGAGGATTTCTCGGAGGCTGACGGGAGTAAGATCAGCAATATCAGCGCCGGCGGTGCGGCAACACCCGAGGTGCTGCACGCCCTTTATCGGGACCGACTTACCAACACACTCGCGGGCGCAGGCTGGGGGATGACTGAGACGGCAGGTAGCGGCGCTGCATTCACGGGGCGCTACATGCACGAGCGACCCGGTAGCTCGGGGTTTCCCAGTCCAATTGTTGAGTTCAAGTTCTGCGACGAAGATGAAAACGAACTGCCTCCGGGAGAGGCTGGCGAAATTTGGATTCGCTCTTCGACGGCTGTGCTTCGCTACGAGAGCGGTCACTCTGACGATGATTTTCGAGAGGGATGGCTCAAAACTGGTGACGTTGGCTATCTCAGCGAGGAGGGACTTCTCTACATCTGCGGCCGTGCAAAAGACATGATCATTCGGGGGGGCGAGAATATTTATCCCGCCGAGGTGGAAGCCTGTCTGCTTGCCCTGGACGGTGTTCAAGAAGCCGCCGTGGTTGGCGTGCCCAGTGAGCACTGGGGCGAGGAAGTCGCTACGGTGATTCGAGCGACGCCCGACTCAACGCTCGATGACGAGGCGGTGAAATCACACTGCAAGACGCATCTCGCGGGCTTCAAGGTACCAGCGCACATCACTTTCACCGAAGAGTTATTACCGCGCAACGCTCTCAACAAACTGCTAAAAAAACCAATCAGCGAGCGCTACTTTCCACAGTAGTACTCGCTATGTGAGTAACGTAATTCGCAACGATTAACGACCTTTTCGTAACCGACGTGACGAGAACACTTACCCATGACGGATCTTTCTACTTTTCGAACTGATGTACGGAAATGGCTCGAAGCTAACTGCCCCGAGTCCCAGCGCCAACCTATTGTGCGTGATGAGCAGATATGGGCGGGCAAGCATCAGCAATTTCATTGCGACGATGCCAAACAGTGGTTTGAAGCGATGCGGGACAAAGGATGGACTGCACCCGAGTGGCCGGCAGAGTATGGCGGTGGCGGACTAAGTGCCGAGGAAGCACATATATTGCAGCAGGAGATGGCGCGCCTTAACTGTCGCCCTCCTCTGTATGACATGGGGCTCTGGATGCTTGGGCCAGCCCTCTTGACCTACGGTTCTGAGGCGCAGAAGGCCCTTCATATTCCGCGGATTGTGCGAGGCGAAGCGCGCTGGGCCCAGGGGTACTCCGAACCCGGTGCGGGCTCCGATCTCGCGAGCCTGAAAACGCGCGCTGACGATCACGGCGATCACTTCCTTGTTAATGGCACAAAAATCTGGACGACCCGTGCGGACGTGGCCGATTGGATTTTCTGCCTCGTTCGTAGTGATCCTGAAAGCGACAAGCATCAAGGCATTAGTTTTCTGCTGATTGATATGGAAAGCCCCGGCATCTCGACTGCACCGATCAAGCTCATCAGTGGCGAGTCCGAGTTCTGCCAAACATTCTTTGACGATGTCAAAGTGCCCAAAGAAAATCTCGTCGGCGAGTTACATGGCGGATGGGCGGTTGCCAAGGAACTCCTGAAACATGAGCGCAAGCTCATGGGCACTATGGAAACCATCACCGAGAAGGTGGACGTTGGCATTGTCGATTTAGCGCGACAGTACGTTGCCATGGATGACCGTGGACAGGTAGCGGACGGTGAGTTACGCGCAGCAATGGCCACGCATCTCATGAATGACGACGCGGCAAAAAATCTGAATGAGCGGATGTATGCGCAGTTTGCCACTGGGAAACCGGACCTAAGGTTGCCCATGCTTATCAAGCATGTCGGCACCACAGAGTTGCAGCGGAAAGATGAATTGATTCTTCAAATTTTGGGCGCCGATGGACTCAGTTGGGAGAGCGATAAGGTCTCGCCAAAGGTCCAGAGCATTGTTCGCAACTGGGCCTATGACAAAGCTCACACCATTGCGGGCGGCACCTCTGAGATCCAACTCAATATCATTGCCAAGCGCGGGCTTGGCTTACCCGACTGAGGACACGACTGTGGTACTGAATGAGGAACAGCAACTGCTACGGGACACCATTGCAGGCTTTCTCAACGAGAATGCGCCCACCGACGCCTTACGGGCCTTACGTGATGATCCCGAGGCCCCGGCATGGCGTCCCGAGTTGTGGCAGCAGTTGTGCGAGCTTGGCGTGCCTAGCGCGCACTTGCCCGAAGCGCTCGGCGGTTTAGGGTTTGGTTGGCTTGGCTTTGGCGCAGTCCTGTCGGAAGTGGGCAAGCGCTTGAGTGCGACACCACTGATCTCAAGCATCGCGACTGCAGCAAACGTGATTCGCCACTGTGGGTCACACGCTCAGATCGAATCCCTGCTGCCTGATCTTGTTAGCGGCGAGCAAGTAGCAACCGTCGCCATTCAAGAGGGTCGACATTTCCACCTCCAGCCATCCTCGACGCAGGAGGCCGACGGTGCCATTACAGGCACAAAACAGCTAGTGATGGACGCCTCCAGTGCTGACTACCTGCTAGTAAGTGTGCGTAGGGCCGACGGTAGCCTCGGCATTGCACGCATACTGCCAGGCAGTGACGGTGTTTCCATCGACAGTGACAAGCTAATGGACGGTCGGTGTTACAGCCGGCTTCATTTGGAGGACGCTATACCCGAGGAGTGGCTTGCAGGGGATACGCTTGATGCTGGCTACCTGCAAGCGGTAGATGAGGCAACGATTGCTATCAGCGCTGAAATGCTAGGGGGCGCTCGGGAACTCCTCGAACAAACTATCGCCTACTTGAATGAGCGGGAGCAGTTCGGTGTAAAGATTGGTTCCTTTCAAGCATTGCAGCACCGTTGTGCACTGGCGTACTGCCAGCTCGAACTTGCCGAGTCGTCTTTATTAGCCGCGCTGAGCGCCCTCGATCAGGCTGATCGTGAGCCGACCACGCGTGACAAAATTGCCGAG
This sequence comes from Luminiphilus sp., assembly GCA_965657905.1. Lineage (GTDB taxonomy): Bacteria > Pseudomonadota > Gammaproteobacteria > Pseudomonadales > Halieaceae > Luminiphilus. The sequence goes on along the minus strand of CBFHPT010000007.1, from coordinate 117,300 downwards.
CTCGCAAGTCGCTGCAAAGCAATGGCTGGCGACTGCTATCAACACATCTCGAATGAGGCGGTACAGTTACACGGCGGCATGGGCGTCACCGACGAACTCGATATCGGCTTGTTTCTAAAGCGCTCGCGGGTCTGCAACCAGCTGTTTGGGGATGGAACCTACCACCGGGATCGCTTCGCACGTCTGCGCGGTTTTTAATGCTCCCGGTGCAACGGCGCATCATTGGCCTCTTCTTTGCGGAACCACCTCCACTGACGCAGGTTCAGCAGACGCTTCTGGCCTACTCTGAGAACAATGACGCAGTGACTTCAGCGCGCTTTGCCCGGGTCACCCCCGAGAGCGAGCGGGCTGCGCGCTGGACAAGAGACCCTAATGACAGCTTACCGACGGCACGACTCGCGTATGACCTGAGCGACAAAGCCGGAGAGCTCGAACGCGCCAAGGCGATTATTCATGAGCTCGCGGGCAACGCATATATCTGTTTGAGCCGGACACCCAAAGCACTACCACTGGCAATCGGCGAGACTTTTCACGGCACGCTGCAACTGTGCTGCTTTACGCGCCTCAAAGATCTCAGTGATGAACAACTACAACGTTGCTGGTTTGATGATCACACCGACATAGCACTCGAGACCCAATCCACCCTCGGGTATTACCAAAACCGTGTGATCGAATCGGCAGCCCCGCTTTTTGACGGCATTGTGGAGGAATACTTCCCACCCGAGGCGTCGGATTCCACAGAGCATTTTTTTGCCGCTGTGGGCGATCGCTCAAGGCTCAAAAAACACATCGATCGACTCACAACCAGTAGCCAACGTTTTATCGATCTCAGTGCAAGTCCCGTGATTCATCTCACCGACACACGACTGATCTAACGCATTCGATTAGGAGAAACACATGCAAACGCATTTTGCCGACAAGGTCGCTTTGATCACCGGTGCCGGCCAAGGCATCGGTCGGGGCATCGCATGCTCGCTGGCCCGTCGCGGCGTACGTATCGTCGCGGTTGGGCGCACTCTGAGTAAATGTGAACAAACTATCGTTGAAATCAAAGAACGCTTTGACGTCGACGGACTGGCCTTGGAGTGCGACATCGGTCATCTGGAGACCCTTGAAGGGCTGGTAGAGCAAGCTGTGGCCCATTTTGGACGCATCGATATCCTGGTGAACAACGCCGTCGCCACACGGGTTCAGCCGTTGATGAAAACCACACCGGATGAGTTCCTAACAGGGCTTAAGGTCGGTCCAATGGCAACGCTCAAACTGATGCAACTTGTTCAGCCCCTGCTCGTCGAACAAAACGGCGGATGCATCATCAATCTTGCCAGCACTGCCGCAATGCGTTGGGACAATGCAAACTATGGGGTCTACGCTGCTGAGAAAGAGGCAATCCGAGCCCTATCGCGCGCCGCCGCCTGCGAATGGGGACCACTGGGCATTCGTACCAATGTCATATTGCCCCACGCCAAGTCCCCTGCCCTTGCCGGCTGGGCGAAGCACCGCCCCGAAGAAGCGGCCGCCTTTGAGAAGAGCATACCCCTGCAGCGTATTGGCGAATGTGAGGAAGACATCGGTGAGTTTGTAGCGATGCTCTGCTCCCCCGAATCCGCCTACGTCAACGGCCAGACAATAGCCGTCGACGGCGGCCAAGCAAACCTGGGTTGATCGTTGCTAACTGCTAAGGACTACTTATTTGGTAGCGAGCCTCCGTTAAGCGCAGGCCAGTCGTACCGAAGCTGCATGTAACGCCGAGTCTCTGTTGCTCAACGCTAAATGTTGCTCGGAAGGCGCATCCAGCCCTTACAAAGCTGCCCATCAGAATGGCAGCCGAGTCTCACTCAGCTACCAGTGCATTGACTCAACGTCGACTTATCCCGCAGCTTCCGACGTTAAAAACTGGCCGTACCAGCGACGCAACTTAGCAAACGGACCATCGCTGTCACACAGCATTGGTTTTTCGAGGTAGTTCTTTCGATCCCAAATGATCTTGTCTTCTTCCATCTGCTGGGCGATGTTGCCGATGATGGCGTTCCCAACCGTCTTGCCAAGGGTGTCCATGGTTGCCGCTGGCTGAATGAAGGTATAAAAGGCCTTGGTGACCTCCGGTGCAACCGGCGTGACGTTCGCCATTAGTACCGTGTCATAGATTCCCGAGAAGCGGACGATTGACAGTCCTGGTCCAAGGTTACGATTCTCAATTGAACCCTCAATGACACCCTTTGGAGTGGGGTTTCGGGTTTTTAAGATGCCTTTGCGGGTATAGCCCTCAAACTCCAAAATTTCAGAGTCAGGTACATCATCGGTGCCATGCACATAATGGAAATGCGCAGGATCTACCGCGTTTTCAGCCATTTCCTGCATGTGAACATTGATTTCCCATTGGTGGATGACGAAGTCATTGGACCACGCTTCATTATCCTTCTCCGCCTCGGGCAGCACTTCGGGTTCAAATAAGGGAGCGACCTTGTCGGGGTGATACCAAACCAAAATTGTCTGATTAACTTCCCGCACGGGCCAGCATTCAATGACCTGCTCACCGCGAGCGACCTTTGGTGGGAGGTTTTTGGCGTACGGCACGTGTGTGCACTTGCCATCGCCATCATAGCGCCAACCATGGAAGGGACACTCGATCGACTCGCCGACCACCCTCGAACCACCCCCCGCTTGATCGCGAATGCCATAGCCGAGATGAGCGCCCATGTGCGGACAGTAAGCGTCAAGTACTTTTGCTGCGCCGGATTCGGTACGGAAAATAACCAGGTCCTTACCAAAGTAGTGCAGCGGCTTTGAATCCCCAATCGCTAGCTCGTCAGAGTAAAGAACTTGAAACCAGCCCCAGGGCATGGGCAACGGACAACGGGGGGCAGAATCGGATGCAATCAACATGTTTTTCTCCAGAATTAACCACGAACCGCTGCGCCGCCATCGACGCAAAGCAATTGACCGGTAATGTATGAGGCGCGATCAGAGGCGAGGAAACTCACCGCGTCAGCAATTTCGCTGGGTTCACCCAGCCGTCGCATCGCAGCGGCATTACGCAAACCCTCAGCAATTTTAGGCTGTTCTTCAAAGTAGGCTTCGATGCCTGGGGTTCGAATCACACCCGGCGAAACCGCATTGATTCGAATACCTTTGTGTCCATACTCCGCCGCTGAGCTTTTGGTGAGCAAGTTCACGCCGCTTTTAGCCGCAGCGTAAGCGGTGTTGTAAGGCTGCCCTTTCAGCGAAGCATTGGACGAAATATTGACGATACTGCCGCCACCATGCTCGAGCATGTGAGCAATCTCGTACTTCATACACAGAAATGTGTTGGTTAGGCACAGCTCAAGGGTTTGATCAAAAACACCTTTTTCATAGGTGTGTATTGGCCCCGAGCCACGACTTACCGCCGCGCTGTTGCACGCTATATGCAGACCACCAAAAGTCTCGACGCAAAAAGCGACCATCCCCTCGACCTGTGCTTCATTGCTGACATCTGCGGTAAACACGGCAGCCTCACCGCCCGCCGCATTGATACTGGCCGCAGTCTGCTCTGCTGTCTCGGTGTTCAAATCAACAACCAGCACGCGAGCCCCGTCGCTAGCGAGGGTCTCAGCGATTGCCCTACCGATGCCAACTCCAGCACCGGCCACCAGTGCCACTCGACCTGTCAATTCTGTCACCGGAAGTTCTCCTTATATTCAATACACTCAATACACATTGAGGCAATAGGTCGGCTCATCGTTCTGTACAGCGGCATCATTGATTCGGACGAATCGCGCCGTACGCAGCTAACGTAATCTAGTGGCCGTATTTGTACCCGTGTGAGTCGTGAGCGGCGACTCACAAAAGGACTATGCAAAATTTTAACGGGCTGCTACTCGGCCCCAAAACAAGGACTTATGCACATGGCGCTGCAACAATTCTATCTAACGGGAAAGACCGCACTGGTCACGGGTGCAGGTAAAGGAATCGGCGCGCGCATCGCGACGCTGTTTGCAGAAGCCGGTGCCAATGTGGTGTGCGTCGCCCGCACCCAAGCGGATGTTGATCGCGTTGCCGATGAGGTTCGGCAACTAGGGGGTCAGGCACTGGCTATCAGCGCCGATGTGACCAGCGAGGCCGACCTAACCGACGTGGTGACAAAAACTGAAGCGGCGTTCGGTGGCCTGGACGTGCTGGTCAACAATGCTGGGGCTCCCGGCAAAGGTTACGGCTCTCTCGAAAAAGTCACCAAAGCCCGCTTTGAGCACACCCTCGACGTCAATCTTACCTCCGCGTACACCCTGATACATCTTGCCTTGCCGCTGCTTAAGCAGTCGTCTGCTGGCACTATCGTCAACGTATCGTCGGCACTCGCATGGATGGTTGATCGAAATTTCTCCGCTTACGCGGCGGCGAAGGCGGGGATGAATCAAATGACCAAAGTGATGTCCTATGAGCTGTCACCGTCGATACGCGTCAACGCCGTCGCGCCTGGCGCGATCGAAACCCCAAGCACAGCGTTTATTACTCAAAATGAGAAAATGCTGCGCGACACCACCCGCTGGATTCCATTGAAACGGCTTGGTCAACCCGAAGATATCGCCCTCGCTGCCTTGTATTTGGCAAGCCCCGCGAGCGCGTTTGTCAGCGGTAAGATCCTTGAGGTGGATGGCGGCATGGTCGCCCTCCCCGGCAGCGCCATCCAAGCAACCATTGATAGTGAACAGTCTCAATAAGGAGTTCTCATGGCTACGTATGTTCTTACTGGCGGCGCGACAGGTATTGGCGCTGCGATCCGTCAGTCGCTGACTGCTCAGGGGCACACAACCGTCATCCTCGATATCCGCGATGGGGATTACACCGTTGATCTCAGCAGCCCCGATCAGCGTGCCTCGGTGATCAAGCAGGTATCCACCGATCACCCTCACATCGATGGCGTGATTACCTGTGCCGGCGTGGCGTCCCATTTCCCGGACAAAGGCAAGATTGTTGATATCAATTACTGGGGAACCGTCGACATCATCTCGGGACTGGCATCATCAATGTCTAGCGGCGGCCGTATCGTCGCCATCAGCTCAAACTCAGCCCCGCAGTGCCAGGTACCAGCACTGATCGATGCCATGGTTGGGGACGATCGTGAAGGCGCACTAACGCTCGCGGAGGCTGCATCTGGCCACGACTGTTACTCTGGCAGCAAGCAAGCGGTAGCGCGCTGGGTGCGCCAGAAAGCCCCGGAATTTGCCCGCCAAGGTATTAACTTGAACGCCGTTGCACCGGGGTACATCGAAACTCCTATGACCCGTCAGGTAGCCGAGAGTGCCGAGTACGGTGAGGCAATCAAACAATTCGTCGCGTCGATCCCCGCAGGTCGGCCGGGCTTACCTGAGGACGTGGCAAAGCTGGTCACTTTCCTGTTGTCCGAGGACGCAGGCTTTATCGCTGGTTCGTTGATTTTCATCGACGGTGCCCACGATGCCATGTTCAGGCCTGACGCCCCCATCTAATTAGATGATTGGGGCGCTTTCCGCTGCGGGGGCCGCGCATCAAGCAACGGTTGGAGTTGTTGAAAAACTCGATCCAGATTAAAGCTGGGGGTCGATTGGCGCGGGGGGTATTCGCGGAACGTCATGAGAAAGCTTCGCACTACCTCCTGCATCGGCCGGAATAACCAAAGTTGATCCGCCATGAAGCGGCCATAGGCATTGGAGTCCAATGATTCCTCAAAGGGATCGGATCGCAAATGGATCATTCGGGGAAAAGCATAAACAGCGCGCGCTTCCGTCGATCGCCAGGCATCAGCAGTCGCAAAATGCAACTTCCAGTCTCGCCACCGCAAGGCATTAAGGTTGGCGTTGTCATCGAAGTAAAACACCGTCTCTCGCTCGCTCGGCCCGTTACCCGTGAGTAGGTCAGTAAGGTCATAGCCATCAAGATGAACCTTATAGGTTCTATCTTGCACGGGCAGACCTGTTTTCAGCCGGTCTTTGACGTCTTCAACCCCAGCTGCACGCGCCAGCGTTGGAAACCAATCCATATGATGTACCACATCGTTGACGATGGTGTGAGGTTCCACTTTACCCGGCCAACGGACTAGCAAAGGCACTCTGAACCCGCCCTCCCATGTAGATCCTTTGGCTCCTCGAAACGGCTCAATTCCACCGTCGGGATATGTAAAGGTCTGCGACCCGTTGTCGGTGGAATAGATAACGACCGTGTTATCGCTGACCCCGAGGTCATCGAGGGTATCCAATAGCTGACCTACCCAGTGATCGTGTTCCACCATACCGTCCGCATAGAGGCCATGACCGGAGGCCCCTTGCCACCGAGGCGCGAGGCGCGTCCACGTATGCATACGAGTTGAGTTGTACCAGACGAAAAACGGTTTCCCATCAGCATGGGCCCGCTTCATAAAGTCGATAGCGCCAACCGTGAACTCTTTGTCCACTGTCTCCATGCGTTTGCGACTCAAGGGACCCATATCTTCGATCAGGCCGTCGGCGGATGATTTGATAATCCCTCTTGGACCGTAGGCTTCGTAAAACTTATCGTCCTTCGGGTAAAAATACGTTTCCGGTTCTTCCTCGGCGTTCAGGTGATAGAGGTTGCCAAAGAACTCATCAAACCCATGGGCGGTCGGTAAAAACTCATCGCGATCACCTAAGTGGTTCTTCCCAAACTGACCGGTTGCGTATCCCTTGGTTTTTAAAATTGTGGCCAAGGTCGGATCGTCCTTGGATAAGCCAATGGGTGAGCCCGGCAGACCCACCTTGAGCAGCCCAGTTCGAAACGGATGCTGGCCAGTGATGAACGCAGAGCGCCCGGCAGTGCAGCTTTGTTCACCGTAGGAGTCGGTAAACAGCGCACCCTCATGCGCAATACGATCAATGTTGGGGGTTCGCCCGCCAACCAAACCTCGGTGATAGGCGCTGATGTTATAAACGCCGATATCGTCGCCCCAAATGACGAGGATATTAGGCTCGTCCGCAGCTTGGGCGCATAGGGAGAACCCAGCGAGGGCGAGTATCAAACCCAAACTCCGAGAGCCCAACAAGAACTTTGTTATTTTCATACAACGCCTCCTAGGGAGTTACCGATCAATTCGCCAGACCTCATTGCAACGAGTTTCGCTACCCACAGTTTTCCTCAACGCAGCCATCGTTACCTCAGGCTGAAGAGCCGCACACTACGCTCTGCGCTGCTCTATTCTGCTGGGCTGCGCTGGGCAGTGCTGTGCTGAGCTCTGATCTTGTCAGCGCGATGTGGGTGGAACTAGCGTGGGGTGGTGTGCTCCTTTGAAACCTCGTTTTGCTAGTGCAACTTCCTATCTTAAATTAAAAAAAAGCCTGCATAAGCAGGCTTTTTGTTTTAGCTCATCAATTAAAAGTGTACATAGACCCAGAGGCTATGGCTCAGAAGCTCACCGCCAGATCAACACCGTAGGTGCGTGGCGCACCGTACATTTGAGTGTTCACGCCGATACCTGATCGGAGACCGTAGCCGAAGGTACGGTAGTCTTCATCGGTGAGGTTCATACCCCACGCGGCGATAGAAAACACGGAGCCACCATCAGTCTCGTAATCCCAGGCTAGACGAGTGTTAACCAAAGTGCGCTCATCTACGCTTCGCGTGTCCATGGTGACAGGTACACCACCAATGACATCGGTCTCTACGATTAACGCTTGGGTTTCCGTCTGCCATGAACCGTTGAGGTTCCAGCTAATTCGGGTTTTAGCCGATTGATATAGATCCCAATCAATACTTGCTGTGACTTGATCATCAGGCGATAGGCCGCGGGTAACCAAACCCAAGGCATTAATGTCTTGCACCGTACCGTCGGGGGCGACATTTGGCGGATACTCGTCAAATTCACCGCTCAGGTGCGCCCAGTTCACGTTCGCCACCAAGCTATCAGCGAGCTGCCAGGTTACGGCAAGCTCTACACCGTCACGCTCAGCTTTACCCGCATTACTAATACCACTTACGAGTGCGCCGTTCTGCTCTGCCACTGCGTTCACCTGAAGGTCATCGTATTCATAGCGGAACACCGCGGCATTAACTCGCACTCGACCATCCATCAACGTTGATTTGAGACCCAACTCCATGTTGGTCATCGTCTCCTCGTCGTAGAAGTCAGCACCCACCCCAGGGGTATAGGTGGTCCCGTTGAATCCACCGCTACGATAGCCTGTTGAATAGGTGGCATAGGCGTTAACGTCATCCGAGAAATTGTATTTTGCAGTCAAACGACCGGAAACGTTATCGAAGTCGGCACTCTCTTTTTCGCCATAGTAGGAGGTCTCCAGCATGGTTCCCTCATCACGACCGGATTCCACGTAGCTGCCCGCCCAATCAAAGCCGTCATAGGTGGGGTTACCCGTTGCAAGGCCTGCGCCTAAATAACCAAACAAGCGATCAAAGGTTCCGGGATTTGCTCGGTGTAAATAGGTGATGTCTTTGCTTTCCTCTGTATAGCGTAGGCCACCGGTCAATGAGAAATCGCCCATATCCCAAGTTACCTCACCAAACGCCGCGACGGCTTCAGTGTCGAGATCGAAACTCACGCTGTCTGAAAACGCTAGCGGGAAGGTGAAGCTGCGTATACCACGGCTCTGAGAGCTGTCTTCGTAATAGTAGAGTCCCGCTACGTAGCTGAGGCTGTCATTGATTTCGCCGATAAACTGGAACTCTTGAGAAAACTGATCATAGCTATCTTGAGAATCAATCAGCGTGTACAGGGGGGCTGAACCGTAAGCGTTAATTCCATCAATCATCGACAGAGCCATTGCAAACTGACCACCAGCCGCATCAACTAAAAACTGGCCCGGACCGAAAGGAACTTGGTTGAAGAACAAACCTCCAATGGTCAAAAGCGCGGTGTCGTGCAGCGTACCGCTGTCAACCGTGTTGTCCATGCCATCAATATCGCTCGTGGACATCGCTGTGGTGTCGCGATATCCCGTGATCGACTTGATTTGGAAGGAATCGCTGACATCCCAGGTCAGGGTCAGGGCGTGCATATCGACTTCACTCATGCTGCGATTCGAGTAGTCTGCTTCACCACCTCCGTCGGATGTTCCAAAGCGCGCTTGACGGTCGCCGAACCAACCCACGTATGCGTCAGCCCAATCCACAAACTGTTGTACTTGGGGAAGCGGTGCGCCGGGCAGAATGAAGTTCTTTACACCTTCACCAGTGCCTGCAACTGTTTGCGCCCTAAAATCCGTATCGAACGAAACATTGTTGGGGTAGCCGGGTGAAAATGCAGCGGTGGCCGTGGTTGGATAAAAGCCATCAGCTTTCAACATCACCGTATTTTCGTCAACTTCGCTGCGGGCGTAGCTGTAGTCTGCAGTAAAGGTATCGGACGGCGTCCAACGCACCGCTAGCCGATAGCTTTGACGGTCGAGGCTTTGAAAATCATCAGCATTGACGTTTGAATTGTCGTAAAACGCATCGCGTTCTCGGGTCTGGAACGAGGCCGCCACTGACAGGCTATCCGAGAGCGGTAGGTCGAAGCGGCCCTGTACTGATTGGTAACCGTAATTACCCCCTGAAACGACCAGCTTTCCTGAGGTCTCTTCGCCGGGCTTACGGGTAATGAAGTTTACCGAACCACCTGTGGAGTTACGGCCGTACAGCGTGCCCTGGGGACCACGCAAAATTTCGACGCGCTCCAGATCGATGGCGTCAACTGCATTGCCAGTTCCCTTGCCGACATACACGCCGTCAACGTAAAGACCATTGGCGGGGTCTTGCCATAAGGTTGGGTTACCTGATCCCACGCCTCGTATGTTGAGGCTGATAGTCCCTCGGGACGTCGGACTCTCGTAGCCCACGACGCCAACCGCCTGATTGAATAGATCTTGAGCGTTGACGATACCGCGCTTTGTGATGTCCTCGGAGTTGAACGCCTCCATGGCAATCGCTGTGTCCTGAATATTCGCTTCACGGAATTCAGCAGTTACAACAACTTCTTCAAGTTGCGCCCAAGCGCTTGTGGACGCCGTCGCTGCAATCACCGCTGTTGCCAGCACAGATTTACGGGTTGTCGGTTTCATGGCTTCACCTTGTGGGTTTTATGGTTGGAAAAATCATCATCAGCGCACTGTCGCACTGCTACTGCTTGTATCAACGGCACTGAGCACACGGCCCTGCGCCAGATGGTCAGAAACATCGCCCAGATACTGGGACATAATTTTGCGTTGCTGAAAGTACACATCGCTTCCTTCGACCGTGAAATGATCGAAGTAGCGACCCATAGCAATCAACTTAGGCGCTGCACTATCGCTGAGCATGGTGACTTGGTAGCGAGAGCGCGCATGGATTTGACGATCGATAGCCGCCAAATGGACATTGCTTACGGTATGGATAGTACCCGGGGTCCCGTTGGCGGGATCGAGATTCACCGTGTCGCGATAGAACGATGCGACCTCTGCAGTACCGTGCAATGACAGACCGCCCGGCGCAAAACTCACGCTGCCTCGAGCGAATAACGCTCCTAGGCCGTCGAAGTCACCGTCATCGATGAGTTCCGCGTAGCGCACGATCAGATTGTGGGCTCGCTGCAGCGCGTCCATTGATCTCCACCTAATGGTTTCTTTTACTTATGATGACAAAGGTAGGCGCGCGGCTGCTCAACTGGAACGACCAAATCGGTCAGCTTAGTGAACATCAACGTTCAAGCTTGTTTGCGCGTAGTCTCTTTGCAGTATGTAGAGCGCCAGGCCGAGGGCGACATGCCCGTCCACTGACGGAAGGATCGTCCGAAGGAACTTTGCTCGGTGAAACCCAGCCGTTCAGCGACATCGCTCAAGCGCATTGTTTCATCGAGTAAGTACTCTTTTGCCAGATCACAACGCACCTCATCTTTGAGGGTTTGGAAACTGGTTTCTTCTTCAAGCAATCGGCGACGCAGGCTGGACTCCGAGGTGTGCAACCGCTCGGCAATGTCAGAAAAGGTCGGTAAGCCACTGCTGAAATCGGTACCCAGCAATCTTTTGACCGACTCACACACCGTCGCTGGCCGCTGCTCGATTCGGATTAGCTGCAGTACGCTGTCCTCAAGAAACCCCTGCAGCGAATCGTGATTCTGCACGATGCGATAATCCAAGACGCTGTTTGGCATGAGCAAGCAGGTTTCGGGCGCCTCAAACTGCGGGCGCACCGCAATGGCAAGCCCCAAGCCGCGGCTGTAGGAATCGTGGACCGGATCCGCTGCAATCCGCGCCTCGCTGACCTGAACAGCATGACCCACCAACCAACTGATTAGGCCGTGCCAGACAACGAGTCCCGACGCCAGCGTCACCGCTCGGGCTTTCGGTGTGCGATACCAGTTAATGGGTGCAAAGCGGGCGGAAATATCGGGTTCACACCAATGATAATGCAGAGCGATGGCATCGCCCCGCTCTTCGACACTGATACGATTGCCGCTCACTGAAGTCAAAACTCCGGAAAAGCGCTGCGCCCGCCCGAGCGCTTCGCGCAGTGTGCTCGATCCGATGATTGCGCGACATAACATCTCAAACGCATCGGTACCGAGTCCGGCGGCCCATGGCACATGGGGATCAAGGCGCTGCATGGCCGACACCGCCTGATGATACAAGCGCGAATAGTGCACCGCTGGCATCGGAACATCAGCTTGACTCTCGCGCAGTTGCCGAGCATCTAAACCCGCGCGGTGCGCGACATCGCCAGCATCAATCCCGACCGCCTCGAGATAACTCAGTAATTGCTGAAATTTCTCCACAGCCACCATGGGTGTCTGCATGACTCTCCCCCCGCCCATCACTGACCGTATTTGTCTAGTAATTCGGGCGCTGTTGTTATTTCTCTGATTCCCGACCGGCGTTACCGTGTGGGATCTGGGCCTATATAAAAAGAGTTCTTAAATGACGCCTGCTGATCTTAAACATTACTTGCAACACAACGCCACCACAAATGGACTAGCCAATATGGTTGCCAACGGCGGCATCTGTTATTGGCTAATTCAAGACAAGGGACCGGTCACCTGGTGGGGCCACAGCAACTTTGGTGGCGACCTGCTAGCGACGGCATTTATTCTGCCTTTCATCGTCACACTCATCGTCATTCCAATACAGCGCATGAAGCGGCGCAAAGGGAAAGTCGGATACCCCGACGTTGCACAGCTGCCCACGTGGCTACAACGGTTTCTACGGATGCCCCAGGGCTTGCTGGCTCGCGCTGCGCTGTTTGGGCTTCTGGGAATGTTAGTCGTTGCACTACCAACACTTGCTGTGCTTTTTGCAACGGGTATTAGCGTGTTTACCCCCCTGCAGTACGCAGTTTTCAAGGGTGTCTGGGCCGGCCTACTTGCCGCTCTAATCGTAGGTCCTATGGTTGTGCTTGGATTGCTTGACCAAAAACCGCTTCCCGACGAGACCGTTGCCACATGAAATACCCCCACCTCGCCTCCCCAGCGAACATCGGGTCTTTAACGCTTCCAAACCGTTTCATCATGACGGCAATGGGGTCGAATTACGCCGAGGTAGACGGTAGCTGCGGCGAGCGGCTGCAGGCGTATTATGAAGCCCGTGCTCGCGGTGGCGCCGGGCTCATTATTCTGGAGACCACCTCCATCGCTTGGCCGGCAGCCTGCTCCATGCCCAACATGGTCGGACTATCAGAAGATCGCTTCTTGCCTGGCCTGACGTCCCTTGTCGATCGTGTTCACCGACACGGCAGCACCATTGCAGCCCAGATCAATCACAGTGGCAAAGTCGCGCAGGAAGATATTGCCGCCGGTCGCCCACTGATGGTGCCATCGCTTCCCTCGAAAGCGGGGAGCGGCATGTTCAAGCTGTTGACTCAGGGTGAAATCCAGCACTTTGTAAAGATGGCGGGTCCCGATGGAAAAGGCGCTCGGTATCAGGTCATGAGCGAGGAAGACATCGCCGATACCGTGACCCAATTCGCCGACGCGGCCCACCGCTGCCAACGGGCCGGTTTTGATGCCGTCGAGATTCACGCCGGGCATGGCTATGTACTTGCTGGCTTCCTATCGCCCCATTTCAATCAACGCGCAGACCGATACGGTGGTAGCCGAGAAAACCGGGCGCGCTTTCTTGTTGAGGTGATCGATGCCGTCAAGGAGCGTTGCGGGCGGGAGTTCCCGGTACTGGTGCGGCTCGATGCAAAAGAGTTTCGTATTGAGGGCGGTATCACACCGGAAGATTTCTTGGTCACGGCCAAGCTGGCGCAAAATGCCGGCGCCGACGCCATTGATGTGAGTGCCTATGGCAATACCAGCATCGGCATTGCGTTCACCGAAGCACCGCTAGTCCATGAGCCCAACGGTTACCTGGCATTCGCGCGCATGGCGAAACAGGCTTTGGACATTCCCATCATGGCGGTTGGGCGAATCGAGCTTGACGACGCAGAGCGTGCGCTCGCCGATGGCGACTACGATTTTGTGGGCCTAGGTCGCAAAGTGCTTGCCGAGCCCGACTTGCCAAAAAAGGTGGTCGAGGATCGCAGTGATGAAATCCGCCCCTGCATCTACTGCTATATCTGCGTCAGTCAGATCTTTATCAATCAACCCATGATTTGTGCAGTGAATGCCGACATGGGAAGCGAACACGATCAACTCAGTTTGATTGCAACCGACGGCTCAAAGCCTGTGCAGCAGCGACACATTGTGGTCGTCGGTGGCGGCCCCGGTGGCATGGAAGCCGCACGACGTCTGGCAGAATACGGGCACCGGGTAACGCTTTTTGAAAAAGCACCCGATCTTGGCGGCACCGCGCGTATTGCCGCGCTGGCCTATGAACCCAATGGTCAATTGGTTGATTGGCTGAGCGCAGAGTTACAGCGTCTAGGGGTAACCGTTCATCTCAATACCACTCTTAAAGCCGAAGACCTGAGTGCCTTGCAACCCGATCATGTGATTGTCGCCACAGGCGCTCGGCGTGAGGCTCCGCCATTACCGGGCAAAGATCAACGCCATGTATTTGACGGCGAAGAGATGCGCTCACTTTTACTGGGCGGTAAAACTCAGGCCAAATCAAAACTTGGCTTGTTTAGCCAACTGATGGTGACTGCAGGCCAAGTCACCGGTGCCACGCGCTCGATTGATTTGGTGCGCTGGTTTAGTAAGTTATGGATGCCCGTTGGCGAACGCATCGTCATTGTGGGTGGCGGCTTAGTCGGCATTGAACTCGCGGAGTTTCTCGTTGAGCGTGGCAGGCAGGTCACTGTGCTAGACCCCGCTGAAAAACTTGCGCCAGAGCTGAGTATCGTGCGGCGTGCGCGGGTGATTCACGAACTAAAAGCCCACGGCTGCACGTTACTCAGTCGCGTCACGGACATTCAGTGTGAGCGCCATGTGGTCTCCTATGTTCATAAAGACACGGTGCATCGAGCACCCTCTGACACGGTGATTCTGGCGCTTGGCGCAGAGGGTGACAGTACTCTGGCAAACCATGTCGCCAACGCGGGATACGATGTAAGCACCGTTGGCGACTGTGGGCACGTGGGGTACATCGACGGCGCAATTCACAGCGCCCGTCAGGCGGTAGAAACCATACTGATGGGCTGGCGCGCCGAAGATTTAGACGCCACAACTCATGAACACGACGCCGAAGAGCAACTCGCTACCGGCACCTAAACTGGCTGTAGGTTAGTTGCTCGAGGCTTCACTGGCCAAGTGAAGAAAAACCGGCACCTCTCCGCCACCGTCGACCTCAAGTGTGGCACCCGAGATATACCCAGCGCGATCAGAGCACAGCATCATTACAGCGTTGGCAATATCCGTTGGATCCGCCATACGCTTCATTGGCAGCATATCGGCAACACGCTTAAAGCCCTCTTCCCCGCCATAGTGCGCAACACCCGCTTCGTTGTAAACCAAACCAACGATGATCGCGTTGACACGAACATGCGGGCCCCACTCCATGGCCAGAGATTTGGTCGCGCTCAACAAGCCGGCTTTCGCAGCACCGTAAGCGGCAGTGCCCGGCGACGGTCGTGCACCGCTAACGCTTGCAATATTGATGATCACACCAGGCTTGCCGCCTGTAGAAAGCATCTCATGAGCCTGCTGTGACATGACTAACGGCGCCACGAGATTGAGTGCAATCACTTTGTCGGTCAGCCGTGGACTGGCGGTAGCGGCATCAACGGGTGGACTCCCTCCAGCATTGTTGACAAGCACATCAAGCCGGCCAAAACGCGCTAAAACTTCATCGATCACTCGCTGAGACGCCTCTGGATCGCGGATATCGGCGGTCAGAAAATGTGCCGTGTTGTCGGAAACTGCGATGGGCGCGTCGGGCATTCTTCGCCCGCAGGCGACCACGATCTCCCCTTGCTCCAGAAACCTTTCACAAATAGCGCAGCCTATGTGTCCGGCGCCCCCCGTAACCAGAACAACCCGTTTCTGAGCGTCTTGCATCTGCATGCTCCTTATTCAGATGTGCGGAGGATAGATGGTGGCGGTGTTATCAACCGACAGTGCTGCGCCATTGACGTGGCGTGACGCATCGCTGGCTAGGAAGACGACAACATCGGCCACCGCGTCGGGCTGGCAGGCAAAGCTCGCCGCATGCGCGCCTTTCTCGGGCGTGAGCTGCGGCGGGTTACCGGGAATATCCATCACCATGGGCGTCAGCATGCCGTCTGGATGCACCGAGTTACACCGTATCGGATAGCCCTGTTGCTTAGCGTGCACCGCGGTGCTCATTGTCAGGCTACGTACTGCTGACTTTGACGCAGTGTAAGCACAAAAATGTGGGTACCCCATGAACGCTGAAGACGACGACACGTTGATTATCGAACCCCCTTGCTCGGTCATCACAGGCAGCAAGTGATGGATCGCTAGGAACACGGATTGACAGTTGATTGCCATCACTGACTGAAAGTTTGCGAGCGTTTCTTGTTCAATATTGTCAGCCCGCAACACTGCCGCGTTGTTCACAAGAATGTGCGGCGGCCCTAGGGGTTCAAGATACGCCTTTAACGCCAACCAGTCGGCTTCGGCGCTCACGTCTTGCCGGAAAAATCGACAACCAAGGGCTTCGGCGACCTGCTGCCCGCGCTCATCGTCTATATCGGTGATGACAACCTGGGCACCCGCCGCGATACACTTCTCGGCGATGGCTTTCCCAAGCCCACCTGAGCCACCGGTGATGATGGCGAGTTTATTATCAAGCGGGTTCATGATTCTCCCGTGCTTAGCTTAATTTCAATGTAAGGAACTGCATCCGATGAAACATACCGTGGTCGAGCGACCCGAGGACCTGCTTAACAGCGTCGGCACCCAATTGGGTCCTAGCGACCCACTGAGAATCACTCAGGATCGAATCAATCTATTCGCCGATGCTACCGGCGACCACCAATGGATTCACGTGGACTCTGAAAAAGCCGCTGACGGCCCTTTTGGTACCACCATCGCTCACGGCTATTTAACCCTTTCTTTGGCGAACTGTTTTCTGCCCGACTTACTCACCGTTAACAACGTCTCAATGGGCGTCAACTACGGCGCTGAAAAAGTACGTTTCCCCTCCCCCGTGCCCGTCAACTCAGACGTTGTGGCAACAGGCGAGATCATCAGCGCCGAGGAAAACAAAGGTGGTATCAAGGTCATCGTGCGCATTACGATCTCGGTTGTCGGCGCCGATCGGCCCGCATGCATTGTCGACACCATCAGCATTTTCTATCCCTAACAAAAGTTAGAACCCGACCTGCGGAATCGCCTACAGTTTGAAAACGCTGCGGGCATTTTCCGCGAGAAACTTTGGCCAGACTTCATCACGGAACGGTACATTTGGCATATCACCAAATATGCGTTCGAGGGATAGTCCCATCGGGAAATAGCCCGCGTACATCACTTTGTCGGCACCGCGAGTATTTGCAAAATTGATGATGTTCTCGGGGTAGTGCTTGGGCGCAAATGCACTGGTCATGTAATAGAGGTTCGGGTACTTCAGCATTAGCTTCCAGGCAAGGTCAGTCCAAGGCTCACCCCCGTGACGCATCACTACTTTCAACTCAGGAAAGAACCAGCAAATTTCGTCGAGATGCTCGACTTTTTGAGGCTCCATCGGAATACGAGGGCCAGGCACGCCTACGCAAGGGCAGAACGGAATATCAAGATCGATACAGGTCACAAACACCGGATACCATTTTTTATCCGCGAGTGAGACCTGGGGGCAAAGGCCCGACGGAAACGCCGTCACAGCCTTCAGATCGTAAGTGTCCTTGAGCCGGCGGATCTTGCGAACTTCATCCATGCCGCGATTGGGGTTGGCGTCATAACATGCAATGAAGCGGTCGGGATGCTGCAATACCGCAGCATTTTGCGTCTCGTACTGGTCCTCATCGACGCCGATCATGGCTTTTTCGATATTGAACTCGTCCATTTTTGCCAAGGTATACGCGATGTAGTCGTCCTGCTTTCCAACGCGGGGCAAATCTTTGAACATGTATTGCGCTGGCATCTGAAACATCTGACGACTTTGCTCATCCATAAGCAAAGGCTTAATAAAGTCATAAAAATTAGATGTGTCGTTATTGGGCACAGCCATCATCAGGTCAATGACTGGCAAGTCAGCGGGCATCGTCATGACGCAGTCTCGTTAGTGGGTGATTGCGCAGCATCGAGGGTGGGATAATCCGTATAGCCCGCGGCACCACCGCCGGCATAGATCGTCTTGCTATCGAGCTTATTGAGTGGTGCGTTGCAGGAAAATCGCTGTACCAAATCTGGGTTAGCGATATAGGCGCGACCAAACGACACCGCGTCGACTTGCTTGTTCGCAATCGTTTGCTCGGCCTCATCCGCATCAAAGCCATCACTGCCAATGAGCGTGCCCGAGTAGTGGGCTCGCGTAAGTGCAAGGCTATCAATGCCGCTTTGTGGCATCCGTATCGCATGCACCCAGGCAAGTGACAAGTCATCGGCCATAGCCAACAGCGCCGAGTACGTCGCCTCGGGCGTGTCATCGTGATGATCGTTGTAAGGATTTCCGGGAGAAATTCGTAAGCCCACACGACCGCAACCAATTTCAGTAACGATCGCATCGAGGACTTCTTTGATAAACCTCAATCGATTCTCGACACTGCCGCCGTACTCATCGGTACGCTGATTGCTGCCGCTGGCCAAAAATTGCGCCGGCAGATAGCCAGAGGCGCAATGCAACTCCACCGCATCAAAGCCCGCCTCAATACAGCGTCTTGTCGCGGCAGCGTAATCCGCAACGACTGCCTTGATATCCCCATGGGTCATCTCACGGGGCACGGGCATTGACTGCATCCCCGCCGCCGTAAAGATCTCGGCTTTCGCGGCAATTGGGGACGGAGCGATAAATTCAGTGCCTGCGGCCTTGTTATCGACGTGACCAACCCGTCCACAATGCATTAACTGGCAGGCAATAAGTCCACCTTCCGCATGTACGGCGTCGGTCACCCGTTTCCAGGCGGCGACCTGCTCGTCATTATAAATACCCGGTGTTTTGTTGTAGCCCTTGCCATCAATCGAGGGATGCACACCCTCCGACACAATCAATCCGGCGTTTGCCCGCTGGGCGTAGTAATCAACCTGAAGTTCTGAAACGAGATCGTCGTCCGTGGCTCGACTGCGTGTCATGGGCGCCATCACCACCCGATTGCGCAACTGAAGTTCTCCGATCTGAACGGGTGTAAACAAATGTTTATGGGTCATATCAACAGCTCTCTTAGAACGGATTCAGGTATTTAGCGGGTGCGAATGCTGGGATCTGGCATCCCCGCTCGCATGGTGGTCAAAAACTGCTCCAGCGGTGCTGGCGCTGCAACTTCGGGCAACTCATCCCGAGATTCTGCTAACCAAAACTGCTCCCAACTGGGAAACAGGCTGTGAAACGCTCCGGCGTAGGCGTCTCGATCAGGCCAACGCATTTTGTTATCGCCACAGGGCGGCTTGTTGAGGTCGGTAGCGTACCAGTAACAAGGTAGCCGACGCTTGAATAACCATCGGCCGTCAATTCGCTCGTAGTTATCCCAATAAAGCATTTGCATGATTACCCATTCACATCCGCCATCAGCCGTCGGCGTTTCATGCTCGTTTTTTGAGTAAACGACACCCACTGCTGCATCGGGGCTGTCGAATTCAATGATGTGATTGCCAATGTGATGTGCGGTACCGGTGAACTGGTCGCGCAAGGTTTGATCCATCCACTGTTTCAAATGGGCTCGGCCCTGCTTGTCCTTACCGACTCTGACATCCGATGGGAAAAGATTCACCATCGCGTCGAGGTCACGCATGTCCAACGCTAGGGAGTACTTTGCCGCCAGCTGCCGAATGGCATCAAGCGACTCGAGACGATCAATACGCTGCTCTAAAGTGCCTGCCATTATGCTCGATCTCCTTTCATATGCCTGCTCACCGCTTTACCCGCCTGTCGGCCACTCCACGTCGCATCGCCAATCGAGATACCCGATGCATACCCTGCCCCACGCCGCGGTACGCCGCAGGCTGTTCTGCCTGCCGCATACAACCCGAGAATTGCATTGCCGTGAACGCTGAGAACCTCGCCGTCCACGGTGGTATCGAGCCCACCCAACGTGAAGTAAGGAAAATGAGCGCCGTGACCCGGGGTGCAGTTCAGCGCCACATAAGGCGGCTCCAGCGGTTTCAGCCATTCTTGGGCTTTGTGAAACTGGGTATCCATGCCCGCTTCAGCGTCAGTGTTATAAGTTGCCACGACTGCCGCCAGTTGATCCTCGGACAGCTGCAATTCTTCCGCGAGTTCTGCGAGTGATTCGCCGGTGCCTGCTACAGGGGCTCCAAGATAAGACACCTGCTCGTAGTCCGCATAATCAGCCACCGAGACGATCAAGTAGACTGGCCCCGGTTGCTCGAGCACAAAAGCGCCAACCCGCCCGTGATACGCATCTTCGTTGATGAAGCGTCGACCGTCGCCATTGACGAGGATTCCGTAGGTCAGTGACGCCGGCGGATAAAATGGCAAGCTGACAAACCCCTCATGCATGTTAATCGTCGCTGCACCGACGCTCTGTCCTAAGCGAATACCAGCGCCCGTGTCATTTGGATTACCAATTGGAATCGTCGCTCGCTTGAGGGCTGGCGCGTACTGTTGAACCATTGACTCATTCATGACAAATCCACCGGAGCAGAGTACAACCCCCGCTCTGGCCCGATAACAGCGCTCCTGCATGTCCTCGCGAACAACAAGCCCCTCGACGCGCTGCTTCGGACCGAATTGATCGACGATGAGCTTTAAGGCTCTCGTTTCATAGTGAACCTCGACGCCGGCAGTCACGGCCGCTTTGGCAAGCTTTTCCATCAGTAGTGGTCCACCGTTGTCGCCCTTTACCGCCAGGCTATGACCACGCGGAGCGGGCTTTGCCACCTGATTGAACGGCCATGCTTTCTCGCTGCCGGTGAACATCAGGCAGTCGTCGGTCATCGGCACCATCGCGCGGTGGGGGAACTCGGTCTGCTTAAACGGCACGTCGTTACTCGCCAGCCAATCGAGATGTTCGGGACCTGCCGCCGCGTAGGCCTGAATTTTTTCCGCATCAGCCTGTGGACCGTTTGAGGCCATCAAGTATTCAAACATCGCCTCCGGCGTGTCCGCGTAACCCACTGCCTCTTGAACATGGGTGCCACCGCCTAAGTACAGCTCTGCCGACGATAATGCGGTGGAGCCACCCGCAGCTGATGCCGCTTCGACGATCATTACGCGTGACCCAGCCCGGGCCGCCTCCATCGCCGCGCAGGCGCCTGCGCCACCAAAGCCAACGACAATGACGTCGAAGTCCCCGTGCCACTCATTGACTTCGTCAGTGCTGAGAGGCTCAAACGACATGGGCTGTACCGGGCTGCTGTTTCTGAATACCTTCCATACCCCCTACGCTATCGACTGCGCCGGCAACTAGCAGCATCCATTCGGACGATTGGCCGCGAATCTAGTCCAAATGTGTGTTACCGGATTGGGCCCTGTCACATAGAGTGACGCAACGACTAACGACTTGCGTTCAAAGCGGGTCACACATCACTGCAGAACAGGGGACTGGCTCATGGCCTGGTATACCGGAAACACGTTTTACGACACGCTTCTTATTGTGGGCTTTGTGTATGCGCTGCTGATTCTCGTATCCAGCTTTTTCGGTACCGCGACCTACGGCGGAAGATTTGGCGGCGGCAAGCGCAAAAAGGGTATCAGACTCGGTGCTAAATCCGGCTGGATCATCATGGAACTACCCGGCCTGTTTGTCTTCCCGATTGTGTTCTTCATGGGTCAAAACGCCGACCAGATCGTGCCGCTGTTTTTCCTTGCGATTTGGATGATGCATTACACCAATCGAGCGCTGATCAACCCCATGCTAATGCGCGTAGCACCCGGCAGCACCGCGAGCTTTGCCTTCAATGTGGTGGTAGCTGGCTGGATTACCCTGTTTCTTCACGGCTACTTCAACGCCGCATATCTGACTGAGTTCGGTACCCACTACACCGTTGACTGGTTTACTGACCCCCGGTTTTTGGTGGGCTTGGGTGTCTACCTGTTTGGTTTCGTTCTAAACATCCACTCTGACCATATTCTTCGCAACCTACGTTCAAAGCACCCGAAACCCGATGAGCCACGCTATAAAATCCCCTATGGGGGTGGTTTTCGGTTCGTTACTTGCCCCCAATACCTCGGTGAAATCTTGTCTTTTACGGGTTTTGCCATTATGACTTGGAACCTTGGGGCTGTTTTCGTACTCGCAATGACCGCTGGAAACTTGATTCCACGCGCGCTCTACACCCACAAATGGTTTCACAAGAACTTTGACAACTACCCGCCCGAGCGCCGAGCGGTCATTCCGGGTTTGTTATAGAACTTTGCGACATCAGACAGCGGCGGGGATGAACTTATTAAAGAAAAAGCCCTCCTCGGCGCCTTCGCGTACTCACCCGAGTGACTTGACCCTGACAATGTCACCGGTATACTACGCCGCTCTTCGCGCCCGTAGCTCAGCTGGATAGAGTACCTGACTACGAATCAGGCGGTCGCACGTTCGAATCGTGCCGGGCGCGCCATATCAAAGAGAGCCCCGCCTCATGCGGGGCTTTTTTGTTATGGATTGCTTGGCCGAGGCAACGCGCCCGTTCGACAAACTGCGCTCCAAGCGCAGTTTTGACGCCAGAGCGGAGCGGCGGCGCCCGCAGGGTCACATCACGGGAGGCAACCGTGTTGTGGTCAATCGTGCCGGGCGCGCCAATAGTCCAGGTGTTTACGCTCCTCTCGGAGCAGCGTCCACTTGATCCCGAAACGCAAAATCACCCGTAGGCAACTCTCAGGCAACTGATTGCCCTCCGCCTGCGTTCATTTACCTCGTAGCTTACCGTCACCAGATTTAATTCTGATCTGCTAGCCAAATCGCCAAGCTTCTTAAGGGTAGCAAGTGAGCGGTTCCGATGTTCCGGATGCCGCTCCTGTTGCTGATACTGGCTCGCTGAGCGGGAACGTGCCGGTCAGATTCCAGCCGCCTAGCCCCACGGTGCGCTAACGGGGCTTTCATATAAATTCACGCCCCAAAAACCGCCACAACGTCCTGAGAGCGAAAGAGCTGTAATCAAAACGCTTTAGCGCCCTACCGAACACACGCCTTATTCGAGGCGCGTGCTTGAAAGATCGCGCTAACTGTCGGTCTAAACGTCAACAATAAAAAGGTAAACCAATAGAAGGTCGACTAATGAAAGTCGACCACTCAAGATCGAGCTTGCTTGTAAGCCCTCTTTTTACTCGCCAGCGGAGCCTACCGCTGTTGGTTCACTCGCAAGCTGAGCTTGCTGAACCTCGTACCAGGCATTTGCCTGAGCCAGCACGTATTGACGAATCGATTCCGCCTCCTGGGCGCTGAGGAATTCAGCAAAGCTCACCATCCCAGCATTTTTCAGGATGCCACCAATCACAATTTGCTCCCACGCGTCGTGAGTACCCGCAGTAGAGCGTTTGAGATCGGGATTCAAACCGCCAGTCAGCGTGCCATCCCCATGGCATACCGAGCAGTGACGCTGATACAGCCCTTTGCCTTCCTGAATCACGTCAGCACCCGCTGTTACAGGGAGCGGTTCGGGTAACGCCCGTTCAATAGAGGACTTCGGTGGCAAACTGGCATTGCCACCTAACTTGAACACAAGGAGTCGCGCCAGGTTGGGCTGCACATCCCAGTGATTTGCAACCGGACCCGCCTCCGAAGCAAGCCCCCCACCAAAGCCAACCGCAGCGGCTATGTATTGCTCACCGTCAAGTCGGTAAGAGATTGGCGCTGCCATGCCTATTGCTTGTGTGTCAGTAGACCAAAGCATGTCACCATTGCCCGCGTCTAATGCGCGCAACTCGTTGTGATGGCTCTGGAAGACTAAGCCGCCTTGCGTTGCCAACACCCCGCCACCGCTAACACGACCGATATCACCCTGCCAGCGGGGTTTTCCGAGCAACGGGTCCCACGCTAACAATTGACCGGTATATGTCTGGTCAATCACGTCGGGGAGATTGGGGATTACTGGCGGTGCGTAATTCGTGCGGTCAAAGGCTTGGTTAAAGTAGCCCTGATTGGGTTTTAGATCCCGCTCACTCGTCGGCTCAGTGAATTGAATGGGTACGTTCATAGTCGGTATATAAACGAGACCTAACTCTGGGTTAAACGCCATCGGCGGCCAGTTGTGCCCTCCAGCATTGCTGGGCATCAAAACATTTTTTCCGTCGAACAAGCGCGCGTTCGGCGTCTCCACCGGTCGACCAGTCTCCATATCAACGTGGGTCGCCCATGTAGTCGAGACATAGGGCTCAGCCGAGATCAATTCACCGTTTTCACGGTCAATCACATAGAAAAAACCGTTCTTCGGAGCCTGCATGACCACTTTGCGCTCAGCACCGTCAATCTCGAGGTCAGCCAGCATGATGTGCTGAGTCGCGGTGTAATCCCACGTGTCACCCGGCGCAGTCTGGTAGTGCCAAACATACTCACCGGTATCCGCATTGACTGCGACGATCGACGCGAGGAATAGATTATCGCCGCCCTCGGGGCTTCGTATTTTTTGATTCCAAGGCGAGCCATTACCGACACCGATGTAAAACAGGTTGAGATCCGGATCGTACGCCATGGAATCCCAGGCGGTGCCACCCCCACCCCACTTCCACCATTCGCCTGTCCAGGTCTTGGCCGCCATTGCTAGGGCCTCGCTCTCAAAACCCTCCGCGGGGTTACCGGGAATCGTCCAGAAACGCCAAGCCATCTCGCCGGTTTCAATATCGTAAGCGGTGACATAACCGCGGACACCCATTTCGGCACCGCCATTACCGATCACGACTTTGTCGCCCGCCAATCTCGGCGCACCCGAAATCGTGTATGACTTCTCCCGATCGGTTGTCTGAACCTCCCACTGCACGGCGCCAGACTCAGCATCAAGTGATACCAGGCGGCCGTCGTAAGTACTGGCGATGATGCTGCCATCGGCGTAAGCAACACCGCGGTTCACCGCATCGCAGCAGCCTTTCGCCAAAAACTCCTTGGGCACCTTTGGATCGTAAGACCACTTTAACTCGCCAGTACGCGCATCCAGCGCCTGTACCACCGACCATGAACTGCTGACGAACAGCGTCCCATCGACCATTAGAGGTGTGGCTTCAACACCGCGGTTTGTGAGCAGATCGAAGGACCACGCTAAGCCCAACTCTGAAACGTTATCTCGATTGATCTGCTCGAGAGTCGCGAACCGTTGCTCGCCGATATCATTGCCATGCAGCGACCATTCCACGTCTGGGTTGTTTGCGAGTCTATCGGTAGCCGCTGTGAGTTCCGGATCAGATGCCGCCGTATCGGAGCCCGCAGTTCCACAGCCGTGCAGGGCGATAAGGATTGCCGTAGTGAGAACACCGCTTATTAGATGGGATCTGCTAGCCATTGTTAGCCCTTTTTATGCTGAAGCTGATTATTGTGAAGCCCATGCGGACGAGGTTCATAACCCTGATTGTACTGCGGTTGACACTAATTCAGGTTCCTAAAACCGACCGTCCTCTGTACGACATTTGCGCAGAGTAAACCGAATCTACGTGGCTCAACAAAATATAGGCGGTCGCCTCCTATTAACGCACACTGAAAGCCAACCGATTTGGAGCGAAACAGACTTGCATAACGACTCGCGCATATTGGCAGCCTTCTTAATCCCAACAACCTCTCCGTGCGAGCCATTCTGATTCAAGCGGCAGTTTGTGTAGTCGTTGGGAATCCTGCGATACTCATCGCTTATTTGATCTCTGGGCAAGTTGAGACTGCTTAGAAAGCCCGCTTCACACACATTTTGCTCTTGCAGACATTATTTTCAATTGAAGAGAAAATCACATGTTGATCCGTATCGCCTTGGTTAGCGCCCTGGTTCTCACTGTTTTGCTACCCGCTTCAATAGTGAGCGCAGCCGATCCGCTACCGAGTTGGCGCGATGGAGCGACCAGTACCGGTATGTCGGTGTCCGACTTCCAACAGCAGGTCAATGACTGGATCTCGACCGCCCGTCATCCCACAACGGGTCGCGCGTTTACCCAGATGGTGTATGCGCCCATGCTTGAGGCGCTCGAGTATCTTCGAGCTCATGACTTTAAGACGTACATCGTGTCTGGAGGGGGCAAGGACTTTATGCGCCCTTGGACAGAAACCGTCTATGGCATCCCCCCTGGGCAAGTCATTGGTTCAACCGTGAAAACTGAGCTTCGTTATGAGCAGGGTAAACCGGTCATTTATCGGCTCCCCGCGATAGACTTTATCGACGATAAAGAAGGAAAGCCCCTCGGTATTCATAATCACATTGGCAGACGACCTGTAATTGCCTTTGGTAATTCCGATGGCGACCTGGCAATGCTCCAATGGACCGCTGCGGGTGAAGGCGCTCGACTCCCGGTGTACATCCATCACACCGATGCGGAACGGGAATGGGCCTACGACCGCGAGTCGTCCATCGGTCATTTCGATCGCGGGCTGGATATAGCCCAAGACGAAGACTGGTTACTGGTCGATATGAAGCGCGACTGGTCGGCGATTTATCCTGTAGCGGCGGAGTAACATCCTGCTGCAGCGTCGCTACACTTTGGCGACTTGCTTAAATGCTCCCTCTCGAGCAGTTGGCTAGCATGCAATTTCCGCATGCGGCGAACGCCTTGCACCCCAACGGCAAGTCAGCGGACAATAGCGTGTGAATCGATTCCATCCCTCCGTTGCCGCCGCTATCGTCATTGCCAATATGATTGGCACCGGCGTATTCACCAGCTTGGGTTTCCAACTGGTCGACATTCAATCGGTGCCGGTGCTCCTGACACTTTGGGCTGTGGGTGGTCTGGCGGCACTTTGCGGCGCGTTATCCTATGCAGAACTCGGTGCCGCACTGCCGCGATCCGGGGGTGAATACAACTTCCTCACCGAAATTTATCACCCTTCAGCGGGCTTTATCTCTGGCTGGGTTTCGGCAACCGTCGGCTTTGCGGCGCCCACGGCGCTGGCCGCGATGACCTTTGGAAGCTATTTATCGGCTGTATTTCCGGCGCTCTCGGCGATATGGCTCGCGACGGGTCTCGTTGTCATTCTGGCCGTTGCTCACAGCCAGACGCATCAACGCTCGGGCAGCACCCAGCGATCGTTCACCCTATTGAAATTGCTATTGATTGTCGGCTTCTCAGCCCTTGCGCTTTATTTCGGCGATGCAGAACATCGCGTGTCGTTGCTGCCCAATGCAGGCGATGGCGCACTATTGCTCTCCGGGGGGTTTGCCGTCTCGTTGATCTACGTCAATTACGCGTACTCGGGGTGGAATGCTGCGACCTACATCAGCGGCGAACTCGATAATCCCCAGCGATCGCTGCCGCGCGTACTACTGATAAGCACTTCGATCGTCGCGCTGTGCTACTTGCTGCTTAACTATGTGTTTCTTGCGGTCGCGCCGATGGAGGCCATGGTCGGCAAAGTCGAGGTGGGGTACGTTGCGGCCACCTATGCGTTCGGCCCATCGGGCGGCACAATTATGGGTATCCTGCTTTCGCTACTGCTGATCTCAACAGTGAGCGCAATGGTGTTGGCAGGTCCGCGAGTGCTGCAACGGATTGGCGAAGACTTCACAGTGTTCAAACCATTGGCACGACAGAACGCCGACGGCATCCCCACAACGGCAATTATCGTACAGGCGGGCATCGCCCTGCTCTTTCTGTGGACCGCCTCCTTCGATCGGATCTTGGTGTTTTCGGGCGCGACAATGGCGCTCAATACGTTTTTTACCGTACTGGGCGTATTTGTTCTTCGCTGGCGTCAACCCGAGTTACCTCGGCCATTCAAGACCTGGCTGTACCCGCTTCCACCGATTATTTTCTTGCTGATCACCGGTTGGACGCTGTTGTACATTGTCAAGCAGCGCCCTATCGAGGCCTCGATCACGGTTGGTATCGTTGTGTCTGGAGCGATTTTTTACCTTGTCAGCCGTTGGCTGGGTAAAAAACTCTAAAGCACCCGAGCCATTCCCAAGCTTACGCCCTTCACACGCGTTTTCTTCAGGTGCTTGAGAATTGCCTTTGGCATCCCCTCTGGGAGATCAACCGTAGAGCAGTCCTCAAGAATATTGATCGCACCGATAAACTGGCCCTCAATGCCGGCCTCATTGGCGATGGCACCGACAATTTCTCGCGCCTGAACGCCGTGTTTTTTACCGACATCAATTCGGAATCGCTCCATCGCCACTTCTGGATGGTCTTTGAGCGGACGGGCGCGACCAAGATTGCGGTCAGTAGGCGTGCTTTCACCTGCCGCTTTCTTTGTATCGCTGCCGCCTGCACTATCCCTGCGTTTGTCATTACGGCTATCTGAGCGTCCGCGCTTGTGCGCCGGCGGCTCGTCTTCCCACTGACCTTTAGGCGCAGCATCGGAGGCGTCAGCACCCTTGCCGTGGCCTTCAGCGGGAACCGTTCCGGAGAGCATCGACAAAGCAGCTATCGCAATATCACGGTGCCCGCAGTTCTCACTCGAACAGAGTTCGTCCACCAGTTTTTCCATCAGCGGTGTCGCGGGTTGCGCAATCGCTTCACGGACACTGTCTGCAAAGGCCTGCTGTCGTTTCCGATCAATTTCAAAATGCGAGGGTAGTTTAAAAGGCGGAATTTCCTGCTTGGTCAAGCGCTCGATATTCTTAAGCATGCGTCGCTCACGGGGCGCGACAAACAAAATCGCTTTCCCGGTTCGCCCTGCTCGACCCGTTCGGCCAATGCGGTGCACGTAGGCCTCTTCATCGAAGGGAATATCGAAGTTAATGACGTGAGTAATTCGCTCGACGTCTAAGCCGCGAGCCGCCACATCAGTGGCAACTACAATATCGAGGCTGCCCGATTTCAGCTGCTCAACCGTGCGGACGCGGACTTTCTGATCCATATCGCCATTGAGTGCGGCGGCTTTAAAGCCTCGCTGCCTAAGCAACTCTGAAACTGCCGAAGTGCTCTCGCGGGTTCGGGTAAAAACAATGACGCCCTCGGTGTCTTCGAACGCGAGCAAACGCGTCAGGGCCTCAATTTTACTGGCACCTTTGGCAAGCCAGTAATACTGCTCAATGTTCTCATTCGTAGTGGATGCCGCAGTGACTGCAACCTCAACGGGATTTTTGAGGTGTCGCTTAGCAATCTCACGAATACGCGGTGGCATCGTTGCAGAAAACAACGCCACTCGCCGCTGCTTGGGAGTTTTGGCGAGAATGGTATCGACGTCATCGATAAAACCCATGCGCAGCATTTCATCAGCCTCATCCAGAACCACCGTGCGGGTGTGGCTGAAATCTGCAGTACCCCGCTCGAGGTGGTCGAGCAAGCGACCCGGCGTGGCAACAACGACATGGACGCCATCCTTGAGGGCACGAAGCTGCTGACGCATATCTGCGCCACCACAAACGGTCAGAACTTTGAAGCCATTCAGCCCTCTTGCGTAGGTCTTAAACGCCTCGGCAACCTGCATAGACAGCTCACGGGTCGGACACAGCACTAATACTTGTGGCTTCCGCAAAGCAACATCGACCATTGCGATAGTCGGCAGCGCAAACGCGGCGGTCTTGCCGGTGCCCGTCTGTGCGATTCCCACGACATCACTGCCTTCGAGCAGTGCGGGAATCGTACCCGACTGAATTGCAGTGGCATTTTTGTAGCCCAGATGCTTGAGGGTTTCGAGAAGGTAAGACGGAAGGCTCAGCGACTCGAATGTGCTAATGGGCGTATCTTTGGCGGACATGAAGCGAAGCTCGGTAAAGTGAAGCGCAATGGTACGCAGGTAGGCCGTAGAATACCCTGCATATTTAGGTGAATAATGTCTCCGATGACCCCGTTTCATGGAGAACGCGCCAATTTCCGAGCTGTGACACCACAAATCGCGCGTAAACCTCTATAATGCTCGACCGCGATATACGATAGCCGAGGGTGCCTTTTTCCCCACAACAGCCGGCGGCATATCAACTATTCCATGATTTAAAAGGTCTACATGTACAACGCAGAATTGTATTATTTGAACCCATTGAAAATCGCGCCTTCGGTGACTGGCACATGGCCTTCGCTGGGCTAGAACTGCGAACATCAATTGAAATCGACGGCATTTTGAAGTCCCCAGCCGCAATCAATACCGATCAGAAGGGTGGTGACGTCGTTGATTTCCTGTTGGGCAAGGTCGTCAACAGGATTCGGTTAAACAACAAGTAGGTCAACATGCGCTCAGACAACATCCCAAACAGCGTTCGCGTGGTCGAAGTCGGCCCAAGAGATGGTCTGCAAAACGAAGCCCAAACCATTGACGTGGCGGATCGCGTTGAACTCATCCACCAGCTCACTGAGGCGGGACTCAGCCACATTGAGGCGGGTAGCTTTGTCTCTCCTAAGTGGGTGCCTCAGATGGCCATGAGCGACGCCGTTTTTGCTGGCATTACTCGTAAGCCCGACGTTACCTACTCAGCGCTCACCCCCAACATGCGAGGGTTTGAAGCCGCGGTCGACGCGGGTGTCGATGAAGTTGCCGTATTTGCAGCCGCAAGCGAGGCCTTTTCTCAGAAAAACATCAATTGCTCAATCGCCGAGAGTATCGAACGCTTCCGGCCCGTGGTGGTCGCTGCCCACGCTGCGGGCATTCGCGTGCGGGGTTATATCTCCTGCGTTGTGGGTTGTCCCTACGACGGAGCAGTCCTCCCTGAGCAAACTGCTGCAGTTTGTGAAGAACTGCTCGCGCTAGGATGCTATGAGGTGTCACTGGGGGATACGATTGGCGTTGGAACTGCCGGTAGCATCAGCCGATTACTTGAAAACCTGCTGTCCCAGTGGAGTGCTGAGCACTTTGCGCTTCACTGCCATGATACCTACGGCCAAGCACTGGCCAATGTGCTGACAGGCTTACAGCATGGCATTGCCGTCTTCGACAGCTCGATCGCGGGTCTGGGAGGCTGCCCCTACGCTAAAGGCGCCTCGGGCAACGTTGCCACGGAAGATTTGCTTTATTTGCTCGAGGGTTTGGGCATTGAGACCGGCATCGATCTTGAGCGCGCGGTTGCCGCAGGGGAGTTCATATCGAGTCGATTGGGACGCGAGACTCAGTCCCGCGTCGCTCGAGCACTAACCAGTCGACAGCACTAGACAACTTTTAAACCCGATTTACGTCGACCAACAACCGCCCACGAATCTTGCCCGCGAGAACGTCCGGAGCCGCGTCAATGGCTTCTGACAGGGACACCTCCGTCACCAGGTCATCATCGAGCAATCGCTTATCCAGATCCGCCGCTAAGCGTTGCCACGCGGTCAAACGGGGCGCTATCGGTGCCATCACACTATCCACACCCAATAACGCGACACCGCGTAAAATAAAGGGCATGACTGTGAGCGGTAACTTTGGACTTTCAGCCAAACCGCAGGCAGCAACCGCGCCGCGATAGCAGGTCTGCGCGCAAACATTTGCCAAGGTGTTACCGCCGACAGCGTCGATCGCACCGGCCCAACGTTCTTTTTGAAGCGGTTTTCCCTGCTCTGAGAGCTCCGACCGGTCAATGATCTCAGTCGCACCCAA
Source organism: Luminiphilus sp. (assembly GCA_965657905.1). Lineage (GTDB taxonomy): Bacteria > Pseudomonadota > Gammaproteobacteria > Pseudomonadales > Halieaceae > Luminiphilus. Next base: position 86,280 of record CBFHPT010000007.1, on the reverse strand, counting down.
GCGCGTCAGGTAATCAACCGAACCGGACTTGCCGGTAGACGCCGCAACCCGGAACCCAGCTTTGGCAAGTAATGCGACCGCAAAACTGCCAACACCGCCGGTAGCACCTGTGACCAGCACCGTGCCGTCATCGGGTGTCAGGCCATGATTAACCAAAGCATTGACACACAACGCTGCGGTGTAGCCTGCGGTGCCAATCGCCATTGCATCGCGCGTATCAAAGGCGTCGGGCAAGGCGATGAGTTGGCTGCCTTTAAGCCGCGCATACTGGGCTAAACCGCCCGAGTGGCGCTCGCCCACGCCCCAGCCGTTCAACACCACTCGATCACCCACATGCCAGTGTTCGCTACTGCTCTCTTCGACCGTGCCTGCCAAATCAATGCCGGGCGTCATTGGAAAGGCGCGAATAATTGGCGACGCCCCGGTGATCGCCAACGCGTCTTTATAATTGATGGTGGAATAATCGACCTTGATCAAGACATCGCCCTCGGGCAGGTTGTCCGAAGATAAGGGCTTGACGCTTGCTTGCTGGGCGTCCCCTTGCTGCTCTATCCAAATGGCGTTGTACACGGCGATCTCCTATTAATTGTCGTTAAAACGCCTGTGGATACTGCACACTAAAGAATGGCCATTCTATCGTGTTGTCCGGATTCCACGTATTGTGTGGCATTGTCATTGATGGCCCTGCACTCGATGACCCCGTACCCGATGGCCAAGTGCAACGCTAGTCCGAAGCCGACGCGTCACCACCCTCGTCCGTGACGACACCGACATCAGGATGACTACCCCACTCCGCCCAGGACCCATCGTAGACCGCGACATCCGTTCGCCCAATCAAGTGAAGACCCAGCGCCAGAATGCAGGCGGTGATACCGCTACCGCAACTGGTCGCAATGGGTCGCTCCCGATCGATGCCGTGCTCATCAAAGACCTGCCTCAAGGCCGATGGAGCAAGCATCGCCTGTCCATTAGCCATTAGCAGACTTGGAAACGGCAGATTAATCGCACCAGGCATATGACCCGCGCGTAACCCGGGTCGCGGCTCCGGTTCGGTACCTGCGAAGCGTCCGGGCGCCCTCGCGTCTAGCACCTGCAGTGAGCGCGCGGTTAATCCCACTTGCAAGTCAGACAAGGAGATCAACAAATCGCTGTTAAAACGAGAACGGTAGCGTGATTGATCCCCTGTGGCGGCCGAATCTAACGACGTCTCTGTAGCTTGCCCGGCCTGCACTGCCCCTGATTCAGACGCCTCAAGCTGAAAGCCCCCGTCCCGCCAAGCGGGCAAACCGCCGCGTAAAATATGGACGTCAGTGTGGCCAAACACCCGAAACATCCACCAAACCCTCGGCGCGGAAAATAGGCCCACCCCATCATAAATCACAACCCTGTCATCATTACCGATGCCCATTGCGTCCATATGGCGAGCGAACTCTTCAGGTGACGGCAGCATATGCGGTAGCGAAGATTGGCGATCGGCAATAGCATCGATCGAGAACAATCGGGCGCCAGGAATATGACCAGCGCAATACTCGGCATTAGGGTCGCGATGTTGCGCTGGCAGATACCAGGAACCGTCAACGATCGCTATATTTTCGGATGTCAGCGCGCCGGCAAGCCAATCAACGTCGACAAAAACACCGTCAGGCACAGCCGAAGGGTTGCTCACACTGGCACCTTTGCAGTTGGGAGAATTTTGTTCCTCTGAATTGCTTTTGCGTTACGAACCGATTTCATATCGACGTATCAACCAACAGCTTCTGAGTGCTTGCGCAGCGCGTCGAGATTGAGAATGACGACCGAGCCGTAATTGAGCTCAATGACGCCCTCGTTTTGCCATTCCCGCAAGATCCGATTCACTGACTGCCGTGATCCTACAACCAAATTGCCGATCGCCTCTTGGGTTATCCGAACGCCAAAATGGATGCCATCGGCCCGTTGGTGGCCACAGGTCTCTGCAAGACTTACCAGACGATCCGCCATTCGCGCGGACAGAACGTTGAGGCTGACGCTGCGGTAAACGCCATACAGGCGACGACTGCGGGCGGATAACAGCTGTGCAACGGCAATAGAGACCTCGGGGTGTGTGCGCCACAGACGACTGAAATCCGCTCGGGAAAGGCTGTTGACCACACAATCGTTCATCGCCTGGGCGGAATGTGGTCGGGGCTCATCGTCGATCAGGCTGGTTTCCCCAAAGCAGATACCGGTAGCAAACAAATCCCAGAGGAGCTCACGGCCATCATCTTCGAGGGTGATTAAGCGAACGACACCGGCTCTGACCTGATACAGCTCGTTTCCCACCTGACCGGCTTCATAGACGAAGTCGCCCTCTTTGTACTGGCGGGTCACCAAACACGCCGACACTTCGTCGCGCACGGCCTTTGGCAGACGCGCGATCCAATTTTGTCGTTGTTGATAACTGATCACTTCATCCATCAACCGGATATTACCCGATTGCGGAGTTTTGAATACCGCCGGTTAGATATTGAGTACCCGGTGTTAGCCGAGCAGCAGTTGGCTGACAGCGTTGCCCTGTAGCCATTGCGTTCCGGCGCGTCCTCGCAGCCCCGATACGAGCAATGACGTCTGCAGCGACGACGACAGGGCCGTCGCCATCATCCGCTGTTGGTACGGTAGTGTGGATTCGTACAAAGGCAGCGCATCTTCCAAGGTTCCCACTTCTTCAAGTCGGCTTACAAAGCCTTGTAAATGCGTTTGCAGGGCCGCTACGAGCGCTGGATCTTTTGCCACATCGGGCGCGAGTTCAAGACTCCACGTCATATCTTGAGCCAAACAGCACGAGCCAAGAAAGGAGCCAGGAATTCTTGTGCCCCACTCCCCGGGCGAAATGAGCGAAAGACACCATTCCGCCTCGGAGCGATACAAAAAATAGGTTTTGTCAGGCACAACGCGAAAATCAAAGCGGGCGGACAACACGAGAGTCGATAAGCAGAACTCTCGCAGAATTTGTTCAGCCTCTTTCTCTCCGGGCTGCCAAGGCCGCAGCGCATTCAGCGCATCGAGTACGGGTACCATGCCCTTGCCCTGTGGATTCCCGTCAGAATCAACCGCCGAGACTTCTTTCTCGCCTGCATTACGTTCAGGTTCAGACATGGTGATAACTGCTTGGCCGCCAATCAGATTAATGATTAGACGTTACGCCGCATTTCGGGCTTTAGACCAAAGCACTCGCCCTAAGAGCCGTATCCACCTTTACAGAGTCTGGACAGCTCAATCGCCGGTTTCCAGTTCCGGTTGTCGCGCCACAAGTCGCGCACGGAATGCCGCAGGAATTGGGCAGCTTTTACGCGTGGCTTTCTCGACAAACACATTGGTGAAGGATCCCTTTGCAGCGAGCTCGCCCGTACGACGATTGGTCATTTCGTATTCAAGGGTCAAACTGCTGCGCCCGATACGTGTGAAGCCCACGCCCACATCAAGCACATCGGCGGGCAGGCATTCACTCACGAAGTCGACATTCGAATTGACCATGAAGGTCAATGTGGGCTGATGATGGATGTTATTGAAGTCCCACCCCAGATCGGCCCAGTACTCGCTGACCACCTCATCAGCCAGCACTAGATAGCTCCCAAAATAGGCGTGACCATTCGCATCGGTATCGGCAAACCGAACCTTTATCGAACCTGTGTAGGGAAATGACATAACAGACTTCCTGTTTCGGCCGCTACAAAATGACCGTGCGTTGATTATTGACGATGACACGCTGTTCGCAGTGCAAGCGTACCGCCTGTGACAGTGCAGTCGCCTCAATATCGTGACCAAAATGCACCATTTGTTGGACGGTAATTTCGTGGTCGATCGGTCGCACCTCTTGAACGATAATCGGTCCTTCGTCGAGATCACTCGTGACGTAATGCGCGGTCGCGCCAATGACCTTCACGCCGCGCTCCCACGCCCTGTGATAAGGCTTCGCACCTTTAAAGCCCGGCAAAAACGAGTGATGAATATTGATCGCGCGCCCTGCGAGAGACTCACAAAGCGAATCAGACAGGATCTGCATGTAACGGGCGAGCACCAGCAGGTCGCCCTCCAGCCGCTGAAACACGTCGAGTAGCTGCTGTTCCTGCTCGGGCTTGGTGTCTGGGGTGACGGGAAGATGGTGAAACGGCAATCCATAAAACTCGCAAATTGGTCGGCAGGTTTCGTGGTTACTCACCACCCCCACAACATTGATGGGCAATGCCCCCGCTTGCCATTTGGTAAGCAGCGCGTTGAGGCAATGATCATAATGACTGACCGCAATCACAATATTGGGCAAACGCTCGAGGGGACGAAGTTGCCAATGGGCATCGAGATCATCTGCCAGCAAGCGCCAGCGCTCAGTTAAGGTCGCGATGTCGACCTTGAGATCGCGATCATCGAACACACAGCGCAGAAAAAAACGCTCGGTGTGGGCGTCGGTGTAGTTCGACACCTCGGTGAAAAAGGCACCACAGTCGTACAAGAGCTGCGAGTAACGAGCCACGACCCCAAGCCGGTCGGGGCACCAAAATGAGAGCACATAGCTTTGCAAGGTAAAGTCCTTTCGGTTCTGTGAGCAATTCAGGCCAATTGGGAAAACGAGCTTTTGCCCAGTTCACTGCGACCTGCGCGCTGTCAGTTGGCGAAGCGCGCGGGCGGCATTATGGTATGAAGTCCGAGGCGTTGCCATGCATACTGAGCGAGTTAGTGCCCAGTTGAGCACATCATAGGTCTAGGAGGCCATGCAATGACAATAATTGAAATCGGAATCGATGAGCAGGATCGTAAAGAGATTGGGTCTGCTCTGCAGACGCTGCTCGCAACGAGCTATACCCTTTACCTTCAAACCCACAACTTCCATTGGAACGTGACCGGCCCGCAGTTTCGCGATTTGCACCTCATGTTTGAAGAGCATTACAACGAATTAGCAATCGCCGTCGATGACATTGCCGAGCGTATCCGCACACTGGGTGAGGTTGCGCCCGGCACTTACGCTGCCTTCGCAAGGCTTAGCGCCATCGAAGAAGTTGAAGATGTGCCCGATGCACAATCAATGATCAGCATTTTGATGAAAGGTCATGAGCAGGTCGTACGATCTTGCCGTGAGGTATTGGCACTGTCGGGAGACGCCGACGACGAGTCCACTAGCGCTTTGGTATCCGATCGCATGCGGGTACACGAGAAAACAGCTTGGATGCTCCGAGCGTTGATATCGTGATGTCATCACGAAGCCAACGCCGAGCGGCAAACGCAGATCACTCCCGTTAAACATGGCTCAGTCAGCCACTCGACGCATGGGTACAGTGATGGCGGCCCTCGCCTGGGTCGTCATCATTATTATGCTGACGCTGTTTTTTAGTGGATTGCTCAATGAACGAGAAAACCCCAATCAATCAGTCATGAGTTCGGTTAACGAGGCCGGCGAGCGTGAGGTGGTGCTCAAGCGCAATCGGATGGGCCACTATGTTGCCGACGGCACCATCAACGGAGTACCGGTGACCTTTCTGCTGGATACAGGCGCTACCGGGGTCGCGCTGCCCACCGACATCGCTGCCGAGGCGGGGGTGACACAGGGACAACCCATCATGACTCGGACAGCCAACGGCACCGCTCGTGGCTTCCTGACCCGCCTTGATTCAGTGACACTGGGCAATATCGCTCAGCGCAACGTGCGAGCAACGGTGTCACCCGGACTGGACACCGATCAGGTGTTGCTGGGCATGTCATTTCTCAAGCATTTGGAAATGATCCAGAAAGGCGACACGCTGACGCTGCGCGCAACGTACTGAACCTGCCAAAAATTACGGAATAAGTCTCTTGGGGCAGGTGCTTCTCTCTGAGGCCGGAAACCCTTATCATTGCGCCCGCAGAAAACGACCAACCACTTCGGAGCTGACCAAGCCATGAACACCAACCTCGTCGCAGCACTCTTCCTGATTGCCGTTTCAGGCATCATCTGGGCTGGAACCAACGCCAACGACCCGACTTGGACGGGCGACCCGAATCAATGTATTGGCGAGTGCTACGCCGCCTGGAAAGAAGCCAACGGCGGCGGTATTGCTGCCGTTGAACAAGCCAAGCAAGCAGCTCTTGCCGCTGCGTCGCCTGAAGTGCTCGGCGAGAACTACTATGCGGGCTGCGTTGCTTGCCATGGTGGCGGCGGTGAAGGCGGTATCGGTCCGCAGTTGCAGGGGCAGGCTGGCGACGACATTATTGCCAAACTCACGGCTTACCGTGCGGGCGAGCAACGGGGCGCTCAATCGGCCCTCATGTGGCCGATCGCTAAGCCCATGAGTGACGAAGACATCAGCAATTTGGCGGCCTACATCGGTACCCTGTAAAACCTGCCAGGAATCGGCGCACCTTATCGACTTTTTGAACGCGCTATCGTAAAAACTAACGTAAGCGCTATCGCGAGGAAAGCGGCTCCATAGGCGCCTCGCGAGACGCTTGCACGGGGTTCAACAGCACCTCCAAGCCCATTAACAGGGCACTCAGCGCTATCCAGAGGCCCCCTGCGAATACCCATCCGAGGGGCAGAGGTTGCGTCACGAGCACCGCTGCCAGCACAGCAAAGCGCGGCATATCCACCCACAAGCACGCCCCAACCCCAGTGCTCGACAGCCACTGGGCGGTGCCGGCCCCCGTCCAGATCAACAACAACCAACAAAGCCAGTAACCCTGCGGTTCTAATGGGCTGAACTGCCCAAACGCCAGTAAAGCGGTGGCCGCTACCAATTGCACCGCGGCATAGCCTTTACGGTACTTCGATACCTTAGGGTCAAAGCGCTCAAAGTGATTGAGATCAGACTTATTACGGGGCCATCGCTCTCTCACGTCTTCCGGTTGCCAGCCTGTGCGAGCGATAAGCACCCGAAAGCGATCTCGCCATCGCCGGGTGCGCAAAATATCCCGCGCCATATCGCTATATATGTGCGTTAAAGCAATGACGGGATTCCAACTCCGGATAGGCCCGCGGATACCATAAATACAAGGTTCATCGCGTCGTTCGCGCGCGTAGGTCCCAAAAAGCCGATCCCAAACGATAAAGACGCCGCCATAGTTTTTGTCGAGGTAACAGTCATTTTGGGCGTGATGCACCCGATGGTTAGAGGGCGATACAAACACATACTCGAACCAACCCAGTTCGGGGACATGTTGCGTGTGCACCCAAAACTGGTAAATCAGGTTGAGTGCGCCGACGGTCACCACCACCTCGGCCGGAATGCCAATGAGGTACATCGGTATGTAAAACAGCCAGCCCAAAAGAAACCCAGTGCTGGTCTGTCGTAGCGCCGTCGACAGGTTGTAATCTTCACTTTGGTGGTGCGCCACGTGGGCGGCCCACAGGATCTGTCGCTCGTGCCCCATGCGATGCAACCAGTAGTAACACAGGTCATATAAGACGAAGGCAAACACCCAGGTGTACCAGCGACCGCTGTCCCATAAGGGGATGTCCGTTACGCCAGTAACCCACAGGTAAATCCCACCGCCAACGCCCAGCACAATAAACTTGCGGGCTTGGCTGAGAATTCCGAGCATCAAACTGCTGAAGGCATCATTGAGCCGGTAGGTATCGCGAGCACGCAACACCCCGAATCCCCATTCAGCTAAAATGGCGATGAGGAAAAATGGTACTGCGTAGGCGATAAGGTCCATATTGTGTCTCTGTGCAAACTCTGCCGGCTATTTTGTCAGGCTCTCTGGCCAGAGAACACCCCCAGCCCGGCGGGCATCAAGTGTCCGATGGTCACTGGTCTTGGCGGTAAACAGAGGCAAAAAAGCCCGATGAATTCCGCATTCATCGGGCTATCTTTTTTCTCCAGCGCTACCGGAGAAGGTTTAACAAGCGCGGTATTCTAAACCGCGCCAAGGCCTCAGAACGAATACGCGACTTCGATTTCCCATTGGGACATGGCCAATTCGATCTGCTGCGTGGGATCGAACAGGTTTGGACCCGAGACGGTTTTTTCCGGTGCGTACATGACCGCTAAAGAAATTTGGTCTCCGTTGTCACGATCGAGGCTGAAGCCAGCGGTGATGTGCTGTTCAACGACAGCCGGCGCTACAATGTTCACCAGCACGTCTTCAGGCTGAATGGGTTGCTCGCCGTAGTTGTAACCCAGCCGCCAGGTAATGTCCTGACGATCAGCAGGGGTCCACGCGGCCCCCAATTGATACACCGTCATATCGTCCCAACCGAATCCGTAGCCGTCACTACCGCCACCACAGGCCTCGAGATTCATGCCGCCGCGCCCAGCTGTTGGGCAATCGAGCACGTTGGTCAGCGGATTGCCCACTGACTTAACATCGTTGTAGTAAGTCTGTTCCACATCAAAATGGAGTTTGAAATTGGGTGTCGCGGCAAAGCTCAAGCCAACACGCGCCGTCGCCGGAATATCAAATCCACCCGCTTCCGCGAAGAGATCGGCGTACTCAGCAAACTCATCCATATCCACTTCAGACTGATAAGCGACCTGCAGCGCCAAACGATCGGTCGCCTGCCAGATGGCACCCAGCTTAAAACCATAGCCTAAGCTATCGTCGTTACCGTTGTTACTAAGATTCTGTGGGAATGCTGCACCACCGCTCGCGGCAAAGGTTTTGGTGTAAGGCGCGAAGGTCGTTAGACCCTCTGCTTTAAAGGTTTGGTAAACCACTACGGGGCCCGCACCCAACGCCAAATGACCCACTTTAAAGCTGTAGCTGAGTTCGAGGAACGCTTGGTTTAAGTTCACACCGGCAGACCCAGCTCCGTAGGTGCCGGGCAAGGTCACGATGGGTGCCGGGCCAGGCCCATCGGGATCAAATGTCGCCTGCCCGCCGCGGTATTCCGTATTCATACCGCCACGGCCGTAGAACGACAATGTCAGTGCGCTCTCTTCATCGAGGCGCCAGTTCTTTGCCGCGTAGGGGATGTAAAAGTAATCGTTGTCGCTATCGACGGAGCCCGGCTCAAGCGAGAACGCACCCATTTGGCCATTCAGCTGGCTCTGAGTCGTGCTGTATTCTCGAGCGGGCGAGAACACCGCCAAACCGATGTCGAGTTGGCTCTCCACCAGAACACCGGAAGCCGCATTATTGGCCGAGTCGATTGCCATCTCAGGACTAGCGTCCCCCGCCCCCGCCATGGCTTTGCTGTGCGTGCCGACACCGTGCGTGAAATAGCCGTTAGTCGCCAAGGCAGGACCGCTGATCACGCCCGCCACCGCGATGACGAGGGCATTACGTTTTACCATTGAAATCATTTTAAGCTCCTAACTTTTTATTATGAATTAGAATAACAAGCATTAGGGGGTTTTGTTTGACTTTTTGCCCCCGGATTAGACCTATAAAGAATATGCTTATTTCCAAAATATGTCACCCCTTACTATTTGGGAACATCGTCGGGCATGTGACAATGACCCCCGATGATTGTGGGACCCAGAAATGGACAGTCGTAACCCGGTTACGGGATTTCTACATGCGCTCCAATTAGACGGCCGCGGCGGTGGCTGTTCGCTGGTTCTTTTCGGTCTGTTAAGCATATTCAAACGGAGACGCTGGCTGTGACGGTCAAAAACTTGGCGAGAGTTTCTCCCATGCATCGCTATACCAACGGTTTATTCATGCTGATGCTCGCGATGGGGCTAACGGTGGACGCGAGTAATGCAAATCCGGCTGCGGCCATCGACAACACTGCGGGGTTAAGCGCGATCATCGAGCGTGACATCCGAGGCGTCCCACACATTCACGGGCAAACCGATGCCGATGCCGCATTTGGACTCGGCTATGCGCAAGCAGAAGACAGTTGGGCTGTCCTCGAAAAAACTATCCCCTACTACCGTGGCACTGCTGGGCGCTACTTCGGCCCTGATGCGGCACGAAGCGATTACCTCGTACACCTGCTTGGACTCTGGCAGGACATCGAATTGCGCTACGAAACTGATATCCCTGCAGCGACTAGACGCCACGTCGAGGCTTTCGCTGCGGGCATGAATCACTTCGCTAGAGCGTATCCAGAAATCGTGGAGCTCGACAATCTGCTCCCCGTCACCGGGCAGGATATTGTGGCCGGGCACATGCTGCGCCATCTGTTGTTCTACGGTTTTGAAGCCCAGATCAAAGCCCTAAGCGGCGAGCAGCGGGCACACCCCGTCAGCACAGGTCCCACAGGTGCCCCGCCACTCGGCTCCAATGCCACTGCTATTGCACCATCTAAGACCGAAGATGGATCGACTTTGTTAATGATCAATTCTCACCAACCGCTGACCGGGCCGGTTGCCTGGTACGAGGCACACATCAACAGTAATGAAGGCCTCGACATCATGGGTGGGCTGTTCCCGGGCACACCGTTTGCGGGGGTCGGTTTCACGAAGTATCACGGTTGGGGCGCAACGGTGAATAAACCCGACCTGATTGATATTTATGTGCTCGAGATGAACCCGGCAAATGACAACCAATATCGCCTCGATGACCAATGGCGCGACCTCGAGGCAACCGACATTGAACTGGATGTATTGATCTGGGGATTCATTCCTTGGTCAGTGTCAGAAACCGTCTATCGTTCGGCCCATGGCCCGGTGATGAAGACCCCCCACGGCACTTACGCGATTCGCTATGCCGGCATAGGCGAGTTGCGACAGATAGATCAATGGCTGCAAATGAACAAGGCGCGCAACTTCGAGGAATGGCAAGCGGCTATCGCGTTGCGTTACATCGCCAGCTTTAATTTTGTCTACGCCAACGCCGATGGCACCATTCACTTTATCCACAACGCACTGACCCCAGAGCGCCAACCTGGATGGAACTGGCAACACTATCTACCCGGTGATCGATCGGATCTGATTTGGCAGGAATATCTACCAATTGAAGGCCTTCCAAGTCTGACCAACCCCGACAGTGGCTTTGTACATAGTGCGAACCAAACGCCGTTTTTGATTACCGAAGCCCCGGATAACCTTCGACGGGATGACTTTTCACAAACGGCAGGGTGGCAGACGCGGATCACCAACCGCGCTGTCCGCGGTCTAGAACTCTTAGCCGAATATGGCCAAGTCTCAACAGCAGAGTTCAATGCCTTCAAACACGATGTCAGTTATTCAGTGAACTTTCGCGGTATTGACTGGCTTAAGTCCGTGATAGCCCTTGAACCTGAAAATGCAGAAGAAGAACGCGCCCTCGAATTGCTCACCAACTGGAATTTAAGCGCGGACAAGGACAACCGGGAAGCGCCACTGGGCGTTTGCATTTTGACCCTTGAGTGGCGCCAAGAAAGCGCGGGCACACCTTTGCCCACACCGCGGCAAGCTCTGGAAGACTGTATAGATCAGGTTCTATCGATGGCTGACCGGCTCGACCCCACCTGGGGCACAATCAGTCGTCATGGCCGCAACGGTCAATACTGGCCGATCAGCGGCGGGCCCGACACCCTTCGGGCGATCTATAGCGAGCCGTCAGAAAGTTCCGAGCACCTAGTCGCGACAGCTGGCGATGGGCTGTATTACCTCATCGAGTGGCAGGCTGACGGACAGCAGCGTGTTCAAGGGGTTCATCCCTATGGCTCAAACATGACCACACCCGACTCGCCTCACTACCTCGATCAGGCCGAAGACTTTGCCAACGAAGTCACTCATGACCCGTTGTTTGACGCCGCCGCCCGTGAGCCAAACATCATCAAACGCTATCGCGTCGCGCAATAAGGGAACCCTAAATCAGGGGAACCCCGAAGCGTCAGTGACGAATTAAACCGCCGCTGCCAGATAGCTAGCCTGATTAATGGCCGCCTTGGCATCGAGTTCACGGGCCTCGAAAGCGCCACCGATCAATTCGCAGGAAACACCACGTTGGGTCAAGGTATCGTGCAGGTCCTGCAGTGGTTCCTGTCCCGCACAAATGATGACCGTATCAACCGCGAGGGTTTGGGGCTGATTTCCCACAAGCAAATGAATACCGTCATCATCGATACGCTCGTAGGTAACGCCGTTCATCATGTTCACACCGCGGCGATTTAAGGTAAGTCGATGGGTCCAGCCGGTTGTCTTACCGAGGCCGCGCCCTACCGGTGTGTCTTTGCGCTGCAGTAGCCAGACCTCGCGATCTGAATGCGCCACCTGGGGTTCAACATCGGTAACACCGCCCCGCGGATGATTATCAAAATCGATGCCCCACTCCCTCGCGAAGACGTCAACGTCGAGGGCTGCTGACGGCCCCTCATGGGTAATCAAATCGGTGACGTCAAAGCCAATGCCGCCAGCTCCGATCACCGCCACACGCTTTCCGATGGGCTTGGCACCGGTGATCGCATCGATGTAGCCCATGACCATGGGGTGGTCAATGCCTGGAATTGTCGGTGTCCGGGGAACGATACCGGTAGCGATTACCGTATGGTCAAAACCCTCGGCAGTTAAATCATCCGCGCTGACCCGCTTACCTAGCCGCACATCAACACCGTGCTTCTTCAGCGTTTCGCCGTAGTAGCGCAGGGTTTCGTAGAATTCCTCCTTACCGGGTACACGCTTTGCCAAGTTGAATTGCCCACCGATTTCCTCGGCGGCGTCAAACAATGTCACCTGGTGACCGCGCTCTGCAGCGACGGTTGCATACGCAAGGCCTGCGGGGCCTGCGCCAACAACAGCAACGCGTCGAGGATTTTCCGCTGGGTGATAATTCAACAAGGTTTCATGGCAAGCCCGGGGGTTCACCAGACACGATGTCACTTGGAAGGTAAACGTGTGATCGAGGCAGGCCTGATTGCAGGCAATGCAGGTATTAATTTCGTTGGCTTTGCCTTGCAGGGCTTTTTGCATGAATTGGCTATCAGCCAACATGGGTCGTGCCATCGATACTAAGTCCGCATCGCCTTGCTCGAGCACCTGTTCGGCAACTTCCGGCGTGTTGATTCGGTTGGAGGTGATAACCGGAATGCTGACCTCACTTCGAACCCTCGCACTGACCCGAGTAAACGCCGCTCGAGGCACCATGGTCGCAATTGTCGGTACCTGCGCCTCGTGCCAAGTGAAGTGAGTGGAGATGATCGAAGCACCCGCCTCTTCGATCGCCTTGGCAAGCAACGCGACCTCCTCCCAACTCATGCCGCCTTGTAGCATGTCCATCGCGGCGATGCGGAATATGACAATGAAGTTTTCGCCCACAGCGGCTCGTACCCGGCGGACAATTTCCAGCGGAAATCGCATTCTGTTTTCATAACTACCGCCCCAGCGATCAGTCCGCCGATTGGTCTTCTCAACGAGGAATGTGGACACCAAGTAGCCCGCTGAACCAATAATTTCGACGCCATCGTAACCCGCCGACTGAGCGAGACGGGCGCATTGCACATGATCTTCAATTTGTTTCTCAACACCCGCGTCATCAAGCTCGAGCGGCGTGTATTTGCTAATGCGCGAACGCACAGGGGATGGCGCGACCAAGTTGTCGTTATAGGCAAGCGGGCCCATATGCAGGATCTGCATGCAGAATTTCACATCGGGGGCGGCCTGGTGCACCGCATCGGTAACAATACGATGTCCGGCAGCTTCCTCTTCTGTGTTGAGTTTCGATGCGGCGAAGGCCGGGTTTCCGTGCTCATCTTTGACCACAAGCCCGCCTTCTTCGTTAGGGGAGATTCCCCCGGTAATGATCATCCCTACCCCTCCCGCTGCGCGCTCTGCATAAAACGCAGCCATGCGCTGATAGCCATCAGGCATTTCCTCAAGGCCTGTATGCATTGACCCCATGATTGATCGGTTGCGCAGCGCCGTAAAACCAAGGTCTAGAGGCGTAAACAGGTTGGGATAGAGCGCTTCACCGGGTGACCGGTCCTGATGACTCATGATTATTCTCCTTAGGTTTTCTCACAGGGTCGCTATTTGCCCCGGGTTGCCTAGTTCGATCCAGACGGATCTGATGGCTGGCAACCGCGGTTTGGTGGGCGATACTTTAGACGGTTTTCTTGGGCGCAGTCACGTAGAATTGCCGGCGTAGCGTGCTTGTTTTCGAATGGCTGGCGTCGACCATTAAAACCACCCCGCGCGGCCAAGTGTCACACCACAGACAGTCCGCGGCCTTAAAAGTCGACAAGATAACTGACAACAAAAACGTGCTTTGAACGCCGCACTAAAGCTGCACTACAGCTCGACAATAGGCAATGAAGCATCACTACTCAATGGAGAAAAGAGCATGAATGGAGCCGATGCACTGATACGCGCCCTCGCCGACGCCGGCGTAGAGGTCTGCTTTGCAAATCCGGGCACATCGGAAATGCAACTGGTTGCCGCGATTGACGGTGAACCGCGCATGCGCGCAATTCTCGGGCTGTTCGAGGGCGTGGTCACCGGCGCCGCCGATGGCTACGGTCGGATGGCCGACAAACCCGCGCTGACGCTCCTGCATTTAGGCCCGGGGCTGGGCAATGGCACAGCAAACCTACACAACGCAAAACGGGCCTTTTCACCGGTACTCAACATGATCGGTGACCACGCCACCTATCATCATCAGTACGACGCGCCGCTTAACTCTGATATCCGAGGCTTTGCCGGTCCGGTTTCCGATTGGATTGGTGAGTCTGAGAGCTCAGCTCATCTCGCTGAAGTTGGCTTGGAGGGCCTTGAGGCTGCAACTCAGTATCCCGGACAAATCGCCAGCTTCATTGCTCCCGCTGATCACGCTTGGGAGCCTGCTGAGGCTTGCACTCGTGGAGCCACGCGACCTGCGACACCGACAGTCTCCGATGATGACATTGCCAAAGCTGCCGCCGCATTGCGTAACGAAGGACCGAGCACTCTGTTTATGGGCTCAATGGCTCTGCGCGAAGACGCCTTGTTTCAGGCCGGCCGAATCGCTGCGGCAACAGGTGCACGACTAATTACCGAGACCTTCTGCACCCGACTTCAACGTGGCGCCGGGCGTGTTCCCGTTGAGCGCCTACCGTATTTTGGGGAGCAGGCGCAGGAATACCTCAAAGATTTCGAAACCATGATTTTGGTGGGCACCAAAGCACCGGTGTCATTTTTTGCCTACCCCGGCAAACCCAGTTATCTCGCACCCGAGCAGGCCAGCGTCATTGAACTCGCGGGTGTTCGAGTGGATGCGCTAGACGCTCTGACGCGCCTCGCGGAAGCGCTCGATGCGCCGGCTGAGCCCGCAGTGTTCCAGCAGAAAGCAACCCACGAACTCGAGCAAGGCCAAATGAACATGCTCGAGATGGGTAAAGTATTGGCCAATCGGATTCCAGACCAAGCAATTGTCTCGGATGAGGGCGCAACCAACGGGTTGGGGGCTTTCCTGTTCACAGGCTGCGCAAATCCGCACGACTGGTTAATGCTGACGGGCGGTGCCATCGGTCAAGGCCTACCCGTTGCCCTCGGCGCAGCGGTAGCGTGCCCCGATCGCAAAGTCATCGCACTGCAGGCAGATGGCTCGGCCATGTACACCCCCCAAGCGCTCTGGACAATGGTTAGAGAAAACCTCGACGTCACCGTCGTGCTCATCAACAACAGCTCATACGCAATTCTCAATATCGAAATGGAGCGCGTTGGCGTCACAAATCCCAGTGAAAAGGCAAAATCGCTGCTTGATCTAAGCAACCCCACCATCGACTGGGTGAAACTTGCCGAGGGCATGGGTATGCCCGCCAATCGGGCCGAGACGGTTGCCGAGTTTGATGCTGCGATGGCGCTGGCCATGCAACATCGCGGACCGCGATTGATCGAAGTGATTTTGCCCGGCTACGAAAGCTCGACACCCTAGGACGCACAAGGAGCGATTGACTCATGCCAACTATGAATCTCGTGCCAGCCTCTTGGCAGGATTACCGCCGCGAGGCCGAGCGCATAGTCCCCCGTGGCTTATTTGATTACCTCGATGGCGGTGCCTATGCAGAGCGCACCCTGAGAACAAACGTCGCTGACTTCGAGGCGCTGAAACTCAAACAGCGGGTCATGTTCGACGTTTCTGATGTTGATCCGCGCACCGAATTTCTCGGGCATGACATGACGATCCCAGCTGCCCTAGCACCCATTGGTATGGGCGGTATGTTCGCGCGACGCTCGGAGCTGCAGGTGAAGCGCGCTGCCGATCGTTTCGGCATTCCTATGTGCTTGTCTACCGTTGCGATCTGCTCCCTCGAAGAGGTCGCTCAGGTTTCTGACATTCCATTTTGGTTTCAGTTGTACATGCTCAAAGACCGCGGTGCCGTGCAGTCGATGTTGTCACGGGCAAAAGCAGTCGGGGTTCGTACCTTGGTGTTCACCGTCGACTTGGCAGTCGTGGGTGCTCGTTATCGGGATGTTCGCAATGGCTTGAGTGGCGGCACTAACCTCTGGGGGCGTCTGCGAGGCACGCTGTTTTCGTATCTATCACACCCGCGCTGGGCCCTCGACGTCGGCGTAAAAGGTGCACCGCACACCTTTGGGAATCTCACCGAATATGTCGCCAGCGCGACCACCCCCGATGATTTCAAAGCGTGGATCGACAAAAATCTTGATCCCACTGTCACTTGGAAAGACATCGAGTGGCTGCGGGAAATCTGGGATGGCGACTTGATAATAAAAGGGGTGCTTAGCCCCGAAGATGCGGTAGCGGCGGTTGACGCGGGCGCCGACGCGGTCATCGTGTCTAACCATGGGGGGCGACAACTCGACAGCGTATCCTCCTCTATTGCTATGCTGCCTCGGGTCGTGGACGCAGTTTCGGGCCGCGCCAAGGTGATGGTTGATAGCGGCATCCGGAGCGGACAGGACATTTTGAAAGCCAGGGCTCTGGGTGCAGATGCCACGTTAATCGGTCGGCCTTGGGTGTATGCCGTCGCCGCCCGTGGTGAACAGGGTGTTAACAGCCTGTTAAACACCATGCACGGTGAAATGCGTGTTTCGATGGCATTGACCGGCGTCTGTCGCAGCAGCGACATCGACTCGCGGATACTTGATGTAAACTAGCTGGGTCAGGCTGCCATCTATAGCCCCTGGAGTATCGTACTGAGGGCCTCTAATCAGCCAAACCTACCGCTCACATCAGGAATTTTCATGCTCGCCAAGAGTCAGACCAGCCCGTCCCTTTTGATGCGCTGGCACAGTGCTGTTCGTGCTGTTATCGCGATAGTCACCGTTGAATGCTTTCTTACTGCCTGTTCCGAGGGATCGGGCGGCGATGAGAAAGCATCACGCCCCTATCGCAGCGCACGCACAGCGCCTGTTGTCACGTTCCCGGCTGTCATCGAGCGCCTTGAGGAATCAGTTGAGGCTGTGGGTACCGCCCGGGCCCTTCGCAGTGTCGACCTCTACCCGGAATCTGCTGGCATTGTGCGGGCAGTAAATTTCGAGGCCAATCAAGCTGTGGCTGCCGACGACGTTTTACTGTCACTCGATGCTCGGGACGAGCAGTTGGCTGTCGAGATGGCGGAGATTGCGTTGCTTGACGCTGAGCGCGCCGTTAAGCGTTTTGAATCGGTCAACCGACAAAACACGAATATCGCCGAGAGCCAGATCGATACCGCCAAAGCAACGGTGGATTCCGCACGGGTCACGTTACAGCAAGCACAGGTCGCTCTCGATAGGCGTCATATCAAAGCGCCCTTTGACGGCTGGGCAGGTATTACCGACATCGATGTCGGCGATCGTATTGACACAAGCACCATGGTCACCAGTCTCGACGATCGCTCACAACTCTTGGTGAACTTCTCCGTGCCTGAAGTTTTTGTTGGTCAGGTCATCCCTGGCACACCCGTCAACGCCAAACTCTGGGATAGCAGCGGCACCGTGTTCACAGGCGAGGTTGTCGCGGTCGATTCCCGCGTGAGCCCCAGCTCTCGAGCGTTTACTGCCCGTGCCGCTATCGACAATCAAGACGATAGTTTCCGCCCAGGGATGGCCTTTGAGATTGCGGTTAACGTTTCCCGCGGACAGTTTCTCGCAGTACCGGATGTTGCCGTGCAATGGGGAGCAGACGGCCCATACGTCTGGATTGCCGAAGACGCCAAGGCCGTCCGACGGGATGTCTTACTCGTAAAACGACTCCCCAATCGCTTATTGCTTACCGGTGACATTAAACCGGGCACGCCAGTGATCGCAGAAGGTGTTCAGGCGATGCGCGAAGGCATAGCGCTCAACATACTCGATGCTGACCAGCTCGATCGCGACGTTCGCCAAGAGCTAAACACGGGAAATGCAGCACCGGCGGATACCACAGATGACAACTGAGTCGGAAAAGTCATCCCCCAACCGCTCACCCATTAATCGGTTACGGGGCGGCCTTCCAGAACTTGGCGTCAAACGCCCCTGGCTGGTCGCGGTGATGAATCTTCTGATTGCCATTGCGGGTGTTGCCGCCCTAATGGCCATCGAAGTTCGCGAACTTCCCAACGTCGACCGACCTATCGTCTCGGTACGAGCACAGCTACCCGGCGCATCACCCGAGACAATGGACTCAGAAGTCACTCGGCTCTTAGAAGGCGCCGTCGCACGGGTATCGGGCGTTAACACCATCAATTCAGCCAGTGAGGAAAACAACTCTCGCATCTGGGTAGAGTTTCTCTCGGGTTACGACGTGGATCAGGCGGCGGCGGATGTGCGCGAAGCAGTCAGTCGTATAGAACGGGATCTTCCTGACGCACTCGAACAACTCGCTGTATTCAAAGCCGATCAGGATGCCCAAGAGATGGTCCGTATCGCCGTTGAGAGTCAGGATCACCCGGAAGAAGAGCTAGCGCGCATCATCGAGCAAGACATCGTGCCCGAATTCATCTCGCTCCCTGGAGTCGCCGATGTGCCTATTTTTGGCTCCCGCTCCCGAGTGCTAAGAATCATTCTGGACCCCCTGCGACTCACCAGTTACAACCTGACCGTTGCTGATGTCGCCGAGGTGCTTCGGGACGCACCCTTAGATGTGCCAGCGGGCAGTTTTAGAGCCGGCGACCAACAACTACTGGTGAGGGCCGATGCTGCGGTAACGGAAGAGGATGATATTGCCTCAATGGTCATCCGAGGCGACGTGCGTATTCGCGACGTAGCGAAAGTGGCTTTTTCTCCCGCAGATGCCTCGGGCTTTGTTCGAATGGACGGACAGCGGGTGATCGGCATCGGTGTCATTCGACAGGCGGGATCCAACACCATCGCGATTTCCGATGGCATTCGCAAAGCCGTCGATGAGCTTAATAACCGTTTCGATGATATCGAGCTCAAGTTCATCTCTGATGATGCGATATTTATCAAAGGTGCTGTGCGCGAAGTCATCATTACGCTGGGCATCTCGATTCTCATTGTAATTGCCACAATTCGCCTGTTCTCCGGTTCTATGCGGCTGACCCTGGTCCCCGCGATCGCGATTCCAGTGTCGCTACTCGGCACTCTAGCGGCGAGCTTCGTGCTGGGTTTCTCAATCAATATTTTGACGCTTCTGGCACTGGTGCTGGCAACAGGGTTAATCGTCGACGATGCCATTGTCGTTCTCGAAAGTGTTCAACGGCGACGCTCCGAAGGCTTAGGCGCTAGCGCAGCAGCCGTGATTGGCACCCAAAAAGTGTTGTTTGCGGTTATCGCTACCACTGCGGTACTCGTCGCGGTATTCATCCCCATCGCTTTCCTACCGGGCACTGCAGGTCGATTGTTCCGCGAATTCGGCTTGGTGCTTGCCGTCGCCGTCGCGATATCCTCGTTTGTGGCGTTAAGCATCGTGCCCGCGGCCATGGCCAAACTCGACGCCCCGGCTAACCGACCAAGGCGCTTAGCACCGCTGGGTAACTTTTTTGTTGCCTTCTATGACAGAACCCTTGGATGGGTACTGCGACACCCGGTCATCGCCCTACTCGTCTGTATCGCAGCCGGGGGCTCAGCGGGTGCTTTGTACACGCAGTTGGAGCGGGAACTGATTCCCACTGAAGATCGCGGCGAACTTTACATTTTCGCGCGAGGCCCTGAGGGAGTCGGTGTCTCCTACGCTGAACGTCAAGCGGATCGAATGGAGAATATTTTGGTTCCGCTGATCGATGGGGGTGAGATTCAATCGGTATACACCATTATCGGAAGGTGGGATCCGAATATCGTGTTTATTCGGGCACGCCTTGCGCCATGGAACGAGCGCACTCGCAGTCAGCAGGAAATCGCTGCCGAGATCAGCCCGTTATTGTCGCAACTACCCGGCATGACGACCCGTGTTTTTGGGGGCAATTCTCTGGACATTCGCGGCGCCTCAAACGGCGGCTTGAGCTTTGCCTTGCTGGGGACCGACTATGACGAAATCTTTGCTTCAGCACGCAAGCTAGCGGATGAAATCAGTGACAAGCTCACAACGATCAGTAACCCCAGCATAGGCTATCAACCCTCGCAGCCACAGTTGGCGGTGCGTCTTGATCGACAGCGGGCCTCCGATCTAGCGATTCCTCTCGATCAAATCGCACAAACCCTGAGAGTGATGGTGGATGGACTGCGCGTGGTCGACCTCAACGTGGATGATCAGTCTGTGCCGATCACGCTTGAGGCGGGCAGCGACAAAATCGAGGATCCCAGTGATCTCGTTAATCTTTACGTACGAACCAGCAATGATGTGCTGGTACCACTATCGAGCGTCGTGACCCTCGAGGAGCGCGGTGTCGCCGGGCAACTCGATCGCGTGGCCCAGCGGCGCGCCATCGAAATGGATGTTGAAGTAGCACCGGGTACGCCCTTACAAGCCGCGCTCGATGAGTTGATCGCACTATCCCGCGAAGTGTTACCCGATGACGTGACGGTGCTCGCGCAAGGCGAAGCCGCGGCGCTCAACGAAACCACTCGCGACACCCTGATTACCTACGCCTTTGCCTTGTTGATTGTCTTTTTGGTTTTGGTCGCCCAGTTCGAGAGTCTCACCTCTGCAGTGGTGATCATGACGATCGTGCCATTTGGCTTGGCTGCGGCAATCTTCGCACTGTTCCTAACGGGCACGTCGCTTAACGTCTACTCTCAGATTGGCTTGGTGATGCTGATTGGGCTGATCGCCAAGAACGGCATCCTGCTCGTCGAGTTTGCCGATCAGTTACGAGATGAGGGGTTGGAAGTTCGCCAAGCTATCGCTGAGGCGGCCCATACGCGGCTGAGGCCAATTGCGATGACGCTGGTATCGACCGTGTTCGGCGCGCTGCCACTTATTCTTGCGACAGGCCCAGGCTCTGAGGCCCGGTCTTCAGTGGGCTGGGTGGTTTTTGGTGGCCTGGGTCTCGCCGCATTCTTCACGCTCTATCTCACGCCCATTGTCTACCTTGGCATCGCGCGTCTCGCCAAACCCCGCGCCGCTGCCCGGGAACGACTGGAATCTCAGTTATCTGAGCTATAGCTGTGCAACGTTGAGCCTGACCGCTGGTAGCGGTCGCACAGACTGTCGCACTCACCGAAGGTCTGCCCCACATTGGTTCGCCATATCACAATGATAGTTTTTTACTATCACATTGATCCATATAGTGCGTTTATCTATATAGGTTTAGTAGACTTCACGCCATGCGGAATCGCGCCTCACTGCGCTTCGGGTGGATCCTAAGCGAAGGAAGACGTCGACACCGAAAATGGGTGTTCGCCAACAGCTAACACCTCGATATCAACAATGGAGATCTAGCATGTCAGCTATTACAGAGCAGGAATTAACCGAAGCACGTCAAATCTGGGGCGATGCACTCGTCGCTATCTCGACAGCCTATGACAACGAAGGCATCGAGGCCGCCACCGAGCTCGCCAATGGCGCGCTGGACGGCGCTTACGGCTATAACCTGGGACCTGTCCTCTTCAAACCAACTCTGGCGAGTGGCGAGCAGACATTCCGTCCCACGCGCGAAGGCGCCCTGTCTTACTTCGTCGGTCACAATGACGCTTTTCCCGGTGATGGCGGCTTTGGCCTAAAAAGCTGGCGCTCGGTGGTATCCGAAACGTCAGCCAGCTTTATTGAGGGCGATGTCGCAATGTGGATGGGCTGGGTAACCTTTACCGACAAAGACGGCAACGTGACCAAGGTCGACAAGAGCTGGGGTTACAAGAAGGACGAAGCTGGCACCCTGCGCATCGTTCTGCATCACTCGTCGTTGCCTTACCAGCCGTAACGACTAGCAGCCAGTCCTCTGTGCGCCGCCGGCAATACCCTGCGAATAGCACGGCGCACGGAGACAACCCAAGCTAGTTATTCTAGAGCATCAACCGAAGAGAATCCGAAAACCCAAAGGACTTATTAGGATTTAGCACCATGTTCAGCAATTTAAAAAACGACTTACCCGCAAGTATTGTAGTTTTTTTTGTGGCAGTACCGCTCTGCCTCGGTATCGCTCTGGCCAGTGGCGCGCCACTCATTTCTGGACTGATAGCCGGAATCGTGGGCGGCATACTGGTTGGCACCCTCAGTGGTTCGCAAGTTGGTGTTTCTGGTCCCGCCGCGGGCCTCGCTGCGATCGTTCTGGCAGGTATCACCCAAGTTGGTGGATTCGAAAACTTTCTCGTCTGTGTCGTTCTCGCTGGCGTGATTCAGATTGCACTCGGATTACTGAAAGCGGGCGTGATCGGATACTACTTCCCCTCGTCGGTAATTAAGGGAATGCTGACCGGTATCGGAATTATCATTGTACTCAAGCAGATTCCGCATTTTTTTGGCTACGACAGCGACCCAGAAGGCGATTTCGCGTTCTTCCAAGTTGACGGAGAAAATACCCTCAGCGCACTGATGAGCACCGCTGACAACATTAGCCTTGGCGCGACCCTCATCGCCATTGTGGCGATGAGCATTCTTCTATTGTGGGAGATGGTCCTGACCAAACGGGCCAAAATCTTTCAACTTATTCAGGGTCCGCTAGTCGCTGTCGCGTTTGGCATCATTTACTACCTTGTCACACGCAGCAACGACAGCTTGGCGATCTCGCCCGATCACCTTGTCAAAGTGCCCGTCACGTCGAATGTCTCAGAGCTTCTCGTGTTCCCGAACTTCGCTGCAATAACGCAGGCGAGCGTTTGGATAATGGCCATCACCATCGCCGTTGTAGCAAGTCTAGAAACGCTTTTGTGCGTTGAAGCCACCGACAAGTTGGACGAGCAAAAACGGGTAACGCCAACAAACCGGGAGCTCTTGGCGCAGGGCGCGGGTAATATGTTTTCTGGGTTTATCGGCGGTCTGCCAGTCACTCAAGTGATCGTGCGCAGCTCGGCTAACATCCAGTCAGGGGGTAAGACGAAGCTGTCGGCAATTTTACACGGGGTGTTCTTGCTGGTGTTTGTACTTCTCGTACCTGGCCTGCTTAACATGATCCCCTTGTCGGTGTTGGCTGCGATTCTATTTGTCGTGGGTTACAAACTCGCCAAGCCAGCGCTGTTTAAACAAATGTACGACTTGGGCTGGACTCAGTTCACGCCGTTTATTGTTACCGTACTGGGCATCGTGTTCACCGACCTGTTGCTAGGGATCTTCATGGGGCTGGTGGTGAGCGTTATCGTGATCCTGTACGAGAGCTTCAAAAATTCGCACTTCTTGCACCGTGAGGAAGAAAACGGCGACATTAAGCTCACGCTAGCCGAAGAGGTCACCTTCTTTAACAAGGCCGCGATCTTACTTGAACTCGACAACCTAGAGCCTAACTCGTCGGTTATTCTCGACGTGCGCAACACGCGCTACCTGGATCAAGACATCATCGAAATTCTTGATGACTTTGCTGACAAAGCGCGCCAACGCAGCATCAATATAAAAATTGTTGCCGAAGGCCGCACCGCTGAGAACCCCGAGAGCTATCGCGAGTTTTTCAAACTCGCTTGGTAAATCTGTCACCCCGCAGCTTGCCCCATGCCAGTCACTCAGCCGCGGGGCACTGAGGGGCCGAAGTCGATCAGAAGCGACTGCTTACGGTCCGTCCCCTTTCAATGCGTCGTCGTTAAATAAGTCCTATTTCAATTAATAGGCGTAAGCGACGACCTACCTTCCATTCGCAAGGAAGGCTGGCACCTTGGTGCGGACATACTCATCGCCCTCTAGTAGATCTAACTCCGCCCACTTCGCACCCAGCTCGGCCGAGGTAAGAATCTGCCCATGAACCTCTTGTCCGCGCTCGTCTGCTATCAGACCCGGGTAGCCCAGACTCGCACCCCAACCAGCATTTACAAGTCGTCCTTTTACGACAGCAGGCTGCCAGTGGCCAGGAACCCGAGCCAGCGCATGCTCGTTAGGACCGCCTGGTTGAAGCGACCCATAAAGGAAAAGCCGTTCCATGTTTGATGTCCGGGATTCAAGAATTAGGGCTAAGCAAGCGTGTCGCCAGGAGGACCGTCAACTCTGAGTCAGTAAACGTCTATGGATTTTCGAATGCTTTGGTTAAAACGCAACCGGAACTTCACACTTGCTGAGTAAGACGCCAACGCGGTTTGCCTAGGCGCCTGCGTTTCTCACATTGCTGTAAAAATATATAGCAAGCGACCCACAAACAATCTCTATAATCGTGAATGCAACGAAATACCAATGGGGAATGCCATCTATAGCGAAACTGCACAGGCGACCGGCCGCGATGCTGAGCATGAATACGCCACAGGCGATGAGGGCTGACCCTGTCACGCTAGGCTTAAAAGCACCCACCATCCAGAGTGACGCTATGCCAACGTACAGAAACATGATGACTCGCATGATGTGCGTCTGACCAAGCTCATTAATGGTTATTCCATAAAGAGCCTTCATGGTGACCGTGGGAACTGCGCCATAACCCAGTGCAACGGGGATAAGGCCGAGGCCGCAAGCGAGTAGAAACACCCGCACTATCTTTGCTTCGTTCATCTAGCTGAATCTCCTAGCGCATTCATTCGAGCGCGAGTTTACATGAGTTTCCGGAACGGCTGCGGGAATCAGGATTGTATAGCTGGGTGTTTGCTTGGGATCGATAGCGGACATTCGCGCGCGAGGCTGCGAACGGTACCTTTAAACGTCTAGCAGAAATAAACGTTTAGCAGAAAATCCGGTATGTCTAATTAACTTGACATAATAAAGTGTAAAGCTCAGCATCGTCCCATTGAAATCTGAGCACGTGCACATGCCCTACACTGCCTTAATTACGCTAGGTCGACTCCCCAAAGCCTTGGCAATCGCAAGATCGCTAAAATCCTTAGGATGTCGTGTGATAGTGGCTGAGCCGTTCAAGTGGCACCTATCGCGCCCTTCTCGCGCCATTGATCGCTGTGCGACAGTCCCACCGCCGAACATCGAACCCGCGGCGTATCAACGGGCGCTCCTAGACCTCATTGCAGAGGAAAACGTCGACTTGGTGATTCCCGTCTCTGAGGAAATTCATCATGTTGCCGGCATCGCCGATCAGTTACCCGACCATGTCCGCATCTTGGGTCCCGATCAAAGCACACTCGCGACCCTGCAAAACAAGCTGACGTTCGCACAGCGATTAGCTGAGTCCGGTACGCCCGGCCCAGAATCCTACGCCGCCGACAGTGCCGAGGCCGCTGCACTCGCGACCCGACAAGACTACGTACTCAAACCGGGCTTGGGCTGCTCGGGAATTAACGTGAGCGAACATCGAGCGGGTGAAACCATTCACGATCCCTCGCCAGATATGCTGGTGCAATCTCGCATCGAGGGTGAGCATTACAGCAGTCTCACCTGGCTTGATAAAGGAAAAGAACGGGGTACGGTGGTTTATCAAGGCACGGTATTTTCAGGTACCGTCGCCGTATGCTTTGAGCGCACCGATGGCCTCGTGGCAGTCCACGACTGGATCAGTCAGTTTATCGAGCAACTTGATTTCACTGGCTTTGTTGCTTTCGACTTCATTCTTGATGCACAAGGCAAGCCGTGGCCTATCGAATGCAATCCCCGGTTGACCAGCGGCATTCATTTTTTCGACGAGCACGGACTGGCTGAAGCACTGTTGGGCGTGGGCAATGCGCAGTGGCTGCCCCTCAACCAAAAAAGACGCTACCAGTGGGGTTACAGCACGCTCACTGAAGCGTATAGCGCATTATTCAGTGGGCGTGGGAAAGAGTTTTTGCGCCGCATGGGGCAACTATTTACCGCCAGAGATGTCGTCTGGCGCAGCAGCGACCCCCTCCCCTTTATTTTGATGACGCCCATGTCCTGGTCAATTCTGAAGCCGACATTGCTCAGCGGCATTTCCCTTGGCGAGGCGAGTCAGCGCGATATTGCCGCGCTTTGGAGTCCTTTATCGCGACTTAACGGGTTCGAGGCCGGACGTGAAGGCTGATCTGCTCAGCAGGCCGGGTCGTCAGTCGCGCAGCGGGTCGAACCACCTGACCCGGCACCAGCGAAAACTCAAAATCTCTGATCAGACTCGCAATAATCAGTATTGCCTCGACCTGCGCAAACCCAGCACCAATACAGGTATGCGGCCCCTGCCCAAACGGCACGTAACTGCCCTCGTAAATCTGCCCTTCGTTCTCGGGCAGAAACCGATCGGGATTAAACGCATTGGGTTCGCGCCAATAATTGGGATTTCGGTGCAGTGTCCAAGGCGCGATCATGACCAGCGCACCCCGCTTCAAACGGCGCCCACCGACTTGGGTGGCCTCATTCGCAACCCGCGGCATAAATGTAATCGGCGGATACAGTCTCAGGGTCTCGCGAAAAAACGCCTTCACCAGCGGCAGCTGCCGGGTGTGCTCCCAACTGAATTCATCCTGACCAACGACGTCGTCTATCTCCCGACGCAGCCGAGCAACCCAGTCAGGCTGCAGAGCCAGCAAATAAAACACCCAAGTCAACGCGCTGGCAGAGGTCTCGTGACCTGCCAGAAAGAACACCCCAAGCTGATCGATCAATTCATCACGATTAAACGGCGCGCCGGTATCACTATCGCGAGCCGCAATAACTGCGCTCGCAATATCGTTGAACGCCGCACCGGGCGCGAGATGGGTGTCGACCAAGTCGCCCAAATGCCTACGAATCCGCGCACAGGCAGCAAGCACCGAGGGCTTTTGGGGTACGGGCGACCAGGCGGGCTGAAAAATCAAACGAAAAATATCGACCTGAGCAACCGAGCGCTCAAACTCGGTGAAGTCGTCGAAGACTTCCTGCGCGACCTGCGACTCGAGCGGCATCGAGAACGTCGTTCGGCAAATGATATCCGCCGTAAGATGGCTCATCGCAAGATCGAGGGAAAAAGCACTTCCCGCTGCAGCCCACTCACGCAACTGCGCGCTGTGGTCGGTCACCGCAGCGGCCATGGCATCAAACGCAATACCGATTCGCATGTGGGTAAACGCGGGATCAATCATTGCGCGCTGTCGACGCCAGCGTGCACCGTCGGTGACGAAAATCGAATCGCCAATAAGCGGCTCGAGAGCGCCGACCATCAAGTCGCTTTTCGGAAAGATCCCGCGCTCATCACGCAGAATCTCGCGCACGAGCTCCGGCTCATTGAACAGCACGGTGGAGCGACGGGAATAACCCAAATCGCCGAACGGGAATCGGTAGGCGTTAGCGGGCAACAGTTCCAGCAGGTTGCCGTCCCCGCGCCAAAGCACACGCAGCAGCGCCAGCAAAGCCGGGATTTGCCGCGGATGGGGCGGAATAAGATGCTCGGGACTCATAGATTCCAGTTCTCATCGTTCAACACTCAGTATGGAAGGGTAAGTTGATGGTGTCGACCGCTACAGTCTTCATGGCATTTGTTGGGCTGCATATTGTCAGCGGCAGCATCGGGTTGATCTCCTTTTGGGTGCCCGTTGCAGGCAACAAAGGAAACGGAACCCATCGGTACTTCGGCGTGGTGTTTATCAACTCGCTACTATTGACCGGTGCTACCGCTGTTGGCATCGCTATCACGACCTTGATAGATCCCACAGGCACCCACCCACACCTCGTGGATCATCCAGACTTTCAAGACGCTGGTCTCATTAGCGCCATCTTTGGTTGGATGATGCTGTATCTCGCAACACTCACGATAAACCTCGCTTGGCAGGGCCGGCTCAGCATTCGAAATCGCCGGAATCATTTGGCGAACCGCGCGTGGCACAACTTACTGTCGCAGGTGTTACTGACCCTCGCGGCCACCAACTGCTTGGTTCAAGGCATCGGGGTCGAACAACCATTGATGGTAGGTATCTCGTTAATCGGCTTTGCCACGGTGGCAACTAATCTGTGGTTTATTTATAAGCCGCACCCGACCCGGGTAGATCGCATCAAGGAACACATCAAGAGTCTCGTCGGCGCTGGTATCTCGGTGTATACCGCCTTCTTCGCGTTTGGCGCGGTACGGCTGATTCCGGAACTCGCACTGACACCCGCGCTCTGGTCTATCCCGCTCATCACCGGGCTGACTTTGATTATCTATCATCAGCGCACAGTCGTCCGCGCTAGTCGACACAACGCTTCCACCACGCCAGCTACGGCTTCATGACCATAAAGCATGTGGTCGTCATCGGCGCTGGTGCCGGTGGACTCGCGGCGGCCATTGATCTCGCACGCCAGGGGATTGCCGTCACAGTGCTCGATAAAGCCGAGCATGCGGGCGGTAAAATGCGCCAGCTCAAGGTCGGCGACGCTGAGATCGACGCGGGCCCCACCGTCTTTACGATGGGCTGGGTCTTCGAAGCGCTCTTTGCGCGGGCGGGCGCGGACTTTCGCAGCGCAGTGGCCACCGAGAATGCCGATATCCTTGCGCGCCATGCATGGACATCGGGTGGCATCCTCGACCTTCACGCCGACCATGACCTCTCGTTAAAAGCCATTCGATCATTTTCTGATCACAACAACGCGGCGGGCTACGAGCGCTTCTGTGAGCGCAGCGCTTTGATGTATAGAACCCTGAAAGACACTTTCATGGCAAACCAAAAGCCCAATGCGTTCTCGCTAACCATGCGCGTTGGCCTTCGTCATCTGGGAAATCTCCTGCGCACCGCTCCCCAGCGCAGTTTGTGGAATCATCTAGGGGACTACTTCAGCGATGCACGCCTGCGCCAGCTCTTCGCCCGCTATGCCACTTATGTCGGGTCTTCGCCAATTCAATGCCCCGCCACGCTGATGCTGATAGCGCACGTGGAGCAGTCAGGTGTTGGCCTGTTACCCGGCGGCATGCGCTCACTCGCAAGTGCGATGCAAACCCTTGCAGAGCAACACGGCGCAACATTCCGGTTCGCCGAGGGCGTCACCCGCATTGACACACGATTTGGGCGTGCATGTGGCGTTACCCTCGATTCCGGAGAACACATCGCCGCTGACGCAGTGGTATTTAACGGCGATCAAACTGCTCTGGCGAACGGATTGCTTGGCGACGAGGTACGCACAGCAACCCCGGGAATGACCGCTGAGCAGCGTGGTCTTTCTGCGATCACGTGGTGTTTGAACGCCAAGACTTCAGGCTTTCCGCTGCACTATCACAATGTGTTTTTCGATGATGATTATCCCTGCGAGTTCTCAACCCTATTCAAACGGCGTCGACTGCCAGCACGGCCTACGGTGTATGTTTGCGCCCAAGACCGCCTGGGTAATGCTTCGCCACAGGGCGCAGAGCGGCTGTTGATTTTGATCAACGCGCCCGCAGATGGCGTCGCAGATAGTGTCCCAGATGGCGGTACGGAGGCTTGGGGTAGCGATTACAAGCGCGAGGCATGGAATCGAGCACAGAGTGTCATGTCTGCTTGTGGGCTGAATATTCTCACCGATGAGTCGCCTGAAGCGGTGACCACCACCCCCGATGAGTTCGCCCAGTTATTTCCTGCTACGGGCGGGTCTTTGTATGGCCGCGCATCCCACGGCATGATGTCCAGCTTCCAGCGACCGGGAGCTCGAAGCCGAGTACCCGGCCTGTATCTGTCAGGGGGTTCAGTTCATCCGGGTCCCGGCGTGCCCATGGCGACGTTTTCGGGAACACTCGCCGCGGCGGCTATCGCCGCCGATTCCGCCTCGACTTCATAAAGTCGCGACAGGTGGCGCCCGCAATTCAAACCGCTCGCGTCGCCCCGTCATGTTCTGCAAAAAAAGCCTCGAGCGCCTGAAAAGTCTCGGAGCGGCGCTCCCACTGGGGCAGACCCAGCGTTGGCGCAATGCGCACGGCACTTACATTATCCGTTGCGAGCAGCGTTGGTAGCTGATCAAAATCAATGTTGGGGTCTTCGTCATAAAGCACGAGAAGCGGTTGCTGAACCCGTTGATAAAGCTCACTGAGTGCATCAGGCGTAAACAATGACATCGACAGAAACGCAAAGGGACCAAACTCTGCGCTCGGCTGATGTGCCGTGTGCCAGGCATAGTCAACCATTTCCTTTGGTACAGGTTCGTGAAAAGCCTTACCCAAAAAAAATCGAATACTGGGTTTAGAGGTTAATGCTCGAAACAAACCGCGCCCAATCAACGGCGTGCGCAATACCTTCTGCAAACCCTTTAGCGACTCAGGATTTGGAGGTGGGCGTCTAGACAAGCCCGTAGGGGAAATCAGCGTTAGCGAATGACAGGGCATTGAATACTCGACAATCGCCCGCGCGACAAACTCCCCGCTCAGCGATAAGGCCACGATATCAGGCGCCAGTTCAGGGGTGTCAAGATCAAGCGCCGCCACATATTCGACTATGGCTTGTGCGAACCATTCGGGAGAGTACCCGTAGTCGCCGCGGCTAGAGCGGCCAAAACCTGGCAAATCCGGCGCATAAACGGGTCGACGCACTCGATAATCCTCAAACAACGGCTTGAGTTCCATCGCACTGGGCGCGGCATTAATGCTGTGAATTAGAATCAGCGGGCGGCCCGAGGCGGTGGTGTCACGGTAGTCACGAATCACCACACCTTCTTCGAGAGAGATTTCAGCACCGACAGCATCGATAGCCGGCTGCATGGATGACTGAAGCGACGAGAGGCTGATTGGCATCACAGGTTCTCTTAGTTGGAACGCAGGACTAGCTTAGCGAAAGTTCATTGTGTCACATTTTGGTTACGCAAAAACCGTTCCTACTGGTTTACACTATCGGTCATACGACTTTAAGGAGCGACGGCTCGAATGGCGACCCCCTACCCTTTCACTGCGATTGTTGCGCAGGACACAATGAAACGCGCGCTAATGATTGCCGCCGTTGATCACGACGTCGGCGGCGTGTTGGTTATGGGCGACAGGGGCACAGGCAAGTCCACGGCCATCCGTGCACTGGCCGCGCTACTCCCTAAAATGCCTGTGGTCGCAGGCTGCGCTTACAATTGCGACCCCGATAAGTCGCGCCCAGGGCTTTGTGGGTTGTGTGATAACAAGTCCGCCAAGACCGGCTCAACGTCGCTACCGGTTGTTGACCTGCCTCTGGGCGCAACCGAAGACCGCGTAATCGGATCCCTCGATATCGAAAAAGCACTGCACTCAGGAGAAAAGGCATTCGAACCCGGTCTACTCGCCCGCGCGCACCGCGGGTTTCTCTACATCGATGAAGTTAACCTTCTCGAAGATCACATTGTCGACGCGCTCCTCGACGTAGCTGCCTCAGGAGAAAACGTGGTCGAGCGCGAAGGCCTAAGCATTCGCCACCCCGCCCGCTTTGTCCTGGTTGGTAGCGGTAACCCCGAAGAGGGCGAGTTACGCCCGCAACTCCTCGATCGTTTCGGTTTGTCGGTCGATGTAACGACGCCCCAAGACATCAAGACTCGCGTCGACATCATCCGCCAGCGCGACCTGTTCGAACGCGACCGAGATGCTTTCGTCAAGAAATTCCAGCGTAAAGAGCGCGCTTTGCGAAAAAAAATCGAGACCGCTCGCAATTTGTTACCGGCTATCGAAACACCGGCCGAAGCGCTCGAATGGGCTGCCGGCCTGTGTATGCGACTGGGCACCGATGGCTTGCGGGGTGAACTCACACTAATCCGAGCCGCGCGCGCTCATGCGGCACTGTCTGCTGCCGAGACGGTAACCATCGAGCATCTCCGAGCCGTTGCAGTCATCGTGCTACGCCACCGTCTGCGCAGAGACCCGCTCGACGAGGCCGGGGGTGATGTTCGAATCGAGCGCGCGCTGGAAGAAATGGCGGCCTAATGTCGACGCCGGCGGAGGCAATCTGGCAACAGGCGGAATACGCGCTTGCGGCTTTTGCTGTCGCACCTCATGAATTGGGTGGCGTCTGGCTACACAGTGCACCGGGCCCGGTTAGAGATCATTGGCTGGCACTCATGGCCGATTGGCTGCCTGACACTCCTGGGCGACGCCTTCCGCTCTCGGCGACCGAATCGCGACTCCTCGGCGGCATCGATCTCGCAGCAACACTGAAGTATGGCAAGCCCGTTGCCGAGGCAGGCATGCTCGCCGAGTGCCACGACAACGTCATTATCCTGCCAATGGCAGAACGTGCTAACCGCACGATTGTCGCGCATTTATGCGCAGCGCTTGATGCCGGTGAGGTGAATGCTCAACGGGAAGGCATCGCACTCTGCTCCCCCGCACGCTTTGGCGTAGTGGCACTTGATGAGAGCCTGCCAGATGAAGCGCCACACCCGGCACTCACCGAACGTTTGTCGCTTTACGCTGATCTAACCACTGTGGGCATTCGTGATGTATCAGACGCCCGCTGGAACCGAGACAGCATTTGCGCTGCACGCACAGCGCTAGCAAAGGTAGTTTTATCCGACGCCCAGTACGAGGCGATTGCAGCGGCCAGTCTCATGCTGGGCGTTGCATCCCCCAGAGCGATTATTCACACCACGCGAATTGCCCGTGTGCTCGCCGCCCTTGCGGGTACGGAGTCGGTTTCGGATGAACACATTGCACTGGCAGTGCAGCTGGCGCTGGGACATCGCGCTAATCGAATGCCAAGCCCCGAGCCCGAGGAAGAACGTGCGGACGATAGCGCTGATAATCCTGACAATACTGAGCAAAGGCCCCCGCCCGAGAACCCGGAAACCAGCAGTGCCGAGCAGTCAGATGAAGACGATACCCCCAAGCAACCCCTGTCCAAGGGCGAACTGAGCGAGCAGGTCCTCGAAAGTGCTCAAGCCGCGTTACCTGCGGGACTGCTGGAACAATTAAGTGCGCAACTGCACGCACAAAAAAACCGCCCAAACCGACAACACACGGGCAAGTCGGGAGTGCTTCAGCGTACCGGCAGACGGGGTCGTCCGATGGGCACAATTCCCGGAGATCCCCGGCGAGGACAACGACTCAGCGTTATCGCAACACTGCGTGCAGCGGTGCCTTGGCAGGGCCTACGTCGCCGCGAACAAACCAGCGAGGCCAAAAACCTTGATATCCGAAAAGAAGATTTTAGAGTAACGCGCTATCGACAACGCACGGAGAGCACAACCTTATTCGTCGTCGATGCGTCGGGTTCAGCTGCGATGCATCGACTCGGCGAAGCCAAAGGTGCCGTAGAGCTGCTGCTCGCCGAATGCTACGTGCGACGAGATGAAGTTGCGCTGATAGCGTTCCGCGGTGAGCATGCCGAAGTTCTGTTACCGCCCACCCGATCACTGGTTCGCGCAAAACGCTGCCTCGCAGGACTGCCCGGCGGCGGCGGAACACCCCTCGGGCATGCGATCGAACTGACCGACCAACTTGCACAGCAAATTCAGCGCAAAGGGGCAACGCCGGGACTGGTATTCCTGACAGACGGCGTCGCCAATATAAGCCGTGACGGCACCCGCGGACGGGGACCCGCAAGCGAAGACGCACTTAACGCAGCGAATGCCTTGGCACAGCGTAGCTTCCGCGCGATTGTTATCGATACCTCACCCCGTGCTCAAACCCGGGCATCGGATCTCGCACGCGCTATGGGCGCAGGATATCTCCCCATGCCCAATGCTGACGCGACTCGTCTGCGGGATGCGGTTCAACGCTCCGGCATTCAAGGTTGACGATGAAGCTACCCGACCGCTGGCCTAATGCACGTCACAGCCGCTTTATCGAGTCGGGCGACATGTGCTGGCATGTGCAAAATTTTGGCCACGGACCCACCGTAATGCTGTTGCACGGCACCGGCTCCTCTACCCACTCTTGGGCGCCCCTAGCAAAACTGCTTGAGAATCATGCAGAGCTGATTATTCCAGACCTTCCCGGACAGGGCTTCAGCAGTCCACTGGCGCCCGAGCAAACCACGCTACCCGGTATCTGCGCACAGCTTGCCCTGTTGCTCGAGCAGCTTGGCAAGTCACCTCAGGTCATTGTGGGCCATTCGGCAGGCGCCGCGATAGCAGCCACCATGGCGCTCGATGGCTGGGCTCAGCCCGAACGACTAATTGCTATCAATGGTGCATTCCTGCCCTTCGGATCCGTGGCCGCTCCGGTATTCTCCCGGCTGGCGAAGGCCCTCGCCAACACAACGCTGGTGCCAGCAGTAACCTCTTGGCACGGCTACTTCGAGCGTCCGATACGGAACCTCCTCAAAGAGACTGGCTCTCGTGCAAATCCTGAAATGATTAACTGCTATCAATCCCTGTTGAAACGACGTAGCCACATAGAAGGCACACTGCGTATGATGGCTGGTTGGGATCTAAAAGCTTTGAAGCGCGCGTTGCCGGGGCTCAAGATCCCTCTCGACATGATCGTCTGTGAAAACGATAAGACCTTATCCCCGTGGCAATTGGAGCGACTCACTGAACTCGTTGCCGCCGCCGAACTGCACCGTTTGTCAGGCCTTGGCCATCTCGGCCACGAGGAAGCACCGAAGGACTTCGTACCGATTATTTTGCGTGGTTTGGCTCATCTTGACGATCACGCCTCACAGCGCTGTGCACCGGCCTAAATTACTGCTAATCTGTCACTAATTATTGACACACTGGGTGTCTAAAAATATGAACATGGCAGACGCAGCACTTCTCGGAGCCGGCACCGATATAGACACATCCCCAGATCGCCGACCTCATGCAGTGGTTATCGGCAGTGGTTTTGGTGGCCTGGCGGCAGCGGTTCGACTCGGTGCACGGGGCTATCGCGTAACCGTTCTCGAAAAACTGGATGCACCTGGCGGCCGAGCATACGTGTATCGACAGGACGGTCACATTTTTGATGCGGGGCCAACGATCATTACGGCGCCCTTTTTACTTGAGGAACTGTGGGAACTGTGCGGCAAGACATTGTCGGACGACGTTGACCTCAAACCCATGGATCCGTTCTTTCAGATTCGCTTTCACGACGGAAAAACCTTTAATTACAGTGGTGATCGCGCTCAAACACTTGAGCAGATCAGAGCTTTCGAGCCCGAAGACGAAGCCGGCTACCTTGCCTATTTGAAAGCCAGCGAAGAACGCTACAGAGTGGGCTTTGAGCGACTAGGTTTTAAGTCCTTTGACTCACTGTGGCAGTTAATCAAATTTCTTCCCGCGTTAATCCGGCTGCGCAGTGACCGCAGTGTGTACGCCTTGGTATCGCGCTACATCAAAAACAACTACCTCCGTCAGGTCATGAGCTTCCACCCCCTACTCATTGGCGGCAACCCGTTCTCGGTCACCGGCATCTATTCATTGATTTCATACCTTGAACAGCGTTTTGGGGTTTGGTCGGCAATGGGCGGTACCGGTACATTGGTTAACGGGATGGTTGGGCTCATTGAGCACCAGAAAAACACGATTCGTCTTAACGCTCAGGTTGACGAAATCATCGTTACCAACGGCACCGCCCGTGGGGTTCACCTCACCACGGGGGAAACATTAGACGCCGATGTTGTCGTGTCGAACGCAGACTCCGCTTGGACCTACCGACACCTGATCCCCGAGCACGCGCGAAAGCGCTGGACCAACAAAAAAATCGAGCGCGCAGCGTATTCCAACGGGTTATTTGTCTGGTACTTCGGCACCAACAAACGCTACGAATCGGTACCTCACCACTCGGTTTTATTGGGGCCACGGTACCAGGGGCTCCTGAAGGACATCTTCAAGCACAAAACCCTGTCCGAAGATTTCAGTCTTTACTTGCACCGCCCGACCGCGACAGACCCATCGATGGCCCCAGAGGGCTGCGATACGTTCTACGCACTGGTGCCCGTTCCGCATCTCGACGCTGATATCGACTGGCAGCAACACAGCGAAACCTTTCGCCAGGCAATTGAAGCCAAGCTCAATGAAACGGTTTTACCTGGTCTCGGCGATGCGGTAACAACCTCGCGACTACTAACGCCTCTGGATTTTGAGTCCCGCCTGCTGTCATTTAAAGGGGCCGGATTTAGCTTAGAACCGCGCATCACCCAAAGCGCCTGGTTTAGACCCCACAACAAGAGCGAAGATATTAAGAATTTATTCTTGGTCGGTGCAGGCACCCATCCGGGCGCTGGTATTCCCGGGGTGATTTCCTCAGCCAAGGTCCTCGACGAAATCGTTCCGGCTGCCTCAGCATTTGCGAACCCTCATGCCTACGCCTGAAATACCAACCCCCTATACAGATCTCGCAGAGTGTCGGGCGCTGCTCTGTACCGGCTCTCGCTCGTTCTGGTTTGCGTCACGCATTCTGCCGAGCAACCTTCGGAATGCAGCCTGTGGACTGTATGCCTTTTGTCGTGAAGCCGATGACGCAATCGACGACGGCGAAGACCCCAAACTGGAACTGCAAAAACTCCACCATCGCCTCGATCAGATCTATGCCGGCGCATCGGGCATGTCATCCACCGACCGGGTGCTCGCTCGCATCGTTCGTGAAACCCACTTACCGCGGGCATTGCTTGACGGCCTGCTAGAAGGCTTCAAGTGGGATTCACAAGGGATGCGCTATGAGACCTATAGCGATCTCTATGCCTATTGCGCACGGGTTGCGGGCTCGGTTGGCGTCATGATGTGCGTATTAATGGGCGTCCGCGATCGGGACGCGCTCGCGCGCGCTTCAGACCTCGGCGTCGCCATGCAACTGAGTAACATCGCGCGGGACGTGGGGGAGGATGCACGTGCTGGCAGGCTTTACTTACCAACCGAAGCGCTGAAGCATCACGGTGTTGATCCCGAGGAGTTCCTTCATTCACCCACGTTCACAGCACCCATCGCTCAAGTAATCGCCGAGATCCTTGATCGAGCTGAGGAGCTCTACACCCGCTCTGAACATGGTATTTCTAGCCTCCCGATGACCTGTCGACCCGGCATTTACGCTGCCAGACGGCTGTACGCGGGAATTGGGCATCAGGTGCGCGACAACGCCTACGACTCACTGTCTCGACGGGCACATTTAAATGGCCGGCAAAAGCTGGCGTTACTTACACGCACCCCAAAATGCTTTGCTCTGCCCGATCAAAACCTACGCAGTGTTCCGCTGAGCGAATGTGCGTTTTTGATCGACGCGGTGACTGGATCACCACCCCCGAAAGATGAGCCTTCTGCGATCCGGCCTGGGGTTTGGGGCCTGCCACAGCGACTAGTGTGGATGCTTGATGCGGTTGCGACCCTTGAGCAGCGTTCGAGTCCCCGAGAGCCTGACGCCGATTGTTAATGTTGGCGCAGAGGCAGCGATAGATTGCTGCCAACGTCTCTACCCAACCGCACTAATCAACCGCGCTGGCTAACCGTGCTATTCATCAGCACTTTCCATCAGAACTGTCCGCCAAGACTATCTACCAGCCCGCGCGCCGCGGCATTCTAAAGGGCAGTAAGGTTTGCACCCACCTGCTTTTAAATCGATCGAGATCCAAACTCTCGTGCATTGCACGCGTAGAGTTACCTGCAATATCTACGTCAATCTCGGTTCGAGCGTAGAACGGCGTATCCTCGAAGGTCTTGACCACCTTCGCCCCTCGGGCACCAACGGGCATCGGTCGACCCACTCGCCAAATTGGGGTAGTCGGCAAATGACGGCCTCGTTCAGTCAAAGCAACCTCACTTGAAGTGCCTCGCTGGTCATAGGCCAGCGTTAACTGCTGTGGCTCACCAATCCTCGGCTGAGTTTCATAGAGAATGTGTCCACCCTGCCCTGCCCCCTCTGTGCGCAGCCACTGCCAACCTCGAAAGGTTTCCTCTACGGGCACGACGCCAGCGTTGCTATCAAAGTAACCCTGTCCCTGCCACTGCAGATCTGGGTTATCGAAGGATACCGAGACTCGCGAGCTTGGCGCCGCTGGCCACCAGCGATGCTGCGAGAATTGATCGAGCGCGAAACAGCGCCCTGAAAGCTGGGGCAACGCTACTCGTATCGTACCCGACACCCGCTGTGGGATTGGTGCACACCGCTCACGAATGGAGAACTGCAGCTCACCGTCACGAAATTCAACCTGACTGGGACCCACTGCAAAATGGTTGGCGCTGCGCGATACAACGGCTTGATCCCGCTCGGTCAGGGTCCAGTAGTTGCGTTTGGGGCCATAAAGGATGACGTTAATGCTGCAAAAATTTTCCGGCTGTCCCCGCCCTTGGCGTCGCGCTCGAAAGTAATAGGGTGAAAACACACTGCCCACGAACACGATTACCGTCAGCCCAGCAGTTCCGTCATCGCTAAACGCATCGAGATACCACCAGCGATACCCATTGTTCGGCACTTGCTGATCAAACCCCGGCGTACTCGCTGCCAATGCTGGCTGCTCGGCAATGCGATGCTCCATGAACGTCCCTTTTTCAAACCCACTGTGATTGACGTGGATGAGTAGCCAAAATGAAGTGTAAATTTAATTGAACACTTTGCACGTCTAGCGTAGTTTACACAATACGTGTCAAGCACTACGGAAGATTAGGCCATGACCAACATGTTAGATTGTGAACACGCATTGGCAATAGCTCTCAAAGAAGCCACCAGCGAAGAGTGTCCACCACTACTTTCGAACGCCATTAACTATGCAGTTTTCCCGGGCGGGGCCCGCGTGCGCCCACAGCTCTGCCAAGCGGTAGCACTAGCCAATGGCAATTCAGACCCCTTCCTAACGGCCGGAGCAGCATCTGCTGTCGAACTGCTTCACTGTGCCTCATTGGTTCACGACGATTTACCCTGCTTTGACGATGCGACCGAGCGCCGCGGAAAGCCGTCCGTCCACTCAAAATTCGGTGAGCGAATTGCGGTACTAACCGGCGATGCGCTAATCGTCGCTGCATTTCAGGCAATCGCGCAGAATGCAATTCGCGCGCGATACCCAGAGCGGGTCCCGGGCGTCACGCTCTTGGTTGCACGCGGTGTCGGGGCACCAATGGGGATTTGTGCCGGTCAAGCTTGGGAGTGCGAATCCCGGGTCGATCTATCCCACTATCATCAGGCGAAAACTGGGGCGCTATTTGTAGCAGCCACCTGCGCCGGCGCAGCAGCAGCGGGCGCCGACCCGAGCCCTTGGGTCGGATTAGGTAATTCGATTGGGGAGGCTTATCAAGTCGCAGACGACATTCAGGATGCGATCGCAGACCCGGAAGAACTCGGGAAACCCACTGGCATTGACGTGGCCCTCGACCGGCCTAGCGCCGTGCGTGAACTCGGTCTTGACGGCGCCGTAACGCGCCTCAGAACCTGCCTAGAAAAGGGGCTCGATTCAATTCCTGATTGCGAGCAGCGTGATATGCTGATCAAAGTCGTTTCGAAGCAGTCCCGACGATTCTTCCCCGAGGGTGTCGCGCAGTTTGCTGCCTGAACAGCATATGTTCGAACAGGGAGCAGAGGACATTCCGTTGGCACAGCCAGAGCCTCAAGCGACGCCAACTCTATCCCACGTTCGAGAGCGCTGGCATCGGATACGCAATAAGCTCTTGGCAAGTCCACAATTCCAGTCGGCGGTTGCTCGAACGCCGCTGCTTCGACGGATTGGACAGCAAAAAGCCACTGAACTTCACCACATTACCGCCGGATTCGTGTACTCCCAGATTCTGTTTGCGCTCGTCGAATCGGGGCTGATCGACAAACTTTCCCAGGGCCCGACGGACGTGGAGTCGCTAACACGGCTGACCGGCCTCGACCCCGAAGGGCTTCTGCAGCTGCTCAAGGGTGGGGAATCACTCAATTTGTTGACGATGTATCCGGGAAACCGCGTCGGACTCGGGGAACTTGGCGCCGCCATGGTTGGCAATCCGGGCATCGCAGCGATGGTGAAGCACCACCAGCTGTTGTATCGAGATCTTGCTGACCCGTTGACGCTGCTACAAAAGCGCCAGCCCACCACCCTGTCCCAGTACTGGCCCTATGCCCTAGACGAGCCCACGGCGCCGGGGGGCTCTGAGTACAGCGAATTGATGGCGGCTTCCCAACAGCTAATTGCCGGACATGTCCTAGACGCCTACAACATCGGTCAACACAGTCATCTTATTGATATCGCCGGCGGTACCGGAAACTTCGCCAAACAGGCGATCGGGCGGCACCCGGACCTGACAGCAACCGTGCTCGACCTACCGTCAGTGGTCGACAGCGCGTCGAACGACGATCCGCGGCTCAGTTTTCGCCCAACAAATATGTTTACAGGTCTTCTACCCGAGAACTGTGAGCTGCTGTCCCTGATTCGGGTACTTCATGACCACGATGACCAGCCCGTCCGGCAATTACTTGCGCGCGCGTTTAATGCGCTACGACCCGGGGGACGGCTTCTGATCGCCGAACCTATGGCGGGCACTGCCGGCAGCGAGGCGATCGGGGACGGTTACTTCGGCATGTACCTATGGGCGATGGGCAGCGGTCGCCCAAGGACAGCACCCGAGCTGAAATCAATGCTGCGAGCCGCTGGCTTCACCCGAGCCTGGGAAGCGCGCTCCAACATGCCCTGCTTGGTGCGCGTGCTGGTTGCCGAACGACCCAGTGGGTGATCTCCAAGCAAGACATCTGAACACGTATATTTTAGTTGACACTTTTTTATGTCCGTTTAAACTGACACAAATAAATCCGGCGCCCGAAGGGACCTTACCCCCTGTTTTACCCAAGGCCGATAACCGGAATAGGCGACAACAGCAATGAGCGAAAAATCGACAGCAGTTGTATTTGAGTCACCCGGACACGTCGCTGTACGCGAGGTAGAGCTGCCTGACTGCGACCCTGCCGACTGCATTGTTGAAGTGGAGTGGTCTGGTGTCAGTACCGGTACTGAGCGCCTCCTCTGGGATGGCCGAATGCCCCCGTTCCCCGGACTTAGTTACCCCCTCGTACCTGGATATGAAAGCGTTGGCCGCGTCATTAGCTGCGGACCAAACAGCACCATTTCACCGGGAAACCGCGTGTTTGTGCCTGGCTCACGGGGATTTACCGACGTTGAAGGCGTGTTTGGCGGCGCAGCCAAACGTTTGGTGGTCAACAGCGAACGCTTAGTTCCGCTCGCCGACGAACAACGGGAAGAAGCCGTGCTGCTGGCACTGGTCGCAACCGCAATTCACGCACTCCGCAGGCTCGATAAGATCGGCAAGCCCGACCTTATCGTCGGTCATGGCGTGCTGGGCCGCCTCATTGCTCGCCTGACCGAGTTGGATGGCAGCGGCGATCTCCAGGTTTGGGAAACCGAAGCCTGCCGACGTACGGGCAACTTCCCATACCGTGTCTCTGACCCCAGCCAGGCCCCAGAGGGCAATTTCAACGTGATTTGCGACGTCAGTGGCGATTCAAATTTGCTCGACCAGCTTATTACCCGACTCAAGCCTCAGGGCACGATTTTACTTGCCGGCTTTTATCACGCGCCGCTTAGCTTCCAATTCCCCCCGGCATTTATGCGCGAAGCGTCGATCGTCATCGCCGCTGAGTGGCAACCGGAAGATCTTCAAGAGGCGGGTCGCCTACTGCGTGAAAGCCTGCTGAACATCGACGACCTCATTACCCATCGCTTCGCCGCAAATGATGCGGAGCCCGCTTACCAAACAGCTTTTTCGGATCCCGAGTGCCTGAAGCTGATTCTCGACTGGAGATCTCTATGAGCCTCGACGACGGCGCACAAACCTACGATCCTGGATTAGAAGAGTCATCTGACCGTGCTGATGTGCTTGCCAGCTCAGAGTCATCGGGCTCTAAGACCCAGATCATCGCAATTTACGGCAAGGGCGGCATTGGTAAGAGTTTCACACTCGCCAATTTGTCCTACATGATGGCCCAGACCGGTAAAAAAGTACTGCTTATTGGCTGTGACCCCAAGAGTGACACCACGTCACTACTGTTCGGCGGCAAAGCCTGCCCCACCATCATTGAAACCGCATCGGC
This sequence comes from Luminiphilus sp., assembly GCA_965657905.1. GTDB lineage: Bacteria > Pseudomonadota > Gammaproteobacteria > Pseudomonadales > Halieaceae > Luminiphilus. Next base: position 44,375 of record CBFHPT010000007.1, on the reverse strand, counting down.
GAAAAAAGCCGCCGGTGACGAAGTCCGCGTCCAAGATGTTTGTTTCAAGCGCGATGGGGTTTATGCCATGGAGCTGGGCGGCCCTGAAGTGGGTCGAGGATGCGGCGGCCGAGGCATCATTCACGGCTTCGAAACACTCGAAAAACTGGGTTTCCACGACTGGGATTTTGACTATGTGTTGCTCGACTTCCTAGGCGACGTGGTCTGCGGTGGTTTCGGCTTACCTATCGCTCGTGATATGTGTCAAAAGGTGATTGTGGTTGCTTCCAACGACTTGCAATCACTCTATGTGGCCAACAACGTCTGCTCGGCAGTCGAGTATTTCCGCAAGCTGGGCGGCAACGTCGGCGTTGCGGGCATGGTCACCAATAAAGACGATGGTACGGGGGAAGCTCAGGCTTTCTGCAAAGCAGCTGGCATCCCAGAGCTTGCTTCGATTCCTGCCAACGAGGACATCCGTCGCAAAAGTGCTAATTACGAAATCATAGGCCGTCCAGAGAGCGAATGGGGCTCACTGTTTGGTGGCCTTGCGGATGCCGTCGCCGAGGCGCCACCACATCAACCCACTCCGCTCACCCAGGATGAATTGTTAGGCTTGTTTGATGGGGACGTTGTCGGTCGGAGTGTCGTGCTAGAGCCCGCGACAATTGAAGATCTCTGTGACGTTAAGACGCTCAACAAGCCCTCGCTGGAGGTCATCTATGACAGTGTCTGAGGGCGTCATAGCGACCGACCAGACCGCTGCTGCAGTAGACGGCAGCAATGTCAGCGGCTGCCATAGCGGCGCTGACCGCATGAGCGCGGCCGCCACTGCATCGGGCAAAGGCGACACTCTCGAACAGTTTGCCAAGGATTACCCTAAAGGCCCCCACGATCAGCCCCAGAGCATGTGTCCAGCTTTCGGGTCACTCCGCGTTGGACTGCGTATGAAGCGCACCGCGACCATTCTTAGCGGCTCAGCCTGCTGTGTCTACGGGCTTACCTTTACCTCACATTTTTATGGCGCGCGTCGTACCGTTGGCTACGTCCCCTTCGATTCAGAAACGTTGGTAACCGGCAAGCTTTTCGAAGATATTCGTGAAGCCACTTACAAGCTGGCAGATCCCGATCAATACGATGCGGTCGTCATTATCAATTTGTGTGTACCGACCGCCTCTGGCGTGCCACTTGAATTGCTTCCCAAAGAAATCAATGGCGTGAGAGTCATCGGTATCGATGTTCCCGGTTTTGGCGTGCCAACCCATGCGGAAGCGAAAGACGTACTCGCCGCGGCCATGCTGCGCTATGCGCGTAAAGAAGCGGCTTCTGGGCCCGTTGCGCGACCGAGTAATCTTGAAAATCGTGGCAGTAAACCTGGCGTTGCTCTAGTTGGCGAGATCTTCCCCGTTGATGCTATCACCGTCGACCGGCTGCTTGAGCCGTTGGGATGCACAGTGAGTACCGTTGTGCCAACCCGAGAATGGCGAGAGTTATATGCCGCACTCGACTCCGAGTTGGTGGCCATGTTGCATCCGTTCTACGTCGCTTCTCAGCGAGAGTTTGCAGCTGCAGGGCGCCCCGCTATCGGTGGCGCTCCGGTGGGTGCAGAAGGCACCGCACGATGGATTGAGCAGGTCGGTGAAAAACTTGGCCTTGATGGCGCAAGCGTTCGCAAACATCGGGACCACATGCGCAAGACCATCCGTGCCGCACTCAATGAGCACCCTATCAAAGCGCGAATGACGTTATCCGGCTACGAAGGATCAGAGCTCTTGGTAGGACGGCTTCTTGTGGAGAGCGGCGTTGATCTTCGTTATGTGGGTACCGCTTGTCCGCGCACTGTTTGGTGTGAAGAGGATGCCGATTGGCTTGAATCCAAGGGCGTTGCACTGAAGTTTAGGGCCTCACTGGAAGATGATATTTGCGCCATGGAGGCGTTTCAGCCCGACGTCGCGGTTGGCACAACACCCGTCGTGCAACGGGCCAAAGAACTCGCGATTCCCTCGCTCTACTTCACCAATCTCATTTCCGCTCGCCCACTTATGGGTCCTGCTGGCGCTGGTTCACTCGCTTCTATCATCAATACGGCCGCGGGTAACCGCGATCGCTTCAACGCCATGGAAGCGTTTTTTGATGGTGTGGGTAGCGGCGCTACAGCTGGCGTATGGACGCCTACCCTCGCCGAGCAGCAACAAAGGTTGAGAGTCGCAGCGGGAGGCACGATCTAATGCTGGTACTCGATCACGATCGCGCGGGAGGCTATTGGGGCTCTGTATATGTGTTCACCGCAGTCAAAGGATTGCAGGTGATCATTGACGGACCTGTCGGCTGCGAGAATCTGCCCGTCACCTCGGTGCTTCACTACACCGACGGCTTGCCACCCCACGAACTCCCCGTTGTGGTTACCGGCCTTGCCGAAGAGGAACTCGGGCAACACGGCACAGAAGGTGCACTTCGACGGGCACACAAAACGCTTGACCCGAAGAAACCGAGCGTTGTCGTCACCGGATCAATCGCAGAAATGATTGGTGGCGGTGTAACGCCTGAAGGGACGAACATTCAGCGCTTTTTACCGCGCACTATTGACGAAGATCAATGGCAAAGCGCAGACCGTGCACTGGTCTGGCTGTGGGACAACTACGGTGCTAAAAAAGCCAGTAAACGTAAACCTGTCACCCCCGACAAGCCGCTGGTCAATATCATTGGGCCCGCTTACGGCTACTTCAACACCTGGTCAGATCTCGCCGAGATACAGCGCCTAATCGAAGGGATCGGAGCCGAGGTCAACATGGTGTTCCCTCTGGGTTGTCACCTCAACGACGTGCATAAACTTGCCGATGGCAGCGTTAATGTCTGCATGTACCGGGAGTTTGGTCGCAAGCTCTGCGAGACCCTCGATAAGCCTTACCTGCAAGCGCCTATCGGACTACACAGTACAACGAGCTTTCTTGAAACCCTCGGCGAATTGCTCGACCTCGACCCACAACCCTTTATTGAACGGGAAAAGCACACCACCATTAAGCCCATTTGGGATTTGTGGCGTTCGGTGACCCAGGACTTCTTCGGCACTGCTTCCTTCGGTATTTGCGCCACAGAAACCTATACCCGCGGTATTCGTCACTTTCTCGAAGACGACCTTGGTCTTCCCTGCGCTTTTCACTTCAGTCGTTGTGCCAGTGTGAAACCCGACAACGAGGCCGTACGCGCGGCAATTTCCGAATCAAGCCCATTGATTGTTTTCGGCGGCTATAACGAGCGCATGTATCTGGCTGAAAACGGTAACCGCGGCATTTTCATACCTGCATCGCTACCAGGCACGATCATCCGCCGCCACACCGGCACACCCTTCATGGGTTACAGCGGTGCCTGTTATCTGGTTCAAGAAGTTTGTAACGCCCTATTTGACGCCCTCTTCAATATTTTGCCCCTCGGTAAAGACCTCGATCAAATCGAAGCGACGCCCGCGCGCGGGTCATTGAATTGGGACAACGAAGCCGAGGCAATGATCGCCGACCTTATTGTGAAACAACCCGTATTGGTGCGGATTTCCGCAGCAAAACGGCTGCGAGATGCTGCTGAGCAAGCCGCACGCAACGGAGGCGTCGATACCGTCTCTGAAGTGCACGTGGAACTTGCAAGCCATCATCTCTCAATTGGCAACGCGGCCTGAAGTCATCAGACGAGGAAATAGTGATGAATAACACTGATAGCAGCATGGTAAAGCACAAATTCTCGGAGCGCCTGCAGTTCAACCTCCTTTTGGGAATTTCCTTCATTTGGTTTTTTGCCTTCGCCGTGATGTGTCGCCTGACTTTTAGAAGGCCAGAGCAAGGCAGCGAGAAGGAAAGCTGTTTCCAGACCGCACGACGGTCTGCCTACAGCGTAGTGCCATACGCATTTATGAGTATCTGATTGTTCTAGGGGTCCCCGCGACTCCGACAGCAACTGAACGTCAACGCAGTGCCGACCTTTGGGGATCGGTACTGAGATCGAAAAAAAGGGGCTTAACATGTCGTTATTAAGTTTTGAGAAGAAATACCGAGTCAGGGGCGGCACCCTGCTTGGCGGGGACCTGTTTGATTTCTGGGTTGGCCCCTTCTACGTCGGTTTTTTTGGCGTGACCACCGCGTTTTTCGCCACGCTGGGTACGTTATTGATCATCTATGGAGCGTCACTCGGGGATACCTGGAATGTCTGGCAGATCAGTATCGCTCCACCCGATCTTTCTTATGGTCTAGGACTCGCACCACTAGAAGATGGTGGGCTTTGGCAAATCATCACTATGTGTGCCATCGGTGCATTTGGGTCCTGGGTCCTGCGGCAGGCTGAAATTGCTAGAAAACTGGGCATGGGACTGCATATCCCCTTTGCATTCAGTGTCGCTGTCTTCGCCTATATCACATTGGTGGTAATCCGCCCCGTCTTACTCGGCGCATGGGGACACGGCTTCCCTTACGGCATCCTGAGTCACCTCGACTGGGTGTCCAATGTTGGCTACCAGTTCCTGCACTTTCATTACAACCCTGCTCACATGATTGCGGTGACGTTCTTCTTCACGACGGCGATGGCCCTGTCGATGCACGGTTCTTTGATTCTGATGGCCACCGATCCCCGGGATGGCGAGAAGGTAAAAACTGGCGAGCACGAGAACACGTTCTTCCGAGATGACATCGGTTACTCAATTGGCGCACTGGGCATTCACCGCCTTGGTTTGTTTATTGCTTTGAGTGCTGGATTCTGGAGCGCCGTGTGCATTGTCATCAGCGGTCCCTTCTGGACTAAGGGATGGCCGGAATGGTGGAACTGGTGGCTTGAACTGCCGGTCTGGAACTGAGGAGCGTATACCCATGATTGAATATCAGAATATTTTTACCCGGGTTCAGGTTGATGCCCCCGACTATCCCGGTGTGCCAATCGGCAAAGATGAGTACAACCGAGTTGGCGGCATCATGCACAGCTGGTGGGCTGGTAAGTTTGGTGATGCCCAGATCGGTCCAATCTATCTCGGACCTTTTGGTGTGCTGTCACTGTTATTCGGCTTTCTCGCTTTCGAGATTATTGGTCTCAACATGTGGGCTTCCGTCAACTGGGACCCAGTCGAATTCATTCGACAATTACCGTGGTTGGCCCTTGAACCACCCGCGCCCCAATACGGTCTGAGCATCCCGCCCTTGAACGATGGTGGGTGGTGGTTGATGGCGGGCTTCTTCCTCACCCTATCGATCCTACTGTGGTGGTGGCGTACCTTTAAGCTGTCCCAGAATCTAGGTATGAGTAACTACCTCGCATGGGCTTTTGCTGCTGCGATCTGGCTATACCTTGTACTGGGCTTCATTCGCCCCGTGCTGATGGGTAGTTGGAGCGAAGCTGTACCGTTCGGATTGTTTCCGCATCTCGATTGGACTGCAGCATTCTCGCTCCGTTACGGAAACCTGTTCTACAACCCGTTCCACATGCTTTCGATCGTGTTCCTCTATGGCTCGGCCATTCTGTTTGCCATGCACGGTGCAACGATCCTCGCCGTCAGCCGTTATGGCGGTGACCGAGAGATCGACCAGGTGACGGATATTGGGACTGCGGGCGAGCGCTCCATGCTGTATTGGCGCTGGTGCATGGGTTTCAACGCATCCATGGAATCCATTCACCGCTGGGCATGGTGGTTCGCAGTGTTAACCGTGATCACCGGCGGTATCGGCATTTTGCTGACCGGTACGGTAGTCGAGAACTGGTACCTCTGGGGTGTGAAGCACGGCATTGCACCCGCCTATCCCATGATCGATGCAGCACCCGTAGTTGATCCCATGATGACGGAGGGACAGTAATGACTTCCAATACCGCTAAATTTTGCACGGCCGCCCTCCTAGGCGCATCGCTGTTCATCGCCGGCTGTGAGCAGCCCCCACAGGAGACTGTACAGCGCGGCTATCGAGGCACTGGCATGGAGTTAGTCGCCAGCCCTGAGACCCTTGCAGAAACCGTTGCAGCAAACGGCGTACCAGCACCCCAGCCGGCAGTGCCCTCAGTGGGACCGAAGGCCGGCGACATCTATCAGAATGTTCAGGTGCTCGGTGATCTGAGCGTCGGCGAGTTCACGCGCTTAATGGCGGCGATCACTGAATGGGTTTCCCCGGAGGAAGGCTGCAACTACTGCCATGTCAGCGAAGGGTTCCACCTCGACACCAAGTACACCAAGAAAGTTGCGCGCGTCATGGTGGCTATGACACAACGTGCAAATCAGGACTACAGCGAGCACGTGGGCGGCGCCGGCGTGACATGCTATACCTGTCACCGCGGGAAAAATATTCCCGAATATGTGTGGGCAACCGATCCTGGGGCCCCTCACCCCCCCGGCATCACAACCGCTATGCAGAACATCGCATCAGAGGCGGCCGTCAGCACCTCACTACCCTTTGACCCCTTTTCGCCTTTCTTTGAAGAAGCCAAGAGTATCCGGGTTGCAGGAGATACCGCGTTGGCGACAGGCAACCGGAGCTCAATTAAGCAGACTGAGTGGGTTTATAGCTTAATGATGCACTTCTCCAACTCGCTGGGCGTCAACTGTACCCACTGCCACAACAGTCGCGCTTTCTACGACTGGGAGCAGAGTTCCCCGGAACGCGTTCGCGCTTGGCATGGCATTCAGATGGTACGAGAGATGAATAACAACTTCGTCAATCTAACAACCGACTGGCTGCCCGATCACCGTAAAGGCCCATTGGGCGATCCGCTGAAGGTGAACTGCAAAACCTGTCACCAAGGTGCATACCGCCCTCTTCTGGGCGCAGACATGTTGTCTGATTACCCGAACCTCAGCAAATACAACGACGCTACGAAAACCGCCTACTTGAAGGCGGAAGACTGAAATGAATGCAGTGACGCATACGCGTCGCAGCGCTGGCCGATTGGCTAGCAACGAATCTCAGGGCAGCTGTGAAACATTGCAGCTGCTCGGAGATCGCAGTTGGCACGTCCTAGACGGGTCTTCTGCGTTGAACCGTCGCACCGACGCCTCCGGGCATCATTGCGGCATATCGCTTGACTTACATGGGAGGTAATACCATGAGTGAACAAGGCGGTAGCCCATCAGGGCTGACCAGCAATGAAGCCAAGGAATTCCATAGCGCTTATATACAGGGCTTCCTGGGCTTCACTGCAGTTGCAGTGGTAGCTCATATCCTCGTCTGGATGTGGCGGCCCTGGTTCTAAACCGGGCAATCACTGTTAAACCTGCGGCATGCCGGAATATTGGCAATGTCGTCTAACAGTTAAGGAGACACACTATGCACCGAATATGGATGCTTTTTGATCCGAGAAGGATTTTAGTGGCGAACGCAGCGTTCTTGTTTGTACTGGCGCTGTTTATCCACTTTATTCTGCTCAGTTCAGCAAAATACCACTGGATCGATGGAGCTCACAGCGCACCTGCTGCGAGCCACATGGAGGCTCTGCCCGCTACTCGAAAGTAGCGAGCAAGTCCTTTGGGCCTCGCGAGGGGCCCCGAACTTTTCTTGACCCGAGTTGATGAGTTTTGATTCATCACAGCAAAGTGCCCGCTTAGATCCGGTCTCGTGCATCCCCCCAGATGCGAAATCAAATCTAAACACGTAATTAGCGCTTTGTCCCTATTTTAAATAGGCGGGTCCTTTTTTTTGCACAGGATTCCTACGCAATGATCGATTCTGCCATCGTGAAGCAGCCTGTTTCCTTCCACGATGAAGACCTGATCCTTGTGGATGCCATGGACATACCCCAAGGCACCCTAGCGAAGTGGGCAGCCCATGAGGGTACTGGCCAGCGTCATCGCGCCTTCTCAATCTTTCTTTTCAACGGCCCCGATCGCGTGATGCTTCAACGCCGAAGCCTTTCAAAGCCTTTATGGCCTGGGTTTTGGTCCAACAGTTGCTGCAGTCATCCGCGCAATGGCGAGAGCTATGAAGACGCCACCACGCGCCGTCTGTGGGAGGAACTCGGTGTTAGAGCCCCACTACAACGCATCTATCAGTTTGAGTACCACGCCCAGTTTGGGGATATCGGCGCTGAACACGAACTGTGTTCTGTTTACGTCGCATCAACGAACCAACCCAGCAGCCTTAGCTGTCACGATGATGAAGTGATGGAGTGGAACTGGTTCTCGATCGATGAGGTCGACCGCTGGTGCGTTGAGGCACCGGAACAGTTAACGCCCTGGTTTAAGCAGGAATGGCACGCGCTGCGCACCAAATACCACGACTCACTGCAGGCGGCTCTCGCCTAACCCAAAGACCTGAGCAAAGACCTGAGCCGGGGTTGCTTGAACGCGGTGTTAAACGAACCTGCCGTGACGCAAAGGTGTGCCGGACGTCATCAGCTTGAGGTTCAGCCGGTGGCTGACCAACGTCGGTCTACCAAGTTGGTATCAACATACTGCAACATGGCCACCCGTCCAGCTTGGGTCAGGCTGACAACATTACCTTGTGCTTCCAACAAACCATTGGATTCAAGCTGATCGAGCAAGCCATCACCCGCCCTCTCTGAATCATTCGAGGGTTTGCTGACCGAGAGGTTCGCGCATAGTTGAGACAGCATCGCGCGATCCGCCGATTCGGCCTCAGACAACTTGACGCCCGCCCATTTGGGCTGCACTCCAGCCACAAGTCGCTCATGCCAGTTATCCAACACAATGTGATTCTGAACGAGCAGACCGGGCAGTTCGGTGACGGCGCCGATACCAAAACCTAGCACCCAAGGTATTTGCTGATCGGAATAGCCGAGATAGTTTCTATACAGCTGGCCTTGCTTCTGAGCCTTTGCAAGGGTATCGCTGGGCTTAGCGAAACCGTGCACACCCACCCACTGATAATCCGCGGCTTCAAGGGCCTGCAGAATAGCCACAAACATGGACATTTTCTCAGCGATAGATGGCATAGCCTGAACATCGAGCAGTTGTTGGTGGGGGAACATGTTGCCCCGACGCACGAATGGCTTACAGTGAATTCTGTCGGGGCCAAGATCGACAATGTGCCCAAGCGTCTCGTGAATACTGGCAACCCGCTGATCGGGAAGTCCATATATCAAATCGATGGTCACGCGCTCAAAGCCAACTGCCCGGGCATTCTCGCAGGCATCCTGCAACAACTCAGGTGAATAGGTTCTTCCCATCGCCGACTGAATTTGCGGATCAAACTCCCGTACTTCGAAACTAATACTCTTGAAACCTAGTCCACGCATTAGTTCAAGCTGTGATCGAGTAGTGCGCTTGGGACTGCACTCGATTGAGGCGTCGGTATCGTCATCGACCGCAAAGAAGCGGTCGACCATGGCACCCACGTGGGCGAGCTGCGATGCCGACAAATAATTTGGCGTGCCACCACCAACGTGTAGTTGCGATAGGCGTTGTTTGGATTCGAAGCGGGCTGCTGTCATCGCCAACTCAGACTCCAAATCACTGAGGTATTGCTCAATGACAGCCGAATCATGGGTGATTTCCGCATGCCGCTCGCAGCTCAAGCAACGGGTGGGGCAAAAAGGCAGATGGATATAGACCGCTAACTTGTCGCCACGGTCAAGGTTTGACGCGCATCGATCCAAGGCCGACAAATACAGGTTGTCAGAAACCGGCACCGCTTTACCGCCAAAGGCGGAGCTGGTTCTTAATAAATCGGTATCGACCGCCAGGTTGTTTTGGCCAGATGAAATCTCAGATGTGCTCATGAATAGCCTCCGCGTAGCCACGTATTCGGGCTAACTGGGCTTACCATGGCTTCTGTAGGCAACCCATCTCGGTCGGTGGGTTCGAGCGCATGTTTAACAATCTGCCAGTCAGTACAAACAAGAAGGCGGTGTCTTGCCTCTGAATTAACAGTAGTACCACACGCCGTCAGCGTCAAGTGATGTTGACAACGACATTGTTCGATTTTATCGATCAACATTTGCTTGGTTCTCCCTCAGCAACCGGGGCTTTAGCCACTCTCGCTGCCCCATTGGGTGCCGCCCAGCGCCACAGCGCAGCATCATGAAGTGGCAACATTAGGAACAAATGCTCAAGGGTACCTAGCGCCATGAGCGTCGCGACGAGAGCAAATGCAATACGATCCCAGATCGCGTGACTTTCCGTTGCCAGCGTAAACAACCACGCTGTAGCCGCGATACCGGCAATGACCGAGATTGGAAACAAGCCATTGATGCGTCGGCGCGGTATGTAGGAATCGAGATACGCAAGGTGGCTGGGTAACCATTCAATGTTGTAGTTCCGCACACCCAGCACGAGGTTGAGCTTGGCGCTCCAGCGCATAGCCCATAGGGTTAGGAAAGACCATAACGCAGTCTTGTTGGGCGCATCAAAAGTGAGCAGCAACAGCGTTGACCCGACAACGATCAGTGCGAGTTCGTGATAAAGGCTGGTCCCAACACCCCAGTAAAGACGCTGAGCGAGACTGGCGTGCTGAGGGCATTGTTGATTCACCGGTCCGGTGACGAAGCCCATGAGGTAGCCCATCTCGAGCCAACCCCAAAGCACCAAAGCAAGACAAAATCCTATGACGGCACCTTGCGGCGTGGTGTCTGAGGCGACGTCGCCCGCGATGATCAGCGCCACGACCATCAAGCCCGTAGCCAACGCGAATATCCATCGATGAATCGATTGAAAGCGGTGCACAAGCCATAGAATCAGGCCGGTAAAAAACCACCAACCGGTGATTGCAACCACAATGGCGAGGCCAAAGTCACTCATCGATCCGAGAGGCCAAACACTGGTGCTGGGTCTGCGCTCGCCTCTGGCGCCAAGAATCGCGCGAAAGCACGCACATTATCGGAACCAAATGCACTCAACTCGATAGCACTGCGGGTTTCGGGATCGCTGATGATTAATCGACCATCACTGTAAGCCGCCAGCATAAACGCGCCCGGTTCTGTGATCCCACGCTGGGTTCTCTCGCGTACCAAGCTGCGTAAAACGCCGCGGATAAAGCTGCCCTCACCCGACTGAAGCACGGCAAGCTCAGTACGTGATTCAGCATTGACCACCGAAACCGCGCCATTTTTCTCATCCGAAAACAATAAGGACTTGGCAGCAACGGGTGCACCGATGGGCACTGGTACGGTGACGATCTGATCATTCTGTCGCGCAAGCATGATCGCTCCGACACAGAACAACAAACCCGTCATAATCACAATCATTAGTCGATCACTGACCCGGCGGCGCGCAGGCAACCGGGCACTTCTGTCTCCAGAATAGGGCTCAGACGGGTATTGGACTGTCACCATTTGCTCCTTGATCCATCTGTCCATTCGAAGCAGTCCTAACGGGCCTTAGCACTGGTACTGGATCCTCCTGCTGGTCACGAATCACGTCGCCCAGACGCGCGGCAATATCACGGGGAGAACCAATGCCTCGCAACAGCGGCTGCACAGAACGGAATCCCAGCTGGCGTACATGGGGCCATATCATGAGGTAGTACAACTTCCTATCCGCCGTTGGCGTGATCAAAAAGTCACCCGTGCCGTCACGACAATAACGGACACCCGCTGACTTCACGCTTTCCCAAGGAATGTTGACCATCATGGAAACCGCAACGCCGGATCGGATGACCAGCCGTCGATTGGTAAACGTATATATCGTGCTGCGGGCATACAGATTACCTGCACCCACCAGCAGACCAACGCCGATAACAGCCAAGCCAATCTGCCAAATCATCGCAATACCAATGGTGGACAGTGGCGTACCGTTGATCGATTGATACACCGCATGCACTGCGATTAATCCTGCGAAATAGAGCGCGATGGTGGGCGCGTGAAAGACGCGCTTCACCAAAGCTGACACTTCAGGCTTGCCCTGCCAAACGATGTACTCGCCGGCAGGGAGCTTTTCAGGCAGTCCGGGAACTGGCTCGTTTTCGTGCTCTCTCACAGCAGTGGCTCCGACCGATGAGGCATGGCGTACAGCGTTCCGCCCCCATAAAACGCCGTGACCTTATCTTCTTCCTGCAACGTCACTTGGTCAGGATTGGCCAACGTCGGCACCTGCTTGAACTGATCGCCACGAATTGACTTGACCTTGACCGATCCGTCGCGACTCACCCGCGCCATGGTCATTGGCAACAGTACCGTGTGATCACCAACATCAACTTCAGCGTAGCGGAAAATCGGCTCGGCGCGATCGACCCAGAGATCGACTACTGTTCCGCCTACCTCACCGTCACAGCCGGTTACTTGCTGCCCACGAGGGTCAGGGTCACGCGCATTGATCTTATGATCGGCGTCGACCCGCAGCGGTACAATGCGAGGCTGGCCATCCACCGTCAGATCCGGACGTTCAGGTCGCGTCGCCCACGCCGCTGGACCAATGCCATCGACCATGGGGTCACCGGTAGGGTGAATCGGGTCACCTGGCGATGCGCCAGTGTCGACAGCTTTTAACTCGTAACCGGGCTGCGCCGGTCCAGGCAGTGTGCGCTCGCCCTGACCATTGTCGAGAAAGTACGTCTTTGGTGTCGGCATGCCCGCAAATCCTTCACGGAAGCGATCGCCCTTGACCTCAAGCTCTAATGGCCACCCTTCCCGCTTGCCTTCTCGGTGCAGATGACGCACCAGCAGAAAGAAAAAGATCCAAAAGGCGTATAACGCCAATTGGGGGACGTCGATGTACCCTGTTATTGCACCTGTTCCCATGTCAGCTCTCCTTGGGTTTTACCACGTTTCTTAAGTTGGAAATTCCGCCAGCCGCAGCCCGCTCTGGGTCTGCACCTGCTCACCGGGCTTCCTCACAAGAGGCCCCAGCGCGATTAATGTTGCAAATAAAATAAGTATTTCGATGTGATAGACCGCACCGTATGCGGCGACGGCCTCGGACAAGACGATGCCAAAATCACCCCGCTCAAATACCAGTGAAAAAAGATCCCTGAGGCCACCGCCCGCAAAAACCGCAATTCCGGTCGCCGCAATCTGCACTGTGCCCCAAGCACCGAGGGCGAGCCCCGTAAACTCACCTTTTGCAGCGAGCATCGCGGAGGTCAGCGTGCCCACCGAGAACAAGCCGGCACCCAACCCAATAAAGGCAGTACCCGCACAAAATACCAGCGATGACTGCAGTGGTGCCGCAAGGATCACTGCCGCAAATGCAAAAACACCCAAAAGCGTGCCGTAAGCCGCCAACCTAATCGGATCGATGCCGCGGCTCAGCGCGCGCGCAGAGAACAAAAACGCCACCAACATGCCGCCACTCAAAAGCGCAGTCAGGCCCGTCGTCTGACTCACACTCAAGCCAAGAATGGTTGCGCCATAGGGCTCGAGCAAAATATCTTGCATAGCGAATCCCAAGGTTCCCAAACCCAGAGCCACGAGCAACCGTTTTGCCTTAGGCTGTTCGGCAAATGAGCGCCAAACCGTCATGAACGCGGGCGTAACCCGGTCGTGACGGGTAAGCTCCGGTCGTCGGGGCTCCTGCTTCCACAGTGCTATCAGGTTCAACGCTGCCGACAACATTGCGGCCCCCTGCAAGACTTTAATAAGGCGCACATAGTCAAAGTCGCGCAGCATTACTGCAAAACCCAGGCTGGCGATGATCATTCCAACTAGCGACATCACATACAGCGCTGCCACCACCCGGGGGCGGGTTTCTTCAGTGGCAAGATCTGTGGCCAGCGCTAAGCCCGCTGTCTGTGTCGTGTGCATGCCACCGCCCACCAGCAAAAACGCAAACATCGCAGCTAACGGGCCGACAAATTCCGGGCCGTTATGTGGCTCGGTCATCACGATGAGTGCAAAGGGCATAATGGCCAGCCCACCAAATTGCATCAGGGTGCCGAACCACAGATAAGGCACGCGGCGCCAGCCAAGAAAGGATTTGTGATGGTCCGACCTAAACCCAATGAGCGCACGCATTGGTGCCAGTAAAAGAGGAATGGCGACCATGAGAGAAACAGCCCAGGCCGGCTGACCTAACTCAACCACCATCACACGGTTCAACGTGCCATTCAGCAGCACCACCGCCATACCCACAGGCACCTGAAAAAGCGCCAGACGCCAGAGGCGTCGCAAGGTCAAATCGCCACCCGCGGCGTCGGCAAACGGCATCCACTGGAAGCCCACGCCCTGGATGGACGCTATAAACCGACGGCGGGAAATGATCATGTACGCACGATCTCGATGCCATGGGATATGTAAAACCCACTATTGACCCGCGCACTGCGACCAACCTGCCAATCACCAAACGCCGAGTCGCTGGTGATTGCAGACAAAAGATCTTGTTCCGCAATCGGCACAATTGAAGGCGAGCGGTTCCCTCTAGGGAAAATTTGTCCTACGGCATGCATCATCGCCAGCAGTCGAGTGCGCGGTGCAAAGGTGAAGGCAATGCTCGATGTCACTGAATCTGCCAAGGCACGCAGGGTCTCAAGCCCATCGGTTGGTGCGTAATGAATTAACGAATCCATCGCCACCACATGATCAAACTGCCCGAGCTTGAGCTGGCGCATGTCCCCAACCAAGAACTCAATCTTGCCGGCACCCGCTGGTAACGACACGCGCTCAGCAGCGAGCTTCACGAGGGTTTCTGACAGGTCGATGGCCACGACGTCGGCGCCCCTTCTTGCCGCTTCAACGGCAAACGCACCCGTGCCACAACCCGCATCCAAAATTCGTCGCCCGCTCAGGTCATCGGGTAGCCAGGACAGCAGGTTATTGCGCATTTGATCGCGCCCTTCCCTGACGGTCTGACGAATACCGCTAACTGGTTCATCGGATGTCAGTCGGGCCCAGGTATCTGCCGCTGTGCGGTCGAAATACGTTTCGATTTGTTCTCGGCGCTGTTCGTAGTCAAGCGTGGTCATCAGTCATACCCCAAGAAATCAAACAGGTCTCGATCGCGCATCGGCGTGACCGGAGCAGGCTCACCACCTACCCACAAGCGATTCGCGAGCTCCATGTATTCGTTCTGCACCGCGGCCAACTCGGGGGAATCTTCCAACTCGAACAGCGTCGACTTTTTAAGCCGGCTGCGACGAATCACATCAAGGTCAGGGAAATGGGCGATTCGCTGCATCCCGGTCTCGTTGTTAAATCGGTCAATCTCATCGGTTGCGGCGCTCCGATTAGCAATGACGCCACCGAACCGAACGCCATAGTTAGCCGCTTTTGCATTAATCGCCGTCGCAATTCGATTCATCGCAAAAATCGAATCGAAATCGTTCGCAGTTACGACGAGTGCGCGCTCCGCATGCTGCAGAGGCGATGCAAAGCCGCCACAAACTACATCACCGAGCACGTCAAAAATCACCACGTCAGCGTCATCGAGCAAGTGGTGTTGCTTTAGCAGTTTTACTGTTTGACCAACCACATAACCGCCGCAGCCGGTGCCCGCCGGAGGCCCGCCGGCTTCGACACACATCACGCCGTTATAGCCTTCGTGCACATAGTCCTCTGGGCGCAACTCCTCCGAGTGAAACTCGACTGACTCAAGCACATCGATCACCGTCGGCAGTAGCGCCTTAGTCAGGGTAAAGGTCGAGTCGTGTTTGGGGTCACAGCCGATTTGTATCACCCGCTTCCCCAGTTTGGAGAATGCGGCGGACAGATTCGAGGAGGTTGTGCTCTTACCAATCCCTCCCTTACCGTAGACCGCAAAGACCTTGGCCTTCTCGATCTGAATCTCGGGTTCAAGATGCACTTGAACACTGCCCTCGCCATCGCGACCAACATTGCCGACCTGACGAACGGGGATCTGGTTATTTCGAACATTCATGCTGCCACCTCTGGTGAAACGCCCTCGATCCAATCTTCGAGGTCTTCACCTGCTTGTTTAAGTGCTTCTAAGGATTCTTCATCCGGAGACCAGTAATTGCGTTCTTGGGCCTCCAACAACCGATTGGCCACCCGCGCCGCTGCCACTGGATTAAGAGCTGCCAGTCGCTTACGCATTGACTCGTCGAGAATGAAGGTTTCGGATAATTGCTGATAAACCCACGGAGCAACCTGCCCAGTGGTCGCTGACCAACCCACGGTATTTGTGACGTGAGTTTCAATGGCGCGAACCCCCTCATAGCCATGATCGAGCATCGCTTCATACCATTTCGGATTGAGGACGCGGGTTCGAGTCTCTAAGGCCACTTGTTCGGATAAGGTGCGAACTTTGCCGCTGCCTGACGTGTGATCTGCGATGTAGACAGGCACATCGTCACCGCGAACTTTGTGGATCGCACGACTGATGCCGCCAAGGGTGTCAAAGTAATGATCGATGGTTGTGACGCCCAACTCCACTGAGTCAAGATTCTGATAGGCGAAGTCAACGCTCCCCAACAGGTCTCCCAAAAGTTCCGGAGCCGCCGCGACGGCACCGTCACGACCATATGCGTGGCCTTTCCGGTTGGTGAACGTATCGGCCAGTTCATTCTCGTCCTGCCAATTACCGCTATCGACCAACATATTAACGTTGGCACCGTAAGTGCCCTCGGCATTGCTAAAGACGCGCAAGGCTGCTGTTTCAAAATCGGAATCATGTGCCGCTTGCCAGGCCAGGGTGTTTGCTCGGATGGGATTAAGGTGCGCAGGCTCATCGGCTTCCGCAGCGAGATAGGTGGCTTCGGCCAATAATCGAGTCTGTAAGGGCAACAAATCACGGAAGATGCCCGAGAGCGTCATAACCACGTCGACGCGGGGTCGATTTAGGTGTTCAAGGGGAGTCAATTCGGCGCCAGCTATGCGTCCATAGCTATCGAGGCGGGGGCGCGCACCAATCAGCGCCAACGCCTGACCAATTGCAATGCCTTCGCTCTTCAAGTTGTCGGTGCCCCAGAGCACCAAAGCGATCGACTTGGGAATCTCACCGCCGTCCGCTTGATGGCGTGCCAGCAGTTGGCATGCCTGTCGCTCTCCCTCGAGCACAGCAAACTGGCTTGGCAGACGATAAGGATCAAAGCCATGTATGTTTCGCCCAGTAGGCAGAATATCCGGCGAACGAATGAGATCGCCACCGCCAACGGGAGCAATGAACCCCCCATCTAAGGCGTGCAAGATGCCATCAAGCTCGTGGTTGCCCCTGAGATTGATGTCCACATTCACTAAGGTTTCCAAGACCAATTCCCGTTGCTCAGCGGTGAGCTCGGTAAGCATCGGATCAGCTAGCAAGGTTGATCGGTCAGTACCCGACATGAGCTGTTCTAAAAACTGATCGGACAAGGTAATTTCGTGACTCGCAGTGGCAACGGTTTTCAACAGTTCCCGACGCTGCTCCTCGGGCATGATCTTCCCAACCGTGTGCAAACCAAAGGGCACTAAAGCGTGCTCAACTTCCGTTAGCTGAATTCGGATCGCCTCAATCGCCGCTGGCGCCTCGCTTCGAGACCAGGGCTTCTCACAATCGGTTAGTCCACATATCTGGGCTTGAGCGTGAATCATCGCGGCCATCACCGGCAGCTTGTCGCTGTCACCGGCCGTCGACTCATCCCGCGAACGCCAACGATCAATGGTCTCTTTCAGATCCAACAAATCTCGGTAGAGGTCGGCCTCGGCAACGCCGGGGGTTAAATAGCTGACAAGGGTCGCGGCAGAACGGCGCTTGGCAATCAGTCCTTCCGAGGGATTGTTAGCTGCATACAAATAGAAGTTGGGCAGATTGCCTATCAGCCGATCGGGCCAACACTCACCGGACATACCAACTTGTTTGCCCGGCATAAACTCGAGGGCACCGTGGGTGCCAAAGTGCAACACGGCGTCGGCAGCGTAATTGTCTCTGAGGTAACGGTAGAAAGCAGAAAACGCATGATTCGGCGCGAAACTCCCTTCGAATAGCAGACGCATTGGGTCACCCTCGTAACCCATGGGCGGCTGAATCGTCACCAGTGCATTGCCAAACTGCGCGCCCAGCACAAACAGCGACTGGCCATCACTCAATACCTTACCCGGCGCAGGGCCCCACTGAGATTCGATTTCCTCAAGCCAAGTCTCTTCACGGACGTGATCATTAACGGCAATGCGCTCGTGCACATTTGCATCCGTACCCCACCGATCAGAATTCCCCTTGAGCACAGCATCACGTAATGCATCGACACTTTCAGGCAATTGGATGTCGTAGCCATCAGCACTCAGAGCGGTGAGCGTATTAAATAAAGATTCGAATACTGATAAATGTGCTGCTGTACCGGTGGCACCCGCATTGGGCGGGAAATTAAACAGAACGATGGCCACCTTGCGATCGCAGCGCTTAGATCGACGCAAGCGCACGAGCTTGTCCACGCGCGCTACCAACATCTCGATACGTTCGGTGTGGGGCACCATGTTGTGCTCAGCTATGCCCTCGCCCGTACCCGGCTGGCTGCGTCCATGGGAATCGCCACTCATCTCCCCTTGCCCCGGAACGGCATCAGAGCGGCCACCGAAGACCATGGCACCGGTAGCACCATCGAGCTCGGGTATCGACACCATCATGGTGGCCTCAATGGGCATTAAACCCATTGATGATTCAGCCCACTGATCGAGGCTTTGAAATTCAAGGGCCTGCACTGCCAGGTAGGGAACATCCAACCGGCTGAGCAACGCTTGCGCAGCATCCGTATCGTTATAGGCGGGACCACCGACGAGTGAGAAGCCTGTGAGTGACACCACCGCGTCGACAATGGGCTGTTCGCCGTTCATGAAAAACTTTTCGACCGCGGGTCGTGCATCAAGCCCGCTAGCGAACGCCGCAATGACGCGCAGCCCCTTCGTTTCGAGGGCTCGGATTACGCCGTCGTAATGCGCGCTGTTACCTGCGAGTGCATAGGAGCGCATCAGCAAAAGGCCGACAGTGCCACGTTTGCCCTTGGTCTTAGCCGACGATAATTCAGCAGACAAACGCGGCGTGCTGTCGGGGTGATAAACACCGACTTCCGGGTATTCAACCGGGGGCTTGGGATTAAGGTGAGCCGCCACCTCCGCGCGAGGGCCTTCAGCGTAACGATGCACAAGATACATCACCAGCTGCTCAAGATTGTCCTCTGAGCCCGCGAGCCAATACTGCAGGGTCAAGAAGTAGGCGCGCACGTCCTGCGCGGTACCCGGAATAAAACGCAAAATTTTAGGCAGTCGTCGCAGCACCGAGAGTTGTTGAGCGCCGGCACTTTTATTTGAAGAAGGTTTCCCACGCAACCGCTTGAGTAATGCCGCTGCACCCGTGGGTTCGCCGCCCATATCGAAACGACCCATTCGAGTCAGCTTCATCACTTCACCGGCTGACATGCAGCAGATCATCGCGTCGCATTGATCGCGCCGCGCAGTGAGCCGCGGCAGTACCGCATTAATATGCGGCTCCATGAACATCATCGTCACGAGAATGATGTCACCCCGATCAATGTCACTGAGGCAGCGTTCAAGGGTATCAGGTCGCTTGTCCCAGTCGGACGCCGCATGGACGCCGAGGGAAAGGCCAGGAATGACCTGTCTCAGTCGCGTACCCGCGCGCTCTAATGCCGTACTGACATGATTATCCAGCGTAATCAGGACTACCCGTATGGGCGTAGCGCCTAGAAGATCAGCGACTGAAGTGTGCTTTGGCTTCATACAAAGTCTCCACGTCGATGATCGTTACGCCCTGTTCAACCGCAAAGCGCTCGGTATTTCGACGCGCCTTTCCTCGCACGAAGAACGGAATTTTTTTCAATTCTTTTTCGGCACTGATTTCCCATGACGGACCGTCAGTAGGAACACCTTGATCGGCAACCAGCTTGAGCGTGCCCTCGGATTCACCCAGATGCGACGGCGCCACTTCGTCGTTGAACTCAAAGTCATCCCGGAACATCGTGAGCAGATGCTCCTCTAGGCCCATGATCAGTGGATGAACCCACGTATCAAACATCACATTGGCGCCTTCAAAGCCCATCTGTGGTGAGTAGCGGGCAGGATAGTCTTGCACGTGGGCCGGCGTGGAAATCACAGCGCAGGCGACACCCAGTCGCTTGGCAATATGTCTCTCCATCTGGGTACCAAGAATCATCTCGGGTTGCAGCTCGGCAACCCGCGCCTCGACCTCGAGATAGTCATCACTAATCAGGGCTTCAATGCCCAAGTCCTTCGCGGCGGCACGTACGTCGCGCGCCATTTCTCGGGAATAGGTGCCTAAGCCGACGACGTCGAAACCCAACTCCTTGGAAGCCACCCGAGCAGCAGCGATCGCGTGAGTACCATCGCCAAAAATGAACACCCGCTTGCCCGACAGATAGGTGGAATCCACCGAGCGGGAGTACCAAGGCAAGCGACAATCATCAAGCGCGTCGATATCGATAGTGAGGTCAAGTACCTCTGCGACCTCTGTCAGAAAGTCCCGCGTCGCACCGTAACCGATGGGCACTGTGCTAATCGTTGGTTGCTTGAACATCCGCTTTAACCAGCCACAGGCCGCATCAGCAACCTCGGGATACAGACACACGTTGGCATCAGCGTCCGGTATCCGCATCAAGTCGTGGGCGGTCGCCCCTAGGGGCGCTACAACATTAACGTCCACGCCAATTGACGCGAGTAGCCCTTCAATCTCGCGCACGTCATCTCGGCAGCGGAAACCCAAACGCGAGGGCCCCAAAAGATTCACGCTGGGCCGCTCCCCCGGGTCGCGTTGACGCTGGCCTTCTCCTTGAGGCACCCGCCCAGCAAGTAGACCGCGCACGAGCTGAAAGAAAGTCTCGCTTGCGCCCCAATTTTCCTTGCGGGAATAGGCTGCCATTTCCAAAGAAATCACGGGGACCGGCAGATTGGCTCCCTCAGCCAATGCCCCGGGCTGATCTTGAAGTAGCTCGGCGGTACAGGAATCGGCGACCATGAGAACCGTAGGTTTGTGGTGCGCAATCGCAGCGTTCAAAGTGTCGGTCACTTTATCTGCCGTGCTGCCGCCAAGATCCCGAGCCTGAAAGGTTGTGTAGGTCACGGGCGGACGCTTGCCCTGCCGTTCGATCATGGTAAACAGCAGATCAGCATAGGTGTCACCTTGGGGCGCATGAAGCACCAGATGTACACCTTCCATCGAAGCAGCCACGCGAATAGCGCCCACATGCGGGGGCCCTTCGTAGGTCCAGAGTGTCAGCTCCATGTGCCGACCTCCAAGCGCGCTTCCCGTCGCAGCGGCCGCGCGAACAGTTCGGCAAGGTCAGCCGCCTGCTCGAAGCCCTGTATCGGAGAGAACATGAGCTCGATAGACCACTTAGTGCGCAGTCCCTCCGCCTCTAAGGGGTTGGCGATGCCGAGCCCGCACACGGTCAAATCGGGTCGCGAGGCACGCACGCGATCCAGCGCAGGATCGAGGTCCTGACCTTCCATCCATGCAACGCCTTCCGGCAGCTTGGCAATCTCGCCGGCCATCATTTCTGCGTCGTAATAAGGCGTGCCAACTTCAACGAGCTCAGCGTCGCATTCTTCATGAAGAAAACGCGCGAGCGGAATCTCGAGCTGAGAGTCGGGTAGGAACATTATCCGACGCCCACCCAGTTCATCACGGAAACGCTCCATACTCTTTCGCGCACGCTCCACGGGAGCACTCAGCACGCTGGCAATCTGAGCGGAAGCAACGCCTAGCGCTTCACCGGCAGCTTCAAACCAGCGCCGCGTACCCTCTACGCCGAGGGGATAAGGCGCGCCGATTCGCTGAGCGCCTCGGGCCTGCAGTGCGCGGGCGGTATCCCCAAGGTACGGCTGTGCAAGCAGCAAGTGGGTGTTCTCACCTACCGGAGGTAAGATTTCTGAGCGTCGCCCTGGAAAAAAGTCGATGTGTTCAACACCCATGGCAGTGAATAGCCGGGTGAACTGATCTTCGACAATGTCGGGCAGCGTGCCGACAATCATCAGACGCTTTTCGCTACTTTCGAGTGCTGGCATCGAGGGGACTAGATTCCGCAGGCAGCTATCCTCACCCTGTGTAAACGTCGTTTCGATACCACTGCCGGAATACGCCACGACTCTGAGCGAGCCTTGATGTTCCGCAGCCAATCGTTCAGCTGCATTGTCCAAATCGAGCTTGATCACTTCAGAAGGACAGGAGCTAACGAGAAACAACGTTTTTAAATTGGGTCGGCGCGCGAGAACCTGGGCGATGACGCGGTCGAGCTCTTCGGTGCAGTTAGCCATACCCGCTAGATCGCGGTCCTGCAGTACAGCCGTGCCAAAGCGCGGCTCTGCGAAGATCATGACGCCCGCGGCCGACTGGATGAGATGTGCGCAGGTGCGCGATCCGACGACAAGGAAAAACGCGTCCTGAATTTTTCGATGCAACCAAATAATGGAGGTCAAGCCACAAAAGACAGCTCGCTGCCCGCGCTCTTGGGTCGGCACCAACGTTGGCGCCGTTACCACCTCACGGGCGATGACGCCGCTGGTCACTTGGCAATCTCCGGACTAAAGCCAGCCATTGCCGGGTTATCGACGGGGCTGCTTTTAGCCATCTTAAATTTCAGCAAGAACTGTAGTGCATTGACCATATAACTTGCGTAAGCAATCAGCGCTATCCACATTTGCGTGCGGGCATCAACAATGGCGAATAGCCAAACGGCCACGTAAAGCGTGTGCAAAAACATGACCAGCATGCTGACCACGTCTTCCCAGAAGAACGCTTTTGCGAACAGGTAGCGACCGAAAACAACCTTTTCCCAAATCGCACCCGTGATCATGATTGCGAAGAGGAAAAAGGTTTTAACCAACACAGACGCGGTCGCTGCGCCGTAGCCTGTACCGTTACTTAAATAGTTAATGACGAACACGAGGCTCAGAGCGAAAGCGATGAACTGAAGCGGCGCTAAAATGCCTTGCACAAGCGTCCAAACAGTGGCGTCACGCCGCGCTCGCTCCTCGGGGGAATACAACTCACCGTTCAAACTGTCCCGCCTGTTTTTATCCGTCATGGCAGCCTCCATTTGGGCTTCGGTGCCATCGGGGTCGATCCCGATATACGGAGACTATGCCGTGCCCCTGCATGTGTCAACTAAACGTTACATTGTTATTAGTATGTTTTGTATGACATAGTGTCCGCCATGAGCCTTGGGGGAGGCTGCGTCCCGCACTGCGCAGGGGCACTGCTAACACGCTGAGGTGGTTTTATGCGAAAATTGAGCAACAAACAGACCGAAAACGACAGCGCGTCACCCCGTGTGATCGCATCCCCGACGGAACTCTCCATCAGTGCTGAGCCAACTCAACCTCAACGCCCTCACCGCAACATTCGAAGCCGTGGCTGACATACAGGTCAAAATAGACCGCCAGGACGCCTGCGTTGAGTTTTCGGTGACCAACCACGAACTCAGCGATCTTCGGCACCTCTCTTGGCAGGGACACCCTTGGCAGGCATCGGTGATCGCGGACCATAAGGAGCGCGCAACTGAAGCGTTGCAGCGCGCACGGGCTGCACCGGGTTCGCCGGTCAGAGTGGACCTGAATCATGCCTGGCCCGAAATGGACATCCAACTACCCATGAGCTACCGGCTGGTTGCAGATGCTGAGCTCGACTTAGTGATTGCTATCGGCCAAGACCTGCGAGCGCTGAGTAACCTGCGTCAACAGCTCCTGAACGCTCAGCAAGCTATGGAGCGGGATTACTGGTCCATGCGCCAAATGGAAAACCGGTACCGGCGCATCACCGAAATGGTGTCGGATGGGCTGCTCGTGGTGGATGAAGGCAGCGGACGAATTTTGGAAGCGAATTCCCTTGCACGGGAAATTCTCGCTGGCAGCGATCAAAGCATTATCGGCCGTGCCTTTCCACTTGGCTTCGAGGAGAAAGAGGAGCTAAAGGTCGTTAATCTGCTTGCAGAAGCTCGAAATGCCGGCGCGTCCAGCATGAGCCATCTGCAAACCAGCGCCAACGGCAGCGAAGTCGGTATCGATGCGACGTTTATTCGGCAGGGGCCGGAATCGCGCTTTCTTATCGCACTGACGAGCGCCAACGCGAGCGTCAGTGACGACGCAAGCGACATCCACGATCTGATCGACGGGGCGCCCGACGCCATCGTACAGCTAGACGGTGACGGTAGAGTGCTAGAGGCCAATGAGCTGTTTTTGGAATGGACTCAGGCTCCCTCTCGGGATCAAGTCATTGGCAAACCTGCGGACACATGGATTGGGCGTTCTACGGTCGATATGTCCGTGCTGCTGAATAATTTAAAGAAAGAAACATCGATCAAGCTGTACGCCTCAGTGTTGCGCAACAACTTCGGGGTCGTCACCGACATTGAAATTTCAACTGCAAGATTGGCCCGCGAAGGCGAGACACGCTATGTATTGTTTATTCGCGACATCGCCCACCGGGTGTCTGCGGATCAATCGCGGACCCAGCAATTGCCCCGCTCTATCGACCAGATCACCCGCAGAGTTGGCCGAGTACCCCTCAAAGAACTGGTAAGGGAGTCGACTGATGTTATCGAAGCCCTGTGCATCGAGGCCGCACTGTCGCTCACCAAGGACAACCGTGCATCGGCGGCCGAGTTGCTAGGACTCAGCCGACAAAGCCTCTACACCAAACTCCGTCGGTACGGTATTGGCGACTCCGAAGCGGATTAAGTATTCGAGACGCCATTCTCGACTTTTGGTGTAATTTTTAATTGACACATTACACGCCAACTTAATTGACACTTGACGGCGCTGAACCCTATAGTTCAGCGATGCAACCAGCCAGCCCGATAAATATTGGCGTAACGCGCCCGCAGCCGGACGCCATGCTTGAACTGCTCAAGCCCGTCACGTGGTTTCCGCCCATGTGGGCCTTTATGTGCGGCGCCGTATCAGCGGGCTCTACGCTGATTGATCGACCACTGCTTATTGTTGCTGGAATCTGTCTAACCGGTCCTTTGGTTTGCGGCGCAAGCCAAGTGGTCAACGATTGGTTCGACCGGCACGTGGATGCCATCAACGAGCCAAACCGCCCTATTCCCTCGGGTCGGGTTCCCGGCAATATCGGGCTTTACTTCGCCATTGTATGGAGCATCGTTGCGCTCGCGTGGAGTCTCCTGCTGGGCGAATGGGTGTTCTTCGCAACCATAGGCGGTTTGATTCTAGCCTGGGCATACAGCGCACCACCGGTGCGACTCAAAAGTAATGGCTGGTGGGGCAATGCCGCTGTGGGCCTTAGCTATGAGGGTTTAGCGTGGATCACTGGCGCCGCGGTCTTCCTCGAAGGACAGCTTCCGGCATACCCCATCTTGTTGATCGCTGCGCTATACAGCATCGGCGCCCACGGCATCATGACCCTCAACGATTTCAAATCTGTCGAAGGTGACCTGCAGATGGGATTAAAGTCCCTGCCGGCCATGCTCGGCGTGGACCGTGCTGCAAGGCTCGCTTGCGTCGTCATGCTGATACCGCAACTGCTCGTGATCGCAGCGCTCGTTTACTGGCAAGCACATTGGCAAAGCATCGCTGTTGGGCTGCTAGTGATCGGCCAATTAGCGGCCATGGCCAAAATGTTAGGCGAACCAAAAGCACTTGCGCCTTGGTATAACGGTACCGGTGTCACCGCCTATGTGACCGGCATGATGATCAGCGCCACAGCGCTTCCTCAAGTGATTGGCTCATGATCGATTCGAGCCGAGAAAATCCGCTTGGCCTCAGCTGGGCAGGGATTATTCGCCTTGGTCTCGTTCAAACCGCATTGGGCGCTATCATCGTCCTCACCACATCAACGCTAAACCGCATTATGGTGGTGGAACTCGCGCTACCCGCTATGCTGCCAGGCTTCCTCGTCGCCGTTCACCATATGGTGCAGATTGCACGGCCAAAAATAGGTTATGGGTCAGACCTGGCGGGTCGGCGAACCCCTTGGATTGTCATTGGAATGGCCGTGCTCGCCTCCAGCGGCATCCTCGCCGCCTTTGGAACCACATACATGACAAAATCGGTCACCATTGGCACCGCACTGACGCTGCTGGGCTTTGTGGGCATTGGCCTAGGATCCGGGGCAACCGGCACCTCACTCTTGGTGCTTTTAGCTAAAGAGGTATCGATCGAGCGCAAGCCGGCAGCGGCAACAATTGTCTGGTTCATGATGATTGCTGGGTTTGCCGTCACCGCCGGCATCGCCGGTAGCTATTTGGATCCTTACAGCCCTGCCCGGCTACTCACGGTTACCTCAATCGTTTCGGCATTGGCGATGGTGCTCACGCTATTAGCGATTCGCGGGCTCGAGAGCAAGCAGCCGTCGGCGTCTGCAGCCACGGCCAAAACCACAGCCATCACTGAAACGCGCACCAAAGCCCCCGACTTTCGCCACGCTTTACGAGAAGTCTGGCAGGAGTCCGCCGCACGCCGATTTACGGTTTTCGTCTTCATGTCGATGCTGGCCTACAGCTTTCAGGACCTGATTCTCGAGCCATTTGCCGGACTGGTCTTTCTCATGAGTCCAGGGGAATCAACGCAGCTGTCTGGCACGCAGCACGGCGGAGTGCTGTTGGGCATGATCGCTGTCGCGGTGACAGGATCAGCCTTCAAACAACATAGCGCTGCGCTGTTGCGCTGGTGGACGGTTAGCGGCTGCGGTCTATCGGCCATAGCACTGGGTGGCATTGCTTTTGGCGGGCTTAACCCCGGCACATGGCACCTGTCGGCCAACGTATTCTTCTTGGGGTTCTCTAATGGCGCTTTTGCAGTAGCCGCCATTGCCTCAATGATGGTGCTCGCGGGTCGGGGCAGAGCTCAACGGGAAGGCCTTCGAATGGGACTCTGGGGCGCGGCACAGGCAATTGCATTTGCGCTGGGGGGCTTCCTTGGCACCGTTGCAGTCGATGTCTGTCGCCTGTGGGTTGCCGATCCTGCTCATGCCTACGGCATGGTCTTTCTTTTGGAAGCCGTGCTTTTTGTCATGTCAGCGCGACTGGCGATGCAGATACCAAGAACCGATTCTGAACCGACCGCAGCACCACGCTTTGGCGACATCGCCGCCCATGAAATCATTGGCTGCCCCGATTATAAAACTGGAGGCTCCGTGTGATGCCTGATCAAGCAGAATTTGATGTCATCGTCGTAGGCGGCGGGCCCTCGGGGGCCACTGCTGCCCACGATCTCGCACGGCGCGGACGACGCGTTCTGATAATTGAACGCGCCTTTAGAATCAAACCCTGTGGCGGCGCCATTCCTCCCTGCCTAATCGAAGAATTCGATATACCCGAATACTTGTTGAAAGCGCGCATCAAAGCTGCGCGGATGATTTCTCCCACGGCCCGCACCGTCGACATGCCGATTGCCGACACGTTTGTTGGCATGGTCGATCGAGACGAATTTGACCCGTGGTTACGCGAGCGCGCCGTGGACGCTGGCGCCGAACTACGTCTAGGCGCATACCAGACGCTGCGCTACGACGATCAAGGCCTCATCCACCTCACCTACCGCGCAAAGTCCGAGGACAAACAAGCGGTCACCGTGACATGTAAGGCTGTGATTGCCGCTGATGGTGCGCGATCCAAAGTTGCCAGTCACACGGTACCCTGCTCGAGCAAACTTCGCTGGGTGTTTGCTTACCATGAAATCATCGAAGCGCCTGCGGGCGTGTCCGATGGTTACGACCCCGAACGCTGTGACGTCTGGTACCAAGGAAAGCTGTCGCCGGATTTCTATGCCTGGGTATTCCCTCATGGCAAACACGCCAGTATTGGTGTGGGTAGTGAGGGGCGCGATTTTTCGGCACCCAAATCGGTCACTGACCTGCGGCACATCGTGGGCCTCGATACCGCAAAAACCGTACGTCGCGAAGGGGCCCCCATTCCAATGAAGCCACTAAAACGCTGGGATGATGGCCGAGGCGTGTTGCTTTCTGGGGACGCCGCAGGCGTTGTAGCACCGGCTTCCGGCGAGGGCATCTACTACGCCATGCTCTGCGGTCTTTTATCCGCTGCAACAATGGAGCGATTCCTAGTAAACGGCTCAGCGGTTGACCTGAAACATGCAAGACAACAGTTCATGAAGTTGCATGGCAAAACATTCTGGGCCCTGGGTCTTTTACAGCGCTTTTGGTACAGCAGTGACAAGCGTCGGGAGAAATTCGTAGCGATGTGCCAGGACCCCGATGTTCAAGAGCTCACCTGGAAGTCCTATACGACCAAAAAGCTCGTAAAGCGCCGCAAAGCCGCGCATTTCAGAGTTGTCTGGAAAGATATCTTGCAGCTTTTGGGTCTCAGTAGGGTTTCGTAACGAATGGCCGAACTGCTCTATTCGGGCTCGCTCATTGACTTAATTCTGCTGCTTGTAGCACTAGAGATACTTACTTTGTGGTGGTGGAGTCGCCAGCGCGACAGCAGACTACGCTTCAGCGCTCTGCTGCCGAACCTTGCCGCTGGCGCACTACTCATGCTCTGTGTCCGGTTGGCGCTCACCGAGGCGCCCTGGGAGCTTATCGCCGCAGGACTTGCCGGCGCAGGATTGTGTCATGTGGTCGATCTGAGGGCGCGCTTAACAGCGCGCTGAACGTTACCAGGCGGGCTGCATACGCGTTTCTTGAGGTAATTCGTTGCGCTTCACCGGCAGGAGATAAAGCCGTGCAAAGGTCAATCCTGTGGCAACTGTCAGCCCGAGTCGGCGCACGGTATTCAGTAGACCACCCTTCTGACGCAGGGTTTCCTGTCGCTCGGCCAAATCCCGCATACGCGACAATCCGGCTCGCATTTTCGGATTGTCCGTATCAAGCATGATGGGAAATACCTGCTTGCTAATTTCGGTGGTGATGTCAAAGACCTTGTAATCGTACTCGGTGATATCCATCCCAAACGCTTCATAAAGGGTCGGTCGCGTGTGATCGCGCACGTACATGGTTGAGTAGACGGCTAGCAAGAAAAAGCGAATCCAGAGCTTGTTGTGACCTTTCAAGAGATGTGGGTTAGCGCGCATTAGTAGGGCCAGCGCCTCACCGTGTGCAAACTCATCGTTACACCACTCTTCAAACCAGCTGAAGATCGGGTGAAATTGGTACTCTGGATTGCGCTGCAGATGTCGAAAGATTGTGATGTATCGCGCGTAACCAATTTTCTCAGAGAGGTACGTCGCGTAATAAATGAACTTGGGCCGGAAGTAATGATACTTCTTGGCTTTCTTGAGCACGCTGAGATCGACAGCAACCCCCATTTGCTTGAGCGCTTTGTTAATAAACCCAGCGTGACGCGATTCATCCCGTGCCATGTAACGCATCAACGCTTCGATGTCGGGATTATCAACGTTCTTCTGTATCTCCTGATACAAGACACAACCGGAATACTCGGATGTGATCGAGCTCACCAACAAGTCAAGAAAGTCTTCTTTGAGTTCAGGTCGATCGTCAAGAGACGTGGGATCAAATTCAAAGCTCTGCCGGAAATGAGCGCGATTTCGATCAGCCTCGAAGTCGGCCATCATGGCGTCCCACTCTTCTCTTACCGGGGACACATCAAGCTTATCCAAAGCCTTGTAATTCGTCCGATAAAAGCGAGGAGCAAGCAGGCGACTCTCAAGGGCCTGCTGGGTGGATTCATTCATATCGATTGCTAGTGCTTCGCTCATACCTGACTCCTGCTGGCCAGCTACGCGGGCGAGATACCCTGAGATTGGCCTGTTATCAGCAGAATGCCACACCCGGATCGAATGTCAAATAATTTGGACGGCCGCAAAGTAAATGTTTTTTTACTTGCTTTATGGCGCCAAAACAGGCCGAATGGGGCTTGGGTCTGCTTCAAGGGGCTTCAACGGCGGGGCAGTCTATAACTGCAATGATCCCGGTGAAATGCACCATTACAGAGGATCCCAACGTTATGTCACAGTATGGCGATCGCGACGACCCTAGCGGTGATGCTGAGTATCAACAGGGCGACAACGTTCAGCAGCAAGACGATCACTATTACTCGTCCGCAAACCCCCGCCCATTATTTAACCTCGCCTACGTTAGCACCCAGACACGTCATATGGACACGAGTGATTTACTTGGCTTGCTCGATAGCGTCCGCAAATTCAATGAACAAGCTGAACTGACGGGGTTACTGATCTACAAAGAGGATTCGTTTTTCCAGATTCTCGAGGGCACAAAAGAGACGGTGCTGTCGACTTTCGCCCGCATCGAAAAAGACCCCCGTCACGAAAACATTGATGTGTTGATGAGTGAAGATATTGCCGCGCGCAGTTTCGAAGAATGGAGCATGGCATTCGTGAACCTCGATAACATTGATCTGTCCATGCTCAAGGGCTATTCCACATACCTCTCGGATGACCCGAAGCCACGAGAGTTTCTGGCTTCTTTGACCCGTGGTCGCAAGCTAGCGGCCCTCTTCAAAAGCCTCGTCTGAGCAACAAATCGCCGCGAACAAGGTTGCCGTACGCACGAAAACCCGTTCAACAGCGCGATGAAACGTCACTCCGTCTGCTGCGATGCGCCTCTCGAGAATTTTGGGCGCCATACACCGAGTAATACATTTACCACCGCGACACCAATAAGCACCCAGAGTGAGCCCCATTCGGCACCGACGGTAGAGGCAAGCTGACCGAGGTCGCCGCCGTCAGCAATCACTTGTCGCGCCAGTGCGGCTTCTGCTTCAACCGGCCCCTGAATCGCCAGTAAGGTGCCCTCAAACATCAAGACACCGGTAGCCAGCTTCATCCATGCCCAGCCAGCATTGTGGTAACCCTTCACCACGGCCATGGAAAACAATCCAGCGACCAGTGTGATGCCAAGGGACGGCAACAACAACCACTGAGCAATGCGATCCATCACAACACGTAGCATCAGATAGCTTTCGGGAGCTACTGAGGGCTCGGGTAACTGGGTCAGCATAATGACTAACGTTGCCATGGCTCCCAGCAAACCGACGCCACCTAAGGTATGAAGAAACTTCAGTGTTTTACGCATAACTCACCGCTTGTTCACATGAAATATGGGCGCACGCCCCTTCGCTGCAAAACGTCTCGCCATCGTCAAACCGGTTTTGTGAATAGCCAAAGGCTAGTCAAACAAATCACCCGTATTACCCGAATCTTGAGATGACTTCGTTTGCACTACCGCTTCAATGAGTGCGGAATCATCATTTGCCGGCTTGTTTACCCGATCGGACACCGGGTGACACAGCACTGATCGCGTGATCGCACTGGCAAACAGGTCATGCCCCTCCAGCCAATGTTCTACTGCTCGACCATCCAACAGAACGGGCTGGCGATGGTGTATGAAACGCAGATGCTCGTGGGCTTCGCGGGTTACGATCGCACAGCCACTGCTTGTGTTGTAGATGCCCGCAAAAAACAGTAGCTGTCCGTTGCGGTGATGATACCAGGGCACCTTGCCTGTTGCCTCTCGTTGCCACTCATACCAGCCATCGGCAATAAACACACAGCGCTTAGCACCACGAAATGAAGGCTTCTCCCTAAGCGTCTCACTACGGGCATTGGTCAAGTGCATTGGCTCACGAGCCCAGGGCGGCGAATAGTCCCAGGGCATCAATTGATAGTGTTTAGCGTCGTTTAACACGACAACCGGAGTCTGAGGCGCGATGTTGTATCGATCCTGCAACTGGAGACCGAGCCCTGTCAGCTCGGGCCGATTGTTCACTGTGAGTGTATAACGTCCGCACATGCTCAATTAATAACAAAAAAAGCGGGCATACGCCCGCCTTGTTCGAATACCAGTCTCGAGCGGTTGAGCCCTGTTACTGGAAGCTTTCACCCGAGGCGATCTTCTCAGCGATGATTGCCGGAGCCTGGAAACGCTCCCCGTAGACCTCGGCCAATTCATCGCATCGCGCCTTGAAGCGCTCGATACCGTAGGTATTCACAAACTGAAGCAGCCCACCCGTCCATACGGGCGCACCGATCCCCATGATTGACCCGAGGTTGCCATCGGCCACGGTTCGCAACACGTTGGTTTCAAGACACTTAAGGGCTTCAATTACCTGCCGGAACAGCAGTCGATCCTTGATGTCCTGATCGGAAATGGCAGCTTCTGGCTTGTAATACTTCGCTACCAGGTCAGGCCACAGGGTTTTGCTGCCATCCTCATGATAGGTGTAGTAGCCGCCCCCATGATGTCGTCCGCCACGGTCGTGCTCTCCGATCATCCAGCCGACGACCTCGCGCATGATGCTTTGATCGCCCCACTTATCGTTGACGCCCATCTCCTTCCAGGTTTCCTGAGCCTTGCGGGTAAGCTCCTGACTCACTTCGTCATGAACCGTCAGCGGACCGACTGGCATACCGACAGCTTTACCAAGGTTGTCGATCTTGGTGGGATGCATACCCTCAACCATGACTCGCACACCTTCGTCGATGTAGGTACCAAACGTGCGCGAGGTAAAGAAGCCCAGCGAATCATTGACCACAATCGGCGTCTTACGGATCTGCTTGGTGTAGTCAAAGGCTTTGGCGAGGGCTTCGTCACTGGTCTTGTCGCCCATAATGATTTCGACCAGCGGCATTTTGTCGACCGGTGAGAAAAAGTGAATGCCGATAAAGTTCTCGGGGTTGCTGCTGCCCTCTGCCAACTCGGTAATTGGCAACGTGGAGGTGTTGGAGCCCCACACACCGCCTTCTGCCAGATGCCCTTCAAGCTCAGCGGTAATCTGATGTTTCAGCTTAATGTTTTCAAACACGGCCTCAATAATCAGATCGCAACCATCGAGATCAGCGCTCTCCGCTGTAGGCGTAATGCGATCGAGCACTTGCTGCATCTTCTCCTCGGTCATACGCCCTTTTTCGACGCGTTTACGCAGCAGTTTTTCCGAATACGCCTTGCCCTTCTCCGCGGACTCCTGAGAGATATCTTTAAGCACCACGTCAATGCCAGCCATCGCCGATGAGTACGCAATCCCCTGCCCCATCATGCCTGCACCTAACACACCGACCTTTTTAGTGATCTGCGGTGGCACCTCTTTCGGACGCGAAGCGCCGCCATTGATTTTATTCATCTGGAAAAAGAACGTGTTGATCATGTTCTTGCACTCAGGCGTTGTCGCCAGATACGCAATACCCCTGCTCTCGATACGCATCGCGGTGTCAAAATCTACCCGAAGCGCTGATGCAGCCACGTCTAGAATCTTTGCCGGGGCCGGCAGCAGACCGCGAGTCTTTTGATACAGCATCGCGCCTGCAGCGGGAAGCATTTGAGCTACCGCGGGGTGATTGGCGTTGCCACCGGGAATCTTGTAGCCCTTTGTATCCCAAGGCTGCACGGCCGCTGCATCATTACCTTTGTTTTCAGCAATCCAAGCTTTCGCGCGGGGAAGCAACTCATCAAGCGATGCTACCGTCTCATCGATTAAGCCCACTTCAGCGGCTTTTGCAGGGGCGACGCGCTTACCCTCAATGAGATACTCGTTAGCGCCCATCAAACCCAATAGATAAATCGATTTCACCACACCGCCGCCGCCGGGCAAGAGACCCAGCGTCACTTCGGGAAAACCAATCTGTACCGACTTGTCATCCCAGGCGATGCGATGATTACAGCTGAGTGCCAGTTCTAAACCGCCACCGAGTGCCGCGCCGTTAATCGCTGCTACAAACGGTACCGGCATTTTCTCCATTCGACGCATGGCGGCCTTAATCGCCTCCACACCGTGGAAGAATTCCTCAACATTCTCACTTGTTACCTTGCTCAGTGAATTGAGATCACCACCCGCAAAGAACGTCGACTTCGCCGAGGTAAACACCACCCCAGACAGATCTTGCTCGCCTTCGAGCTTGCCAACCGTATCTTCCAGCAGCGGTAAAAACTCGGGGCTCATCGAGTTCACCGGCCCATCCATGTCCATGGTGACGGTCACTATGCCGTCTGCGTCTTTCTCGTAGTTAAATCCGCTCATTGTTCATTCAATCCTTTAATTCGCCAGTGGGGCGCTATTCGTGTGCTGCGCGTTTAGTTAGACGCGCTCGATAATTGTCGAGATACCCATGCCGCCACCCACGCAGAGGGACAACATGGCGCGTTTGGCTCCGCGTCGCTCTAGCTCATCAAGCACAGTGCTGATCAAGCAGCCACCGGTCGCACCCAAAGGGTGCCCCATGGCTATGGCGCCGCCATTCACATTGGTAATCTCATGATCGATGTCGAGATCCTGCATGTAGCGCAGCGCTACTGATGCGAAGGCCTCGTTGATTTCCCACAAGTCGATGTCGTTTTTCGACAGACCCGCCTTTCGTAGACATTTTTGAGCGGCGGGTCCCGGTCCTGTCAGCATGATGATGGGATCGGTAGAGAGGACCGCAGTGGCGACCACGCGTCCGCGCGCTTTGAGGCCAAGGTCCTTGCCCGCTTGCTCGCTGCCGATTAGGACGGCGCTAGAGCCATCAACGATGCCGGAAGAGTTGCCCGGAGTATGTACGTGATCGATCTTCTCGAGTTGGTTGTACTTGGCAAGAATGACGTCATCGAATCCCAGACTGCCGTGCATCTCAAAAGACGCTTTTAGTTTTGCCAGCCCCTCGACAGTTGTCTGTGGCTTGATGAAATCATCACGCTCAAGAATGGTGATGCCATTCTCATCTTTCACTGGGACCACTGAACCATCAAACCAACCGCTATCCCGGGCATGGGTCGCGCGCTGCTGAGACGTTACCGCATACCGATCGACATCCTCTCGGCTCCATCCCGCCAAGGTAGCGATGGTATCCGCACCAATGCCTTGAGGCACAAATCCCGTCTTCATCGAAAACCAAGGGTCGCCGCCCATCGCCCCGCCATTGCTACCCATGGGCACCCGTGACATGCATTCAATACCACCGGCAACCACGAGATCCTCCCAGCCGGATGCGACCTTTTGTGCCGCAATGTTCACCGCTTCTAGTCCCGAAGCGCAGAAACGGTCGAGTTGGACGCCCGCTACCGATTCATCCCACCCGGCGTTTTGTACGATCATCTTGGCAATATCCGAACCCTGCTCGCCAATTGGCGTGACGCAGCCCATCACAACGTCATCGACATAACTGGTGTCGAGGTCATGTCTTTGCTGCAACTCTCTCAGCAGTCCCGCGCCAAGATCTACCGGCTTCACTTCGTGCAGGGTGCCGTCTTTCTTACCTTTACTGCGCGGGGTGCGGACCGCGTCATAAATAAACGCTGAGTGACTCATTTTTCCTCCAGGGTGTGGGTAGTCCCGAACTCAGTGGGGACATATTCGCAATCGCAAATGTTGTTCGACAAGCAGAAAAAGACTGAGAGTTAGAAAAACATACTCCAAGTTCAAATTCAATTAAAATCTTGCTCACCTCACCCCAGGAGGGGCGGATTTTGCTAAGTCTCGATGGGAATTACACAGCCTCGCAATTCTTGCTCAATCACAGTGCGGATCACCTTGGTGATGTCTTTGTAAAAACTCCGCGACGGTGAATTCGCTCGGTAAAGCAGCGCGTGTTCGCGGAACAGTCGCCCACCGCTGAGGGCTTGGATACGCAGGTCTTCGGGACGATGAATCTCACTGCGTACGTAGAGAGCAGGCAGGAATGCGAGCCCCATCCCCATCACGACCATCTGCCGCAGGGTGTCGAGACTCGTGCCTTCGTAGTTGCGATTTAACCGCGCACCGGTTTGCTCGCAGATTCGTTCAACCTCGCGGCGAAGTGCATGACGCTCGTCAATCGCGAGTACGTCGAGGCCGCTGAGATCGCTTTCCGACAGGTCACCGTCGGCAGCAATTTCGGTCTCAGAGGGAATTGCCAGCAGAAGTGGCTCTCGAAAGAGCAGCTCTTTTACGAGCGACTCGCTCTGAGCAGCAACCGGCCCTATGATCAGATCATAACGCCCCTCCTCGAGACCTTTTAGCAACATATCCGGAACCTCCTCACGCACGTGTAATCGTAGCCGAGCAAAGGTCTGATGAATCGAGGGCAACAAAGTAGGCAACAGGTAGGGACCGAGGGTTGGCGGTACACCCAGTCGATAGGTCGAGTGGGTGTGGTCACTAATCAAATGAGCGCGCTCGACGATATCGCGCCACTGGGACACCATCGCCTGCACTTCAGGCAATAACTCCCGACCCGCGGGAGACAACTGAGTGGCAGAGCGACTCCGCTCCAACAGGACAACACCCAAAGACTCCTCAAGCGTGCGCAACTGCACGGTGAGCGTGGGCTGAGTGATGCCAAGTCGCAGAGCGGCCTGACGCATAGATCCCGCCTCTGCAACCTCTAGGAAATACTCCATTTGCCGAAACGAAGACATTGGCTGTGTGTTCCTCAAGCAAGTTTACTGAGTGCACGCCGCAAAACGCGCTAACCACGGATGATAGCTAAAATCTATACCAATATATAGAAATGATCCATATATTATGTACCCGCTTATGCTCCATCCTATGAGGTGATATTAAACGGAGCAAAATAATGTTGTCCCTTTTTAAGTTTGACCTCTCAAACCTTCGTGGTGATATCTACGGTGGTCTGACCGCTGGCGTGGTTGCTATACCGTTAGCCCTAGCGTTTGGCGTTGCCTCGGGACTGGGCCCCATCGCCGGCATGTACGGTGCCATCATCGTGGGTTTCTTCGCTGCGTTCATGGGCGGCACCCCGACCAACGTCTCTGGCCCAACAGGCCCCATGGTTGTTGTGCTTGCAGGGTTGTTTGCCAGTCTTTCAGGTGATGTGGGCTTGATTTTGACGGCGGTGATGCTTGCAGGACTGATACAGATTGCGTTCGGCGTCATCAAGCTCGGCGATTTCATACGACTGGTGCCGTACCCTGTTGTATCAGGGTTCATGAGCGGCATTGGTGTCATCATTATTATCCTGCAGCTCGACGCAACCCTCGGCCACGCTGCTCCCGCGGGCACGATTCCGGGTCTGACGTACCTGCCAACAGCACTGACAAGCATTAACTGGTCTGCACTGGCGGTGGCTGCGTTGACATTAGTAGTGGTCTACAGCTGGCCCACCACTTGGGGCAAGTATCTGCCCGCGCCGCTGGCAGCCCTCACTGCCGGTACCATGCTGTCATTATTTATCGGGACGATGCCCATTCTCGGCGATATTCCTAGTGGACTTCCCTCTTTCCATATGCCGGTGTTCGAACAGTCGGCGATGATATTAGTGGTCGAGGCCGCCTTTATCCTCGCAGTATTAGGCTCTATTGATAGTCTGTTGACATCTCTTGTAGCCGACAACATGACCCGCACGCGCCACGATTCTAACAAGGAGCTTATCGGTCAAGGTGTGGGTAACGCTGTCGCTGGTTTGTTCGGTGGTATCGCGGGCGCCGGTGCGACCATGCGAACCGTAGTTAACATCCGTTCGGGTGGCATCACGCGTTTGTCAGGCATGATTCACTCAGTGGTCCTGGCCGCTGTCGTACTGGGTGTTGGCCCGCTTGCAGCCTATATTCCTCATGCCGCTTTGGCCGGCGTGTTGATCAAGGTTGGCCTTGATATCATCGACTTCAGCTATTTGAAGAACGCGCATCGGGGCCCCCGATGGGATCTCCTACTAATGGCGTTAGTGCTGGGTCTAACGGTACTCGTGGATCTCATCACCGCAGTTGGCGCCGGCGTGGTTCTCGCCGCGCTGGGTTACGTTCGACAGGTGGCGAAGTCTCAACTTGATGATTTGCTATCGCGCCCCTTGTCATCAACTAGTGATGAAGAAAAAGCAATGCTGCATGCCCTTCGGGATCGTGTCACGGTGTTTGAGTTCGGTGGTCCATTGAGCTTTGGTGCCGCAGCAGACGTCGGCCACCACGTGCGCGAGCGCTATAAGGATGGACTGCGGGCTATTGTTCTCGATTTCAGACGGGTGCCTTTCATCGATGTCTCGGCGTCTCGGGCGGTGGAGACCATTGCGTGTGACGCCAAACGCGCTGGGAAGAGAGTGTTGGTTTCTGGGATGTCCGATGACGTCGCCGCAACGCTACACGCCCTAGAAGTAGACTGCTGCTTTGATATCGAAGCAGATCGATTTGATGACCGCATGGATGCGCTTAAAGCACTCAGCGAGCAGCACCTTCCCACACCGGCCGAGCAGCGCACCAGCGCCGAGGCGAGCACGGGTTCAGCGTAGCCTTCCAGAACCAGCGCCTGCTACCAAGACTATGGAACCCCACACTCGTGGGGTTTTTTTGACTTAAACGAAAGCTTTTTCGCTGTAACATGATGTCTAACCGCCCGAGAATCGCACCACTTATGTTTATCGAACTCGCCGTTCTCTTGATTTGCCAACTGCTGGGCAATTGGCTCGTGCAGGCCATGAGCATTCCCCTGCCGGGCGCCGTCGCTGGCATGGTGATGATGCTTGTGTACCTGATGGTGCGTGGGGAGGTGCCAAACGCGATGGAGCGTATAAGTCGCCCTCTTCTGCAACACATGTCGTTATTTTTTATCCCCGCGGGCGCGGGCGTCATGCTCTACGTCGACAGAGTCGCCGATGAGTGGCTGGCAATTGGAGTCGCACTCGTTACCAGTACGGTGATCACTCTGCTAGTAACCGGCTTTATGCTGCGAGGGATGATGAAACGCGGCGGTCAACGAGACACTTCAGAGCAGGCTAGCCGGCCAGCTGACGAGCACCAAACATGACCGACGTAAGTTTTACGAGTGCAGAACTTTGGTCCCGTTTATCGGAATTGAGTATAGGTCTCGGTTTTACGCTGCTCGCGTATATTTTGGCCTTATGGCTGTTTAGGCGCAGTGGCCAGTCACCAATGCTGAACCCGGTAATGATTGGCATGGCACTCGTGATTATTGCGTTGAATGCGGGGGAAATAAGCTACGAGTCATACTTCGCGGGTGCGCAGCCGTTACATTTTTTGTTGGGCACCGCGACCGTCGCACTGGCGATTCCGCTCTACGACCAGATACGAACGCTAAGAGCCCAGCTGCTTCCCATCTTACTTAGCGTGGTAGCGGGCACTGCGACCGCAGCGGCGTCGACCATCGTGATCGCGTCTTTCCTTGGTGCTAGTGAACTGACCCTACTCTCGATCGCCCCTAAGAGCACAACCACGCCGGTTGCGATGGGAATCGCCGAAGGACTCGGAGGACTGCCGTCGCTAGCAGCGGTCGCAGTCATTCTCACGGGTATTTTTGGTGCCGTCTTCGGCCTCGGCATTCTGCGGCTATCGGGCATTCGCGGACCCGAAATTCAAGGCATCGCCCTAGGTGTTGCAGCCCATGGCATCGGCACCGCGAGAGCACTGCAAGTCGATCAAACCCTGGGCGCATACGCTGGTCTCGCAATGGGCTCGAGTGCTTTATCGACCGCGGCGTTAGTGCCCGCAATCTGGCACCTGCTGGGCCCATTACTCCTGTAGTCAGATCAAGGTAACGGCAAGCGCTAAGTGCCGACATTCTTGAGCACGTTGGATGTTTTTATCTTGGACGTTAGAAAGCGTCGTTCTGTGCGAGCAATGCCTCTACGCGATCGAGTCTATCTCGGTCTCGGGCGCCACCCTTATCCGCAGACCCAGCCGTCAACCCAAAAATGCGCAGCGCAGTCGTAACCGGCCGGACGCGGTTCGCTGGCTTCCATGCTAACGGCCCCAAAGCTAAACGCGCCGCGCGACGCGCCGCCAGCGCTGCATCGTCAACATCAAGATGAACACGGCGGTTGGGAATATCAAATTCAATGACATCA
Source organism: Luminiphilus sp. (assembly GCA_965657905.1). Taxonomy (GTDB): domain Bacteria; phylum Pseudomonadota; class Gammaproteobacteria; order Pseudomonadales; family Halieaceae; genus Luminiphilus. The sequence continues at coordinate 4,940 of CBFHPT010000007.1, read as the reverse complement.
CCATCTTCGACCAGCGCAATCACACCGCCCGCCGCGGCCTCCGGTGAGACATGACCCACAGACAAACCGGAGGTGGCTCCCGAGAAACGCCCATCGGTAATGAGACCAGCCTTGTCGGCAAGCCCCTTAGCACGTAGCAAGCCGGTGGGAGTAAGCATTTCACGCATACCAGGTCCACCGCTCGGTCCCTCATAGCGAATAACAACAACGTGGCCTGCCTGCACGGTGCCGTCCTGAATCGCGTCCATGGCATCTTCCATGCTTTCATAAACCAGTGCACTGCCGCGGAACTGCAGGACCGCCTCGGGAACGCCCGCAGCCTTCACCACGCAGGAGTCCGGCGCGATATTGCCGTACAGCACAGCAAGGCCGCCCTCTCTCGAGTACGCATGCTGAACACTGCGAATCACACCACCCTCGCGATCTTCATCGAGGCTCGTGAAACGACTGGATTGGAAAAATGCCTCGGTAGTACGCTGCCCTCCAGGCCCCGCACTGAACCGCTGACGCGCCACTTCATTATCGCTGTTGCTGATATCCCACTCATCAATGAGCGCACCCATAGGCTTACCGAGCACGGTAGGGTTATCGTTGTGAAACAAGCCTGCAGCTTTAAGTTCCGCCGCTACCGCCATCACACCCCCTGCGCGATGCATGTCCTCGATAAACACCTCGTGTGCCGAGGGGGCCACTTTGCACAAACAGGGCGTGTCGCGCGAGATTCGGTCAAAGTCGTCGATTGTGAAATCCACGTCGGACTCAAGTGCAGTGGCCAACAGATGCAGAATAGTGTTGGTCGACCCGCCAATAGCCATCGACATCCGCACGGCGTTTTCGAGTCCCTCGCGGGTAATGATACTGCGCGGTAGTACACTGGCATCGCCATCGCGGTACCAAGCGTAAGACATCTCTACAATGCGATGGGCGGCTTCCTTAAACAGATCACGACGATCGGTATGCGTGGCGACAATCGTGCCGTTACCTGGCAGCGCCAGCCCCAGCGCCTCGGTTAAACAATTCATGGAATTGGCGGTGCCCATTAATGCGCAGGAACCGCAAGTTGGGCAGGCTGACTCTTGGGCTGTTTCTATCTCCGCGTCGGTTGCGTCAGCTTGGGAGGCAATGATGAAGGCATCGAGCGCGTCGACGCGCTTTAACTCACCGCGATAGTTGAGTTTGCCCGACTCCATGGGGCCACCCGCCACGAAGATTGTCGGGATGTTGAGCCTGTTCGCAGCCATCAACATCCCGGGGGTGATCTTGTCGCAGTTAGAAAGGCAAATCATTGCATCAATGGCGTGAGCGTTCATCATGTACTCGCAGGCGTCGGCAATGAGCTCACGGGACGGCAGTGAATACAGCATCCCCTCATGCCCCATGGCAATCCCATCATCGACAGCGATGGTATTGAATTCTTTTGGGACGCCACCGGCCTCGCGAATCTCCTCGGCCACGTAGCGACCCAACTGCTGTAGGTGTACATGGCCCGGAACCATCTCGGTAAAGGAGTTGGCGATACCAATGATCGGCCGCCCAAACTCACCTTTAGCAGTGCCCGTCGCGCGCCACAACGCTCGCGCTGCAGCATTCATGTTGCCCTTGGTAACGCGATCGGATCGAAGTTTCATAGCGGATTTCCTGCGATTTATTTTGCGGCTTGTTATGGGTCTAACATACCAAGCTGATGCAAAACTAAATGGTGCGCAGGCGACAAAGCCCCGTGGATGCGAATAATTTGGCCGACGTGCCGACTGAACCAGACGTGAGCGCTGTTTAGTGTAGGGCTCTTATATAGGCCTCGGCTTCTGCTCGGACCACATCAGCATCGGGGCCAATCAGGGTGACATGCCCCAGCTTGCGTCCCTTGCGGACGCCCTTCCCATAAGTCTGAAAAAGTGTTCTTACCGGGCCTTCGGGCATTTTTAGTGGCAGAGCGTCATTGAGCAGATTGACCATTGCAGCAGCACCGTCAAAAACGGGGGGCGTCACTGGCGCACCGAGCACCGTACTCACGTGCTGAGTAAACTGATCTGCGCCTACAGCGCCGATCGTCCAATGCCCCGTATTATGTACACGCGGTGCAATTTCATTGACGATGAGACGGCCGTCGGTGACAAAAAACTCAATTGCCAGAACACCAACGTAATTCATGGCATCAACCAACGTTTTCGCATGCGCTTGCGCTTCAACAGTGAGCGCCTCCGACACACCGGCTGGGACAAAGCTGCCGATCAGAATGCCGTCACGCATGGCATTTTCAGTCATGGGATAGCACACCGATTCACCGGCCCCGTCGCGAGCAATAATAATCGCTAACTCGCGATCGATAGCGATTTCCGCTTCGGCGATGAGTGGGTAGCCGCCCTCAGGAATCGCCGCAGCGTCATGCGCATCCCTGACACGCCACTGACCACCACCGTCATAGCCACCCAGAATACGTTTGCAGCGTACGGGTTGACCCGCAAACTGCGCAGTCAGGGCTTGCTGCAAATCGTCTGGAGTTTCCGCGGTACACCAGGGTGAGGTCGGTATCGCTAACCGGTCAAGCATAGCCTTTTGCGTATTGCGACTGCGCAAAACAACCAATGCGTCGTAACAGGGAAACAAGCCGACCTCATCGGCTGCCCGTCGCAACAGCGCATCGGGCAAACTTTCGCGCTCAACTGTGACTGCGTCACAGGACCCGAAGAAAGTGTCGGTCTCGTCGAGTCCATAGACAGGGCCTAACCCGCCCACGACAGGGGTCTCATCAACGCACAAAAACGAGACGGACACACCGAGTCGCCGAGCCGCCTCTGCCATCATTTGGCTGAGCTGACCGCAGCCGATAATGCCAAGTCGCTGTTTCACTGATTGTGATCCCCGTTCACTGACATAAATCCTTAGTCGACCGTTGTTTCAGGTACATCGCTGGTCTGCTTGGCACGATACGCATCCAAAGCGCCTCGAATACTCGCATCGTCATTTGCCAACATCGCAGCAGCAAACAAAGCCGCGTTCATCGCGCCGGGTTTCCCAATGGCGAAGGTCGCTACCGGCACGCCCTTGGGCATTTGAACAATGGACAACAGAGCGTCAACACCGTTTAAAGCCGTTGCGGATACGGGCACACCAAGAACAGGTAGCGGGGTCATTGCCGCCGTCATCCCGGGTAAATGCGCCGCACCGCCGGCGCCCGCGATAATCGTGCGCAAACCACGGTCTCGCGCACCGCGCGCATAGTCGTACAAACGATCGGGGGTGCGGTGAGCGGAAACCACCTTCGCCTCATAGGGAATACCCAACAGATCAAGCACCTCTGCGGCACCCTCCATAACATTCCAATCAGAGCGGGAACCCATGATCAGACCAACGATTGGCTGGGACATAAGGACCTCTTTCGGCCAGTCAAATTGCGTGATTTTGTGATCCGCCGATACAAACAAAATAGGCCCCTAGAGGGCCTATTAACGAGGACGCGTGATTCATCAAAACTAACAAGCGGGTAAGTCTACTGCCCCTATACTGACTGTCAACGCCAGACAGCACTAAAGGATTTCAGCGTTAAAAAGCTGTTGCTGGGTGGGGGAGAACACCCCCACGACCAATCGACTCACTGAAAACTTCAGAATGCCTCGGCCGTCAGCGCCATAATATCGGCGGCACCTGCCTTGACCTTTTCAAGATGCGACGGCGTGATCGTCAGCGTGCGTCCAAAAAAGTATCGCGCAGTGATGAGCTTGTTTGCGCAATACTCATCATCGGGTTTTTCAGTCGCGGCTTTCGTCATCAACAGCCACATGTAAGCGTTGACCAGGTATGCAAACAGGTGCAGAAAATCATGGGACGCAGCACCCACATTGTCGGCGTCTCGCAATCCATTTTCGCCTAGCCACCCAATCGCTTCTTCAACCTGAGCCTTTACGATCAGAGTTTTCTCGATGTAACCATCCAACTCGGCAGATTGGCCTTTGTGCTCGCCGCACCAGGACGCAATCTCTTCGAATAGAGAAAGCCAGCTACGACCCCCGTTGGCCATTAACTTGCGACCCGCCAAATCAAGCGCCTGAATGCCGTTGGTACCTTCATAGATCATGGCAATTTTCGCGTCCCGCACAAATTGAGACATGCCCCACTCTTCGCAGTAACCCGAACCACCAAAGACCTGAAGCGCATCGTTAGTGCCCTCATAGCCCTTGTGCGTCTGAAATGCTTTGATGATGGGCGTGAGTAGCGAGGCGTAGTCATCGGCGCGTTCACGCACTGCAGGATCATCGGATTTGTGCGCCAGATCTTCCTGTAGCGCCGTCCAGTAGGTGAGTGCTCGCGCGCCTTCAACGAAGACCCTTGTATCCATCAACATGCGACGTACGTCGGGATGCACAATAATTGGATCTGCGGGTAAGTCGGGTGCCTTCTCTCCGGTAATCGAACGGGACTGCAGTCGCTCTTTGGCAAATGCAGCAGCGTTCTGATTAGCCACCTCAGCGGCAGCGTACCCCTGCATACCCACACCGAGGCGGGCCTCATTCATCATGACGAACATGCCGCGCATGCCTTTGTTGGGCTCCCCAACCAAAAAGCCGGTCGCGCCGTCGTAATTCATGACACAGGTCGCGTTGCCATGGATGCCCATCTTCTCCTCGAGGCCACCACAGGAAAGCGCATTGTGCTCACCCAGACTGCCTTCATCATCCACGATAAATTTCGGGACGATAAACAGTGAGATGCCTTTAATGCCCTCCGGCGCTCCCTCGATGCGCGCGAGTACCAAGTGCACGATGTTTTCAGCCATATCGTGTTCACCGGCCGAGATCCAGATTTTCTGGCCAGAAATTCGATAAGTGCCGTCGTCCTGAGGAACGGCTTTGGTTCGGATGAGACCGAGATCGGTTCCGCATTGGGGCTCGGTCAAATTCATCGTGCCGGTCCATCGACCCTCAGTCATGGGCGGCAGATAA
>CBFHPT010000006.1:0-167507 GCA_965657905.1 Luminiphilus sp. | reverse complement strand
GCCAAGCTCGCGGGCCACTTGGGCACAGCTGACACTGGGTTGGTGGGTTTGTTCAACTGCGCCTTGCTTGAACTCCGCACTGAACTGTCTTCGCTTCATCATAAACACTCCTTTTACCCATTATCGAGCTTCTTTGAAGTGTCCGGAAGAACGGGGTAGAACCCGCTAGGCTATGTTCAATGGAGGGCGGCTCCGCGCTTAGTGGTGTCGCGGAGCTTCTCAGGTCTAAGGGCTTTAATTCGGTACAAGTAGCCTTATCCACCACGGGCGCTCAATTGCGACCCACTGATGAACAAAGTAAGTCAGAGATTCAAACAATCCATACCGCCCCTTCAACGTCGGATGAGGAACGAGCAGCTTATATCGCTACATTGAGGCGAATTGCGAAGGGTATTGATGTCGACGCTGATGCGCACGAACTCAACGCAAAAGAACTGGCTTCTCTGGGTTTGGCAGAGAACCATGTGGTCATATTCATGGTAACCGATGGCAGCCGCGTGGCTGCAGCGGAGAGTGTTGCTCAAGGCATAGCGACCACTTTGTTAACTGGTGGGTGGTTAACAGCTTGGCAACAATCTGACTTTTTCTCGCTCGCTGCTGCCATTGACGCAAGCGGCTCTGTCGCTTGGTATGGCTATCGTGGCCCCTATTCCGTCTCCGGGCCAGAAGCTTATAAAGAATTCATACTATCGGTATTTGAGATCTGAAGTACGGCGCCCTTAGTTGGGCTGTAACTGACTTGCTTGAACGCCACGCAGGACTCTCTGCGAGCCAAGTGACGGGTATAAGCTTTGGGACATATCGGGAACATGCCCAGGTGCGCTTTCCTGCTAGCCTAGCGCGTTCCTTAGTCGACTATACTTGGTACTCATTCAGCATTGGAAACCCTCCATGGAAGCCGACACGGCACTTAAGATCTTACTGGCACTAGTCGCCCTCGGCGGTAGTTGGCTGTTTCTAAGAGCGTTCCGAAAGCTGCGCTGGTTAGATGATGATTAGGTAGCTGGCTCTCAGTAATTGTTCTTCCACGGCACAGCTTCATCGTGAGAGCTGTCGAATAGGTATCCACAAATTAAGCCTTCAAAACGCACTGGTTATCGGTGTTTCTCCTCTCAGTCTTTTTCCCCCATGCTCCCTGAATTCGGCATATAGTATCGAGACACGGTAAAGGTTTTTCTAGAACGCCAAAAAGCCTTGCGAGATGGATCATCGGAATGCTGGGACTAGAAGCAACCGACGGTTTAAAAGGCATCAATCGAGCGAGAACCATTGCGCTGGCGGTGTTTGTTCTCATCATCACGTTGGGTGTCAGTGACGTGCTCTTGATGCTGCGTGCAGATAGCCTTTCGATCGACAGACAGCGCAGCACAGCACAGCTGGAGCTCGATCTGGTCAAGCAGCGGATCAAAGCACTTCATCAGACCCATGTCACAGCCGTTGCCGCACTGGTTAGCGGCCTGGAGGCGGCCAGTGAGCTGCATTCAACGTCAGAGAATTCCTCGTTATCCCGCGAACCACTTAAAGACCACGCTGCCAGCGTTTTCGCGGGTGCAATAGCCTGGGACTCAAGCATTGATCATGTTCGCTTGCTGTCAGCGGATGGACAAGAGTTAGTTCGCGTCAATCGGAGTGAAGTGGATACACCACTGCGAGTTGAGCAGACGTACCTGCAGAACAAACAGAGTCGCGATTATTTCCAGAAATTCATGGCGCTTGAGCTCAAGCAGGTTGGCAGCTCTTCGCTCAGTCTCAACGAGGAATTTGGGCAGGTACAGCGGCCTCTGATGCCGGTTATACGCTCGGGAGCAAAATTGCAGTTTGGGGGACAGCTGGTCTTGCTCGTTGTTAATTTCCGTATTGATCCTCATACACTCGTTGGGGAAGTCAGCCCGAACGATGTCGAATCTGCGCCTCAAGTATGGCTCGTTGACGACAAGGGCTTCTTTATCGATGGGGGTAACAAGTATGCCAAGTGGGAGTTCGACGGGCAGCTCGGGGATGGTAAAAACACGGTAGAAGTAGTGTTGGCTGATATTTGGCCGCAGCTCTATCAAAACGCGCACGTGAGTCGGACGTCAGACGGCGATGAGTATGTGTTTGTAACTGCTCCAATGCTGGGTTGGCAGAACTTGAATTCGGACCAGGGGCAACTCGATCATGCTGGCCTGATACTGTTTGTCCCTCGTGAATTCCTCGCTGCAGGCTCTATGCTGGGTGGGCAATTTGCCCCGCTGGTATTGCTCTGCTTATTGGGTTCCCTGCTTGGCGCGCTGATGTTGGTTGTTTTGAACTGGCGAGCGAACAACGCCTTGACCCTTCATGCGGGTGAAACAGAGCACGCGCGCAATATGGCGGTCAATAGTTATGGCCGCTTGCGCGATGAGGAAGCTCGGCGCGCAGATCTGCTAGCGGTGGTAGGTTATGAAATCCGTTCCCCGCTCGCTTCGTTGAGCATGATGGCCAGTCAAAGTGATGCTCAGTGGCTCGACCTTCGCGAGCCCGCGAAGAGTATGCTTGAAAACACCCTGAAAATTGTCGACGAACTCAAATTCATTGCCCAGCCCCTTGATCGGCCAAGTGAGGGTTTGGCGCGGACTAAATTGCGTGACCTCATTCGCGATGGCCTGACGATGGTCGCCACAGCGATAAGCTCGAATCGAATACAGGTGCGCTGGGATCTGGGTGAGTACGAAGATTTCGTGGTTGTTACTGACGTTAGCCGAATTACCAACATGCTATCGAACTTGGTGCGCAACGCCTGTATCCACAGTCACGGTCACAATATTTGGGTTTCGGGGTCAATCGAATCTGCTACCGAATCTGAAGCCCAGCAAGGGGACACTCTGCTTATAGCGGTTGAAGACGACGGCCGTGGGATACCCCAAAAAGATGTAGCTCGGGTATTCGAGATTTTTAGCCGTGGTGATACGCATGCTGCTGGCTCGGGTATTGGTTTGCATCTGGTGAAATCGTGGTTGGAGGATATCGGTGGCGAGGTAGCGTACTTCGATAGCCCACACGGAGGCGCCGGGTTCCGGATGTCAGTGCCTTTGGTCGCTTATGGCAGTAGCGCCGAGATGCCGACCGCTCCAGTTGATACCGAGGAAGATATTGAGGGTTTATCCCTAACTGGTAAGTCGGTTTTGGTTGTTGACGATGACCGCATGCTGTTGGCGCTCACGGATAGCTTCCTCACTGAGCTTGGCGCCGAGGTAGTTCGCGCAATGGACGGTAGTGATGGGCTCGAGCTTGCCAGTAAACGGACGTTTGATCTGATTATTACTGACTACTTCATGCCTGAACTGAGCGGCTTGGGCATGATCGAGACCCTGCGGGAATCCGGATACCCGGGTGTCATCATCGGCTGCACTGCTGCAACCGTCGGAAACGAAATGAATGAGTTGCTCACAGGCGGTGCCGATGCGGTCGTGTCTAAACCGCTGTCTTCGCAAACCCTGCTCACTGAATGCCTGCGGCTGGGAGTAATTTCGCGCCAAACTGCCGATGAGACACTGCCTGAAGACAGCGGACATGATGAGACAAAAATCGCCGATCCGATTGAGGCCTTCGAAGGCTTGGAAGCCGTCGATGCTGTCGTTCAGTTACCGTTATCCAAGGAGGCGCCAAGCAATGACTTCAGCGGCATAAAAAAGATCGCGGAAATGTTGGATGATCCGATTCTGACGGGGCGGCTGGTACGCACAAACATTGCGTTATTTCGCAGTTTGTCTGGGGGCTCAACGCGGGGCATCAGCCAGGTCAGTGTTGAACTGCTGCACAAGCTTTTGGGACGACTGGGAGCACTTGGCTTGTCTGCGTTTAGTACCGACTTGCGAGGCTATTACGAGCAGGTGAAGCAAGATCCCGACAGCATGGCTAGCACTCGCCATACATTGGTACCGGTTTTTTCTCAGATCTCGGACTTCCTCGAGGAATTCACGATCACGTTCCCGCAGTTGTGCGCGCCGGGTGAAGGTAAGACATTGGTGCAGCTTGAGGAGGGTGAACGTGCCGAAGTGGCGTCGCTTGTAGCGACCCTTTGTGATCATTTGGGTGAACAATCTGTGGTGACTGCACAGCTAGAGTCCACTTTGGACGGGCTCTACGAACGACTGGCCGAACCCGAGTTGGCAGAGGTGCAGTTGGCCATGGACATCAGTGACCGTGTTCAACTGCAAATTGCCGCGCAGCATCTGCGGGAGCGATTTGGCGATTAGCGAGGGTGTTTTTATATTCAGCGCCCTAAACGGTCGAGCAGACTGTAGAACAGCATGCCGGCTACGAGCCCGGGCCACCGAAGCAGGGTCCCACCTGGGAATCGATGGGTTGGCACCGCCGCCATCAGATCGAAGTGTTCGGTATCGCCTTGAATAGCAGCAGCAAGTAACTGCCCCGCCATAGTTGCTGTAGGGACGCCATGGCCTGAGAAGCCTTGCGCATAAAACGTCCGACCTCCGATGCGACCAAAATCGGGCATTCGGTTCATGGTAATGCCCAGTGTGCCGCCCCAGCCGAAGTCGATACGGGCGTCTGCGAGTTCTGGGTAGAGTTTCAGCATGTAGGGGCGGACAAAGTTTTTGATATCGGCGGGGAATTTAGACGTGTAATTTTCGCCGCCGCCGAACAACATTCGTCCGTCCTCGGACAGCTTCCAGTAATCAATGACAAACAGTGAGTCAGAGAGACTCAGACGGTCTCTGTTAATACGGTCACAGAGTTCGGTACTGAGTGGCTCGGTGGCAATCATGAAGTTGTTGATGGGCATGATATTGCCCGCGATCTGGGGGCTGAGTTTGCCGAGGTAGCCATTGCAGCCCAGCACCGTAAATTTTGACCGTACGGTGCCTGCTGGGGTTTTAATCGTCATGCCACTGGCTGTCTCGTCTAGCGAGAGCGCCGGGGTGTGTTCATACAGTGCAGCCCCAAGGGAGTCCGCAGCCCGCGCAAGCCCGATAGCGTACTTGAGCGGGTGTAGATGCCGCGCCCCAAGATCCAGAGTGCCTCCGTAAACCCCTTGAGCTGACGTCAGTTCGGCGACAGCCTCCCGGGATAAAAACTCTATTTGGCTGTAGCCGTAGACATCACGTAAGTGGGCAACCTCTTCCTCAAGCTCCTGGTTGTGGCTGAGCTTGGAGGCGAGGTGGAGGTTGCCAGCGCCCAATTCACAGTCGATCTTGAACTCATCGACCAATGCGCTGACGACACTCACCGCATCGAGGCCTAGTTGCCACAGCGCTTTGGCAGATTCGAGGCCCACCCATTTCTCTAACTGATCCTGTCCCGCCCGTTGGCCGGTGCCCACATGGCCGCCGTTACGGCCCGATGCACCCCAGCCCAGTCGGTTGGCCTCTAGTAGTGCGACATCGAAGCCGAGCTTGCGCAGGTGGATAGCGGTTGATAGCCCGGTGTAGCCGCCACCAATCACACAGACGTCGGCGTCGATGTCGCCTTTGAGACTGTCAAAGGTCGGGCGCACTCCCGTGCTGCTCTCATACCAAGATTGCGTGTGTTCCGCGCCAGATGTGGTTGGATTTGTCATCGCGCCATTATCGCCTGTCTTAGGGGGTGTTGGCACACTACCCTGAGGAGGGGGGTCTGGCGCTTGCCGGGATTTGGACGCCGGCACATACTGGGCGCTCATTAATCACTCGTAGGTTTTTATGTGCTCCGCTAAATCGGACGACTCCGATACTGAAATCCACGCGCCCAAAGAGCCCTTTTCGACCGATGCTATTCCGCGTAGCGACATGGACTCGATTGCCAACTGGCTCACGGAAAACAAAATTTCTGAAGTTGAATGCATCGTTTCGGATATGACCGGTAACGCACGGGGTAAGTTTATTCCGGCGCATCAGTTTCTTGCCGAGCGGGATCACAAGCTGCCCGAGGCGATCATGGTACAGACGGTGACCGGGGAATATACCGATGACCACTGGGACTTCGTGGAGCCGACTGACACCGACATGATCCTGCGTCCGGATGCCAGCACCTTGCGCCGTGTTCCCTGGGCCCGCGAGCCCACCGCGCAGATCATTGCCGACTGCTACAAAACTGACGGCACACCTCATCCGCTGTCGACCCGTAACGTTCTCAAGTACATCTTGGGTTTATACGAGGAGGCTGGATTACGGCCAGTAGTTGCACCCGAAGTGGAGTTCTACCTGGTACACAAAAACACCGACCCGGATTACGAGCTAATGCCCCCCAAAGGGCGCTCGGGGCGCAGGGAAGTTGCTCGGTTGTCCTTTAGCATCGATGCGGTTGCAGAGTTCGAAGATTTCGTCGAAGACATGTATGACTTTGCCGACGATCAGCAGTTGCAACTTGATACTCTGATTCATGAGAACGGCGCGGCTCAGATGGAGGTCAACTTTAACCACGGCGATCCTTTATCAGTTGCCGATCAGGTATTTGTGTTCAAGCGTACGGTTCGCGAAACCGCCCATAAACATGGGATGTATGCCACGTTCATGGCTAAGCCGATGCAGCGGGAGCCCGGCAGTGCTCTGCACCTGCATCAATCAATTCTCGATATTGAGTCGGGCGCTAATATATTTGCCGGTGAAGACGGTCGGCCCACCGCGGCGATGATGCATTACCTCGGGGGCCTTCAGCGCTACACCCCCGAGTTAATCAGCTTCTACGCGCCTAACGTGAACTCCTACCGGCGGCTGGCCCCCGATATCTCGGCGCCAATCAATTTGAGTTGGGGCTTCGATAATCGCACAACGGCATTTCGGGTACCCAATAGTTCCCCCGCGAATCTACGCATTGAAAATCGGTTCCCCGGGGCCGATGCAAACCCCTATCTGGCAATTTCGGCAACCCTCGCCAGCGGTCTGCTTGGAATGCGCCAGCGCATTCAGCCCGGCGAGCCGCATTTTGGCACTGCCAACGATAACGAAGTGTCGGTGGCACGAACCCTCGAAGAGGGCGTGCGCAAACTGAATGACACGCCAGAGCTTCAGCAGATGATCGGTGAGCTGTTCATGCGCGCCTATGCGGCGGTCAAGCTCGATGAGTTCGAAGAGTTCAATCGCGTGATTAGCTCTTGGGAACGCGAGCATCTTTTACTGCAGGTCTGAGGGCATAGCTCTGTGAATGATGCCGTTCAAGGGCGCGACTGGGGCGCGCTGCGCTATCAGGCATTTCGGTGGGTTAAATATCTGACCTACGTGCTGCTGTCGTTTAATGTGTACCTGTTTCTCGAAGAGGAACTGGTCTCTGCCAGTTATAGTTTGAGCAGCGACTTCGATGTCGGCACCCTCGTGCAGCTGTTCTCGGCGACCCTGGATACGGCTGCCTGGGTAGTGCTTCTCCTATTGTTTGAACTCGAAACCGCCGTCATTCCCGATAATCGGTTGGTCGGTATGACCAAGCGGTTGATTCACGGCGTGCGGCTCCTCTGCGGGCTGGCGATTGTCTCCGCGTTTACCGGTTACTGGGGCGAGTGGCAGATATTTCTTGCGTCGGCAAGTTTGCCTGCTGCGAGCTGTGATTTGGTTGGCCAGGGTTGGTCGGTGTTAGTCGACTTTGATGAGTTTATCGATCTTACCGCGGAGAACTGTCTCGCCCTTGGCCCCGATACGCTTAATGTCATTCGTCTCGATCGCGTCATGGCGTCACCTGCCGCATTTTCAAGCGCCCATGATCTCGCCTTTGCAGATGTCATCAATGCAGGTGCATGGATATTGGTTGTGGTGGTGCTTGAGATTGAAGTGCGCTTACAGCTGAAGGGCGGGGTGCCTCAAAGGCTGCAATGGATGCTCAATCCAACCAAGCTTATACTTTATGCCACCCTTGCAGTCGCGGCGGTTTATTGGGGCTTCGAGGGTGCTTTCCTCGATTTCTGGGATGCCGCTTTATGGCTGTTTGCCTTTGTTTTCATTGAAATGAATGTGTTCGAGTGGCAACAGGATATCGACGCCAAGAGTCTTGATCAGGCTCAAAATCAACCGTGACAGCGACCCCGACACCCGTCCGAGCGGGTGGTGAATACGCGGCGCTCGCGCCTCGAAAGCGCGCTTAGAAATCGTCGAAGTCGAAATCGTAGTCGCCGATTTCCTCGCGCAATTTCAATGCTTCCAAGCGCTGTTCAGTGCGTCGCCGTTTGGCACACAACGCCGCTTTATCATTGAGTGCTAAGCCAGCATCTAAATCCTCAAACTCTTCCTCACCGAGGTCGCCCATCAGTGGGTCGAAGAAGTCATCAGCGGACTCGCTCTTGTCACGGCTTGTTTGGTTTCTCTCACCCATAAATCACCTCCCGATGATTCTGAACAAGGTCAACGGGCGAATCACTATCCCGTTGAGCTGAGTTGGCCTCAAGGTGGGCAGCTGTGCAATGATTTTTTTGTGCTCAGCAGCGCGCTTTAAATAACTCTTATTACTATGGCGGCCCGCCCAATTCATTGCCTTTCAAACCGGGAAACGTCCCTGTTTCCCATGACTACCCCAACGTCCTGTCAGGGGGCGGGCCGCCGATATATCTAGAGCAATGGTTGTGCCAGTTTCGGCCTAAGATGGGAGCAGCCGCGTATTTACTGGGCTTTTTGGCGGTTGTCAGTAATAGAGGAGGGGTTAGATCTGGTGATGGACGTGTCCGCTTAGGGAGTGCCGGTGTCCAGTGCGTCGGCAATGTGTCCAACAATAATTTCGGCGGGGTCGGTGTCAACATCGACCGTTATTTCGGCCCAGCGTTGATAGAGGGGAATGCGTTCAGCGTAGATGTCTGCGAGGGTTTGATTTTTTGCCGAGGCAATGCCGCGATCAGGAGCGAGTGAAATTCGATATTCAACCGTGTCCAACTGCGCCTGCAAGTAAACGACGGTGGTCTCGGTCGCGAGCCGATCCATTATAGCGTCGCTGTACACCACAGAGCCGCCGGTAGAAATCACGCTGTGGGCAATGGGCATCTCGAGCAAGACTTGTTGCTCGACCTCTCTAAGGTAGTGATGGTCATTGCGGGCGATGATCTCAGCCAGTGTCGCTTGTTCCTGCGCCTGAATAAGTAAATCCGTGTCGATAAAGTCAGTCCCGAGCCGTTTTGCGAGCAGCACACCAACGGTGCTCTTTCCGCTGCCTGGAAACCCTATAAGGCTGATAATGTGATCCCGTGACATGCTGTCCTCGCTGTCATTGTTTGTATGGTGTTTGTCGGGTGTTTGACTGGTGAGCATTAGCGGTAGAACTTGCGGCCGACCTTACTCGTGACTTTAACGCTGATGCCAAATCAATCGTTAGTAGCTTGAGTGATATCAGATTATAAATGGCTGTGTGAACTGTCGTCGCCTACTTGCTGTTGCGTCATCACCCATCGACAATGGCGCCTCACAACATTGTCCCAGTTTTCCGATACCGCGATGCGAGTTTAACCGCGAAGCGGGTCTAAGATGCGGGTCTAGAAAGGAGCATGCATGTCACTGAAGTACACCCCGCTACATAAACTGCATCAGGAACTCGAGGCGCGCCTCGTCCCGTTTGCTGGGTATGAAATGCCGGTTCAATTTCCGACGGGTATCATCCGTGAACACCAGCACACGCGATCCACGGCGGGCCTGTTTGATGTCTCTCACATGGGCCAGGTGATTGTGAGCGGGGCCAACGCGGCAGTCGAGTTGGAGGCGCTGATGCCCGCCGATCTGATGGCACTGCCGCCTTTGCATTCCACTTACACGCTGCTGATGAATGACCGTGGTGGCGTTCATGACGATCTCATCGTCACGTGTTTGAGTGAGAACCGATACATGCTGGTGCTCAATGCCGCCTGTAAGGAAGCAGACCTTGAGCTCTTGCGGGCGGGGTGCCACACCTCAGAGGTGACTTACTTTGAGGATCGGGCACTGCTTGCCCTTCAGGGACCTAAAGCGCGTGATGTGATGAATCACTTGGCACCCGATGCTGCGGGGCTGCTGTTCATGACGGGTACCGAGACCAAAATCGGCGATACGCTATGTTTTGTAACCTGCTCGGGCTACACCGGTGAGGATGGCTTCGAGATATCTGCCCCCGCCGAATCTGCTGACGCGCTAGCACGCGCATTGCTTGAGCAGCCCGATGTTGAACCCATCGGGTTGGGTGCCCGTGATTCTCTGCGTCTCGAAGCGGGGCTCTGTCTTTACGGGCACGAGTTATCGCAAGATATCGGCCCGATTGAAGCCGGATTGCGTTGGGCAATCGCTAAAGCTCGTCGGCCAGATGGCGAGCGGGCAGGCGGTTATCCAGGCGCACAGCATGTTGCGAGCCAAATGGCAGACGGGGTGGCGCGTTACCGGGTGGGACTGCAGGTCGATGGCAAGCGGCCCGTGCGCGAGGGCCAGATTATAAAAGACGCCAGTGGCCGCGAAGTCGGTTACGTGTCATCAGGCGGCTTTGGTCCTTCGGTGGGTGCGCCAGTCGCTATGGGCTTTATCGCTGCTAACTGCAAGGGGGTAGGCACTTCACTCTTGGTAGACGTACGCGGCAGCGCGGTCACCGTTCAGGTGGTGAAGTTGCCGATGATCGAGCCGGGCTACCACCGGGGTTGAGCCGATCCGGAAGACCCGGTGCGCGCAACGCTGCCCAAGCACGAACGATCAATTGGGCTAATTGCTTGATCCTGCGATAAATGAACTGGGGAATACCAAGCCGCCAGGCGCCCACTACGATTGCGACACCGAGCAGTGCGGCTAATCCGTAAATCACTCGACGAATGACGTCTTCCTTGCTGAGCGGGCGCGGCGGCAGTTCTCCCGAGATAGTGAGGGGGATGGCTTCCGTAGTCAGCACCGTGAGCGTCTTCGATTCAGTGTTCCACCAGTTGAGGGTAGTCCCCGGAATTTCCGTGGCGCCGGGTGCCGCGGCGATCCAAACCGTTTTGTCGCGACGTTGTGCATCCAGTGCGCCGCGATTGGCGCGATTTTGAAGCACTGGCGGTTCGTTGTATGCCTGTAACAGGGGAGCTTCATCAACGTCGTGCTGGGGCAGCATCATGGCCATGACGTCTTGAGCTTTCACGGTAATCTGGCGTGTGATTGCGCCGCCCAGAAACGGTTGCTCTGTGCCGTCTACCCGCTGGTCAAGACTGACTTTTGGGCTCGCTACCCAGTCACTGAGGCCCTCTAGCTCTTCAGGTATGACAACGTTTGTCGCTAGCGGGGGCGTTGTTAACGTCATCTCCCGAGTTTCGCTTGGGGAGATTGAGACCACCACCGAGACATCAATTGGTGGAATCGTGGCGCGTCCCGGACGAGTTGCGAAAACATCCAGTGTCCAACGCTGCAGACTCCAAGTCTCTGCACCTCTGCGCTCGGATGCGTTGCTGGCAAAATCCTGATTTTGCAAAATCACCACATCGGGAACTTCAGGCAGCGCAATGCGAGTTCCCCCGGTGAACCAGCGAGGTGTCGCAATTGTGATGGTGAGCCGCATGCGTTGGCCGGGAACCGCGCCGGTCTCAGGTGTGAGGCTCGCGGAAATTTCTGCAGCACTCTGGCTATCTTGTTCGCTGTCTTGAGCAAGGGCCTCGAACGTGATCGACGTGAGAGTTAGCGCGATCAACAGCAGCGTCAGCGCTTGCGCTGCAATTGCACCTCGGAAAATACATTGCTTAATCGGGGAAGCCATCATTGTTCGCTGACTCCCCGCTCTTCCAGCTGAACAGTGAACTTGGTGCGCAGAAAGCGCGTCGGGTTCTGCTGGACACCTTTGAGCCACATCGCCGCCGTTTCCGGGCTGGCTAGTATTTGTTCGGCACTGAACTGTTCGCGTTCCTTTTTCTCAAAACTGAGCTCGTCAGCGCCCTCAGCACTTCGAGGGTCCGAGTCATCGAGTTCTTCACTGCCAACCCCGTCCTCCTGCTGCTGTGAAGCGCTTAACCGATTGATCTCGTCGATAATGGCCTGCACCCAGTCGCGATTTTCCTGAGCGCCCGGGAAGCTCGGGTTGCGCTCGAGTAACTCATCGTAGCGTCGGACCGCCCGAAGGTAGTCTTTGCGGTGGGCGTGGGCATTTGCTTCGTTAAATAGCGCTGCATCACTGTCTTTGCGCGTGAACAGGCTGGCCGCTTGCTGGAAAGAGCCCAAATAATAGTGGGCGGTTGCCTGCCAGATTGGATTTGCGAACGCGCGCGCCGCTTTCTCGTAGTAGCCAAGGGAAAACAGCACCTTTCCGTATTGATCCGGTGTCAGCCAGAGCGAGGCGAAACCATCGAGTAAGCGCTCGGTAACCGGCGCTCCGGTGGGTGCGTCTGAGGGTGCTTCGGCAGTTATTGCTCGGTCGGGGTTGTCTTGTGCCACCACTGGGTCGGCGGTCACCAGGCAGAATGGCAGTACAAGCCATAACCACGCCCGAGTCCAGCCGCGACGGAACCACAGCAGCGCAAAGGCGAGAGCGGGAAATACCAAGGGATAGCCGCCGTCGAGCCAAGGCAGGGCTTCATCATCAATGACCAGATAGTCGTCAGCCAGTGCGCCGGCGATGCGTTCCACGTCCCGCGTGTCGACGCTGAGATCAAAATATCGCCCTGAACAGCTGCTAGCCAGATCAGACAAGCCGTCTTTGTCGAGCGGTGTGTCGCTCTGCTGAGCCGACGGGTTGCCAACGCCATAAACCAATAGCTGATGGGGCGATGTCTGACACCATGCGCCCACCAGATCCGGACTAGCCGCGCCCAATCCGTCGGTAACTAACAGCACCGATGCCCTACGAAGGCTGCTGCCAAGGAGTCGGTCGACGCTTGGCAGGGCGTATTCGGGAAATTTACCTGTGCGCGGTGCAAGGTCGGTGCTTAGAGCCGATAAGTAGGTGGCGATAATGTCGTGGTCTTGGGTTGGTGGCAGCAGGGTATGCGCGCTACCTGCGTATATGATCAGTCCAACTTTTTTATCGGGCACCCGCGCGATCAGGTCGCGCATCTTCTGACTGGCTCGCTCAAGTCGATTGGGGGCGATATCTTCACTGCCCATAGACTCGGAAACGTCCATCACAAGAATCAGTTCAGCGGCGTCCTCTGCGAGGGGTGAGGGTTGCTGTTGCCAGCTGGGGCCCGCCAGAATCACAATTGCGAGTGTCATTAAAACCAGCAGGGCTGATGCAGGGTTAAACCAACCGCCGCGAGGTTTGCGCAACCTGAGCTGCTCGAGGAGTTCGGGCTCGATGATGCCGCGAAATGGGTCGTCCCATTGCGCCCCGTGGCGCAGGAGCCACTCCACTAACAGCAGAGCTGGCGCAACCAACAACAATTCTGGCCGCAAAAAATGGAAGTGTTCGAAGAGCTCAACCACGATTCAGGTCGCCTGAATTTAGGTCGCCTGAGTTGGCGGCGGTGTTTGGGCGTCGCCCAAGCAATGCTGAAACCAGCCTTAGAACCACGTACAACCCGAGCACAAGCGCAATGGGCAGCCAGTGGAGATCGCTGCGAGGTCTAAAGGAAACGCTGTCAAAGACAGAGGGTTCAAGGTTGCCGAGCAGGCGGAACACATCGTTGAGTTGTTCCCGATCAAGAGCCGCAAAACTTCTTCCGCCCGTCACTTCAGCCATCCGGTCAAGGGTCTTCATATCGATGGCTTCTTCGCCTATTGCTGTCGGATCACCAATGGCTATTGGGTAAATACGAATGTTTTCGGTTGCCACAACCCGCGCCGCGTCAATCGGGGGTACGACGCTGCCGGTATCGTTGCCATCGGTCAGGACCATGAGCACGCGGTTTTCAGTCTCGGCCTCTCGAAACAACTTGATCGAAAGTCCCACCGCGTCGCCGAGCACCGTGCTTGGCCCGGCCATGCGGATTCGGGTTTCATCAAGCAGTGTCTGCCATGTGGGGTGATCGTCGGTAAAGGGGGATTGCAGGTAAGCGCCGCTACCGAAAACAATGAGTCCTAGGCGATCGCCACTGCGTTCGTTAACCAAGCGGCGTAGCACCGATTTGACTGCCTCGAGTCGATCAATTTTGTCTCCCTCGGGATTGGTGAAGTCCTTTGCTTCCATCGAGCCCGAAAGGTCGACGGCAATCATCAGATCGCGACCGGCTTTCTGTTGCTGAATGGGCTCCCCCAACCACTGGGGTTTCGCAGCCGCCATCACCAGGGCCAGCCACAGACCGCCAACCAACAGTTGTTGACCCCGGCGTCGAATCAACACCATCGCGCCCCGTTGCCGACGTGCGTCACTAGCTTCCAAGAGCCGCTCGAAAAAGGGTACCCGAACAGCATCGCGAGATTCTCGATATGCCGGTAGCAAGCGCATCAACAGTGGCAGCGGCAGCAGCAGCCAAGCCCAAGGCGCGGCCCAGGTGATTTGACTGATTAAGTTCTCAAGCGGGTCCATGATCGTCCCTGTGGGCTATGACCCACGCCTTAGCTTCGTTGAGAAACTGATTTCCCGCTGAAGCGGGAGGTACAACAGCGGGGTTGTACAGTGCATTGTCGAGAAGCTCTAGAGATTCGTCACTGAACGTTGGGGTGCTGATGCGGCTTTGAAGCCAGTGTCGCCACACCGAGCCGGATAGCGACGCAACTTCAGCCCGGGAGCTGGCTGTCATGGCGACCAGTTTCAGCACTTCGTTGGTCGCGTTCACAGTGGCGACGGGCTCAGTTTCCAGAGCGTGCAGTCGATCAAGTCGTCGCAATGCTTCTCGTCGATAGCGATCTCGCAGCCACCGTTTTAGAAAGCGCCAGAGGGCCCGCACCCCGATCAGTAGCAACACTGCCCCAAGCAGGTACCAGCCCGGCGTCTGCGGCATCCAGTCGATTTCCGCCGCGGGCACAATCTCATTGAAATCGCGCACCATCGGGTTGCCGAACAGGTCCGGAAGTGGCGGCAGCTCGGGAAACGACTCAGGTGGGGGTGATTGGGTGGGCATGATGCTAGCGATGTTTTTGGCCAGGTTGGCCGCCCATCTGACGCTGCAGTTGCGCCGCTACGTCAGACGCTGTCGTGACCGGGATAATCGGAATGCGGTGGCGTTTCAATGCATCGCTTAAGGTGGCGATTCGATCTTCGAACCCCGATCGGTAGCGAGCTGCTGCGGTCGATGCCGCCGCTCCGACTTCAAGCTGAAACTGACCGTCACTTACGACCAGCTTATTGGCGCTCTCGATGTCTCGCTCCAACGGGTCGGTGATCAGCCCCGCGACGACATCATTGTTTTTACGGATGTCTTTGATCGCCTCGAGGCACTGCGCGTCCCAGCCTTCGAAATCTGACACGATGATCACCAGCCCGTCATGTCCTACCCTGCGGGCGAGCTGCTGCAGCGCCGTTAGCAATGCGCCCGCGTTGGGCTGCCATTCCGCATCCGCGGATAATTCGCTATTCATTTTGACCAGTGATTCCAGCCATCCCATCAGCGCGGTCGGAGAGCGGGAAGGTGGGATGACAGTGTGGCGGTGATCATTGAACAGCACCGCACCAATACGATCACCTACGCCAATCACACGCCACGCCGTGAGGGCGGCAATCTCTGCTGCGGCCACCGATTTCATTTGGTATTGGCTGCCAAAAAACATCGAGAGTCGTTGATCTACGATTACCCAGACCGGCCGATCCCGCTCCTCGGTGTACACCCGCACGTAGGGGGAGCCCGTGCGACGGGTGATTTTCCAGTCCATATTTCGAATGTCATCCCCGGGCCGGTAGTGACGAAGCTCGTCAAAATCGAGTCCCCGTCCCCGCAGTCGGGAGCGCTTTCGGCCGCTCAGCACCGAATTTACCGGCTGAACTGGCAGAAAACTAAACCCCCGAGCCTGATAACGCAGGCGCGTTAGGGATTTGAGGCTGGTGTAGGCGCCTCGAGTCACGGATCAACCGACGGCGACGAGTTTTATCAACTCTGCAACGACATCATCGCCATCGATGCCGTCGGCGAGCGCGTCGTAACTGAGAATCAGCCGGTGGCGTAATACGGCGGGTGCTACAGCTTGAACATCCTCGGGTAAAACGTGGTCACGCCCTTGCAGCCAGGCCTCCGCGCGGCTCGCTCGATGTAGAGCAATACTGGCGCGCGGACTAGAGCCCACAGAAATCCACTGCCCCAGTTGCTCCGATAGTCCCTCAGGTGCGCGGGTGGCCATCACCAAATCGATCAGATATTTTTCGACCTGATCGCCAATGGTTATCGCCTGAATCTTCTGGCGTGCCGCAAAAATATTCTCGGGATCTACGGTGGTCAGTGTCTCGCCGCTACCCCCTTCCTCGGCTTGCAACATTCGTACAATGGCAAGCTCAGCCTCAGCTTTTGGATAATCGACCCGCACTTTGAAAAGAAATCGGTCCATCTGGGCTTCGGGGAGGGGGTAAGTACCTTCCTGCTCGATCGGGTTTTGCGTAGCCAAGACAAGAAACAGCGGCGGTAGCGGATAGGTTTTACCGGCGACGGTGACTTGGCGCTCTTCCATCGCTTCAAGCAGTGCTGCCTGCACTTTTGCCGGTGCCCGGTTTATCTCATCGGCGAGTACCAGCTCATTGAAAATTGGGCCTGGCTCAAACGTCAGCTGACCACCGTCATCGCTGTCATGGTAGGTCTCGCTGCCGGTGACATCCGCGGGCAGTAAATCCGGCGTGAACTGGATGCGCCCGAGATTGACCCCCAGTACTTTCGCAAGCGTTTTAATTGAGCGGGTTTTAGCTGTGCCCGGGAGTCCTTCAAGCAATACGTTGCCGTTACACAGCAATGCCAGGGCTAAGCTGCGAACAACCGATTCTTGGCCGATCACCGATCGGTTCATTTGGCGTGCGATTTCAATAATGGAATCTAGGGTCGTGTTTTCTGACATGGACAGTTCCAAAGTCACCAAAAGTAGGGCTTGTTAGGTTAACAGGAAGCGAGTGCAAATCGGAGCGGATGTTCCTCTACCGGGCGCGGCTGTTGGCAGGGCTATTTTTAGGGCTACTAGCAGGGTTATTCGTAAAGGTTGTGCGCGGGGGCGCCCTGCCGCTTAGTGCGCCCAGGCGCGCTCGGCACGGAACTGCTGGGAGAGATAATCCATTTGGTCCGCGAGGACGCGATCTTTGGCGAGATAGTGCCATTCGTAGGAATTAGGTCTGAATGGGACAGCCAGCAGCGGCATGCTTGCTTCTTCGGGGGTGTTGTTGTCCTTGCGCCAGTTGCAGCGTTTACAGGCTGCGACCACGTTTTCCCACTTATCGCGACCACCGCGGGATACTGGCAGCACGTGATCCCGGGTTAATTCACTGCGGGTAAACTGCTCTCCGCAATAGAGGCAGCGGTGATCATCGCGGCGGAATAAAGTGCGGTTGCAAAGCGGTGGCGAGAAAGTGTCGCGAATGCGCCCCTGAACGGCGACGATGGGTTGCAGCACAATGCGGGAGCGAATACCCGTAAGCCGTTGGACACCGCCAAACACTGGGGGAAGAGCGTCCCCGATGCCGTAAATTACATCGCCGCGGGCGTAGGCAGAGACAGCTTCCTGCAGGGTTAACCAACCCCTCGGTTGCCCTGCCAGATCCAGCTTAAGGATCGCGTGCATGGCTTTTTGCTCTGAAGTTTTACCTGACCCTACTGAAAAAATGTGACGCTTACAATCGCATTAGTAGGAAAGGGTTTACATTTTTTCTTGGTGAGTCTCTGGTATCGTGCGCCTGCGGTTTTCCCTAATGCCTAACAATTTGCTGCCGCTCATCAAGCCCGTTTTGCGGGTTGACCCCATGACATGATTGATGCGTACAAACGCCGACATGTCGTTCTCATGACATGGCTTATAGTGACAAGGAGTTAAACATGGATATTAGTTCGCCTAAGTTTCATCGCACACTCATCTGCACCGCGCTGGGCATGGTCCTCGCCGGTACTGCAAACGCACAGGAAACCCCACAGAAAAAGGGCGGTTCTTCAGCCCTGCTAGAAGAAGTTGTGGTTACTGCGCGTAAACGCGAGGAAGGCTCACAGGAAGTGCCTGTTGCGATCAGCGCCTTCAACTCTGATCAAATCGATGCACTCAAAGTCCGCAACCTAACCAACCTGGCAGTTAGCATGCCCAGCGTTGTTTTGGACGAAATCGGCACCAGCCGTGGTTACGCTAACTTCTCTATTCGCGGCCTGGGCATCAACTCATCAATTCCGTCGATCGACCCCGCCGTTGGCGTGATGCTCGATGGCGTATTCCTCGGCACCAATACCGGCGTAGTTTTCGATACCTTCGATCTGGAGAGCATCGAAGTTATGCGTGGCCCTCAGGGCACACTGTTTGGCCGGAACGTGACCGGTGGTGTGGTTCAGTTGAACACCAAGAAGCCTTCGCAGGAATTTGAAGGTAACGCCCGTTTTGCCTATGACCAGGCGGAAAGTGGTGGTGAAGGCAACTATTACGCCATGGGCTCGATCTCGGGTGGATTGACTGACACCATCGCGGCTCGCCTGTCGGTTTATTACAACGACGATGGTGGTGCACTGGACATCTCTGATGGACCGCTTGCAGGTCAAGCTCACGGTGCTTCGGATCAGCGAATCTTCCGTCCTTCGGTCTCTTGGACGCCGACCGACGAACTCGAAGTTATCTTGCGCTACGAGACCCAAACAATTGAAGCTCAGGGCCCCTCGGCGCAGTCACACACCAACGGCTCGGGTATTGACGGCGCGTTCGTCAACTACGACCGCGACGACTTCGGTTTCGGTATCGATAATGCCGGTAGCTTTGAGCTCGACATCGACTTCTTCAACGCGACGGTTAACTGGGATGTTGCCGGCGGTACGTTGACTAACGTCTTCGGTATCCGCGAACAGACCAACCAGACCGACGCGGATATTGACGCTCAACCGCTTTGGATTTTCCACTCAGATACTTCCTCTGAGTACAAGCAGATGTCTAACGAGCTGCGCTGGAACGGTTTGATGTTCAACGACCGTGCCAACGTTACTATCGGCGCATTTGCCTTCGAATCTGATCTCATTTACGACGAAGACCGCAACCTGCTGGGTGTGCTGCTCGTGGGCTCTCCGGCAGAAGGCCGACCAGCAGTGACTCAAAACGGCGGTGGTGTGCTTGATGTCAGCAGCGTTGGCTTCTTCGCATCGGTCGATTACGACTTGACTGACAATCTGCAGTTGAGCGCAGGTGCTCGCTGGACCGAAGAGAAAAAAGACGCACGTGTTGTCACTCTGCCGGTTAACACCAATAACGAGTGTCGAGTTGCGGGCATTACGCCAAACATCAGCTACACCGATGGCGAAGAGCCAATTTGTAACTACGACTTTGAGGATGCCAAGAAGTGGGACTTCGTGTCACCGCGCTTGGGCTTCCGTTACCTCACAGATGACAACTCCAACATTTACGGTACATGGTCGATCGGTTACCGCTCGGGTGGCTACAACCTGCGTAATACCGAATTCCCAATCATCTACGGACCTGGTCCTTTCGATGAAGAGGAAGCGCAGAGCTTCGAGCTGGGCTACAAGACCAGCTGGGATGGTGGTCAGTTGAACGTAGCGACCTACTACACAATGACCAGCGATATGCAGCGTGAGGTGAACTTACCGAGTGCGACTGCAGGTGTACTTCAGCTGATTCAGAATACTGCGGATGCTGATATCTACGGTATTGAAGCCGAGGGTACCTTTGCAGTGACCGATAACTTCACTCTGCGCGGTTCGGTCGGCTACATGAATGCCGAGTACACCGAAGTGCGCTTCGACCTGACCGGTGACGGTGTGGTTGATGGTGACGACGAGGCACTTGAATTGCCACGTGCACCTGAGCTTACTTACAGCCTGGCGGGTATCTACGATATCGACCTCGGCAGCTCGGGTTATGTGTCAACGATCGTGAGCTACGGTTATCGTGATGAGACCTTCTACACCGATAACAACTTGGGCTACATCAACGACCAGGAGCAGCTGGACTTTGCCATCGATTGGCACACCGGTGGCGAGCAGTGGATCTTCTCGATCTATGGCCGCAACCTGCTTGATTCGGTCCGGCACGGTGGCGATACCCAGCTTGGTGCAACGCTAGCGGGTTACCCCACAGGTGGTACGTTCTCACCACTTAACAAGCCAGCGACCTACGGTGGGGAAGTTACTTACAACTTCTAAACCAACGCTTGTTTGAACAAATGAAGCCGCCTTCGGGCGGCTTTTTTGTGCGCGCATAAATCTGTAACTCGAGTTAATTCACGTAGTTCAGGTAGTTATGGAGACTATTGAGTTCCAAGAGTTCCAAGAGTTCCAAGAGTTCCAAGAGTTCCAAGAGTTCCAAGAGTTCCAAGCGGTCCAAGCGGTCCAGCTGTTCCAGGAGTTCGAGAGGTTCAAGGGATTCAAGGGTTCAGGGAGCTCAGAGTATTTAGGGAGCTCGGGCAGAGGGTGCTTTGCATCCGCAGAAATTGCCGGCGTTTTGGGCGAGAGGCGTCACCGGGGTAGTCCGCGAGGACTGTCTGAGTGAACGAAGTGAGCGAGTTCCGCAGCGGCCGGTGACAACGACCGCCCAGCCGGCATCTGCGGATGCAAAGTACCCTCTGCCCGAAGCGTCAGCCACTAACTCCCCACGGACAACGACCGCCCAGCCGGCATCTGCGGACGCAAAGCACCCTCTGTCCGAAGCGTCAGTTACTCAGCGGTCCAAACAACGCTTACCAGCTCCTCGTCGCCGTTAAGCAACCGCGCCTCGAAACGCTCGCCCGCCTTAACCGGGCCAACGCCAGCTGGCGTACCCGTCATAATAATGTCGTTATCCTCAACGGTCATAAAGGTGCTCAGCTCGGTGAGAATGGCATCGGGCTTGTACATCATGAGATCAACACCGCCGCTCTGACGCATCTCGCCGTCGACCCGCAGTTCCAGAAGGAGGTTGTCGAGCCCTGCGGGCGCCGGGACGAAACTACTGAACAATGCCGAACCGTCAAAAGCCTTACTGCGCTCCCAGGGCAGCCCTGCGTCTTTAAACTTGGACTGCAATTTGCGCTTGGTCAGATCCAAGCCCAGACCCAGTCCGGCAATGGTGCCATCCTGCATTAGCAGGCAAATCTCGGTCTCGTAATGCAGTGTCTCCCCCAGCTCACTTTGCAGCGTGTCTCCAATAGCGCTGTTAGGCTTCATGAACACGACCATTTCGTCGGGGATAGGGCTGCCCATCTCCTCAATGTGGGCTACGTAATTCTTGCCAACACAGATAATCTTGCCCGGCACAATCGCTGTGCCGCAGAACTCAACGGTGTTCATGAGGGTTTCCTAGGTCGTGTGAAGTGAGAAAGCTTACTACACCACTGCGTCCCAGAAATGTCGGGCGGGTGCTGTTTTCATTCGGCGTGCCGAGCTATCCTACCGGCTAACAAAAATAACGCTTTCTGGAGTACCCATGGTCTCAGCTCGATCAATGTTCTTGCGCGCTATTGCGCTGCTGTCTGTTGTCTTTTCCAGCAGTCTGCTGGCCGCCGATAAGCCCAATATTCTCGTTATCTGGGGTGACGATATTGGGTTTTGGAATCTCTCGACCAACAATATGGGCATGATGGGGTATCGAACCCCCAATATTGACCGTATCGCCAACGAGGGCGCTAAGTTTACTGATTATTACGGTCAGCAAAGCTGTACAGCAGGCCGCTCAACGTTCATCACCGGTCAGTCGCCAATTCGCACCGGTCTTACCAAGGTGGGTGCCCCTGGCGCTGACTTGGGAATCCGTCCTGAAGATGTGACCCTGGCTTCCATTCTGAAAGACGAAGGGTATGTAACCGGCCAATATGGCAAGAATCATCTCGGAGATCGTGATGAATTTCTGCCTACCGCTCATGGGTTCGATGAATTTTTCGGCAACCTCTATCACTTGAACGCTGAAGAGGAGCCAGAGCATCCCGATTATCCTAAAGATCCAGCGTTCCGGGAGACGTTTGGTCCGCGGGGTGTGATTCGTTCCTACGCTGACGGTCGCGTCGAGGACTCCGGTCCGCTAACCAAAAAGCGTATGGAAACGGTGGACCGAGAGTTTTTGGGCGCTGCTCAAGACTTTATCGCAAAGGCGGTCAAAGACGACAAGCCTTTCTTTGTCTGGTTTAACTCGACTCGTATGCACTACTACACCCATACCGCCGATGAAGAGTTGGGCCTATCGGGACAGGGCTTCTATAACGATGCCATGGTCGGTCATGACATGTTAGTGGGTGAGTTGCTCGATCAGCTTGATGAGCTTGGCGTGACCGACAACACCATCGTGTTTTACTCCACTGACAATGGGCCGCACTTCAATATGTGGCCCGATGCAGGTATCACACCGTTTCGCAGTGAGAAAAACACCAACTGGGAAGGTGGTTTCCGGGTGCCCGCGATGGTGCGTTGGCCAGGGACGATTCCCGCCGGTCAGGTCATCAACGACATCATGGGTCATGAGGACTGGGTTCCGACGCTAGCGGCAGCAGCAGGGCGCGACGATGTTGCGGAAGCACTCAAGGACGGAACAACCATTAATGGTCGCGACTATAAAAACCATCTTGATGGTTACAACTTCTTGCCATTTTTGACCGGCGACGCTGAGACTGGACCACGAAACAGCTTCTTTTACTGGAGTGACGACGGCTTACTGACGGCGATTCGTGTCGGGGATTGGAAAGTCGTTTTCGCGGAACAGCGGGCGAAAGGCTTCGATGTCTGGCGCGAGCAGTTTGATACCCTGCGCATTCCAAAAGTGTTCCATCTGCGTCGCGATCCGTTCGAACGGGCCGATGAGAATGCCAATACTTACGATGATTGGTGGAACCGCGTCGCGCTGGCTCGCATAGCACTTGCTCGGGTTGAGCTGCAGAAATTCCTGATCAGTTTGAAAGCCTACCCGCCGCGACAGCGTCCAGCGACGTTTACCATCGATCAAATGATGGAGCCTTTCTTCGGTAAATAGTGGCTACATCCAGATCAAGCCGCCTGCGGGCGGCTTTATTGTTTTGATAGAAAGCTGGAGATTTTCTATGCGAGTACTCATCGCAACTATGCTCTTCACCCCCGCTTTGCTGTTGCAATCTAATGCTCTGGCGCAAGATGCCGCTGTTGCAACGGAGACCGCGGATGACCAGGCTGAAGTCCTGCAACGCGCTGAAAGCTATTCGCCGAGTGAAGAAAACTTTCCCCGGCAGTTGCTGTGGGGTGATACCCACCTGCACACCGCCTATTCATTTGATGCCGGCATGGTGGGGAACCGTCTGAGCCCCGAGGACGCCTACCGTTTTGCTCGGGGAGAGACTGTCACTGCCTCCGTTGGCGTACCGGCGCGGCTTCGCCAGCCACTGGATTTCCTGGCGGTTACCGATCACGCCGAGTCACTTGGCCTGGCGCCGGCCATTGCTGAAGGCAATGCGTTGGTCGCGGAAGATCCCAATGCTAGCCGTATGCGCGACCTCATCGCCGAAGGGAAGCCCATTGATGCTTACAAGGTGTTTGCTCAACTGCGCGCCCGCGGTGAGTACGTGCTGCATCGTCAGGAACTGATTACTGACATGTGGCAACGGGTCACTAAAGCGGCGGATGACGCCAACACGCCTGGGCAATTCACAGCGTTGATTGGTTACGAATACACCTCGGCGCTACAGACCAATAATCTGCATCGGGTTGTGTTGCTACGCGACGGCGGTGATCGCGCCAATAAAGTGCTGCCTTTCTCACAAGCAGATTCTGCGGACCCCGAAGATCTTTGGGCTTGGATGGCGGATTACGAGGCCAATGTCATGGGGCGGGTGCTCGCAATTCCACATAACGGCAACCTATCCAATGGCATGCTCTTTGAAGACGTGACCCAAGCGGGTGACCCGATTGACGCAGACTATGCCGCTCGTCGGGCGCGCTTTGAGCCTCTTTATGAGGTAACCCAGATAAAGGGTGACGGAGAGGCGCATCCGCTATTGTCCCCCGATGATGAGTTTGCCGATTTTTGGACCTGGGATCGGGGCAACTTTGGGTTCGAACCCAAGACGCCCGATATGCTGCCCGGAGAATATGCCCGTTCTGCACTAAAGAAGGGTTTGGTCCACGAAGCAGAGTTGGGGGTTAATCCGTTTAAATTTGGTTTGATTGGCTCAACCGATTCCCACACGGCACTGGCAACTGCTGAGGAGGATAATTTTTTCAGCAAGGCGACCCCCGCTGAGCCGGGTGTGGGCGAGTACCGCTACGACGGAGCGATCATTCAGCAGTATCCGGGAAAAACCGACATCTCGGTCCGCAGTTACGAGTCTGCTGCTGGTGGTTTGGTTGCCGTGTGGGCGACTGAAAATACGCGGGAAGGCGTGTTTGACGCCATGATGCGCAAAGAAGTCTATGCAACCTCTGGCCCTCGTATCGGCCTGCGTTTGTTTGCCGGGTACGATCTGCCGGTGGATGCTCACTTAGCCCCTGACATTGCTCGGGTTGGCTATGAGCATGGTGTGCCGATGGGCGGGGACTTACCGCTTTCAGGCGGGCGAAATCCACGCTTTACGATTGTTGCGTCTCGAGATCCCCTGGGTGCGAACCTCGATCGCGTGCAAGTCGTAAAGGGCTGGGTTGACGCTAACGGCGAGAGCCAAGAGCAGGTGTTTGACGTGGTCTGGTCTGGCGAGCGTAATCCGACTGAATCGGGGAAACTCCCTCACGTGGGGTCAACCGTTGTCGGCGCGAGCTATTCCAATAGTATCGGCGCTCCGCAGTTGGCAGTCACTTGGGAAGATCCCAGCTTCGACCCGGCTCAGCGCGCATTTTGGTATGTGCGGGTATTAGAGATCCCGACGCCCACATGGCTCGCCTACGATAAAGCCCACTTCGGCGATCTGATTAACTTACCCGAGGACGCCAAACTGGTACATCAGGAGCGCGCCTACTCATCGCCCGTCTGGTATAGCCCAGCGTCAAAAAACGAACAGGAATAGAGCATGGAGCCGATAGTCGATTGGGAAGCGCGTTATCAGTCTGCGGCGACGGGTTGGGAGCGGGGTGCGTTGAACCCGGCCTTTGGTGAATGGCAAACATTTTTCACGACGCTTTT
Source organism: Luminiphilus sp. (assembly GCA_965657905.1). Lineage (GTDB taxonomy): Bacteria > Pseudomonadota > Gammaproteobacteria > Pseudomonadales > Halieaceae > Luminiphilus. The sequence continues at coordinate 142,578 of CBFHPT010000006.1, read as the reverse complement.
ATCGGATGCGACATCCTCTGATGATGCGTCACAGCCGATTGGCGATTCCTCGGTCATCGTACCGGGATGCGGGCGCTCCCCCGAGTTGCTGGCGTTTGCGCAGTTGGGTTTCGAGGTCACTGGGGTTGATCTGGCTGAGACCGCGGTGGCGTTTCAGGGTGCCGCATTGGCAGAAGCCGGCGTAAACGGACGAGTAGAGCAGGCTAATCTACTGAAATGGCAGCCAGCCACGCCCGTTGACTTGGTTTACGATCAAACGTGCCTGTGTGCGCTGCATCCGGATCAGTGGCCTGCTTATGAACAGCAGTTGCATCGATGGCTCAAGCCTGAGGGTCAACTCGCTGTGTTATTTATGCAAACCGGGAAAGCGGGGGGGCCGCCCTTTCACTGCGACTTGGACGAGATGAAAGCGCTCTTTGCCTCAGAGCGGTGGCATTGGGGTAGCGAGTGTATTACCTCAGAACACCCGGGCGGAGTACGTGAAGAGGGCTTCGTTCTCACGTGTCGCGCTTAGCCCTTTTAGTTAGACCTTTAAAACGGATTCGAGTGCGGTCAGGCAGCGCGTGACGTTGACCGGATTACTGCTATAACCCATCAAACCGATGCGCCACTGCTTACCCGCGAGTTCACCCAGACCTGCGCCAATCTCCAAATCGAATTCGTTCAGCAACCGCGACCGCACTGTGGCGTCATTGACGCCCTCTGGAATGATCACTGAATTGAGTTGCGGCAGACGCCACTCCGCATCGACCGCCATTGCTAGGCCCAGTGATTCCAGTCCCGCCACCAGCATGTCATGGTTCTTTCGATGTCGATCAAAACTTGCCTGAAGGCCCTCTTCCTCAAGCATTACCAGAGATTCGTGTAGGGCATAAATCGCATTAACCGGTGCGGTGTGGTGGTAGGCGCGCTTACCTTCGCCGCCCCAGTAGCCCATAACAAGCTTCATATCGAGAAACCAGCTTTGCACTTTGGTGTCACGCTGCTGTATGCGTTCAACCGCCGCTGGGCTAAATGTTACCGGCGATATGCCCGGCACACAGGACAGGCACTTCTGAGTGCCCGAATAGACCGCATCAGCGCCCCATTCATCGACGCGTAAATCAATGCCACCTAACGTGGTTACTGTATCAACCACCGATAGCGCGCCGTGATCCTGGGCTATCTTGCACAAGGTTTTGGCATCGCTGCGAACGCCAGTGGAGGTTTCCGAGTGCACAAACGCCAGCAGCGTTGCTTCTGGGTGCTTTCCAAAGGCTTCTTCTACTTTTTGAGGATCTACCGGGTCACCCCAGCGGTCCTGCACCATGACTGCGGTGGCGCCACAACGCTCCACATTCTCTTTCATTCGGCCGCCAAAAACCCCGTTCTGGCAAACGATCACCGTGTCACCGGGCGACACCAAATTAACAAATGCCGCTTCCATGCCCGCCGATCCCGGTGCTGAAATGGGTATGGTGAGTTCGTTGCTGGTCTGAAACGCAAACTGGAGCAGGCGCTTCACATCATCCATCAACGTCACAAACAGCGGATCTAGATGACCAATCGTTGGTTGTGCCAGCGCCGCCAGAACACGTGGTGAAACGTCTGAGGGGCCCGGACCCATGAGTGTGCGGACGGGAGGATAAAAGCTTGAGCTCATTGCAGGTTCCAGTGACGTCAGAATATGGCGCGCAATGATGCCGAAAATAGACGCGAGATGCTATTCGTCTGGGGTTGCTCGCCGGGATGTTGATCGCTGGCGTGTTGCGCGATGGGGTGTTGTGCGTAAAGTTGCAGCTGACTGAGCTGCTACTCACTGGAAAGCGAGTCGATTTGCTCCTGCTGGTCGAGCCAAGTCTCTTCGAGGGTTTCCAGCTCAGATTTAAGCAGGCCTTCCTGCCGAACCAACTCGGTGAGTTCTGCTTTGCGTGCCTCGGTGTATAGGTCGCTATCCGTGAGTGCGCTTTGAATCTCATCGAGGTCGGTTTGGGTTCGCGCCATCGTTTGCTCGGTTTTCTCGAGTGCTTTGCGCAGCGGCCTGATAGCTTCCCGAAGCTCGGCGGCACTGCGACGCTGCGTTTTGTTCGCTATGGGCGCCGCGGGCGGGCGTTCTGTGGGCGTATTACTGGCGCCTGCGCTCAAAATCCATTTCTCGTAGGCCTGCAGATCGTCCTCGTAATCGACGACCCCTCCTGAATCCACCAACACCAGTTGTTCCACAGAATTGCGGAGCAGGTGACGGTCGTGACTCACGATGACCAGCGCCCCCTCGTAACCCTGCAGGGCAACCTCGAGCGCGTGGCGCATATCGAGGTCGAGGTGGTTGGTTGGCTCGTCGAGCACCAACAAATTGGGGTCTTGCCAAACCACCATGGCCAGTGCGAGCCGGGCTTTCTCGCCCCCCGAAAACGGCGCAATAACCGAGGTGGCCATATCACCCTTGAAATTGAAGCCACCCAGGAAGTTGAGGATCTCCTGTTCTCTGCGCCCGGGTGTGAGTCGCTGAAGATGCAGAATCGGGCTTGCATCCATATCGAGCACGTCGAGCTGTTGCTGATCGAAGTAGCCGATGCGCAGATGCTGACCGGTTAAACGTTCACCGCTAATCAAGGGCAGTTCCCCGGTGAGGCTCTTCAGCAGGGTTGTTTTTCCTGCGCCGTTCTTGCCCAAGAGCCCCAGTCGGTCGCCGGGTCGCAGGGTGAGTTCAACTTTCTGCAGAATCGGCTGATCCCCATAACCGAGACTCGACCGGTCAAGGGTGAGTAAAGGGTCGCTCGATTTTCCGGGCTCAGGAAACTGAAAGTAAAACGGTGAATCGATGTGTGCGGGCGCCACCTGCTGCATGCGTTCAAGTTCTTTGATTCGACTCTGCGCTTGGCGAGCCTTGCTGGCCTTGTAGCGAAACCGGCGCACAAAATCCTCGATCTCAGCGACGCGTCGCTGTTGCTTCTCAAAGGTAGCCTGTTGCTGGCTGAGCTGCTCGGCGCGCAGTCTTTCATAGTCCGAGTAACCTCCTTTATAAATGCCCAGCTGCTGGTTCTCGATTTTGAGGGTGCGTTCGCAGGTCGCGTCAATGAAATCTCGATCGTGGGAAATCATGACCAGCGTGCCCTTGTAGGCTTGCAGCCAGCGTTCGAGCCATAACGTGGCATCAAGATCGAGGTGGTTAGTGGGTTCGTCGAGCAGCAGCAAATCCGACGGTGTCATCAGCGCCTGCGCAAGGTTCAACCGTATCCGCCAACCACCGGAGAACTGTGTGACCGGCAGTGTCACCTGCTCGGGGCTAAATCCGAGACCAATTAGCAGCTGCTCGGCTCGACGCTCGGCGGTATAGCCGTCAACTTCCTCCATATCCTGATAAAAGGTAGCGGCTTTTTCGTAGTCACCTTCGGCTTCGGCCGCTGCAATGTTGGTCAACAGCTCGTGCACGATCTGATCGCCCGCGACCACATGGTCTCGCGCTGTCAGATTGCCAATGGCGGCTTCCTGAGCCATGTGGGCGATCCGTAGCGACTCCATGCCGCGGATACTGCCGCTATCAGGCTGAAGCTCCCCAAGCAGCATGGCGAACAAGCTCGACTTTCCCGCACCGTTGGCCCCAATAAGCGCAATTTTCTGCCCGGGCTGTAACGTTGCAGTCGCCCCTTCAAGGAGAAGTTTCGCGCCGCGGCGCAGGCTGATGTCTTCGAAAATAATCACGGTGCAGTAGTCGGCTCGGTTGTTTGTGTTTGACGCTGCTGCGCCTGCCATAAAGCGGCGTAATGCTCGCCTTTCTCAAGCAGCAGCTCATGGCTGCCCTCTTCAACAACGCGGCCATTGTCGAGAACGATGATCTTGTCGGCATCGACAATTGTCGATAGACGATGGGCAATGACGACCGCCGTATGGTGTCCCGCTAACTCGCGAAAAGCTGCCAAAACCGCTTGTTCCGACTGGCTGTCGAGACTCGAAGTGGCCTCGTCAAACACTAAAATGGGCGCCCCCTTTAGTACCGCGCGCGCGATAGCAACGCGCTGGCGTTCACCGCCGGAAAGTTTGAGGCCTCGCTCGCCAACGACCGTATCAAGTCCTTCTGGTAACCGAGCGATGAAGTCGTCGAGATGGGCAGCTGTCACAGCGGCGTCTACCTCATCATTGTCTGCCTCGGGCCGGCCATAACGGATGTTTTCCCGCAGGCTATCGTTAAACAGCACGCAGTCTTGGGGAACGATGGCAATGTTCTGGCGAAGGGATTGTTGCGTAACTTGCCGAATGTCCTGACCGTCGATTTCAATCGCGCCGTGATCAGGATCATAGAACCGAAACAGCAGTTTGACGATGGTCGACTTGCCCGCACCGCTGGCACCGACGACGGCGACGGTTTCGCCGCCTGAAACCTCAAAGCTTGCGCCACTCAGCACATCGCGGTCGTTGTTGTAGCCAAAGGTGATGTCACTGAATTGAATGCGACCGGCACTGACTTTGAGTGAGCCCGCATCGTCGCTATCGCTGACGTTGGGTGCCCGGTCTAACAACGTAAAGAGTTTTTCGATGTTCGCCAGCGATGCTTTGATCTCGCGATACACAAATCCCAGAAAGCCTAGAGGCATGAACAGCTGCAGCATGAACTGATTGACTAGAACAAAGTCGCCGATGGTCATTTGGCCGTCCTGCACATGCCAGGCGGCCATGCCCAACATCAGGGTCTGGGCTGCCGCGATGATGAGCGCCTGACCACCATTGAGCGCGAATAGCGACAGTCGGTTTTTGCGCCGCGCCTGCTCCCAGACCTCCAGGGATTCATCGTACCGGCGTGCCTCGAAGGACTCGTTGGTGAAGTATTTGACCGTCTCGTAATTCAACAGGCTGTCCACAGCACGGGTATTGCTGGTCGAATCGGCCTCATTGACCTCTCGAACGAAGCGGGTACGCCAACCGGTAGCTCTAAACGAAAACCCTGCATAGGCGATGACCGAGCAAATCACCACCACTGCATAGTTAGCCCCGTATTGCGACAGCAAGATCAGGGTCACCATGCCGATTTCGAACAGGGTAGGGGCGATATTAAAAATGAAAAATCGCATCAAGAAGCTAATGCCTGACGTGCCGCGCTCGATGTCTCGAGCGAGGCCTCCGGTACGGCGGTTTAGGTGATAGTCGAGATCGAGACTGTGCACGTGTCGAAAGACCTGAAGTCCAATCGTATGCATGGCCCGCTCAGTCACCCGCCCGAAAAGGGTGTCTCGCAGTTCGCCAAACAGCGTATTCGCCAGACGAGCGCCGCCATAGCCAAGCACCATCAGAAGAATGGTGAAGGTCGCCACCTCAGCAAGCTCGCCATCGAGCCCATCAACCAAAGCTTTGAGTAAAAAAGGGATCAACAGCAGTCCGCCTTTGGCGGCAAGCAAACACAGCAGCGATGTCGTTACCCGACCACGATTTTCCCTGAGTACCGGCGATAACCGGTGCCAGAGCTTTGGCAGCAGTTTGCGGCTGGCCTCGGTAGATAGTTCCTCAGTTTGTCGAGTGCGCATAACGGATTATTTACGGTCTATGGGACAATGAATGAAGGTTGGATGAACAGCTGTGGTGACATAACCCCATATGCTTTGACGCGAACGCCTGCCGATGGGATGGGCGCTGGATGCCAAACATCCACGCGAATCGCACTGCTGCGGATTTGCTTTATTGAGTACGATGTCGACGGCTGTTCTTCGTGGTAACCCCTAAATAGGGGTGCCCCTGAGTTAGTTGGGAGGCGCTACTCTAAACTAATGGGCGCTCGGCGGAAAATGGTGGCTGCCTAATCGTCGTTTTACTTACAAAGGAGAATAAAAATATGGGATTCATTGGCGAACACGTAACGCTAGATAAGCCGCTTTTTGTTCACGAGAGCGCGTGGTTGTACGGCAAGGTCTACGTGGGTCCCAACGCCTCCATATGGCCAAATGTGGTAACACGGGCAGAGTTTCATGAAATACGGATCGGTGCGGGCTCCAATATTCAGGATTTCGTGATGATTCACGTGGGCGCGATGACGCCAACAATCGTCGGAGAAGATTGCTCGATCACGCACCATGCCACGCTCCATGGCTGTGATATTGGCGACCGCTGTTTGATCGGTATCAATGTCACCATCATGGATGGCGCGAAAATCGGTGCAAACTCGATTGTGGCAGGAAACACTATCGTGACTGAGGGCAGTGAGTTTCCGGAGAACTCAGTCATCGCCGGTGTGCCGGGCAAGCTTGTGGCATCTCGAGATAATAGCAAGGCAAACCGCATCAATGCCGAGATGTATCGCTACATGGCGCGTGTTTACCATTCGGGTCGTGATCGGCTTACCGATGCTGAAATTGCAGAAGTCGTTGCAATGTATGGCTAAAGTGACCATGGGGGCGCATACCCGTTGATCTTGTTGGTAGCGTGTCAGTCAGCCCTTCGTTCTTCGGAGGTTCGATACTGCCAAATCGACATCAGGCATGCGATGGCCGTGAACGAAATCATTAGCGTGACGGATCCGAACCAACCACCCGCGTCATAGGCCAGCGTACCTGCGAAGCTGCCCAAGCCGCCACCAATGAACATGATGGCGACGTAAAGGCTCATAAGTCGTGTGCGGATCTCAGAGGGCTTGGCGAGGCTGGTCATGCGTCCTGTGACGTCGATCATCGGTCCTACAAGACTTGTAATTAAAATTGGAATGAGCAAATGCCACCAGGCTCCGCCGGTAACAGCGTACAGTGAAATACCAAACAGCTGGACCAAGGTTACAAATACCCGTGATCGCTCTGGTCCGCGCTTATCTGCCTGCCTTCCCAGGTAGGTTGTGGATACTAGGCTTACCATGGTGATGAGCGTCAGATAGCCCACCAAGTCACTACCGTAACCCATTTCAGGGCTGGTGAGATGCAGGCTGATTCCAAGCCACGCGGCGATAAATACACCAAAGTTCAAACCTTGTATTACACCCGAGACGATTACCCGATGGTTGCCGCGGGCTAGCCCAATCAGCGAACCAAGTAGCGCCAGATAACCCGGCCCCTGCTTGGGTTCGCGTTCTAGCTGATCTTGCATGGTGCGGGGCAGTATGATTGCCGCGATTGCCATGAGGCCCGCGGCGATGAGGTACACCGCGCGCCAGTCGAGATATTCGCCGATCGCGCCCGATGCGACCCGCGAGAGCTGTACCCCTGCGATCACGCCCGACGCAAGCATTGCGGTGACGTGTCCCAGTCGCCTCGTCTCTACCCGCTTCGATACGTAGGCAGGTAACAAGTAGGGCGTGATTGTAAAAAACCCCAAAATCGTCGAAGCCGTGGCGAAGAGAACAAAACTTTTCGCCAGCGCCATAGTAATGAGTGCAAGCACCGAGGCCGCTAGGCAAACGGCAACCAGGCGGCCATTGTTGACTCGATCGCCAAGCGGAAGCAGAAGTAGCACACCCAGTGCCAACGCCACTTGATTCAGCGCTGGAATAACCCCCACGAGTCCGCCACTGACCCCAAAGCTATCGGCGACATAGCGAATGATGGGATGGATGTAGTAGGCGTTGGCAGTGACAATCGCTGACGCAAAGGCAAGAAACAGCACTTCACGATTACTGATTGTCTGAACATTGGGCACAGCGATTGGATTCCTGAGGCTGCGGTGGTTAGCCGCGGAAGCCGCAATTGTACGCCTTTGGGCGCTGAACCGATGAGTGCTGATGTATGCTGTTACCCAAAGGGGTTGGACCGATACTCAGTCTGCCATCTGTGGGCAACAGGTCTGGCGAAACCTCAATTGATCTTTGGTTGTGGAGGTGACATGAGAAGCATCAGACGTTTAATCGGACTGGCACTGATACCGGCAGCGCTTATGGGCTGTGCTAATAGCACGCAGGCGCCACTTAACCCCGGCAGCGCCGAGTTGCGCAGCAAGCGCCTGATGGACTCAGGCTTGCCCCTCTCTGAGGGCCTCGCCGCCTATGACGTCAATCACTACACCATCCGTACCACCTTGTTGATTGAGGACAAAGCCATCGAGGGATCGGCGTCGGTGTTGTTTCGGATTAAGCAATCTCTCGCGGTCCTCGAGCTCGATTTTGATGGCAACTACGTGATCGACGGCATCGTGGACGGTGACGGCATCGAGTTGGCGTATGATCAAACTGACGATCAGCTGTTTGTGACGTTGAATAGCGCGCTACAGCCCGACACCGTGCACGAAGTGACCGTGACCTATCACGGGGTGCCGGTCGAGGCGGAACGACCCCCTTGGGATGGCGGGTTTGTGTGGGAGTCGACCCCCAGCGGCGAGCCTTGGATTGCCACAGCATTTCAGGGCGAAGGCTGCGATATCTGGTGGCCTTGTAAAGATCACCCCAGCGGGGAACCCCTAGGTGTGGATCTCTTTATCACGGTTCCCAAAGGACTAACGGCAGTTTCCAATGGGGTCTTGGTCAGCCAGGAGCCAGCGAGTGACACGACGGAGATGTTTCATTGGCAGACTCGGGTATCAACCAATCCCTATGTGATTGCGCTCAATGTTGGTCCCTATGAACTTCTTGAGACAAGCTATACCTCAACCAATGGGACTGAAGTGGCAGTGAAATTCTGGCCGATTGCCGAGCGCTTGGAGCCTGCGAAGGAACTGTTTGAGCGCGAGTTCTTGCCGACTATTCACTGGTTTGAAGCCACCGTCGGACCGTATCCCTGGGGACACGAAAAGCTGGGTGTGGTCGAGACGCCGCATTTGGGTATGGAGCACCAGACAAATAACGCCTACGGCAATCAATACCGCCGAGGCAGTTATGGCTTCGATTGGTTATTCCATCATGAGTTGGCCCACGAGTGGTTTGGTAATGCGATGACCCATAAGACCGTGTCTGACCTGTGGTTACACGAGGGCTTCGGTGCTTACATGCAGCCTTTATATTCGCAATATCTCCTCGGCGACGCGGTCATGATGGCCGACATGTACAAGAGTTATCTTGGCATCAAAGGATGCGCACCCGTAGCACCTCGCGAGGAACTGTCGGAAGACCAGCTGTACTTCAATGGGGAAGGTGGCGGCCCCGGGGGTGACATCTACTCCAAGGGCGAATGGGTGCTGCATAGTCTTCGCTACTTGATGGGTGATGAGGCGTTTTGGCGTGCCGTGCGCAGGCTCATCTATAACACAGCTGAGCCACAGACTCTTGAGGCGCCCATTGAGGCGCGATTTCGTAGTACCGATGATTTTCTCGCCATTGCTAGCGAAGAAGCGGGTGAGGACTTGAGTTGGTTTTTCGAGGTGTATCTGCGTACGGCACCGGTACCCGTCTTACAGCAGCGTCAGGTGGGCGACGACATGATTCTGGAATGGCAAACCCCTGAGGACCTGTTGTTCCCAATGCCCATACCGGTACGCGTCAACGGGGTTATCGAACGCGTTGAGTTTGACGGCAACCGCGCAGTGCTAACCGGTGTCAGTGAAGATCAGGTCTTGGTCGACCCTTACCTCAACGTGCTGCGTAAGCTGCCTAGTTTGCCCACCTGTGAGGAGCGCGCAGCGGAAGCCGCCGCAAAATGACTGAGATCGGATCATTTAAGTTTTTTTAAATTCCTTTAAACCTTTTACCCACTCTGCGGCGTCTAACTATTAAAGACAGCAAAGGAATGCGGTTTTGACAGTCGCTCAAGACGACAGAACGTTGATTGAGCAAAGTCAGCAGGGTGATACCAAGGCGTTTGAGCAGCTCTATCGACGCTATGTCAGTGCCGTTTATGGCATTACGTATCGGCTGACTTTGGATCAACGACTGGCAGAGGATCTGGCGCAGGAGGCATTTGTGCAGATTTGGCGCCGCTTAATGGATTTTCGTTTCGAGAGTGCCTTTGGTACCTGGGTGCACCGGGTGGCGAGTAATGTCGCCTTGAGCGCGCTACGCAAAGAGCGGAAGTTTACGCTGGTTGACGCGGAGCACGAGGAACGGGGCCGAGAGATGACCGTCGCAGAACAGATTGATACCGAAAACTATCTTGCGAAATTGCCTGAGCGGGCCAGGGTGGTGCTCGTGCTGCACGATGCGGCGGGTATGACCCACGAGGAAATCGGAGAGGAATTGGGTATTGCCGCCGGGACAAGCAAAGCGCAGCTGTTTCGTGCGCGGGCACTGTTTCGGGAGTTTGCAGGATGAGCTCCGCGTTTCTCATTCGCTCGATTTGCCTGCTCGCGTGGGGTGATTGGGCTGGCTTTAGGGCTGATAAAAGCGTTTATCAATGGGCACTGACACAATGAACGACAAGGACACCGCTATTCAGTTTGCTGCCATTGAGCCGTCACGGGACTTGTGGACGGGCATTGAGTCCAAGATTACCAGTAAGCGCCCATGGAAGGGCTTTGCTGCAGGGATTGCAGCCTCGCTGGTGATTATCCCGATGGTGTTGCTCTGGCAGGCCACCGGGCAAACCCCCATGGAAGACTCTCAGGGGGTCATCCGCAGCGCGCTAGTGATGCAGTCCGCCCATGAGCGGATGGTGGCGCCTTACTCGCGGACCATTTTCCCGAGCGGCATTGACGTGGCGCTTGATGAGTTGGCCACCGCGGAAAAAGCGATTCACGGAGCTATTCAAGAAAACCCAGGGAATGAGAGGTTGCTGGCCATGCTGTCGCGGGTGCACAAGCAGCGTCTCGGGGTATTGACCAAATCAATCAAAGTACAGGAGTACATATGAATAAGTTAATTTTGGCAGCGCTGTCATTGACTGTCGCAGCCTCTGCGTGGGCCGATAGAGAGGTCTCGGAAATCGTCGAAACCTCATCTAATTCATCAATTGATATCACAGTCGATAACGCCACGATTGTCATTGACGTGTGGGATCGCGAGGAAGTGAAGGTTGAAGGCACTCTTGGTGACGATGTTGATGATTTTGATTTTGATGCTCGCGGAAGTCGCTCGGTTCAAATTGAGCTTCGTCAGCAACACGAAAAGAACTGGGGTGGTTGGGGCGGCGGCTGGGGGCCAAGTGACACTCAGCTCACCATTACCGTTCCCGAAGATAGCGCTGTCTCCTATGAGGCCGTAACCGGTTCGGTCAGCATCAGCGGACTGCAGCGTGGCCCGCTGTCGGTTGAGATGGTGATGGGGCCTGTGGATATCGCTGACGTGGCGGGCAATGTTGACGTTGAAAGCGTTAACGGCAATGTCTCGTTAAAGGGAATCACCGGCAACGTCGAGATTGAAACCGTGAACGGCAGCGTTGACCTTGAACAAATAGAGGGGGGCTCCACAGAGGTCGGGTCGGTCAACGGTCGACTGACGCTGAACACGCAAGTGCCGCGTATTGAAATTGAAGCCGTAAGCGGTCGAGTGGCGTTAACTGCGGGCTTGGTTGAGCAGCTCGAAGTCGAAGTCGTGAGCAGCAATTTCGAAGGGGTTCTGACTCTGGACGAAGGGGGCGAGCTGTCAGCCGAGACGGTCTCAGGGGAACTCGATTTTAGGTTCCGCGGAGAGGTCAATGCCGATGTCGATGTGGATACGATGTCTGGCGCAATCATCAATGGATTGAATGATGATGAGGTAATCAGTGAGGAGTACGGCCCGGGCCGCTACCTTGAAACTCAAGTGGGCAACGGGTCAGGGAACATCGAAGCGTCGACGCTATCGGGGCGCATCAGCCTGAAGTATGAGTAGCACGCCTCGAATTCGATGAAGATCTGAAACAGGGCCGATTGGCTCTGTTCTGGTATGTGCCATCGATTAGCCCAAATCCTCCGAAGCCGCGTATAGATCCACTCATTACCGATGCCCACTAACGCTGTCGCGTCCCGAAAGCCATGGGGCGGCTATTCGATCAAACCGAGGATAAAGAAATGCTTAAACTTCATGGTTTTGCGGTGAGTAATTATTTCAACATGGTGCGCATGGCACTCGAAGCCAAGGGTCTCGAATACGAGCTTATTCAGCAATTTCCCGTTCAGACCGATGAGTGGCTGGCGTTGAGTCCAGTGGGTAAGGTGCCTTGCCTCGAGACATCTCACGGTACCTTGTCTGAAACCATCGTGATCTTGGAGTACTTAGATGAGGCTTATCCCGAGCAGCCTATTTTTCCCGCCAATCCCTTTGAGCGCGCGCAGTTTCGCCAAGTCATGCACATGCTGAAGCTGTATATCGAGTTACCCGCGAGACGCTTGTTCCCGGGTGTCTTTTTTGGCGCCGAAAATGCCCTGCATACGATTGAGGAGGTGAAGCCGGTAATTGAGCGCGGCGTTACTGCACTCAATGCATTGGGTAAGTTTGATCCCTACCTCATGGGGAGTGCACCCAGCGCAGCCGATTACATGTTTATGTTCTCGTTTGACCTTGCGACGGCTGTTTGTAAGCAGGTTTATGATTGGGATCTGTTGGCGGCTGTTCCTGAGGCGGGCACGTTGCTCACCACCTTAAACGCGCACCCAGCGGCACAGGAAATCAACGCCATTAAGCAAAAGGAAATGGCGGCTTTCGTGAAAATGCGCGCTGGCGGGTAATGATGTCTACCTAGCCACGCTCAAGAAGATCCAGTGTCTCTTGGGTGTTGGTTACGGGAGGCGTTGCGGGGTTATCTGCGAGGAAAAAGCGGTTTTGCTTTTAATAGTAGCTAACGTTGCCGTCTTCAGAGCGCCTGCCTGTGCCCCGGCGTCGGTCTTGCCGCGTGACGTCAAAACGCACTAACTTCCGGCGTTCTGCGTTCTGACGTCGGTCCATCTGACGGCGCTCGGGTCCGCGGTAGCCTGGAGTGAAGCTGCGACGCTCTTGAACTTCCAATTGACTTTCCTGTTCACCAAATATGGCCTTCATTGCTCCTCTCACATACGAACATTCCAGCGGATAGCTTGGTCTTCTCGGAATCATTCTGAAAGCCGCGAGTTCCAAATTTGCGACTGGGATCACATAAAAATCATCACAACCTTTAAACGGGCGTCTATGTTCAAATTACCGCGAGACGCCCTTTTTATCTCTATACGCGAGCTTACTCGTTAAAAACGACCACCGATTCATCACCTGTTGAGATCACCACATTGGTGAAGCTTGCTGCCGCGGCTTGCCTAGCAAATATACTATTGCCGATGAACCAGACTCCCACAATCCGCGCCGGCTCGGACTTCGTGATGGACTCGCGGTAGTCCGAGAGCACGTTGCGCGTATGGCTGTGCCATTCGCCGAGCCCAGCCTCTCCGGATTGCAGCACGTAGTGGGTCTCGCGTTCATCCCACCAGGGCAGTGGGCAGGTGAAATGGGTACCTTCGGGTAATACCTTGCTCCAATACCAGGTGAGATCCTGGCCGTTATCGAACTCTAAGGCGATGCTGATGTAATCGTGATGCGGCGTTTGGTCCTCGGGACCGAGCGCTGGAATATTGTCATAACGCCAGTCGAAGTCGATGGTTGTGCTATCGTTCAACGCTATATCAACCGGCATTTTGACGATGCCAACGTCGTCGGTTGTCGCGACTTTGATGCCCGGACGACCGTCAACTGTGCGGTCCGACCACAGCGTCGAGCGAGTTAGGAAATCTAAATAGGCGAAACCCTCGGGTAGCATTGTTGGCGACGCAATCTGCTCAAGCGCCTCGGCCGCTCCTGCGACACCTGCTGCATCAAGTGCGGTCAGTCCAGCCTCGACGTTGTCCAGCAGAGCGATATCAACACTGATGTTGGTGGGCATTGGGGGCGCATCTGAAAATCCCTCAGGGAAGCTACCGCTTTTGTCCTGCCAGACGACGGTAATCGGCCGCAGAGCGACGTAGATGTTGCCATCGGTGTCGGCGGTGACTACCTCCTGCGCACCTTTGAAGTTACGGGCCTTACCGTTTTCACCAACTCGGTGCCACATCACTAATTTCGGCGTCAGCTTAAGTCCTTGGACTTCCCACTCGCCGCGACCAAACAGCGCGAACGAATCTCCCTGAGCGACAGGCACGCCTGTGTCGATCCAGCCAGCCATCGCATTATCGACGGCGATGTTTGTCACGGTGGTGGTCGCTCTGGCGGTCTCGGATATTGCTGGGACATCTAGATTTGCCGCAGTGTCTTCTGTGGGCGGTTGGCTACAGGCGCTTAGAAAACTCGCCAGCAGTAAGACGAGGGTCGGAGCAAGGGTTAGGCGGTTTCTCTTTATTCTGGGTCGCTGTTGATTCACAGGTCATTTCCTCTATTGGTTGAGCTTGCCGTTCGAGATAGATAGTGCGCCAGCTTCGAAGTCGCGTCTACGCCTTACTGTTGCCGGTTTCCTTGTTAGCGTTATCCGGTATCCTGAAAGTCCTTAACGTCGCACTGCATGCATACAGTCACTCTGTATCGATAGGCATCCCTGCGTCGCTTCAGAACTCACTGACAGGAGACTCCATGGCCTTAAGATTATTAGTCGCAACCGTTTCAATCCTCGTGCTTCTCGGAGGCTGCGCCAAATCTGAGGATTCGACGCAGGTCGCCGCCATATCTGAGGGTGGCGTTGACGATAACGGGGCCGAAGCACCTAAGGTCGATGATGGCACGGCAATTCGCTGGTATGCGGGTGACATTGATGACGCTTTTGCGCTGGCGAAGCAGCAGGGTAAGCCGCTGTTCTTGTACTGGGGTGCCGATTGGTGTCCCTATTGCAAAGAGCTTGAGGCGACAATTTTCGTTCGTGATGAATTCATAAAGCTCTCCCATCAGTTTATTGCCGTCGACCTCAGCAACGGTGATTCAGAAACCATTCGTTATTCAGACCGGTTTAAGATGTACAGCTTGCCGACTGTCATTGTGTTCAGTCCGGAGGGCGAAGAGCTGACCCGGATTCGCGGGGGGATCAATCTCGAGGAGTACGCGTCAGTACTCGAGTTAACCCTCAATGAGGTCCGCCCGGTTGCTGAGTTGGTTGCGGCCGCGACGACTGGCAATGCGCTGAGCTCCGATGATTGGGAGATGCTTGCAGCTTACAGTTGGGGTCAAGATCGCGGCCAAGCGCTGGGTGAAGACGACCCATTAGCGACCATGACAGCGGTGTGGGATGCCTGTCCTGATACTGAACCGTCTGCGTGCAGTGCGTTGGTTATTGATACCTTTGGTGTCTGGTTGAGCGAGGCCGAAGAGGAGAATGTCGAGGAAGCGGCCGTGTATGTAGATGCGGTGCAGGGGATCCTTGCAGATCCAGCTTTGGCGAAAACTAATCTTCCGTCACTCGCGGTCTACGGCAGTTATTTAGTCGATAACGCTAACGATGAGACTGCTCCTGTGCTGCAGGCTGCACTACTAGCCCTTTTCAAACCCGCGGTTGAAGACCTCGAGTTGGGCACGTTGAAGCGCGCTAACGTGCTCTCGGGCTACACCGACACGGCAGTAGCACTGTTGGATGAGGAAGCGACGTTGCCAGAGTCGGATATTGCTTGGATAAAAGGCTACGCCGATGAACTCGTCGCTGCATTAACGACCTATGAAGTGCACGCTGGAATCAATCAATTGTGGGGAATCTACTACACCCTTGATTTGGTCGAGGACGCTCGCGTGACCCTGATGGTGGGCATCGAGCGCTCACGCGCGCCCTATTACTTCATGTCGGGGATGGCTTACATCGAGCGGCAGGCTGAGAACCCCGAAGCAGCGATTGGCTGGTACAAACAGGCTTGGGAGGCAACACGCCTGCCATTGGATCGGGCGCGCTGGGGTGGCGGTTATGTTTCTCGGCTGACGACCATGACCCCCGGCAACACCGCTGAGATTCAGCGCGCGGCATCAACGCTCATTGCTGATTTTGCATCACAAAAAAATGGTCTCGAGAATTATGCGAAGCGAATTGAGCGCGTAGAGGGCGCGCTATTGGATTGGGCGACCGAGCCGGATCCAACTGAACCCGATACAAGCGAGCTTGATGCAACCGAGACTAGTAAAACCGAGGCAGCTGAAACACCCGAAGCGTCTACTACGGATGCCAGCAATGTCGTTGATTGGGCGGCCCGTGCTGCAGTGATTGAAGCGTTGCAGGCTCAAATGGCAACCCAGTGTGAGCCGCTCGCTGACGCGGCAGAGTCGCCTGCGGTTTGTGACCGATTCTTGATCCCCGGTGTTGAAGAGCCTGACGAAACCGTGGCTGAAGCCGCCTGAGTAAGTTAAAAAAAACTGCGACCCAAACACAAGGAATCAGAAAATGACCGTTGCTGAATCTTCAATCATTACCACTCAAGCAGGCGACAACTATCTGCTGATCACTATGGACGACGGCAAAGCCAATGCGTTGTCATTCGCCATGCTCGACGCGCTCAACGCTGCCCTCGATCAGGCGGAGGCAGCTGAACAGGTGGTCATCATTGCGGGTCGTCCGGGTAAGTTCTCGGCCGGGTTTGATCTCAAGGTGATGGGCGGAGGCGGAGCCGACATGTTGCGCTTACTGCAGCAGGGTGCTGATCTGTCTGAGCGCCTTCTAAATTTCCCGATGCCGGTGATTTTCGCTGTTAGTGGGCATTCGCTCGCCATGGGCGCGGTGCTGTGCCTCTCTGCAGATTACCGAATCGGTATGACCGGGGACTTTAAAATCGGCCTCAATGAGGTGGCGATTGGCATGACCTTGCCGTGGTTTGCCGTGGAGCTCGCCAAAGCGCGACTTGCGCCCCAGCACCTGACTCAGGCAGTCGCGCTCGCCAAAGTCTATGACCCAAGCGTCGCGGTCGCGGCGGGTTACCTTGATGAAATCGTAGATCCAGATCGCTTGGTAGATCGCGCAATTGCGGTTGCAACGAGTTTCGGCGCTCTCAATAACACGGCGCATCGCGAAACCAAGGCGCGCATCCGTGAGCAGCTCATGGATCAAATCAAAGCAGGCCGAAACCGAGACTTTGAGGGCGCATAGCGCTTAAGGGCAACGTCGATTGTGTGTTAAGGATTCTCAAGCTTGGCCTTCGACTCATTGGCGGCTGATCCGAATATGCCCTTGGCCATCAACGAGGTTTCCTGGCTTCTGCGCAGCTGAAAAATCTCTGCCCGCAGTTGATGCACTGCTGCGAGATCGGGAGCGGCGAGCGCTGCCCACTCGACGAGATGGCAGGCAACGCGAATATCGGTGTCGGCTAATGCGCGGGCGCGTTCTGCAAGCGCCAGGGCGTTACCGGCCAGTGCGGCAACTTCTTGTGCGACCGCGGTGTCCCGAGCTGGTTTGAGGTTCGCCGGATTACCGTCGTACCAGCCGCCATAAAGCCGCCAAATATTGCGCACAACGAACTCAGGCTCATCGTAAACAGGCGCCATCCAGGGCTTCTCCAGCACTGAGGCATCGATTTTGACGCTGTGAATGATGTCGGATAAGCGAGCACCGTCATTCATCAGGTCGAGGGTTTGCATGACCAGAGATTCCAGTGCACTCGCGACACTATCCAAAACCTGTTTGATGCGCTCGCGACCGCAAATAGGTAAGCCATGAGCGGGTAAAAAGAGTTCGGCATCCATAGCTGCCATCTTTCGCAAAGCGGCAGCCCACTCCCGAGGATAGCGTTGCGCTTTTTGTGGGTTCCCCGCATTCGGAAATGCCCAGATGAAAAAGTCCCCGGCGCAGATTGCGCGCTGCTGGGGAATCCAGGCCCAGGTATGGTCATCAGTCTCGCCGCGGGCATGATGGAGCTCAATCGTTAGATTACCGACGTTGAGCGTGAGGTGATCGCTGTACGTGACATCGGGGGTTGGTGTGGTCTCAGGTAAAAATTGGGCACGCCCGGCGAGGTCGTATCCGCGCCCCTTAAACTGGCCGAACTGTCGTTCATTGATGACGTGGTTATAGCCGTTGGTCATTCTGTAGCGATCGAAACGGGCGGGCACATTCTGATGGGCGACAATCTGGGGTTTGTACGCCTCGGCAACAAACGCGCCGCAACCGCCCACGTGATCGATGTGCCCGTGGGTAAACACCACCGAATGAAACGGCGACTTGTTCCAGTGTCGAATCGCGTCAACGCAGCGCTGACCGCCGTGCTCATTAGAAGTATCAAAGGCGACTAGCCCATCGTCGGTTTTAAATACGATGCAATGGGAGAACGCCTCAACCATTGCAAGGTCGTTGTTCAGCTCCGACAGTTGATGGTTAATGCGATTTAAAGGGCCGGCCTTTTCGAGGGCCATTTGGCCGTCGATGACGCCCGATGAGAGGCTGAGAAGATCGGTCATCGTGGGAACCCTCCCTGTGGGTTGATGGGGCTATTGCGAGCCATAGAACACAGTCGCTCGCGTACTTTTATTCACTATTTGTCGAGATTCAGCATGTACTCCGCAACCAGCAGGCGCATCGCTTCAGGCACATGATCCTGGGGCGGCATCGTGGGGAAGTCGGGACGTTTTTTAGTTGGATTCGCCATGAATGCCGCGACGCCTTCGACGTCATCGCCATACTGGGCCTGAATGGCCACCGTCGGTGGACCAATCATGCGCACATTGTAGGCGTGGCACCCGGCACAGATACCTTGGTACACCACCTCAGCACCAAGAAGGTCGGGGGTGATAACCCTAGGGGTCGCAGGTTCCGACAACATCTTGCTGAGCACATGGCGGCTGTTGTCGATCGGATCTGCACTGGCGACGGCGTCAGCCGCGGTGACCGTTGGGCTGTCGCAGTCCTTCCAGTCGTCGATGCCCCACGCCCGGTAAGCATCGCGTCGCGAGATACAGGAACCGCGCTCGGCCTCGGTGGCGCCCTGATAGGCGAGGATATCGGGGCCAGTCGTTGATAAGTTGAGTAGCGCGAGGGCTTTCATGTCACCGTCTGGACTGGCGCCGTTATTGAACATGACGTTGTCGCGAATCTGAACGTTGTCAGGATGAGGATCAGACTCGGGGTCGGTGGCAACGCTGGTCGCAAACTCCTGGCTGGTGACGATGATGCCCGCGGTGTCGTTTCCGGTGATGATGTTGTCTTCGATGATCACGTCATCGCCCGACATTACCAGAACCCCAGTGCCGGTCGGAATTGAGGCGACGAGCGACCCTGGGATCGCGAAATTTGGTGTGTTGTTGTTGGTTATGAAGTTGCGGCGCACGATCGCATCGTACGAGGTTTTTATCGGCAGTCCCGGCGTGATGAACACCAAAATGCCGCCGGTATTGTTACGGGCAACATTCCCTTCCACCAACACGTGGCGACTGTTCTCAATCTCGATGCCGGCCACATTGTCGAATACTTCGTTGTTGCGCACGTCGACGTGATCACACATGCCAACATAGATTGCTGCATCTTCGATGCCGCTCAAGATGTTGTTTTCTATGACGCCATTGTCGCCAAACTCGGGAAAAATGCCGTAGACCCCCGTGTCGATAATGAGATTGTTGCGAATGGAGTAGTTGTTGCCCGCTTGCCCCATGATGGCGTTGCCCTTGTAATTCGTGATCTTGAACCACTCGACGCTGAAGCCATTGCCGGAGTATAAAATAGCGTCGTTGAGCACTTTCTCCCCTTCTAAGGTTGGCCACTCGCCATTTTCAATCACACCCTTGAGGGTGATGTTGTCCTTGTCTACATAGACGGTTTCTTTATAAGTGCCGGGATAGACAAGGATCGTATCGCCGGTGTTGGCTTGCTTCACGGCGTCCTGAATCGAATCGCCGTCGCGGACTGTATGTGTGGCCGCAAGCGCCGACTCGAAGGTGATTAGTGTGAGGATCAGTGCGGCGCAAATATGTCGCATGGGTATCTCCTTTCCTTATTGTAGTGGCGAGCGCGTTGCGGCCATTGCCAAAGGCGCCCGGCCAGGCTTCAGACCTGAAGGCAGTGACTGAGGAATTTGTGGGCGGAAGCCCTCATCGGTGAGCGCATCAAGAAAGGCCACGACACTGTCGATTTCATGATCTGCAAGTTCAGGTTCCCAAATATGCCAATGGATTTTTAATGCCTCGGTTTCGGGTACCCCGTGACCCCGGCCGCCATTATAAAAAGCGACCGCCTCGCGCAAAGCACTGAAGTTGCCGGCGTGCATGTAGGGCGCAGTGCGAGTGATGTTGCGTAACGAAGGCACGCGAAACCCTCCCCGTTGACTCGGGTGCCCGCCGGCTGCAGCGGCACCAGCATCAAATTCGCCCTCCAATTCTGGAACGCCGATCACCGCAATTTGCTGGTTCGTAAACAGCGGCGGCGTGTGGCATTCAGCGCAGCGCGCGACGAAGGAGCGGAATACATTGAGTCCGGCAATCTCTTGATCATCGAGAGCGCTGTGAACACCGTGAGCGTACAGGTCATAGCGACTATTAAGCGATATCAAGGAGCTTTCGAATGCGGCGAGGGCTGTGTAAATCTGTTCCAGCGTGATGCCATCTCCCCCGAACGCATCGCTAAACAACGCCGGATAAATCTCATTGGCGTTCAGATCTTCAATAAGTTGGCGTGGAGATGTCGCCATTTCAAATGGTGAGTAAAGGGGCCCACGCATCTGCTCTTCCAATGATGTCTTGCTCCCATCCCAGGTCAATTTCCCTAAGAACCCCACGTTCCATAAGCTGGGGGCAGACCGTTGTGTATTCGCGCCCCCTGTCCCGGCAGCAACGGCGCGACCGTCGCTAAATCCCAAGGCAGGATCGTGACAAGAAGAGCAGGCGATGGAGTTATCGGCAGACAACAGTGGGTCAAAGAAAAGCAGCCGGCCGAGATCGATTTGCTGGGGCGTAAAGCCCTCCCGCAGTGCGGGTAGTCCAGTTTTAAGCCCACCAACACCCTTATCATGGGGTGAGCCGTAGTCACGATAGCGTGACTGCAGGCGACAGCCTCCGGCGGCATCAAGGGCAAACGACGCAGGGCAGGTGGCGGAAAGCGTAAATGCAGCGGGTTCCGCAAATGCGACTGAACTGAGTCCGACGACTATCGTTGAGCCAAGTAACAGCCGTTTGAAATAGTGTGTAACACGCCGTGATAGCCGACTCTCTCGTAATGCCATCGGCTGGGCCCCGTGCGTTTTTGCCACACTGGGTAGCAGTAGAAGCTGGGTCAACATCTGAGTTGGTACAACGTCCGCGTTGAAGCTTGGTGCATTAGTCACTGACCGGCAGCGTGGCGAGATAGGTCATCACATTGGCGGCCATATCTTCGTCTTCGAGCGTGGGCGCGATGCGTACCATCTGTATTCCGTAACTGTCGTCAGGATGCTTGCCACGAATCCCCGCGCGAAATTTCTCGTAGCTGTGCAGCAGGTACCAGTCATCGATGCCAACAAGCGACGGTGCACCAAGGGCCTGATTGCCTCTGCCGTTGTTGCCGTGGCAGGCTGCGCAGACATTCTGAAAATGGTCTTTGCCGAGATCCGCGTCACCAGTAAGCGTTGCAGTCGGGGTAGCGCCGGGTAACTGGTCAATGTGCACAGCCAGTTCGCTAATCAGTTCGTCGCTGAGCTTTTTGGCGTTGAATGCCATCATTCCGCCTTCGACGTCTTGGGGGTGAGCGCCGCGAATACCTTTTCGGAAGTGCTTGAGCTGGCGCTCGATATACCAAGGCTGCAGATTAGTCAGGGCCGGTGCTTTGACTGCGGCCTTACCGCCCCCATCGACCTCGTGACAATTTGCGCAGACCGTAGCGAAATGCTCGGCGCCAGGTCCTGATGCCGCCGACACGGAGGCCACGGTGCGGACGGCGTCCGGTTGATCGGAACCACAGGCCGAAAGTAGCACTGAGGCCAATAAGAGTATTGCGACGTTAAGCAGGTGCATTGTTTTTATATCCCCCGTTATCGGAAGTATTTGCCTTGCAGTGCTGATTTGTAAAGGCCTTACAGTATCGATATCGCTGAAGTCATTTAGATTAGTTTGGACTTCTGGACTTCTGGACTTCTGGACTTCTGGACTTCTGGACTTCTGGACTTCAGGGCTCGTAAAGGGATTCGACCACGAGCTTGATACCTTTCAGTTCACTGCTGGGGCTGGCGGTGAGAGCAAGGCCAATCCGATCAAACTCAAAAAACCAGAACCGAAGTGACTCCTTGCGTTTACCAAACGCGAGTCCGATCTCGACGAGGTTGGAGGTCTGATCAAAGGCGAGGTCGCCGCCCCTTGTTGCTGCTTCCCCGGGGGTTAGTGTCCTCTGCACATCAATACTCAAAGGCAGTTGCGTGTATTTTATGTGAGAGTAAACCGCGTTAGTGCGCCCGTCATTGGAAAACCAGTCTACCGGGGTAGCCATCTCGAAACCGAGCTCAGTAAAGACAAACTCATCGTGATTGTCGTCACTGCCGTCATAGCCCACCGCGCCAGCGGCGCCGATCATCGCCAAATCAACAGATTCCAAGTCAAAGCGATAGCGGCCTCGAATATCACCGCGCCAGGTCCACGCGTATTCCGGCGTGCTGACAATGCGGCCGTGGGCAAATTGGAAATGTGGGCGAATCGAAAACTGCTCAGTCACTGGAATATCAAGGTTGCCACTGAGACCGAGGCTGGCAATGGACAAGTTGTCGGGATCAAGGAACTCTGGAATATCGATGTCTTCAAAACTAAACTGAGCCAAGCCGATCGTGATCGGGGTGTTGAGCTGGTAGTGGGACGATGCGCCCTCGGCGAACGACCAATCGATATCGCCCTCCCGCCAAATGGGGGTGGTGTTGATTACAAAAACCCCTTGCTCATCGTTGATTTGATAGCGCCCAGTGCCAAAATAAGACGCGTAAGCCCAATGAAGGTTTGGCGTGATCTCGATATCGCTATCGGCGATGGGTGAACTTTGCCCGAGCGCAATTGAAGGGAGCGCCAGCGCGAGGCACACCAGTGCCATACCCAATAAGGGGTTTAAATTGGCGAGCCCACGGCGTGTGCCGGCAGTGTCGAGGACCTGGGCGTGTAGGCAAAAGCGCTGCTTGGTGTGGCCGTCGTACATCAGTTGTGCATCGTTCCTGTAGTTACAGCTTCAACGGGGAGGTCTTTTTAAAGTCCCTTTAACGGTAAATCTATCTGCTCTTTGGCCAAATAAAGCCGGGAATTTTATCGCTGGACTTGCTGTGAGCCTCTCTGTAGGGTTGAGGTCGCTGGAAGTTCAGCTCTATATTTAAATTCTGCTCTGCGTTGTCTTCTCCGTAATACTACGTCCTGAAGTTTCTAAATAAAGATCTACATTTCTCGCACTCATTGCCCATTGCGGGCGGATTACTATATTTAGGAACGTATTTTTATTATGTCAGACACAGTTAAAGGAACCGTTAAGTGGTTCAACGAAGCTAAAGGCTTTGGATTCATCGAGCAGGAAAACGGGCCAGACGTATTTGCCCATTTCAGCGCAATTTCTGGATCTGGATTCAAAACATTGGCCGAAGGCCAAGCAGTTGAGTTCAAGATCACCCAGGGTCAGAAAGGACCCCAGGCAGAGAACATCGTCGCCGTCTGATTGACCCGACGCGATAGAAGGGCAGGACTTTAGGGTCTTGCCCTTTTTTTATGTCTGTCTAAAGCGCACTGCTGTGTTATTCGCCCAGCGTATTTAAGATTTTTCTGAAATTGTCGTTGACCGGATAGCGCCCCGAGGTCCAGCCCAAGCGTATGATGACGGTGTCTTGTGACGGCAATACAATAACTGTTTGTTGTCGATTGCCATTGGCAAAGAACGCATCCGCAGGCAGGTCGATCAAGCCCCGCATTTCGAGATTACCGAGCATGACCGCAGTCAGACTTTTTGCCATAGACCAGCCAAGTAACCTTAAGTCGGCTGAGGTGTTGGGTCCATAGACCCATAAACCTCGGCAACAATTTGTCCCCCGTGCACGACCAAAAGCGCGCGGGTATCAAGACCGGCACACCAATTAGATACTTTTTCATCGTTCGGACGGTTCTCTGAAGTTAGGGCGTGAGTATCGGCTGACGAAGAGGTCAGTCGTGCAGCCTTTTAAAGCCCGCGTCACCCTGTCGGGCAACTAGCGCCCTGCCACGGGCATCCGCAGCGAGTATTGCAGCCATCATCGACTCGCCGGTTACTTCAAAGGGCATGTTGGGCATAAACGGAAACGCCAGGGCGGCCTCCACAATACTACCGAGGGACTCGGTATCGTCCCGTGAAAGTCCTAACTGTGCGAGCGTAACCGGTAGGCCGATGTCGTTGAAGAATTCGGCGCACCGATCTGCCTCAGAGTCCCAGTTCTCCAGTGCTAACTGTGTCTGTATACCCATGGCTACCATTTCGCCATGTAAGAAGTTTTCGTGTACTGACGGGATAACGGTATACGCTTGAGCCACCCCGTGGCTTGCTGCTAATCCGCCACTCTCGAAACCCACGCCACTCAGTAGCGTGTTGGCCTCAACAATGTTTTCAAGCTGTTTGCCCGCCGTGCCAGCAGTGAGTTCCTCAAGCGCACCTTGTCCGTCTGCGTAGACGACTTTGGCGCAGAGCTCGGCGATAGCGGTGCCCGCGAGTGTTGGACTCGCACCGAATGCTGTCACTGCGTTCGGGTTTTGAGCGCAGGCGCGCGCCTCATACCAGGTGGCCATAGCATCGGCCATGCCGGCCACTAGAAATCGCGCAGGTGCAGCAGCAACGACCGCAGTATCTACTAGGACCAGCGCGGGGTTTTCAGCAAACACTTCAAAGGATTCACTAACGCCTTCTGGTGTGTATATGACGGAGGCCGCAGAACAAGGGGCATCGTTTGACGCGAGAGAGGGAATGATGACGACCGGCACGTCAAGCCGGTGCGCGATGGATTTTCCCGCATCGACGACCTTGCCCCCGCCAATGGCGATCAAACAATCAAGTGCAGCTCCTGATTCGCGCAGAAATGAAGCATGTCGCTCGATTTCTTCAAAGGAACATTCGCCGCCAAACAAGCTGACTTCAGCGGTAATGCCCGCGCCTTGGAGACTTTCCACAACACGTCCACCTTCTGCTTGCTCGCTGCGGGCTGTCATGACCACGCCACAAGCAGCGAATCCCATCTTGCTGACATAGATGCCTGTCTGCTCAATGACACCAGCCGCCTGGACATAACGGCGGGGGGCGCCAAACACTAGTGGCAGCGTCTGATTCGTTGTGGGAACTGCAAATAACTCCACGGCGGCTTCGCTAGTCTCTTCACTCATGGTTAATATCCTCATTGTTATTCGCGGCGCAGCTATTTACGTGGCCGGATTTGAATACCCGATCACATCAAATGGGCTTTTGAATCAATCCTCACCGTTCGCTGTGGCGGTGGAGACATACTCCACGCGATCACCCGCAAAGGTACCGACCCAAACTGCACCATTCACTTCAACGCCCATTGTCACATTGGTGAACGAAGCGTCAGCCGCTCCCGACGCCAGCTTGGTCGGCTGTAGCCTGATCGGATCATACGATAGTACTTCGTAGGGACGTGCGCAGGCGCCAAAAAGCTCTAGCGAGAAGTTCCCCTGAGCGTCAAACACCACGCATTCCGGGTAATCAAACAAGAGCCCGCCGGTAAACAGATTGCCCTTCCGATCCGAGTGGAGATTATCCGGAATGATTGTCATTTCAGAAGACTCACGAAGAACACGGTTCGACGGGTCGAGGCTGTATTCAATAATCTTGCGTAGCCCCGATGAAGCGATGTAGAACGATTGTTCTCCGGTGCCAATTTCTACGCCATTCGGATAGGGCTGAGCGGTGGCATCAAGTCGTTGCCAGTCATTCGTCGTCGAGTCCCAGTGATGAACAGCACCCGTTGCGATTCCTTCCATGGATTGAGCGAAGGTAAAACCGTGTTCGACGGGAATGGTCGCCAGCAGGCTTCCATCCTCAAGCACCGCAACACTGTTGGCTTCTTGGCCCTCGGGGGTTGGAACACAGCCAATCCATGTGACCACTGGCAGTGCCGACTGGTCGGGACGGTGAACATCAAAGACTTCGATCGTTTCACGGGCGCCGTGACTGACGGCATACAGCGTTGAGTGCTTATCCGTTTCCTCGGTGATGAATAGCCCATGGCTTATCATCGCCGCGGGCTCTGGTGCCCCCGGGCAGTCAGGGAAACGGGATGTGTCGTACGCGTTACTTGCCGCGCCGGTGGTCAAATCGGTGGGATAAACCGAGTGCCATGACGTGGTCTTCGTATCTATAACGTTGAGCATGCCGGGGCCCGGCGCAAACACGCTCGCGAGCAGCAGCGATGTATCTGACAACCGCACGAGATCCTCGGCACTTGGGATGCCGCACAGATATTGTCGATCTGACGTTGAGGTGCAGTCACTTTGATTGGCATCAGCAAGCGATGTTAGCGGACTAAAAAAAAGCACTGCAGCCGACGCCAGTAGGTAGCCAAGAGATTGCGGTGTAGGCTGATTTGCTAGTGGACTATTAAAATTTCTTTGCTTCAGGACGAGATTGATCATGGCATGTGGCCCTTATTAGCTGAGGGTCGTTGAAACATAAGTGATGATTGGAACCAGCGCTCAAGTTACCTCCCTAAAGACTTGTGCGCCACTCATCCGCAGATTGTCTTGCCGGACGCCAAGATCTCAAGATGCATGGTGGTTTGGCATTCTGATTGGTAACGTGAGGACTTTGCTGGTGCATCAACTCGTGGGTTGGCGTGTGTCAGTACACAGGTAAAACTTAATGGTATGTTTTATCGGTTTTATTTGGGGCGAACGCAATGACAAGCAGCACTGACGGGAAAGGTGGTCGTGAGTTTCTGGACATTCCAGACTTCCAACAATACGTCCAGAGTGATGTCGCCGGTACGTTTAGTCAGACACAGAGTGATGCGGCGCGGGCAGTCGATAGCAAACTGGTTGACGCGCAGCGGAAGCAACTCCTGCAAGATGGATTCGTCATTTTGAAGGACATCGTCGCCCAAGAGCAGCTTGACCGATTACGAGAGCAATCGGCACCGTTTCTAGTGAAGGCCGGCCGAAATTCCTTCGAGGGTCAGCGCACCCAGCGCATCTACGGCTTGCCCGAAAAAGTGAGAGCCGCCGATGCGTTTATCGAGCACCCCTTGATTTTGGCGCATCTGGATCGCTTGTTGATGCCAAATTATCTGCTTTCGCAGGCGCAGGTCATCAACATTCAGAGCGATTCTCCTGCACAGCCTGAACACGTTGACGATGGTTTTTATGCCTGGCCCCGTCCGCGACCTGCAATCAGCATTGCGACGGTCTTTGCCATCGATGATTTTACGGCGGAGAACGGTGCGACGGTTGCGATTCCGGGTAGCCACCTGTGGGACGATCAGCGCACTCCCTGCGATAGTGATGAACGTATTCAGGCGGTGATGACTGCGGGTTCCTGCATTCTGTTCATGGGCAATCTCTGGCACGGTGGCGGCGCCAACGCCAGCGGTGGTGATCGCTTGGCGTTGACTTGCCAGTATTGCGAGCCGTGGGCGCGAACCCAGGAAAACTATTTTCTATCGGTATCAAGGGAGACTGCGGCTTCGGTGTCTGAGGATATTCGCCGCATGCTGGGATATTCCATCCACCCACCTTTTATGGGCATGGTGGATGGTATGCATCCGAAGCGAAAGTTACCCGGTTTTGATCAGGGCCAGTGACCAGATTCATTGAGCAGAGCCAGTGGCCAAACTCGGAGATTTTTGAGGCGTCGATCAGAGCCACGATCAGAAGCATTAAGAGACAGAGGCATTAATAGACACGTGAGTTCAGCCATACTTTTATCTGCAGGATGTCGATGACGCGGCAGTGGATTGCGTTACTCAGGTTGCCGTCAGGTAGGCTGTTGGCAGTGTTCGCTGGTTTTTCGGTGCTTCTTCTTATGTCTCTGTTGCCGATTGCTGCTGCACGCGCTGATGTTATCGATGACTTGCGGTCAGCGCATGTAAAGGTGACGCCGCAAAATTTCGACAGCGGCGGTGCGGTTTCGCGCCAGTTTCACTTGAACGTAGGCGCGTACCTTGATGTCGCTACCATTAATCACGTGGCTGCCGTCTCGCCTCTGAGACAGCACTTTCGCGCTGAACTCGCTAACGTGCCGGTCCAATCGAGTCAGGGCGCAGGGAGTTTTGCCGATTATGTTGCGGGGGATGATCTGCTCGATGGCGTCGTCATTCTGCATAAGGGTGCCCTGGTCTTTGAAGCCTACCCGCGTATGGCACCGTGGCAGCGGCACTTTGCATGGTCGGTGAGCAAAGTGGTTGCGTCTACGGCACTCGCCATCTTGGCCGATCGGGGTCAGGTGGATATGACGCGCCCCGTCGATGACTTCGTGCCCGCACTGAAAGGCAGCGCGTGGGAAGGCATATCACTGCGGAATCTCGTCGATAACGCCTCCGGTATCGATTGTCTTGATAGTGACGGCTATCAAAATACCGACACCTGCGTTTATCAAAATGAAGAATCGCTGGGCATCACTGCGCCAACTGGGCGCAACATTGAATTCTTAAGTCACCTTAAATCAATGACGCGCCACCGCGCGCCGGGCGAGGCCTTTGAGTACGTCTCGGTGAATACCAATGTTCTTGCGCTCGTTGTGGAGGCGGTGACGGGTCAGTCATTCCCAGTGGCGCTTCAAAATCTGATTTGGCGCACTATCGGGGCAGAAGCTGATGCGCTGATGGCGGTGAATGACCGGGGCTTCAGCTATGCGTCGGGGGGTATCTCGGCTCGGTTGCGCGACATCGCGCGATTTGGCCAGTTGTATATCGATGCCAGTGACTCCACCCCACTCACAGCGGCGACGATTCAGCGTATGCAAGCAAGTAATTTGCCTGTCGCTGTTACGCCCGATATGGAGATTTTCGAAACTTTTGGTACGGGCGACACCATTGGCACAGGATGGCAGTGGGACTACATCTGGCGCGACGGGGGTCGCTTTAAGTCGGGTTATTCAGGGCAGGGTTTGTACGTCGATCCAAGTCGCCAGCTTGTTATTGCGTGGTTCGGAACCAGCGCGAACTATGACGAAGATAATAATGAAATGTTGCCGGTGACTCGCCAACTGCTGGCTTCGGGTCTTTTTGACCTTGAAACCGATAAGGAATCTGACGCAGAAAGTCGGGAGTAATGGGTCAGGGCGAGGTTTCTACTTTGGCACGTAGGTCACGAAACGATGCGGTGAGGCGCGCGGCAATATCCGCTTCGACGGTTAGCTGATTGTAAAGTTCGTACCGGTCGGTTTTTAAGTTATAGAGCTGAGCAGGGCTGCCGTCGCCATCCAGTAGGAGTTTCCAGTCTCCGTCGCGTACCGCGTACTCGAGCCCATCGGGTGTAGGTAATGACCAATAAAAAACTTGCTTGCGTGTCAGCACCGTTGTCGGGTCACCATCAAGTAGCGGTGCGATCGACTGGCCGTCTATTGCCAGCTTCTTGGGCACGGGTACGTCCAGCAAATCACTGATCGTGGGCAGCACATCGAGGGCGGTTGCGGGCTCATCAACGGTAATACCCGCTGGGATTGCTGCTGGCCAACGCATGATGCCAGGAACTCGGATGCCACCCTCGTGGAGGTAGCGCTTTTTACCGCGCAGCCCATCGGTTTCTCCAGCCATGCCAATTTCCCAAGGCTCTTCAGCGTGAGCGGTAACCGGGCCATTGTCGCTGCTAAAAATCACCAGCGTGTTGTCGAGCTCACCGGTCGCCTCAAGGTGATCGATTACCCGGCCCAACTGAAAGTCCATGAACGACACGTTGGCGTAATACTCGCCTTTGCCGCGATTGGGTCGATCACGCCACTGCATGTAGTAACGATCAGGGAGTGATCGCGACTCATCGGTCAGGTATTGATCGTAGCGTGCAGTGAATGCGGGGGGCGAGGCGATGGGGGTATGTACTTCGCTGTAGGTCAGTAGCAAGAAAAATGGTGCGCCTGCGGTGTTGTTCCCGAGCCACTCAATCGCCTCATCGCTTACTAGGGCCGCCGAATATTGCTCTGTCGAACCTACAGGCTGATTGTTTCGATACATATTGTCGGGATATAACTTGCCTGTCCCTGCTGCTTCTACAGCCGCGTTTTTCACCCACGCGGCCAAGCCGTATTGGTAATCAAACCCAAAGTCTTTGGGTTGCGGCATGGTTGTCATGCCCAACCCGCCATTCAAATGCCACTTGCCAATCACCGCGGTGCGGAAACCCTGCTTTTTTAGCAGTTCGGCTATGGTGAATTCATCGGGATTTAGGGCCACCGGTGAATTATCGGGAATCCAAGACTCGATACCCGTGCGGTAGGGGGTCCTGCCGGTCAATAGACCGGCGCGGGAGGGAGAGCAGAGGGCCGATGGTGCGTAAAACTGGGTGAAGCGCACGCCATCACGAGCGAGTTGGTCAATAACGGGGGTTTCAATGACCGGGTGACCGTAGATACTGGTATCGCCGTAACCGAGGTCATCGACGTAAACGATCAGCACATTTGGCTGTGAAGCGACGCCAGGCAGCGCAACTGCAAGCCCGAACAAAAACCCAAACAGGAGGCCAAATAGAACCCGGGGCGTGCGCACGGCTGGTCGCCGCTTAATCATCTCGTTAATCACCCCACAGAGATACGATCTCGCCGGTAGCTGGATCCGCTTTCCCAGAGAGAACCCGCTGATACGCGGCTTCAGCGTCCGCAGGCCCGCGGCTAGTGGTGATCTTTAGCCAGCTGTCACAAAAAATGCGGAAGCCAACAAACCCCTTGGCGAGACCTGCCATTAACACTTGAGCACCCAGTTCGGCGCTGCGCGTTTGTACATGATGGGGAGCAAAAAAGAACTCGGGTGTTGCGCCGGGTAGGTCGGAAGTCGGACCCATTGCATCGTGATGGGTGGCGCCGATACGGCAAGAGTGCACCATGTTGTCACCAAAATGATGATGGACGGTGCTGATTACGCCAGCATTTCCTGCCATATCCACCATGACGGCACGCTCGCTAGCATCAAGGCTGCCTATGTCATCGTAGGTAATGACCTGGTCGTAGCAGCCAAGGCTTTCGCAGAACGCTTTGTTTCGATCTGAGGTCACCGCGACACTTGTCAGCTGGCCACGTTGTTTGACGCAATGGGCGAGGGCGATGCTGGTTTTGCTGGATGCACTGGTAATCAGGCAGCTCTTGGCGGCAAAGTTGTCATTAACCGTTAGGAAGTCCTCTACTAGCCAAGAGGTCATAAACAGGCCGCGTAAAAGGCTGTCTTGATCTTCTCTTGCCGGTTCGTAAATGGGGTTGGCTGCCGCACGATCGAAGTCAGCGTAGACGGGCGCCAATCCCTCTCTGTGTTCGGAAACGTCGGCGAATTGGCCGGGACGGATCTTGCCCGCCTTAATCAATAAGTGACTGCCAAAGGGAAAGAACCCCCAAACTCGCTCACCGACGCTGACATCGGGGTGCTCTGAAGCGATGACATCTGCCCAGCCCATCGCGGGAATGCGTCCCCAACCATCCTCAGTCGGGAAAAAACGCCAATAGCCGAGGGGGCCCCCCGATGACGCGTAAGAAATATTGTTGGCGGTGATTGCAAAGCGGTCGATCTTCAGCAGCACCTGCTCCGGTTCGAGTTTGGCGGGTAGCGGCGCTTCATGAATCCGAGTCGTTTGCCATTCGTCCTGGCGTACCTCGATGATCTTGTAGTTGCCCGAGTCGTTATCGGAAACGTGATGGGTACTGTTGGAACTACTGGTAGCAGTCATAGGGCAGGTCTCTCATTTTTTTAATATTGGTACTATAACTATAGTGAGCACTTACATGCGCTGATGCTTGCATCGAGGATGCGTACGGCGATGCGGCAAGCGCATTGCCGCCCTTCAACCCTCTGTCGGTGGAGGCCATGGAAGCTCCCCCACCTAAATTGCCTAGCCGCTTTGCCAGCTGGCCAACCACCGCCTCTTAGCAAGCCAATTAAAGTCACTGCTCGTCCGATGGTTGCCCACGTTCATGTTGATTATCAATACCAGTAAACGGATGCTATCGCCAACGTTTTTGG
Organism: Luminiphilus sp.; assembly: GCA_965657905.1. Lineage (GTDB taxonomy): Bacteria > Pseudomonadota > Gammaproteobacteria > Pseudomonadales > Halieaceae > Luminiphilus. The sequence goes on along the minus strand of CBFHPT010000006.1, from coordinate 110,832 downwards.
GACTGCAAACAAGTGGTTGGTACCCGAAACAATAAAGGCATACACTGTACTGAACCGTCGAGTTTGCGTGTCTTAACAGGTATGCAAGCAGTCTCGAATTTCCCACAGGCAAGCGATGGGAAAGCCGAGAATCAGACTAGTTGGAGAGCAGCATATGCCCGACATCAGTAGCAATACCGGCGTTTCAGCGAATGTGGCCAATCTGGCACCTAATCGTCAGTCGATAGCCGCCGAGCAGGCGCAGCGAATTGCAGTGCCGACCGGCGCCGCTTCAGGCACTGCCGGCCCCGTTTCAACGGAAACGGACGTGACCAGTCCCGCTCAGCGCGTGAGCACCGTCAGCGTGTCCGATGCGGCTCGTCAGCGCCTTGCTGCGGAGCAAGACAACGCTCGCAGCACGCCGGCTGCACCGAATGCAACCTTGGCTGCGGGCAATGCGCTTCAACAGCGAATCCAAGATCTTCTGGGAGAGCGCGGAAACAGTGCTACCGCTGCCACCAACTTAGCCACTAATTCAGCTTCGGGCCCAGCCGCTAGCTCAACTACTAGCCCAGTTGTCCGCACTGCGGGGCAAGCTCCCGAAAGTGGCAATGCGGAAACTGACGCTAACGCTTCAGCATCCCCAAGTGGTGTAGCCGCGTCGGAACAGCGTAGTGAAGGCAATGAAGAGCGTGCCGCGATTGCCTCGACCACGAGCGAACAGATTGCGCAGCGCCTCCAAGCCCAGCAGTCTGATCAGGGTAATGAAGCATCCGCGACATCAGAGCTGACAGGGAATCCCCAGCGCACCCAAAGAGCTTAGGCAATCGGTAGCAGCGATGCTGTAACGCCTTAAACGTTCTTCTCGAATGCCCGCGCCTTTACCAATACATTTCAACGATACCGCTACAGCTTCGGCTCTCAGTTATCCGCGATGCACCTTTTGGAAACCAGGGGCGCACAGATTCAGCTTGGTCAAAGGCTCAGGGATACTTTACCCGTCCAAGGTAAGGGCTTTGTAGCGAGGTGACATACAGCCAGCCATTACCCTCGATTGCGCCCGTTGTTACGGGGTAGCCACCCTCGGGATCCTGCAGTGTTTGCAGGACTTTTCCGTTCTCATCAATCTGAATCACGATGCTATAGCTCGCGGGCTGAATACGCATTGACTCGGGCAAGCGATAGGAAAGTGCTCGTAGAAAGGGTTTCTGCCCGGCGTCATCGAGTCGGGCCAGTCTCGGTGAAGCGAGGCCCAGCCAATAGGTTTGTTGGCCATCGACTATGCCACCTGGGTTAATGTTGTCGGGAAAGCCCGGAAGGTTGTCGATAAGAATCTCGGACTCCCCTTGCCGTGGACCTCGAACATAAACTTTGTGAACCCGGTACTCACCCGTTTCATTGACCAATATGCAGTCCTTGTCAGGGCACATGGCAACGCCGTTTGAAAAGCTAAATTTGTCTGCAATGACCGAGGTTGCCTGCGTTGATGGATCATAGGCCAGCACTCGCCCGGTCCTGCCATGCTCAGAAATCTCAAGCAGGCTGGCCGCAAGGGTGCTGCCCGCCGCTTCAGCACCAAACTTGGTTGATGCATCTGAGAAGTAAATGACGCCGTCATCGGCGATATCGAGATCGTCCGCGTAGGCAATGGGCGTGCCGTTTACCGTATCGGTGAGGACCGTTACGGTCTTGCCATCAGCACTAACTGACAAAAGACCGAGAAAAGCATCGGCGACAATAAAGTTGCCCGCCGTGTCCCGCTCCATACCCAGCGGAACCCCGCCAGTTTCAGCAAATACGGTGGCGGAGTTTGCTTCGGAATCAACGCGAATGATGACCCCGTCTTGAGACGTGGTATAGACGATCTCTCGATCGTTCTCTGTTGCGATGACGATATCTTCAGGGCCGTGGGCACTGCCGATCGTCAATTGTTCGATGGCCGCTAGCCGATTGTTGGGTTCAAAAGCGCCCGTGAAGCCTCTGTCATTCGGGGGGGACCAAGGCTGCGGATCAATGGCAACGGGCCAAAACGCCAAATAAGCTGCCAACGTCAGGATTGCCAAACTTAGAACTGAAACGATTCCCTTCATTATGGTGCGATTCCTCTTATTGTTATTGGCTCTTAATTTGGCCGACTCTCAATATAGCCGCCTTTCAATGGGGCTGTCTTTTAATGTGACCGTCTTTCAGTATAGCTGTGCTGGGGGTGCGCATTTTTCAGTCCTATGCTTCTCGCACTCAGTGTGACTAATAGCGGCGAAAAGCTACTCAGGTCAATCATCAGGCTGCCGTAACCTGTCGAAATGTTAAATTAATTCTCGGCGTTGAAACCTTCTTGGTGCGAGCTATTTGATGTACCCAGTGCCGCTGGGTTTTTCCAGCCATGAGCAACACTGAACCATGCTCTAGGGCGACTTGTCGCTTCTCGCCGGTTGAGCGGTGTTTTAGATCAAAGCGCCGGGTGGTTCCAAAGCTGACAGAGGCGATGACGGGTTCTGAACCCAGCTCGGGTTCATTGTCGGCGTGCCAACCCATCGCATCATCGCCATTGCGGTACAAGTTCAGCAGTACACTGTTGAAATTCGATTTCGAAAATGCGGCGGCCGCGTCTCGGATCGCAAGCAGCGTCTCGGTCCAAGGTAGAGCGGTGAGCGAATCCCCCGAGTAGCGATAAGTGATACCCGGATCCCCGTACCACGCGACGAGCCGAGGCTGCTTGTGCCTCTTTCCAAATAAGACAATTTCGCGCTCTTCCCATGCAATGTTCTCGAGAAGGTCTTTGTAGTAACGATCTGCATCAATAGCGTCGAAAAAATTATTGGCGAGCAGCACGTTTCCGTCGTTTTCGGGCTCTATGACGGTGACCTGCTCTGACTCAGCGCTATTGAATAGATCTGACTGCAAAATACACTCTAGCGTTATGTCTAATTGTCGGCGGCAACCTCAAAGGGATCGGCGTCTGGCTGCTACACGGCGAGTCATTGGTTATCCGGCGTTTCTACGGCTGGCCGTTCAGCCGCCGCTTCGGCGCCGCTGCCTGCGGGCTCAGGAAGCCGGCGCCAGGGTAGTACCCGAAACCGCCGGACAAACAGTGATTGAAAGAACACGATGACTAGCCAGACCAAAAACGCGGGATAACGGAGCTTCTCTAAGGGAGTAAGGTCTAGGTTAAACAGTGTGGGTGGCGGACCGCTGCCATCCATCTGCAGGTTGACCGTGCAGTTATCGCCCACGCACTCTTTCACCGTATCGATAAAGAGGGAGATGAACTCATAAACTTGCCAGTAGCCACTGAGTTTGACAAATAACCCCGCCAACCAAATGATCAGTGCGACAAAGCCTATCCACGCTAATACCTTGCTAACACGATGTTTTGCTGTGGGTGTCACGCTGAGACCAACACCCTCAAGTGTCCGTTGCGGGTTGTGGCGTCAGATAAGACTTCACGAGCCCCCCCCCGAGCCCAACACCGGTTCGGGGCTTGATTCCGAGCCTAACTCGATTATCTCAACGCCGTTATTATCGGGCAAATTCAGATCGAGAAGCGCTGATGCATATTCGGTTCCCTCGCTTAAAGCGACCTGTGCCTCTACGAAGGTCTGAACCCAATCAAGCTCGGCACCCATTTCATTGCGCAGCTTTTTCTCGATGATACTGCCGAAGAACGTAGTGTTCTCGACAATAAGAATCTTATCCATCCCCTTGCTCCGATTAATAGTCGTTGCAGTGAAGATCTTTCGTGCCGCAACACACAAACGCCAGCAGGCGCGCTGCCGGCGAGCGTCGACCGATAGCTTCGGATGCTAACACGGAGTTCCCGAGGACGCTGCTAGCTTGGCGACTACAGTTGTGGGTGCTGACAGTGCCATTGGGTGAGGCTTTGATAGAGCTGCCCTGCCTGAATTACGAGGCGGTCATTCAGTCGAGCCCCCATCATTTGTAGTGAATAGGGCGCTCCGTTTTCGGCCCGGCCGCAGGGTAGAGTCAGTGCTGGTATGCCAGCGAAGTTTGCGGGTGCTGTGTGTTCGAGGTGCACTTGCTCGGAAACCGCCTGTAACGCTGCTATGCCTTGGTACATTGTCGAGCGATCGACAGCGACGGTGACGCCGCCCGCGGGCGCGATCAAAATCTCAATTTCCTCCCACAGCCGATTGAAGGCGTCGTTGAAGTTATCTCGCAAAACGGACGCTTGACGATACTGTTCAGTGGTAATGCTGGCACCAAGTGTCAGAAACTCCCGAAAATAGGGTCCATAACCGGCTGCTTGCGTAGGGAATGTATCGGCATGAGCTTGAACGGCTTCGTAGGCGCTAATGAGAAACCAGGCCTCTGAGATCATATTGGGCTCGCTGGGCAGGCTGATGTTAACTACCGAGGCGCCCTGAGCTTCGAGTTCGGCGACAGCAAGATCAATGGCGTTCATTAAGCCGTGATCGACATTACGCGCGTTAAATGCGGGGTCGATACCAATGCGCAGCGACCTCGGGTTCAAGTCGGGCCCGTCACTGATCAGTTCCACGTCTTCTGCCAGTGAGTTGGGGTCGTTGCTGTCAAAACCCGCAAGTGCGTTGTACATGAGTCCCGCGTCAGCGACCGATCGGGCCATGGGCCCAATGTGATCAAGTGATGGGCTCAGGTGAAACGTGCCCGCATGACTTAGACGCCCAAAACTTGGCTTTAATCCAACAATACCATTGGCCATTGAGGGAAAACGAATAGAGCCGCCGGTGTCGGTACCGAGAGCCGCGAAGCAAAGACCCGCTGCGACGGCCACCCCAGAGCCGCTCGAAGACACGCCAGCCCAGAAGTCGGGGTTCCATGGATTGACGGGGATATCGAGCTCGGGGTTGTAGCCTGCCATCGCGCCCTCAGTCAGATTGAGTTTGCCGAGTAGCACCGCTCCTGCTGCTTTCAGCCGTTGAACAACGGCTGCATCCGCATCGGGCACAAATGTCTTGCGCAGTGCCATCCCCGCCATGGTGCGCGCACCGGCAGTGAAACAAAGATCTTTGACCGCGACGGGTATGCCATGCAGTGGGCCCCGGTAATTGCCAGCGGCAATGTCCGATTCAGCTTGTTGCGCTTGAGCCCTGGCGGTTTCCGCCATTACCGTCGCATAACTTTTGAGTCTGGGATCGATCGCTTCAATGCGAGCGAGCATATGCTCCGTTAATGCCACCGGCGACAGCGCGCCCTTGGCAATGTGGGGGGCTAGGTCGGTGATGGTGGCGTAGTGAATATTGGTCAGGTCCACGTTACTCATCGAATCCTCAGTGTGTTGTTTTAATGCTGAGATGCCCCATCACTCTACTATGAATGGGGTGACAAGAACCGAGTGACAAGCATGGGGTGATTTGAATTTCCCCTGACGTTAGTCTGTTCTCATCTGCACGGCTGCTAGATCGCTAACAATGACTACCAGATGACCCATGGACGACTAGTAGATGACTAGTAGATGGCTAATTAGATGAGCAGGGGTGAGCCGTTTGACGTTCATGGCTACCGATTCAATGCCCGCTAAACCCGCGACGGTGGTACTTACCGTATCGCTGGTTTCAGCGATGCTGCTATTTGTTTGGATATTGATTGCAGACCCTATGATTCCCGACGGTTTAAGCTGCGACCACGGCGATTCCGAACCCTGCCCGGATCTACTGTTGGCGACGATTCGTATCGTTGAAGAGCCAAATCGTGATGCGTTAAGCGCAATTTGCGGTGACCAACGCAGCGACGCGTGTGCCCTGCGCCGGTTTCGCTATGACTCAGCCGAGTGCACCATCCATCTATGGACGAAGGCGCCTTCGAGTGTCTTGGAGCACGAGATGAACCATTGCCGTGGCTGGGATCACGCCGGTGATACCTATGCAGATTACCGATCGCCCTGGCATATCAATCGTAAGGGCTGGCTGCTTCGCGGTATGTATCTTGGGCGCAATATCCAACGCCTCAGTGCGCACTAATTGGATTCAGGAATGACACAACTATCGTTATCGGTCCTACTTCAGGGGTTTGCGATTAGCTTTGGGCTCATCGTGGCTATTGGAGCACAGAATGCCTTTGTGCTCCGGCAAGGTCTTCGCCGTGAACATGTTGGATTGGTTGTGGCCGTGTGCGCGACGACTGACGCAGCACTTATCGCCGCAGGCGTGTTGGGGCTCGCGGAGGTGATTGGCGATCGTCCTCTTATTGCCAACCTCATGGCGCTTTTCGGCGCGCTGTTTTTATTCTTCTACGGTTGGCAGGCCTTCCGTCGCGCTACCAAGCCGGGTCTTCTCGAAGCTGGTGCGGGCGTTCAGACGGAAAGCCGTCGCGCCGTTCTTGCCCAGACCCTCGCGTTTACGCTGTTAAATCCACATGTCTATCTCGACACCCTGCTGCTCGTCGGCAGTACCGGTGCCCAGCACCCCGATAGTTTGCGCCTTTGGTTTATTTTGGGCGCTGTGGGTGCCAGTGCGACGTGGTTCGGCGCGCTGGGATTCGGCGCACGATGGCTGGCACCCGTCTTTGCTAATCCGCGAGCCTGGCAGTTCTTAGATGCCGCCATCGGCGTGATTATGTGGACTATTGCACTGCTGCTACTGAACCGACTTTGGTGACCTCGGGCGTATACCAAATTGGCGAGCTGTAAGCCCGTTCTTGAGTGGTCATTCTTACGCCGCTCTCTGCCGGCGTGTTAAAGCGCGCTTGGTCATAGGCGGTCCATCGAGGGGTGGGAATCTCTAAAACGCGCACGTAGTAAAAGGCTGACTGGGCTGCGTCGAAGTCGGGATCACGCCAAACCACATTCAAGTAGCTCGCGCCGATATCATTGCGCCAACTGGGGTCCGAGCTTGTGTCTCCTTCGGTGTTAATGGTCACCGAGCTTCCGACCGGCGCGAGCTTTCCCGCCCCATCAATTGTGCGTTCACCGCTCCAGGCAACGTTATATACCTGTTCACGAGCTTCCCCGTCCGCCTCAATCCAGCCTTTCACGACTTGAACACGATCAAGGTTTGCGCCGGTAGGGTCACGCATGGCCGCGATAAGGAATGACGGGGCGCCGGTGCCTGCGGGTAAATCGCTGCCCATCGGGACACCTTTGCCATACCCAAGGCGTGCGACATCGGGTGCCATGGCATCTGCTTCCTCGAATTCCCAGCCGCCGAAAAAGCGGAGCTGAATACGAGGGCCAGTGGTGGCGTACGCTTCGCGGCGCTCCATCGCGTCAAAAATGGCTTCTCGGGTGTTGGCGGTTGACCAAACAGCTGTCACACCGGCACTGTTGTACTCCCAACCCATCGGTCCTGTGATGTCCTTTTCAGGGTTCGACCTGCCCGGATGCATTGCTCTGCTCGGACTGGGTTCGGTGGTGGTGAATTTTCCGAAGAAGTTATCTTCGTCGGGCGTCGATAAGCCCGTATGGGTATCGGTCGCGCCTTGAAGACCAAATTTGAACGGGTTGGTGCCCAGCTGACTTTGCAGGCTTAAGCCACGCAATAGCCCTGAACGTACATATTCGCCCGGCAGCATGTCGGGGGTTTTCTTCTCGGTCGCATCTAGGTTGCCAAAGTCCCAGGTTTCATAGTCGGCGAAATCATCGTCTGGTGAGAGCAGTGGGTGGGCCTCGCCGTCGCCCTTGAATTGGGTAGCTTCATAAAGTCGTTCCCATTTCTTGCGGGCCTGCGCGTACTCAGCATCGAGGGGTTTGCCCTCGTCAAAATCATCAAACAGCGGAAACATCATCCCGTTGGAAATGTTGCCGTTGTGGGGAATCGCCGTGATGTTGCCGCCGGTTTCGCGCTCATAGGACTCCATCCACTTCCATAAGGCTTTTGGATCGCGGCTGCCCAAGGGTGGTGTGGTGGTGAAGGGCAAGATTTGGAGCGCCTTTTCCGCATCGTCCCGAAAGATGACGTTGCGATGCAAGTTGTTGCCCTTGACCAGCGAGGTCCACTCATAAGCGATAAAGGTCGTAAACTGGCCCGGATCGTTGAAGCGTTCGGCTGATTGAACAATGTCGTTCCAGATTCGTGCGAAGGCTGGATTGCCCGGCTGGTAATTGAGGGCCTCGGACAACTCACCCTGTGCGAACTGGGTGATTAATCGAAACATGGCCTTTGCCGCGGTCTGCCCCCCCTCGTTGAACTCTTCATGAAACAGGCGACCGTCAGGATCCGCCATGATGTTGGGTGCGCCTTCTAAGATATCGATGATGGCGCCCATGGCGTCCGAGTGATCGGTAATCATGAAAAAATCGTAGGGGCGAGCGAGGCGGACGGGTATACCAGTGTTGGATATTACCGCTTCGCCTCGGGCAAAGCGGTAGGCATCATCGGGCATTAATCGCGTACCCGAGCCGCCCGCGTCACCCGACAGTCCGGTATGAACGTGGGTATCACCGAACAACAGTTGTTTTGGGAAGACGTCGGTCGAGTACGGCGCGTAATCTACAGTTTGTGCGAGCGCTGGCTGAGCGAGTGGCAGCGCCAGTGAAAGGGCTAGTGGAACTGCTAATGACAGGCCTTTGGCAACCACGGTGTTAGTGATCGATGTGCTCATTGCGGATACTCGTGATGTGAGGATTGTCACGCAGATTATGCAGACAATGAGGCATCGGGTCATTCTCACCGTTGATCACGGGATGGCGCACTCCCCAGCCACAAAAGCACCTAAAAAAGCTGGCCTAGCAATGCGGCTAACGCGCTGTGAACAACGAGGTCGAGCGATGCAGAGGGTGTGTCTGTTCTTGGGGGCCCCTGCCTCTCTTGCGTGAGCAAAGACTACTGCCAAGCCGTTAGCCGGATGCCGATGTAGGTTAAAGTAAAGCCGATAAGGGCAAATATGCCTAATAGGCTCCACCAGCGCAGCACTTGGCTAGGCTGTTTATCGGCGGGAATATTGTCGGCGAAAATGGCTATATGATTTAGTATGGCAAATACCGGTGCCGTTAGGAACGACACAGTGGTGGCAATATCTAGCAGCAATTTGAATGAGTGGGTAAATAAACCAAGGATAAGCCCAGAGCCTACGAACAATACGCCCATCCACATCCAGTACAGCGGATGACGCGTGCGCGACAGCGTGTCGCCGACATCGGCTTCAGGCGATCGCAGAATGAGCATGACGCCCGCCATCGAGCGCGGCCAAGCATCAATGGCAGTTAGGGTCGTTGTGAAAATGACCGCCATAGCAGAGGCCCCCACTAGCGTAGCCACGGTATCTCCAAGGGTGTCCCTGTAAATGCTAACGAGCTGGGTTGCGAAGCCTGCGGCGCTTGATTCGAACTCGACGCCTGCTTTGTGCATGACGCCAGCACCCATAATGACAAAGCAAATGGCCAAGGTGGCCGTGCCAATGAATCCGATGTTGAAATCTATGGCCGACTCTCGGGTGGTAGGCTGGTGTTTATCGGTGTGGGCCTTGGCCTGGCTCCATAGTGATTGCCAAACCGAGGTATCAAGGGGGGCCGGCATCCAGCCAACGAGCGCAGCAATAAAAATGATAGTTGGGAGACTGAACTCAGAGGGCCAGAGATCACCGAGGCCAGCAAATTCAAGTTCGGGCGCTACTGCGATGGTGGTAATGAGTGTGCTGATGGTGAGGAATGACAACAAGACCTTTACGACGGCATCGAGGGCCCGGTACTCACCCAGGTACAAGATGGCTGCCACCGCTGCCCATACGACCAACACGATAGTGAAGCTGTCTGCTTCTAGTCCAAAGGTCACTTTAGCGAGCCCTGCAGTGGTGATTGAAATGGCAGCACAGCCAGCGAACATCGTGAGCAGCGTTGATACGATGAACATGCCAATGGCAACGGGCCCTTGCTGACGATAGGCCACAATGAGATTAGTGCCTGACGCGGCCGCGTATTGATTACCAAACCGAAATGCGGGGTACTTTGCTAAATTAGCCAGCACAATGAAGACAATTAACGCTAAGCCGTACATGCCCCCAGCTCGGGTCGACTGGATGAGGTGAGACACCCCCACTGCAGCTCCTGCGAACAAAATTCCCGGTCCTAGGATTTGCACTAGGCTTCTTGACTGGCTTTCTGACATCATTATTCTCATCTGTTGATGTTATTATTCGAACATGCCATCTGAGCCCGCTTTGAGCAAACATTTTAAACCGAAAATATCTTGAAATTTCTAATCATGGGGGCTGTAATCAAGGGGTCGCGACCGTCAACCCTAATGTCATAAGAGGTACACCATGACCCACTTCAGTTCGTTCACTCAAAAAATTAGTGCCGCACTTGCGTTTGCACTTGTCAGTGTTACTGCCGTGGCCCAGTCAGGTTGGGGCGTATCACGTCCTGGGGACGAGTTGGGTAATGCTCGCGCTTTGGGTCCCGCTACCTGGGCGCGCTGCGCCGAGCATCTGGCTGCACCGGGGGCCCAGTCCTATGAGCTCTCTCATGTTCGCAGCAACGCCATGCCCGCATCGCCTTTTGGTATGCCCCTCGAATACAGTTTTCGGGGCACAGTGGGTTTGCCCGGCACGCTGCACGCGTTTAACGGTGAAAGCGTAACTGGCGAACACGCCGCTCAAGGTACGCAAATGGACGCGCTGGGCCATTTTGGTGTGTTGCCGGAGCCTTGGTCAGGGGAGGCGGACTTTCCTGCCAGTCGCGTGCAGTACTTCGGTGGTTTCAGTCAGGATGAGGTCAAGCCATCCGCTGAGTCTCCTTTGCTGAAATTGGGTGTCGACAAAGTACCGCCGATCATCACGTCGGGTTTGTTACTCGATGCCCAGGCTCACCTGGGTGAAGGTCAACGTTTGGAGCCCGGCGTGAGCATTACCAAGGCTGATATCGATGGCATGTTGGCAGCACAAGGGTTGGACCAGCGGGGCATCTTGCCGGGCGATGTGTTGTTCATTAATACTGGCTGGGGTGAAAAATGGACCGACCCCAGCACCGACGCCGAGTACTACGGCATGGGCCCCGGCTTGGGCTATGACGCAGCGCAGTGGCTGGGGTCCCAAGGGGTGGTATTGGTATCCCTGGATAATCCCTTTACCGACCCCGTTTTACGTGGGCAGCTCCAGGGTGAAGCGGGGCCAGTAGAAGGCACGCCGGCGGGCTTGCCCTTTGCTATCCACCATCACAATCTCTCTCAGTCGGGAGTGCTGCAAATTCAAAACAGTCGCCTTGCAGAGTTGGCCGCCGACGGCGTCTATGAGTTTTGCGCCATGATTATGCCCTTGCGCATTGCGGGTGGTGCGGGCTCCCCCGTACGACCAGTGGCCATTGGAGTGCCCAGCCGCTAAGGCGCTCCGCAACTAGCAGCTATCCGGCCGTTAGAATGCAGGAATGTCGGTCTGGCTGCGCCCAAGAATGAGTGCATGGATATCGTGGGTACCTTCGTAGGTATTCACGACTTCCAGGTTCATCATGTGACGCATAACTGGGTAGTCGTCTGAGATACCGTTACCCCCCAACATGTCCCGAGCTTTGCGGGCAATATCGAGGGCTTTGCCGCAGGAGTTACGCTTAATCAGGCTAACGAGGTCGGGTGATATCGCGCCATCCGACAGCATTTGACCCGCGCGCAGACAGCCCTGTAATGCAAGGCCGATATCGGTTTGCATGTCGGCTAGTTTTAGCTGGATAAGCTGATTAGCGGCCAGCGGGCGTCCGAACTGGTGACGGTCGAGGGTGTATTGGCGTGCGGTGTGCCAGCATGTCTCGGCGGCACCCATTACCCCCCAGGCGATACCGTAGCGAGCGTTGTTGAGGCAGCCGAAGGGTCCCTTTAAACCACTGACGTTGGGGAGCAGGTTATCCTCGGGCACGAACACATTATCCATGACGATTTCGCCCGTGGTTGACGCGCGCAACGCAAGCTTGCCCTCTATCTTTGGTGCGCTAAGACCGGGCATACCCTTTTCAAGCACGAAACCGCGGATGACGTTGTCGTCGGTTTTTGCCCACACCACAAACACATCCGCGAAGGGGCTGTTGGAGATCCATATCTTGGCGCCGGTAAGGCGGTAGCCACCTTCGGTACTGCGGGCGCGGGTCACCATGCCGCCAGGGTCAGAGCCGTGATCTGGCTCGGTTAAACCAAAGCAGCCAATCAATTCACCCGTGGCGAGTTTGGGCAGATATTTCTCACGCTGCTCTTGTGTACCGTAGGCATAAATGGGGTACATCACTAGTGATGATTGCACGCTGAGCATTGATCGGTAGCCGGAATCGACTCGCTCAACCTCGCGAGCCACCAGCCCATAAGATACGTAATCGACGCCAGGGCAACCGTAGCCGTCGATGGTGGAGCCCAGTAAACCGAGCTCGCCCATCTCCTTGAAAATAGCGATATCGGTGTGCTCATTACGGAAGGCTTCTTTCACTCGAGGCAGTAGTTTGTTTTCGGCGTACTGGCGAGCGCTGTCGCGTACCATACGCTGCTCTTCGGTGAGCTGCGCATCGAGCTCGAACGGGTCGGCCCAATCGAGCTTATTCCAGCGTGTTTGTCCTGCCATGGTGGTCCTCTCCCTGTGCCAGCGGTCGATGCTTATCTTACCGCTTCGGTGAATGCTTTAAGCTTAAAATTTTAGTATAGCCGCTACTTAGAAACTGGCAAAGTAATGTCCGTAACGGCACACACCAGAAGGGTGCGCCGCGTGCCTCGCGACTCGCCCGCCGCCCTAGCGGATATTCGTCACTAATCGCGCAAGAGAAGATGCTGAACGCGATGGCACTCAGGATGAATGCGTTAGAAAGGGCCGATGAATCAAGCCAACTCGACGGTTTCACAGCTTTTTCAGTAAACGCCTAGTGAGCTTTTACGTCTCGCAGCTTGCCGCCGTTGGCCGCCAAATCCAGCAGCAGCTGAGAAGGCTGCCAGTTCTCTTCAGACAAGGTCTCGGCAAAGTCATTAATGCGTGCAACCACGTTTGCCAGGCCCCGTGCCTCAGCATTGTGCATAGGGCCACCTTTGAATCGGGGGAAGCCATAGCCGAAGATGTACACCACGTCGATGTCACTGGCGCGTTGGGCGATCCCCTCCTCGAGAATGCGGGCTCCCTCATTGGCCAGTGCCAGGGTCAGTCGATCTACGATCTCCTCGTCAGTGATGGCTCTCCGGGTAATACCCAGTTCTCTGCTGGCTGCCTCGACAATGGTCATAACGTCCTCGTCATCGAGCCGGGCGCGGGTGTTTGGATCGTACCGGTAATAACCGGCACCGCTCTTCTGCCCAAGACGGCCCGCTTCCACTAAGCGGTCGGCGACAAGGTAGCTCGCAGGTTCACCCTTCTCGGCTTCGCTTAACTGCTCTCGGACTTTGTAGCCAATGTCTAATCCAGCTAGGTCGCCCACCGCCAAGGGTCCCATGGCCATGCCCCAATGCTCCATCGCTCCATCGATTTGTGCTGGGGTCGCGCCTTCAATCAGACACAGAGAGGTTTCTCGGAAATAAGGCTGCAGCATACGATTGCCAATGAAACCGTAGCAGACACCGGCCAAAACCGGAGTTTTACCAATGGTTTTGGCAAGGGCCATGGCACTGGAAATCACCGTGTCATTGCTTTTTTCACCACGCACTACCTCGAGTAATCGCATTACGTTGGCGGGCGAGAAAAAGTGCATGCCTAAAACCCACTCGGGGCGCTGCGTAACCGCCGCTATGGCATCGACGTTTTGATAAGAAGTGTTGGTGGCCAGAATGGCGCCTTCCTTACAAATACCATCTAGGGTGCGGAACACAGCCTGTTTGACCGCAAGGTTCTCAAAGACTGCTTCGATTACTAAGTCGGCGTCGGCGAGGGCTTGATAATCGGTGGCAGGGGCTATATTCGCCATAATGGCGCTCACCTGATCGTCGGTGAGTCGTCCACGCTTCACGCTGATGGCATAGTTTTTCTCTATGCGCGCGATCCCTTGTGCAACCGCTTTTTCGTCGCGATCGAGCAACGTTACGCGCATGCCCGCCTGGGCAAAACACATGGCGATACCGCCGCCCATAGTGCCCGCACCGATGATACCCACCTGTTGAACGGTGACCTTGGGGGTGCTCCGATCAATGCCCTCTACTTTTGCCGCTTCACGTTCAGCAAAGAACATGTGTCGCATGGCGGCCGCCTGGGGGTTGCTCATACACTCCATGAAAAGTTCACGTTCACGTTTAAGCCCCGCTTTGAAATCCAACTCGGCTGCCGCCTCAATGCAGTCGAGGGCACGTTGGGGTGCAAGTTCTCCGCGCGTCCTCTTTTGCAGCGCCGCCCGCGTGGTCTCAATGAGGTGACGATCGTCATCGCTAAGGGCAAAGCTTTCATTGCAGGCTTTGCGTTGTGGCGCACCATTGGCTACGAGTTCATTGGCCCAGCTGATCGCCTCTGCTAGCAAGTCGTCATGAGCAACCCGATCGATGACAGACCAAGACAATGCTTTCGATGCCGGTATGGGATCACCGCTGCCAATCATTGTGATCGCAGCTTGAGCGCCCGCCACCCGTGGAAGACGCTGAGTGCCTCCGGCGCCCGGTAAAAGCCCAAGTTTAACCTCGGGCAAGCCCACTTTTGCGCTGTCTAATGCAATCCGATAGTCACAGGCCAGCGCGGTTTCAAGCCCACCTCCAAGGGCGGTGCCGTGGATAGCAGCTACCGTGAGTTGAGGGTGTTGTTCGAGCTGGTCGAGCAGGAACGGAAGAAGTGGCTCCTGTGGCGGTCTGCCAAACTCGGTAATGTCGGCACCGGCAATAAAGGTGCGGCCAGCACATGAGATCACAACAGCTTGAGAGCTATCGCTGGCGGCTTGCTCAAGCGCATCGACAAGGCCCACACGGACTGCGTGGGAGAGCGCGTTGACTGGTGGATTATCGATGGTAATGACGCCCACTGTGTCGTGTATGGCGTAGCTAACGGGAGAGGACATACCAAGTTCCTATTGTCGCTATGGGTGAGTTGACCCGCGATCATTGTAAACCGAGCCGAGCCACAACACTGGGTGCAGCTTCAGGTATTCTGGCTTTACATCGACTCAGTCGTGATCGAGGGGCTAGGTGATTAAATGATTTGCCTGTCGCCACGCGAGAGCGCTGAGCGTAAACGTAGGATTCACCGCACCGGAGCTTGGAAATAAGCTGGGTCCGGATATGTACAGGTTCTCGGTATCGTGAACCCGACCCCAGGGATCGGTGACAGACGATGTATCGTCGGCCCCCATAACCGTACCACCCATAATATGCATGGGCGCCATGGGACCCTGCCAAACGTCGGTCGCCCCGGCTGCGCGCATCAGGGCCTGTCCTTCCGCGGTCCGTTGCTGCCATCGACTGCGGGTATCTGCGTGTAAATCATGGTGTGCGGCGGCGATGGGCGCACCATCGCTATCGACGCTGCTGGCTAGCGTTATCCGATTATTTGCTTGGGGAATGTCTTCGCACACCACCGTCATGTTGCCTAGGTGCTGAGCGGCTCGCTCAAGCCAAGGCTTTAACGCCGGGCCGTAAATATCTGCCCGGCCTGTGGCATAGCCCAACAAGTCATTGGGTTTTACAGCGTGGGCAATCAGCCACTGAGATGAACCCCAGCCACCCGCAGCGGCTTTGTCATCGTAATCATCGTGACTAATTAGCTGTCCTCCTGACACACCCAAGTGGGGCAGGGTTGGCTCATCAAATAATCCAAAGACCGTAGCGGCCGGGTGTGTTGTTAAATACCGACCTAGCTGATCATGGCGATTGCCCGGGGCGGGAATGTCTCCGGCTGAGTTCAGCAAAATGCGCGTGCTCTGCACCGTGAACGCGGCAATGATAAAACGCTTCGCGTGCAGTCGTTGTCGGCCTTCAGGGCCACTGACCACAAGCGATTCAATACGTCCAGACTTGTTAGGATCCCGCTCTACCCGTAATGCTCGGGTGTTGTGCCGCAACTCCACCCCCGCTTTTTGCGCTCTGGGTAGCCAGGTCACCAAAGGGTTAGCCAAGGCGCCGATAGGGCAGCCCGCGTCACACCAGCCATCGAATTGGCAGGGTGCTCGTCCGTTGTAGCTACTACTGTTTATTGCGAGGGGTAGGGGCGCTGTACGCTTACCGCTGGCATGGAAGCCCTTTGCTAGCACGTTGCCTTGAGCGAACACCGGTAGTGCCGCCATAGGGTAGGGCTCACCTGGTGGTCGCCAGACTTCAGCCTTGGCATCGCCGCTTAGTCCAACCTCTGTTTGTATCCGATCGTAGTAGGGGCGCAGTTCGTCATAGCCAAAGGGCCAGTCAAGACCTCGCTGGTGATCGCTGGCTATTTGGAAGTCACCATGGTGTAAGCGCAGCCAGACGCCGTAATGATGTAAGGCGGATCCACCCGTGCCCATACCGGCATTGAAGGCGTGGCCTATCTTATGATCACCGCTTTCCTCTACAGGCGCGCCGCTCCACTTCAAACGCCGTGCCCAAAGTTGAGACGACCATAATTGACCAAGTTTGCGCTCGGGCCCAGCTTCAATGACCACAACGTGCTCGCCTGCCTCGGCTAGCCGTGCGGCAAGTAATAGCCCAGCAGCCCCGGCACCGACAATGATGGTATCAGGTGTATTGTGTTGTTGGTCCATTGCGATCACGGGGCTCACCATGGAGATGGAGGCATAATGTGCGCTTGATAGGGGATGCTGAGCGCCGCGTATCCGGTGGCAGTGCCCCAGGTTACGTCAAGGGCATCGGCACGCAGCACGAACAACCCATAGCTTGCAGGTGGTCCCTGCCAACCGGGAACACTGTCGGTCAACATAGCACCTGGCAAGTCTTTCAGAGCAGTGCCCGTGGCCACTGCCTGCGCTGCCCCGTTGGCGATGGCTTCATAGAAGTCTGCCTGATCGGGAGGCGCTAAACCGACATATTTAGCCATTAACAAAGAGTTGTCCCCGGCGGCTAACTGCGCATCGATATAAGCATCGACACCCGCCTCCGCGGCTCCGGGCACAAGTACATCAGCTAGCGCCGATAGTTGAGTCAACTGCTTGGCGCTCAGCACCTGAGGAGTGAATCCCAGTGCTTTGGCTTGTGCCGGAGAGGTCACTAACCATTGGCCAGCGACACAAAATGAGGCGCACAAAGCGCCTAATCGGAGGCTTTCCCGCCGGCTTAGTTGGCCGCCTTTTGCAACTGCTGTCATCGTTGCCTGTGACGCCGGAGGTTGAAACATTAAAACTCCTTACGAAGACTAAAGGCGTAGTAGCGGGGTGCTTTATAAGCCACCTCATTGCAGCCGCATAGAGTCGCCAAATCAAAACCCTGAATCCCGGGGCGTTCATCGGTGAGGTTGCGTGCTGATAACGTGGCCAGCCAGTCGTCAACCTCATAGCTAATTTGCGCATTCACCACGGTGTAGCTGGGGAACTTGTCGGCATCGAAATTTCGCAAATTGTAGTAGTACTCATCTGAATAGCTAACGTCGGCTTGTACTGCCATGGTGCCGCCCATAGCGTCGTAGCTATATCGCACCAAGCCGGTGGCTTGCAGTTCTGGCGCATAGGTGGGTTTAACGTCCCGAGATGGCAGCGGTGACCCGTTGCGCAGCGAGACGTCTTTCACGGTGGCATCGAAATAGGCTGCACTGAAAATAATATCTAAGCCAGCCATGGGCGTAGTCTGCACCTCTAGCTCGGCCCCGACATTGTCGGCATCTTTGTTTATCACCACACCACCAACGCCCACGAACAGGAAGGCTTGATAATCACTGTAGTCGTAGTAAAAGGCCGTACCGTTGATGCGGGTCAAGCCATCACCCAAAGTGGCTTTGAAGCCGGCCTCGTAACTTGTGAGTACCTCCGGCTCGTAAGGTAAACCCGCATCACCGCCGGAGCCGAAATACGCTCCCAACAGTGGGGCGTTATAGCTACCTGCCTTGACACCCCGGTTAACACCCGCGTAGAGCATTAAGTCTTCACTACTTTGATAGGTAAACTGCAGCTTGCCCGCCCATAAATTGTCGGAAATTGAATCCTGATAGCTTACCCCGGTGCCCGGGAAGCAGGCGTCGAGTTCTCCCGAAAAGCAGGGGGATGTATTCACGACAAATGACGACTCTGAGGGCGCCACACCTAACACTAAATTAAAGTCCTTTTCTTCGCGCATGGCGCGCAGGCCCCCAATGACGGTTAGTTTGTCGCTGATATCGTACTCGTATTGGCCAAAGATACTGTAGGAGTCGGTTTCCAATTGCGCGACGGTGCCTACATCAATCGGAACTCCACCAAATACATCAGCAAACGAGCTTTGTGGCCCCTTCAATCCGTTGTCAGATTCGGAGTCAATGTTGAGGTAAAACAAGCCGGCAACCCAGCGGCTGCGATCGGTCTCGCCATTTAACCGCAATTCTTGAGTAAAACTGTTGCCGTCGACGGCGGCGTAGTTAGCTAATTGGTTCACGGGTGCTGAGTCAACGTCAATGAACAGTAGCTTTTCATATTGCTTGTAATCTGTAATGGCAGTGAAGGTGGTGTCATTTGCCATGTCATAAATAGCGCGAAAGTTAACTCCAGAATTCTCGGTACTGCCCTGATCGGCAAAGGCGAAGTCGCCAGAGAAGGTAAAGTCATCACCGTCGGGGTCTTTGTAACCAAAGAAGTCGGCTCCAGGTGCTAATCGGCCCGGTAAACCACCGCCACCGCCGGGAAAGAATCCGTCGCCATCTTCTATGTCAGCGCCCCCATCCTGGCCTGTGTCGTTGCCGTTTTGGTCGAGTAAGGCGGTTAAGCGGGTCTCGTTTGCCGGTGTGTCAATAACGTTGATTAATTCGGGATCAGTACTGGGGTCGTTGTCGTGGTCTTGCACAATGCCTAAGGTTGACTTGCTTTGATAAGGACCTGTGGACACTTCGCTTTCGGAGAAATTGAAGCTCAAGTCCATGTGGAGTTTGTCACTCGGCTCGAAGGCAAAGCGCACGCGACCCGCAAACGTATCGTCGTCTCCAAGATCTGCACCCGCGCCTGGACCGGGGTCTCCCAAAAATGGCAGTTGATCATCGCTGGTGTATAGGTTTTTTAGGTAAGGATCTTGCTTTGAGTATCGGAACGAGGCACGTGCTGCCACGGTATCGCTTAGAGGGCCACCGACCGCCCCTTCGAGTACCGTGCGTACCGCGTCGGCGTCGGTGTCGAATTGGCCAACTTCAATATCCAGATAACCGCTAGTTTCGTCAAAGCTCGGCGCATTGGAGATGAAGTGTACCAAGCCACCGGTGGCATTTCGGCCAAACAATGTCCCTTGAGGGCCCTTCAAAATCTCTACGCGATCAATATCGAATACCGCGAAGGTCTGAGCTTGGGCCACAGCTATGTAACCTTCGTCTAGATAAACGGCATTGGGCGCCTCAATGATGTCATTAAAGTCATTTTGCGTGACGCCGCGAATGGAAAACTGTGTGTTCTGCCCTGCGAGATTGCCAGAGATATGTACCCCCGGTGAGAAGGCTGCGATATCGAAAGATTCCGACACCCCTAAAGCGTCCATTTGGCGGCCAGTAAACGCCGAAATGGCAATTGGAACATCTTGCAAATTTTGTTCACGTTTTTGTGCTACCACGCGCACTTCCTCGAGCACGCTTTGCGCTGTGGCGGTGATGGCGGTGCTGCTCAAGGCTAGACTCGTGACGGCGAGCGCGAGACGTGAAACGGGTTTTGAGGGACTGATCATGTTGAGTGCTCCTTCAATCGGGCAAGTGTTTAATCATTGTTAATAGTTTTCGTAACTTTTTTCTGGTTCGTGTGTTGCTCAAAACTCTCGCATGCCCGTGCGTAATCCTTTTGCTTCGAGCCGAGGTAAGACCTCCTGGCGAAAATACGGGAACTCTTTGGCGTAATCCACAAAAGAGAGAGTGGTGCCCGCTACACCCGACGCACTCAGCTGCTCGAGCTCATCGGCGATATGGTCGGGGGTACCTACTAACGGATAGCCGCCATGGCCTGCGGCGAAGCGGTCGCGGAAAGTGGCGAGCGCTTCTTTGGTAAACGATTGGGCATGCAAACCTTGCAAAGTCATGAGATTGTCAACCGCAGCCCAGTCGGCATTTTGGTTGGCATACCAGTCGAGGTAGTCCTCGGCTTCCTTCTGGGTGGGACGACACACAACCGTGCAGAAAGTGAGCACGTCGACGGTGCGCTGTACGCTGGCAGCTTTCGACTTAATGTCGGCCACCGTTGCCGCAGCTTGGCCAAAATCGAAAACGGGTGTGAACAGGAAATCGGCGTTACGCATGGCGAACTCGCGCCCCTCGCTCGAAGCAGCCGCATTGATAATAGGTATCCTGCTTTGAACGGGATGGGGTTTGCTATAGATGCCTTTACCCTTGTAATACTCACCCGTCCAATCAAAGGCACTGTCCTCGCGCCACAGTTTTTGTACGTAGTCGAGCCATTCCTGCGCCATGGCGTAGCGATCGGCATGATCAGAGGGCAAGTCCACACCAAAAGCGTCATATTCGGGTTTATTCCAACCGGCTACCACGTTGAGACCAATGCGTCCGCCAGAAAGTTGATCGAGGGTCGCTAGCTGCTTTGCGGTCACTACAGGGTGGTTGTAGGCGGTGTGAACCGTGGCGAAAACCTGAATGCGCTGTGAGTGGGCTGCGAGACCGGCTGCCCAAGTCACCGTCTCTAGTACATTGCCGTGGAAATCGGTGTCACCACCGTAGCCAATCCAACGGGCAATCGGCAGCATAAACTCAATGCCTGCTTCGTCACATTGGCGGAGCAAATCGAGGTTGTTCTCCCAGTCGTTATTCCAACGCTCTTCAACCTTCGTGACTGCCATACCGCTTGAGCAGTTGGCGGAAAACGTGCCGAGTTTAAGCTTGTTGCCCTTAAACATTGGTGATGGTCTGATCATTTTCCCCTGTCCCGCTTATGTTGTGCTTTCCAAATACTTTACGGTTAAAATATTAGTATCAGTGCTGCGCGAACCATGCAAGCTTTTCTTGACATTCGTCGAGCAACTAGTTGTCCCGGAGGCGATATGCGATATCTCGAGGATTTTTCAGTGGGCGAGCGTATCGCATTGGCGTCGCGGCAGGTGTCGGAGGTGGACATCGTGAACTTCGGTCAGCAGTTTGACCCTCAGCCATTCCATACCGAGGCGATGCACCCGCGCACTCAAGCATTGGGCGGTTTGTTGGCAAGCGGCTGGCACACGGCGGCGCTGTTTATGACGATGGCTGTGGAGGCTTACATGGCCGAGGCCGCCATCATGACATCGCCAGGGGTCGATAGATTGCGTTGGCTGGCCCCGGTTCGCCCTGGGGACACCGTGCAGGGTGAGGTGATTATCACTGGAGTTAGAGAGTCACGTTCTAGGCCCGACAGAGGCATTATGACAACCTCAGTGCGGCTCTGGCAGCAGGCGGGAGTCGATGTGCTGAGTCTTGAGACCACGGCTTTTGTAGCTCGCAAGAATACGTTGTCATCAGGCAGTTAGCGCAGTGCCGTTACCTCGACCTCCACGAGCGCTGCGTCTTCAATGAGCGCAGACACCTCGACCACACTCATCGCAGGGAAATGCTTCCCCATCACTTCGCGATAGGTGCGTCCTACGTCGCGAATATTGCTAAGGTAAGCGTGTTTATCGGTGATGTACCACGTCATACGCACCATATGTTCGGGGCCTGCATCCGCGGCAGCAAGAACCTCGCGCACGTTTAAAAGCGCTTGGCGCAGTTGTCCTGTAAAATCTCTGTGCTCGAACTCCTCTTCTTTGTTCCAGCCAATCTGTCCGCCGCAAAAAATGTGCTGTGACCCTTGTGCCATGACGCCATTGGCATATCCTTTAGGTCGTGGCCAACCCTCCGGTAACAAAGTGCGGTGCATTCAACTCTCCTGTTGTGTCTCTGAGCCATTCCATTATATTTTAGGATTAAAATATTAGCTAGGCATGTCGGCCGCGACAGTACGCTGAGACCAGCCTTTTAAGATTTTTAGGATAGCGACGGATTCACCCATGGCAGAGCGATCGTTCAAGGAAGAAGTCAAGAAATTACATGCCCGAGAAGGTGAAGTGTTCAAGGGAGAGGGGATTCTAGGCATTACAAAGGCGCTGTTGCAATCGGGCGTTTCGTACGTTGGTGGCTATCAGGGATCGCCTATTTCCCATTTGATGGATGTCCTAAACGACGCTCAAGAGGTCCTCGGTGAACTGGGTGTGCATTTCGAGGCCAGCGGTTCCGAGGCCACTGCCGCAGCTATGTTGTCAGCATCCATCAATTATCCGCTGCGCGGCGCTGTAACTTGGAAGTCGACCGTGGGTACAAACGTAGCATCGGATGCGTTGTCAAATTTGGCGTCGGCTGGAGTTACTGGGGGCGCCATGGTCATCGTCGGTGAAGACTATGGGGAGGGTGCCAGTATCATGCAGGAGCGCAGCTACGCGTTCGCCATGAAAGCCCAAATGTGGCTGCTTGATCCGCGGCCGAACTTGACCAGCATTGTCGATATGGTTGAGAAAGGCTTCGCGCTGTCGGAAGCATCAAACACCCCCATTTTTTATATGATGCGAATTCGAGGCTGCCATGTCACCGGTGAATTTGTGGCCCGCGATAATGTCGCGCCAACCTTCAATAATCGGAGTCCAGTGAGCCCCCGGAGGGAGCCAGAGAAAATCATTTTGCCGCCCCATGTCTACACCCAAGAGCGCGAGAAAATAGCGCAGCGGTTGCCAGCGGCAATCGAGTTTATCCAGCGCGAAGAGCTCAACGAGGTGTTCCCGGGTAAGTATGACCACCTCGGCATCATTACCTGCGGTGGCTCATACAATACCGTCATTCGGGCGCTAGAGCGGCAGGGCCTAGCGGATGTTTACGGTAACGCCGACATCCCCATTTATTGTCTTAACGTGGCATATCCACTTATCCCCGACGAACTCGTTGAGTTCTGTGTCGGCAGGGAGCAGGTGCTGGTATTGGAGGAGGGCCAGCCCGAATACATCGAGCAGGGAATTCAAACCATCCTGCGTCGCCGTGATGTACAGACTCGCGTCTTCGGCAAGGATGTTATGCCTATGGCGGGGGAATACACGGGGCAAGTCATGCTAGAGGGTATTACCCGCTTTTTGCTGGCATCTCAGCGTCAAACTGTGCCGCTGACGATGGACTTGGCGTCGGTATTGGAGAGGGAAACGCCGCTTAGCGAAGACGACATCGCAGCACTGATGAGCAATTTACCGCCGCGCCCTGCGGGCTTATGCACTGGCTGCCCCGAGCGCCCGTTGTTTTCAGCCATCAAGCAGTTGCAGCAAGAGATGGGGCCCTTCCATATTTCATCGGACATCGGCTGTCATTCGTTCGCCACAGCAGCGCCCTTCAACTTGGGTAATACGATCATGGGCTATGGCCTGTCCTTAGCGAGCTCATCGGGTATGAGGCATGCCTTGCCCCACAAAGCCATCAGTATCATGGGCGACGGCGGGTTTTGGCATAACGGCTTGACCAGTGGTGTTACCAGTGCTGTGTTCAACGGGCATGATGGCCTGCTGATTGTGGTCGATAACGGCTACTCGGCAGCAACGGGAGGCCAGGACATCCCCTCTTTGGTTGAACCTAATCTTATTGCATCAACCCTCGATGCCGAGCGGCCGAGGCGAGAGCAATGGCAGAGCATTAAAGATGCCTGTCGCGGTGCAGGGGTCAACTGGATACGCACCGTCAGCACCTACAACATTGAGGACATGAAGCGGACTCTGCATGACGCACTGACCACCGACGCCCCAGGACTTAAAGTGGTCATAGCCGAAGGCGAGTGCATGCTCAATCGCCAGCGAAGGGTCAAACCCCTTGTTAGAAAAGCCATTAATGATGGCCAACGGGTTAAGCGTGCTCGGTTCTATGTCGACCCTGCGACGTGTACCGGGGATCACGGGTGCATCCGATTGTCCGGTTGTCCGTCTCTCACGATCAAAGATAACCCCGACCCACTGCGCACTGACCCAGTGTCCTACGTAGACAACAGCTGCGTTGGCTGTGGGGTTTGCGGTGAAAATGCCCACACCGCCGTGCTGTGCCCTTCGTTTTCACGCATTGATGTTGTTCACAACCCCAGTCGCATAGATCGCTTGTTGCAACAAGTCCGTCATCGGTTCCGCACCTGGTTTCGCCGGCGAGATGAGCAACGACAACAGGCACTAACCCTATGACGGACCGGAGACACACAATTAATTTGCTCATTGCGGCACTCGGTGGCGAGGGTGGTGGTGTCTTGACCAATTGGCTCATAGAGGCAGCCGACCGAAGCGGTTGGCAGGCTCAGAGCACCTCTCTTGCTGGGGTTGCGCAGCGCACGGGCGCTACCATCTACTACTTAGAGTTTTTTCAGCGTCAGGCCGATGCGCCGGCACCGGTGATGTCGCTGTTTCCCGCTCAGGGCGATATTGATATTGCAGTGACATCGGAAATTGCAGAAGCGGGACGCATGCTAAGTCGCGGTTTTATCAGCCCTGATAAAACAACCTTGATAAGCTCGGATCACCGGATTTATGGCATAACCGAGAAAAGTGCCACCACTGACGGCACCGCTGACCCACTACTGATTACAGAGCTCTGCGGACGCTATGCCCAACGTTTTATTCACTTCGACATGCTCGAGGTTGTTGAGCGCTGCGGTACGGTGATCTCGGCGGCGCTGTTGGGAGCCATTGCGGGTGCCAAAGTGCTGCCGTTTAGCAAGGAGCTTTTGGTCGAGATTATGGCCAGTGGCAAAGGCGCTGACGCTAACTTAAAAGCCTTTGAAGAGTGTTATCAGGCTGCAATTGGGGGGGGTGCAAAGCCCGTTGAGCCTGCGCCGGGCTTTGTGTTGGGTTCACCCACTACCACTGTTGGACGAGTGTTAATGCCGCGCATCTCGAGCTTTCCTATCAGCTGCCACGAGGTGCTGTATTATGCGGTGCAACGCCTAGTTGCTTATCAGGACTCGGGCTATGCCGGCGATTATTTGACTCAGCTCGAACAGCTTTGTGCCCACGATGACGGCGCCGATAATTATCACCTAACTCGCGAGACTGCTCGATGGCTAGCGTTGTGGCTGGCCTATGAGGACATACCTCGCGTCGCACAGCTGAAGTTGCGGCCAGCGCGTGAGGCGTCAATCCGGGCTGAAGTCCGGGCCGATATTGATCAACCGATGCAAGTCACCGAGTTCTTTCATCCGCGGGTGGAAGAGGTGGCAGCACTTCTCCCGAAACAACTGGGGCAGCGGTTGCTTGGATCAGCGACGGCGCGACGTGCGCTGGGAATTCTTTTGGGACCGCGCAAATTACGTACCGATACCATTCATGTGCAGCTGGTGTTGCGCGGACTCGCGAGTTTACGTCGCTGGCGTCGAAGTACCTATGGTTACGCTGAAGAGCGAGCCATGATTGATCGCTGGTTCGAAGCTGTTTTTACCCAATCTCAATCACACAGTGCTACTGCCCGGGCGTTGGCCGACTGTGGCCGAATGGTTAAGGGCTACGGTGCCACCCGTCAGCGCACGACTTCGCGTTTGATGGCTATTGTTGATGCGGTGGAGTCGGGGGTGGCTTTCGACGCAGATGCCGTGCGCCGCTTGCATGATGCAGCGATGCAAGGTGAAGAGTCGGCTCCCTTCGAGCAGACAGTAGCTGCGCTGGCGGAACACGACTTAAGTCCGTTGGCTTGAGGCCGCATTTCGAGTGCACTGGCGCTGAATCTATAAACATCGTTCTCGCCATTAAAGATAGGATCGATCGCGTTAAATAACGAAGACTATGGCTCAGTGATGCTTCTATGGCTGCGCTCGGCAAGGATGTCGATTTCGAAGGTCATAACCTTGGTGCCATATTGGTTGAAGGCCTCGTTACGGCTGCGAATAATGCCCCATCGGTCGCGAACGACCTTATCGGATTTACTGATGATTTCGTAGGTGTAGGTCAGTGTGTGTCCCGGTCGCACTGGCTCCAGCCATTGCAGTTTTTGCACTCCAACCCCGGCACCGTGACGTCGCCCATCGTTAACGCCTTGGGCGAACACTTCCATATAATTAACCATCATGCGCATCCACATAGCGGTTACGTGCCAGGGGGTGGCTATCAGGCCACCCCAACGGCCTTTGCGGGCGGCTTCGGGATCGGTGAACTCGGGTCGTGGTGCGTACTCACGGGCAAACTCCACCATTTCTAATTCACTAAACGTATGGCTGCCAAAGACGTGGAATTCACCCACGGGCAGATCTTCAAACCAACGATTGCGCAATATCAAGCTCATGGTGAAAGTGCCTGGTCGACGGCAACAGCGGCGACCAGATGCGCAACCTCGGCGTCAGTCTGATTGAGCACGCGAGCATCGATCCGCAGCGTATCGCACTGGGGTATGGGGCTATTGGTAATCCGTTCAAGTACCCGCATCTCTAAATGGATGCTGTCATCGACAAAGATTGGCCGCTTCCAACGCATTTGTTCCACAGCGGTTATATCTACAAAAGGGATATTGGCTTGCAACAGCGTTTCACTTAAGAGACGAGTGGCGTAAGCCGCCACCTGCCAGCCACTGGCGCACAAGCCACCAAAGATAGACTCGGTGCCCCCTTTGGGATCCAGGTGATATGGCTGGGGATCAAACTGCTGTGCAAAATCGACGATAGCTTGTGCTGGTACTGGAATCGTCGCGCTAAGGAGTGTGTCACCGTTGTTGCTCGCTACCGCGAAATCTGTCGGTTCTAAAGTCACGGGTCGTTGTCTCGACTGCTTTACGGTGTGTCAGTGTACAACGACCCGTCACAGGATGCTGCTTGCTTGCCCTAGGATCTGTGAACTCTGTTTGGTGGTACCACTGCCTTAGACCTCGTGCTGAAGCTGTGTTTGACGCGCAATAATTACTTGCTGTACCTCGCTAGCGCCTTCATAAATACGCAGCGCACGAATGTCTCGGTAAAGCGCCTCGACGATGTAGCCCTTGGTGACTCCTTTGCCTCCGTGCAATTGGACGGCTGCATCAATAACGTGTTGGGCGGTCTCAGTGGCGTGAAGCTTTGCCATAGCGGCTTCGCGGGTTACTCGATCGGCCGCGCAGTCTTTGGTCCAAGCGGCGCGGTATACCAGTAGAGCGCTGGCATCTACACCCAGAGCCATGTCACCGATTTTGGCCTGCACTAACTGTAGATCCGAGAGGGTGCCACCGAAAATGTCGCGGTTAGCCGTATATTGCAAGGTTTCATCGAGAGCTCGGCGCGCCATGCCCAATGCAGCAGCGGCAACGGTGGACCGGAACACATCGAGAGTGGCCATAGCAATCCCAAAACCTCGACCCTCTTCACCCACCAGGTGCGTTGCTGGAACTCGGCAGTCTTTAAAGCTGATCGTGCCCAAAGGGTGGGGGGCTATCAGGTCGATGCGCTCAGTAACCTGAAAGCCCTGGGTCTCGGCAGGTACCAGAAAGCAGCTGATGCCTTTGCTGCCACCCCGATCGTCAGTGCGAGCGAATACCGTGTAGAAGTCGGCAATACCTGCGTTTGAAATCCAGGTCTTACTGCCATTGATTACCCAGTCATCCCCGTCTTTATGAGCTTGGCAGCTCATCGCCGCGACATCGGAGCCCGCATTAGGCTCGGATAGAGCAAAGGCGCTGACCGTGTTGCCCGCTGCTACCCCCGTCAAGTAATGTTGGCGCTGTTCCTCACTGCCGAACAGGGACACTGGACCGCTGCCAAGGCCTTGCATGGCGAAGGCAAAATCGGCGATGCCGCTATGCCTCGCCAGCGTTTCCCGAATGATACAAAGGCTACGTACATCAAGTCGCTCGAGAAGACCACCACAGTCCGCCGGCACGGCGTAACCCAGATAGCCCGCTTCACCCAGTGCCGCCACAATCCCGCGACAGGTACCGTCGAGGTCATGGTGTTCATTTGCAGTCAGCTCAGATAGGTGGCTTTTCGCCCAGAGATCGAGTGATGCTTCTAATGATCGGTGCTCGGCATCGAAGAAGGGCCAGTCGAGATAGGTGTTATCACTCATTGTGCGCCTCGGCTAATGACAAAATGGAGTTCATAAGCGGTTAATTGCCCTCAAATACCGGCTTTTCGCGCGCCACAAACGCGTCGTAGGCCCGGGTAAAGTCTCCGGTTTGCATGCACAGAGCCTGCGCTTGAGCTTCACACTCAATGGCTTGATCAACTGACATAGACCATTGTTGATGTAATTGGGTTTTTGTAATGCCATTGGCAAAAGTGGGGCCAGCGACGATCCGCTGCGCCGATTGATGGGCCTCTGCCAAGGCATCTGCAGCGATGCCGTTAAAAAATCCCCAGCGCTCGCCCTCGTCAGCACTCATTGATCGACCGAGGTACAAAAGTTCACTGGCTCGTCCCTGACCAATGATACGCGGTAGAATAGAACAGGCCCCCATATCGCAGCCAGCTAAACCCACTCGGTTGAAGAGAAACGCCACTTTGGCATCGTCACTGGCGTACCGCAGATCGCTGGCCATGGCGATAATGGCGCCTGCGCCGGCACAGACACCGTCGACAGCACTGATGATGGGCTGCGGGCAGGCACGCATCGCTTTCACCAAGTCGCCAGTCATGCGTGTAAACTCCAAGAGCTCGGTAGTGCTCATGCGGGTGAGCGGACCGATAATCTCATGGACATCGCCGCCACTACAGAAGTTGCCTCCCGCGCCATGAATTACGACCGCATGAACATCAGTGGCGTACACTAGGGCGCGAAAGAAATCCCGTAGTTCGGCATAGGAATCGAAAGTAAGGGGGTTTTTGCGCTCTGGCCGGTTGAGGGTGACGGTGCCGACGCCTTCACGTGTCTGCCACAAAAAATGCGCTGCTTTATAATCGGCCATCTGGGTCTTTTGCATACAAAGCTCCTATGCGACGGTTTCACCGCCATCGATCGCGATGGCTTGTCCATTAATATTGTCGGCCTGGTCACTGGCTAGCCAACCTACCATCGCGGCTACTTGTTCGGGCTGAACTAGCTCACCCCGGGGATTACTGTTACTGAAGTGCTGTCGAGCTTCAGCCTCGCTGCGTCCGGTTTTCGCCGCAATATCTGTGACCGCCTGGCGTATTATGTCGGTGTCGGTATAGCTTGGACAGACCGCGTTCACGGTGATGCCTTGCTTGGCGACTTCAAGCGCTAGCGCGCGAGTCAAGCCTAACACCGCGTGCTTGGACGCACAGTAGGCGCTGACATAGGTGTAGCCCTTGAGTGACGCCGTACTGGCCACAGTGATAATCCGGCCCCAACCAGCTGCCAACATGTCGGGTAACGCGCTCTGGGTGACATTAAAGACACCATGGACGTTCAAATCAAAGCTATCGTGCCATTGCTCGGCCGATAGCGTTCGGAACGGTCCCGTGGTTGCAGCCCCTGCACAATTGACGACAACCTCGATGGGACCCAGGTGGGCACGCGCTTGAGAAATCGTGCTGTCCACCTGTGCCCGGTCAGTGACGTCACAGGAGTATGTGGCAGTCTTATTAGCGCCGCTGTCAGCGAGTGTTTTTTGCACAGCCCTCAGGGGTTCAGAGCGGCGCCCCAACAAACTCACTGACATCCCCTGCCTGCCGAGTAACTGGCTGACTGCGGCACCGATACCCGTGCCCGCCCCTGTAATGAGCACGTGACGCGTCACGACTGCGCCTCACGTTCTCGCTGCTGATTGGTGTATAGCTGGCGGTAACCCATGAAATATTGATGGGGTTCGCGTACCCCTTGCCCTTGGTAGCCCAGCGAGGCAGCGGCATGTAAAGTCCAATTTGGGTCTGCTAAGTGAGGTCGCGCTAGGCACACTAGGTCGGCTCGTCCAGCTGCAATAATACTGTTAACGTGGTCTACATCGTAAATATTGCCCACAGCCAGAGTTGTAATGCCGCCTTCGTTTCGAATGAGGTCTGACAAAGGCGTTTGGAACATGCGACCCGGTTGG
This sequence comes from Luminiphilus sp., assembly GCA_965657905.1. Taxonomy (GTDB): domain Bacteria; phylum Pseudomonadota; class Gammaproteobacteria; order Pseudomonadales; family Halieaceae; genus Luminiphilus. The sequence goes on along the minus strand of CBFHPT010000006.1, from coordinate 81,003 downwards.
GGTTTGGCAGCGTGGCTGGTTTGGCCAGTAGAAACATGAATAATATCGGCGCCTGCAGCAGTAAAGGCTCTGGAAATCACCAACGCATCGGCTTCGCAAATCCCCTCGTCCCCCATCCAGTCGTGTGCTGAAATGCGCACTGACATGGGCTTCTCAGCCGGCCAAGCAGCACGCATAGCACTGCAGACTTCAAGGGGGTAACGCAGGCGATTTTCTAAACTGCCACCGTACTCATCGCTGCGGTGGTTGAGCACAGGTGTGATAAATGAGGACAGCAGGTACCCGTGAGCTGCATGCATCTCGATCATGTCGAAGCCGGCGGCTTCGGCTCGGTGAACCGAATCGATGTGCTGCTGCAGAACGGTATCCATATCGCTGCGGTCCATGGCTCTGGGCACTGGGCTATAACTATCAAACGGCACGGCACTAGCGGCCAGCAAAGGCCACTGTTGTTCCTTTGGCAACGGTTCGTCGAGAACCTTGGGGTTCCACTTCCAGGGTTCCAGCGTGGCCCCTTTGGGACCTGCATGCCCAATTTGTAGCGCCATTTTGGCGCCACTGTGACGGTGGACGAAATCCACAATCCGCTTCCAGGCGCTCGCTTGAGCATCGTTCCAAATACCGGTACATCCGGGTGTTATACGGCCGTGCTCACTGACGTTGGTCATCTCGGTATACACCAAAGCAGCGCCGCCTTTTGCAAGTGCACCATAGTGCACCAGATGCCAGTCATCGGGTAAACCGTCTGTGGCGCTGTACATGCACATGGGTGAGACGCAAACACGATTGACTAGCGACAAGTTGCGTAGTGTGAAAGGAAGAAACATGGGTGGCACCGCACGGTCGTAATCGTTTCCCACAGAGCGTTGGGTAAGGTGCTTTTCCATCAATTCGAGCCACTCTGGGTCGCGCAACCGAAGGTTCTCATGACTTACGCGCTGACTGCGGGTGAGCATGGAGTAATTGAATTGCTTGAGATCGAAGGCCTCAATGTAGCGCGGCACGTTCTCAAACCAAATCATGGCGTTGCGTGCGCTATTCTGCAGACGTAGCACTTCAACCTTGCGCTCGTCTTGGTAGGCGCGGAGCGCCTCGGGAATCGTAAGATCGCTGTCAAGGTGTTTGGCGAGAGAGATGGCATCCTCCAGCCCAAGTTTAGTCCCTGAGCCGATAGAGAAGTGAGCGGTGTGTGCGGCATCGCCAATCAACACCACGCGGTCATCTTTGATCCAGTTATCGCAATAAACTGCTGGGAAGCTAATCCAGGCCGAGCCACGAATATGCGCCGAGTTGGTCATCAGACTGTGACCATCGAGATAGGCTTCAAATATCTCACGGCAGGTTTCCGCACTTTGTTCATGGCTCATCTGCTCGAAGCCCAGCGCGTCGTATACCTCTGGGGTCGTCTCGACGATAAATGTCGAGGTGTTGCCATCGAACTGATAAGCGTGTGCCCAGATCCAGCCGGCTGGCGTTTTTTCAAAGATAAACGTAAAGGCATCACTAAACGTCTGATGGGTGCCAAGCCACACAAATTTATTCGGTCGAACCTCTGTGGTGCTGCGGAAAATATCTGGGAAAGCATTGCGCACTCTCGAGTTGAGACCATCACTGGCTACCACTAAATCGGCATCGGCAAATCGCGTGTCGATATCGCTCACGTCGAACTCACTCTCAAAGTGGAGTTTGACCCCTAGCTCCCGTGCCCGTTCATGCAGCAGCTGTAAAAATCGTTTGCGACCGAGACCGATGAAGCCGTGCCCGCCTGATCGTTCCACGGCCCCTTGCACGTAGCAATCAATGAGATCCCAATGAATAAATTCATCAACCGTTGTTTGTGCGCTGACAGGATCATTGGCCATAAGGTTATCGACCGTTTGATCGGAGAACACCACACCCCAACCAAATGTATCGTCTGGTCGGTTGCGCTCGTACACATCAACCTCGTGGTTGGGATTGCGCAATTTCATGCTAATAGCCAGGTACAAACCGGCGGGGCCACCCCCTAAACAAGCGATCTTCATGGCGTGTCTCCAAGTGACAGGGAAAACGTTTTAAGTCTAAACGGTCTTCAGTATAGAGCAGATATTTTATATTTAAAATATAAGTCGATAACTGCTACAATTAAAGGCGAAATAGGTTGGGGGGGTAGCGACATGAGCGACTTATTAGCTTCGCTGGATCATGAATCCAGACTGCATGATGACGACCATCACTCCATCCGCCTGTGGCTGCGGTTGCTGACCTGCAATAACCTTATCGAGAGGCGTTTACGTAGCCGCCTGCGAGAGGAATTTGGCACCACGCTGCCTCGCTTTGATTTTATGGCACAACTGCAGAGAAGCCCCGAGGGCTTGACGATGGGCCAGTTGTCTCAGCGGATGATGGTATCGGGGGGTAACGTCTCGGGCATCGCCACTCAGTTAGAGAGCGAGGGGTTGATCCTGCGTCAGCCCGTTCCAGGAAACCGAAGAACCTTCTGTGTCACGCTGACCACTGAGGGCCGGCAGAGATTTGTCGATATGGCAGCACGCCATGAGCAATGGATTATTGAGCTGTTGGGGGTTTTGAATAGCCGGGAAGTAGAGGGGCTAATGTCCAGCTTGAAACGAGTCAAGCAGCGTTTAACCCTGCATGAGGCGCCATAGTTATGTGGAAGCCGCAGGAACGCATTAAGCACCAAGCGTTAACGGATGCTTGGCCCAGCGCGACCGAAGCCGCCAACAGCACGTTATTTCAACCCAAGCAGTGGGGAAATCTGCGAGTAGAGCAGCGCACGTGGATTCCAGCTATGGTGCCCTGGCGTTCCAATGAGCAGGGTGAGGTCACCCAAGATGTGCTCGATTGGTATGCACGGTTTGCTCAAGGACGCCCGGGCGTTATTGTCGTCGAGGCAACAGGCATTCGTGATATACCCAGTGGTCCCTTGCTGCGTATTTCAAACGATCGCTACATCGATGGACTAAAAAAGTTGGTTGACACGGTGCGCGCCGCCAGTGATGGTAAGACGCGTCTACTTATTCAGCTTATCGATTTTTTAGGAATTCGCAGGCGTCCACAGCCCGACATTTATTTTCAGCGCTATCTCACTCTAACCGAGCAACATCGGGGGTGGTTGGCGGCGCATACAGATTTTAAGATCGGGCATGATGATACGCAGGCGCGCAGCGTGCTTGCGAGGCTTTCAGAGGCGGAGCTCGAACAGGTTTTAACGAGCCGCGAGCTTGAAGCGCTTCAATTCGGCTACCGCGAGCGGGTCACCGATACCGATAATCCCACAATAGACGACTTACCATTGGTGCTACCCGATCTTTTCGCCGACGCGGCAGAGCGGGCACTCAAGGCGGGTTTCGATGGCGTTGAATTACATTACGCCCACGCATACACCATGGCATCGTTTTTATCCGCAAAGAATACGAGAACCGATGGCTACGGTGGTGGACGCGAACAACGTGTTCGATTGCCTCTCGAGGTTTACCAAGCAGTGCGCCAGCGAGTAGGCAGCGATTACCTTTTAGGTTGTCGATTTCTCAGCGATGAGATTGTCGACGCTGGCAGCAATCTCGACGATGCCTGCTATTTCGGCGTGGGCTTCGCCGAGGCAGGAATGGATTTCCTCAGCGTTTCCCGGGGAGGCAAATTCGATGATGCCAAACAACCCAAAGTGGGTTGGGCCGCCTACCCCTACACAGGTCCCAGCGGGTACGAATGTATGCCCTCATATCTATCCGATAAGCAAGGCCCCTTCGAGCGCAATGTTGAGCCTGTTGCCGCTATCCGCCAGTGCATTCGCGATGCCGGCCTTGCCACGCCCCTGGTGGTAGCCGGCGGCATTTACAGCTTTGAGCAAGCTGAGCGGCTGTTAGTTGATGACAAGGCCGATATCGTCGGTTTTGCGAGGCAAGCCCTTGCAGATCCAGATTGGTTTGAAAAAGTACGTCTCGGTTATGGTGAAGACGTTATGGTCTGTCGTTACAGCAATTACTGTGAGGGGTTGGATCAAAAACACAAGCAAGTGACCTGTGAGTTGTGGGACCGACAGCGGCTTGATGACTCAGATGCTGTTATAGCTAGTGACGGTAAACGGCGCCTAACCGCACCCCCTTGGACCTCGCTCAACACAAACTGACGCGAGACAACCTACCCGCAGCACTGAATTAGCGGTTGCGAACTGCGAAAATTGATTTGCCGTGATGGGTTAAGCGTAATGCGTTAAGAGAGCGCCTTGGGCATACTGACATTGGAAATGCCTGTGCTGGGGCCCCAGGACAACAGCTCTTTGCGACTATGGCAGTGCACTGGTGCACAATCATGCAACACACCACGATAGTGCTCTGAGCACGAATTACGATTGACCTACTGCGCACAACGAGGCGGAGCGATGATGAAAGTGTGTCTGGTCTTGGGGGCTGGCGCCGGTATCGGCGGCAGCGTCGCTAAACGGTTTTCGAAGGCGGGCTATCACGCGGTGCTCTGTCGTCGTAGCGATGAGACCGGACTCAATGCACTGGTTGCGGATATCGAGGCCTTTGGCGGCCAAGCATCGGGTCGGTTGCTGAATGCGGTCGAGGACGGTGCAATCGAGGACTTAATCGACAGTGTCGAGCGTGACATTGGACCAATCGAAGTGGTGTTGTTTAATCTCGGTGCCCAGATTGGTAATCGCGCGCTGCTCGATACCAGTTATAAGGCTTTCGAGCTTGGCTGGCGCATGGCGACCTTTGCGTTGTTCCGATTGGCGCATTCGCTTTTGCCGCGCATGATAGAGCGGGGTCATGGCACCTTGTTGGTGACTTCGGCAACCGCCGCAGTCCGCGGTAATGCCGGCCAGCATTCCCACGCGGCGGCCATGGGGGGGCGCCGTATGCTGTGTCAAACCTTAAACGCCGAGTATGCCTCCCAGGGAGTTCACGTAGCCCATGTACTGATTGATGGGATGGTTGACGCCCCAGATACCTTGGGGAAGATGCTCGGCCCCGAACTGTTCAACAAACTGCGCGAGTCGCGCGGTGGAGAGAGCGACGGGATGATTTTGCCGGAGCAGGTCGCTGAGACGTACTATCATCTAGCCCATCAACACCGATCCGCCTGGACCCATGAACTGGACTTGCGCGCGCATTCAGATCTGGCCTGGTGGAACCATCAACCCTGAGAGGATGTTTGTCAGATGAGTCAGACCTTAGAGTTCGTGTTCGATTTTGCCAGCCCAAATGCCTATTTGGTTTACCGGGTTCTGCCCGACATTATCGAGCGCACGGGCGCGACCTTGAAGATACATCCCTGTTTGCTCGGCGGGATTTTCAAGGCCACGAGTAATCAGGCGCCCATGATGGCGTTCAATGGCGTTAAGGGTAAATTGGAATACGACCAACTAGAGATGCAGCGTTTTATCGATCGGCACGGGCTCAATAAATTCCGATTCAATCCGCACTTTCCTGTTAACAGCTTGATGCTCATGCGTGGTGCCATCATGGCTGAATCAGAAGGCTTTTTAGAGCCTTACATTAATGCCGGTTTGTCGTGCATGTGGGAGCAGGGCCTCAAAATGGACGACCCCGAGGTGTTCGAACGAGCGCTAACCAGCGCTGGCATGGACGGCGCTGCGATTTTAGCGAGCACACAGGATCCCGACGTTAAGGCAAAGCTGGTTGATAACACCGCAGCAGTTGTCGAACGCGGCTGCTTTGGTATCCCGACGTTTTATGTCGGTGATGAAATGTTCTTTGGTAAGGAGCGACTGGGGCAGGTTGAAGAGGCGCTGATGTCCACCGCATAACACCCACCGCGTAACGTCGCATCCGAGTTCGTTGATAGTCGGATTGTTATGTTGCCTCGTGGAGTTCCTTGGCTTGCAGGCCAAGCGTGATAACGGCGGGCATACAGCGTTCTACAGTGGTTTTAAACTTGCCCATCATTGCCATCTTGGGGCTATTTTCCGCTGCGAGCTTAGCAATGGTGCCGGTCGTCAGATCAAGCCGCGAGCCCGCAAGGAACTTCATCATCTCGGGGTGTTTTGACCAGGCGCCACGGTTCATCATGTTAACGAGATGCGCATAGGCAAAGGTCGAGGGTGAGTCGGTCAGCGGCCCGGGGGTCGCTAAGGCATTGCGGGTTTCATCATCGTCGAAGTTAGCTTCAATAAACGCGGCAATTGCGGCGCTGAATACCACCAAGGGTACCTGCAGTGGCTGCAGTACGATGTTGTCACCGCGAAAGATGGGGCCGTTGTTTTTATCGCGCACCGAAAATGGCACTGCGGAAGCGGTGCAGTCAATGAATAACGCGTTTGCAGGCACGGCTACGTCATCCTTTTCGCAGTGAAGCAGGCCGGGCTCGATGGCAGTTACCCTGCCTGCACGGATCACCCGTTTTACGCTTCGAAGCAGCTCAATCTCACCCTCTGAGATGATTGCATAGTGAAACATCTCGGGCTCAACGTCGGGGTCGACGCGCAGGTAATAACCTTGGTTACCCAAAATGCGCATAAGTTCGGCGCTGTCGTTAGCTTGGTCGGCCGCCTCGAGTATGGCTATTTGCATTTCGATCACGGCTTCAAAGAAGTCTTCCCCAGGCTGCACAAACGCGCGGTTCCACATCCAGCTTTCCCGAGGGCGCACCCAGCTAATGTGGTCGGGGTCGATATCAGCCTGAAGTAACCAGATCACAGCATCCATAGCCGTCTTGCCAGCGCCGAGCACCACATAGTGATCGGGGAGGTTATCGGTCGCTTTCCAGAGTTCAGGGAGCTTTCCGGGGGGGACTAGCGAGACTTCCGAGCCGCACTGGAAATTGGGCGTATGCGTTGACGGCACCGATGTTTGGTAAAAGGTCGCGTCCACCAATTTTCGGCGAACATTGATGCGTGTTTCCTTGCCCGACAGTACGCCGCTGATGGTGGCGATGCCCGCTTTGTCACGAGTAACATAGCGGGTAAGGGGGTAATACTTAACGCGTCCCGAAGGCAGCAGCGTGAGATTCATAACTTTTTCGAAGTAGGCGAGCAACTCGCTGCCGCTCGCTAGCGCATGCATACCTTTGTTAGGTCCGAACTGATCAATTTGCTCGCTTGGGAAGGTCATTGAGTTCACGCCATAGGTGGCGCTGGGCTGGTGTAGTGCAACAAAGCTGTACGCGTCATTCCAATGCCCACCGGGTTTGGCGTGGGTATCAACGATACTGATGTGGCAGTCAGGGTCCTCACTAAGCAGCGTATCCGCGAACGCAAGCCCGACGGCCCCCGCACCCACTATGAGGTAATCTGTGTCAATTGTGGTCATGATTGGGTTTCCTGAATGACTTGCCGAAAATGAATGGGGAGCTCATGCGATCAGTCGACCTGTAGAGCCACGGTAGTGGGCTACACCGTCGCGCAGAAAGCTTTGGTAAGACGAAGCACACGGCCTCAGTCCTGATCTGTGACTCCCAGTCGTCTTCGCCGCATGGGCAATATGCTGATACTACGCAGTGAGCTGCGAACCCGATTGGAAACTGCTGGACAAGCCGTTGTTTCCCTCAGTCCTGTGCCCCTGAGTTGCATGTTACTGGGCGTGTGAACGGACGTGAGAATCGAAGCGTGGGTCTCGATGCTGATAATCGCCCCCGAACCGGTCACAAACCTTCTTTAGCTGCCCAAACCCTTGTATCTTACCCCTCCCGTTGTAAGCGTTTGGAGTTGTAAATTGGCAGAGAAAATCAAGGTCGAGAAGCCGCTCGTGGTGTTGCACGGTGACGAGATGGCGCAAATCGCGTTCGAACGCATCCTCGAGCAATTTGTAGCTTCCCGACTGGACATCAACCTCGTCGAAGTCGATCTCTCCGCTGAGAAGCGGCTTACCAGTAACGGCCGAGTTGTGCTGGACGCTATTGATGCCCTCAAAGAACACGGCGTTGGCGTCAAAAACGCCGGTATGACGGTCAATCGCAGTCAGCTCGACGAAATGCTCGCTAAGTACCCAGAGGTCAAAGAGGCAGAGCTCGATAAGCTGGCAACCAAGTCACCCAATGGCGCGATCCGAAAGGGTATTGGCGGCAACATCACTCGGGAAGATATCGAGTTTCGCAATCTGATGAGTGTCCGGCCCGACTGGATCGATCGTGACATTGAAGTGGATACGATGGAGAGCGGTGGCCTCGACTTCAGCTACAGTGAATTATCCAATGCCACGGGCGTGGCCAAGGTCGTTTTCGTCGGTAGCAGCGGAGAGCCCGTCGAGCTGCACCGTCGCACGTTAAAGAAGGGTGACCCCTGGATGCTGGCCACCAACAGCATCGAAGAGGTTGAAGCGTGGGCCCATCGATTCTTTCAGCGGGCACTGGCTGAAAAGCGCGACATATACCTTGGATTGAAGGACACCGTGATCCCGGGTTACGACGGTGTCATGCGCGCGGCTATCGAGACCATTTATGAACGCGATTACAAAGATCAGGTCGATGCCGCTGGTCTTGAGTATCACTACGAGCTGATCGACGCACAGGCCGCCCGCATTGTCGCGAATCCCCCGGAGCGTGCACTGTGGGGGGTGCCGGACAATGTGAGCGGAATGAAACTGTTTAAGCTGGTCCAGCAGCTCAAGCGGTATGGACTGCCCGAGCGGAAAGCCCACGTATCCATTTCGCGCATGAGTGCAGGTGGTGGCGATCAGTACGGTAGTTACAACACGCCGGCGCCCGAAGCGGGCATCATCAAGATCCTAGTTGATGGCGAGGAGAAGCACGCGCGATTTGTGCAGCCCAACGACCCAATTTTGTTTATGTCTAACGCGCGCGACGCGATCAAAGATTGGGTAAAGCAGGTTTTCAAAGACGCCGCGCTCAATAAAAAGGAAGTGTACTTTGGACTCAAGCGCGAGTTCGTTAACTACGATGAAGTGTATAGCTCCATCATTTTGGAGCTTCGAAAAGAGTTGGCAGCGCTGGATACACCGCCCCCGTCATTCATGATTATGCGGCCCTCACGGCAGCTGAGTAAGATGATTTGCGATCCCCCGCGCTGGGGTCTCTATCCGGCCCAAAACCTCGACGGTGATATCTTCTCGGATATCTCTGCAGCGCTCGGTGGCAGCCTTGCGACTGCCAGCTCAATCATTATGAGTACCGACGGTACGATGCTATTTGAGGCGCCCCACGGTACGGCTCACGATTTATATCTTCGCTATCTGGAAACTGATGGCAAAGAAGCTAACTTCAACTCCTCGGCGCTGATCTTTGCCGTTGCCAATGCCCTTGAGGAGCTTGCTCATCGCGAGACTAACGACCCCCTGCTGGCATACGCCCAAGGGTTGAAGCAGGCGTTGATCGAAACCGTCAATCAAGGGATTATCACTGGTGATCTAAAGGGTAAGACGACGGATCCGGCGAGTGAGCGCCTGGTTGATATGTATGGTTTCCTCGATGCCATCGAGTCAAATCTGAAGGTTGCGTTTTAAGCGAGTCAGCGCGAACGTCTGATTTGACAAAATATTTAGCGTTCGCAACTTGCGAATGCTGACAAGGAGAGTCTCCTGCCTACACATTCGTTTGCAGCGTATCTGGTCGCCCGGATTTGCCTGAGTCTTGCGTCGACCGTGTTATCGGTCGCAATAGGGTGGCACCTTTATCAGTTGACCGGCGACCCCTTCGACCTCGCTCTGGTGGGGTTAATGCAGATCCTGCCGATCATGCTGTTGTTCATTGTCACGGGCTGGGTTGTTGACCACTTTTCGCGTAAGCAGGTCTTAATCGCCTGCTGTTCCTTGGAGCTTGTGGTGTTCTTGGGGCTGGCACTGCACCTACAGGGCGGGGAAATTGATCGCGTTTTGGTGTTTGGTTTGCTGTTCGTCAACGGCTGCGCAAAGGCATTTCAAAGCCCCGCCATGGACGCCGTGTTACCCAACATCGTGCCTCTTGACTACCTCTCGCGGGCTGTTGCGATCACCTCAACGGCATGGACAGCGGCAAATACGGCAGGGCCATTTGTCGCGGGATTGCTCATAGCGGCAATCGACTTTCATACCTATTGGGTTTTGGTTCTTCTGGCTCTGGTATCTGTTGCAGCCACGTTTCAGTTGCCGCCGATGGTGATTATTGAGAAAACCCAGCGCAGCGGCCACCAACTGCTAGAGGGCATCCAGTTCGTTTTTCGCAATCCCATTGTCTTGCCCAGCATCAGCCTCGACTTGCTCATTGTTCTCACGGGCAGCGTGATGGCGTTACTACCGATCTTTGCCGCTGACGTACTCAAAGTGGGGCCCGAAGCACTCGGTCTGTTGCGAGCCATGCCGGCGTTGGGCGCAGTACTTGCGGGCTTTGCGTTGACGCGATTGCCTCCTATGCGCCGGTCGGGGCACTCGCTGTTTGCGGCGCTCTTGGTGTTCTGTCTGTCCATTGTGGTGTTTGCACTGTCTGAGCAGCTCTGGCTCAGTTTGGTTGCTCTGTTTGTTTATGGCGCCTCAGATATGGTGAGTGTGAACGTCCGCTCAACGCTGATTCAAATCGCGACGCCGGATGCCCTGCGAGGTCGGGTGAGCGCGGTCAATTCGCTGTTTATATCGACCTCGAATGATCTGGGGGACTTTCGCGCAGGCGCCGCAGCGGCAGGTTTGGGCGCGGTGCCCGCAGTGCTTGTTGGTTCCGTGATGGCCTTTACGGTGACGATTGGTGGCTTGTTTGTTTGTCGTCAGTTACGTGATCTCGATCGACTTGAGGATGCCAAATACCGAGGCCGCCAATAGTTGTGAACAGCTGAGAGCAAAAAGGGCTACGATACGACGCTGGGGGCCGAGAGTGCACCCTTGGTCAGGTCTTTGGGTTTGTGTGCTACTGCGGGTTAGACTGCCTGCGCATAAAAAATAAAGTAATAAGGAGTTTATATGTTGTCTCTCTTGGAACTTGTTGTTTACGTTGTTGTACTTACTTTCGCTGCGATTATGGCGGGCGCTTTTTTACGCAACCGTGAATGGACCCCCGAGGGTTTAAAAGTGGGTCTGAGCAATCGCGATAACTTGCCCGAGCCCACGCCCCTTGGCGGGCGCGCTGAGCGCGCGGCCCAGAATTCCATTGAAGCGGCGGTTTTGTTTGTCCCGTTGGCACTGGTTGCTCATGCTGCAGGTGCAGATGCCGAGGTGCTCGTGGGTGCGCAGGTCTTCTTTTGGGCACGGGTTGTCTATATCCCAACCTACCTGGCAGGGATTCAGTACGTTCGAAGTCTTGTCTGGATTGTTGGCGTCGCCGGACTCGTCATGATGCTGACAAAGCTTATATAAAAGCTATTTGGACTGACACTGTTACCGACAAGCTACGGTTTCGAGTGCCGAATAAGGCTGGCTGCAACGGTTCTTGACAAAAATCGGTGAATGGCGGGCGACTTCTTCGAAGTGTCTGACACGCCAGCGCAACAGCAGGCACAATTTTTGGAACTGTAAATGCGCTCGATACTCTGGGTTTTCGGGGCAAAGGGCCTTTGAACGATGAGGAAAGCGCTATGACTAAGCGGTTATTAATGGGGATGTTGGCGCTCGCCCTTTTAGTCTTGAGCCAGTTCGCCCCGAGCAGTCAACAAAAGGCAGCAATGATTGACAACTTCGAAGCCAGCAGTGGCTGGCAAAGCGTTAACGACAACGTCATGGGCGGTCGATCGGCTGGCCGTTTCGAGATTCAACAGGGTGTGCTGGTTTTCGAAGGTGCGATCAACACCAATGGTGGAGGGTTTGCCTCGATTCGTCGTCCACTTGAAGGATCGGTGCTAGCGGGCGCCAGCGGTATCCGAATGCGTCTGAAGTCCGATGGTCGTGTCTACAAGTTGACCTTGCGGGGTGATACGCGTTTTAGGGGTAGGCCGGTGAACTATCAAGCCGTGTTGCCCGCCGCTACGCAAGGGCAATGGTCAGTGATTGACCTAGACTTCAGTGATTTACGGCCATCGCTATTTGGACAGCGGGTTCCTGCACCACCGCTGGATCAGTCGACTGTCTGGTCTTTCGGGTTGATTATCGCTGATGGTGTTGACGGACCTTTTCATCTGGAAGTCGAATCCATTGAGGCAATCAGTTCTATACGACGTTAGCCATTGGTGTGCGTTCGGTAGCACTGCCCGCACACAGGGCGATACTTGTCGTTGGCGCCTAATTCTATCTGAGGGCCATTGAGCACAGCGGCGTCCCCGGACAGTCGCAGATTGAAGACAGCTTTGTGGCTGCAGAAATGACAAACAGTTTTGACTTCCTCGATGGCATCAGCCAGTTCGAGGAGTCGCTTTGACCCTGGAAATGCCTCGCGTAAAAAATCGGTCCTGAGGCCATAGCAAATGACGGGGACGTCTGCGTCCCATGTGAGTTCTCGCAGTTGTTCGATAACCGCGGGTGACAGAAATTGCGCTTCATCCACGAGAACGCAGGCAACGCCGCGAAAGTCGCTAATGTCAAAGACGCTGGTTGCTTCAACCAAAATATCCGCTTTGCGTCGAATACCCGCGCGGCTGGCGATTTCCTCGGCCCCAAAGCGATCATCTAGCTTGGGTCGAATAACCAAAACCCGTTCGCCCTTGTCTTCGTAGTTGTGTGCGACCGCCAACAGGTTGAGTGTCTTGCCGCTGCTCATGGTGCCGTGGCGAAAATACAGTTTTGCCATTGTGTGTCTTTTATCCAAAGTACGCGGATTTGAGCCCCCGCGGTGTTAGGTTCTGCTAATTTGCCCAATAGGCAGCCTTTTCAGTGGAGTGCCCGCGAATTCAGCTTAGCTTGCAAGCCCGATGACAGCGATGAGGTGCGCGAATGAGCCCAGTAATACAAAGGCACGCCACATGCCAAGAGCATGGCTTAGGCGTCACCGGTTTTCAAAGAAAAAAGGCGTGTCGAGGCGGACGCCGCAGCCGCTGTTGTCATTGTTAACCCGGACACCGTTGCGGCTAATGTAGATTACAGTACGCCCTACCGTGCCAGCAGAGGCTTCCGTCATATGATTGTTGGCGGTAGCAAGGTTGCGATACATCGGCAGACTGCTGTGGATGCTTACCACGGTCAAAAAATTTGTCGTGAACGACCAACGCACATTGGAGGCTTCGGGCTGGCGGCCCGTGAATTCACCACCGAAGCCCCGTCTAAGCAATCAGGCTGCGGCTGATTCCTGAGTGTTATCAGCGGCATCCGCCTGGTCATCAGCGCCTTCGCTGCCATGCTCGGCCAGCTTCGCTTCGAGCTCTTTGATCTTTTGCTCGAGCTGGGCGTTTTCAGCCTTAGTTTGCTTGGCTGATTTTTGAAGTAGCTCTGCCGCCTTGGTCTTTTCAGCCAATTTCTTCTTGTTGGCGTCCAGATTTTTCTTCATACGGGCAGGGTCATATTTCTTCAGTGCAGCAAGTTCTTCCCGTTCGGCTGCGAGTTCTTTCTGCAGTGTTTTCACTCGGCCTTTAGTGGTTGCGACCTCTTCTTTGAGGTTTTCAGACCGATTGTGCAGTTCGCGATTCCGCTGCTCAACGGCCTGGGTATCACTCGCTTTACCAGATAATTCGGTAATGGTTTGCAGCTGTTTAGCAACAGTGGCTTGAAGTTCATCCACTTTGGTAGACAGGCTTTCTTTATCTTGGGTTAACGCAGCAATGGCCGCGTCTTTTTCGTTGAGTTGCTTTTGATATTCTTCGCGGAGCTCAGCTTCGAGCTCCATAACGGCTTCGAGTTTGTTCAGGGTCAGCATATAGTCTATGTACTCTCTCTTAGTGCTCGCATCATCGGTTGTGACGCGTTTTGGGAATTCCGGGGTGCGATAAAGGTCGCGGAGGCGCGACGATTCCCTGGTAGGACCCGCGGGCGAGCACAAGTTATAGAACTAAGGTACAAAAATCAAAGTAATATGCCGTTAATGTGGCGATTTATTTTGCTCGCCGCCTCGGCAGCCTGACGTTCCGCAACCATTGCCTTAATTTGATCGCGCAGTTTTTTACCATTTGATACGTACCCGTCTTTAATGTAAGCGCCGAGGCTTGCGAGCTTTTCCACTTGACTCGTTTCAGGATCACGCTGCACATGCCTGTGAGCATAAAACGCCGCCATTCAAAAGCAGGCTGCGCAATCGTTATGTGAGATCAGCATCCTCGGCAAAGCGCTCCATGACAATGTGGCGGGCGATGAACGGTACCGTCGCGCCCTCATCGAGAAGCCCTACAGCTGATGCCACACTCTTTCTAGAGACATTAAGTTCACTTGCTATGGTGGCGAGAATGTCGTTAATTGATAGATGGGTCTCGAGGGCAGAAAGGCGGAGCGAGATTATGTCTGGGAAGGCCGCTCAATGCGAGATTGAAGTGGCGCTGTTTGCTTACCTGAATGCTCAGATTTGTCGATAGAACCGTTTTCGGTACCCTCATCCCGCCTAAGCACCTTTGGCGAGGACATTTGGTTTGAACTAACGTTCGGGCCTTACTAACGAGACAGCTATGAAGGCACCTAAGCGGCTCCTGCCGCTGATTGAAGAAGGCATCATCGACGAAGTCATCAACCCGCTAATGAGCGGCAAAGAGGCTGACGTTTTTGTTGTTCGTTGTGGCGGCGATATTCGCTGCGCCAAGATCTATAAGGATGCGGTCAAACGCAGTTTCAAAAAGGCTGTTCAGTACACCGAGGGCCGCCGAGTACGCAGCGGTCGTCGGGCGCGGGCAATGGAAAAAGGGTCTCGCTACGGTCGAAAGCAGCAGGAAGAAACTTGGCAGAATGCTGAGGTCGATGCGCTCTACAGGCTCGCGGGTGCTGGCGTGCGGGTACCGAAGCCTTATGGCTGCTTCGATGGCGTCTTGTTGATGGAGCTGATTACTGATCCTGATGGCGCTGCCGCGCTGCGTCTCAACGATGTGTCGATGGATGCTGACCAAGCCCGCGAGGATCATGCACTGATGATGCACTACGTCAAATGTATGCTCTGTGAAGGGATCGTTCATGGGGACCTCTCAGAGTTCAACGTTTTGGTCGATGAGGACGGTCCAGTCATTATCGATTTACCCCAGGCGGTTCATGTTGCGAGTAATAACAATGCTCAGTCCATGCTCGAACGTGACGTGCGCAACATGACTGAGTACTACGGCGCCTTTGCGCCGGAGCTCCTCAGCTCGAACTATGCGGCCGAGATGTGGGCTCTGCTTGAGGACGGGGATCTTAATCCCGATTACCAGCTAACCGGTGAATTTGAGGTTGATCTCCACGATGCGGATACCGACAGCGTGCTCGCAGAAATCAAAGCGGTGTTGGAAGAGGAGGAAGCCCGCCGTGCACGGATTGCTGATGCAGATACTGACGGTGCTGATTCACCTCGTTGACCCTTTAAGCAAAGCAACGAGCGACTTCTGAACCCGTGTTGGTTGTTGGGTCATCGGTCACCGGTTTGTTAGCAAATAATGGCTTACGCTTAATGGATAAAGAGAAGGCTCAGATTGTTCATTATTTGCCCGTACACAATAGCTTGTACCACTCCTTAGAGTTGGATCTGTGATCTAGCCCCCGTAATGTCTGCTCGGTAGAAGAAGAACTGTCGAGGGGAGTGAACCATGTCAAATAAAGATCAGAGTATAATGAGCGAGTTGAACGGCGATTATGCTGAAAACAGTAAGAAATCCCTGCGCGATAAAGCCGTAGAGCGTGCACTAGGAGGCAGCGTTCCGAAAACTCTGACCCCTTGGGAGTGGGAGTAGTGGTATGCGGAGCATGGGTAGCCGGAAGAACACAAGCGGCCGTCATGACCACTCCCTTTGAGCACATCTCCTGACCGCCGCTCTCACTTTAGCACGTCAAGTCTGCTCGCCGATTAAGTTGGGCGAAGTCGATAGGCTACTTAGTTAGGCGAGCTGACAATTCGCACTAGCAATCGGAACGAGTGAGTCGGACTAGAAGCGGAGCGAAAAGCCCGCGCTCAGTTGAAACTGGTTATAAATACTTGAGTCAAACGCGATCACGCAGCTTCTACCGCAGATGCCCGCGACGTCGGTGCTGGAAATGAGCGGCAGCCATCGCGCTTCAAACCGTATCAGCAGTGAATCGCTGACTTTGTACTGAGTGCCACCCGCAACGTTGATTGAAAACTCTGTGCTCGACTGCAGCGTGAGGTCGTCGGGTTCTAACAGTGTGGCGCCAATGCCGGCTGTCGCGAAGTTTTCCCAGGTATCCATTGGGTACAGCTTCGAGCCAGTGAAATGTAACAAACCGGTAATATTTTGGGGTGTTTTGGCGCGTAGGCCCAAGACTGACGACAGCATTGTTACTAAAATAAAGTGCTCTACTGCGCCATTCACCCGCCGGCCCTTTGCGCGTATTAGTCTCTCAGCAAGTCCTTATAGCGCCCAAATCCTCTCAATTTTTGGAAACTTTATGTTCAGCGTTCACAATGCCATTCGCACAATGGCCTGTTTTTTATTTTTAGTATCCACATTTTCGATTGCCCCCGCCTTTTCTGACGCAATCTTCAGCGCCAATGGACAATCTGACTTTCAGCCCGATCAAAACCGCCTGAGGGCGCATATCGAGTTTCTTGCGGACGATTTACTTAAAGGGCGCGGTGCTGGATCCGCCGAATTCGAGATCACCGCTCGATACATCGCTTCGCAGTTTACCCAGTACGGTCTCGAACCTGCCGGCACTGATGGTTACCTACAACCTATTGAGTTCCGCGTTGCCAAGCTGGACCTCGACTCCCCAAGGCTTACCCTTGAGACGGCGGAAGGCTCGCGGCAGCTAACGTTTAAGGAAGATTTTGTGGTCAGTGCGAGTCGCGCACAGACCGAGACGAATTTTGTTTGCCAAGAAGTCGTGTTTGTTGGCTTCGGTATCGTTGCTGAGTCGCTGGATTACGATGATTACGGCGATGTGGATGTGAGCGGCAAGTGTGTTGCGGCGTTTCGTGGTAAGCCCGGTGATTTCCCCGGTGAGGAAGGCGCTCACTTTGCATCGCTCAAGAGCCGCAATGCAGCTGTACGGGGCGCAGTTGGGTATATCTCACTGCTAACCCCCCATAGCATTGAGAGCACACCCTGGGAGCTACGCAGTCATAGTCTTGGCAAGTCCCGCATGACGTTTGTTGAGCCAGATGGAACGCTGTTTAAAGAGTTCCCGCCACTGCAATCGTCGGTAACGGTGCATGAGGACGTCGCGCGCGAGTTATTTGAAGTCGCGGGGCAGTCGCTAGACGATCTCTATCAAATGATTGAAGACGATGAGAGATTTTCGCCTTTTTCGATACCGGTAGCATTCGAGCTCAGCTTGCGCAGCACACACAGCACGTTGACGAGTCCAAACATCGCAGCCATTTTGCCCGGCTCTGATCCTGAGTTGCGCAACGAGTTTGTCGTACTCACCGCTCACGCTGATCACCTCCACCCTGACATCCCAACCGATGCCGAAACGAAAGACCAAGCGGATGAGGTCGATCTCATTAATAACGGGGCTATGGATAACGCGTCTGGCGTATCGGTGCTGCTCGAGACTGCGCGCCTGTTCAGCCAGCTTAAAGAGCGACCCAAGCGCTCAATCGTTTTTCTGGCGGTTACCGCCGAAGAGGAGGGTCTACTGGGGTCTGAGTATTTCGCGCATAATCCCACCGTGCCCATTGACTCAATCGTTGCCAGTCTGAACTTGGATATGCCGTTATTAACCTTTGATTTTGCTGATATCGTCGCGTTCGGTGCGAGCCACAGTGATCTCGGAGCAACGGTGGATGAGGCTGCCAGCGCCGTAGACGTCGAGCTTACGCCCGATCCTTGGCCGGACGAGAACTTGTTTACGCGCTCAGATCACTATTCATTGGTGAAGCAAGGCATTCCATCGGTATTCATCTGGAGCGGGGTGAAGTCAAGAGATCCCGATTTTGATGCCAGTACGGCAATGGACGATTTTTTGAAAACCCACTATCACAAGCCCAGCGACGACATGAATTTACCGTTTAACTGGGATGCCGCGGTTCGGTTTACTACGGTGAATGCGGAGGTCGCTCGCACTGTTGCGAATCAGCCCGAGCGGCCCACGTGGAATGACGGTGACTTCTTTGGCGATACGTTCGGCCGTAAGCCGGTGGCGGAGTCGAAGCCGTAGCGCATTAGATTACTTGCCGGCGCTCGCGGGCGACGTTGACAGCGTGAAGTCACGCTGCCTACCCTCGATTAGTGTTTGAGATCTAGCCAACATAGCAGTCGACGTCTCGATCTAAGGAGTTATGCGCCAATGTTTACGCCACCAAAAAACGCAACATCACCACAGCTTGAGACGCCTTCGAATTATGTGGTTTACGGCTGGCAGCGCAGTTATTTCACACACAAGTTAATGGCTGCGCTGCATTTTTATGGTGCCGATTGGGCCTTTCAAGCCAAGATCGCTGACAACGAGGCCGAGATTCGATATCGATCGGGTACCCATCAGATTCCTGTACTGCACACGCCTGAGAATTGGATGATTGCAGATACCACGCCGTTGATGCAGATGCTCGACGGCCGCTTCCCGAGTCGTGAGATGTTTCCCCCAGGCGAGATGGGTTTTCTGGTGCATCTTCTCGAAGAATATTTTGATGAATGGATTGCGCGCACAACGGTTCATTGGCGCTGGAACTACGAAGAAAATCATCAGCTATTGGCCATGGATGCAGCCCACGGCGATCCAGATATTGCCAAGGTCATGATTGGCTGGGGCGCCAAGGTCTGTCGCGCCCTTGGTGTGAGTTCCGAGACACAAAAGCGGGCTGCAGAGGATGAATATCATCGTATTATGGCCGCCGCAGAGAGTCAGCTTCAGCAGACCGCATACCTTCTAGGAGATCGCCCCACCGCAGTCGATTGCATTGTGTTGGCGGGGCTGAGAGCCCACTTTCTCTACGACCCCGCGCCGCGCGCGGCACTGGTTGATCGTTATCCTATGGTGGTGAAGTGGGTTGAGTCCGATGCCGATGATTGGAATGGCCTTGGAGGTCTCAGTGGGCTTGCCAACCTCACAGACTTTGCTCAGCTGGTTTTACGCGAGATGACGGAGACCTATCAGCCCTTTGCGTTGGGCAATCAAACGGCGCTGAACAATGGCGACAAAGCCTTTGTCATTTCAATGTACGGCGAGGACGTGAGTTATTTGGCGCGTGCCTACGTTGAGCAGTCCCGCGCCGAGTTGGCTAAGCATTTCAGTGAAGTTAAGCAGCAGGCCCCGAGTGATGCGCTAGATGCGCTACTACGCGAGCATGATCTTCAAGGACTTTTCAACACCTAACACATCTCGCGACGTCGGCTACTTTATCGTCTGACGTTCGGCCACCCACTAACCCTCAGCTTGGTCGTCGCTTTTTAAGAGCCCTCGGCCAGATTGTTACTGGCTGGGTGTGTAAGGGTCGGGCGCGCCGGTCGGCACTGGCGGGTATTCCCTAAGCGACATGACGTGTTCCTCAAGCTGCGGTAGCGCCGCCTTCGGCACCCAGGTGTGGGGAAACAACACGTTGTCGCGCTCCTGAGGGTCGCTGATCAGATTATAGACTCTGGGCATGGTGTACTCGCGTAGCACGCCGTTCCATCCCGACTGCTCTTTAAAGTGTAGTTTCCAGTCCCGCCACTTCACACCAAAGATGTCGTTGCCCATGTAAACAACAAAGCCATCGCGCCCTGACTTATCGTCTTCACCGAGTAAAAAATCATCCATTGCGATGCCGTCGATCACGCGATCGTCGGGGATATCACCACCGACGATTGACGCTAGGGTAGGGAACAGATCCATCTCGTGCACAATCTCATCGCTGACTCGGCCAGCGTCGATTTTGCCTGGCCATCGTGCAGCGAATGGCACACGCAGCGCGCCCTCATAGCCGGTGAACAGCGTTGAACGCCAAGGTCCTGCCGATCCATGGATGGCGGTTTCAACAGTGAGTGATGTTTCACCGGCTCCAAGTGCCTCGGGGCCATTATCGGCTGTGAAAATTACTAAGGTATTGTCGGCGATATCCTGTTCCTCAAGCGTGTCGAGGAGCTCACCCACGTAGCTGTCAATCTGCATGAGTAGATCACCCCAAGCACCCCGACCGGATTTACCTTCAAAGTCGGGGTGCGGCATAGTGGGGAAATGCGTCGCCGTGTACGGCAGGTAAACAAAAAATGGCGTATCTGCTTGTGCTTGACGGGCTATAAACGCCTTGGCTTTGTCCGTCAGATCTCGGTCGATTAAGGGCCGGTAGTCTAGGCGGTAGGGGCGAATTTTCGTTGGGGGCTGATTGCGGGTGCTTTCCATGACGTAACTCTCGGATAGCCCACTGTCTGCGAACCCGGGCGCCGACGAGTAAACGGCTTCATCGGTTGAGTTGGGCACGCCATACCACTCATCAAAGCCTTGATCCGTTGGGAATCGGCCTTCGGTGCGGCCAAGATGCCACTTGCCATACATGCCTGTGGCATAACCGGCCTCAGAAAACATCTCGGCCATGGTGACTTCCCACTGAACGAGGCCGTAGACACCCTCACCGAGGGGAACAGTGCCGTTCCCGCTCCGCACCGCATAACGCCCTGTCATGATCGCTGAGCGAGACGGCGTGCATTGGACTTCAACGTTGAAGTTAGTAAGTCGAAGGCCTTCATTCGCAAGCTGGTCGAGGGTTGGCGTGGGCGCTCCGCGGACAATACCGCCACCATTGAAGCCCGGTTCGCCCCAGCCAAAATTATCGAGGAAGATCAGCAGTACGTTGGGCCTCTCTGCGGCAGATGCGGTAGCGGAAAACAAAGCGAATAGCCCTATTAGCGTAATATGTTTCAACATTTCCGTAATCCAAGTTGTGAGTCAGATCCGTTTGCTACCGAACCTATAATATTATTCGCGCTTTGTATAACAATACGTGAAGTAGTAGCGTTCAGGTAATCTCGCTTACTCATCTCGGAACGCTATCTAAAGATCCTGCATCGAAAAAGCGCATCAACTGCGGATCGTCGATTGATCATTGTTTTGCGCTCAACAAGAGGTAACTGTTTTGGCTATTGCCAAGCTACGCTATTTTTCCGATGTCTTGTGTATTTGGGCCTTTGCCGCTTAGGTACGACTCGATGAATTGGCAACCAACTTCGGCGATGATATCGACATTGAGCATCTGTTTATCTCGGTTTTTGGCGATACTAATCAACGTATTGGCGATGGCTGGAAAGCAAAACGCGGCTTCGATGGCTTTGCCGATCATGTGGGGGAGGTTGCTGAGCGCTTCCCCCACATAGAGATCTCTGAAAAATTGTGGCGTGAGACCCGACCCACAACTTCTGGTAATGCTCATCTAGTGCTCAAAGCTGCTCAGTTGGCTGCCGATCGGAAGGTGTTTGAGCAGTTGCTTTGGGAGACCCGCGTCGCGTTTTTTGTCGACGGCCGCGATATCAGTAACACAGCGGTACTGTTTGATTTGGTCGATCGACACGGCCTGCAGGACGCGGTGAAATCCAGTATTGCGGATGGGTCTGCAATCGCGGCCTTGATCAATGATTACGACATGAAGGCCACTCACAGTCTTCAAGGAAGTCCCACTTACTTTTTGAACGATCGCCGGCAGATTCTTTATGGCAACGTGGGCTATCGAATCATCGAGGCCAACGTCCAAGAAATTCTGCGTGATGACACTGCGAATGACGTGAGTTGGTGTTGATAACTAGATCAATCCCCTTGCAAACCTAGCAATGCTAGGAGTGATTTAATCGGTCGCTGCGACGCTTTCAAAAAGGGAGTTCAAACGAAAATCGATGACCCGTAAAGGGATGTTGACGTCGACACCCTGACGTTTCGCGAGGGCGATAAGATCGTTGAAGCTAATGTGAACGGTTCCCTCATCGTCTTGCCAAATAAGCAGCTTCTGACAAAACGCATCGAGCCCTAACGTCGGCGCCTCAGCCATTGCCTTGCCGCCGGGTGCGGGGCCACCAAATAGCAGTAAGCGCGTCGGTCCAATAGTGAGTCCCGCTTCTGCCGCCGCTTTTTGGTAGTCGATCTCGCCAAACCAAACCGTGTCACCCTGAGAGTCGATACCATCCCGAGCTCGCTGCACCGATTGGTCAAAGTCGTGGCTGCTCTCGATATCGATAATGGCCGGCGTTTCCATGGTGTCAGTGGCAAACTGAGCGACAACGTCATCTGGAATGCCGTTTAAGAGTTGTGCCATCGCAGCGTCGTAAGCGCCAGTCAGCTCGGGACGCTTCTCGAGCCCATAGCGATTTTCAATAAACGCCAAACTGTTAAAGATTACCGAGGCCTCACCGTCGGCGTTCTCGTAAGTAAGGACTCTGAGCGGCAGATCGAGTGCCGCCAATTGGCTTTGAGCGAGTAGTTGAGCCTCAAAGGCCGCGTTCTCAGCAAGCACGACCCGTGCGGGGGGCATGTAAACCTCTTCTGCGCCGGCCAAGCGGGAATGGTCGATCTCGGTGACGAGGCTGAGTTCAGCGGACCCTTCGACGTTTTTTAACACCTGATCCGCAAACTGGTCGGGCTCTTGATAGCGCTCGGGCGCAACGGGGGTGTAGCCTTCGCAGGCGGTCAAGAGAGCTGCGATGGTAAGCCAAACGTAAGAAATCGGTCGCATCGTTCCACTCCTCGGGTTGCACAGAATCTTACTGAAATCGGGGTCTCATACAGAATACGACAATCAACCGTAATTTGCAGAGCGGCCCAGCTCGGAAAACGTCGCCAGTGAGCTCATCGAGTTCTCACTCATCATGGAGCGCTATGAGTGTTTATTACTCCGACGTGAACCACTGTCGGGTTCGATTGGCGAAGGCAACGAGTGACAGCATGACTGGCACTTCAACCAACACGCCAACCACCGTCGCCAATGCTGCCCCTGAATGCAGGCCGAAAAGAGAGATCGCAACCGCAACCGCAAGCTCAAAGAAGTTTGACGTGCCAATCATGCAGGCGGGCGCGGCGATATTGTGGGGCAGTTTGAGCGCTCGTGCCGCGCCATAAGCCAGCGCGAATATCCCATAGGTTTGAATGAGCAGCGGGATGGCGATGAGTACGATTGCTAAGGGTTTGGAAATGATTGTCTCCGCTTGAAACCCAAACAGCAGAACCACCGTTAGCAGTAGGCCCGCAATAGAGAACGGTTTGAGTACATCGAGAAAGCGGGTTAGTGCGGCCTGATCACCTTGAGCGTTAAGTATTCGTCGAGTGACATAACCCGCTAGCAGCGGCAGCAGCACATACAGCACCACTGAGAGTACAAGTGTCTCCCAGGGCACAACCACATCGCTGATACCCAGCAGAAACGCTGTGATTGGTGCAAAGGCGAAGATCATGATGATGTCGTTTACGGAAACTTGAACCAATGTGTAGTTGGGGTCGCCTTTTGTCAGCTGGCTCCATACGAACACCATCGCCGTGCAAGGGGCTACCCCAAGTAAAATCATGCCGGCGATGTATTCGCTCGCGGTTGCCGGATCGACAAAGTCGACGAACAGCACTCTGAAGAACAGCCAGCCGAGCGCCGCCATGGTGAAGGGCTTGATCAGCCAGTTGATGACTAGCGTCAGCGCGAGACCTCGTGGCCGCTTGCCCACGTCTTTGATCGACGAGAAGTCGACCTGAACCATCATCGGATAGATCATGAGCCAGATTAATACCGCGATGGGGAAATTGACCTGCGCATACTCTAAGGTTGCGATTGCCTGAAATACCGACGGGAAAACGCTGCCCAGCGCAACACCGGCGACAATGCAAAGTCCTACCCAGACACTAAGATAGCGCTCGAAAATACCCATGTCAGATCTCCTCATCTCCGATGCGCTGCAAAAGTGACTGTAACGCTTCAGCGCTCAACGTCGCAGGGTCATGGGCCAGTAACTTTTCGATACGTCGCTCAATGACGTCTATTACCTTAGCAAACGCCGCATCTTGCTGGGCGGCATCATCAATCTTGGAGGGGTCAGGGAGACCCCAGTGCGCTTTGGTCGTGTCGCCAAGCCAGAGGGGGCAGGGCTCACCGGCGGCGGAGTCGCAAACAGTTATCACAGCGTCAAACGTGACGTGCTGATGCGCGTCCCAGGACTCGCTGCGTAACTCGCTGACGTTGATGTCTCGGCGCATGAGTTGTTCTAAGGTTGCCGAGAATACTTGGCCGCTTGGGTGACTACCAGCACTGTGCGCAGAGATTTTTCCATCGCCCAAATCATTTGCGATAGCCTCACAGAGAATGCTTCGGCAGCGATTGTGGGTGCAAACAAATAGTAATGTTATTGCGTGGTTATCCAACGGGTTAGTCTCCAGAGTGAGCGGTAATCGAGGTGACAAGTTGCGAGACGGTCAGGGCAGACACTTGATGCACAGTACTCAGGACAAAGCATGAAGCGGGAACATGACATTATTATTGCTGGCGCTGGGCTTGCGGGGTTATATCTTGCGAGCATCCTTCATTCTCAGGGGCAAGACTACTTATTGCTTGAAGCACGCAATCGCACAGGGGGACGCGTGCTTACCGAAAATGGTCACGATCTGGGTCCCAGCTGGTTTTGGCCTAACCAGCCGCGTATTGCATGCCTTATCCAAGAATTTCAGCTTCAGCCCAGACCTCAGCATCAGGCCGGGGATCTCCTCTATGACAATGGACGTGGTGTGCAGAGGCTTCCCAATCAGTCCCAAGAACCCTGGATGCGGATCGAGGGCGGTATGGGCGCGCTCGTTAATGCCCTTAAACAAGCTATTCCGCAGGAACGAATGATGCTTGAAAGCCCTATAACAAGGGTTTCAATCGATCAGTCAGAGACCCCCCTGGCACTGTCTAATGAGTTGGGCATGGCACTTCGCTGCCGTCGCCTTGTTTCAACTTTGCCGCCCCGATTGCTCGTCAATGCCATTGAGTTCACGCCGGACTTACCGACGTCTCAGCGTGAGAACCTAAGCGACATTCCAACGTGGATGGCTGGGCATGCCAAAGCGGTGATCGTGTATCCACGCCCGTTTTGGATAAACGCAGGACTTTCAGGGGATGCTTTTTCGCAACGAGGGCCCCTTGGTGAGATTCACGACGCTTCGACCCCCGAGCAGGCAGCCTTGTTTGGTTTCTTTGCGTGGGATTTTTCTAAACGGAAGGGCTTTTCTGAGTTTGACCTTAAACGTGCGGTGACTGCCCAGCTCACCGAGCTGTTTGGTCCAGATGCAGCATCGCCACTTAGCGTCGTGATAAAGGATTGGACGGACGATAAACTGACGGCTACCTCAGCCGATGAATCGACGCTCAGCTACCATCCGCGCTTCGGCCTCGATCACATCAGCTTATTTGATGGCAAAGTGATTCTGGCTGGCTCAGAAACGAGCTCGGCGCACGGTGGGTTTTTGGAGGGCGCCTTGGCGTCTGCAGAGCGTGCCTATGCGGCGCTTTGAGAGTGCTGGGGGACGATAACAGTAAGCGTGCATCCTGTAGCAGAGGCTGAGTCACATTTGCGCAGTGGGAGTGACCACGCTATCGAGCGACTGGCTGTACAACAAACTAAACGAGTATCGAGTTAATCAGCCCGAGAATTAGTCGACTAGCCATTGAGCTTTCGTCGTATATCCCACATGAAATAAAGGCTCGCTACAATGCCGAGGCTGATAACAACAGCCAAATATTCAGACCAAGGAATGCGCCATAGCGGCGTTGCACTGAGGAGCTTCGACTGAGAGATAAGCAGTACAAGCTCGACGGCGGCTGTGAACCAATCGTGCTCGCGAAATGAATGTGCTAGATGTCTCAGGATCAAATCTTGTTCCTTGATGCACGACGAATAAACCGTTCCTACTGCTTTTACATGCCAATCAGAAGTACGGTGCTGACTTTATGTGACCTTCAGTTCCGCGGTTTGTGTCATTGTTACTTCTAATTCCGCTCAATGTTTGTAAAGCTAACGAAGTTCGGCGTCTTTCGGTCTGCGCCGCCCTCAAGCCCCACACTCTGTGCGGGCCAGTTACCCAAAAATCCCAGTCTGGACCGAGCCTCTACTGGCGCACTTCGTGCTCAAACGTAGTCCGGCCAGGCGACCCGCAAGACTACCAATTAGGAAAACCTATCCGTGTATTTCAAAGATCTCGGCCTTTCGGCTGAATTACTGCGTGCTGTAGAGAAACAAGGCTACAGCGAAGCAACACCCATTCAACAGCAGGCCATACCACTTGTGCTTCAGGGCAAGGATTTGCTCGCGGGTGCACAAACAGGCACCGGCAAGACGGCGGGCTTTACGCTGCCGCTGCTTCAACAACTGCAAAACAAATATCAGGGTGGCCAAGGAAAACGGTTCCCAAAAGTGCTGATCCTTACGCCAACCCGTGAATTAGCCGCGCAGGTGCATGAAAGCGTTCGGGACTACGGCAGCTATCTGCCGTTCCGTTCAGCGGTCGTGTTCGGTGGCGTAAGTATTAACCCGCAGAAGCAAAAGCTGATTCGCGGTGTCGACATCGTCGTTGCCACGCCTGGTCGGTTACTCGATCACGTCCAACAGCGCAGTATCGACCTTTCAAAAGTCGAAACACTTGTGCTGGATGAAGCCGATCGCATGCTACACATGGGTTTCATTCACGACATTCGCCGCGTGGTGAAGGCCATTCCCAAGCAGCGTCAAACCCTATTGTTTTCTGCGACGTTCTCAAAAGAAATTAAACAGCTCGCCGCCGACTTTCTGGTCAATCCGGTAGAGATACAGGTAACGCCCCAAAATACGGCCACCGAGCTGGTAAGCCAGACCGTTTACCCGGTTGATAAAGGCCGTAAACGTGAGCTGTTATCGCAGCAGTTTAAAGAGCACAACTGGCAGCAGGTGTTGGTGTTTACTCGAACGAAGCACGGCGCCAACAGGCTGGCAGAACAGCTTGATAAGGATGGTATCAGTGCCGCCGCGATTCACGGTAACAAGTCCCAGGGCGCGAGAACTCGTGCGCTTGCAGACTTCAAAGCCGGTGCAGTGCGCGCGCTCGTGGCGACCGACATTGCGGCCCGCGGTATCGACATCAGCAAGTTGCCCCATGTCGTGAACTTTGAGCTACCCAACGCAGCGGAGGACTACATTCACCGTATTGGCCGCACCGCCCGTGCCGGTCAGGAAGGGGGTGCTATCTCACTCGTCTGCGTCGATGAACTGAAGTTGCTCGATGACATCGAAAAGCTTTTGGGTAAGAAGATCGAGAAGGTCAACCTGCCGGGCTTCGACATCGATCCAACTATCAAAGCTGAGCCCATTCAGGACGGTCGCGGCGGGCGAAGTGGCGGTGGTCGACATGGTGGCGGTAATGGTGGTGGAAATGGCGGCGGACGAAATGGTAGTGGACAAGCCAAGAGCCGTACTAAAAGCGCCAAGCCCGACGGCCAGTCCCGTGGTAATTCACGCAGCAAGCGTCGTCGCGCTGCATGAGACCGCATCGCTCGCTCGTTGCTAATCAACCGTTATTTGGTGCTCTTGGCGTGAGAATTTCGCTCATATCCCCGGCATCGTCTGGCGCCTTAACGCGACGCAGTATGGTGTAGTAGATGCCTGCCGCCGAGCCATAGAGCAGTGCATCTCCAATCATGTTGTCAGTATCGATGGCTCTCGCCTCAACGAGTAATCGCCCAAAGGCAACGCACCAGTCCATTTTGAAATGTGCTTGAGTATCTTGTTCCATGGCCTGATGTTAACCCGACTCTGCCGTGTGCGAACAACTTATCCCATGAGTTTAAGCGCGGCATAAGGCGTGATGTTCAGAAAGATGATGGCGATTTTGAAATTTCCTAAATAGTTAAAGTAGAGCTCATCGAGCTTCGCAGCAGGAACTGCAGTCAGTTTTGTATGTATCGCTTTAACTGGCTCTCTAAAGCTCATTAATGCAAGCGCGGCTAGTGAGTAGATGCTCAGATTTACGGCAGTGCACCAACCCATAAATGCGGTGATTGTTTGTAAGCTTTCCATATTCGCTCCATGAGCGTTTTGATCGGTGATGCCGTGTTGCAGGGATGCAGGGATGCAGGGATGCACACTAACTCATGAAGGAGTCTCCATACCGTCCTTGGCATCTTCGTCCGTTAGCAGATCCGACAGTTGCTCCTTCAATGACTCGATCGAATCGCCATATCGCCGCCAGCGATTGAGTGAGCTTGTGTAAAGCCGCTGCCTCACCTGTACAGAACTTGCTGTCGACACGGCCGCGCGGTTTTCGTGGAAATCGAGGCAGGCCGCGTCCCAGGGTAATCCTGCGAATTCGAGCAGCCGTCGGGTTTCGGCTTCTTGATTAGTCACCAGTTGGTCGTAGTGAAACTCCATAAACTGATGGCTGGACAACCGCGCCCGACAGAGCGCCATAAACCCATCGTAACAACGGTAGTAGCGCGCAGTATTCGACACTGAGAGTGAGTAGTTGTAGTACGAGAATCCTGTTGAAAACAGCTGCCGATAGTTTGAGAGACAGCTGTCCAGCGGATGTCGCCTCAGCGCGACAACTCGCGCTTTTGGAAACGCTTTAAGGATGAGTCCAACATAGAAGAAATTGAGGGGCATTTTGTCGACAGGGCGACAGCCCGCGGGGACCAAATGCGCGATGGCGGAGCAGTACTCCTCCGCGACGCCCTCGAGCCCCATAGACTGAGCAGCCTCTAAGGTCTCTGGATCGAGAACGTGAGGCGATGTCGTACCTGCTTTTTGCTTGATAATGGCAGCGAAGGCGTTTTGCTCGCCGACTGAAACAACATCAGGGTGGCTGCTTAAGATGCGATCAAACAACGTCGTCCCCGTTCGAGGAAGTCCAACAATAAACAAGGGCTCGTGATGGCTTTTGTTTGCAGTGGTCGTTGCCGTTGCTGTTGATAGCGCTTGGCCAGTTACTAGGGTCAGTTTTGCTGCCTCAAAAAGCGCATTATCCTGGTCAAATGTGTAGTCGAGGCTAGTCCGCTTTGCGGATTTAGCGTCAGCCAGCCAGTTCAAACTCTCGGGGAAACGGTTGAGATCTTCGAGGGTTTTTGCGATCGCGTGGCCAATGTGAAGTCGCGCATCGGCATCGTCCGTCTGTTCAAAAAGCGTCTGAAGTTGGGGTAGAAAATTGCGATCTTCCCGCTGTGTCCCGAGTCCAACGAGCGCGGTATAGGCTCGATAGGCTTTTGGGTTGAGTTCAATCGCTGCACGGTAGGCACCTTCAGCGTCTTCAAAGCGACCTAAAAACTGCAGCGACGCCCCAAGGTTGTAGAACACGTTATCGAAGCTGGAGTCCAACTCAATGGCGCGATAGAAATATGCTAAAGCTTGCGCATGCTGACCCGCGCGACTGAGCACAACGCCGGCGTCGTCAGCAAATCGCACCTGAGTAAAGGCGGTGGGGGTAACCGTTTTTAATAGTTGCGCCGCACCCACATGATCGCCTCGTGACTGTCGATACTTTGCAAAGCACACGCGAAAGACAGCGCTGTTTTCCTTCGAGAAGTCCAGTGCTCGCGTATAAAGCTCGGGGGCTTTCTCATGATTTCTGTGTATCGCAGCGATTTCAGCAAGGATCAAATAGGCCTCTGGACGTGCGTGGTCCAGCTTGATCTGCTCAATCGATTCCTCGTGCGCAAGGTGAAACTCCTTACGGTCGAGTAGACGTAACGCGCGCTCTAGCCATTTAGCGTTGATGTTGGACACGGTCTATTTTGGTGCAAAAAATGAACATAATTAATGGGTACAAATCCCGTTCGAAATTCAAAAAGTTCCGTATACTTGCTCCTTTATAACATTTTTTATTGTCCCAGAAGGATTGTCCCATGCCAAAGAAGTTTCCCGCTTTTGCGCTAAAGCCGCACTTTGCGATGCAAGCACGCCGATTGCAGGCGAGTGCGCTCGTGCTACCCCTTACCCTGACTGCCGTAGAGTCTCAGGCTCAGCTGTTAGAAGAAGTCGTTGTGACCGCGACTCGTCGCAGTGAGTCAGTACAGGAAATCCCCCTGAACATTACCGCAGTCAGTGGTGATCAGATAGCCGCTCAGGGATTCGATGACTTATCCGAACTCATCGCCTACGTACCGGGTGTGAATGTCGTTGACGAAGGCGGCCGCGACGGTAACCGCATCGTAGCGCGCGGCTTGAATGCCGATCCAGTCTCCACCCCTTTCGGCCAGCAAAACGGCGGTGGCACTGTGGCCACCTACATTGGCGAAGTGCCGTTCTACGTTGATTTGCGGCTCAACGACCTTGAGCGCCTTGAGGTGTTACTCGGTCCGCAGGGTACGTTGTACGGCGCAGGCACTATGGGCGGCGCAATCCGTTATATCCCCACTAAGCCTCAGTTTGATGAGTCAACGATCAGCTTCCGTGCTGATGGTTATAGCTACAGTGAAGGTGACGGTATTAGCTCTGACATCGGTGCCACATTTAACCTGCCTATTAACGATACGCTGGCCATTAGAGCCTCGATCGACAGTCTTGATGACAAGGGTTTTATAGACTATCCCTTTGTCGTTCAGCAGCCAGGCGTTTCTAACCCGGACCCTGATTTTTCTAATCCCGCTGATGTGGCCGCAAACTTTGCACCGCAAGATGACGTGAACACTGAAGAAATTTTGTCGGGAAAAATCGCGGTCCGATGGATGCCCATCGATGAGGTTGACGCCACGCTAAGCTATTACTTCCAAAACACCGAAAACGGTGGCCGCAACGAATCGGGCAGGCGCACAACAGTACCCGCTGGCGAATACGAGAGCGCCGCGCGGGTTGTTGAGCCGGCCGACCGCGATAGCGAATTAATCGCTCTTGAGATCGTTGCTGATCTCGGCTTTGCCGAGTTGACCTCTGCGACGGGAATTGGTCAGGTGACCGCGAACGGGCAGCGTGATCAGACCGACCTGCTGATAACGCTGGAATACAGCTACGAAACGTTCCCGACGTTCACCGCATTCACCTTCGAGGATGAAGAAACTGAAACATTGACTCAGGAATTCCGTCTTGTTTCCACCTCGGAAGGACCGCTTTCTTGGATCGTGGGTGCTTTCTATAGCGAAAACGAGTTTGCTCAGCTGTCTTCCGAATTCACGCCTGGCTATGGCGAGTACGTCGGATTCCGAACGGATCTGAATGATTTGGAATACTTCTCGGCAGATCGGACGCGCTTGGAAGAGGTCGCGGTCTACGGTGAGATTGGTTACGACATCACTGAAGCGTGGAACGTCACGATTGGCGCGCGTTTTTACGACTACACCTTTGAAGCGGGTAGCACTACGGACTTCCCTTACTTCGAAGGGGATGATTATCAGCCCTATCCATTGAGTCAGATAAATAGCAATGTTGCGCTCGAACCCAACCAGGATTTTGATGGGGATTTGTTGAAGCTAAACACCTCGTACCAGCTCAATGACGATGTGAACATCTTCTTCACCTTTAGCCAGGGCTATCGGGTTGGAGCATCGAACCCCGGTGAGCCCTGTCCGGATGAATACGTCGACGGCAACCAGAGCCTGTGTTTGCTTGCTCCTGGCCAACAGTTCGGGCCGAACCCCGAAGACATCGCCAAGATTAACGAGCGCGCATACTTCCCTGATACGGTTGATAGTTATGAACTGGGTGTGAAATCCCAGTTGCTCGATGGCCGCGCAACGCTCAACGGCTCGATCTACTATATGGACTGGCAGGATCCCCAGGTTTCCAGTGCTTCTGTAAATGCCAATGCGTCCATTACGGTTAACGCTGGTGCTGCCGAGAGCTCGGGCTTGGATCTTGCAGGTTCATTTATGGTTACTGATCGATTCATGTTGCGCGGCAGCTATAGCTATAACCAGTCAGAATTGACTGAAGATGTTGCGTCACTGATCCGTACGATTTCTCCGCCCGGCTTCGGGACTGCGTTTGAGGATGGGCAATCGGGCGATCGACTCCCCGGTACACCCGAGAACCAGCTAGCTATTTTTGCGACTTACACCATGCCCCTTGGCAGCAACGAGTTGGCTTTCGATGCGGGCTACGCTTGGCAGGATGATGTGTTGTCACGAACTGGCGCAAGAGGTGATTCGCTTACCCTCGAGGCCTATGGTCGTGCAACATTCAATGCAACATACCGCACGGATCAGTGGAGTGTCACTGCTTACGTCGATAACGCGTTTGACGAGTACTCGGAAGTGAGCTCGGCGTCGTCAGCATTGTTCAACCAGACGGTGGCGGGTGCCAACGTACGAAGCTTTACGACGCGGGTGTTACCCCCAAGATCCTTTGGCCTACGCGGTACGATAGACTTTTGATCTGCTGTAGCGCGCCTTCAGGTTTTCCCCTGAAGGCGTAGCGACATCGACTGTTAAAAGACTACTACCCATCGAGGCGCTTCATACGCGGCGTTTCGGTGGGCATTCCTTAGCACTTCTCGGTACTTCTCAGCACGCTCTCAGCGTTTCGGCTTCTTATCTTCAAGTGCCCGCTTTTCATCTCGGCGTCCGCGCTTCGTCAGCGGCCTACCGTCAGCGTCGCGAGTGCTCTTTGGTTTATCGCCCCTAGTTTTTTTGGACGCGCGACTCCGATTAATCAAATCTTGCGTCTCTTTATCGCCCAGTTTGATGGCGTTTTTCTCAAGGGTATCCAGCTCTTCAAAGCTATAGACATCTGCTTTGAGCTTTTCGAATCTGTTCATGAGGATCTCGATGATTGACGTAAGTGGGGCTTACAGTCGTTGGGAAGAGGGGAGGGGGTACTGTGCGAGCTTAAGTGTGCGCTTAGTAGCAGCGATTGCCCAACAAATTTTTACGCGCGTTATGCGCTTACTCGTAGCCGTGGTTCACTAGCGCTAGTACCATAGACGAAAGCCGGCCACGACGGAAACTCCTCTAGCATCACCTCCGGCCTGCTCTACGTGATCGGCGGTGTCACCGAAATCACCACCCCAACTGATGCCGATGTAAGGGGCGAACTCCCGGCGAACTTCATAGCGAAGCCGGAGCTCTGCAACGGTGTCAAACAAGCCCTCACCAATGCCAATTTCTTGATCGGCAGACGCAGCAAAATTCATTTCTAGCCGAGGTTGCAGAATCAAACGTTGGGTTAGAAGAAGCTCGTACTCCGCTTCGATGCGAGCCGTCACATTGCCTTCGTCGCTCAGAAATAACGCCGTATCCACCTCAAACCAGTACGGCGCTAGCCCCTGTGCGCCAATCACCAGATGACTTCTGCTAGGGGTTGGCTCAATGTCGTGGCGAATACCGGCCTGAAGATCCCAAAAAGAGCTAGTTGCTCGGCTGTATAACAACTGGATCTCGGCTTCCTCGACTTCTGACCCCTCGACATACTCACCTTCGGTTTTCAGCCAGAGTTTGTCACGGTCGTTGCCTAACCAGCCCTGTGCTTCCCAAACAACCGCGTCATCAAAGTCTCCAGTGCCGTACTCCAAGCGCTCTGCGATGATGAGGCTGTTGATCTGGTTGCCATGGGTTTCTTTAAGCGAGGCGCGAGCGCTGGCCATGGCTTGTGGATCATAGAACGCGTCTGCCGCTTGTTGCGCGGCTACATCAAAAGTAGTGAGCATCAGTGCAATACCCGCCAGCTTGGCTAAGCGGATCATGCGGGGGCGGACTCATCGATCACAGATACGATGCGCATCATGCCTGCGTGCATGTGATACAGCAGATGACAATGAAACGCCCAGTCGCCGATAGCGTCTGCCGTAATATCCACAGCCATCTTCTCCCCGGGTTTTACGACCACCGTATGTTTGCGGGGTTTAAATGCACTTTCCTCAGTAACGACTTCGAAGAACATGCCATGAAGGTGTATGGGGTGCGGCATCATCGTGTCGTTGACTAACGTCAGACGCACCCGTTCGTCTTTGTACAGCTTGATAGGCTTGTCGACCTCAGAGAACTTCAGTCCATCGAAAGACCACATGTAGCGTTCCATGTTGCTGGTCAGGTGCAGCTCTAACTCTCGCTCGGGCTCGCGGGTATCAGGATTTCGACTGCGTGACTTGAGGTCGGTGTACACCAAGACTCGATGATCGACATCCTCTAAACCTACGGGGCGCTCATGAAGGCGGTTTACGGGATTCATGGCTAAGCCCACAACGCCTGGGCCTGAGGGGTGATCGTGTGTCTGGGGAGCGCTGTTCTGGTCTAGTTTTGGAGCGTCGGTCATCTCTCCATGGTTCATATCTTCATGGTCCACATTTCCATGACTCATGTCGCTATGTTTGCTTACACTGTGACCCATCGAATCGTGACTGGCTGTTTCGTAGCTGCTAGGACCGTGACTCATCGTGTCGTGAGTCATCATTTCATGCCCCATCGCACCGTGGTCTGTGCCGTGACCTTTGCTCGAACTCATCGACTCAGGTTTCATGTCACTGTGTGTCATTGCGCCATGGCTCATCTCGCCATGATCCATCGCCATATCTTTCATGGTGAGTGTCGGACGGGGACGGGGCTTTGGGATGGGCGCTGACATGCCGTCACGCGGGGCAAGGGTCCCGCGCGCAAAGCCATATCGGTCGTTACTTTCCGCCATCAACGTGTAAGCCCTGTCCTCAGGTTTTACGATGACGTCGAAGGTCTCCGCTGCGCCAATTTGAAACTCATCGGTCTCAACTGGCGAGACAGGTAAGCCGTCCGCCTGTACGACGCTCATTGCCAGCCCGGGGATTCGAACATTAAAAATGCTCATCGCGGATGCATTGATGAATCGTAGCCGCACCCGCTCGCCGGATTTGAAAAGCCCCGTCCAGTTGTCATTGGGACCATGACCGTTGATCAGATAGGTATAGGTAGCGCCGGTGACATCTGCGATGTCGGCAGGGTTCATCCGCATGTCGCCCCACATAAGCCTGTCGTCAATGGCATTGGTTAAGCCATTTTCCCGACTGTCACTTATAAACTCGCCCACTGTGCGCTGCTGAAAATTGTAGTTGTCCGGCATCTTTTTCAGTTTTGCAAAGATCCGGTGAGGGTCTTCGAAGGTCCAATCTGACAACAGAATCACATACTCGCGCTCAACAGCATCTGGATCGGCGCCTCGGGGCTCAATAATGATTGGCCCGTAGTGCCCGCTTTGTTCCTGCAGTCCGGAGTGGCTGTGGTACCAATAGGTGCCCGCTTGTTGCAGCGGAAATTCATATACGAAGGTTTCCCCCGGGCTGATGCCGGGAAAGCTGACACCGGGGACGCCGTCCATTTGAAACGGTAACAGTATGCCGTGCCAGTGGATTGACGTATCCACGTCGAGTTTATTGGTGACTCGCAGCGTGACCGTATCGCCCTCGCGCCAACGAAGCAGCGGCGCCGGAAGCTGGTCATTGACCAAAATACCACGCCCATCCCGCCCATCGACGGTGCAGGGTGCTTTAGATACGGAGAGGTCAAATGCCCTTCCAGGTTGCGGCTGCATTCCCGCAAGATTTGCCGCCACGCCACTGTGTGCCCAGGGCGGCAGTGCCATATTCAGCCCGACAGCCGCCGCCGTAAACGTTCCCTGTTGAAGAAACTGACGCCGTGTGAACTTCATGCTGCGAGGTCCTGTTCTAGACATACGTTGTGGAAATACTTCTGCTTATTCAGAACGTGCACCAACGAGTATGCTCTTGGTGGATAACACAAGGACATCACTTGTTGCTATGTGTACTCTTCTCGTTTAATCGAATTATAGGCAATTAAGGCGAATGATGACTGAGCCAGAATTCATTGAAGCGATTAACCTCCACGCGAACAACGCAATCACGAGTTTTGGTATGCTAGATGACGACGCAACGGTGAAGCCGATGCTGGTCAGGGAATTTAGAAATCATTGCATTGCGTAAATGATGATCGGCTGGAACCAACGCTCACTCTCGGCATCAACCCGTTCATTAAATTGGTAGTTCACGCCATTGAGCGTTAGATCGATGCTCACACGTAGGTGCCAGTGGTCGTTGTAAGGTACGGGAGGCGCACCAGCCGGGTCATAATTTGGGTTTGCCTGCATCCAAAACCCTTGATTGTAATCTGATATCAATTGAATGGCTGTTTGCCCAGGAAAGTAATAACTAAAGCTGTTAATTGTGATCGAAGCAATATTGGGGTTCTTCCCCGCAGTGGTGCCCGCTGCTCGAACAAAGACCTGAAAGTACACCCTGTCCGGAGTTTTGATTTTTTTATACAAGAATGGAACGCTTTCCAGTGTCTTGGGAAAATCAGCCGGATAGGTCGAAATGTGCAGTTCATTGAGATCGTCGAGGGGCAGCGTGATCGGCCCATATTGTTGGGTGGTTGTGTCAAGGCAGCCTTGAAGCACCAAGAAGATAACGAGCGACAATAGTTTCAAGATGACTTTGAGGTCTCTTTTATTAGTGATCTCTCGATTCTTAAGGTTTGCGCTCGTGACAAGGCATTGTTTTATGCAGCTTTTCAAAATAAGCATTTTCATTCCTCATCAGGCCCTCGATTGCATTGCCTTCCGTCTTTTAGATGGAAGCTGAGTTGCTGGCGGTTGCACCATGATAGCCATATAGTGGATTAGAAATTGCAGCTATTGGCCACTCGCCAACGGAGGTGTTATGGGTGACATGCATGTAACGGTCAATCAGCAACCCGGTAGCGCAGGTCGTCGACGTTTCTCGAAAACTGCTTCCATGTTGACAGGCACCGCCGCCTTGGCCTCAACCGGACCATTTGTGTTCGCTAAAGAAAAAGTGACCCTGCGTCATGGGAACCCATGTGACCTTTCAAGAGGCCATTCGGGAACAGGCCATGAAAGACCCGGGTATCGAGATTCTCTTCGAGGCCGGGGGTGAAGCTGAGCTCCCCATGAAAGCAACCATCCAGCCCGAGTAGTTTGATTTGTATGAGCAGTGAACCGACACCATTCCCCAGCTCTGGCAAGCTGATGCTGTCAATCCGATCAACGTAGATCGCCTGAAATATTGAAGCGAGATCAACCAAATCTTGAGAACGGAACGAGTGACTCCAACGGCCAAGTTAGGGCTTGGTGATGCGCCCCACAAGCTGCCAAGGAGGCGTGTCTTGAGGCAGGAATGAACGGCTATACAACCAAACCAACTCAGATAAACGATAGTGTCTCCTTGGCGCTTCAACATATCCGTGAAGATTTTAGCGCCGGTTAAAACCGTTATCCTTACGGGCTACTTGTTCCTAAAGCCGACAGCTCGCTAATCCTAGGACTCACTGCTCCTATAATTTAGACGCGCTAACGCAACAGTCAGTCAAAGCAGGTTTGATTTATGCCGGAAGGTCCGGAAATACGCCGAGCAGCCGATAAAATTGAGGCGGTGCTGAAAGACACAACAGCCGAGAAGGTAGAGTTTGGATTGGTTCCGCTGAAGAAATTCGGACCTCAGCTTACCGGCAGTAAAGTATTGAACCTTGAAACCCGCGGCAAAGCCTTGCTGACGCATTTTGATTCGGGCTACACCATCTACTCGCACAATCAGCTTTACGGAGTCTGGCGCATTGTTAAGCGCGATAAGCTGCCAAAGACCAATCGACAGCTCAGGCTGGCGATTCATACCGATCAACATAGTGCGCTGCTTTACAGTGCCTCTGATATTAGCGTGTGGGATACCGCGCTTATCGAAGAGCACACTTTTTTGAAGCGTATCGGCCCCGATATTCTCAACCCGACGTTGACTTGGAGGGATGTTGCTGAGCGGCTAAGAAGCAAGACGTTTTCGGGCAGGGCGCTCAACTCGGTGTATCTTGATCAGAGTTTCTTGGCGGGATTGGGGAACTACCTTCGCAGCGAAATTCTCTTTATTGCGGGGATTAACCCAGCGCGTAAAGCGCGGGATCTGAGCAAGAGCGAGCTGAGTAAGCTCGCCCGCATCACCCTGGAGATTAGTCAGCGTAGCTACGCGCTCGAAGGTGTGACCCTTCCACAGCGCCAGTACAAAGCATTGCGGAAGCAGGGTGAAACCTTCGGCAAAGCGCGTTTTTTTGTTTTCGGTCGCGCCAGCAAATCCTGTCGTGTGTGCCGAACAAAGATTCAGCGCACTACGGCTAATTCTCGCAGAATCTATATCTGCTCGACTTGTCAGCCGATCTAATGGCGCCTCGACGCTGGTGCTCGCCAGCGAGCTTGATGCGGGAGTTACCGCCGTCCATTTTTTACCCCATTTTTTATCCAAGTTACGTGATGACGCGACTCTGGTTGGGCTCGATGTTGGATGGACAATTACTACGATCCAATGCGGCAGGGCTTTCCTGTTTTTTTGGAGCGACATATTCATTCAACAGCCTCTACCGAACTTGTTACTGCAGAAGTAAATGAAATCGCGCTTTATGAGAGCAATCAGGAATTCGTGAGTTATGGGTACTACATTGCGCGTAAGGTCGTCTAAATCGTATCCCTCCTAACGCATCAATGAGACGGACGGCGTGCCGCCAGTGATTCGCGAGCTAGCGATTCAACGCCTGCCAACTAACGAAGCGCAGTCTTAACTCAGTTAAGGTCCTCATCCTGCCAGAACCTGGTGCCCTGCAGGGTGATCTGCGCAGAGACGCCGCTCTCGGTGAGCTGGTAAAGGCTTGTACCCGGCATGACCGTCGCCGCGCTCTCGGCACCCTCATCGTCTTCGTCATACTTGGCTTTAGCATCCGCCTGACCTGAAAAGTCCCAGCCTTCGGTGACAAACTGATCGAGCGCGGTATCGGTATGGAAAACAAAAATCGCCGCATATTTTTTGATGCCCAGACCAAGGCCGCCACCGGCTGAAAACATCTTCATGTAGGTTTCCTCGCCCGATCGATTGTCGCGCAGAATGCCACCACCGCGCTGGGTAGAGATTAGACCAAGGTTCATGCCGAAGTTAGAAAAAACCGCGTAGCCCTTGGACTCTTCAAGCATTGTGTCGGCGTCTGGACGCAGTTCTTCGAGCCGCACCAACGCGTTGGTGCGCGCTTCCTGCAGTTCGGCTCGCTCTTCTTCGGGGGTTGGGCCCTCAATCATCTCTGAGCCTTTTTCGCCCAGGTCGCTTGCGGTTTCACTGACCGTGTCGGAGGTCTTATTCCAAGCGTCTTTGATGCTGTCCCATTGGGCCCAGGCGAGAGGTGCAGCGCTGGCCGCAGATATAGCAATGACGAAAAGCAGTGCGTGATGTTTCATGAGCGTGAAGTCCTAACGTTGCGTGTTTGTCTCAGTCGCGTGTGCAATCGAATAAGGCTTGATTGTACTCCAGCAGGCCAAGGAGTCTCCTTATGCAATGGTCATCAATTTTCTGTCACGGACACCAAATAAATTCAGGGAGACGTCAGTGAGGCGATGTTGCACAGAGCGAGTTGATGGGTTGAGATCAGGCAGCTATCGATTGGTTCAAATGGTACCTAGTGCTGATTTGCCGCACTATCAAACTCGGGGCTTTACAGGTGGCGCCGATCATCGGTGCAATTGCTGCCGGCTTCGTATACCGCTGGCTTGACGAGAGCAAATAATGGTGCACCGATAAAGGCATCTGATTACCCTATAGGCGCGCCGCGCAGGCGACACGTTTGCTGGGGCTAATGCACGGACTAATGCAGAGGCTAATGTAGAGGTAAGTTTAGAAGCTAACAGTAAGTTGGCAGTAACCGGTTACTATATAGCTCCTACATTCTCGACAGCGGTTAACTTCTTTATGTGGCAATTCACTGGCAAAAGCCGTCCTGACTTTGCACTTGAGCCGGGGCCAGGTCGGGAGTCGGTATGGGATTACCCCCGACCCCCTAGCCTTGACGCCACCGAGGAAGCGGTCGAAGTCAGTTGGCGTGGCATCCCGCTCGCCAGTAGCCGCAACCCCTTGCGAGTGCTCGAGACCGCGCATCCGCCCACGTACTACATTTCGAGCGCTGATATTGACTGGCGGCTGTTTGTGCCGGTGGATCACAAAAGCTTTTGTGAGTGGAAGGGGGTGGCGACCTATTTCACGCTAGCCGACGCACCCGAGCTTGGTGTTGTTGCGTGGCGTTACGAAGATCCCTCGGAGCGTTTTCGAGCCCTCGACAATCACGCGTCGTTTTATCCTGCCAAAGTTGACTGCGTCGTAAACGGTGAGTTTGTTATCGCCCAGCCAGGTAACTTCTATGGGGGCTGGATTACCTCCCGCGTCGTTGGCCCATTTAAGGGAGAGCCCGGAACGGGTCATTGGTAGTGGGTCATTGCTAGCGGGTCGTTGGTAGCAGGACATCGGCGCCGTCGCCAACCTCGGTGCCGGGGCTGTGCTAGGCTCATCTTCTATAAACCGGAGAATAAAGGTGACCCCACTACTTTCACGTCTTGCAGGCATCCTTTTAGTCACATTGGCTTTTGCGTCAGCGGCCGAGAGTCCAACACTCCAGAAGTCCATTCTGATCACGGGCGCGACCTCAGGCATTGGCCGGAACTTGGCGGAGTCTCTCGCGAAAGAAGGTCATCATGTTTACGCCGGTGCGCGTACTGACGCCGAAATCGCCGAGCTCGATGCGATCGATAACATCACAGCGGTGCGCCTTGACGTCACGAAACAAGATCAAATCGATGATGCGGTGGAGTTGATTGAGGAGCGGGGTACGGGCCTGTATGCCTTGGTTAACAATGCCGGCATCTACGATGGTGGGCCTGTTCTTACGACGGACGTCGACGTGCAGAACCTGGTGTACGAGGTGAACGTCGAGGGTGTGCTCCGAACCACTAAGGCGTTTGGGCCGTTGGTCGTGGCGTCAAAGGGGCGTATCGCAACAACGGGATCAATCGCCGGCACTATCGCGGGCCCGGGTTTC
This sequence comes from Luminiphilus sp., assembly GCA_965657905.1. Lineage (GTDB taxonomy): Bacteria > Pseudomonadota > Gammaproteobacteria > Pseudomonadales > Halieaceae > Luminiphilus. Next base: position 40,425 of record CBFHPT010000006.1, on the reverse strand, counting down.
GCGGCGTACAGCGGCAGCAAGCATTTCATTGAAGCTTTTACCGATTCACTCGCTGCAGAGTTGGGGCCTATGGGGGTATCAGTGAGCGTTATCGAACCCGGTAACTACCAGACACAGATACGACGAAGTTCAGTTAAGCGCTCTATGGCGCGTGTCGAGGGTGCGGGTGGCATCGTGACCTCTGATATGAAAAAGCAGTATCAAGCAATTGAAGAAGTTGAGCTGTCTTATAAGAAACCCGATGAAGTCACACAGGCCTTTAAACACGCGCTGTTTGCGGATACGCCCTTAAAGCGCTACGTCGTCGTACTCAATGCTGAAGAGCAACAACGCACCATCGAAACAAAAATTCGTGAATTGATCGAGCTCAATGGCTGGGGTCCCCATCGTTATGACAACGAGGCCCTTGTGGAAATGCTAGAGAGCGCGCTGCGGTAACCGACTGGCTCGTTAAGCCGTTTGCGTCATCATCCCCCTCGGTCAATAAAAAGAGTTGGGGGATAGCTCGGGGTTGATCTCACCGGCGACTTCATCGGGATCAACTCCTGCTTCCAAAAGCGCTGCGCGTACTGCTGCTATTTGCTTCAGGATGACCGTGTAGCGGTCGCTATACTGGTATTTCGTTACCTCGATTGCCTGCGGCATAGAGGTATAGGCAATTTTGAGAGCAGTTAACTGGTCTTCGGTCATCTGTGGGCCATCCTATTTTTCAGCGTTTGGTGTTGCTGTCACACCGAGGCACTTCGACGGCATTTCTAATATATCCTAACGCAGGGCGTTAGTTGCTCTGCCCAGCTTGATGATAAGCGGGTCGGCGCTTTAGCGATAATGAAAGCTAGTGGTCTTGAGTGCCAGCGACGCTCAATTTTGGTGATTCTTAATGTTCCCAACGAAAAATGCGGCGGTGATGTAACCGAATATGACGATTGCGTTCGTAAAGTGGCCCGCGGCACTTATTGTGAAATCACGGTTGCAGACGACGAGCCGGAGTCCGACCAGATCGAGAATGCTGCGGTGGCTCTTGACCCCCTCTGTGTTGTCGATGAGGCTGAGTCTGAAGACGACTAGTTTCGACTTATCCCGAGATCAAGTTATTTTTATTTGATTTCTTTGAAGCTCAATAAATACTGTACACGCCGTATAGCAGGACGATGATTTCGAGGATGATCGCTTGTGCGCTGTCTATGCTGATACTGGTGCGGAATAGATGATTTTCGGTGTTGACCTCACCGGTGGTGATCCGCAACAACCCCAGTGCGATGCAAGCGCAACCAAAGATCAAATAACCGGGTCTGCGAAGTCTGATGATAGGCATCGGGCATCCTCGTGTACCCTTATGCGAAATCTATACGAAATCTCGGTAGATTAATTGATGGGAGTCCAAAATGCCGACGCTTATTCACGCGATTCATCATCTCAGTGTCACAACCGAGCGGTTTGACGCAGACGTCATTGGCTTTGGGCAAATGTTGGAGCGAGAGCCTGCATCCTCAGCTTGCGAAAAAATGCCACGCAGCGCAGTGTTTGAGGTCGGGAACGTGCATGTCTATCTCATTGAACATGACCGCTCGGGTCTCGCCGAGCTCTGCTTCGCCGTTGGCGATATCAGTCGCATGGCGCGACGTCTGAAGCGCCTTGGTTTAGCGGCTGAATTGGACGGTACTTCAACGCTCACATTATCTTCAGATGACTCGCGAGGGTTGAGTTTGAGTTTTGTTGAGAGCGACCCCGATGTAGTCCTGCCCGCCTCCGCTGACGATACCGGCGTGATCGGGTTGGATCACGTGGTTATTGAGTCGAGCCACGCAGAGAGCACGGGCTTTCTGTTGGGTGCTCAATTGGGCCTCGATATGCGTTTAGATGTGAGCAATCAAGACTGGGGTGCTCGGCTGATGTTTTTCCGCTGTGGCGACTTGATTGTGGAGGTCTATCATCCGCTTAACCGCGCGGCCGCCAATACACAGGTCGATAACTTCTTCGGGCTGAGTTGGCGGGTACGCGACGCAGAAGCCACGCGGCAGCGCTTTGCTGGTCTGGGCCGCGATGTCTCAGAGGTGCGCGCTGGCCGTAAACCGGGCACGCAGGTCTTTACACTTCGCGATACCAACGCAGGCGTGCCCAGTCTATTTGTTCAGCCGCACCCTATCAAAAACCCCCAAAAGCAGTATCAGTAGTGCCATAGGTAAAAGCGGTAGAGAAGGAAACAGTGCCGGAAAAGCGCCGGTGCCCGACACGTTGATGATGGGGTTTACTGTGACTTGTCGACTAGCGTCACCGAGGGCCGCGGGGGCAAATGCGATCGCAAATGAACAGCAGTTTGCTGCGGCGAGGGTAACGTCTGCACAGGGATCCGATTCAAGCGAGAACGCGGCATTGCCAGAGAGGGTTATGGGCGGCAAGGCTACGTCCAGATCGCCAGAATTAGTCACCGTAACCGTCTGCTGTTGCTGCTCGCCCGGTACTACCGCGCTAAAATTAATGTCGGTCACACTCAGGGCGACCTTACCCGGCTTCGCAGTAAAGCCATCGACGTTCACCGGGTCCGGCGAACTGGCGCAGATCTCGTATTCCAGTGCCGCCTCATAATGGGGCGGAAGCGGCGGCACCCTGTTATGGGCGGTGGTGGATAGTGAAGCCTATGAGTTTCTCGCCCACGGTTGGCAAGTTGTGAGGATGCAGGGGCAGCCAGTGCTCTTGCTGGCCGTGCATTCCTCACAATGCAGCTCTGACGTTGGGCCTTGTTACCGAGCTCTCGTTTGGCACGAGGATGACTTTCGAACTACCCGGTGACGCAGAAGCGCTACTACCGACGTCAGGCAGTTTGAGTTGCCAGCTTTTCAAGAATGCGATGGGACGTCTCGTATCCGCTGTTCTGATTCTGGCCCGTCACGAGGTTGCCATCGATTGACGTGTGGGTGGCGAACGGATCGCGCCAAGCATGCTGGCATTCGTAAATCGCGCCCAGATTGCGCAGTTCTTCTTCGGGGTGTTTTGGAGTGATCGCAATGCCGAAGGTGTTGATCTGGTTATTGGTCACGCCAGTTACCCGACGACCTTTGACTAGTGGCTCACCGTCAGTGCCTTTTGCACCGCACAGACCGAGTGCACCGTGGCAGACCGAGCCAAGTATTTTGCCTGCAGCGTTTGCTCTGGTGATGAAGTCGGCAAGTTCTTCGCTCTGCATTAGGTCATAAGCAGCGCCCCAGCCGCCCGCCATGAAAATCACGTCATAATCGTTGGGGTCTAGTCCTGCGATTGCCTTTGAATTTTCCATTTTAGCGATTGCGGCGCTGTCGCTTTCGAATCGGCGATCATCCTCACATGCGAGTGGCCACGACCAGGACATCGGTTGCAGCGGAATCTCGCCACCTTTGACTGAGGCCATGTCCACTTCCATCCTTGCATTGATGAAGGCGTAATACGGTACGGTGAACTCAGACCCGAAGGCGCCGGTTTTCTTTTCGGTGGGGGCCAGTTGGTCTTGATTTGTACAGATGACCAGAGCTCGGCGTCCGGTGAGGTCAAACTCCGGGATCGTGTAGTGTCGGTGCAGTCCCAGAGTCCGTAATGTCGGGGGGAGTAAAAAATAAATAGCAACCGCGAAAACCGAGATTGCGGTCACAATGGAGAAGAGGGAATCCATAACTGTGCTCCGGCTTAAGAGAATGGAGGTGGTTTGGGTTTCAATGTCGGGACGGCTAGACCCGGCGCCGCAACAGCGCGAGTCCGAATTTTCCGATGAAGAAAATGCTGCCGCCAACGGCGATCAACACTGCGAGCAGATGGAGCCAGTACTTTTTGAGTACTTTTACCTGTAGGTTCTTACTGAGCGCTGTCATTGCGTACTCATCAGGGCCCACGTCATAAACACCAACGCGTTTAGCGTAAGACCTGTATTCGGCGAGCATTGCCTCAAAAAGCTCTGAGTTTTGCGCTGAAAGGTCAGTAGTTTCGCCGGGGTCGATTGAGAGGTCGTGGAGCCGCCAAGTACTGTCTCCCTGCGGGGGCGTATTGCGCGTGATCTTCCACTTACCACGATACACAGCAGCGTTGCCGCTCACTTCTAAAGCAAAGCTTTCATCGTCTTTGTATGTCGTATCCGATTTCCCGGACAACATCGGCAGGGCGCTGCGGCCGTAAAACTGATCTGGATCATACGCAACGCCGGTTGCGTCCAATATTGTCGGTACAAGATCGGCAACATGCACGGGCGCATGAGCGACCCCCGAGGTCGCAATGCCCGGTCCCGCTGCAATTAAAGGCACGCGCAGGCCACCCTCGCTGGCGTAGAATTTGTAAAGATCAAAAGGGGCGGCCAACACAGATGCCCACTCCGGACCGACCGATGTAAGGCTCCTTCGCAGACCGAGATTTTCGTACGATGTGTCGAATCCCTCGACCAGTTTAATGGCGTCTAATGCTAGATTGGCGGGACCATCCAGGCGGGTCTTTGCAGATTCGGCGCCATTGTCTGACAGCACCATTACCATCGTGTTTTGCAGCGCACCGATCGCATCGAGATGATCGAGTAGGCGCCCTAGGTGGTAGTCGGCCGCCTCCATCATCCCAGCGTTGACCTGCATTTCCCGTGCTGAAACAGATTGCTCTTCCGGAGTCAGATCCTGCCACGCACGATGGTTCGCGGGGGGCGGCGCGAGGGTTGTTGTGTCAGGCACGAGATCCAAGTCAATTGTGCGGCGCAATCGTTCTTCACGCATGATATCCCACCCTGCGTCGAACACGCCGTTGTAGCGATCGATGTATTCCACGGGCGTCTGGATCGGTATGTGAGCAGCTTGCAGTGAAACGTAGGCGAAGAAAGGCTGTTCGCGGTTGCCCGCATCAATGTACTCGATCATTTTGTCAACAATTGTGCGAGACGAGTAATGATCTTTAGGCAGCGTGACCCGCTCTCCGTTCTCGAACCACCTCACCTCGTTGGAACCGGGAAGATAGGGCTTGGCGTCGTAATTGCCGCCACCTGTGGCGTCCATCACATAGGAGCGGTCAAATCCAAATTTACTCGGCAGGTTCGCGCCGATTTCGCCGATTCCCCATTTGCCGGTGACATAAGTTTGATAGCCGGCGCGGGAGAGCATCGTACCGATGGTCTCCTGGTCAGCGTCCCATTGCATCGAGTAGCCAGGAGAAGACTGCATTGCAGGGGTTACGGTCTCAACCAGCGTCCCCATACCGACCTGATGGCTGTCCATGCCTGTCATCAACATGGCGCGGGTTGGCCCGCAGAAGGGCGCAGTGTAATAACGGGAAAGCCTGACACCCCGCTCTGCCAGTTCGTCGATTCGCGGCGTGCGGGCGTCGCTCCCGTAAGCCCCAAAACCTGAAAACCCCACGTCATCGAATAGGATAAGCAAGACATTTGGGGGCTCATTTTGCGCAGTAACCGTCGTGCTCCATAACAGCATGGATGTAAGGAGCCAACGGGATAACGTGGTCGGTTTGCTCATGTTAGTGGCGCTCTCAATGTGGCGCAGACTGTGTCCCTGATGATTGGCGCTTTAACATGTCGCCTTTTTGTTAACCCGCATCTTTAGTTAGCCTGCCTCTTTGCGCAACCCATCCTTTTGATTCAGGCGCCAGCGCAGCGTCTCTATTCGGTCCTGACCAAAGAACGGCTCGTCCTCAAAGACCATGGTTGGCACACCCCAACCTCCGGCGGCTTCAAGCGCCTGCTGGTTTGTTTCAATGACCGGCATTGGATCATTGGCGTCAATCGCCGCTTCCATTTCGGCAAGATCAAGCCCTGATTTCGCTGTTGCCTCTGCCAGCCGATCCCACTGGTTCCAACCAGGCTCACCACCCCAGATAAGGTGGGACACGTGATAGGCGAAGTCGATGCCTTTGCCCCGCCGTTCGGCTTCCACACCAAGCCCAGTCAGGCGGTAGATGTAGGGCTGTTCTGCCGCCACTTCAAAAGTCTCCATGTCTTGAACAATGGGGTCTGGGGATGGAAGACCGATGCTCATGCCCAAGCACTCCGCTCGACGGATAGCATCCATGATGATGTACTTCACGCGACTCTGATCGGCCGTAAACAACGTTGCTTTGCTGCGAACGGCGATGGGTAGTACCGGGCGAAAGCGCACGTCCAAGTCATAGTCTTCGCGCAGGCGCAAAAGGTCCGGCGTGGCTAAGTAAGAGTAGGGGCTACGGAACGACCAGAAAACGTCAATGAAACTGCGCATAGTGATGTCCTCGATACTGTTTTACCAGCTGAAGACACAGCCTAGCACCGGGCGCCTTCGCAAAAAAACAAACTAGTTTGGAATTCAAGGTCGATATCGAGCGGGCGGGCGTGCGAGTTGTGATTCGTGTTCAGATCGCCGCTGCTTCGCGTAACCACTCGCGAAGTCTGGCTTTGTCGGGGACTTTGACGCAGCGATAGCCGGTCGTGACCAACCCAGCTTTTACGAGCTCTTTCAAGGCATTGCCAATGGCGACTTCGGAGACACCGAGTAATTCGGCAAAGTCCCGCTGCCGGCACGCGACCCCGTCATCCAACTCACCGCAGCCGCAATGGATGTAGATCACCTTGGCAAGACGTGCAGACACGCTCAAGGTCAGCGCATCATCGTAGAGTTCCAGCACGGCGTTGAGCCGTGCGGTATTGCAACGCCAGATGCCAAGGGCGAATCCGGGTTGGTGCCGCAGTAGGTCGTCCAGAACGTGGGCTTTGATGACATGGAGTTCACAATGCCCGACAGCAAAGCCGTCGTGCGTATAGGCAGCGCTATGCAGCCCGATGTCTCCGAAATGCCCGCCGGGTCCCAGTACTGTCACCAGATTGAACGACCCGTCGGGGCGAAACCGTCCGAGACGCACCGAGCCATCGGCGACAATGCAAAGTCGTGGGGAGACATCGCCCCGTGAATGCAGCGTTTCGCCATCTTCAAAGACTTTCCGCTGCGCGCGTTCGCAGGCGACCTGATAGGCCTCAGCGGGCAAGTAGTCGCGCAACGTGCCGACGCGAAAATCCAAGTTGTCCATGTTCCGGATAATAACCGCAACGGATTACCAAGTCCCTTGCGGTTTTAAGCAAACGCCTGAAAGGCGGCGCTAGAAGATTTTCTTACTCTTTCGGCTCGAGGTGTTCAACGTCGATCGCTACCGCCTCTGCAACCGTCATCCGAACCAGGTCGCCGGCGATGAGTTCACGGGCAAAATCTCGCCCCTCTGGGCGTTGCACGACAATGGCTTCTAGGGCGCCGTTCGGCGCGAAGAATGTCACAGTGCGGCCTTCTGGTCCGATGGATTCGATCTGAACTACCGTCGACTCGACTGCGCCGATCACTCCGCCCGGGCGCTTACCTTCCTCGGCTCTTACCACACCGCCCCTGGCGAATTCCGCTAGTTCAGGTTCCGCTGAGGGGTCCAGTTTTTCAACAGCGTAATCGAGTTCGTAGTGCAGGCGGATCGTGTCACCAACCTCGAGCTGGGAAAAGTTGCGCACTTCGGGGCCAGCCGTAATTGCCATCTCTCCACCTTTAGGGCCGCGCAGAGTGACCAGCCGCTCATCTTGATCGATTGCTGTGACTGTTGCAGCGAGGTCGACTACATCGCTAAATGTGACTACGTCCTGGGCCTGAACGCCAGAAGCCAACATTGCGGCGATTCCGGAAGCTGCTAGAACACGGCGAAAACCGTTTAGTGAAAAATTCATTGTTTGATCCCTCGTTAGTGTCAGCGGGCACTATTTATTCAATAGTGCCCGCTATTTAAGAGTGCATGGGCTGTTTACGAATGCCTGCGGCGTGTGAAGCCAATGAGATTCTTTACGTCACAGATTGGCGTACTCAAACCCTACGTAATATGCCACGTCATAAGTCTCATACTGGAAGTTGAGCTCTCTGCGCGCTTGATACGCGTAATAGGGCTCGTCGGTGAGATTCTGAACTTTTACAAACAATCGCAGGTTATCTGTAGCGTTTACGTAGCCGGACAACTGCACGTTGGTTGTTTCGTCTTCGTAGACGTCCTCAAAGGAGTCCTCAAGATCGCCGGCCTCGATGAACGCTTTGGCGCGATATTGGGTGGCGAGGCGCAGGGACAGCCAATCATTTTCATAACCCACTGTGAGGTTACCCACAGCTTCAGCTTGGTTTGGCAACATAATGTCCCGAGATCCGCCTTCGAAATCGATGGTGTTTTCAGCGTCCACGAATGTCATGTTGGCATTAACCAGGAAGCCTGACTCCCAGGTGTAAATCGCATTAAATTCGATGCCCGCAATGTAGGCCTCTTCGGCGTTTAGAAACGTCTCGATCTCGTAGCCATCGAGGCTTCCAGTGCCATCGACGGTCGCTTCGTAGATATAGTTTTCAATATCTTTGTAGAAAACGCCGGCGGAGAGCACCGCGTTGGCGCTGGGATAGTACTCCGCCATCACATCAAGGTTGGTGGAAAGCAGGGGGTCGAGATCTGAATTGCCCTGAGCGATTGTGAACTCGTCGTCACCGGGGTTGTCAACGCGCACTCTCCCGGGTGTGATCTGCTCAAAAGTCGGCCGTGCCATCGAGGTGCCCAGTGCAGCGCGCATCACGAAATCGTCACTCAGGTTCCATCGTGCACTTATCGAAGGGAAGAAGTTGGTGTAGTCAGTAGAGTAGGATGTCGCGATGACACTCGTCGTATCTGACTCGGCGTCTTCAAAGAATTCAAATCCGTTGGCTTCGATATCGGTCATCTCGGCACGCAAACCATAGGTGAGCTCGAGATCCCCGAATTGCTGAGTTAATTGCAGGTAGCCCGCATAGACATTTTCGTCAATCTCGGTGTCTGCGACGGCAGAGTCTTCTTCCACCCGTTCAATATCGGAAAGGTCGGCTAACAACGCTTGGCTATACGCCGATGCATTGATGCCCGGTCCGAAATTTGGATCAAGCGTGTAGTCGAGCGTGGTTGCCCATGCAGCCAGATTTGTATCGAGCTCGGCTCCGCCCGATTCGAAAACATTTTCGTCAGTTGTTTTGGTTCGCAAGTTCACTTTTACGCCAAACTTGAGCTCGCTTTCAGCGCCAATGAAGGTCAGGCCGCGTGCGAGATCCGCCCGCATGGTGGTGATCTCATCCTCAAAAAGCACATCGACCAATTCAACCTCATCAAGCTCGTAGTTGGCAGGGTCGGCAAAGCCTGCGTCGGGCAGCACAGTGAGTACGTCAGTACCTGAGAGCCCCACATTGATGTCGTCTACATACTCAAATACCGGACCTGAATCGCTCGATAGGCCTTGCTCTTCATCGGATTTGCTGTAGCCGACGCTGTACTGCACGGTCCAGTCGTTTACCCGGGATTCACCACCCCAGAGCAGTGACAGAATTGATTGCACCTCTTCCCGGTATTTTGCCTCTTTCTGTACAACAGCAGCCCCAGCCTCTGCACCAGGCAACTGGGGGTCATCCCACTCATAAATTGTCGCATTGCGCGCCTCGGTATCGCCAAACTCTGAGTACAGGGTGCGCACATACATGTCGGTATTGGGGCTCAAGCGATAGTCAAAATTTAGGCCTAAACCCAAGCGATCTCTAGTAACCAGGTAGTCTCGCTGCTCCAAATCGGTCGTTCCTTCGAGAACACCCTCGTCTTCGCTCCAGCCACCGCCGGTTTCAACGTTGTCATTGGCGAGGTCGCGATCAAAATAAGAAAGCGTGAAAGCAACTGCCAGATCGTCTTCACCGCCATTGGTGTCAAAGGTGTTGGTGGCAGTCAGGCCGACTTTGGGGCTCCAACTTTCGTTTAAGCTGTTGTAATAGCTTTCACCGGTTACGCGGTAGTACAGCCCATCCTTATCAAAGCCCGACAAAGACTTGATGTTAACTGCGCCGCCGAGCGAGTTGGCGTCGTGTTCGGGGAGCAGAGTCTTGACGACTTCAACGCTAGCGATGATGTCATTGGGCAGAACGTCCAGCGGGATAGCGCGGGAATCACCTTCCGGCGTTGGTAGGTCAATGCCATTGATTTGGACGTTGTTGTAGTTTTCGCCAAGACCCCGAATCGTGACATAACGACCCTCACCTTGGTCGTTGACGATACCGACACTGGAGAGTCGGCCAAGTGCTTCAGCCATGTTTTGGTCTGGAAAGTTTCCGGCTCGTTCGACATCAAGTACCGAAATGATGCTCTTCGAATCCCGCTGCTGTGAAATGGCTGATTTTGCGGCGCTGACCTGCCCGTAGACCAATACTTCTTCCATCTCCAGATCTTGGGCTGAAACGGTGATACCAGCAGAGGCAAGGGAAATGGCGAGGGCCAGACGCGAATGGGGAAATGACATGAGAGCGACTCCTGAGATAAGAGGAGCCGCATGTTGACCAAGGACAATGAAAACCGAATGAACGATTTGTGAAGCTTTCTTTTCAAAGCCTCATCGCGCAGGGTCGCTTGGGTAGGGTTGGGTTCAGGGGCTGCTGATCGCGCCCGAACGGCGTGGGAACTGGAATTCGAATGCCACTTCAGGGGTGCCGCTTTGATCGTTGGGTGTGGTCACCATCGTGACTATTCCATTTTTCTGTCCCAAGGAAACATGGGCAAAACCCCATGTCATACCTTGCATCCAGTGACCTTCGTAGGCGGGATACGTCGCCTCCTGATATTGATGAAAGCGTGGGTTGATTGCGCGTTGCTTGGCGCCCGCACCCGAAACGATAAGCGGTAGTGGGCGATCCGTATGGCCCAAAACACTCTCGCAGCTGTCGCTGAAGATACCCAGGTCGTGTTCGTGGCCGTTGAACCAAAGATCAGCATGACGGCACAGAATGGGTAAGAGAAGGGGGCGGAGCACGTGAGCCTGCGCATACTTTGTGCCCCCGGCAGACCACAAGCTGTGATGGCCGTAGACAATTTTCCACTCAGCATCAGAGGCCGCCATGGTGGAGGCCAGCCAGTTCAACTGATTACGCTCAACGCTGGATTGTGGTTTGGCCCATGCTGGCGCGTCATCGAGCTCACTGTGTAGGACCTCACGTCCCTGGGCATCAAGACGGTCTTCGTACACCACACTATCTGCCAGCAACATCATGGTATCGATCACCCAAAACTCGGCATTACCGCGACGAAAACTGTAAAAACCGGGTTCCTGCAATACGTAACGAGTGTCACCACTGGCACCGAAAGCTACCTGCGCATCCCGTCCTGCTCTTGACGACTTCCAATCGTGATTGCCCAGCGCGGCGTACATGCGAAAGTTGTCTCGTGCGGGCTCGAGGTTGTGATAGGGCGTGACCAGAATATCCATTAAACGCTGCTGATCTTCTGGAGATCCCGAGCCATCGGCGCCATCGGGGTAGATGTTGTCGCCCAGTACGATCATGAATTCGCAGTCTTGATCGCGGCAATAGTTTTCCATTGCCGCCGACGTGGCGAACTGCCCGGGCTGCTCTACGGCAAACCCGGTATCTGGGTACTCATATAGGGGTGGGTAGCTGAACTCCTCAATCGGTTTGAGATCCTCCAGCCAGTCCTCACGCTCTTTGGCGATGAACTCATCACGAGAAAAGCCTAGGTCATCTGGGTCATACCAGTCGAGGTGCAGCCCTGCGTCGCCAACCGCTAAAAAGTTCACTGTTTCGCCGCCATGCTTATCTGCAACCGCCGGCACGGGTTGAGCCTCGGTACAGGCATGGATCAGGAGGGCGGGAATCAACAGTAAATAGCGGCGCATAACGATATCGACTCGATGAGGGTTACTAGATGATCTTGATCACTATCAACCCAGAATATTATCCCGGCAAATTATGAAGGCTTGTTGACACCGACCGAGTGGGATCCAATTCCAGTGAAGAATTACTGGGATAACTGTGCCAGATTGATAAACGCATACGACCACCACTATTGGCGGTTACAGCGATCGTTGATTAACCCGCTCCATGAGCGCCTCGGCGCTCTCTACCCGTTCGGAGTATCGATCGACCAAGTAAGCGCTGCTGTCTCGAGTCAGCAAGGTGAACTTCACCAATTCCTCTATGACATCTACGATTCGATTGTAATAGCCCGAGGGCTTCATTCGGTTGTCATCGTCAAATTCGAGAAAGGCCTTCGGCACAGATGATTGGTTCGGTATCGTGATCATCCGCATCCAACGACCCAGTACACGCAGCTGATTGACTGCGTTGAAGGACTGGGAGCCGCCACATACCTGCATAACCGCTAGGGTCTTCCCCTGGGTGGGACGCACCGCACCCAAGGACAAGGGCACCCAGTCGATCTGAGATTTCATGATGCCCGTGATCGAGCCGTGTTTTTCGGGTGAGCACCAGACCTGACCCTCGGACCAAGCCATCAACTCACGCAGCTCCTGCACCTTGGGATGACTGTCGTCTACGCTGTCGGGCAGTGGCAGGCCTGCGGGGTGAAACACCTGCACTTCACCACCCATGAGTTCAAGTAAGCGCTTGCACTCTTCGATGACTAGGCGGCTGAAGGAGCGGTCTCGCAGTGATCCGTAAAGGAGGAGAAACCGTGGTTTGTGCGACGATGCTCCCGTGCTGAATTGACTGACATCCGGGCGCCGAAACTGGGTGACGTCAAGATTGGGGGTAGGAGTGTCTGCAGAGTCCATGGTGGGTCCAGGAAATTCTCGTGTGTTTGAGTCGGCGGGCTGCTGTGTGCTGTCGCACCTTAGCAATGAGATATGGTCTCAACATTCCATTACTGACATAGTGTCGATAAACCCATCGAAGTCGTCAACATTTAGCGCGTAGTGCGCAACGAACGTTACTCGCGACGGTGATCACTGATTGTGTTGCGTTACTAGACTGAGCTCCCAAGCACCGATCGTTCAGCAGCCCGCCGCAACAGGCCAAGCGCTTGGATGAATAGGTGCCATTAGAGGGGCTCTTTAGCGTTGGTGTCACTGTCCACCAGGTGTGTCACCGCGCTGCCTTCAATGCCAGCGTAAACAACTAAAATGACGGCCGGCTCAGAGCCGATATTGGCGCCGGCGTGGGGTCGATTGATAAGTTCAATGAGCCCCTCACCTGCTTTGAGCTCCTGACGATCACCACCGGGGGTGCGAACTTCGATATGCCCCTGCAATAGCACCCCAGCAGTGGCGAATGGGTGTTCGTGCAACGGTAGGCTCGCGCCTTTGGGAATCGTTACTTTAACGATAGAAATTTCAGGCTGCCCAGCGTTGTAGGGCGGTAACTTTTCACCATTCCACATGGCCGTCGATTTCTCGAGTACCTCTACGCTAATGGTGTCCATAGTGGACATAACGTCATCGGCGTGGCTATGCACCGGTACGGATATGACACCGGCAAACAACACCGTTCTAAAGAGGGATTTATGCATATTTCGTCACTCTCTGATTGTTGTATGGCTGAAGTAAGTGTACCTGACTGGCGCACGCTGCTTTTTTGCCAATCTGTTTGTCGTACGATTGCGTACTTGTTTTTACTCATCGGACCAAGGTTCTCCCATGTTTGGCATGTTCAAGAAATCTCCCCTTAAAAAACTAGAGGCCGAGCACAAGGCGCTTTTGACCAAGGCATTCAATGCCCAGCGCAACGGGGACATTCGCTCCTACTCGTTTCTGACCGCTGAGGCTGAGGAGGTCAGGGAAAAGCTTGAGACTCTCAAGCAGCAGCTTGGATAAAGTGTGGTACGTGACAAATACCTGCTCTACGTATCGTAGCCCAACAGAACACTCCAGCCGGTGACGTCTTCGCCGCCCAGTATTTCAAAGCCCAGGCGCAGGCCTTTGAAATACCAATCTTCCTCTTCGCGGTAAAAAAATGCACGCGCGACAGTTATTGTGCTAGCTTTAGACTTAAAATCTGAAACGAGCTAAGAAAATTATGTTCATGCGCGACGAGCACTTCCCGCGAACCCTGCTGACCTGGGTGCCCATTTTGCTCTGCTTGGGAGCGTGCTCGGGGGATGATGGCGCCGTTGGAACTAACGGCGTTGACGGTCTTGATGGTACAGATTCATTAATTGTGCAGAGAGAATTGAGTGAAACAGATGAGCGCTGCAGCGCTGGCGGCTTTGTTACGGAAAGCGGCGCAGATGATAATCAAAACGGCGCCTTAGATTCCGATGAAGTCGAGAACACGTCAGTAACATGTAATGGAGAAAATGCTGCTGACGAAACAGCGACAACCCCCGGTTCGGCGAGTTATCAAATGCCCAATATCATTTTGGTCATCGGTGATGATGTCGGGGTTGACCAATTCCGATCGTTTGGTTTCGGAGGCGCCGACGCGGCTTCAGTTCCTACCTTGGATAGTTTAGCGGAGTCTGGTGTGAGTTTTGCCAACACTTGGTCCAACCCCACCTGTTCGGCATCGAGAGTTTCTCTGTTTTCAGGGCGCTACCCAACGCGGACCAAGACCTACACAGCTATTGTCTCCACCGATTTAGCCAACTCCCAGATGTCCCCATATGAAAGATCGCTGCCAAAAGTGCTGGCACGATCTGGCTATGCAAGCGCCTACGTGGGCAAAATCCACGCCTCGGGATCGTCGGTTAATCCTGCCAATTTCCCCATGGGCAATGAGACCATTGCCAAACTGGGGTGGGACTATTTTGCTGGCTACCTAGATGGTGGGCCGAGACCTATTGACGCCTCGGCGGGCCTAGATAATCTTGCCACAGCCACGGAACCATATACGTGCGGGTTTATTCCCAGTAGTGACCAGCATCCGCAAGGCGCCGATACTGGCGCTTGCTACACTGCCGACGATTCCTGTGAAGTGCTAACCGAAGGAGGAGAAAGCTCGGTTGGAAAAATTTGCCTAGATCGTGGGGGTATTCTTGATCCGAACAACGCCTGTCAGGTTGACGCCCCTGCTTACATTGACTTTACCCGCTCCAATGCCTACTACACTGCTGAGCTAATCGTAAACGATTCGCTCGGTGCAAAAGCAATTCCGGTTACAGACCCGAGAACTCGACAGCATAGAACAAAATTGGAGACCGATCTTGCAATTGAATGGATACAAGGGAGAACAGGTAGGCAGCCCTGGATGATGACTGTCGGTTATTCTGCAGCCCATGCACCGTTACAGCCAGTTCCCGACGGCTTAATTCCAGGGACCACGCCGCTTCCCTCAGGCACTACTTGCACCGGTACCCGAGATATTAGAGAACTGATGAATCAGAATCTGACGGCCATCGACGCCGAGGTTGGCCGATTACTCACCACGGTAGGTGTGATGAATATCGCTGATGATGGTCAGCTAGTCTACAACGCTGCAAGCAACACTGTTGTTGCGTTTATTGGCGACAACGGCAGCCTGGGCACAACTGTCAAAGCACCGTTCGTGCCAAGCAGGGCAAAGGCTACCATTTATCAAGGGGGGGTGTGGGTTCCCATGATTGTCGCGGGCCCTTACGTAGTAGAGCCGGGACGAGTTGTCAACGAAATGACTAATATCATCGATCTTTATCATTTGTTTGCAGTGTTGGGAGAGCACGAATTAACGGGGCCTGAGCATCTGCGCCTAGATATTCGTCACTTATTTCCATACATGATTGAAGAAGACCCAACCCCACAGCGACGATTCAATTTCACTTACTCGGGCCGTAATATTCAGAATGAGACCCCGGCCCCTTGTATCCTTCCGGATTTAAATACCTGCCTTCAGCTGTTCCCACAAGAATCTGTGTGTAATTCTGAAGGGGGTGATTGGTACGGTGAAGGAGGTGTAATTCAGGGGCAGTCCTTCTCATCTTGCTGTGCAGTGAATGATTATTTCGTCAACACCGGGCAGCCAGAAGTCGATATTTTGGCTGAGACTCAAGCGGCAATAAGGAATGACAGCTTCAAGCTTTTGAAATTTGAAGCGCCAAACTGTGAGGCGGGCGGTACACTTGAGTCACGCTTTGAAATGTATGCCTTATCAGCAGGTACTGCTAATCCTGAGGGGAATTTAGATAACCTAGCGGCGAGCGATTTGTTATCGCGTGGGGATGGTGAGTTAAGCGCGGTTCAACAAAAAAATTACGAGCAACTCACGTTGCAGATGGAAAAAGCACTGGCGGGTGAACCCGATTGCGCCGGCGATGGAAACATGGACTATCTTATTGACGAAAAGGACCTCGAAGCATGGGCCTTTTGGCAAGAGAAGACAGACGGGCAATCAAGCTGGTACGACATCAATCTTGACGGTCTTACGGATGAGAGCGACAAGCAAATCATTCTCGATAACATGGGTGTCACCTGCGTATTACCTGAACAAGACTTTCACCCTGGCGGCGATTATGATTTCTACTCAGATTCCGATCATCATGGTAGCTAATCTGGCTCTTCATCATTAACGGGTGACACCGGGTCTCATTAAACTGACTTTGCGGAATCATTTAATAGAGAACACCGATGTTCCACGCGGGCTCGACCACAGTCCCGGAGTATGGGGGGATTACAATTTCATTGCGCGATTGGCAGCGCTAGTCCCCAAACCCCGCGTCAATCTCACCCGCTATCATGGGGTACTCGCTCCAAATCATCGCTGGCGCGGGCTGGTTACGCCGGCAAAGCGAGGCAAAGGCGCGAAGGGCCTCTCGAACAAGGAAGTAGCTTCACCTGCTGAGCGTCACGCGGCGATGACTTGGGCCCAGCGCCTGAAACGTGTTTTTTCCGTCGATATCGAGGTCTGCGGTCGCTGTGGCGGGTCTGTCAGGGTCATTGCTTGCATAGAGGACCAGGACATCATCGACCGGATTCTGGCCCACCTGAGCAATAAGAAATCCACTTCCCCTGCCCGACCACTACTTACACCGTCTCCCAGGGCACCCCCGGCGACATTGCATCTTTTCGCTGGAAAGGATTCCAGCTCAACAGCAATCAATCAGCAGGGAGGCCAATGAGAAACAACTCTGCTTGCCCTCCTGCGTGCTGCAGTCCTAGGATGGACGAATATGAATTGCAAGCTCACCGATGCGGGCACCATTTCAGAAGAATAGACTAACTTTTCGTGAGAAATTAAGACTCAGCGACTAAGCGAGCGCAGAAAATTTACTCACAACACATCTTTTATCCCACCTATACTTACCGATGTCGTGCTCTCCTGGTCAGACTGACCGAGTCTTGGCATTTTGCGTGCCGCCTGATCACGGCTGTGATAATCTCCGCGATGATTAGAAGGATGAAGTGTTCTATGGTTTCGGACCGAGGAAGAAGGAAGTTACTGCAGGCCCTCGGCCTGGGAGCCACCACGGCTGCGGTGCAGACCGGTCTTATTCCTGCCAAGTGGGTTAAGCCCGTTATCGATTCGATTGTACCTTCGGCGTCGGCCCAGGTTGCGTCCGCAACACCGACACCAACCCCAACACCCACACCAACGCCTAGTGCGAGCCCCGTGCCAACGCCTACACCAACGCCCAGTGCGAGCCCGGCGGCGCCAACACCCACACCAACGCCTAGTGCGAGCCCCGTGCCAACGCCCACACCAACGCCCAGTGCGAGCCCGGCGGCGCCAACACCCACACCAACACCAACACCAACACCCAGTTCGAGCCCTGTAGCGCCAACGCCCACACCCAGTGCGAGTCCGTCGCCAGGATCCACCTCAGGCCCCGGGGGGGGCGGTTCACTGGCGCCAGGCGCCTCACCCATTCCGGCTGCGACCGGGCTGTTTACCGGGCTTCTAGCCACCATAACCGGCGCTCTGGGAATCAAGGCGCTCAAAGGCCGAGATAAAAAAGACAAGCCATAGCGGCTGCTGACATTCCGGGAAACGCTCAGGATTTCGCTTGAACTCGACGACTCTTGTAACGCTGGCACCTCCCAGGACTCACTCGGAGGCCTATCTTCGCTGGCAGGATGCAATATTGGCTCTCGCCCGATGCACACGACTTTATATATGGCATGAGGGACCGGCGCCAGACTGGGACCCCGCAGTAGCGGCATCATTGCCTAATATTGTTTCACGACAAAAAAGCGAGCTGTGGCACAGAGACCGCGTCGATGCGCTGCTGACAGACGGCGACCCGCTGGAAAACTGGCGCCTGCTCAGCGCGCTACAAGCGGTGGGACTGCTCAACGATGCTGTGCTGACTCACCCTGAGCCCAGCACCCGGTATCTTTGGCTCAACCCAGGACTGCTCGCCGAGCTGGGTTCGGAAGCACCGCGGTATTTTGCTGATCTTGCATGGCTTGATCAGCAGCAGTACGCGTTTTTTTATCTCCAGCCCAGACGTAACTATGCCGAGACCAGGGAAATACCAGAGATCACCTGTACGGAGCTGATGCTGGTAAATGCGGCCTCCATGCAACGCGTCAATGCAATCTACTGGCATCTCTATGGCGAGAATCTCCAGCAAAATAGGCTGCCTGATTTACGTGAGGTTTTTGAATCCATAAGCGACGGTCTTGAAGGTGACACCCGCTGGTTTGCATTGGACCAGGGCGGCTTGCCCGCGCAATTCTTTGCCTCTCTTGCCACTCGCGACCTCACTCTGTATCGCAACACCCAACTGTTTGATGTCTAGCCATTCCTTACCGACGCTCGTCACCGCGCTTCTCGACCTGGGTCGAGGCAGCGCATCCCGCATGGGTGCGGACAATACGCGCTCCGCCGAGGACTATCGTCAATGGCTAAGAGACTTGCTAAGCATGGGTCTCCCTACGGTGGTCTTTACGGATCCCGCAACCTCTTTAGCCCTCGAGAGTAGCCTGGGCCGGGAGACCTTGTCACAGGCGGAATTTCGCCACATGGTACCCGAAGACCTGGAACAACTTTTCAAACACGGGGGAGCAGTTGCTCGAATACAGAAGGAACCCTCGTGGCTGGCTCGGGCTCCGTGGCTACGGAGCAGTCCCCAGGCGCTTTTACCGCTCTACAACCCTTTAGTGATGAGCAAAGTCGCACTACTGGGCCAGGTTGCCAGCGGAGCCAGCTCTTCGAGTCGATCCTTTTTCTGGTGCGACGCGGGCCTCACCCGTACCTGCCCAAATCTACTCCATTCCAGAGCCTGGGCGGAGTTTCTGGAGCGACGTCTGGATCGCTGTCTGGTTGCTTCCTTTCCCTATCCATCGGGCACTGAGATCCACGGTTTCCATCGCACCGGCATGGCCAGGCTGTGCCGCACAGATCATGTGGACTATGTGGTTCGTGGAGGATTTTTTGGCGGACCTCCGCCGGCGATCGAAGAACTGGTCGAGCGCTATGAAGTCATTCTTGATGAGGCCTTTGCCAGCGGGGATATGGGCACTGAAGAAAACATTCTCACCGCGCTGGCGCATCGCCATCCGGAACTGCTGGCCCGCTTTGAGCTCGCAGGAGACGGCTTGGTCTGGCCGCTCTTTGCACAGCTCAATGAGGGGCATATCAAGCTGCTGACCGCGGATCGTGTTTCCGGTGCAATGCCAGACCCGAAGGCCGATACCGAGCTCGTCGCGACCCCGAAAATCGACAACAGACCCAGCTCTGACGACACCACGCTGGATGTTGCCATACTCACCTTTAACAGCACACAGCAACTGACTTCGCTGGTGGAAAGCTGGCGGGAGGAATTTGCCTACGCCCGACAGATCACGGTCATCGACAACAGCACCGACTTGGCGGTTGTGAAATCCAACG
The DNA here is from genome assembly GCA_965657905.1 of Luminiphilus sp. Classification (GTDB taxonomy): domain Bacteria; phylum Pseudomonadota; class Gammaproteobacteria; order Pseudomonadales; family Halieaceae; genus Luminiphilus. Next base: position 20,884 of record CBFHPT010000006.1, on the reverse strand, counting down.
CGGTATTTTGCGCACAGCAAGGACTCGAGCACATGCCGGTGGACAACAACGGTATCTGCGGAGGGCGCCAAAGGGCCGCAAGACTCTTTGCTCAAAGCAATGCCGGGTACCTGCTTTACCTTGAAGACGACATGCTGAAGAGCCAGTTAGCTGGCCTGTGCCGTAGCGGCTTCCCAAGCAAGGTTGACGAGCTGCTGCCTCGCGCAATGAAACTCATGACTGAACATCGCCTGGACTTGTTGAAACTCAATTACAGCGAACTGTTTGGAACTCATGCGCGGCAATGGGCCTGGTGCAATATGTCAGAACAGCGGCAAAAGGAGCTTCAACCGTCCATGCCCACCCCCACCGCACCGGTCGAAGACTCTCAACTTCCCCATGTGAAGCTGCAGGGTGTCCGCATTGTCGACGGCCTGCCGGCGGCCTGTGGAGAAGTCCACTACTCCAACTGGCCGCATCTTATCAATCGTCTCGGGAATCAACGCCTGTTCCTGGAACCAGACTGGTCCATGCCTTACGAACAGGACTGGATGGTGAGAGCCTACGAACTGCAGATGCGTGGAGAACTCAACTCAGCGGTGTTGCTCGCCTCTCCCATAGAGCACCGGCGTGAGCACTATTACGAGGCCAGCGAGCGCGTGGAACACCAATGAATCCCAGCATCTTTGTCAGTATCGCCGCCTACCGGGAATTTGACCTGGAAAACACCGTGCTCAATGCGATACAGAATGCCGAGGATGCCCGCCGACTGCGCTTTGTGATCTGTTGGCAACACGATGCCAATGAGAGCATTGAACAGATTGCGACGCTTGAGCAGGTCGAGATCATCGACGTTCCCTGCGAGGAGAGTCGCGGTGTGTGCTGGGCACGGCATCAAATCCAGCAGCGTTACCAGGGCGAGGCCTTTGCCCTGCAACTGGATTCGCACCATCGGTTTGTGACCGGTTGGGATTCGATACTCGTCGCCATGCTCGAATCTCTGGAGGCCGAGGGCGTTGAGAAGCCCGTACTCACCACCTATCTTCCTGGCTTTGATCCCGATGACGATCCCGCAGCCCGGTGTATGGAGGCCTGGCAGCTGGGCTTTGACTATTTTGACAGCTCAGGAATAGTGCTACTGTCTCCTTACACGAGTAGTGCCAGTCTCGACAAGCCGGCGGCGACGGCATTCTGGTCGGCACACTTTTCCTTCTCCCGGGGCGGCTTTGTTAGCGAGGTCCCCATCGATCCTCATGGCTACTTTCACGGCGAGGAAATCAGCACGGCAGTGCGCGGCTGGACCCATGGTTTCGATTTCTTTTGCCCCCATCGCCTGATTGCCTGGCACGAATACACCCGCCGAGGCCGGGTCTGCCACTGGCATGATCATAAGGATTGGAGCATCCGCAACGGTCATGCAATCGGTCGCTTCAACGCGTTATTAGGTGTAGATGGGATGGAATCGGAGGTGGACTACGGAGATTATGGCCTGGGTAGTCATCGCAGTGTTGCCGAGTACGAGCGCTTTGCGGGCATCGACTTTTCCTCCCGGCGAGTCCGGCGGAATACCCTGGAGCAGTGCCCCCCTAAAAATACCGAGAATGGACAGAGCGAGTCCCAGGAGTATCTTTACAGTTTTACCCAACACGTAGAAATCCCGATGGACATGCTAAGAGACGATGGCATTCAGTTTGTCGGTCTTTTTGCGAACACAAAAGAAGGCGCTGAGCTCCACCGTCGAGAAATAGACCGAAAGGAAATGGACACTGTTGTCGCCGAGGCGGGCTCCGCAGCTCACTTCAGTTTCCTGATGAAATTGTTTGCTCTCGAAGCGCCGCGGACCTATACGATCTGGCCGTACTACCGCGCAGCGGGATGGGGCGATGCGATCAGCAAACCCTGGGAATTGGCAGGAATAAAAGGAAAACCAGAATGACTGTGCAGATCCATGCGGGGACCGTACTTTTACCTAATACGCTGTGGACCACTATGCAGGTTGAAGATGAGGTGGTTCTCTATGACGAGGATCGCCAGCAAACCCTGCATCTGAACACCACCGCTGCACTCGTTTGGCGACTGCTGGATGGTGACCGCAGCTGCGGCGACATTCAGGCTCTGCTCACGGAAGCCTACGACGATGCTCTGCCGATCGGCGATCAAGTCCTGCAAGTGTGCGAGCAAATGATCCTGGACGATATTGCACTTGTTGTCGATTGACCGATGATCACCCGCTACCAGCTTGGTGCGCAACTGTTTGAGCTAGCTTGCGATAGCAAGGCATCGCTTGGTGGTGTGTGGCATACGCTGCCTGATTGTGTCGCCAGTAGAGGTACGCCAGCGCTGCACTATCGGGCCTACGCCTGCGAGTCAGTGCAGGGTGAGACTTGCATGCTCATGCGCAATGACTGGCTACTGGATCCAGATATCGCACCGGAATCCCTTGAAGAGCACATTATTCGCGATGTACTGGCGCAAGATAATCTGCATCCCGGGCCTTTCGTACTCTGTCGCGGCGGCGTGGCCAGCAACGGCGATGGCGCGCTCATAGGCATTGATTGCCGAAGCTCGAACGCCCGGCATCCTTCTTTCGTGCTGATCGATGGTACTTCCGGGCAGGTGCATGTCATTCCCTGGGGAGACGCCCCTCAGGCAGTCACGGAAACGGCCGATCTCTGCCTCCTGGTGGACTCTCTCCCCTCGTTGTCAAAAGCCGAAGAGGTCAGCAAAGCTCGCCTGCTCGCCCACTGGCTGGCGAGTCCTGCCCTCGGCCCGGCCCGCGGCAGATATACCAATACCCTGGAGATGATGGTGACAAAGGCTCCACACTGCTTTTTGGTCCAGGTTGAGTTTGGCGAAGGGGTACTACAGGCGGTCGATGCCGTCGCCAGGGAGCAAGCGTCTCAGTGATGCGCATCTTTGTACAGATTGCGGCCTATCGAGACTCCGAATTGTGCCCTAGCCTGCGCTCCCTCTTTTCGAACGCCGCATCCCCGGACTCCATCACCGTGGGCCTGTGCTGGCAGCACAGTGACAGTGAGCATCTGGAAGAATTCGCCGATGATTCCCGGATCAGACGGGTCTCCGTGCCCGCCGCCAAGAGTCGGGGCGTTTGCTGGGCCCGGAGTATCACGCAGGCGTTGTATCGGGGTGAAGAATTTACCCTGCAACTCGACTCTCACCACCGGTTTGCGCCGGGCTGGGACCGATCACTCATCGATGCCTACCAAAAGCTGCTGAATGAGGGCGTAAAAAAGCCCATTATCAGTGCCTACCTGCCCGCTTACGAACCCGGTGCCTCGGCCGACGAATGGGAACAGCGGCCCTTGCGAATCGGTTTTGGTGGTTTTACAGAACGGGGACCCTGGGCGGTGAAACCGGAATACATAGAGCACACAGAAGAGGGGCAGCTTGAAGCTGCACACTTCCTCTCGGGACACTTCCTGTTTGCAAAAGGCGAATTCTGCCGCGAAGTGTCCTACGATCCCAAGCTCTATTTCTTTGGCGAGGAGCAGAGCCTTACGCTGCGCGCATTCACGCTGGGGTACCGTTTTTATCATCCCTTGTTTGTGTGCTGCTGGCATCACTATGGTCGTGCAACGATGCCCAAGCACTGGTCCGACGATGCGCAGTGGTGGGCCAAGAACGAGCGCAGCATGCGACGATACAACCGACTCCTCACACAAGCGTCCGATAGCGAATCCAGAGACCCGCACGGGCTCGGTGAGGATCGAAGCCTGGCGGACTTTGCCGGGTACGCTGGCATTGACGCGGTGAACAGAACCATTACGCCCCGCGCGGCCGAGAGTAGTGCAGCCAGCGCTCTGCTGCCCGGCAGCCAGACATTGGCGGATGCTGAGGGTGCGCATAATCTTTGCGCCATCCGAGTACCCATCCATATAAGGGACTGCATGATTGACGATGACACCCTGTCCTTCATTTATGTTGGCGTGCATGACGAGCACGAGGGGGAGTTGTTTCGCTACGATGTTACCGGTGATGCCCTGAAAGACTGCCTGCGCGATGGATATATCGACCTGGTGTTTCGATCAGCGGTTCGTTATATGTCCTGGACCACCTGGCCCTATGGGGAAAAAACCGGTTGGCAAAAAGCTCGAAAAATTCCAGTGCATTGGTAGCTCCCTAGGAAAAACATTGCCTCACAGCCTCCAGGGCAATTGCACCGGGGCGCGGCCACTTGTAATGCCGCAGGTAGTGCATATGCGCGTTTTCGGATACGGCATTCAGGTAGGCTTCATCATGAATCACTTCCGCCAGGCGCTCGGCGAGATCCCCTGCCAGACGCTCTGGATCCTGTGGATGCCAGGGCTTATAGGCCTCCGGGTCTTCAAGGAACTTGTCGGAGGGCAGAAAATCCACGGGCACGTAACATTCGTCGGGAATACGGTGGCTTAGCGTGCAGGTAAAGCGTGGTCGCAATATAGGGATTCCCAGTGCAAAGCACTCAATATCCCGATGGCACATGTCACCTGCTCCGGGCACCGAGAGCGCCATGCGATACCGCAGTAACTCTCGATAATAGCTGGCCTCATCGACTTTATTGGTCTGCTGGAACGTTCCCACCACCAGGTCAAACGCCGGACGCCCGGACAGAAACTTGAGGCACTCCCTCGCCCGATTACTGACGCCGCGAAAATAGGCTTTTCGAATGGTATTGGTGGGGCTGTAGGAGCCCTCAAAAGCATCCAGACCGTTCCAGGTCTCGGGTCGAAACATCCAGGGACTGATCTTCGCCAGCACATCGTCCGCCGAGTGAGCTTTGAAACGCTCGCTGTCCGTCAGTCCCTTTACTTCAACCGCTAAATGACGATTGTAATGGGCACTGTGGAGACGCTTCAGTCGAGACAGATCGAAACCGTAACTGCGGAACATGTCCATGGGGCGGTAGTGGCTGGTAAACAGCACCATGTCCCCGGTGGCAAGGTCTTCCAATGCCAGGGCATATTGGTGCAGCGTTATCTCATCGCCAGCGGTGGTGAGGTACAGAGGGTTCGCCGTACTGCGGCAGTTTCCACGGGATTGGGCATAATGAACATGGTATTCCCCTTCGAGAAACTCCCGGCAAAAGGCGCGACTGAAACTGGGAAACCAGCTGCTGTGATGTTCACCCGGCAGATAGGCCATCAGGGACTTCATGGAACACCCGGAAGTGGATAACGGAAAGGGAAGAAACAACCGAAACTCATCGACTAGAGCCTGTAAGGAGGATCTTCGCCAAATAGAGCTGGGGATCATTGCCGCATAAAGCGGGTGGGCTTGCAAGCCTAGACCGGTGAAAAGTGCTATCGGGAGAGCCGCCACCCTGGGCTATGCAGATTTTAATTGTGATTGAACAGAGGCCGGTGCGAACGCAGGAAATCGGAAAACGCAAATAATCAGCTGCGAATTCCGCACAGCTTTATCGGGGAATTCTCTCCGGGGTTTTGGCAAATTAACTTTTCAGAACCTGCCAAAAGCGGGTCTGAGCATCAGACCACCGCTCTACTCCAATCGTTGAACGCACTTACCCTCAGATCACGGTAATGCTGAGCACGAACCAGGTGCCTTCCTAAATTGAACAAATTCGATACGGCAGCATGGGCACCAAGGAATCGCTGAGCCTGACCTATTGATTTGAATCGTCTCATTCCTCGCTCCCTCACCCTGGCCGCCTCATGAGATTGCTCCGCCCGATTATTCTCGTACCGCTCAGTACTGTGGATCGTCCCAGGTATCAGTTCACGATGAGCGACACCATAGCTTCGCAATTTATCTGTGACGATCTTTCTGGGTTCGCCGCCGTGGCTCCGCAATAGTCGTTTGAAGAAGCGCTTAGCCGCAGCCCCATCACGCTTGGCCTGTAGATACACATCAACAACTTTCCCATCCTGATCAACGGCTCTCCACAGATAGTGCTGCTTGCCATTGATTTTTACAAAGACTTCATCAATGTAGAAAGTACCGCCGTAGCCTCGGTGCTTTCGCTTCAATCGGCGTGTGTAAATGGCTCCGAACTTGATGCACCAGAGCCGGATCGCTTCTCGGGATACAGTGATACCTCGCTCGGCCAGAAGATCTTCAATATCCCGGTGACTGAGATAGAATAGATAGTAGAGCCAGACCGCGTAGGAAATGATATCTGGAGGGAACCGATGGCGCTTATAGGTATTCATCCACCGATTCTACCGGTTTGAGGCAGTTAATTTGGCAATAACTGCTGGACAGCGTCTCCTACTGCGCAGCCCCAATCTGTCGACCAAGCGCAATGCGGTAAAAGACCGGAACGGCGACAAGGGTTAGCACCGTTGCGAACAAGAGCCCACTCATGATGCTCACGGCCATTTCCCGGAAGAACGCATCGGTCAGCAGTGGCGCCATACCGACAACCGTGGTCAGGGCGGCCAACATCACCGGTCGCAAGCGGCTGAGGCTGGCGCTTATCATGGTCTCGATGGTCATGCTGTCTTCCTTCAATCGCTGGTCTATTTCGTCAACTAGCACAATACAGTTCTTAATCAGCATTCCTGTGAGGCTAAGTATCCCCAGGAACGAAGTGAAGGTTAGGGGCAGATCTGTAATGATCAGTCCGATGGCGACGCCGCAGATGATCATGGGTACGGTCAGCCAGATGACAATGGGTTGTTTGAGCGCGCCGAACATTAGCACAGTAATAAAAAACATCAGGCCGAGTGCCATGGGCATACGTTCGGTCAGGGCCGTGTTTGCCTTTTTGTTTGCCTCGAATTCGCCGCCCCATTCTCGTGAGTAACCAGGCGGTAACTCTAAGGCTTCAACGGCCGGCCGCAGCTGCTTAAAATAGCTATTCACATTGTGTCCGAGGGGTTGGTTGCCCTGAACTGTGATGGTCCTGATACGGTCGCGTCGATAAATGGTGGTGTTCGCTAGCTTGAGGGAGAATTCACTGACGATCTGGGTGATAGGCACGAATCGGCGCTGCGATGAGCTCCACACCTGCCGATGTCTGAGGTTATCGATGTCCGCGCGTTCGGTGTCTGGGGCTCGCGCGATGATCGGTACTAATTTGTCATCGTCTCGCAGCAGGCCGATGGTCACGCCTTTGGTGCCATAGGCCAGGGTCTGCGCTAAGTCGTTTCGTGTGATGCCCGCAACCCGCGCGTTGGCGTCATTGAAGATCGGCGCCAGTTCGAGGGACTGGGCACGCCAGTCGGTACCGCGATCGATCAGGTTATGCGCCAGGAATATCTGCAGTGTTTCCTCGGCGAGTTGCCGCAGCACGACCTCATCCGGCCCCGAATAGCGCATTTCTATCTTAGCGCCCTCGGACGGCGAGAACTCCGCTCTGGAAATCTTGATCTCGGCATTGGGTCGCGCGCTTGTGAGGGTGTCTTTTGTCTGCTGCATCAAAGCGTTCATCTGTTCCACTTCGGTTACCCGAACAATCAAACTTGCATAGGCTGGATTGGGAAGTTCAGGATACATGGTGCCAGTGAACCGCGGTGAGCCACGCCCAATAAAGGCGCTGACAGAGTCGATGCCGTCCAGCGCGAGGAGCTCGTGTTCCAGAGGAGCGATGTCCTCGGCTGTAGTCAGAATGTCAGTACCTTCCTGCAGACGATAATCCACGTAAAACAACGGCGTATTGTTGGTTGGGAAAAAACTGCTTTGGACGAATTTCATGGAGTAAAGGCAGGCACAGGTCACCAGCGCAATCACGGCAGTCGTAAGCCATGCGCGCCGCAACCCAAAATAGATTAGTGCTTTGTACGGTTTGAAGTACCAGGCGTTGTACAGCGCCTCGTCAGGCTCAGCGTTCTGGCTACGGAGCAAATAACTGCCGAGCAGGGGTGCAACGGTAATGGCCAGTATCCAAGACAGCAGCAGGGACGCGGCGACGACCTGAAACAGAGATCGCAGAAAATGGCCGGTGTTGTCATCCGACAGGCTGATCGGGGCAAACGCAAGAATGCCAATCACCGTGGCTCCAAGCAGGGCGTACTGCGTCCTGGCCACGGACCGACTCGCCGCCTGTTGTGGGCTTAAGCCCAGTCTGATTCCAACTACCATGCCTTCGGCGATAACGATGGCGTTGTCGACCAGCATGCCCATAGCAATCATGAGGGCTCCGAGCGAGATGCGCTGCAGTTCGACCCCCATCAGATACATAATTTCTACCGTTCCAAACACTGTCAGAAGCAGAACGCCCCCAACGACGGTACCGGCCCGCCAACCCATGAACAGGCACAGAGCCAACACAACCGTAAACACCGACATGCCTATGTTCTTTTGGAAGTCGCCGATCGCGGCGTTGACCACCGCGTGCTGGCGATAGATTGGTGTGTACTCGATGCCGACGGGCAGCTGTCTAAAGACCTCATCCATCTTCATGTCAACTTGCTTGCCTACCGCGACAACGTTCTTACCTGAGGTAACGGACGCCCCCACGGTAAACACCCGCTCGCCGTTATGGCGGATCAATTCCGGTGGGGTTTCAATACTGCTGCGCCTGATTGTCGCGATGTCGCGCAGCTGGAGCATTTCGATGGAACCCGGCTTGCCGATTTTCATGGTTTCCAGCGCGGTCACGGAGTTAACTGCCTGAGGTTGTGCAATGCGAAGTCTGCGCCCATCAAAAGTAGTAGAGCCGGCGTCAATGACCTGATTTTCGGCCGCGATCTGCTGCGCAATGTCGCTAATGGACAAGCCCAACCGGGTCAGCTTGCCACCGTCAAACTCGACGTAGACAGCTTCATTGGGAATCCCCACAGTGTCGATCTTTGCGACGCCCGGTACCAGCTTAAGCTGTGTACTGAGATGCCTGCCCAGGTTATGGATTTCGGCGTTGGAGTACCCGGGCGTTGTCACTGCATATAAGATGCCGTAAACGTCGCTAAAATCATCTTCCACCAACGATGGATTAACGCCCGGTGGCATGCGCATTTCTGCTTCGAGCACTCGGCGCCGGAGCTCATCATAGACCTGAGCGATCTCATCTTCACCGAGGTATTCTTGCAACTCGATCAGGATCTCCGACCGGCCGGGCAAGGACTTGGAGATTATGTGATCGATGGCGGCGAGTTCTTGCAGCGCGTCTTCCATGCGCTCGGTGACCTCCATCTCGACCTCTACCGCAGAAGCACCGGGGTAGGTGGTAATGACATAGGCGCTTTTTGTGGGAAACGAGGGATCCTCCAGGCGTCCAATGTTCTGGATGCCGTGGATACCGCCGAAGAAGCAGAGCAGGACGAGAATCCAGCCATAGAGAGGTCTCTCCAGCGTGTGGTGCGCGAGGTTAGCCATCGATGGGTCGGACCTTCATGCCGGCCTGCAATTGGCCGGCGCCTGCTACCGCGACCTGCTCGCCGTCCATGAGACCCCCTATGACCGGAACGCCATTGTGCACTGGCGCCAGTGTTTGAATGACACGCCGCGAGACTTCACTGGTTTCTGGGTCGTAGACCCACACCGCGAGCTCGCCTTCCGGCGTAGGCACTACTGCGGAGGCGGGGAGAATAAAACTGCTCTCGCTGCTGTCTACAATAAGGATCATCACTGCTGCGGTCATGCCCGGCAAAATATTCAGGTCGGCCGGGTTATCCATGATGAATGACACTTCGTAGGTCTGCGCCAGGGAATCGGCTTCGCCGCGGTTTTCGTGGAGACTGATATCGAACTGTCTGTCGGGCGCGAAGGAAAACTGGACCCATGATCGTAGTATTTGATCCGGCGTCACAGTGGCGACAAGATTTTCGGTGATGCTCGTGACGACCAGCAGTTTGTTCAGGTCCAGCAATCTTACGATCGGCGTACCTGGGTCTATGTTCACAAAGTTATCGATGTAGCGACGGGAGACATAGGCATCGAAGGGTGCGTGTATCCTGCTCTCTTTCAGGCGCTCCCGAGCCTTGTCCAGGCGCACTTGCTGCAGTTCGAAGTTGGCCTCGGCGTCTTCTACCTGTGACTTGGCAATACCGTTCTTTTTCAGGATCTCGCGTTTTCTGTCGAGGTCCAGGCGGGCGAGTTTTAGCTCCGTTTCAGCTTCTCTCGCTTCCAGGTGAAAGTCCGTTGGGTCCAGCGCGGCAAGTAGGGAACCCGCTGCAACAGTTTCGCCCTCGCGAACGAGAAACTCCTGCAGCCGTCCATTCACTTCGAAGGACATGTCGATGGCCTGAATTGCCTCGACGCGTGCGGCAAACACCAGCAGTTGGGAATCCGCACTGCTCTCGACCGTCATCAGTTTCGCAGGTCGCACCTGCTGCGGGACCGGGTCTGGCGGTGAACGATCGGAGCATGCAGAGGCGAGCGCTGTGGCTAAGGCAATGGCAATGGTGAGATGAGTGCCCCTCATTTGAGTTGCATCGCTTGCTGCTCTAAGTAGCGTGAAAACTGCTTGACCTGCTCTTCAGTCATCGGGTTGAGACCGTGCAATTCAAAGAATCGGAGGCCCTCGTGCGCAAAAAACAGCGCCAGACTTTCGTTGCTTGCCCTATGCTCCCGGGAGATCTGTTCGAGTAGGTGACTTACGTACTCTCGAACTGGCTTCAGCAGCTCACGGTCTTCCGCGCCCGCGGCTATTAATGCCTGAAATGCGCGCTTCTCGGCCGGGTTGGTTTCCATACTTAGGAAGGATTGCAGCGTGCTCTTTTGTCTATTGTTTGCATCAATGCGCGCGCTGATGCTGGCAAGTAGGTGATCAAGCATGCCTGCGAGCAATTGCTGCTTTGAGCTAAAGTGATATAGCACCCCGCCCTTGGAAGCCCCGGATTTAGCGGCTACCGCATCCATGGTCAAGTGGTTTGCACCTTGATCCTCAACGACCGCGAGTGCCGCCTCGAGGATTTGGGTCCGCTTGTTGTTACTTCGCATGATTCTGTCCTTAACTAAACCGTCTGGATCGTACAGTTACGGATGGTGGTCTTTCAATCGTTTTCTGGATATCGCCACGTTAGCTGGCCCTGATTGGAAGCGTCGGCCGATAAATGGTATCGCTAAATTAACTCGCTGAAATGAGATGATCCGGCGATGAATACATACAAGCGCTACCGATTCCCACCAGACATCATCTCCTGCGCTTCTTCAAAAGGTCGCTACGCAGTCACGTGGGTGAGCCCAAGAACATCGTCACTGATAAGTTACGAAGCTATGGAGTTGCTCACCGAGAGCTGATTCCCGAGACGGTGCACAGCACCCAGCAGTGCGAGAGTAATTGGGCTGAGCAATCACACGAGGCGACCCGGGCGCGGGAGCGAGGAATGCGGCGATTCAAGTCGATGAAGCAGGCGCAGCGATTTGTTACTGCCCACGCTGCTGTGTCCAATCTTTTCAATCTGGGCAGACACCTTGTGCGAGCTCAGCATTATCGAGATCTCAGGGCAAGTGCGTTTGAAGAATGGAATAGAGCGGTTTCTCGAGATGAACATTCTTTTGTCACACTCCGTTTAGCTATATATTGGCGTGGCGAGGGAGTGGCTCCTGACTGTGTGAGTAGCCGCCTCGAGAGACCTTTTTGAATTTTCTCGTGTTTTTTCGGGAAACAGATGCCTTTATCAAAGTATTCTAATTAAAGCTCATTCCTTAGCTTTTAACGGAGATCTTAATGTCGGATAACCCCACGATTATCGCCGTAGCCCAACCTGTAGCCGACGATCTGCGCTCAGATATCATCCAGCTTTGGAAAGAGGAGGGCGCCGAATTCACTGACATCGATCGACGATTGGCACAAGTTACCTTTGTGGCTAAGCACGCGGGGAAATTAGTCGGTGTCACCACGGCTGTGTTAATTCGGGAGCCATTAACCCGGCAGCACTTGTTTTCGTTCCGAGTAATCGTGACGCAGGCATGGAGACAAAACCTGTTAGCCTACAGTCTGATTGCACACTCACTGGAGGCTAAGGAGGATGCATTTCTCGCTGGGGAAGAGTTACACGCGGTAGGTGTAGTGCTTGAGATTGAGGCCCCTTTTGCTGTTAATCGTACCACCTTCAAGGTAACCGAAACTCAGCAATTTCCAGTGAATAAGACGCCTAAGCGTTTCGACTTTATCGGATTCGACAATAGAGGTGTTAGGAAATACGTTTATTACTTTAAGGGCGCCAAGCTTTCCCTCGACGAGCCCGAAGTTCCAGCGGTTGAGAAGCGAAGAAAATCTGCTCAGGAGACGGCAACACTTGCTTTAGAGTTCGTTGAAAATAATATTTCTCAGGTGCTATCTGAGCAAATAATTGCGTTATGGCTATCTTCAGGAGTGATTACGAGCAGAGAAGCATGCCTTGACCGCTTACCGCAGGTATGTGCCATTGCTAAACATCTCGATGATGTCGTCGCGGTAGCTTCAGTTTTCCCAGTAGAGATACCCCAGTTACGGGCGTCGATGCTGATTTTTAGAAGCTTCGTCTCTGCTAACGCACGAGGAGCAAAAACAGCAACAGAACTCGTTAATCTCACTTTCAATACCTATGCTCGTCGCTTTGCTAAGGGCGAAGATTCTAGGTATCCGGGTATGATGTGGAGCCTGCAAAATGCAAGCCTCAATAAAAGTGTTCTAGGTCTGGTGTCTCCACTCACGCAATCCTTTCTCTTGGGTTGGGATGACAACAACTGTCAGCTGCGATGCAGATATTTCGATGATGCTATGGTTACCATAGCCTCGGAGCCTGTACATAAAGCGCAAAGTCCGCATTGAAAAAACCAATATTGGGGAAACGGCAGCTTAGAACCTATAGTCCTGAGAAATCGGTGTTCTTCTCGAGGGCTTTCAGATTTTCTTGCGCACCTGAAAAGCGTGGGTTGATTTCAAGAGCGCTCAAAAAATACTTCTTAGCGGACTGAAGGTCGCCGAGTCTCGAATAGATGACTCCAAGGCTATTCATCGCCTCGAAGTGTGCGGCCTCTTTTTGGATAACCATTAACATGGTGTCTTTTGCTTCCTTGAGTTTTTCGCAACTAAAATAGGACAAGCCAAGACGATATCTAGCTGGCAGGTAGTTGCTGTCGAGCTCCAGGACTTTTTCGTACTTCTGGCCTGCGGCTTCGTACCGGCCTTGATTGTATAACTGGTTGCCTTCCTCAAAGATACTCTCCGTGTTTTGCCAGCCGGTATCTAGCGACGCGGCTTGTTGGAGGCAGGCATCTGGAATCACGTATGAAGCTCTGATTAGCTGTTCGTTGTCATTGATGACATCCGGATAGCTATGGGGCAGAACTGACACAGCAAAAACCTCTTCTACGCCACCGGTGAACTTTAAAAAGCCGACAATTTTTGATGTGATTAGGTCGATTACCCAAACACCGCAGTCGCGCACAGCTTGTTCGCTGGTTACCTTAAGTCCGGAAAAGACAGCCGTTTCTCGCACTTTAGAAACGCCAACAAATGCGAGATTTTTGTAAAAATCGAGACCTCTGGTAAAGCCTGGCAGCTGGCACTCAAAATCCCGGGCACCTGTTTCGGCGTTAAAGCTCACTAGCGTACCGTTACCTGATTCTAAGACCCATAACCTTCCGTCGTACCAGCGAGGTGAGTGCGGCATTGAGAGGCCTGAGACGACCGTTTTGTTACTAACGATGTCGATGATTAAGCCACCGTCAGCTTTGTGCTGTCTCCAGCCGCCTGGTTCATCGGTAGCGGCGAGCGCCGTGACATAGCGTAGCTCGCCATCGCGTATTCCGAGGCCGTTCAGATGGCATCGATCACGAATATCATAGGCGCTAATAAAGTCGGGCTTCCATATTGGCTCGAAGCTGAAGTCGCTGTTTAGACGGCAAAGGCACGAAAAGCGCGTATTAATAAAGTATAGATCGCCGCTGATATCGGCCATTTCATGAATATCGATATCTCCCGTTATGTATGAGGCACGGGGGAGGTAGCAGGCGGTATGTTTTCCTTCTGGAGGGAGTCGAGCGGCAACTGCCGGCACGTTTCTGAAGTCAATAATTTGATTCTGCGTACCAACGCAGAGCCGCCCGGCAGACGCCACCATACCCATCGGTTTGCGAAGCGAACGGAAGTGGGTGTTTACAATGTCCCCGTCGGCGCGGGCTACGATGAGCTTGCCAGCTTGATAGGTGGTAACCGCTAACGATATGCCCGCTTGCGTTAAGATTTTAGTCAGGCTTTGTGTATGTACGCTAGAGAGTGGCGACTCAGCCCCCGCTGGTTGAGCCATCACATCTTCCACCGGCGCACTAGGGCCATTTCCATTACCAAGACCCGTCATGCAGGACTCGCTTTGTCAGGTGGCTGGTCAAACGTTCTCTCAGAAATGCCTAGAGTCGATTCCCACGACGACGTAGGCCCAGCAAACCAAACAGTCCAATCATGCCCACCGATAACAGTTGAAAGTAAGTACTCGTGGTGGGAATTGACGTAGGAAGGGCAGGCGAGCCTAGCGGAAATATGGGGTCATCGATGAGGTTGTCGGCGGGATCACAATCGAATCGTCCGTTGTCTTCGATGGTGAAGCTGAATCGAAGACGGCTACCATCGATCACTTCGGGCGAATCGTCCAGAATCACCCATTTCGGACCATCGTCTCCGATAGCATTGCATTCTTGCTTCGCCAACTGCGTTATTCCTAATGATGTGGGCACATACAGCGAAAAGTCACCGCCATTCTCTGCGGTGAACGAAAGGCCGCCAAGCGGTGCAGTAAAACCGAGGGGTGCCTCGTTGTTCGGCGTGAGCTCAGTGGCGTCTAATGATGCATAGTACTCATTAAATATGACTGATGCAGTTCCTATAGGCTCGACGGATATGATTTGCTCTGGGGTATCTGACTCTGACACCAGGGTCATATAGGTATTTGGCCCCCCCAACGACGTCGCAAATGTCGTTACGAATGGCTGGTTAACGTCCGGAACGCCATCTGAGTTGCCGTCACCATTGGGCACATTAACTCTGAATGTAGAGTTGGACTCAGCGCCTGCCAAGGTGCCCCATCCGACAATATCGAGTTCTTCCTCGCCATCAAGATCTCCTGAAGATTCGTATTCGAAAGCACCGAGATCGGGTGTGTTTGCTCTGGGGAAGCCGCGCTGATCAACTGCGAAACTATCTGACCCTACAGCGGCATCAACCGCGCCGCTGCCAGCGAGGAGAGCGATGGTCGGTAGATTAAAGTATTTGCCACTGTCAAAAGGCCATGCTCCATCGATCAGGGCGCCGTTGAACTGTAGCGGACCGAGTGTACTTGGATCTGCGTAAGATGCTGGAAGGTCAGCAACACAGGCGTCGCTTGAATTCGCGTTACTGACCGAAAGATTCTCGATGGTCGGCGCGGTCACATTATCAAACGCTAGGCACCCGTCCGTGCCCGGTGTGGACACACCGCTTATCAGAGAGTGTTTAAGCTCTATATCGCCGTTAACCCCTGTTATGACAAGTTGACCGCCACTTGAACCACCAACATCGGTGTTGCTGACAATGCTTGTGTGGATTACCGAGACATCGTCGCCTGACGAAAAGACGGCGCCAGAGCCGAGTGAGTCACCAGCGCCATTCTGAGTGAGCGTATTGCTTGCGATGGTGCTGTTTGAGACGCTGCCTGCATACCTGTCAGCGCTAAACCCAGAGGAAACCAAAAATCCGCCGCCACCCATATCGACGTCTGTGCCTGTAGCGGCACTAATGTGATTTCGAGAGACGGTGCTGGACGTCATGAATTGCAAATCTGTGCGCGACAGCAAGCCGCCACCCGCTGCTGTGCCCGTTGCGCCGGGCGCTGATATGGAAATGCTATTGCTATCGACATGATCATATTTTTGGCCAGTCAAATCGCTGAATGACGCCAAACCTCCGCCACCGGCTGCGACACGTGCATTTGTACCGGGGCCTGCGATACTAATTTCGTTTTCAGCGACCAATGTCACCGCGCTATAAAGTCCACCAGAAAGTCCACCAGTCGAGAAACTGCCCGAGAGCGTTCCAGCAAATACACCACCACCGTACGCTGAATGGTCTCCACCATCCGCTGCGTTTATTGAGATGCTATTGCCTGATACGCCAGTCTCAGCTGAGGCTATAGTGATAAAGCTTTCAAGGGCTAAACCTTCTCCGAGGTCGTCAGAGTAATCTGGGTTTACCTCAAGTACGGGTTTACTGTACTTCGAGAGAACGAGTGGCGCCGCAATTCCGCCGCCAAACACCCGGCTTTCTTCGTGTGCCGCTACAACAACAGCATTATCGATGTTAGAACCAAACACGCTGAAATATTTGAAGCTTTCCGCGGTGTCTTCTCCTAATAAGTAGGTCGGTAAATCGAGCGCGTTAAACCCACCGCCCCCGGCCCATACTTCCAGCACAGGCTCGTCGCCAGTTAAAGCAGCACCGGTTAGCGTTGCAGCCGTCTCTACCGTATTGTCTGAAACGAGAGTGAAGAGATTAAACGCTACAGCATCGCCGTATTGGTTCGTCAGCAAATCAACGGAAACACCGCCACCCGCAGCTGAAACCAGACGTGTAGTCTTCCCAACTTTTGCGCTCGGCTCTACGCTGACCGCATTCCCGGAAACGATGGACGACACCATCAAAAACTCGATGTCCCCAGAAGGCTCTAAACTTGGTTCTGATGCGTCGCGCAAAAAAGGCGACAGAACAGAATCAATAGGATCCCCATCATTATTGATGGCCTTGATGCCGATACCACCACCTGAGGCGAACAATACGTTTTCGCTAATTTGTATATTGCCGTCTTCGCCATTGTCGCCAACAATCGCGGCATTTCCCGATATAACGCTGCCGTATACCGTGGCAGCAAGAGCGTCTTCCGTGGCCTCTACTCGAGGGGAGATGAACACGCCGCCGCCAATAGAATTGACGAAGCGAGGGCTGTTGAGATCAACGGATACTCCCAAGAGAACTTCGGCGGTGTTGTTTGTAATTTGCGCGCCTGCACTGCAGAAAGATGGATTATTGGAGCCAAAGGGTAGATTGGGACAGTCGATGAAGCTGTCTCCGACGACTGCCGGAGTCAGTGCTACCCCGCCACCTAGCGCCTCAAGGTACTTCGCATCAGTAAAATTTGAGTCATTCGTTCGCGCAACGTTATTTGTGATGAGCAATGGCGTCTCGCCCGGCCCTACGACAGCGAAGTCCGGGAAGTTCTCCGTACTACATACGTCTTCCTCGTCAACATATTTAGCCTCTCCCAATAGCGAAAGAGAACCACTAACGGTGAGGCCGCCACCACTGGCCGATGCAAACGCTCCTTCGCTATAATAATCGAAGGCATTGACAGTATTACCGGATATTTCACTAGCGCTCACACAGACGTTTGAATTCAGCGCCGCCACACCGCCACCGGCACCCATTGCAGTATTGCCAGAGATTGTGCTGTTGGCGATGACGAGATCCATGTCTCGGGTGAAAATTGCGCCGCCTACACTACTTGGGTTGCCCCCCGAGAGAGTTAGGCCCTGAATGATTAACATGTCAGCGCTTGAAGCGTAAAAAACTCTGTTTGATGTTGCTGCTTCAATGGTGACAGTCGGGTCGCCATCACTGGTCGGGGCTGCGTAGAAATGCAGTTTTTTTAACCCAACATCAATGTGTCCTGACACTAGGGAAATGGTTGAGCCACCCATTGTATCGGGGTCGAGAACGATCCTATCTCCATCGTTGGCGTCCGCAACGGCCTCACGAAGGGATCCGGTGCCGCTATCGGCGGTGTTGAGCACCTGAACGTCTGCTGCGTGGCTGACGGCGCCAATCATCGCCGCTGCTACTGCCAAGGAGAGTTGTCTTGGTTCAAAGCATGTCATGTGAAAATTCCGATAATATAGAGGCGGACAATATTTGGGCCGTCTTCAATGTACATGCGCTGAGGTAAAAAAACAAAGCTAAAGGAGCTCTTTAATAGCCCACACGCCGCTGTATACTCGCCATGAACTAGCCGAACGCTAAGATCGCTGGTGGGTTTTGTCGTTATTTTTGGATGCCTTCGATGATGACGGTGTTGCAATTCACGTTTTTTTGGTACGTGCGCATTAATTGCTGAGAAGAAAGTGTTCGTAAATCTGTGAGGAGTGAGTTTGTTGAGTGGGCGTATATGGGTAATCGCGATAGTGCTTGCCCTGACGGGTTTAGGGGCGGGGTTTGTTCTTCGCTCCGCTCAAGTTCCTGTCGAGGCGGTTCGTCACTCAACCCCTACGGCCGCGCCGCAATCGTCCGCAACCGATGTGGCGCCAGCGCCCCTCCCAGAGACCCGAACAGAGATGACGACTCGCGAGCAGCTAATAGAGGGCGAAGTGTCACCAGAGATAAGTCAGGAAAGTATGATTGCTACTAATTCGCTCAAGTGGCGGCGCGAGGAAACGAGCCGAGATAGTGATGTTGAAGACCCCGTAGCTGCGTTAGATTCCACCGTGGCGCGCGCTAAGAATCGCGCTCGGAGGCTGGCTTCGCTAGGCCAACTGGACGACCAGAAGACCACGCAGCTTCTGGTGCTTGCCGAGACCTATCAGAGAGAACGCTTTGCAATGATGCGGTCTGAAGATAGATCCACCTTAGAAGTAGTGGAATTGCAGCAAGCGTATCGCCAGCAAGTCCGGAGTCTACTTGAGGGTAGTGCCATTGACGCAGAAATTCGACGATTGGCAGATCGGTTTGAACGATTACAGGCAGCTGTCAAAGCCAACGAGCAGGCGAAAAAATAGGGCCACAGGAATTCAATTCTCGCCAGAGAAAGCAAGTATTCAGCTCAAAGAACGATCGCCACCAGTCGCCATTGTGCCGAGTAATTTTCCAGGTTTTCGTGCGACATAACCCATCACCTCCAAAAATCCCTCAGGGTGATTAGCTAGTCAGCGACCTCACATATGGTGAAGTGCAGCTTACCGTTTGCCGCCCGCTCAATAGCATCGACTCGCTCGAAATCAATACGAGGTGTGCCGCCGATATAGCTGAACAGCAGCCCCGTTACGGTTTCTTGCAACGCAGTTTCATCGACCTTGGCTGCTGGAACGTAGCGAAATCGGAGTTCGTCCAGTGCGGTCTGGATTATTTGGTAGTGGCGTAAACCGGGTGTGACCTCGAGTTCCGCTGACACGTTGGCAAACATAACTCGAGAGCCATCGGCACGCCGGAGGAAGCCGCGAACGCGTCCGAGGATTTTCTCAAGAGCCGGCGCCTCGATGCCACATTCGCACACACCTGGAATGGCCAGGTCGCCGATTTCATAACGGATAAATGGTGCCGTTCGATTGACGAAGTCAGTGAGTACGAGATTGCCGACTTCACCATTTGCAGCTGGAATATCGCCTTCACGATTAACCTCTACGCCCACGCTGCGCGCCACGATGTGGCTCATTCGTTGATTGTGAGGGCAGGTATAGGCCACTAAGCCAAGCTCCGAGCAGGAATAGGTACTCCATATTTTTGCGCCCGGGAAGCCCGCTAGCAACTGCGCGGTATTGTCGACATCCCAAGGCTCGGCATAGAGCACGATCCGCTCGATAAAATCGAGAGTTCGGTTGTGCTCTATCAGCCAGTCGGCTAAAAGCAGCGCATTAGTCGGATACGTCACTAGGGCGCGGATACCATCATGACGTTGTCGCTTCTCGATGAATGCGATCTGACTAGGTATAGGTTCACAGATATCGATTGCATCTCGAGAGTCGGGGGTCTGCTCCACCAGTGAGATAATGCGCGCTCGGGGCAACGGACCGCCCATAGCTTTCGCTAAGTTCCAGTTAGCTGCAGCGTTGTCCTCCGCCTTTGCAGCACCCCAAGCGATGCGTACGGGAAGCCCGGTAGACCCGGACGTGACGCCAGTCTGTATGTTCCCGGCCAAAAGCGCGTCGTTATTTATAGCTACCTGAGGGCGGGTGAGTCTGGGAATGTATTCTGCAGGGTTCTCAAAACGTTGCTGATAAAAAGGATGGTGATCCAGCGCCCATTTTATAGTTGCAGCAAAGCGTTCACGCGCATACGGACGGTCGGCGAAAGCGGGCGGCGTCCAAACCATTACATCACCTCGTTAATAATCGACGCCCCACCGAACAAATATCGTGGGGTTGCGGCACGTCAATTCAGAATTTTGACATATGGCTGGTGCTCTCTCAAAGGTATTGCCAACTTAACTCGCTGAGATGAGATGATCCGGCGATGAATACATACGAGCGCCACTGATTCGCGCCAGACATCATTTCCTAGGCGGTTTGGCTCTATTGACCGGCTACCCGATGTCCGACGGAGGCGCTACCACAGTCCCTGAGTCGATGGGTCAAACCCATAGAAAAGCTATAAAAATCAATGAGATGGTGGGCCCAGTAGGACTTGAACCTACGACCAATCGATTATGAGGATCCGGAAGAGCGCCTCACCCCTGCTGTAAGGGCAAGAAAGGTAAGGGGTTTTTCTTGCCGTCCGAGTGCCAGTGACCGAAACCGAACCTAATCCGAACTGCTCTGGAGTCGTTCTGCGGTTGCCGCTGCCCTAAACCAAAGATTGCTAACGAATTCCTGCAAACCGAACACCGAACCAGGGCCGAACGGACCGCTGCCGCGGGGCACTTCACCGAAAGCGGTCGTTAGTCTGGACTATGCTGCTGTATTCAAGCTATCCAATCCGTTGAGGCACCTGGTGCCTGCAAAGCATTATCGCAATCTTGGGTAGGTGCCTATGGAGACTGGAGTAGGGCGGTCGCTTAAGATCACGCCGCGGATTTCTGCGATCTGCCTGAGTTTGCTTGGCAAAACCCTCCGGGTACATCACGACTGGATTGGCACAACGTTTCCGGACGTGGCGGAGCCCAGGGCCGATACGCCGCTCTCGGAAACGATTTCGTCGAGGGCGGCTACCGATCCGCGGATGACTGGAATGGAGTCGACCAGATAGCGCCTGGGATCACGATTTGCATCGATGGCGAGCTGAGCGCCTTTGCTGCCCATATCCCGATAGGGAAGATTTACCGTAGTGAGTCCAGGCACCAGATTC